>NZ_JARXLA010000003.1 GCF_029872155.1 Hyphomicrobium sp. D-2 | reverse complement strand
CCATCTTATGCTCGGCGGTGTTTTCCACCTTCACCGGCAGAAGTTGCCCGCGCCAACATGCAGCGTCACGAAGTGGCTTGAAACGCTGCGTTCCGCAAGCGCCGCAAGCAACTCCGGTGTGAAGTGCAGCCCCAGCGTCGGCGCGGCCACAGCGCCGTCGCGCGGCGTAGATCGTCTGAGGTCGGCGCGGTCGGTGCTTTCGACGCCGCGCTTGCCGGTACGCGGCGGCAGCGGCATCTCGCCCACGGCCGCAATGGCAGCGTCGAGATCCGGCCCCGACAGATCGAATGCGATATCAACTTCGCCGCCTTCGCCGCGGCTTAGCACGGTGCCTTCCAGCGCACCCAGCATGCACATCTCGCCGCCGTGGCCGAACTGCAGACGATCACCGGCCTGCAGGCGCTTTGCTGGCCGCGCAAACGTCCGCCATCGATCCGGCGCGAGGCGCTCAATCAGCAGCAGCGACACGCTGGACCTGTATTCGCCGCGCTGACGCACACCACTGAGCGACGCTGGAATGACCTGCGTGTCGCTGAACACCAACGCATCGCCTGGCTGCAAAAGCTGCGGCAGGTCGCCGACGCTGAGATCTGCGAACGCCTCATCGCCCGCAGGCACCGACAGCAGCTGGCAGCGCCATCACGCGGCGTTGCAAGTAGCGCGATGCGGTCTTCAGGCAGCTCAAAGTCGAAAGGTCGGTGCGCATGAATCAACGGAAGTTCTTGGCGGACAGAACCTGAGCGCACGGCACAATGGCCAGCCGCTCGGGCCCAGCCGCCCAGGGATGGATGTGGAGCTTGTGCCGCCTGAGCCGCACCGATGCAAGGGGGCGCGCGTCATAGCGTCAGGCGGCCAGTTGAATGGCGTGCGCCGTTCCCGTTGTTGACCTGAAACGTGGATCAGCAGCGCGCCCGCAATCAGCAGCACGGCGCCGCCAACACGGCCGATGGTCAGTTCGCGCACGGCCAGATCGAACCACCCCAGCCGATCCAACGCTAATCCGGCCAGCAACTGCCCCGCTACGATCAGCGCCATGGTGGCAGCCGCGCCCAGCTTCGGCGTGAGAATAAGTGCGCAGGTGACGAACACCGCACCCAGCGATCCGCCCACCACGTACATCCACCACGGCGGCGCGCCCCAGTTGATGGCCGTGCCCTGCACGCTTGTCACAACGCTTGCCAGCACCAGCAACAGAAGGGCGCCGGCGACGAACGATGCCGCAGAGGCCGCGATCGGCGTGCCCAGCTTGAACGCCAACTGCGCGTTTATCGGCCCCTGCAGGGCGATAAACATGCCGGCCACGATCCCCAGCAGGGCCCAGCCCAGATCCATCCGGGCATATCCTGTTCCAGTCAGGCCAGTCGGGGAACATCAGCCTGGGCGCCGTCAGGCCGAGCCGCAGCCCGGTGCATTTCTGCGCATGACCACGAAGCACACCTTCCCATAACCGAAAAAGCCCCGCCGCGTGGGGCGGGGCTTCTTTATCGAAGTGTAGTTGCGCTTAATCGGTCCGCATCAACGTCCGAAGACGCAGACCTGGGCCGTATCCCTCTGCAGGCTCGGCTGCGCCACATAATACAGCTCGACGCTGTCGATGAAGCGTCCGGTTGCCCTTCAGGTCGAGCGGACGGTCTTCGCCACCGTCGCGGATCTCCGACTTCACAGGGATATCGTCAGGTGCGCCGTTACCATGGATCACGCGCAGGTTGAGGATGTGCACCTTGTTGCGGAAGGCACGCAGCTGGATCTGGCTGAAGCGGCCCTCGCGACGTCCAGCACGAATCACATCCTTGTTGGGCAGGAAGCCGGCCTTGCTGCAGCCGAGCTCTTCCCACCGGGCAACCGGCGGCGGAGGCGGCGGCATCGGACGCACCCACTTCACGCCGTGTAGATCTGCAACCTTGCGCGCCCACGATAACCCGGCCGCGAACGGTAGACGATTTCAATGCGGTCAATCACACGCTCGCCACCGACAAGATCGATCGGACGCGTGCGGTCGCCTGGACGGCCACGCTGGCGCACGCGGACATCCTGCGGAGCACCACGGTTGAAGAACACCTTGAGGTCGAGAATTTCGACTTCGTTGTCCCGGACTTCGAGCGCGATCTTGCTGAAGAAACCTTCGCGACGGCCAACGCGGATCACATCGCGGTCGACGCCGAAGCCGACAGCCTGCTCACCCAGCAGTTCCCAGGTCTTCCTGCGTGACCGCAGGAACAGGCGGGCCGCGATCCGGGCCGGGGCGATTGGGGCCAGCTCCCGGCGGACCATGGCGGCCGCGATCACCACCGCGATCCGCCAATCGCGCGGGTTGAGCCGAAACTGCGCCAATCAGGGTAACGGTTGTCAGTAAGGCGACGACGGGCGTCAGTAGAGCTCGCCAAAGCATGTAAGTTCCCTAAGTTGTGTGCCGACGAATGTCGGGTGGTAACGCCGCCATGTGCGAAAGATGATCGGCGGAATTGTGGTAGCGCCTTCAACATGAACGAAGGCTGCAAGCCAAGTCAAAGCCGCCAGCCAAATGCGCAAGTTTCTGCGTGTCAGATGCGACAGAAAAAGGCGAAGTTGCGGCGGATCAAGTTTTCACGGCCGGGGTCGGCTGGTGACACGCGAATGATGGCAGGCGGAGCTACACGGCCTGAGCTGACGAGAAAACGGCGCGGTTACGGCCACCGTTTTTGGCACCATAAAGCGCCTGATCCGCAATCATCAGCAACTCGTCCAGTGAGTTCGCTCCGGCGGCACCGGTCGTCATTCCGATGCTCACGGTCACCGAAACTTGCTGGCCGTCTTCAAGCTAGAACGGGTCTTTTTGCACGAGGTGCAGGATGCGGTGGGCAACCTGATGCGCCTGCTCAACCGCACAGCCCGGCAGCAGAACCGCAAACTCCTCACCGCCCAGACGCCCGATCAGATCGTGCTGCTTCAGACAGGCTTGCGCGCGTTTGGCAGCGTAGACCAGAACGCAATCGCCTCCAGCGTGGCCGTAGGTATCGTTGATAGATTTGAAGTGATCGATATCGAGCATCAGCATGCTACCTGATCGGCCGCTCCAGCATTGAGAAATGCCGATGCACGATCGATGACTGCCCTGCGCGTCAGAACCTGCGTGAGATGATCTACCGTTGCGATCTGCACCAGCTCATCGGCCAGCTTCTCGCGCTGCTCCGCCAACAGATACGCGTCGTGCACATCGGTGCTGGCGCCGAGCCAACGGATCACCTTGCCATCATCGATCGCGGATCGGCAGGGCCATCACCCGCAGCCAGCGGTATTCAGCCTCTGAATGATGCCGGAAGCGGTAGTCGATGTCATATGGCTCGCCCGAACGCAGCGCCGCGTCCCAGACATCTGACACCGTTGGCCAATGGTCCGGGAACACCAGCTCTTTCCACGTCTCTTCTACGATGTTCTCAGGCGCAATCCCGGTAAACTCGCTCCACCGTTTCGAAAAGTAGTCGTGCGCACCATCCGCAGCACAGCTCCAGACGATCTGCGGCAGGGCTTCTGTCAGCGTTTGAAAACGGAACCGGCTTTCGGCAAGCGCGGATACTGTCTCCATCTGATTGGTGACATCGATGACAACACCAAGCATGCGCGTGACATCGCCGTAGCCATCAATCGATGGCTTGGCGGACGTAATGACCCAGCGCATTTGGCCGTCGCGGCCTACCACGCGGTATTTGTTTTTATAGGATGAACGCGTGACGATTGCGTGCTCGAACGCCGCCTGCACCCTCTCTCGATCATCCGGATGGATGGCGTCAAAAAACAGGCTGTCATCGATGCCGTTTTTGCAATCCTCCTCCGAGAGGCCATAGGCGCGCGCAACATTCACATCCGCGGTGCTCAGGCCCGATGCCACATCAAGTGTCCACACGCCGACCATTCCCGATCCATCAAGGGCCGGGCGCAACCGCTCTTCGGAATCCGACAAGTCGTGAATGCGCTGGATGTGGTCAGTTACGTCACACACCATGCCGAGCGCGCCGAGAAACCCGTTTGCGGAATCAAGCACCGGCATGAAGTCCAGATGGAACCATTTCAGTTGCTCCTCGCCGTCCGGCGCCGGGGTGCGGATAGGTTCATCGCGCAGCGCCGTCGTTTCGCCCAGTTGTGCTCTGGCGAGGATCAATTTCCAGAGGGGCGCGTAATCGGGCAGAACTTCTGCAACCGGGCGACCATTGAAACTGCCCGCCGCCGCCTTGATTGCGAAAAGCTGCCGGGCAGCGTCATTGGCGATAACTATTCCTTCGCGCCCCACAAGCAGCAGCATGGGATTGGGCGCGCATACCGACATCCGTAGAACAGCAAGCAGCGCGGGATCCCAGTCGCACAGAGGCGCCAATCCAACCCGGGCCCAGTCCAATTCGGACTGAGCATGGAGCCAACACTCAACCTGATCGGCCGTTGGTCCGATGAATTCTTCCCGTTCCAACTCTGTCATCGTGCCTACCGACGCAGCACACTGCGATTATCCCTATTGCTGATATTCATATGACTGACTTTGCCGTGGCGGAATTTCAGATCCGTTCAGGACGCGGTCAAAAACAGTTTAAAAGTTCAGCCGTGAACGACGATCTGTGGGCTTGGGGCGACCGGAAGAAAATGCTGTTTTATGGGCAGGATGCCCCTGACGCAGGTCCCTGACACAGGCCGGGCCAGAAACTTTCAGCGCTATTGCTCAAAGGGGCGCGATCAAAGCAGAGAATTTCATGCAATTGCCGCCAGCACGCAGGACAGCAGCGGCGCTCCGATGTCAGCTAACGATGATCGCGGCGGATGCGCTATTCGGATTGCTCGATGCGTGCGAGATGCTGTCGGCCCAATGGCAGCCGCAACGTTGCCGCATAACGACATCAGCCCCGATGGCAACCATCGGGGCTCACCCTATGCCCTCAGCGTCAGGCCCAATCAGAACGGAATTTCGTCGTCGAGCTGACGGTCGAAGCTGGGGCTGCTGTTGCCGCCACCACTGCCACCGCCGCTGCTACGCGAACCGGACGAGCGCGAGCTTTCTCCGCCGTAACCGCCACCGCCGCCGAAGCCGCCGCTATCGCCAGCGTAGTCTACCTGACCGCCTTCGGACATACCGCCACCGGCGCGACCATCAAGCATGGTCAGATTGCCATTAAAGCCCTGCAGCACCACTTCGGTCGAGTAGCGGTCCTGCCCGTCCTGACCCTGCCACTTGCGGGTCTGCAACGCGCCTTCAATGAACACCTTGGAGCCCTTGCGCAGATACTGCTCGGCAATCCGGCACAGGTTCTCGTTGAAGATCACCACCGAGTGCCATTCCGTCCGCTCGCGGCGCTCGCCCGAATTGCGATCACGCCACGTCTCGGATGTCGCGATGCGCAGGTTTGCGATTGGCTTGCCGTCCTGCGTGCGGCGGATCTCAGGATCCCTGCCGAGATTGCCGACCAGGATTACCTTGTTGACCGAGCCTGCCATGGTCACTCCTTAGCATTTCTGTTTGCGCGGCCTTTGCCGCTCGCCTTCTGAGGCGTCCGGCACCGGCGGGCTTCGACGCGCCGCTTTGGCAAGGGCGCAGTGAGCCCGGAGGCCGCAATTTGCTTTCCGCTGTCAACAAAACCCGCAATGCCGGGCCCCGGATCCAGACTGAGTCTCACTCGCAACCTAACCACACCAAACCCGCACCGCACGGTGCCGCTTGCAGTTGTCCACGGTAACGTGCGCGCATCCGCGTCTGGGCCAGACCACGTTGCGGCTGGACGGGCACGATCGGCTGGGCGGCGTTGCCTGCGGCAGATAGCACGATCGTAAGGCCGCATGTTCTCAATACGTTCCAGACTAAACCCACGCCACCGATCTGGCAAGAGTTGCATCAACCCATTCAATTCCGTGCGTTTTCGGCGGCCACCGACAGCACCTTCATTGCCCCCGGCGCGGCGTGGGCTGACGCGGGGCAGCTGTTGCCTCGCAGGCGGTCATACAGAAGAACGGCATCCCCCCGGAACTGAGGCGATGCTGCCCGGCGCGCGATGCCCGACGCCACGGCGCCGTCGCTCCAGCGCGTACTGCACATCAGCTTAAGCAGATAGGCGGTGAGATCTTCACGGTATGTAAGAGCAGGCGGCACCGGCGTCGCGCCGACCCAGCTCTGCCACCGTTGGTGATCGACTGTGCCGCTCCAGGCCCCACTGCCACCGCTGATCTGAGCCCAGAGCTCCTTGGCACGCACCCCGGCATCGGACCCTGAAATCGCCAGCAAACTGGCCTTCAGCGCCGCCAGGTCGGCCTCATTGGGCGCGCGCACCACAAGCTCGGAAAGATCCGTCAGCCCGGTGCCATCCCAGAGCGGCGTCGACGACATCCAGACCTGCGTGCCACGCAGATCGCCACCGGTGACGCGCATCCCGGCCATATCGGCGCCGATGAGCTTCGCCCGCATGAGGCTGGCCGCCTCAAGGTTGGCGTCTCGCAGTGCTGCGCCTTCAAGCTGGGCGAAATTCAGGATTACGCCCTGCATCGACGCGCTGGAAAAATCCGCCAGTTGCAACCGCGCGCCGGTCAGATCCGCACCTTGCAGCGACGCATTGAGGAAATTGGCGCCCTGCGCCTGCACGCCACCGGTCAGTTCGGCCTTGTCGAGCTGCGCGTTGACCAGACTGGCGCCGCTCAGCACAGCGTTGCCGAGGTCAGCTCCTTCGAGCTCGGCGTCGTTCAGCTTGGCGGCCGATAGATCGATGCCCCAAAGCCGTGCGCCCTTCAGCCTGGCGCGACTGAGATCGACCCCGCGCGCGGAAACACACCGGGCCGCATCACGGCTATCGCTCAGCATCAGCGCGTCCGGTTCGGCGCAGCCAAGTGAAGCGTTCTCAAGGTTGGCGCCGATCAGGCTGGCACCATCAAGCCGCGCGCCGGTCAGATCCACACCGGCAAGATCGGTGCGGTCCAGTTTGGCATGGCGCAGATCCCGGCCGCGCAGCCGCAGCGTTTTGCTGCCCTCGCCGCCCAGCAACTCGGAATCAGTCACCACCAGATTGCGGTGGAACATGCCCAGGATGGCATCGTCGCCGACCAGTGCCGGTATCGTCAAACCGCTGTGTTGCAGCTTGCCGTCGCCCGGCAGTGCCGCCCACGCCGTCAACTTGCGGCCGATCGTATCCAGCCGCTCGCCCGGCACCGTCGCCGCGAAATATGACAGATACAGCACCGTGCCCAGCACCACCGCCGTCGCCGCAACGCTGAGGGGATGCGTGATCGTCGAACGCCAGAACGCCTGGAAGAACGACGTTTCGGCCCGCATCAGAAAAACACCAATCAGCAGCACGACCACGATATCGAGCGTTAGGAAGACGCGTGTGATCCAGGTTGTCGCCACATCGTGGTAGGGCAGAAACGCCACCTGCATATAGAGCAGCAGCACCAGCGGCAGGATGATGATGGTGAGCCACGACATGATGTTGAGGAAGCCGCTCATCAGCGCCGACCTGTGCGGCCCGGCGATGCTTTGCACGAAAAAGAAATTATGCAGCTCCAGCCGCAGCGGATGGGTGCGCTTGCCGGAAATCTCCAGGAAGCTGATCGCGCGGTCGAACTCCAGCGCCTTGCGGGCCAGCAGCACAAGCTGAGCCAGAATGCCGATGTGGAACAGCACCAGCACCACGGGGGCGAACTGAAAGAACTGTTTGAGCTGGATGTTGACCTGAAGGATCGGCAGTTGCACCGGCGTTTCAGTCAGCAGCGCTTCATGTGTCACACCGGCGACGGCAATCATGAGGTAGGTCATGATGGCCAGGAATATCAGCCAGCCGGTGTGTGAGGTGTCGCTGGAATTGTTGACGGCCTCTAGCAGGCTATAGGGATTTACAGGCGTATCCGCATCTGCAGAACGCTCAGCCGCATCCGCCATCTTCAAACCCCACTCAAAATACTGATTTCGATGTCACCGCAGCTGAGCCTCTCAGCAGCACCAACATCGCAAATCGCAAAAACACTCAATCATCCGGCCACCCAACACGACCACTGCCGAATGATACAAAGAGCCGAATGTCACAAAGAAGCGCGCAACCACATAGTCCGCATGATCGGGTGCGCGTCGGGTACCGGCCTCCGGCCACCGAAGCGCATGCGAACTACGCAAACCTTATGGGAAAAAGTGTGACATCCGCCGCAGAGCATGTCCCCACCTGTGGCCAAAGCCCTTATGCCTCTTGCTCTTTCCCCACGGCGCGTTGCATGAGTCAAGAAGGACAAGGCGTTATCAGACTGCTGCTGACGCTGTATCGGCCCGATGGTGGCCGAATCACCGCAGGAGAACACCGCGCTGTGAGCACCCAATACAATTGTCAGAAGTGTCCCGGCTACTGCTGCTCCTATCCGCTGATCCCGTTGGAGAAGCGTGACGTTGAGCGCCTCGCCCGTCACTACGACATGAGCTTCGACGACGCCCGGGAAGCGTTCACGAAGGAAGCGCATGGCCGCAAGTACGCCATGCGCCGCAAGAAAGATGACATCTACGGTCGCATCTGCCGCTTCTTCGACACCGACAAGCGCAGCTGCACGGTCTATGAAGCCCGCCCTGGCGTGTGCCGTTCGTTCCCCGGCGAGGGGCGCTGCGGCTACTATGACTTCCTGAAGTTCGAGCGCCGCGCGCAGGACGACGAAGAATTCGTCGCGCTCACCAACCACGGCTGAGTGCTTCCGGAAAAGTGGGATCCGGTTTTCCGATAAGAAGCACGTAGCGAAAGAACCGCTTCCGGAAAAAGTCGGAACCGGTTTTCCGGCAAGCCCGGCATCACTGACTGCGGGCTGTCCCTTCCCGGACAGCCCGTGCAGGCGCCCGTGCCGGCGATTGAATGTGCTCCGGGCGGATACCCACGCCGATGATCCGCGCCGGTATGCGTTGCAGCCATGGCGTGCGATCAATCAGGCGCATCATGCGTGGAACGCTCAGTGGTTGCGCCGCCCCCAGCACCGGCTGAATGATACGGTTTTGCGCCAGAACCTGCAGCCGCTGCGTCACCCGTGTCGGGAACATGCGTCGGCGCTGAACCTTGGCCAGTTCGTAGGTTTTCAGCGTGCCGTCGGCCAGCGGACGCCACAGGATATTTGCCGCCGCCACCGCATCCTGAATGGCCAGGTTGATGCCCACGCCGCCCATCGGCGACATGGCGTGCGCGGCATCGCCAATGCACAGCAGCCCCGGGCGGAACCAGGTGCTGAGACGATCGATCCGGACGCTGAGCAACTTCACGTCGTCCCAGTTACGCAGCTCATCAACGCGGTCAGCCAGAAACGGCAGATTGTCAGCTACGATTTTGCGGAATGCTTCGATGCCGCCATCACGGATGGCGTCGGAGGCGCCCTTCGGGATCACGTAAGCGATCTGGTAATAGTCGCCCCGATCGATCACCGCGAAGAAGCTGCCAGCGTTGAAACGGCCGGAGGTCTGCGGCTCGTCCGGCCGCCGTGACAGGCGCAGCCAGAAAACGTCGATCGGCGCGCCGATATCCTGCACCTCGAACCCCGCTTGCCGCCGGACTACCGAATGGCGGCCATCGCAGCCGACGGTCAGCGTAGCGCGGACAGTCAACGGTCCGTCCCGCGTCATAGCTTTTACGCCAGCAACGCGTCCGTTGTCTTCGATGAGGTCCGTCGCCTCCGCCTGCATGATGAGGCGGAAATTCGGATAGGCCGCTGCCTTCGATGCCAGGAAGTTCAAAAAATCCCACTGCGGCATGAAGGCAATGAAACCATAGCGCGGGCCCAGAAAGCTGAAGTCTGCAAACTTTATAGGTGTCTCGCCGATCATTGCCCCAAGCTTTGCAAGCTGGCTGTGCGGCAGGCGCAATAGCTCATCGAGCAGACCAAGTTCATCCATCAGCCGCAGCGTCGAGGGGTGGATCGTGTCACCGCGGAAATCGCGCAGGAAGTCGGCGTGCTTCTCCAGCACCGTCACATCGACACCGGCTCGCGCCAGCAGAAACCCCAGCATCATGCCCGCCGGTCCACCGCCAACGATGCAGCAGGTCGTTGAAATCTCCCGCGCCGATACCACCTGCTCGCCCATGCTCTGCGTTTCCATCGGTCTCGCTCCTCAGACTGAATAACGCATGCCGGAGAAAAGCTGCCGGGCGGTTACGGCGCGCACCGCATAAGGGCGCGATTGTGCATCCGGTTGCAACCCGTTCGTGCGCTGCGTAATACTTGAGCAAAAAAATCATTGGGAGGACGCATCTTGAGCCAACTCTATGGCCCGTCGCACAGGCGACTGCACGATCAATTCGGAACCGGCCGGCTTGCAAACAGACTGGAAGAGCTGTCCCACGCCGAGTTCGACGATGCTGATCGCGAGTTTATCTCCCACGCGCCGATGTTTTTTCTGAGCACCGTCGATACGCTTGGACGCCCGACCGTATCCTATAAGGGCGGCGCGCCCGGCTTTGTGCGCATAACCGGCGCCAGTGAGCTTCTGTTCCCTTCCTACGACGGCAACGGCATGTTCCTGTCGGTCGGCAACATCGCCGCCACCGCCAACATCGGCATGCTGTTCATCGATTTCGAGAACCCGCGCCGTTTGCGGCTGCAAGGCGTCGCGCGGATAGCTGAGATTGATGCGCAGAGCGCCGATTATCCCGGAGCGCAGCTGCTGATCTCCGTTCAAATCGAGCGGATTTTCGTCAACTGCGGGCGTTACATCCATCGCACCCGCGAGCGATTGTCCGCGCATGTGCCCGACGGGAACGGTCAGCAGCCATTCCCGATCTGGAAGAGGCTGGATCTGATGGAGGGCGCGCTTTCCGATGCCGATCAGCAGAAAGCCGACGCGGCGGGCGGCATCGTTCCAATCACGTGCTATCGCGGCGAGGATGAACCACCGGCGCTTTAGACCGTGATCGTTTCGGACGCCTAGCAGGCCGAAGCGTGTTTCATCGGTCTCAAACAGCTTGCAGCATCGCTTTGGATCCTACCGGTCCGAAGCGACGCCGCGTTGATCGGTGGCGCGCTTGAACCACAGCAGCGCGAAGCCGATGACCGGCAGCAAGATATCCGAATAGAGCATGATCCCGGCATTGCCCGGCGCCATATTGCCGGTCGCGATGATCGACTTCACATGCTCCGCCGCTGCACCCCACTGGAACATCGCCGGGCCCAGAATGGCGGCCAGCCGCACCATGCAGTTGCCCTTGAACGCCAGCAGGCCGACGGCAGCGAAGCCAAGACTTGCATACCCCACCTCGGCCTGAAACGGACTGTCCGCCCAGCCGATATAGACCGGCGCCAGATAGCCGAAGAAGACGTGGAACACGAAGTTGTAGAAGTAGGCGATCGCGATCGTGAACAGGATGAAATAGGCCAGCAGTTCTTCCGCCAGGGTGGCCCGCGTGAGCTCCTTGCGAAGCGCGACGATCAGGCCGGTGATAAGCCCCAGAACCAGAAACGTCAGCGTGAAATTGGATAGTGCAAAGTGGATCAGTTCGGCCATGAACAGGTGCCCCGCTTGGTCCATGGCACATTAGTCGGGGCCGGCTAAAGTCCTATGAATGACCTTCAAGTGAAATGGCCTTCAGGCGCGGGCGCACGGCTGAAAATTTAACATACCGGACGGCACTGCCAGCCCCGCCATTCCCATACGGACGCCCGATGCCTATGTGTCATCCCGCATGAAGATCCCCTCCCCCTGCATCAGTGTCTGCAAGTTCAAGAACGCTGGCCATTGCGTCGGCTGCGGCATGACCAAAAAGCAGAAGAAAAAGTTCAAGCGCCTTGAGGGCAGGAAGAAGAAGCTGCGCTTTATCGAGGCGCTGCGCATCCAGCAGCAGGAGGTGGGGCTGAAGGCCAACTGGGAGCGGGCTTACCGGCGGCGCTGCCGGAAAAAGGGCGTCGACTGCCCCCTCGACCGTGCCGAAGCGCCTGCCAGCCCGGAATTGCCACTCCCGCCCCCCGTCCCTGCCGCCGCCCCCGTAGCTTAGGCAACAGCCCCGGAATGTGGGCTTATGCGCGCGCCAGCCAGCCCAGCCCGCTTGTGGGCTTTCGCGCCTTGCGCCGACCCACTATCTATGGCCCATCTTAGCCACCCACCGTGCGCCCAGACGCGCCGGGTGGCCTTCTGCTGCCTCCTTGGCCCCGGATAGAAATTCTCCATGGCAAAAGCCCCCAAGTCGCCCATCGCTACCCCCTCGCTGATGAAAACCATCCATGTTCGGGGCGCGCGCGAACACAACCTGAAGAACGTCGATCTGGAGATCCCGCGCGACGCGCTGGTTGTGTTCACGGGGCTATCGGGATCGGGCAAGTCGTCACTTGCGTTCGACACCATCTATGCCGAGGGCCAGCGCCGCTACGTCGAGAGCCTTTCTGCCTACGCGCGCCAATTCCTGGAGATGATGCAGAAACCGGATGTTGACCACATCGACGGCCTTTCGCCCGCCATCTCCATCGAGCAGAAGACAACGTCGAAGAACCCGCGTTCGACCGTTGGCACGGTTACCGAGATCTATGACTATCTACGCCTGCTGTTTGCGCGCGTCGGCGTGCCCTATTCGCCTGCAACCGGCCTGCCGATCGAAAGCCAGACCGTTTCGCAGATGGTCGATCGCGTACTGGCGATGCCAGAGGGCACGCGGCTTTATCTGATGGCGCCCATCGCGCGCGGCCGCAAAGGCGAGTTCAAGAAAGAACTGGCCGAACTGCAAAAGAAGGGCTTCCAGCGCGTCAAGATCGACGGCACGTTCTACGAGATCGACGAAGCACCCAAGCTCGACAAGAAGTTCAAGCACGATATCGATGTCGTGATCGATCGCCTCGTTGTGCGCGCGGACATCGCCAAACGCCTTGCCGATAGCTTCGAAACGGCGCTGAACATTTCCGACGAGCAAATCGCGTTCGCGGAATTCGCGGATAAGCCGCTGGATGAATCCGAAACCAAAGGCGCGAACAAAAACAAAAATGAGACGCACGAACGCGTGACGTTTTCGGCGCGTTTTGCCTGCCCCGTTTCCGGCTTCACCATCGATGAGATTGAGCCGCGACTGTTCTCGTTCAACGCACCAGCCGGCGCATGCCCAACCTGTGATGGCCTTGGCACCGAACTACAGTTCGAGCCTGATCTTGTCGTGCCGAACGCCGATCTGTCACTGTCGCAGGGTGCGATCGTTCCCTGGGCCAAAACGGGTTCGTCGTCGCCCTACTACGAGCAAACGCTGGAGAGCCTTGCCGCGCACTTCGATGTTTCCATGGACACGCCGTGGAACAAGCTACCCAAACACGTGCAACTGGCCATGTTCTATGGCACCGGCGACGACGACGTGACCTTCACCTATTTCGATGGCACACGGAATTACAACACCGTGAAGCCGTTCGAAGGCATTATCAGCAACATCGAGCGGCGCTGGCGTGAAACCGAAAGCGACTGGGTGCGCGAGGAGCTGGAGCGTTATCAGGGCTCGCACCCGTGCGAAACATGCGGCGGCTATCGCCTGAAGCCGCAGGCGCTGGCCATCAAGATCGACGAAATGCACATCGGTGAAGTCACCAACATGTCGATCAAGACGGCAAACGAGTGGTTTGCCGAACTGCCGAAAAAGCTCACCAAACAACAGAACGAAATCGCCACGCGCATCCTGAAGGAAATCCGCGAGCGGCTGCAGTTCCTCAACGATGTGGGCCTTGAGTATCTCACGCTGTCGCGCTCGTCGGGCACGCTGTCAGGCGGCGAAAGCCAGCGCATCCGTCTTGCCTCGCAGATCGGCTCCGGCCTGACCGGCGTGCTTTATGTGCTGGACGAGCCGTCTATCGGCCTGCACCAGCGCGACAACGATCGTCTGCTTGCCACGCTGAAGCATCTGCGCGACATCGGCAACACCGTGATCGTTGTCGAGCATGACGAAGATGCGATCCACGCTGCCGATTATGTCGTCGACATCGGTCCCGGCGCGGGTGTTCACGGCGGCCGCATCGTATCGCAGGGCACTCCCGCTGAGATCATGGCCGATCCGGATAGCCTGACCGGACAGTATCTTTCCAACGTGCGGATGGTGCCACTGCCCAAGAAGCGCCGTGCGCCCCAGAAGGGCAAATCGCTCAAGATCGTTGGCGCAACCGAGAACAACCTGCAGGATGTCAGCGTCGACATACCGCTTGGCCTGCTCACCTGCGTTACCGGTGTTTCCGGCTCGGGCAAGTCCTCGCTAATCATCGACACGCTTTACGCCGCCGCTGCGCGCAAGCTCAACAACGCGCGCATTCAAGCTGGCGCGCACAAGCGCATTGAGGGGCTGGATCAGCTCGACAAGGTCATCGACATCGACCAGTCGCCCATCGGCCGCACGCCGCGCTCCAACCCGGCAACGTATACCGGTGCATTCACGCCAATCCGCGACTGGTTTGCGGGGCTGCCGGAAGCCAAGGCACGCGGTTATGGCCCGGGTCGCTTCTCGTTCAACGTCAAGGGCGGCCGCTGTGAAGCCTGCCAGGGCGATGGCGTCATCAAGATCGAGATGCACTTCCTGCCGGATGTCTACGTCACCTGCGACGTCTGCAAGGGCAAGCGCTACAATCGCGAAACGCTGGAGATCACCTATCGCGAGAAGTCGATCGCCGACGTACTCGACATGACGGTTGAAGAAGGCGCCAAGTTCTTTTCGGCCGTGCCACCTATTCGCGACAAGATGGAAACGCTGGCGCGCGTGGGGCTCGGCTACATCAAGATTGGTCAGCAGGCGACGACGCTGTCGGGCGGCGAAGCTCAGCGCATCAAGCTGTCGAAGGAACTGTCGCGCCGCGCTACCGGGCGCACGCTTTACATCCTCGACGAGCCGACGACGGGACTGCATTTCCACGACGTCGCCAAGCTGCTTGAAGTGCTGCACGAGCTGGCCGACGCGGGCAACACGGTGGTTGTCATCGAGCACAATCTTGAAGTGATCAAAACCGCCGACTGGGTGATCGACATGGGCCCGCAAGGTGGCGATGGCGGCGGCACGGTGGTGGCTGAAGGAACGCCGGAGGACATTGTCGCGACAAAGGCAAGCTTCACCGGCCAATATCTGAAGCCAGTTATGGCGCGCAAGCCTGCGCCCGTAAATGCACGCTCAAGCCAAAGTGCTGCGCAGCCGGCCGCCGATCAGGTCTCAACCGGAGCAACCGCAGGCTCCAGCAAAAAACCAAAACGTCACGCAGCTGAATAACGCCCACACGTCGGCTCCGACAGCCTTGCAGGCACTAGCCGTTGCTGTGCGTTCAGGCGGACGCGAGAGCTAAACAAGGATTGCAAGGATTGGTGCGAAACCAAAACTCTGCATAGAAACATTCCGCCATCGTGCGGTCTGTCATGAATCCGTCATCATGCGCGCAGACCGCTTGATCACTGTCCCCCGCATACGACGTTTGCTAAATTCGCATAGTCGGAATTAGGAAACGTTCTAAGTCTTCGTCCGATCTGGATCAGGAAACACGCGCGATTTTCAGCATGCCGGTGCATTTTACCCTTTGCGCACTGGCGCAAATCCATCGTGGCAAATGATTGCCGTTTAATATTCTTGCTGCGAAACATCATCCGAGCTACCTGTTACGTAATCATCAGGTTGCACCTTAGAAACAATCCCGATTGGTGCGACGCGTGATGAATCCGCGGGACTTACGCATTGGATTCGCTGCCGTGTCATTCGAGGAAGACTGCTCCATCGCAGAACATGCCATACGCGCCTGGGCTGCTGGAGACGTTCAGCGCGTTCTAAACGTCATGCATCCGGACATCATCTTTCTAGTCAATGTCGACGGCATTCGGGTTCCGTGGGCAGCCAGCAGTTACGGCCGTGAAGACGTTGAATTCCGCATCACGCTTGTGCTGACGACGTTTTGGATCGAACGGTTCGCCCTCAGACGGATTGTTTCTGGACCTGATTTCAGCACCGCGTCGGTACATGGCGTTTATCGCCACAAGAATACTGGCGAAGTTCTGGATGTCATGCTGCGCTTCAATTTCTGGACGGCAAACAACATGCTGACCCGAATTGAAGAGTTTGTTGATGGCCCCTATCTCGAAGCCTACGATCGTTTTGTACGGCACATTCAGATGCTGGCAAACAGCGACCACGATAGCGGCATAGCGCCGTTCAAATAAATGTGAACGCCGCGCTTCTCTGGCTCCGCAACCAAATTGCAGCAAGTGAAGCCGCTCAAATAGGCCGTAGCCTTTCCGATCAAATGCCCTTTGCTGCGGCATTTGCCGCGTGACGGTTTAGCCGCCGCGCGTTGTCTCATTCCGCACTGTCCGTCTCCTGTGATATGGGCCGTCACCTATCATCGAACAGCAACGGACAGGCGCAACCCATATGGCTCGCGACGCGAACCCGTCACCCACTTCCCTGCTCGCTTCCCTGATCTTCGGCTCACGTTGGCTCCAGGTTCCACTGTATCTGGGCCTCATCATCGCCCAGGCCGTCTATGTGTTCCTGTTCCTCAAGGAACTGGCGCATCTGGTTCTGCACGCGACATCGTTCGGCGAGCAGCAGATCATGCTGATCGTGCTTGGCCTGATCGATGTCGTGATGATCTCCAACCTGCTCGTCATGGTGATCGTCGGTGGCTATGAGACCTTCGTCTCGCGCCTGAAGCTGGACGGTCATCCCGATCAACCCGAATGGCTCGACCACGTGAACGCCAGCGTTCTGAAGATCAAGCTGGCGATGGCCATCATCGGCATCTCGTCGATTCATCTTCTCAAGACGTTCATTGAAGCTGGCAATCTGGGATCCGATGGCGCCAAGCTCACTGAAGCTGGCGTGATGTGGCAGACCATCATCCACATCGTGTTTATCCTGTCGGCGGTCGGCATCGCCTACGTCGACCGGCTCGGCCGCGAAATCCCTGCCGAACAGCACTGAGGGCTCAACTCAAGGCCGCTAGGGGCGCAAATTAAGCCCTATGTTGGCCGATTGTTGCTCTGGGCCGAGCGCCATGCAGCCCGATGAGGCTGTTCGTTAACGGGCAGCAGCAGCAAAACCGCCGGTTTCAGGACCGGCGGCAATTATGGGGCTGACAACCGGCCCGGCGGGAGGCTATGAGGCTGGCGGGAAATCCGCGCCCGACGGCGCTTCTGACCAACCCGTTCAAACCTATTGGAGAGACCCATGCCCACGATGTCGGATTCGCGCCGCAAGCAGATCCAGGCCCGCCAGCGCAAGGCTGAGAACGCTAAGAAGCGTGAAGCCAAGATTGCCAAGAAAGAGCGCAACCAGGCGGAAGCCGCTGCGAACTAAAACATGGGCGGTTTGAACCGCCTGTGCCCTCTACACAAACGGCGGCGCTCTCGATGAGCGCCGCCGTTGTCGTATCGATCATTTGAACCGGAGGCCTATCGCATGTGCGTCCGGTTCATTGACGTGTTTTACGTTCCGTCCCGGTGCGCCCCGCATCACGCGGTCGGGGCACGAGCGTCGCGATGGATTATTGAACCGTAGCGTTCTTATCGACCTTCGGAAGATCCTTTGCTTCCTCCTCGGTCAGCTTAATCACGACGCGTTCATCAGTTGCGCTGCCGATCTGGTTTGCGCCCAACTTGACGCGTGTCTCGCCCAATCCAAGGAAGCCACCGATATCGGCGTAGATGTCTTCGCCGTTCACCAGCGCCACCTCGCCAAGACGCTTGCCGTCGATTGAGAATAGCGGGCGGCCAACCCAATCAACGGTCGGCATCACAGTGGCATTCACTGCGCCGCGATTGACATCGACATCAAGTTCAACGCCACCACTTGGCGCCTGCACCTTTACGCCGGGCGTATTCACCTTCACGTCCGCCAGCTTCATTTCTGCCAACGCGCCAGTTGCAGTACCCGCAATAAGGATGGCGGCGAGAGTTGTGCGGCTGATCATGATCGTCCTCCGTTGTGTTACGGAGCAAAAACGCGGCTCGTCCGTGTGCGTTCCGCAATTTCCTTAACTTATTTAACGCGGCGCGGTGCCGCACAAGCATCAACAGCAACACCATCACTACGCTGAGTTTCGCTACAAACGCAGCCCAATGACGCGGAGATGACAATATCTTAAGGAAGCTGCGACTGGAAAATTTCACGCAACTCGCGTAACCAGACACAATGAAACCGGCATCAATTTCCGCAGCGCTCATCCTTGCGCTTACCGCTTCGGCGTCCGGGCATTTCCCTGGCGCTGGTAGCTTCTCACCCGTTTCCTCCGCCCACGCACAACGTCTGCCAGCCAAACTCACACGCGAGCAGGCGCATGCCGTTGCTGCCTATGACGCGGCATTGGCAGACTTCAAACGGGTGTTGGCTGAGCGTCGGAGCCAGATCGATGCCAACGCCAAACTGGCCAACCGGCCGGGACAGGAAGTGTATCTGGCGCGCGTCAAGGTGATGAGCACCTATAAGGATCTCACCGATGCGATACCGGAGCGTATTGGACCGCCCAATCGCTTCGATGTGCCGCCAGCGTATTTCGACAAGGAGATCGAGCCGCTGATTGAAGAGTACGCTGCACTCTTCAAGAACATGCAGGCACCGCCGAAGTTTGCACAGGCATCAAACACTCCGTTCAAGGACGTGTATGACATCGGCCGCGCCATCGGTCTGGCCCAAGGCCTCGACAAGAAAACAGCCGACGCTGCAGGGCGCATCAGCCTTGGTATCTTCTTCGCCGAAACCAACGGCAATCAGAACATCGGCAATGGCCGCTCCAAGACTTACAAGGGCAGTCTGCAAACC
Source organism: Hyphomicrobium sp. D-2 (assembly GCF_029872155.1). Lineage (GTDB taxonomy): Bacteria > Pseudomonadota > Alphaproteobacteria > Rhizobiales > Hyphomicrobiaceae > Hyphomicrobium_A. Next base: position 557,766 of record NZ_JARXLA010000003.1, on the reverse strand, counting down.
GGTCCGAAAGAAAATACGAACGGCAAGCGCAAGTGGAACGGCCTGAAGGAGCGGATCGCGAAAGTTGCCCCTGACGTCGCCAAGCGTGACGCAAAGGAGGCTGCGCGCGCACGCGGCATCGACGAGCGCTACAATCACTGGGTCGCCGTGCGTAACGGGCTGATGAACGCGCACGCAGACCTGTTTGCGCAGCTACCGGAAATAACCAAGGTGCTGCCCAACGAAATCGATCAGATGAAGTTTTTCCAGCTCATCCAGATCGTGCCGACACCCACACGGGCCGCGCTTAGCTCCGGCGATTTCATGAACTACCGCATCACCAGTCCGCGCGTGATGGGCTATCTGCGCAACAACTCAATGTTTGCATTCGGCAAGAAGGAGCGCGCCAAGACCTCGGCCACCTACCGCGAGATCCTCGACGCGATGTGGCTGTTCGAAAGCAAGTTCAAGAAGGCGCAGGCCAAGTATGCGGAGCTGAAGTCCGGTCAGGAAAGCTGAGCGGGAGCCGCTTGGACGGACGGTGGGACGGCGGCTAATCGGACCGCCGACAGTTGCTAGAATGCAAAAGCGGGCGCCCTGTGAGGGGGCGCGCCGTTTCTCTATGCCGATAAACAGATCTCAACCGGTGCCCGGCGGCCCGTTATCCGGATCAGTTCGCCCAGCTTTCGACGGCCTGACGCGGCAGCTCGTTGCTCTGCATGTTGCGCAAACGCGGACCACCAAGCGAGCGGCTACCACGGCGGGTTGCGACCGGTGTCTGCGAGATCTCTTCTGACCGGAAGCGTTCCCACGTTACCGTGACGCGTGTTCCGCGGGGAACGCGCGGATAGAGATCCAGCACGTCCTTGTTGTACATGCGGATGCAGCCCTTGGACGCCGCCGTGCCGATGGTCCAAGGGGCATCGGTGCCGTGAATGCGATAAAAGCTCGAACCGAGATAAAGCGCGCGCACGCCCAGCGGATTCATCGGATGACCGCCCGGAACCCAGCTTGGCAGGCGCGGATCCTTCCTTCAGCATTGAAGGCGTAGGCCGCCAGGGCCGGATTTTCGCGCTTCTCCGTGACCGTGGTCACGCCCTGCCAGCGATCTTCCTCACGTGGCGTAGCTACAGGATAGCTGATGGCCTTGCCGCGCTCGTGGATGAAATACAGGTTGCGGTCAGTGAAGCTGACGATGATCTGGCCGGGCGTATATTTCTCGTCAAACGAGACCACACGACGGCCGCTGCCATCGGTCTTGCGCTCACCGTCCCAATCCCAAAGCAACTGCGCCGTCGCCGGCTGAATTGCGCCGAACAGTCCGGCCCATACAGTTGCCAAACCCCACAGCAAAGCTGGCACTGCAAACGTCCGCATCATTGAATCGCCCTGAATGAAAACCCTCAGGCTAGCCTGCCGCAATACTGTGGCAGGACAAGGGTCATCTGATCTTCATCCCCAACGAAGCGGGCTGGCCATTTTTCCGCAAGAGCGAAGCTGCTTCGCGGGTGCAACCGGCGAGCCGGTGTCGCAATCGCGACACATTTATTCCGCCGCTGTCGATAAGTCGCGCGGCGACAGGCGCTACGTAACACCATGACATACCGTATTTTTTTGCTTTTTACGCAGCGTGGCCAGATTACACGGCGGGTCCGGACACACCGTCCGGCCTGCGCGGCACCACCAACCGGGAAACCATGATCTGCACGGTCTCGCCGCGCTGATTTTCGGTTTCCGATCGCACCTGATCACCATGCCCCGATGCGGCTTCGTGCGCGATGGCTTGATTTCCACGATTTCGCTGGTCACCCGCAGCACGTCACCGGGTCGGGTCGCCAGCGGCCAGGTGATGTCGCCGCCGCCGCCAATGACGCCACCTGCGATCGGCGCGCCACCCTCGACCAGCAGCCGCATCGTGACCGAGGCCGTATGCCATCCGCTGGCCGCCAACCCGCCGAACAGCGAATCCTTGGCCGCGGTTTCATCGAGATGGAAAGGTTGCGGATCAAATTCAGCCGCGAAGCGCTTGATAGCTTCGGCCGTCATCTCATGGCTTCCGCTTTCAAAGCGTTGCCCGACGGCGAAATCCTCAAGGTAAAGCTTCGCGACCATTGTTTTTGTGCCGGATGCGTAACCGGCTCCTTCTTGCCTGAAATCCGGTGCGGTTCAGGTCGGGAGGACCGAGCGGAGCTGGTCTTCAAACTGCTTGATGGCGGTGAGCGCACGCTCCTTCACAGCCTGGGCGCGCGGGCTGGAATCGCTGGCTGCAAAGCCTTCAATCGCGCTCTGGGCGTTATTGACGATACGCGTGGCCGAATTCCACGGATTGAGCTCACGCAGCGTCATGGCCTGCAGAAGCTGAGTCAGAATAACGCCGGTAGCCAGCACCATACCGTTGAGTTCGGCATTCTCTTGCGTCAGGCGCTCGATGGCAGCGTTGATGTCTTCTTTGTTGGTGTCTTGCGACATGGATGTCTCCGAGCGAGTGAGGATTTCAGGATCGCCTATAGCACGGCAAGGTAAATGAACGACCTTTATGGGCTGTCGTGCGTTTGCGACCAATAGCGCCGCGATGCGACAGCCGGAACGGGCGCCACCGCCATGCGCCTGACAAACATCAGCGGTTTTTTGCCCCAACTTGCTTGCTGCAATCCGACGACCCGCCAAATACCTGAACGATAGGGGCAAAATCGGCGCCATGGTATTGCCCCGACTCTCGGAGTACGAAATTGTCTGCGGTCGTGAATCGGGGTTGGACTGCGTGCAGAAAACAACAGCACAACTTGGCTTTAGAGCATGGGGCATTGCCGCCGCGATGCTCGTGCTGACGGCTGTGCCTGCTGTGGCGCAGATACCCGATTTTTCCGGCTCTATCAGCACTAGTGGCGCCAACCTGACGCCTGAGCCGCCGCCCCCTTCCGCTGCAGCGGCGCAACTCGCCGATATTTTCAGCCAGGTGGGCGACGAAATCTATGAAGAGTGCATCTTTGAGTTGTCGCCGGAACAACTTGGAGTGCAGCACCAGCTTATCAGCGCGTACATCGAGCAAGGCGCCCCCAGTGCGCTGGCCCGCCAACTCGCCGTCAAACAGATCACCCCGCCGCAGCTGACATCCAGATGCCAGCAGATCAGATCCCTGCCGCGCGGCACGATTGACGAGGACGGCACGATCGTTGAGGCCTCGCTGCCTGCCGACCCTGCTCCGGAAGCAGCACCCTGGGACACAACCCTGAAGGTTGAAGTGAAGCCGCCGCCGGCCAAATCGAAGGTCGCCGGGCGGGACACCAAGGCAGGGAAGCAGAGCGGATCGCGCGCAGAAACGCCCGCTTCCGAAACCGTGCTCGCGGCGCTGAAAGATCGCAAGATGCTGCCGATGTGGGACTGCTCGTCGAACGTCGACTATGTCACCATCAGCCTGAACGGCTTCCGGCGCAAACTTTCGGGCGGCGAAATCTGCAAGCCTTTCCAGGATGTCGTGCGTGAAGTGCCGACATCAGCGGGCAACTTCAAACTTGGCTACACAATCCGCACTGGCCGGCTTTTCGTGATCTCCGACAATGCCGCCATCGACGGTCGTACGATCACGTGGGCGCTTTCCGGCCGCGACGTCTGCCGCAACAACCCCGATCCGGAGTGTCTGGCCGCCAGGGCTGTCGGGCCGCTGCCACCCGGCGAATACTCATTCGCGTCCGACAAAGCCCGCCGTATCAACTGGGGGCCTAAAACAAAGCGCAACGTCGCCGGCATCTGGCTGCGCAAACTCTGGAACCAGGACCAGTATACGCCGCAGCAGAAGAAGGCCATTTTAGCTCGCGGCAACATTGCCATCCATGTGCGGCTCAAGGGCGAAATGTCTGAAGCGTGCATCGGCATGGAGCCGAAAGGCTGGTCCTATGTTGCATCGCTGATCAAGGATGGACGCGCGACGGGCGTGAACGTCTACATCGATGAACCACACACGCAGGTTGCTGAAGCGCCACCCGTTATCGAAGGATCGTCCTTCTCGCTCACGTCGCTGTTCAAGTGACGAAGCAGCGAGTTGCCATGACACCCGAGCAATGCCGCGACCATCCGCCTGCCACGCCTACCCCGTAGGGTAGCTACCATCGCCAACCAGACTTGACCTAGGTTTGGCAGCGGCATCCTGATGCATGCCCACCCGAAAAATATTGATGCATTATAGCGTCTTAATACCTGCTGAGATGTACCCTTGATGAGGGATACCAGCTTTGTAACCGCCCCGGCTGCCGGATGCAGACAATCGGGCCATCGCACTTCAACAGACATTAGTGTTCGCCGTTTAGTTGGAAGTGAGCCCATCAGAGCGTGCCGATGACAGACTTGCTCGAAACATCAGACAGCCGAAAAGCCGGCACCTCCACAGGCGACAAGCTTGCGCGCATTGGCAAATCCGTTCCGCCCAGCACGGCCGTAACGGTGGGCACGATTGTGATCTTTGCCATCGCCGTCGCGATTATTTCAGCTTTCGGCGTGAAGCGCAGTGATCCGCGCACCCCGGCTTCCCACCCGAGCCAGGTAATCAATCCGGCAAACAGCAACGCCGGTTAAACCCAGGCTTTGCGCCCGCACGCGCTGATGCTGAATTCGGCATCGAGCCCGCGCGCAAAATCGATCTAGTTCTTTATTTAAAAGGCATTTCTGCCTTACCGCGCAGTATCGTGCGGATGCGCTGACGCGCATCCCCGACGTACTGGCGCACGCGCCAACAGGCAGCACTGTGACGCCACGAACAGTGGCAAGCGCCTTTTTACAGAAGCGATAATCCGCGCCAATTCGAGCCAAAGTTATTCATCTGCTGTGAAAAAAGCCGGTGCCTGTGTGCACAACCGCGGCCCGGTAACATTCGAGCCCCGCTCCGTCATGTTAGCCCTGCGTCTCGTTGCGTAGCCCGCGTATGAGGGGAACAAAAATTGAGCGAGGGAGTACGTGGCTTTGAAGAAGTTTTATCTTGCCGCCGCTGCAATGGCGGCCATCGTTACCGCGACGCCGTCTGAGGCGCAGGTACGCAATCCATGGAACGGTATGTATGTCGGTCTGCACGGTGGCTATGGCTGGCAGGATCTGAAAGGCACTTTCAATAACGCGACAAGCCTCTCGGCGCTCGATCTCAACGGCGGCATCATCGGTGGTCAGATTGGTTACAACTGGCAGAGTGACCAGTTCCTTCTGGGCCTCGAATTGGATGCATCCACGCTCGCGAACGGTGGCAGCACGATCAACATCCCGGCAATCCCGGCGACGTTGTCCGGCGACATGTCCCACATCGCCAGCGTCCGCGCGCGCCTCGGCTGGGCCATCAACAACTGGCTTCTGTTCGGCACCATCGGCTGGGGCTACGGCGAATACAAGTTCACGCAGAACGTGCCTGCACTCGCCTTCCAGGATCGCGTGCGCATGCACGACAACGGCCTGACGTATGGTGGCGGCATTGAGTGGATGCCATTCTACGGAGTTTCTCTGCGCGCTGAATATCTGCGCTATGACATCGGCGCGACACGGCATATTCCGCCGGCGTTCCCTGGCGTTCTGCCAGGCGATCGCGTTGGCTTCGACAACATCGATGTTGCCCGCGCCGCGCTCAACATCAAGCTGAGCAACTAAGTTTGACGACGGATGAGGCGCGGCGAACGGCATCACGTGATGCCGCTCCCGCCCCCTTCCGGCGACCATTTATTTACTGAAACCATCAGCTTCCGCAGCGGGCCAGCCCGGCCTCTGCAGGTGCAATAGAGCTGACGAAAACGCAGTAAAAACAGCGATTAGCGCGAAGGATTTGCCACCTTCCGGCCAATAAAATTACGCATTATTCATGCCCAATCTGCGGTTGTGGTGTGATAGCTTTGGCGCACCATCGCAAAAGGGCGACAAACAAAATGATCAAAAACGCATCTCTGGCAGCGATCGCCCTGGCGGTCATTGTTTCTGTTCCCGCAGCTTCCGTCCAGGCCGCCGATTACAAGTGCGCCGACGCAAAAATCAATACGGCTCTCAATGACGCCGACATCTCCATTTCCAAGCGCGAAAACGTGATCGCGGAAATGAAGAAGGAAATTAAAGACACCGGCGGCTCGACCCCGCAGCACGACAAGGCCATCACGCACTTCGAGGAGAAGCTCTCGAAGGTGAAGGAAAAGCGCGAGGCGCTGATGAAGGAATGCAAGGGCGAGGCTGCACCCTGATCTGAAGCCAGCCTGTAGATTCAAAGGCGCTGCTCGGCTCCTCCAGCAGCGCCTTTTCTGTTTTTGGAGCTTGCTCGCCCGGCTCCCAACCGCCAACCTGAACGCGGGGCAATGCACAAGGCCCATCGGCGCCGTGCTGTTGCCGTTCCCAAATGGCATTTTTTGGCGCTAAAGCTGCCCGGTTCAATAACGCGGCTTCCGCGGGCATCGACCTCGCGTTTGAACGGTGCTAAGGGGCTGGCTAAATCCTTCCCTCCCTGCGCCCCGGTGCGCAACCAATTGCAGGCGGCAGCCCCTATGTCCGACGAACCCGCGCCCGTCCCTTCTGCACCGGCCAACAGTCCGGCCGGGAAGCTTGCCGCTGAAATACGCCGCCGGCGCACCTTCGCCATCATCGCCCACCCCGACGCCGGTAAAACGACGTTGACCGAAAAACTGCTGCTGTTCGGCGGCGCTATTCAGCTTGCCGGTCAGGTGAAGGCCAAGAAGGACGGACGCAACACGCGCTCGGACTGGATGGCCATCGAGAAGTCGCGCGGCATTTCCGTCGTCACCTCGGTGATGACGTTCGAATACGCGGATTCCGTTTTCAACCTGCTCGACACACCGGGCCATGAAGACTTCGCCGACCAGACCTATCGTACGCTGACGGCCGTCGACAGCGCCATCATGGTGATCGACGCGGCCAAGGGTATTGAATCGCGTACGCGCAAACTGTTCGAAGTTTGCCGCCTGCGGGACATTCCCATCATCACGCTCATCAACAAGATGGACCGCGAAGCGCGCGAGCCGCTGGAACTGCTGGACGAGATCGAGCAGGTGCTCGCGCTCGATACCGCGCCAATGGTGTGGCCGGTTGGTATGGGTCGCAACTTCCGCGGCACGTATGACCTGCAGAAGGATCGCTTCCGGCGCGTCGATGAAAATCCTGAAGGTGAAACTGTTTCAGGGCCCGACGACCCGATTTTCGACACCCTTCTCGATCCGGTCGACCTTGCGAAATGGCGCGAGGAAATCGAGCTGGTGCGCGATGCCTGTGGCAACTTTGATCTGAAGGCATTCCGCGAAGGCACGTTGACGCCGGTGTACTTCGGCAGTGCGCTGAGGAATTTCGGCGTGCGCGATATTCTGGATGCGCTGATCGCCTACGCGCCGCCGCCGCTCAGCCGTCCCGCCGCCGCCCGTACGATCGAAGCCACCGAACCCGCCATGACCGGCGTGATCTTCAAGATCCAGGCCAACATGGATCCGAACCACCGCGATCGCATGGCGTTCATGCGGCTGTGCTCGGGGAAGCTGACGCGCGGCATGAAGGTGAAACATGTTCGCTCGGATAAAACGATGGCACTTACCGCGCCGCAGTTTTTCTTTGCGCAGGATCGCTCGCTCGCCGAGGAAGCCTTCGCGGGCGACGTCGTCGGTATTCCCAATCGCGGCACGCTACGCATCGGCGATGCGCTGACCGAGGGCGAAAACGTGCAGTTCCTCGGCATTCCGTCATTTGCGCCGGAAATCCTGCGCCGCATCCGGCTTGAGGACGCGATCCGCGCCAGAAAGCTGAAGGACGCGCTGACCGAAATGGCGGAAGAAGGCGTAGTGCACCTGTTCACGCCAGTGGATGGCACGCCGCCGATCGTTGGCGTGATCGGCGCGCTGCAGCTCGACGTGCTGGGTGATCGCCTGATCCATGAATACGGTTTGCCGATCGCCTTCGAAACCGCTCCTTGCACAGTAGCCCGTTGGATCGAAGCGCCCGATCGCGCCAAGCTCACTGCATTCATCGAGGCCAACCGCCCCGCAATGGCGACCGACGCCGATGGCGACTACGTTTATCTTGCGCCTTCCGAGTTCAGCCTGAACTGGGTGGCTGAACGAAATCCAGACCTGGTCTTCAAGGATGTAAAGTCGGTGATGCAAGGGCCGGCATAGGCATCAGGAGGCTCCAAGCGCGCGGTGGAGCAGGTTCAGCAAGCGACGCATCACATCACGGCAACACCGCGCCTTTACCCAACGCCGCCACAGCAACATCGCCATCGGTAACGTAATGATTGACGTGGTGCTCGCTGACACTGTCGCCCGCGCGTACTGAAACAATCTCGCCGATGCAGTCGGCGGCCTTCAGCTCACCCATGATGTAGTCGCGTTCAGCGTTGGTATCTGAATCTGTCGCGTGGGTGATCTGGAACGTCATGCGCGTCAAACCAAAGCCGGTGTCGCGCGTGCCCGCACCAACCCACGACAGGCGCGCGCCCTTCGGCGGCACCTCCTGATTGAGCCAGAAGCGCGCCGACTGCACCTCGTCATCGTTCGGCATCACCCGCGCCCAGAAGCGCACGTGGTGACGTTTGCGTGGGCTATCATCGATGGCCTTCTGGAACCCGATATCCTGTCCGCGCCCGAACAGAAACAGCGTCGAAAACGGCGCGGTGGGATAAGGCCGGTTCACCACGAACGCCTTCACCATGCGCACGGAAGAAGCGAAGTTAAGTTTGTCAGCTTCGACCCAGCCGATGGCAGCAAAGGCCGCCTTCAATTCATCTTCGGTGCCATAGAGCGCCACGTTGACGGGATCGGCCGGCAGGCCATCGGCGGCGACGGTAAAACTTGGCACATGGCGCAGCTGCGAGAATTTCAGCGCCATGCGGACCGCATATGGCAACACCACATAGGCGGCGATTGCATATGTGAACGCGAGCGCGATGGCCACCGGCATGCGCTTGTCGGCGAAATCGAACACGACAAACACGATGAGCCAGATGCTGACGGCGCCAATCGAAAAAATGGCGATACGCTGTAGCGTTCGGATAAAAAATCGCAACTCGGCCCCCGCTCGCCCGTGAAGATGGTCGGCCTGCTCAGGCCGACATGTCACCAGCGCGATGGCTAGCATGAGCGCACGTAACGGCGGGTTAGCGGAGCGGTGTTTCCCGGAGCAGGCCCAAACCGGTTAACGGTTAGCAACCATTGCGCCGCCGATCGTGAAGGCAAAATTATCGGCGCGTTAGCATCGACGTCCTCTGATATGAGATCTTCAAGGGCAAGCTGAACGCATGGACGAAATCCGGCGAGCGATCCGCATCGGTTGTGCTGGTTGGGCGCTGCGCAGCGAACATCAGCAGCATTTCCCGACGGCAGAAACAGGCACGCACCTGCAGCGCTACGCCGTCCGCTTCAACGCGGTGGAAATAAACTCGTCATTCTATCGGCCGCACCGGGCCAGCACCTATGCGCGATGGAGCGCCAGCGTGCCGGATACATTTGCGTTCGCCGTGAAGATGCCGCGAGCCATTTCGCATGTAAGACGGCTGCGCAACTGCACTGAGGAACTCGACAGCTTCCTCGGGGAAGTTGCGGCGCTCGGGCCGAAGCTTGGTGTGCTGCTACTGCAGCTGCCGCCCAGCCTCGCAATGTCATCGGCCGACGCCGATGCATTCTTTGCACTGCTGCGCGAGCGCTATCACGGTCCGCTTGCCTGCGAGCCGCGCCATGGAAGCTGGTTCGACGCGGACAGTGACGCGCTGTTGCGGGCTTTCGCGGTCGCGCGCGTTGCCGCCGATCCGGCAAAAATTCTCGACGGATCACGGCCGGGCGGCGATCCAGCCCTCTGCTATTATCGCCTGCACGGCAGCCCGCGCATGTATTACTCCAGTTATTCCGACGCATGGCTGAACACGCTGGCTGCCGACATAACCCGCAGGGAAAATGCAGGGTGCAGCGTCTGGTGCATCTTCGATAATACGACCGTCGGTGCCGCAACCGCCAACGCGATGGCGCTTCAGAAGCAGCTGGCGACAAACGTCTGCGAGGCCATCGACGAAACCGCTTGACCCTGCCTGACCCGGACGGCACCGTCAGAATGTGCCAAAACGCAGGGCGAAAAGCAGATGACAACGGCCAAGCACGGCATCATTCGCGCAGGCATGGGCGGCTGGACGTTCGAGCCCTGGCGCGGCACGTTCTATCCGGAGAAGCTGGCACACGCACGCGAGCTGAGTTACGCAGCGGAGCATGTTCCAACCATCGAAGTGAACGGCACGTTCTATCGCACGCAAACCCCAAAAACGTTTGCCAAGTGGGCCAGCGAAACACCCGATGGCTTCGTGTTTGCGCTCAAAGGGCCGCGCTATGCCGTAAACCGGCGCGTGCTGGCGGAGGCGGGCGACAGCATTCAGCGCTTCATTGAGTCCGGTCCGCTGGAGCTGGGCGACAAGCTCGGACCGCTGTTGTGGCAGTTTGCGCCGACGAAGAAGTTCGATGCTGATGACTTCGGCGCGTTCCTCAATCTGCTGCCGCCATCCGTTGATGGCGTGAAGCTTCGCCATGTTCTCGAAGTGCGCCATGAGAGCTTCTGCACTCCGGACTTCATCGCCCTTGCACGCCAGCACGCCATGCCGGTGGTGTTTGCCGAGCATGCAAGCTATCCGGCCATTGCCGATATCACGGGCGATTTTGTCTATGCACGTCTGCAGAAGGGCAGCGACGCCGAGAAGGCCTGCTATGCGCCCAAGGCGCTCGACCGCTGGACGGAACGGCTGAAAACATGGTCGGCAGGCGGAGTGCCGGACGATCTTCCGCGCGTCGATGACAAACACAAAACGCCAAAGAAACCGCGCGACGTGTTCGTCTACTTCATTCACGAAGGAAAGATTCGCGCCCCGCAGGCTGCGATGGCCATCATGCAGCGCTTGCAAGGTTAGGTGCGCAGCCACCTGTTAAGCGGAACTTCCTCAGCATGAGGAGCGTTGCAGCCTCGGAGAGGCAATTAGCAACGCGGAGTTAAAATGGTGTTTGGCAGACGGCGAGCGGTTGCGGTGAGGCGCGCATTGTCAGTCCGTTCATCATCGATCCGCAATGCTTTTGGCACGAAAGCCCGGTGCTGCTCCCCCATCGCCAGATCAGGTTTCATGCCGATGTCCTCCCCCGATCACAAATCAGCGCAATGGTCAGACAACGTCACCAAACGCAGCAATGCCATGACGCTGGAGCGGGACGTCTTCAAGCTCGATGATCCTGCCGAAATCGCTGCATCGCTCAAACGTTCGGCCGAGCGCAGCCGACGCCGCAAATCTGAACCATATCGCTCTGCGATGTCGATGCTGACGTTTTACATCAATCGCGCTGGCAGCAAGCTGTCGGACGAACGGCGCGATGTTCTGGAGCGGGCCAAGGATGAGTTGCGCAAGCTCTATGGCCGCGAGTTGGCTCGAAACGCAAATTAGATCGCCCTGCACGCGGCTTACACAGCCCAACACTGCCGCCATCAATCGTCACAACAAAAAAGCCGGGCAATGACGCCCGGCTTTTTCTATTGAACAGACTGTGTGCCTCAGCGGGATGCGACACGCTCCAGGAACGGCACCGGATCAACCGGTTTCGAACCCTGACGCAGCTCGAAATGCACCTGCGGCTGATCGACGGAACCGGTGCGCCCTGCGGTGGCGATGACCTGACCGCGCTGCACCTTGTCGCCACGCTTCACCATCAGCTGATCGTTGTGTGCATAGGCTGTCACCCAACCGTTATCGTGACGCAGCAGGATGAGGTTACCATAACCCTTCAGCTCAGCGCCGGCATAGGCGACCGTGCCGGATTCAGCAGCGTGCACCGATGTTCCCAGCGGCACCGACAGATTGATGCCGTCGTTGTGCGTGCCGTCAGCCCGCTGGCCGAAGCCGGTGATGATCCGGCCATGCACCGGCCAACGCAGCTTGTCACTGCCCGATGCAACGGCCGGCTTACCGGCAGCCACATCATTGGTGTTGCGCGTGGCAACCTGCGTGTACTGGCTGCCCTGCCCGAGGCTCGTCGATTGCGAACCACCAGAACCGTTCAGCATCGTCGGTTGCGAAGAGTTACCGCCTGCGGCGGGCGTGTACTGCGTCGTCTGCGGCGGAGGCGTCACAGCGACATGCTGCATCGGCGCGCCGTTCGAATTTGCTGTCGCCATGCCACCGGACGTCGGCACGCGGAGCACGGTGCCCGCCTTGATGCCGCGCGCATCGGTGATGCCGTTTGCACGCTGCAGCTCACCGACCGGCACGCCGTACATGCGCGACACGGCGTAGAGCGAGTCGCCCGGACGCATCGTGTAGACGCCGTTATAGCGGCTGTCGGCATCCGCCACAGGCGGCGGTGGCGGCGGCTGAATGCTGGCGGTCTGCGTCGGCGGCGAAGAAGGCTGCGGTGCATACCGGGTGCCTACGGAAGCCATGCCCCCGGACGTGCCCTGCGGCAGGTAAAGGCGCTGGCCAACCTGCAGGTTGGTGTTTGTCAGGCTGTTGATCTGCATGAGCTCAGCGACCGACACGTTATAGCGGCGCGACAGGCCATAGAGCGTGTCGCCGGGCTGCACGTCGATCGTGTCGCCGGGGCTTGCCATTGATGGCGTCGGCTGCGGATCATAACGGTTTGTCGACGCGGTCGAGGACGGCGCAACCGTGCCGTAACGTCCGCTGTCGGTATAGGAATTGTAGTTGCTGGCAGGCTTATCCGGCGAACGCCCGTAGGTGTTCGTATTCGTGCTGGTGCTGCTGCGACCATAGGAATTGGCGCCGTCGTAGCGCGTATCTGCGGCCGCATAATTCGTGCCCTGACGGCCGCCGGAGTAAGCGGTCGAAGAAGGCGTAGCGTCAGGCAAATTCTGCGATGCGACCCGGTCATCACCATAGCTGCGCGGCGCACTGTAGCCGCCGCTGCCGTAGCCGTCGTTACCCAGATAGTTGGGATCGCGCCGACCCGAGGATGATGAAGATGAGGAGGTGACCTGCTGAGAGTCGCTGAAACCGAAGCTCGAAAAATCTGAGCCCACCGAGGCGCTGCAGCCAGCGGAAACCGATGCCAGCATCAGAACTGCTGCACGGCCAGCCGGATGAATAGCCGTCGCCCTACCGTTTTTAAAACGCATAAAACGCATCATGATTACGCACCTTTACTGCCAATCATCCATTAACCCTTAAGCGGTTAACGGAGCATTAACGGTGCGCAGCAGGTGCTGCGAAAACCGCTCCATGGCAGAGAAAAATCGACAGCGCTGGCGTGCGCGCGCATTCACCCGCCGTGGAGCAAAAGTAGCCCTGCAATGTGCATTGTTGAGGACGTCGCGGCGTCTGGAAAGCGGCGACGCGGTGACAATCGCAGCCGGTGTGACGCGCTATCGGAGCGTGCCGCAGAATGCCCCGACAGCGAAATTACGCGCCGTTATCCAACGGTTAGCAGCGCTGAATGACTTCAAGCGTTGAACGCACCGGCTAACACTTTTCGTGTTGCATCGTCCGTCCGATTGAGACTGAGCGGTGTCACTGAAATGCGGTTGGCATCGATCGCCGCCAAGTCGCTGCCTTCAACAACGCTGGACGGCGGGCGCTGGAAGTTGAACCAGTAGTACGGCATGCCCCACGGGTCGGCGCGCTCATCAATCTTCAGCGAAGCCTGATCGCGACGGCCCTGCCGCGTGATCTCAACGCCCGCCACGGCTTCCGGCGGGCAGTCGGGATAGTTGACGTTCAGCACCACATCGGCGGGCGACTGCATTTTCAGCAGACGCGTCAGCAAGCCCGGCCCGTGCGTCAGCGGCGTATCCCAATAGACGTTACGCCCGCGCTCGAGCGATCCGCCGACCTGGCTCATGGCGATGGAGCGGATGCCAAGCATCGCGCCCTCGCTGGCGGCGGCGATGGTGCCGGAATAGGCGACGTCCTCGGCCAGATTGGAGCCGTGGTTGATGCCGGACAGAATGAGATCTGGCGGCTGGTCGATGAGGAAGTGGCGCACCGCCATCAACACGCAGTCGGTGGGCGTACCGCGCAGCATGAAGCCGCGCTCGTTCACCTGACGCACCCGCAGCGGCTCATGCAGCGTCATCGAATGGGAGGCGCCGGACTGGTTCTTCTCCGGCGCGACGACCCACACATCGGACGAAATTTCTTCGGCCAGACGGCGCAGCACCTCGATGCCGTCCGAGCCGTAACCGTCGTCGTTCGTTACCAGAATGCGCACGTCACTGAACCTTCTCGATACGCTCAAGACCGCCCATGTAGGGCCGCAGCACTTCCGGAACGAGGATCGACCCGTCGGCCTGCTGGTAGTTTTCCATCACCGCGATCAGAGTGCGGCCAACCGCAAGGCCCGAGCCGTTCAGCGTGTGAACGAAGCGCGTATCCTTGGCGCTCTTGGGGCGATAGCGCGCATTCATGCGGCGGCCCTGGAAATCGCCGCACACCGAGCACGACGAAATCTCGCGGTAGGTGTTTTCACCCGGCAGCCACACCTCGATGTCGTAGGTCTTGCGCGAGGCAAAACCCATGTCGCCCGTGCACAGCAGCATGGTGCGGAACGGCAGGCCAAGGCGCTTCAGCACCTCCTCGGCGCAGGCGGTCATGCGCTCGTGCTCGTCCAGCGCCTGCTCCGCCGTGGTGATCGAGACCAGCTCGACCTTCGTGAACTGGTGCTGGCGGATCATGCCGCGCGTGTCGCGTCCGGCCGATCCGGCTTCAGAACGGAAGCACGGCGTCTGCGCGGTGAGACGCATCGGCAGCGCGTCTTCGTCGAGAATTTCCTCGCGCACCAGATTGGTCAGCGAGACTTCGGCGGTGGGGATGAGCCAGAAGCCATTTTCGGTGCGGAACAGATCTTCGGAGAACTTCGGCAACTGCGCCGTGCCATAGGCAGCGTCATCGCGCACCAGTAGCGGCACGATGTGTTCCGTGTAGCCGTTTGCCCCTGTTTGCAGATCGAGCATGAAGGCGCCCAGCGCCCGCTCCAGCCGCGCCAGCGCGCCGCGCAGCACCACGAAGCGCGCACCCGAAAGCTTGGCCGCGCGCTCAAAATCCATCAGGCCGAGGCGTTCACCCAGTTCGAAATGTTGCAGCGGCTTGTCGATGCCGGCCAACGCAGGCGGCTCACCGACGCGGCGCACTTCTACGTTGTCTTTCTCGTCCTTGCCCTCGGGCACGTCATCAAGCGGCAGGTTGGGAATGACAGACAGCGCATCGCGCAGCTTGCCGTCGAGCACGCGCTCTTCTTCCTCGCCCGAGGTCAGAAACTCTTTCAGCGTGGCAACTTCCGCCATCAGCGCGCTGGCCGTGGCTTCATCCTTGGAGGCCTTGGCCTTGCCGATTTCCTTGGACGCAGCGTTGCGGCGCGCCTGCGCCTCCTGAAGCTTGGTGATGTGCCAGCGGCGTGCTTCGTCCAGCGCGATCAGCTCGGCCGACTGGGCGCCAAGCCCGCGCCGGGCCAGACCAGCGTCGAACGCTTCAGGATTGTCACGGATCCACTTGATGTCGAACACGGGCTGCCTCTGCTCGCTAGAGCGTGATCGCTTATCTTCGAATCGCGATGCCGCTCCAGTCCTTTTGATGAGACCGATGATTCACGCTTCGGACTGATAGGGCCCGAAGCGATCATGGTCTAGCGACGCACAATTAAACGTCATCCCGGCGTAGGCCGGGATCCACGACACCTCGAAAAGCGGTGCGGTGGCCTGCGTAGTGCCGGCGACCGTCGGCATGACGACAGAATGTCGGCGCGTTGAACTAGGGCAGAATGTACGGTCATGCGTCCGGCCAGACACCCGCGGTTCGACGCGTCGTCGAATAACGCAGGGTATAGTGGGGGCGGATAGGATGGTCCAGCCGCGATCAGGTCGCGCATGATGCATGCAAGAAGCGCAAGTCTGGTCAATGCACGTTGCAGTTTTTAATAAAACGAGCAGCGATGGCTGGATGGGATCGGTCTACAGACAGGCCAACGGGCAGACGCACATGCGGAATCTGACGTGGTTCGGAGTGACGGTGGGGGGCGGACATGCGGGGCTGCGCGCGCCAATCCGCGCTGGCGGCCGGCTGCGCGGAGCGCAGTCGCTTAGCGCAACAAACAACTGCGGCCAGCTCTCCGAAGGAGAGTCGCCGAGCGCCAGAAAAAGCCTACTACGATGCGGCCTGCGCCTGCTTACGCTGCGTCCGCTCCACCGCCCAGATTGACAATTCGTACAGACCCATCGTCGGCACCATCATGGCCAGCATGCTGAACGGATCGGGCGGCGAAAGCACCGCAGCCGCTGCGGTGATGCCGAGGATGGCATAACGGCGGCCCTTCTTCAGCGTTTCGGCCGTGACCAGACCGGCCCGCGCCGCCAGCGTCAGCACCACCGGAAGCTGGAAGCAGACGCCGAAACCGATAATCAGCGTCATGATGAGCGACAGATATTCCGATACGCGCGCCTGCAGGTGGATCTCAACCGGACCGCCCGTCTGTTGCATCGACAGGAAGAAGCTCATCGCCATCGGCATGACGAGGAAATAGACGATCATCGCGCCGAGCAGGAACAGGATCGGCGTCGCAATCAGATAAGGGATGAACGCGCGGCGCTCGTTCTTGTAGAGGCCCGGCGCGATGAACTTGTAGACCTGATTGGCGATGATCGGGAACGAGATGCACATGGCGCCGAACAGCGCCAGCTTCATCTGGGTGAACAGAAATTCCTGCGGCGCCGTGTAGATCATTTCGATCGGTTCGGTGCCACCGTGCGCCCACTGATAGGGCAGCACCAGCAGGTTATAGATCTGCTTGGCGAAGGCGAAACAGACGGCAAATGCAATGCCGACGCCGATCAGCGAATAGATCAGACGCTGGCGCAGCTCGACCAGATGCTCCATCAACGGAGCCTTGGAAGCGTCGATCTCCTCCTGCCCGGCGCGTTGCGCCTGGGCCTGAGCTGCGGCAGCCGCCTGTGTCACTTCGCTGGTCATGCAGCCCCCCGGCCGGCTCCGCCATCGGCGTCACCGCCAGCCGAAGATTGTGCACCATCCGAACTCAAGGCCGGGCGGGACGCGGTCGGCGCAGCGGAGACCGAAGCACCTGTTCCGACGCCGTTCGCGACCTTGTCTACGGACTGCAGTTCCTGATCGATGGCGCGCGAGCCAGCCTGCATGGTGGCGCGCACCTCGTTGGCGACGCTGTCAAACTCACGCTTCAGATCGCCCAATTCCGCATCGCGCACGGCTTCATCGAAATGGCGCCGGAACTCTGCCGCCTGCTGACGCATCAAACCCAGGTACTTGCCGATCGTACGCAACAGGATCGGCAGATCCTTGGGGCCGACCACGATCAGCGCCACAACGGCCAGAATCAACAGCTTGCTGGATGTCAGATCGAACATGCGTCGTTCCGATTATCGGCGCGCCCACGGGCCGGCGCAGTATACGCCGGTGCCAAAACTCGTCAGCGTCGCTAGCGCGCTCAACCGGTCTTGGTTGAATCGCGCTCGGCTACACCAAGAGGACGCTGATCGATGACGCGCGGATCGGCCTTGGCCTCGCTGCGTTCGCCCTCTTCCTCTTCGGAGAGGCCCTTCTTGAAGTTCTTAATGCCCTTCGCGACATCCCCCATGATGGAGGAAATGCGTCCGCTGCCGCCGAAGACGAGCACTGCGACAAGCGCAAGAATGAGCAAATGCCAACCGCTCAGGCCCATTGTCGTCCGCTCCTACTCTGTTTGCGTCTCTGATCCGCGAAGACTACCGCGTCAACGCATCGGTTCATTGGCACAGATTGCCGCGCCTCATTTGGTATCGCAGAAAGCGGATGCGACCGCAAGGGCGCGAACCCATGCCGAACCTTGCTAAGACCTTACAAAAACATCACTTTTGTAGTTCTGCTGCGAAAACAAGGGCTCGCTCGGGGTCAACCTGAGCGCGGACATCCTGTCCCTGCCGGAACCCGGCACTTTCGCGCACCCGCACTTTCAGCGGCTGATCAAAACCTTCAATGCCCACTTCGAGCCGCACGACATCACCCAGGAACTTCGCATCGAGGACGCGGCCGGACAGCCCTTCGCCATTTTCCGACAGGCGAATGTCGCGTTCGCGGATGCCAATCGTGACCGCTTCGCGCGCCTGCAGCCCCGGCGGCGGCGCAAGTTTTCCGATCGGCGTATCGATCTTACCGTCAGCGCCGACGCGATAGGCGACCTCGTTGATCTCGGAAAACAGCCGCGCAACAAACAGATCCGCAGGTTGATGATACAGCGCTTCGGCCTGCCCCTGCTGGATCAGGCGCCCCGCCCGCATCACCACAATACGATCGCCGATGCGCATCGCTTCTTCGGGGTTGTGCGTCACAACCATCGCCGTGGCGCCCGTCTCGCGCAGCAGCGACAGCGTTTCCTCCTGCATGGCGTCGCGCAACTGCACGTCCAGCCCCGAGAACGGCTCGTCCATCAGCATCACGGCCGGACGGGGAACCAGCGCGCGCGCCAAGGCCACCCGCTGCTGCTGCCCGCCGGAAAGCACGTGCGGATATTCGTCCGCCATGTGCTCCAGCCCGACGCGCTTCAATGCCGCCAGCGCCTCGCGCTTGGCTTCAGCGCGCGGCAGCGACTTCAGACCGAACGCGACGTTGCCCGCAATCGTCAGGTGCGGAAACAGCGCGAAGTCCTGGAACATCAGCCCGACGCTGCGCTTCTCAGGCACGACAAAGCTGGAGGGCCCCGCAACCTCATGGCCATTGATGAGCACACGGCCGCCGGTCGGGCGCTCGATGCCAGCCGCAATCCGCAGCAGCGTTGTCTTGCCACATCCCGACGGCCCTAGCAGACAGACGACCTCACCGCGATCGATCTCCAGCGAAACGCCCGCCAGCGCCTGCGTTGTGCCGAAGTTGCGACGCACGTCCTCAAAGGTGAGGCAGGCAGAAAACGCCGCGGCGGCGCGCCCTTTCCCTGCATCCCTGGCACCGGCAGCTGCTCCCGCAGTGGAGCGCCCCGCAACATCGGGGGCATCGGAGTGAGAGGCTGTTTGCGATGACGACAAGGCTCAATTCCACGGTACACGGCCAGCGCGGCATGGCTCCGGCGAACAGAATTTAGCGACGAACACCGTTGCCGCCGCTACGGCTTATCGGCCTCGTCATCGTCAGGCAACCCGTCAGACGCAGGCGCATCCGATGAAGCGGCGGCATCGGCTTCTGCATCGTCATCCTCTTCGGATTCGATTTCGTCAGCCTCTGCGTCTTCCTCATCGATGGCGTCGAGCGGCAGTTCATCAGGCATCAGGGCAGCAATATCGGTCGGCTCGGGCACGGTGAAGTCCGGCGGCAGATTGCCATCGAGCAGGCCGGAAGCGCGCAGTTCCGCAAGGCCGGGCAGATCCTTGATGCTGTCGAGGCTGAAGTGCTCAAGGAAGCTGTCGCTGGTCCCGTAGGTGACAGGACGCCCCGGCGCACGGCGGCGACCACGCAAACGCACCCAGCCGGTTTCGAGCAGAATATCCAGCGTGCCCGCCGAAGTCGTCACACCACGGATTTCTTCGATCTCGGCGCGTGTCACCGGCTGGTGATAGGCGATGATGGAAAGCGTCTCCAGCGCGGCCTTGGAAAGCCTGCGCTCCTGCGTGGCGAAACGCTCCAGCAGATAGGAAAGATCAGAAGCGGTGCGGAACGCCCACTTGCCCGCGACCTTGACCAGATTGACGCCGCGACCGGCATAGAACGCGCGCAGCTCTTCCAGCAGCGCGGCGACGTCCTCGCCCTCCGGCAGATGGTTCGCCAGCCGCGCAATATCGAGCGGCTCCGATGCAGCGAACAGCACCGCCTCGACGATGCGCAGCTTCTCGCGATGATCGGCAAACGGCAACGCGGCAACGTTTGGCGAGCGCGGCGCTTCGTCGTCCGCAACACCGTCGCCGACGTCACTCGCACCGTGATCGCGGCCCGATGGCACCAGGCTTAAACGTGGCGGCTCCATGCGCTTTTCTTTCGTCATTGGCCCGATACGCCCACGCTGATCCTGTTATCCAACCCGCTGCCAGTCGCCATGCGATGCTGCATCGTCGCCATCGGTACGGCGCATGTAAATCGGCGCAAACGGGCCGTCCTGGCGCAATTCGATACGCCCTTCCCGCGCCAGTTCCAGTGTGGCCCCAAACGAACTTGCAACCACAGCCTTGCCGTTCTCATGGTTGGGTACGAGCTGCGTCAGGCAACGTTCAAACGCCAGCCACTCCGTGGTTGAAGGCGCGGCGCCCAACATGCGTTCAAGCCGCACGCGCGCATCCTTGATCGACCAGACCGGCCGCAGCTTGACCACATGCCCGACCTTGATCGTACGGCGACGCTGATCGGCATAAGCGTGCAGCAGATCGTAAATCTTCGCGGTGAATTGCGTTTCGCGCACCGTGCGCGTGCCCTCGGGCATGCCGCGTCCAAACACATCGCGACCAAGCCGCGTGCGCGTCATCAGCTGCGCGCCAGCCTCACGCATTGCCTCAAGCCGCATCAGGCGGAACGACAGCCGTCGCGCCAGTTCTTCAGCGCTCGTTGTTTCGCCCTGCTCTTTTTCGCGAGGCAGCAGCAGGCGCGATTTAAGATAGGTGAGCCATGCGGCCATGACGAGATAATCGGCCGCCAGTTCGAGCCGCAGTTTCTGCGCCTCTCCGATGAAGCTGAGATATTGATCGGCCAGCGCCAGAACGGAGATTTTCGCCAGATCGACCTTCTGCGTGCGGGCCAGCGCGAGCAGCAGATCCAGCGGGCCCTCATAGCCCGCGACATCGACGATGAGCGCATCTTCCTCGTCGGGACGAACCTCCACATCGGGCTCGTTCCATGATGGCGTCGCGTCGGTTTCCTGCGGCTCGGCGTCCATGCCTTCGACAGCTGCCTTTCAATCAATGCGGGTTCAAGAACCGCCCTTCTCTTTCACGACCATATGGGGTCGAGCTTAGACTGATTCAGCACCCATTGCTGCAAGGCCGAGAACACGGGCCAATTGCGCCTCTGCCGCTAGGCGATCGAACGCGTCAGAACGCCGGGTAATGGCGATGGAAGCGTCGAAACGGGCCTTTGCCCGGCCTTCCAGCCCGCCTGCGCCTTCAGCGGCTGCGATCATCTCGGCCAGATCGCCGTTGCAATGGAGCGCCAGATCGGAACCCGCTGCCATCACCGCTTCGGAACGCGCGCGCATCGGCCCGGTCAGCGCATGCATCGAAAGATCGTCGCTCATCAGAAGGCCATCGAAACCGATCGCGCCGCGGATGATCTCACCGATGACGGTCGGCGATGTGCTAGCGGGAGCCTGCGCATCGATGTCGGAAAACACCACATGTGCGCTCATTGCCGACGGCAGATGCGCCAGCGCCTTGAACGGCGCGAAATCGCTGCGCTCCAGATCGGCGCGGGGCGTATCGACGACCGGCAATGCAAGATGGCTATCCGCCGTAGCCCGACCATGGCCCGGAATGTGCTTGATGACAGGAACAACGCCGCCCGCCATGAAACCATCTGCAACGGCACCCGCCAGCGCCACGACCTGCTCGACGCTGCGGCCATAGGCGCGATCGCCGATAATGTCGTGCGCGCCTTCAACAGGCAGATCCAGCACCGGCGCGCAGTCCATGTTGATGCCCAGATCCATCAGATCAGCAGCCAGCAGGCGCGTTGCCTCACACGCGGCGGCAAGCGCGGCATCCCGATCCTGTTGGTACAGCAGGCCATAGGCGGATGCGGGAGGCAGGGCGCGCCCAAGCGGCGGCCGCAGACGCTGCACGCGTCCCCCCTCCTGATCGATCAACACCAGCAGATCGTCGCCGCCGATTGCGGTGCGCACATCGGAGACCAGCGCGCGGATCTGCTCATGATCAGCCAGATTGCGGCTGAAAAGGATGAACCCGGCCGGCCGCGCATCGCGCAGAAAGGCGGCTTCGTCGCTCGACAACTGTGTGCCGGCGACACCGACGATAAGAGCGGTGTGCATCACCTATCCGAAGCAAATTTCAGAGAAAACCGAACTAGCATCACAGCTCCAGAGCGTCGAGACACGCTCTGGCAAGCTGCTTAGTAAGCGGTAACCCAGCAATCGTTATAGCCGGACGCCTTGAGTTGGATGCAAAGCTCGTTGGCCTGGTTTTTCGAGCCAGGAGGCCCGACCAGCAGGCGGTGATAAGCGCCCTTCCCGGCCAGAGTAGTCTCCCGCACGTCAGGCGTCTTGTTGGCCAGCACCGGGCCGTATTGCTGCTGCATGTCGGCAAACTTGCGCAGGGCATCGAGACGGCTTGAACCGGACGCAGGTACCGAGCTCAGCACCACCACATAGCCATTGGCGCCGGATGGAGCGCGCGGGGCGCTGGTGACCGGCGGCGCCGCAGCTACAGTCTGACGCCGGGGCGGAGCGGGCTCTTCTTCCTCGACGCTGGCGGTCGTGGCCGGAATGACGCGAGTGGACTTCACGTTCACCGTCGGGCGCGCAGGCGGCGTATGGACCTGCGGCTCCGGCTGCCGGGGCATCTGCGCAGTCGGCGAATTGCCGGTGCCGAATGCGTCCACGACCATCATACCCGGAACGGAAACCGGTGTATCCGGCACATCGTCAGCGGGTGGCATGATCGAACCATCACGGCCGACCACAAGTGTCGAAACCTTGCGCGTTCCGTTGCCCTGATCGGATCTGTGGAGGCCACCATCGCCGCCTTCAACCTGCTCCAGACGGCCAAGAACCTTGCTATCCGTATGCGAGAACTGGCGCCCGCCCGGATCCTCGGGCCGCTCTTTCGCAGGGGTATCGTCGCTGGCAATCACCGGTGGTGCGCCGTTATCAACCGGCCCGCCGACAACGGCCTGATAGGCCTGAGCCAATCCGTAACCGAGCCCGATCGCTACAACCAGCGCACCGGCGATGCGCATCGCCCAGCTGGCGCGCCGAGGCTCTTCAACCTCATAGCCATTCAGATCATCGGCAGCGTTGTAGGTGGCAGGCTCCAAAGCGCCACCGTGCTGCTGATCGTAACCGGCATAGCCGCCCTGATGATCGAAGCCCTGCGGATCAGCGGCCGTATCGCCATAACCGGCAGCGCCGGACATGCCCCAGTCGGTCTGCAGCGGATCACCGTAAGGATCGGCGACGGCACCGTTGCTGAGCGCATAATCGCCACCCGCCGTTGCCGCATAGTCGGCCGCGACGCCGGGATAAGCCGACGCTAGATGGTTCTGGTTTTGATTTTGACCGAACGCGTCCAGCGATGGGCGCTGCTGCTGGGCCGGTGGCCACTGATCGTAGCTTGGCGCATGCTGATAGGCGGGCGCGGGCGGCTCCAGCCCGGCGCCATACTGGCCAGCGTCCCTTCCGTAACCGTCGCCACCACGGGCGCCGAGGTCAGCGTTGGGCAAATTATACGCAGGAGGCTGTGGCTGGCGGCCCGGCTGAGACGGCTGCACCGAGGCTGGCTGCGCGTACTGCGGTTGTGCGGGTGCCGCACGTCCGTTCTGCTGCTGCGGCGGAACCTGTTCACGTGGCTGGGCATACTGCGGCGGCTGTGCCTGCGGCGGCTGCGTGCGCGGGAAATTATTGAAGTCGTGCACCGGCTGCTGGGCCGCGCGGGCGCTGTCGAGGCTGCTCAGACCTTGCCGGTTGACGGGCGGCTGAGCTGACTGAGGCTGCGCCTGCCGGGGCGGCGCATACTGCGGTGGCTGAGTCTGCGGCTGCTGGCGATGTGTCGGCGCAGGCTGCGGCGCGCGCGGGGCCTGCTGCTGATGCTGTGCGTATTGCGGCTGAGCGGGCGCAGCCGGCGCCTGTCGCTGGACAGGCTGCTGATGGTGCTGCTGCGGCTGGGCCGGCTGATACTGCGGCGGCTGCGCGGGATGCTGATCCTGCGGATAGTGATAGCCCTGCTGCCCGCCATAGGAAGGCGCGGCCTGCTGGTCGGCATATCCCGAATGCGGATCGGCATAGGGCTGATGCTGCGGCGGATATCCAGCCGCACCATACTGTTGCTGATCGTAGACCGGGGCCTGCCCCCTGCCACCCTGCCCCTGGGGAGCGTGTCCCTGTGGGGCCTGTGGAGCGGGACGTCCCTGCGCACGCGGATCGGCCTCACCGGGCGGATGGCGCGGCGGCCAGCCTTGGTTTGCGGCACCTTGTGAGCGAGACATCCTGTGATCCCCTCGAAGCTCTAATCCAGCCTCTTCATCGAATCGGAGTCTAGCGCATAGATTCCGGGGCCTCGACGCCAAGCACTGAAAGTCCCGAGGATATCACCTGCTGGACAGCGGCGATCATCGCTAAGCGGGCCGCAGTCATAACCCCGTCTTCTGGTTGAATAAATCTCAAATGTGGCGAATCGTTGCCTCGGGTCCACTGGCCGTGGAGCGCCGATGCGACATCGTAAAGATAGAAAGCCAGCCGGTGTGGCTCCTCTGCACGGGCCGCGCCCGCGATCAGACGGGGGAACTGAGCCAGCTTCTTGATGAGGTCCAGCTCGCCCGCATCGGTCAGCCCGGAAAGATCGGCCTCCCATACCTTGGCGCTGCGTGGCGCCAGATCCGGGAACACATTCTGAGCATTACGGAACGCCGATGCTGCCCGCGCGTGCGCATACTGCACGTAGAACACCGGATTGTCCTTCGACTGCTCGGTCACCTTCGCGAAGTCGAAGTCGAGCTGCTCCAGCTCCTTGCGATAGAGCATCATGAACCGGACCGGATCGCGGCCAACTTCATCCACCACGTCGCGCAGGGTGACGAAGGTGCCCGCCCGCTTCGACATCTTGTAGGGCTCGCCGTTCTTGAACAGCTTGACCAGGTTAACGACCTTGATCGCCAGATCGGTGGAACCGCCCGACGACTGCCAGGACTTCAGCTTGCCCTTGGCGTCGCGCTCGACGGTGCCACCCGCGAAGGCCGCCACTACCGCCAGCATGCGCGGAATGTAGCCGATGTGATCGGCGCCAAACACGTTGACCAGATGGCGATAGCCGCGCTGAAGCTTGTCGTAGTGATAGGCCACATCGCCGGCAAAATAGGTGTAGCTGCCGTCGGACTTCATCAGCGCGCGGTCTTCGTCGTCGCCGAACTGGGTGGAGCGGAACAGCGTCTGCTCGCGGTCTTCCCACTCGTCATCCTCATGGCCCTTCGGGCGTGGCAGCCGGCCTTCGTAAATCAGATCCTTGGCGCGCAGGGCCGCAATCGCTTCCGCCACCTTGTCGGTGCCGGACTGCGTCAGCGACGCTTCCGAGAAAAACACATCGTGCCGGATGTTGAGGGCGGCGAGATCATCCCGGATCATCGGCATGATCTGCTCGATGGCGAACGTGCGCACCACCGGCAGCCAGTTCTGCTCCGGCATATTCAGCAGCGACTGGCCGTGTTCCTTCGCCAGCGCCTCGCCCACGGGCTTCAAATATTCACCCGGATACAGCCCTTCCGGAATGGCGCCAATATCTTCGCCCAGCGCCTCGCGGTAGCGCAGGAACACCGAGCGCGCCAGCACATCCACCTGACCGCCGGCGTCATTCACATAGTATTCGCGCGTGACGTCATAGCCGACGAACGCCAGCAGGTTTGCCAGCGCATCGCCGAACACCGCGCCACGGCAATGGCCGACGTGCATCGGCCCGGTCGGATTGGCGGAAACGTATTCGACGTTGACGCGCTGCCCCTTGCCCTGCTCCGAACGGCCATAGGCAGCGCCCGCATTCAGGATCTCGCGCACCAGCCGCTGCCAGACGCCGGGCTGCAGCGTGATGTTGATGAAGCCCGGCCCTGCCACCGAAACGGAGGCGATGTCTTCGTCCTGCTCCAGCTTGGCCTGCAGCTTTTCAGCGATGTCGCGCGGCTTCATGCGCGCCGGCTTGGCCAGCACCATCGCCGCGTTGGTCGAAAGATCGCCGTGGGTCGGGTCGCGCGGCGTTTCCACGTCGAAGCCGGTCGCGGGCAGGTCGGCGGGCAGTTGCCCCTCGGCCTTGAGCGCTTCAAGTGCGGCCGCTACGCGGCTTTCGATCTGAGCGAATACGTCCACGGCGGCAGCCCCTGGCACTGAAATTGATTGGTGGGAAGTCGGCCCGCCTAACGCAAAACCGGGGTGGCGTCAAACAGCTCCCGGTGGGCCTCCATGGCATAACGGTCTGTCATACCGGCAACGAAATCGGCGATCAAACGCGCCCGGCGGCGGCCTTCGAGCCGTTGTGACACCGCGTGCCAGTCCTCGCCCATCGCCGCAGGGTCGCTCATATAGCGCGCAAAAAGCTCGGCCACGATCAATTCCGCACCGCGCATGGCCCGCATGACTTTCTCGTGCCGATAAACGCGCGCGAACAGGAAGCGCTTCAGGTTGGCGATATCATCGGCCAGCGCGGGCGAAAAGCCGACCACGGGTTCGGCGCTGGCACGGATCGCGTCCGGGCTCTGCGGCGCCAACGCCGTCAGCCGCGCCCTCGTTTCCGTAACCAGATCGGCGATCATCACCGTAATCAGCCGCCGCGTCAGCTCATAGGTGATGCGCCCGGCATCGACCTGTCCGCCGGTGCGCAGATGCGCAACCGCTGGCCCGGAAAGCGGCTGCCCGGCCAGATCATCAATGGTGATGAGATGCGCCCTCAGGCCGTCGTCGATGTCGTGCGAAACATAAGCGATGTCGTCGGCCAGCGCCGCAACCTGCGCTTCAGCCGAAGGCCAAGAGTTGAGATCGAGCCCGCGCCACGCCTCCACCTGCCGCACAACTTTGCGCACGGCGCTGGCGTCATCGACCGGGCCGTTATGCTTGGCGAGGCCTTCTAGCGCTTCCCACGTCAGGTTCAGGCCGTCGAACTGCGCGTACTTACGTTCCAGCGACGTCACCACACGCAGGCTCTGCGCGTTGTGATCGAAGCCACCGAAATCCGCCATCGCGGCATCCAGCGCCCGCTCGCCCGCATGTCCGAACGGCGTATGGCCCAAATCGTGCGCCAGCGCGATGGCCTCGGCCAGATCCTCATCCAGCCGCAGTTGCCGCGCCACTGTCCGCGCAATTTGCGCGACTTCAAGCGAATGCGTCAGCCGGGTGCGGTAATGATCGCCCTCGTGGAACAGGAACACCTGCGTCTTGTGTGTCAGGCGGCGGAAGGCAGTGGAATGGAGTATCCGGTCGCGGTCGCGCTGGAACGGGCTGCGGGTGGTGCATTCGCGCTCGGCGTGTACGCGTCCCCGACTGGGCACCGCGTCGGCGGCATAGGCGGCCGGTGCCCGCGCGCCGGGTGACAGGTCCGCCCCGAAGCCCGGGGCTCCACTTTGACGTTGTAGCTGCGTTTCGGTCATGGATTCTGGCAAACCGGTTCTGCCGCTGGCCACATCTTAAACCGCATAAGCCGCCCCCGCTCCCAATATCCCGCCACCCGAATTCCGGCCGCAGGCGATCCCCAGGCGATCCGACGGCCCCGAAAGCTCCGCTGGGCCGGTCATCAGACCCTGTAATAATGGGCCTGTTTCGCGCCGGCATTTGCCAGATTTGGTTTTCGGCCGCTTCACTCTTATCTTGCATAGAGTTAGATTCCCGGCTGGGGCAAGCTTGCACACCGTCGCGCAGCGACCTGCACAAGCCCAGCGCCGGGTTCCAACATGGGTTAAACCGCAGGTCACCTGAGAAGCACGATGAGCGATTCCGTTATCGTCACAGACCGCGCCGCCAAGCGCATTGCCGAGATCCTCGCCGACGAAGCGGCCGCCAAGGCGTTCCGCATCAGCGTCGAAGGCGGTGGCTGTTCCGGCTTCCAGTACAAGTTCGATCTGGTGCCCGGCGCAGCGGACGACGACTTGGTGCTGGAGCGTGAAGGCGCCAAGGTGGTGATCGATCAGGTTTCGCTGGGCTTTCTCTCCGGCTCGGAGATCGATTTCGTCGACGACCTGATGGGCGCATTTTTCCGCGTCAACAATCCCCACGCGACGGCATCGTGCGGCTGCGGCACCAGCTTCTCAATCTAGCGGCCTTCTCCATCCAACGACAGGGCAACCGGTTCGAAGCATTGGCGACGTGACATCGGCCGCTCGCACATCGTGACTGATTGCGCGTTCGTGCGGCCTTGCTGGCGCCCCGTCCGATTCTCCGCTACGGCTTGCCTCCATGAAAGTCACCACCTGGAACATCAACGGCGTCAAGGCACGCCTTGAATCAGCACTCGCTTATCTGCGGCAGGAATCGCCCGACGTCATCTGTCTGCAGGAGATCAAATCGCAGACCGAGGCATTTCCCGCGACAGCATTTGAAGAGCTGGGATACCAGTGCGCTATACATGGCCAGAAGGGCTTCAACGGCGTCGCAATTCTCTCCAAGCTGCCGCTTGAGGAAGTGCGCACGGGTTTGCCGGGCAACGACGACGACATGCAATCGCGCTTCATTGAGGCGGTGATTTCGGTGCCGTCCGGCATCGTCAAGGTTGCATCGATCTACGCGCCGAACGGCAATCCCGTCGCGACGGAGAAATTTCCCTACAAGCTCGGATGGCTGGAGCGCCTGCACACGCATTTTCGCAACCTGCTGGCCGAGGAAATTCCGTTCGTCATGGCGGGTGATTACAACATCATTCCCGAGCCGATGGATGCCAAGCGCCCCGCCGCCTGGACATCGGACGCGCTGTTTCAGCCAGAATCGCGCGCCGCATATCGGCGTATGCTGAGCGACGGCCTGACCGATGCCGTCCGCCTGTGCCATCCGGGACCGGGCGTTTACACGTTCTGGGACTACCAGGCCGGCGCATTCCAGAAAGACGACGGCATCCGCATCGACCATCTGCTGTTGTCACCGCAAGCGACCGATCGCCTGCGCGCTGCGGGCGTCGATCGATTCACGCGCGGCTGGGAAAAACCGTCCGATCACGTTCCGGCATGGGTTGAGCTGGACGTTTAAATTTTCCAGCTCAACGGCTGTCACATTTGCGTTATGCGACCGCCAGCCTTGTGCGGTGCGGCATGGACAAGCGCCAAATTATCTGCCTGCGGATCGTTTGTTGAGATGGTCCGCGCGCGCAATCTGCGAACGGATCACCAAGTTCGTCGATGCATTTTTTATGCGCCCAAACTCAATAATTTAGGCACGCGCACGAAATCGTCAGACGCAAGAGCGCATCAGCAACGATTACCGGCACCCCTTCTGAGCAATGTTTTGTCGTCTGATTGCGGGCACTTGCCGGGTTAAAAATGGCATTCGCGTTTCGCGGGTGCGCAATGCAGCCGACCGTTGCCGTTCAGCGACTTGTTACGTTTCTAAGCCAATGTCTGGGCCGGAAACGGTTGATTGCTCTCGATCGAGAGGTTTCAATCAGTCCAGCCATTGTTGGACACACACCTATCGCGCAGGGTCCGGTCATGAACAATCTCAACATCCTCAATCGTGCGGCGCGCAGCACTGTGGTGCTGTCGCTGGCTGCCCTCCCCGTCCTCGGTTTCGTCGGTGCAAGCTCCGCCGAGCCTTCCGCTGCAGCCGCCAGCCTTTCCGGCTCGTGGAGCGGCGGCGGCTGGGTCTCGTTCTCGAACGGGTCCAAGGAAAAGGCCCGCTGCCACGCAAGCTATTCCGGCGGTGGCGCCGCCTACACCGTCACGGCAACGTGCGCCACGGCATCCGGCAAGGCATCACAAACCGCCAAGGTGTATCGCGTCAGCGGCAGCTCGTATAAGGGCAGCTTCTACAATCGTGATTACAACGTGCGCGGATCGATCCGCGTGCACGTCAACGGCAAGAGCCAGAGCGTCAGCCTTTCCGGCGACGGCACGTCGGCTCAGCTCAACCCGAAGCGCCGCTGATCGTCAGAATATTCGTCAGACACAAAAGGCCGGACATGCTCAACCGCATGGACCGGCCTTTTGCTGTTTGGCCACCGGTAGTCGTCGCTGAAACCGCAACGGCTTCGCCTGATCCGTGCAGCCACTCCCCGAGCGCTTTCATAGAAAAACGCCCGGGGAGCGCCCCCCTCAAACATCGTGCTTGGCGTAGGGTGAAACCTGCAGCGTGCTGACCGCCGAGCCGCTCCAGCGCTCCACCCGCTCCGGCAGGAACACATAGCTGTGCAGCTTGAAGATCATGCCGCGCTTCATCACGGTATGCTCGCCGGTGTAGATCGCATTCACCGGCAGGTAATAGGCGCACGAAAACTTCGCGAGCGCCTTGTTGACACTGTTAGCGGCGATCTCTTCGTTTTCGCCCTTGGTCTGCTGCATCAGGAAGTCGACCGAGTGGCTCATCTCATTGCAGAAGAAGCCACGCACGCGTTCTGATGGATACATGGGCGCAGCATTGGACGCCGGCACAATCGCGGCCGCGCAGCAGAGAGCCAAAACAGCGGATTTTGCAGAGAGCTGCCGCCAAGAGCGGCGCAGAGCAGCAGAGCCAGTCATGCACACCTCCAAGGTCCATCGGCGCGCTCAGCGCGCCTAAATCCGCCTTGGACGTGATCCCCGTAGTGAGATTCTTATGCTGGTTGTTAATGGTGAAGGTAGGAGCATTTGAAATGCTGCTCAAGTAACAATCACAGATATTCTTTGCACAAAACTACTGCACGTGCGCCAAAAACAATCAAACGCTCGTAAGATCTGCATTTCAGGGTGCCATTCCGTCGCAATATGCAGCCAAAGCTGTGACAGACTGGCGCAAATGCCCAACAATCGGGCCTTTCAATATCCCCAGAAAAACGAATTGGTCGCAGCCTACGCAGGTCAATCGCACGAATAATGGGGCGTTCAGCGGGCCGTTGCAGCTCCGGAAACGCTCGCGCTGGCGCCGACATCGTGCGCATCGACCGACTTTGCCCCGGCCTCAAGCATACCGCCAGCCGAAGCACCCATGAAGGTGGCCCCACTGCCTGGCGGTGTGACGGCAGCCGGCAAAGCAGCGGGCACGGCCGGTGGCGTCGAAGCCGAAACAGTGCCGGTCGTGGCAGGCGGCTGAACAACCGCGGTAGCCGGTTGATCCGCTGAAAGCTGCTCCTGCTGCGCCTCCATGTCGAACACGACCATTTCGCCGTTGCCGCACGCCCGCGTCGGCTGGACGTTCAGCAGCCCGAGGCCGATGTCATCGCGCATGTCGGGCTTGCGGCCGTAGCGTGTGCGCCAGTCAGCAACGAGGCCGGTGGCCTGACGGCGCACGCCGTTGGGCGCGCCGCAATAGATGTTCTGGTAGATGTCCTCAATCCAGAGCCGCTCATAGGTCGGCGCACTTGAAACCGCGACCGAGATCAGCGCCAGCGCGCGAACTGGATCGGCCTTCATGTATTTGCCGCGCCAAAGCATGTCGGCCAGATAGGCCTGCGCGCCCGGATGCCCCTTCTGGCTCAGCACCGAAAGCCAGTGCCGCGCATAGGGAACGTCGCTCTCGATCACATCACCATGCAGATAAAGCTTGGCGAGTTCGAACTGCGCATCCTCATCGCGAAAGAACTGCGCGGCCTCGCGCAGATATTCCATCGCGATCTTCGGATTGGCCTTGAGATTGGCTTCCGGCAGGCCCGTCAGCAGATATCCGGCAATCCGCGTCATCGCCTTCGCGACATAGGGCGCGCGGCGGTCGTCGTCAGGATCGACGTCGGTGTGTTCTTCAGCGATCTTCAGATAGAGTTCGTAGGCTTTCGCGTGATCGGTACGCGAGCCGTTATTGTCGGCGTAGATGCGCGCCAGATAATACGGCGCCAGAAACATGTTCGATTGTGCCGCGTGCTGTAACGCATCGACGGCCATCTCGTAATAGCCGCCTTGAAACGCGCCGATGCCCTGGTCGAGGGCATCCTGCGGCGAAGTATATTTCGCTGGAGCCGCCCAGGCGCCAATGGCGCCCAGGCAAAGCATTGCTCCGGTCAGCAGTGTGCAAACGGTTCGATCAAATGTCCGCATAGCAGATCACTTCCGCTTTTCCGCCGGCATGGGTTACAGCCCCCTGATACGCAGGCCCGACCAATTCGGCATATTTGCGAATTGCGCCGGTTTGATAGGCATTCGGTGGCACCTTCCAGTTTTTCCTGCGCTCTTCCAGCTCGGCAGGATCGAGTTCGACGTCGAGCGTTCCCGCTTCGGCATCGATAGAGATGATGTCGCCATCCTTCAGCAGGCCGATCGGGCCACCCACGGCAGCCTCCGGACCGACATGGCCGATGCACAGGCCGCGTGTAGCGCCGGAGAAGCGGCCATCGGTGATCAGAGCCACCTTGTCGCCTGCGCCCTGGCCATACAGCGCCGCCGTCGTCGACAGCATTTCGCGCATGCCAGGACCGCCCTTCGGCCCCTCGTAACGGATGACGAGAACTTCGCCTTCCTTGTAGTTGCCAGCATCAACCGCAGCGAACGCATCTTCCTCGCAGTCGAAGCAACGGGCCGGGCCGCGGTACTTCAGCATCTTCAGGCCGGCGACCTTCACGATCGCGCCTTCCGGTGCCAGCGTGCCCTTGAGGCCGACAACGCCGCCGGTGGGGCTGATGGGATTGGAAACCGGATAGACAACGTCCTGGTTGGTGTTGAACGTCACCGACTCGAGGTTCTCAGCCATCGTCTTGCCCGTGACCGTCAAACAGTCGCCGTGCAGAATGCCGCCTTCGAGCAATGCCTTCAGGATCTGCGGCACGCCGCCGATTGCATGCACGTCGTTGGAAACATATTTGCCGCCCGGTTTCAGGTCGGCGATGTAAGGCGTCTTGCGGAAGATCTCGGCAACGTCGAACAGATCGAAGTCGATGCCCACTTCATGCGCCATCGCTGGCAGATGCAGCGCGCCGTTGGTGGAACCGCCCGTTGCCGCAACGATGATCGCAGCATTCTCGAACGCCTTGCGGGTGCAGATGTCACGCGGACGGATGCCCAGCGCCAGACAGCGCATGACCGCTTCGCCGCTCGCGCGCGCATATTGATCGCGGCTTTCATAGGGAGCCGGCGTGCCAGCCGAACCCGGCAGCGCAAGGCCGATGGCTTCCGACACACACGCCATCGTGTTGGCGGTGAACTGCGCGCCACACGCACCCGCACTGGGGCACGCGCCGCACTCAAGCTCGTGCAGTTCGTCGTCGGTCAGCTTGCCGACCGAGTGCATGCCGACGCCTTCGAAGACGTCCTGCACGGTCACATCGTGGCCCTTGAACTTGCCCGGCAGAATTGAGCCGCCATACATGAACACTGACGGCACGTTGAGGCGCAGCATCGCCATCATGGTGCCGGGCAGGCTCTTGTCGCAGCCCGCAATGCCAACCAGCGCATCATAGCAATGGCCACGCATCGTCAGCTCGATGGAATCGGCGATCACCTCGCGCGACACCAGCGACGACTTCATGCCCTGGTGGCCCATGGCGATGCCGTCCGTGACGGTGATGGTGCAGAACTCGCGCGGCGTGCCGCCCGCTTCCTTCACGCCGGCCTTGGCCGACTGCGCCTGGCGCTGCAGCGCGATGTTGCAGGGAGCCGCTTCATTCCAGCACGAGACCACGCCCACAAACGGACGGTGAATCTCCTCTTCGCTGAGACCCATTGCGTAATAGTACGAGCGATGCGGCGCGCGCGCCGGACCTTCCGTTACGTGGCGGCTTGGCAGTTTTGATTTGTCGAATTTGTAGTCAGCCATTCGTTTTTTATTCCGTGCACCCAGATAAGAGATTGTTGCAGCACCATTTAATGGAAAAGCTGCAGGACTCAACGAAGGCTGCCCTTGCCGACCAAAAAAGATCCGACTGTTTTGAAAAGCGCGCGCAACGGCAAATGGCACCCTCGCCCCTTGCGCACTTCCCTTGGCTCTCCCTTAGCCTGCAAGCTGGCGCCGTATTGTGGCCCAACAGAGGCAGTCCGCGCCCAATTCGTGGCCGGTTTGCCACATGCGCCAACGGAGCATTAACCTAGTCCATAATGTAGAGCGGTTCTAGGCTGCAACGGCGGCCGGCAATCCGCGATCGACGCGTGAAAGCGCTTTTCGCGGCGAGGTGTGGACGGCAGTCCTCACCCACTCCTCACCCGTTTTTCGGTTCAGAGGCGAATACGTTACAAGGCTGATACCGCTACAGAAAAGCGCGGGGCGAGCGGCAAACGGACCGCCCGCAATCCTTACGCTCCAAATCACTGTGTGCGCCTCAAACCCATGGCGGCTCGATCAGCCGACCTGCTCCAGACGCCGGATCGCGGCCTGCAGGCGCTGGATGGCGTCTTCAAGCTCAGCCTTGCGCTCGCGCGCCTCTTCGATGGCCTCTTCCTTGGCCTTGGCAACGAACTGCGGATTCGAAAGCTTTGCGTCCATCTTGCCGAGGTCGCTTTCAGCCTTCTCGATCTCGCGCTCAAGACGCTTCAGCTCCGCAGCGGTGTCGATAACGCCACCCAGCGGCAAAGCAGCGGTTGTATCACCTGCGACGATCACCGCGGCACCCTTCGGCGCAGCGTCAGGGAAGCTGATGCCATCAAGGCGCGCCAGACGGCTGATGGTTTCCTCATGCCGCTTTGCGCGCGCGACCAGTTCAGCCGAAGCGCCCGGCAGCACCAGCGGCAGCTTCGCGCCGGCCGGAACGTTCATCTCCGTACGCAGCGAACGGATCTCGGAGATGAGCCGCACCACCCAGCCGATTTCTTCATCCACTTCAGCATCGATCAAACCGGAGAATGTCGGCCAGCGGCTGAGCGCCAGAACGCTCTCGCGGCGCTCGCCGTGTTCCACCGCGTGGGCCCAAAGCTCCTCGGTGATGTACGGCATAAACGGATGCAGCAGCTTCAGGATCTGATCCAGTGTCCAGGCAACGGTGGCGCGCGTTTCTGCGACCGCCCGTTCATCGTCACCGGCAAGGATCGGCTTGATCAGCTCCAGATACCAGTCGCAGAACACGCCCCACACAAACTCATAGGCCGCGCCCGCTGCTTCGTTGAAGCGATAGGCTTCAAGGGCTTCGGTAACTTCGCGCACCGCGCGCTCGGTCTCGCCCGCGATCCAGCGGTTCACCGGCTCCTTGATCGTCGTCGGGTCAAAGTCGCGGCGGCGCACGCACTCGTTCATCTCGGCAAAGCGCGCCGCGTTCCAGAGCTTGGTTGCGAAGTTGCGATAGCCTTCAACGCGGTTCGCCGCCAGCTTGATGTCACGCCCCTGCGCCGCCATCGCCGTCAGCGTGAAGCGCAGCGCGTCGGCGCCGTAGGTGTCGATCAACACCAGCGGGTCCATCACGTTGCCCTTCGACTTCGACATCTTCTGCCCCTTCTCGTCGCGAACGAGGGCGTGGATGTAGATGTCGCGGAACGGCACTTCCTCCATGAAGTGCATGCCCATCATCATCATCCGGGCGACCCAGAAGAAGATGATGTCGAAGCCCGTCACCAGCACGTTGGTGGGATAATAGCGCTTCAGCTCGGTCGTATCGTCGGGCCAGCCGAGCGTCGAGAACGGCCACAGCGCCGACGAAAACCACGTGTCGAGCACGTCTTCATCGCGCTTCAGCGGCGTCGGTGCACCGAAGTGCGCATCGGCGAGATTCTGCGCGTGCGCTTCATCCTCGGCGACGAACACCTTGCCGTCCGGCGCATACCAGGCCGGGATCTGATGCCCCCACCACAGCTGGCGCGAGATGCACCACGGCTGGATGTTTCGCATCCACTCGAAGTAGGTTTTTTCCCAGTTCTTGGGCACGAAATTGGCCTTGCCGCTCTCGATCATCGCGATCGCGGGCTTGGCCAGCACTTCGGCGTTGACGTACCACTGGTCGGTCAGCCACGGCTCAATGACAACGCCGGAGCGGTCACCGTGCGGAACGGTGTGCGATGTCGGCTCGATCTTCTCCAGCAGACCCTGCGCGGCGAAATCCGCAACGATGCGCTTGCGCGCCTCGAAGCGATCGAGCCCGCGATATTCGGCCGGCGCCACTTCGTTGATGCGCGCGCGATCATCCAGAACGTTGATCTGCTCCAGCCCGTGACGCTTGCCGACTTCAAAGTCGTTGAAGTCGTGCGCAGGCGTGATCTTCACCGCGCCGGTGCCCTTTTCAGGGTCGGAATGTTCATCGCCGACGATCGGAATTTCGCGATCGACGATCGGCAGCCGCACCTTCGCGCCCGCCTTCAGCAGCGGTGCATAGCGCGCATCGTCGGGATGCACGGCGACGCCGGTGTCGCCCAGCATCGTCTCGGGGCGCGTCGTCGCCACGACGATGTAATCGCGCGTCTCGAATGCGGTCGGCTTGCCGTCGTCATCAAACGCGGTCGGATGCTGATAGGTGTGGCCGTCCGCCAGCGGATAGCGGAAGTGATACATCTGGCCGGACGGGTTCTTCGTCAGCGCCTTGCTCAGCGCCTCGCCGTCGAACGGCTTTTCAGCGTCGCCATCCTGCCACTCGAACGCACCGCGCGCATCGACCTGCACCACCTCCAGATCGGAGATCGCGGTCTGGAACTTCGGGTCCCAGTTGACGAGGCGCTTGTCCTTGTAGATCAGCCCTTCGTTGTAGAGCGACACGAAGACCTTCAGCACGGCCTTCGACAGCCCTTCGTCCATGGTGAAACGCTCGCGCGACCAGTCGCACGAAGCACCAAGACGCTTGAGCTGATTGAGGATGGTGGAGCCGCTCTCCTCCTTCCATTCCCAGACCTTCTCGACGAACTTCTCGCGCCCGATCTCGCGACGGCCCGGCTCCTGCCGCTCCATCATCTGGCGCTCAACCACCATCTGCGTGGCGATGCCCGCGTGATCGGTACCGACCTGCCAGAGCACGTCCTTGCCGCGCATGCGCTCGAAGCGGCACAGCACGTCCTGCAGCGTATTGTTGAGCGCATGGCCCATGTGCAGCGAGCCGGTGACGTTCGGCGGCGGAATGACGATGCAGTAGGGCTGCGCCTCGCTGCGTTCGGCACGGCCGGCCTTGAAGGCATCGGCGCGTTCCCATTCAGCGCGGATGCGCGGCTCAATTTCAGCGGGCTTGAAAGTCTTGTCGAGCATGGGGGCGGAAATCTCTAGAGCACAGTCGCTTTTCGTCGAATCGCGGACGACTCTAGCCTTTTGATGAAACCGATGAATTACACCCCGAACTGATAGAGTCCGAAGCAATCATGGTCTAGAGGGCAGGATTTGCGGTCGTACGCCCTCCGTTCCCGCGCTGTCAACGGTGGCACAGTCAAGCCGGGCGACGGCCAGCCTTACGCCCTCCGTCACCAAACCCGGCTAAACTGCGTCAAACGCGTCACTTCTTGTCAGGAGTGCTGCGAGAACCGCTCAACTGCTCGTTCAATTCGCTGCGTAGCGCCTCTTCCACGATGCGCGGCATATTCTCGGCCAGCCATTGGCGCAGCATCGGCCGCAGCAGTTCGGCCGCCGCACGATCCAGCTTCTGCGGCGCGGGTGAACTCGCCAGGAGATGCGGCTCGCTCAACGCTGGAAGGCCGGGCTTTGGCCCATCGACGCCGCCGATAAACGACGCCCCCGAGGTGAGCACCGAAAGCGCGCCGGGCTGCTGCT
The DNA here is from genome assembly GCF_029872155.1 of Hyphomicrobium sp. D-2. Taxonomy (GTDB): domain Bacteria; phylum Pseudomonadota; class Alphaproteobacteria; order Rhizobiales; family Hyphomicrobiaceae; genus Hyphomicrobium_A. The sequence goes on along the minus strand of NZ_JARXLA010000003.1, from coordinate 520,417 downwards.
GAACCAGATCGACCACCGCATCGAGCAATGCGTCGGCTTTAGCCTGCGCGGCGTCGCCAAGGGCGTCGGGGACGACGCTGGCTGCTTGTACGATTGTCGGCGATGCAGGGGCTGGAGCTTGCGCAATGGCAGGCGACGTCGCCTTTACGAAGGGCACCTCGTCCGTGCCAGCGGGTGCCGCTTCATCATCAACCGGCCGCCCCGGCCAACCGCCGCCTTTCGACGTCAGCGGCGGCTGAAACGGCGCCACCTCACGGGGTTGCAGCAAACGCGGGAACGGTGCCACGACCCCGCCGCCAATAGCATTACCGTTGCTCAAGCCATTCAACGGGGCGGCCGTAAGCGGCTGCACTTGCACTACAGGCTCACCGACACGGCCGGATGTGGTCAGCGTCGTATCGGCGGTTGGCGGAGCGGCGGCTGCCGGACGTGCATCGACGCCAAGCTTTGCCACTGCCGACTCGCCCGGCTTTGCCTCGGCGTTGACGCCGTTCGAAAGCGGCGACTGCGCGGGTTCCGGTGATCGCAATGGATCAGCGCCGGTGCCATTCAGCGAGCGGTTGAACGATGGCCGGGGCAGCGTCTGCGGGTGCCCATTGATGCGGCCAGCCAGCGGTTGCCGAGCCGGTGCTTCAGCAATCAGCGGATTATCTTTTTCAGGCTCAGCAATCGGCTTTATCGGGCCAGCGGCGGCAACCAGCGTTTCAACAGCCGGGGAAACCGGCGTTGCAGCCGACGCGACGGCAGCGGCACCAGTCGGCTTGCTGTGGCTTTCGATTGCCACTGACTCGGCAGAGACCGGGGCGACAGAGGCTGGCGTGGGTGCAACAACTGGCGCGGAGACAGCAGTCTGCGGATGCAAATCTGATGGCGCGGCAATGGTTGCAGCCACCTCCCTGACCGGCGCAACCGTAGCATCCGGAGCTTTGGCTGCGTTGCTATCGGCGACGGAGGACGGCTGGCGCGCTGCCACCGCTGACGCAGACGGCATGACTGGCAGTGGCGCTATTCCCGGCACTCCCGCATCACGACTGGTGACGATGGTGCCGAAATCGAAGCCCAGCAGGTCCGGCCGCTCGGACGCCTTGGGCGCGGGCGCAAAGCTCGGAGCCGACGCCACGGGCGCAGACGAACGCTGCGCCTCCGGGAATTCGGGCAGTTGCCGCCCAGCCGGAGCCGGTGCTGGCTCGGCAGGCGATTGTTCTTTTGAATCGGAGGTAAGAGCAGCCCAAGCATCGCCTGGTAGCGATATATCGGCCTTCCCCGGCACGGGGGCAGACGGCGGCGCCGATACTAAGCCGAATGGGTCGAAGGATGGGACTTGGGCCGACGGCATCTCGGGAGCAGCCGGTTCAGGGTGCCGGTCAGCCGAAAGACGCCGCTCCGAATGGGCGGCAGCTACCTTCAGGGCATCGGCCAGGCTGTTGAATGTCGCCGGCACACGTTCGCCAGCGGCGGGCTGTGCATCGAAGGCTACAGTGTTGGACGACAAAGCACCCGACGATACCGGAGCGTGCGACCCTCCGTTCAATCCCGGCGCCGGGAAAGCGTCATCGCTGGCACGTCCAAGAGCCTGAAGCGCATCGGGCTCCGGGTCGAGCTCGGCTGCTGGCCGATCGTCCGAAATCATCCTGCGGATGGACGCTAGAATATCGTCCATGCTGGGTTCGCCGGCCTGCTGCGGCTTACTCATGAGGCGCCATCCTCCACACACGCACCCAGAACCGCCCCAAACATCCCCAGGAAGGGAATGTGCGGCTCCCAAGCGCACCCCGGTCGTACAACGGCCGAACCATCCCCTTCAATACGCCTGCACAACCTGGAGAACGGAAAGATCCACCCAAGCGGGAAGAATGCGGCACTCCAGCGGGCAACCGTTGTATTTTGGAGATCTTGGCTAACGGCGATAATGGGCAGCTCTATGGCGGAGCTGCCCAAACCGGATGATCGGAAGTTAGCGTTGGGCCCGAAGCTTACTTGACCGGCGCCCAGCTGGCGTCAGTGCCCGGATCCGCTTCGAACGTCTCCGTGCGGCCATCACCATAGGTGATGCTGAGGCCGATCCACTTGCGGCGGACCTCCTGATAGTTGACGTCCGGGTCGTACACGTAAGCTGCGGCGCCGACCCATTCGGCATCCAGACGGCCCATCGACGACAGCACCGCATAGGCCGCCACCACCAGATTGCGGCGTGTGGTTTCCAGGTTCACCTGCGAGTTCAGGTATTCGAGCTCGGCGTTGAGAACGTCGAGCAGCGTGCGCTGGCCAACCTTCTCTTCCTCGCGCACGCCCTGCAGGGCGACCCGGTTGGATTCCACGGCGACACGATCAGACTCGAGCTGCGCGCGTGCGGCTTCAAGCTGCGACCAGGCAGCAACCACATTCTGGGCCTGCTCGGTACGAACCTGCTGGATCTGCTGCAGCACACCGATGTGGTTCTGCTTGGCCTGACGCACGCGGGCGTAGACTTCGCCACCTTCGTAAATCGGGATGATGGCGCGGCCAACGAGCGAAGTGGATTCCACCTCATCCGTCAGCTTCGACGAACCGAAGCGGTCGTTATAACCGGCCTCAAGCTGAACGGTCGGCAGCAGTTCACCGCGGATCCGCTCGATCTGATACTTGGCGACCTGCTCACGGAACAGTGCTGCCACCACCAGCGGGTCTTCGTGATTGCTGACGGCGATGGCTTCCTGCTGCGTGGGCGGCAAAAGCTCGTTCGGCGGGCCGGGCCAACGCAGTCCGCTCGGCTGATGACCGATGACGAGCTGATAGGCACCGCGGCTGGTGCGCAGGTTGGCGCGCGCAGCATCGAGACGCGAAACGGCATCGGCACGGCGGGCTTCCGCCTGCGCCACGTCGGTGCGTGTCACCTCGCCGACGGAAAAGCGATCCTGCGCCGCGCGCAACTCACGCGACAGCACGTTGACGTTGTTCTCGTTGAGGCGAACAAGCTCCTGATCGCGCACAACATCCATGTAGGCGGTCACCGCCTGCAACAGGACGCTGCGCTCGACATCGCGCAGCACTTCCTTTTCGGCGCGGACGTTGGCTTCCGCCTCGTTGACGGCGTTATAGGTGCGGAATCCGCTGAAAAGCGGCTGTACCGCCTGAATGCCATAGCCACGCGGCTTGGTTACACCGTCAAGCAGCGTGCTCGGACGCTGGTCAGTTCGCTCGATGCCGATGTCGGCGTTGCCCTGGATCGTCGGGCGGTAACCCGACATGGCCCGCGCAACTTCTTCATCTGTCGCCCGCTTGAAAGCCCGCTGTGCATCGAGACGCGGATTGTAAGCGTAGGCGGCAGACAATGCTTCCTTCAGCGATTCAGCGGTGACCGGTGCGCTGAACGTAGTGATTGCGAGACATACCGAGAGACCGACTGCGGAGTGCTGCAGCCATCCCGAGGGTGACCATGGCAACCGACGTGCTGACCTATCTGCCAAGATGCTAGCCCGTTGTTGTTCGTTTTTCTTGTTCATGGCCAAACGCATTACAACCCCCAAGGCCACCCATTCCTGCATACGCTGCGCACACAGGCGTTACAGCACGCAACTCATTGAGCGGAATCGCGAAACCGTCCAGACTCTGGGGTGTGCGTTGGAATTTGTGTAGAGGCCGGGGATAGAATGGGGAAAACCTGCGGGAAACCGTTGCCGCAATCCCACACAAGGCGCGTCAGGCGGCCGCAATTTCAGCGCTTAAGCGCATGTTATCCCCAGAATTCTTTTTCAGAACGCCGCAGCAAAGCGACGGCCTGAGCGCATGCGACGCCGTCACAAACATCTACAGCGCTCCCATAACGCAGTGGCCGCCTCCCCCAGTTGGAGAAGGCGGCCACTATTGCGGAGATCACTTTGCTGTCGGGGCAATCAGAGCGCGAAGGCAGCCTTGCGCGCGAAGCCCGGCAGCACCGGTGCGGCGACGTCAAACGCGCCCCATGGGTCAGCGCTGCGGCCAAGCCGCTTCCACAGCGTCGCAGTGCCAACGCCGTCCTCCACGAGGATTGCAACCAGGCGGCCGCCGTCTTTCAGCTGATCGAGCAGATCGTCAGGCACCACTTCGATCGCGCCCTCGATGACGATCGCGTCAAACGGCGCATTGTCCACCGAGCCTGCCGCCAGCGGCGCCAGATTTACCTGCACGTTCTGGATATCTAGCGCTTCGAGGTTGGCACGCGCAGCTTCGGCGAGGTTCTCGTCGCATTCGAGCGCGATGATCGTACCGCCCATGCCAGACAGGATGGCGGCGCCGTAACCGGTCGCACAGCCGACAACGAGAACGCGGTCGCCAGCATTGACATCGGCCAGCTGCAACAGCTTGGCCTGCGTACGGGGGGCCAGCAGGCGACGACGGCCTGCACCATCGCCCGTCAGCGGCAGCGCCTCATCGGTGTAGGCGATGTCGGTCAGGGCCTCCGGCACAAAGCGCTCGCGCGGCAGCCGGCGCATGGCGTCCAGGATACGGCGGTCCGTGACGTCACTGGGAAGAACCTGACCTTCAACCATATTCAGGCGCTGCGTAGCGGCGTCCACCATCGTCGTCTCCGGCACATCTGTTTCGTATTGCGGCGCACGATAACGCATCGTCCGATGATATGCGATGGGGTGCGCGGCTTGATTTCACACTGCATTCAGCCACGAAGGCCGGCCCGGTTCAATTCGGGGAGCAAGTCTGCGGCCCTTAAGCCATCACCCGGCCCTCATAAAGCAAAAGGCGTTTTTAGTGTCCCAACTTATGTGTCCGTGCGCTCAGGAGCTCAAACGTTGGCGGGCTGCGTCGAAACGGTTTTCGTTGAAACATCACACATGCACTTTGCAGTCCTATGTTGGTGTGCTACACGGCCAGTTCATCACTGAACTCGGCTTCGCCGGGACGGAAGGCCACGTGGCGGAGTGGTGACGTAGCGGACTGCAAATCCGCGCACCCCGGTTCGATTCCGGGCGTGGCCTCCAACTTTCCTAATGATTTCAGCGCGAGAAAAAGCGATCTGCGCCCTCCGCGGGTTGGTTAGCGGGGATTGCGCGCCTCATCCCAACCGTTTGTTAGATGGTCAGGCCGCTAGCTGCGTCCATGAGCGCCGCCTCGGACCGCCCGCCTTTCGAAACCGACATCCCGACGCCGTTTCGCGGGCCGAGAGCACGCGCGGGCGGTAAACGACGCGGCAAAGGTCGGCGCCGGTCCAGCTACGCCCAGAGACTGACTCGGGCCCGTCGGGCCAAGCTTCAGTTCTGGGGAGGCGTGCTATTGGCATGCCTCGGCTTTGCCGCCATCGCCGCCTGGGAGCGATACAATCGCCCGGTCGGCGAGATGCGCAGTGGCCCGGTGCCGCTGTGCTCGTCGTTCCAGCGCAACAACTGCATCATCGATGGCGATACCGGCCGCGACCAGGGCGAGAAGTGGCGACTGATCGCAATCGACACGCCGGAAATATCCGACCCGGGTTGCGAAAACGAACGGGTGATCGCCATCGCAGCGCGCAACCGCCTGCGCGATCTTCTGGTCGATGGCTACCGCCTGCGCTCCTCAGGGCGCAAGGACCCCCACGGGCGCAATCTGGTTGATATCGAGCTGACCGATGGCCGCGATGTCAGCCGCATTCTGCTTGATGAGGGTCTTGCGCAGCGCTGGCCCAACCGTGGCAACATCTGGTGTGATCGCTACACGAGCAATCCGGTTCGCAAACGCGGGTAGCGCATCTTGCGCGTACAAAGCATAGGAACACAAAGAAGAACGGCGCCATCTCCGAGGAGACGGCGCCGCTTTTTATTCCGGGTCCGAGCGTCCGATTACTCGATCAGATGCAGCGACTTTATGCCTGCGCTTACCGACTTACCGTCTTTAACCGCAGCCGTCAGATCCCACTTCGTCTGGTTGAGGATCAACGTATTGACGATGAGGGTCATCGTTCTGTTGTTCAGCTTGGAACCACCGTTGAACGTCACATCGCGGCTCGGCAGGTACATCATGCCCCGGAAGTTCATGTCGTTATCGTTGAACACCAACTGCGAGCGCTGCATGCCGCTCTTCTCAAAGATGACGATATCCTTGTAAGTGCCGCTGGTCGGTGCCGTCACATCTACCTTAGCGCCGCCGTTGAACTGGATCTTCGACTGGTCGGCGAAATAGAACGTAACGCCTTCGCCCTTCCAACTGCCCAGCGCATTCCAGCCACCATTCTTAATGATGTAAAGGCCCGGCTTCAGCGTGACGTTCTTGACGCCGCCGTTGAAGTTGATCCAGCCGCAGTACACGCCCGGGCTCAGGGTAACGTTGGTATCGTTGTAATTCATGTTGCTGAAGTCGCACTTCGAGGTCGACGGCTCTTCCAGCTTGCCCTTGTAGGGATCGTCATCAACCGTGCAGCCAAGCTCCAGATTCTTCGGGCGGTTGTTGCCGTTGATCAGCACGCTCGTGCTCTCGATGCAGATACGCGGGCTTTCGACAACGGTACCTGCGTTAAATACCGCAGCGTTGTTGGCCTTCGACTCAACATGGATCTCGCAGTCGGGTGCCTTGATCTCAGCGCCTGAGTTCAACAGCAGTGCCTGACTGGCCGTCTTGTCCAACGCAAGAATGCAGAACACGCCTTCATCGGTCTGACCCATGCCGACGCCTTTGGCCTTCGACAAAACGCCAACATCAAGCTGCTTGACGCCGAGAATGCCGGCGAGCGTCGTCTTGACCACACCCGTAGCAGTGCCACCGAACACACCATCGCCATACGACTGGAAGGCCGTTGAAACGTTGCTCGCAGCGTTCTGATCAAAGTTGGTCGTGAACATTTTTTCAGCGACGCTGATCTGCTCACCTTCCGCAGCGCGCGCACCAGCAAGAACCGCACTGTCGAGCGCAGCCTGCATCTTCGTCTGTGCATGCACGGTACGACCGTAGTCGATCGCGATACCGGCGCCCATGGCGACAAGCACGAACAGGAACGCAATCATAATTGCGACCGCACCGTCATCCTTGCGGGCAAGTCGACTGGCACAGGCCGAAAATTTGTTCGCAAGGTAGTTCAAATGCGCTCTCCCACGTTCAGACACGTCTCACTAGACGCCAATGTGTCTTCTAAATGGGAAATATAAAGAGCGCGCTTTTGAACGCGGTGAACAGAACTTTACACCTGCTGCATAATCACGTTTTTCATATCATTCTGGCTGTAATTTTTACCGCGTGTTAGCCATAGCGGCGCGGTTCTGATGTGCATCAGGCCGCATGCGTCGAGCACGACATCCCAACACACTCGCAACGCGATACGTTACGGAGCGGCTTCAGGTGCAGGCTGGTCCTGTTCCGCAGCCGGAGTAGGTGCGTTCTCTGCAGGCGCAGCCGGAAGCGATCCCGTGGCCAGCGGCGTTGCTGGCTGCGCAGCACGCGCCAGACGGTTCTGATTCAGCACCGAGCCGAACCACATTTCCTGCGGCAACAGACGCGCGTGCAGCGAATCCCACATGGAGCGTGACGTGATGCCGTCATAGAACGTCGCAATCGGCGGCGTCAGGAACAGCAGGCCAAGCGCCGTGGCGCCCATGAGAGCCGAGCCGGTCAGATTGCGGCGATCGAACAGTTTGAAGGCCGTGCCGAACGAACGCTTGATGCGATTTCCCAGCACATCAACGGAATAGATCTCATCCAGAACCAGATGTGTCAGGTAGCCGATGAACAGGAAGCCGCCGGCCAGCCAGGCGACACCCTCATGCCGGTCGAACACGTAATAGAAAACGATCATGGTGAAGAAGGCACAGGCGAGCCCGGCCACCAGCGAATGCCAGAGACCGCGATGGGTCGCAAGACGATGGAACGCCGTGTGCAATCCGTAGCGGACGAACAGCAGCGTCCCCAGCCATAGCAGCCACATCTCCGCGATTGAGAGCTTGGGCGCGAACTGGAACAGCAGCACGAATGCGAAAAACACCGCCAGGCCAGAGAAAAGCGCGCGGCTGGGGCGGGAATCCTTCAGGTCGATATCCGGCAGGACAGACCCCAGCGAACCAGCCAGAGTGACGGCCACAAGGTTTTCCGGCGCGATTACATCCGCCGCCAATGTCAGCGTGGCGAGCGAACCTGCCACCAGCGTTCCAACAACGATGTGCGTTGGGAAATTTGCCATAGCCGTCACCTCTCCCGCGCGCCGCAACGCGGCTACGTTCTCAACTGAACTCCATCTCCCATCAGATTCGCGAATGCAGAGGGAGGCGGGCGCCGGACTGGTGTGTGGAAAAGATGTATCTAACCCCAATGCGTGGTCGGAGCGTGGATCCGCTGCATCGCAAGGCTACGCCATCTTGCGTATCGCCGGCGCGGCCTCGTTGCTGAATGGGACGAAAATGAGAAGCATTCGCAATACGCGAGCAATGTTCAGCGCGATATTGTCACCGCCGCATCTAAACACTTGCAGACGTTTCCAACGGCGGCCTAACTGCGCCCATGCACACCGTCTCACATTCCTCGCCGCGGCCAAGCCAGCGGAGGCATCAGCTATTCGCCGCCACCAGCATCGCCGTGGCATTGCTGGTCATGGGCATCAAATACGCCGCGTATCTGATGACGGGCAGCGTGGCGCTGTTTTCCGACGCGCTGGAAAGCATTGTCAATTTGGTGACCGCCGTTGCCGCGCTTGTTGCCATTCGCATCAGTATGCAGCCGCCCGATCGCGGACATCCGTTCGGCCATCACAAGGCTGAGTATTTCGCCGCAGTGCTGGAAGGCGCGCTGATCATCGTGGCGGCGCTGCTGATTTTCCATGAAGCGTATCAGGCATTCCTGTCGCCGCGCACGCTTGATCAGCCCATCGCGGGCATGCTGGTGAGCGGCGTTGCGACCGCCATTAATGCCGCCTGGGCAACACTGCTGATCCGACGCGGACGGGCCTGGAAGTCGCCGGCACTTGAAGGCGACGGCCACCATTTGTTTACGGATGTCATCACATCGGTCGGTGTGCTGGTCGGCCTGGGCCTGGTGTTGCTGACGGGATGGAGCATCCTCGATCCGCTGATGGCCACCGCCGTTGCAATCAACATTCTCTACATGGGCTATAAGCTGACTGTGCAGTCCATGAGCCAGCTTATGGACCATGCCGCTTCGCCGGAGATCGAGGCACGGATCAAGGATGCCATCCGCGCCAACGGCGATGGCGCGCTGCAGGCGCACGACATCCGCACGCGCACGGCCGGCCCGCTGACCTTTATCGAGTTTCATCTCGTGGTGCCGGGCGAAATGTCCGTGCAGGCGGCGCACGACATCTGTGACCGCATCGAAGACGCGATCGAAAAGGAACTCATCAATACCGACGTGATCATTCACGTCGAACCCGACGACAAGGCGGAACACAAGGGTGCCGTCGATCTGTGAGCAACGCGGCGATCGTTATGCGGATTCAATCAGCGTGCAGCGGAACACAGGCGAGAGATTGACTGGCCCCATTGCACGCAATCCCGATTGCTGCCTAATAGCCCCATGACGGAAAAACCTAGCATTCGCCTTTTCATTGAAGCGCCTCTCGCCAAAGGCGTTGCCGTTGCCTGCAACGAAGATCAGGCCAACTATCTGGGCAATGTCCTGCGGCTGGCGGCGGGTGCTGAAATTGCCATCTTCAATGGCCGCGACGGTGAATGGCGCGCGCGCATTGCGGAGATCCGCAAAAAGCGCTGCATGCTGGAATGCGTTGAACGCATCCGACCGCAGCATGATGGTCCTGACATCCACTATCTGTTCGCACCGCTGAAACACGCGCGCCTCGATTACATGGTGCAAAAGGCAGCCGAGCTGGGCGTGGCGCATTTGCAGCCGGTCATTACACGCCGCACCGTGGCCGCGCGCGTCAATCTTGAGCGCATGCGCGCCAATGCGATTGAAGCGGCGGAGCAGTGCGGCGTGTTGCGCGTGCCGACAGTTGGCGAACCGCTGAAGCTGGAGGCGCTGCTAGCGCAGTGGCCAGCGGATCGGCATATGATTTTCTGCGATGAAGGCGCCGAAGTCGCCAATCCGTTGGAAGCGCTGCGCGCGTTGCAATCGGGGCCGCTGGCTGTGATCGTCGGGCCAGAGGGCGGCTTTGATCCCACCGAGCGGCAAGCGCTGCAAGGTTGTCCGTTCACCACCGCGATTTCTCTTGGGCCCCGCATCATGCGCGCCGACACCGCTGCCGTTGCGGCGCTGGCATTGGTCAACGCGACGTTGGGCGACTGGCGCTAAATTTGACGCAGCAATTCCGCGCAAGAACGCGTCACCCAATAAAAAATGGGGCCGCCGAACCGGCAGCCCCAACTTATCCATCTGGTTTCGTCGTCTGGGGTCTAATGTCTCGGACAACAGAAGCCCGGCACAAAAAGACCGACGATTAGCCGCCGCACTTGGCGTCGAGCTTGTCCAGAGCCGCGTCATAGACCTTGCCATCGCCCGATTCCGGATCGAGATCGGCGCCCGCTTCAAACGCGGTCTGGAAGTCGGCCCCCAGCGCATTCATGAAGGCTTCCATCTTGCTGTCGAGCTCGTCGGCCTTGCTCTCGTCCTCAACGTCCGGCGAGGACATCAGCTTGGTCATCTCGCAGTAGGTTTTGAGCTTGGCCGCATCGTTGCCGACAGCCTCGAAAGTCTTGACGGCCGATTCAACCGCTGCGCTGGCGGCCATGAGCGGCGAGGCCAGGAGACCGCAGAGGGCGGCGGCGGCCAGATACTTCTTCATTGTTTTCTCCCATATTTTGCGAGCGGCATCAGCAGCGTGGTTGTGACTTTCAGGGCACGTGATTCGTCTGACCATTGGATATACCCAACTCTTCAACGGGGCCGAACACATAAAGCCGTCGGTCGGCTCCGGGGATTCCGCGCAGTATCGGTGGCCAGCAATAGTGGTTTTTTATGGGACCCCTGCTTCAGAGCGATGACTTGACTCCCTACGCCAAGGGCTTAGAGGCGAGCTTGGACCGCACTGCCGCTGTTGACTGCGGTGGCAGGGAGGGCTTTCCAATCGACCGGCGGCTCCCCAACTTCCGGACTTACTAACGAACTTCCCGATTGAACCTCTGTGAGGCCTGCTGCATGTCGACCCGCGAAGATGGCGCGCCAGGCCACCTGATCCGCTCCCGCGATGACCTCGTTGCCTGGATCGCCAAGGGTGAAAAGCCCAAGAATCGTTGGCTGATTGGCACCGAGCACGAAAAATTTGTCTTCCATACCGATAGCTTGACCCCCGTGCCCTACGAGGGGGAACGCAGCATCTCGGCCCTGCTCAAGGCCTTGATCTCCGAATTTGGCTGGTCGCCCATCATGGAGGGCGACAACATCATCGCTCTGAAGCGCGAGGATTGTGAGCTGTGCGGCAACATCAGCCTGGAGCCCGGTGGCCAGTTCGAGTTGTCGGGCGGAGCTGTCGAAACCCTGCACGAGACGGCGGCTGAAACGCACCAGCATCTGCGCGAAGTGCTGAAGGTCGGCGAACCGCTGGGGATCGGCTTTCTGGGACTGGGCTTCTCGCCCAAGTGGACGCTGGCCGAAACGCCCCACATGCCCAAGCAGCGCTACAACATCATGACGCGCTACATGCCGACCGTGGGCTCGCGTGGGCTCGACATGATGTATCGTACCGCGACCATCCAGGTGAACCTCGACTTCGCGAGTGAAGCCGACATGGTCAAGAAGCTGCGCGTATCCCTGGCGCTGCAGCCCATTGCAACGGCCCTCTTCGCCGCCTCGCCCTTTACCGATGGCCGACCCAACGGCTTCAAATCCATGCGCTCGGAAGTCTGGCGCGATACCGATCGCCGCCGCACCGGCATGCTGCCCTTCGCCTTCGAAGACGGCATGGGATACGAGCGCTATGTCGACTATGCCCTTCAAGTGCCGATGTATTTTGTCTATCGCAACGGAAACTACATCGATGCATCCGGTGCCTCGTTCCAGGATTTCCTGGATGGACGCCTGCCCCAGATGCCGGATCAGCGGCCGACGCTGGATGACTGGTCCGACCATCTCACCACGCTGTTCCCCGAGGTGCGTCTGAAGCGCTTCTTAGAAATGCGCGGCGCCGACAGCGGGCCATGGCAGCGCATCTGCGCCCTGCCCGCGTTCTGGGTTGGTCTGCTCTACGACAGCGAGGCGCTGGATGCCGCCTGGCATCTGGTGAAGGACTGGACCGAAGAGGAGCGCGAGGCCCTGCGCAACGCCGTGCCTAAATCGGCGCTGGCAACACCGTTCCGATCGGGGACCGTCCAGGACATAGCCAAGGAGGTATTGCGGATCGCCCGGCGTGGACTGCGCGCGCGGCAACGCCTCAATCCCGCAAGCCAGGATGAGACGCTTTATCTGGAGCCGCTGGAAGACGTGGCCAACTCCGGCAAAACCCTGTCAGATCATATGCTTGATAAATTTAACGGGCCGTGGCGCGGGCAAATCGACCACGTCTTCGGGGAATACGCTTTCTAGGATCTGATATTCGGGCTGAAACCGGCGCAGCGCCGGTTCAAACCGCCGGCAAATGCCGCTAAGCTCACCGTTCAGGTTGTATTCATTCGGGCCCGCGTTAACTCCAGCGTCAGGGTACGGGGGGCTACAGGTATCCGGTTTCGAGGGCCGGAGCGGATGCCAGCAGCGGCGGGAGAACGGACGTGCTCGGAAGCAATATGAAATGGACGCCGATCAGCGTTGGCGCGCGGGCAAGCATTGCTGCTCTAGGCGCTGCGCTTGTTATCGGATTGGTGCTGGCGCTCGACATTTTGGGCGCGGCCACCCCCGCAGAGGCGGGGCAGTGCGGCGTGAGTTGCCGTAACGCCTATAACCAGTGCCGCATGTCCACCAAGGGTTCGCCCTCGTGCGAAGTGGCCTTCACCCGCTGCATGCAGAGCTGCATCAAGCGCTGAGCTAGGCGAACGCTGAGGCACCTGAATTCACCTCGGGCAACCTCAGGCTGACCACAGCACGACAGCAACCCGCCGGGGCCCGTGCGCGCCCATCACGATCTTGCCGCCGATGTCGCCGGTACGGGATGCCCCCGTGATGAGATTGACAGTACGCGGCATGCGGCCGCCGGTTGCCGCAAGCATGGACTGCATCGCTTCTTCATAGCTGGCGACGATCGCGCCTGTCTCCAGAACGACAATGTGCGTTTCCGGCAGATAGCCCAGCGTCACAGGGTTTTCCGCCCCCGACACCAGCAAAAGCGTGCCTGTTTCCGCCACACCGGCGATAGCGCGCGAAACACCGATCACATCGGCAGCCTCCGCCATGCCTGCTGCGATCTCGAGCCCCGAAGTCGACGACCATGGCAGTGCGGCAAGGAATGCATCGGAGCCCATCCGGATACGCGCCAAGCCTGCCGCATCATCGGCGACGTTGGCCGCAACATAGTTCGCAAGCGCCGCCGGAATTTCGGCAACGCTCCCCACTTCGATGACATCCGCGCCAAGCCGTGCAAGCTGCGCCTTGAAACGACCGATCAACGTCAGCTGTGCAGCACCTTCCGGGTCAGCTGTCTGGATTGAACGTAGCGGCCAATGCTGCGGCGGATGCGCAATGCGCTCCGCAACGGCTTCAGCCCGCGCTGTCTCGGATGGCATCGCCGGCGCATCCAGCGCCTTTCGAATGCGCGACAAGATTCGCAGTCGGTGGCTCATGGCACACTGTCCGATTTTCTGGCGCGCGCAGCAGACACATCCGCACGATCACGTTGCGCGCGCTTGTGTTCACGCTGTGCCCATTGCTGCTGAAACGTGCCACCCTGCGGCGCCGCCAGATCGCGATAGTCCGTCCAGGCATGCAAAAACGGCAACCGCCGTATGCGAGCGCCAGAACCGGCCAACCACTTGAGCGAGCGCGCAGCAATGCCGGCACACCAGCGATAGATCCGCGGATGCTGCGCCAGCCTTGCCCATGTGTGCAGCATGACGCGGGCCCGGCGCGAGCGCGGCTGCTCCAGCGCAAGCGACCGCCATTGGCGCATCACCGAAACAAGCGGGATTTCAACCGGGCAAACTTGCTCGCAACGGCCGCAGAAAGTGGAAGCCTCGGCCAGATGCGCTGCCTGCTCCGCACCCGCCAATGCAGGCGAGAGCGCTGCACCGATCGGTCCTGGATAAACCGAGTTATACGCGTGTCCGCCGATGGAGCAGTAAACCGGGCAATGGTTCATGCACGCCCCGCAACGGATGCAACGCAGAACGGGGCGCATCTCGCTGGCCAGAAGCTCGGTGCGGCCGTTGTCCAACAGAATGATGTGGCATTGCTCAGGACCATCGGGATCATCCGGCCGGCGGGGTCCGGTGACGATGGTGGTGTACGCGGTGAACGCCTGCCCGGTGGCAGAACGCGCCAGGAGGCGCAGCAACGGCCATGCATCGCTGAAGGTCGGCACCACCTTGTCGATCGACGTGAGAATGACGTGCACTTTCGGCAGCGACATCGTCAGATCGGCGTTGCCTTCGTTGGTGACAATAATCGCAGAGCCGCTTTCAGCCACCAGAAAATTTGCGCCCGTGATGCCGACGTCCGCCGAAAGAAATTTGTCACGCAATATGCCGCGCGCCTCGGCTATCATTTCTTCTGGCGTATCGAGCTTGCGATCAGGAGCAAGATGCCCGTGTTGGCGGCGGAATACGTCAGCGACATCCTCGGCGCGCATGTGAATAGCGGGCGCGATGATGTGGCTGGGCTTCTCGTTGCGGATCTGAACCAGATACTCACCGAGGTCCGTCTCGACCACGTCGAACTCCGCATCCTGCAACCGTTCGCGCAGCTCGATCTCCTCGGAGACCATCGACTTCGACTTGGTGATTGTGCGAGCGCCGGCTGCACGGCAGATATCAAGTACGATGCGACAGGCATCATCACCGCTTGCAGCCCAGTGCACACGCGAACCCGCCTTGGTTGCGTTGCTTTCGAAGGCTTCAAGATAAAGATCAAGATGCGCCAGCGCGTGATCGCGGATATCGCGGGCGACGCGGCGTAATGGCTCGAACTCCAGCAATTCTTCACGGGCACGGCGCCGCCCGGCGACAAACCCTGCGGGCACATCGGCCAGTGCACGCTGCAATGGCGCGTCGGCGAGCGCGGTATCAATGTCAGCATCAAATTGCGTGCGCGCCGTCATCGCCGCTCACCATCGCTGCTGTACGCAATAGCTGGCGCGGTCATCTCGCCGGCCAGCACCTCCGCGATATGCCGACATTGGATGTCAGCGCCTTGGCGTGAAAGCTTGCCTGCAACGTTGAGCAGGCAGCCCATCTCGCCTGACAACAGAAGATCAGGTTTGACGCTGGCGGCGTTGGCGCATTTTTTCGTAACCATCGCGTTGGAGATCGCCGGAAACTTGACCGCAAACAGACCACCAAAACCGCAGCATGCATCGGTGTCCGACATCTCGCACAACTCCAGCCCCGGCACGGCCGCCAGCAGGCGGCGCGGTTGCTCGCGCACCTTCAATTCGCGCAGCCCCGAGCAGCCGTCATGGTATGTGACGCGGCCAGCAAAACTGCCCGGCACCTGCTCCAGTCCGCACACATCAATCAGGAAGGCGCACAGCTCGTGCACCCGCTCGGCAAAAGCGCGGGCAGCGGACGCGTGTTGCGCATCATCGGCCAGCAGTCGCGGATAATGCACTTTGAGCATCGCGGCGCAGGAACCGGACGGTGCCACCACATAATCGAGTCCATCGAACGCGCGCATCGTTTGCAACGCAATCTTGCGGGCGTTTGCATTATCGCCGCCGTTGTAAGCGGGCTGGCCGCAGCAGGTCTGCTCTTCCGGTACGACGACTTCGCATCCCGCAGCTTCCAGCAGACGCACAGCAGCAAAGCCGACAGAAGGGCGCATCAGATCGACAAGGCAGGTGACAAAGAGCCCGACGCGGGGCCGCCTTGCATAGACTTCGGTCATGCTGATCACCGGATGGCACTGGTTTGCGTACAGCACACCAAATCGGCCGCCGGTGAGCAAGCGAATGCAGCGCCGTTTGCCTGAAAGAAGGATCGTAGCCGGGGGCGGATCAAGCAAGCCCGCAGGGTTGCATCAGCCCGCAGATCATCGCACCGTGGGCTGGGCGCACACTGCTGCGCCGCTAGATTTTGTCGACAGCAACTGCCCGCGTTGGTTTACCGACTTTACGCGCGGGGCGGCTTGAAATCGCCTTGTCCAGATTGAGATCCTTCTCCCAGTAGGGAGCCGGACCGTACAGCTCGCAGAGATAGTCGATCAGCGCATCGACCTTCGCTGGCATGAACTCGCGGCTTGGATAGACGAAATGAACCCCGCCCGCCGCATTGCGGTACTGAGGCAGCACAATGCGCAACGTGCCATCGCGCAGCTCTTCACCCACATCCCAGATCGACAGCAGACCGATGCCGATCCCCGATATGACCAGCTCGCGCAGGAATTCGACCGAGTTGCAGTGTACCGAGCCCTGCGGACGAAATTGCACCTCTCCTTCCGGCCCGGACATGCGCCACACGTCAACAGGATCGGCCGTCAGGCAATTGTGCAGTTCCAGATCGGCCAGTTGTGGCGGTACCCCGTGACGCTCGATATATGAGGGTGAAGCGCACAGCACGCGTGTGTCAGCGGCGATGCGCCGAGCCGCAAGCGAAGTTTCGCCGAGATCGCCGATGCGCACCGCGAGGTCAAAGCCTTCGCGGATGATGTCAACATACGCATCGGAAATGTTGACGTGCAGCTCGATCTCTGGATAGCGCGCCAGAAACTCCTTCATGTGCGGCGAGATGTGCTTGCGGCTGAACGCCGTCGGCACGCTGAGTTTAAGCAACCCGCGCGGCTTGGTGTTGCGACGGCTTACAAAATCTTCTGCCTCTTCGCACAGGCTCAGGATATCGGCGACGCGCTTGAAATAGCCGGCACCGGTTTCAGTCAGGGTGAGATGGCGCGTGGTGCGCTGGAACAGGCGCGTGCCCAGACGCTCTTCGAGCTGGCTGATGCGCTTGGAAACAACCGCCGGAGAAAGCCCGATCTCACGCCCTGCGGCCGACATATTGCCGGTGCGGGCGACGCGTGCGAAGATGTCGAGATCGCTAATGGCAGTCACGAGATCCCCCGTTGGCAACAGGCCCCCGGCCTTCTCCCAAGACCGCAAGGCGACAACGCATGCCAGCGAATACGTGTAACCGCCGCATGACGGTGACCATAAGGTATCGGCTGGAACACCCGATAGCTGTACTGTTGTCTAAGAGTATGACAGCAATCGGCGGCGCTGCGATACTTAATTTCTGTACACGCCGCGCCGCCCATCTGAACTTTTTGAAGCTGGAGCCCCCCATGACGCTGTCGAGAATGCCGGAGCCTGATCGCACGGTGCTCGACCGGAGCGAGGCGATTATCGGCGAGCTTGTCGCGCTGCTCGGCGCAGATGGCATCATATCGCGGGAAGAAGGCCGTCGCGCCTTCGAGGCCGATGCATTGACCGCATATCGCCAGCCGCCGCTCGCCGTCGCCCTGCCGCGCACCACGGAAGATGTGTCGAAGCTTCTCAAATATTGCCGCCAGGCGGGCGTGAAGGTTGTGCCGCGCGGCGCAGGCACTTCGCTGTGTGGTGGCGCAACCCCGACAGCGGATTCCATCGTCATCGGCACCTCGCGCATGAACAGCGTGCTGGAAACTGATTTCGTCAACCGCACCATCACCGTGCAGACGGGCATCACCAACCTCGCGATCACCGATGCGGTTTCGGCGGAGGGTTTTTTCTATGCCCCCGATCCATCGAGCCAGCTTGCCTGCACGCTCGGCGGTAACCTCGCCATGAACTCCGGCGGCGCTCACTGTTTGAAATACGGTGTGACCACCAACAACGTCCTTGGCCTCAAGATGGTGCTGATGGACGGCGAGATCGTGGAGATAAATGGGCCGTATCTGGATTCCGGCGGCTATGATTTCATGGCGCTTGTCATCGGTTCCGAGGGCCAGTTCGGCATCATCACCGAGGCAACGCTGAAGATCATTCCGCGCATGCCGTTCGCGCGGCCGGTGATGCTGGGCTTCTCATCGTGCGAAGCTGCGGGCCAGTGCGTCGCCGCCATCATCGGCTCGGGCATCATTCCGGTCGCGATCGAATACATGGACAAGCCTGCCATCGCCGTCGCTGAAGCATTCGCAAAGGCTGGCTATCCGCTGGACGTCGAGGCGCTGCTGATCGTCGAAGTGGAAGGCTTCGAGGACGAGATCGACCGGCTGCTGCGTGCCATCACCGACATTGCGCGCAACTTCGATCCTCAGGTTGTCGAGGCCAGCACATCGACCGAGCACAGTGATCGCATCTGGAAGGGCCGCAAGGCCGCGTTCGGCGCCATGGGCCGCATTTCCGACTACTATTGCATGGACGGCACTATCCCGCTGGCACGGTTACCCGAGGTGCTGAGCCGCATCGGCGAAATCTGCGCCGAGAAGCGCCTGAAGGTGGCCAACGTGTTCCATGCTGGCGATGGCAACCTGCATCCGCTGATCCTGTTCAATGCCAATGATCCCGACGAGGCGATCCGGGCCGAACAGGCGGGCGCCGAAATCCTGAAGCTGTGCGTTGCCGTGGGCGGATGCCTGACGGGCGAACATGGCGTCGGCATCGAAAAGCGCGATCTGATGGATATACAGTTCTCGCCATCGGATCTTGCAGTTCAGATGCGGATAAAGAGCATCTTCGATCCCCATTGGCTGCTGAACCCCGGTAAGGTCTTTCCGTTGCCCGCTCAGGAACTGGGCGAGCAGTCGGCGGCAGACGAAGCGGCCTGAGGAGAAAGCCATTGAGCGATTTGCAGCGCCCCGGCGCCGACTGGGAGCTTCAGTTCGTCATTGCCGGCTGCGCGGAAAAACGGATGCCGGTGGAGATCGTCGGCTCCGGTTCCAAGCGCGGCATCGGGCGACCTGTGGATGGCGCCGTTACGATCACCACCGCCTCGCTGCGCGGCATCTCTCTGTATGAGCCAAACGAGCTGGTGATGTCTGCGCGCGCGGGCACGCCGCTGTCGCAGGTAGAATCCGAGCTGGCCACGCGCGGACAGATGCTGCCGTTCGAACCAATCGACCTGGGCCCGGCAACCGGCGCTGCGCACGGTTCGCAGACCATCGGCGGCGTGTTCGCCACCAACATGTCGGGCGCTCGGCGCATCCAGTGTGGCGCGGCCCGCGATCATCTGATCGGCGTCAAAGGCGTCAATGGCCGGGCGGAGCTGTTCCAGCTTGGCGGCCGGGTGATGAAAAACGTCACCGGCTATGACGTGACGCGCGGGCTGGCGGGAAGCTGGGGCACGCTGGCAGTGATGACGGAAGTAACGTTCAAGGTGATCCCGTGGCCCGAAACCGCGGCGACGGTGATCTATCTCGGGCTGCCGGACGACCTAGCCATCGAATTGCTTTCAACCGCGCTGACGCTGCCGGTGGAAGTATCGGGCGCCATCCATCTGCAGGCTCCGGTGGCCGCTCGCCTTGGCCATCCGGGACTGCGCATCATGGGCAAGTCCGTCACTGCTCTGCGGCTGGAAAATTTCTCCAGCGCGGTTGCCGGACGCAAACAGCATTTGAAAGAAATGCTGAAGGTCTATGGCAAGGCTCTGGAACTGGACCACCGTGAATCGCTCGAGTTCTGGGGCGAACTGCGGCGGCTGTCGGTGATGCCCAACCGCCCGTCACTGCTGTGGCGCATCTCGACCAAGCCGACGACCGCGCCCAAACTCGTCGCCGCGATCAAGCGTTACATGCCGGTTGAGGTGTATTACGACTGGGGTGGCGCCTTGATCTGGCTCGAGGTGCCGGCAGCCGACGACGCCAGTACGGCCGAGATCCGCCGCGTCACCGCGATCCACGGCGGCCATGCGACGCTGATCCGGGCTGAGCCTGCCGTAAGGGCGGCGGTGGAAGTGTTCCAGCCGCTTGATCCAGGACTGGAGCGCTTGACCCGCGGCTTGAAAGCAGCCTTCGATCCCGCTGGCATCCTCAATCCTGGCCGCATGTACGCCAATTTGTAGGAGCAGCGAGTGTGATCGGAAGCCTTTCACGATCCGACATCACAGCCATTCCGCATTAAACCGACCGACAAACGGCTTTCACTTCTCAGCACATCAGGCACCAGCGGATGCAGACGAATTTCAGCCAGAAACAGTTGAGCAACGAGCGCATCGCCGAGGCCGAAGCGATCCTGCGCCGCTGCGTCCACTGCGGGCTGTGCACCGCCACCTGCCCCACCTATGTGCTGACGGGCGACGAGCGCGACAGCCCGCGCGGGCGCATTTATCTCATCAAGGACATGCTGGAGGACAGCGCGCCTGCCAGCCCCGAAGTACAGCACCACGTCGATCGCTGTCTGTCGTGTCTGTCGTGCATGTCAACCTGCCCGAGCGGCGTCGACTACATGCATCTGATCGACTTCGCGCGAGAGTACATCGAGCAGACCGGCACGCGCCCCTGGAAAGAGCGCGCCATGCGCCGCCTGCTGTCCGAAGTGGTGCCGCATCCCGATCGCTTCCGCTTCGCGCTCAAGCTGGCGCCGCTGGGCCGTCCGTGGGTGAAACTGCTGCGCCGCTTCGGCTTCGATCAGGCCGCTGCCATGATCGAGCTGGCACCCGCCGTGCTGCCGCCATCGCCGAAATATGAAGGCCCTGGCGTTGCTGCCACGGAGGACGAGCGCCGCGCCCGCGTCATCATGCTGGCCGGTTGTGCACAGCAGGTGCTGCGGCCGGGCATCAACGATTCCACCATCCGCTTGCTGGCGCGTCACGGCGTCGATGTCATCGTGTCCGCGGGTGCCGGCTGTTGCGGAGCGCTGACGTATCATTTGGGCGATGAAGCCGGCGCCATCGAATTTGCCAAGCGCAATGTTGATGCGTGGTGGAAGGATATCGAGAACGACGGCGAGCCGGTCGATGCGATCATCGTCAACGCATCCGGCTGCGGCACGACGGTGAAGGACTACGGCCATCTGCTGCGCAACGAACCTGACTACGCCGACCGTGCGGCGCGCATTTCCGAGCTGGCGCGCGATGTCTCCGAATTCATCGGCAAATATGACCTTGGCGCGCCGCGACGCTGGTCGTCGCTGCGGGTGGCGTATCATTCCGCCTGCTCGCTGCAGCATGGTCAGCAAATCAAGGAAGTGCCGCGCGAGCTGCTGGTGAAAGCCGGTTTCAGCGTGGTGAACATTCCGGAAGGGCACATTTGCTGCGGCTCGGCCGGAACGTACAACATCATGCAGCCGGAAATTTCCAGCCAGTTGCGCGACCGCAAAACCAAGAACATCAAGCGCGTGAAGCCCGACGTCGTGGCGGCGGGAAATATCGGCTGCATCACGCAACTGTCCACGTCGCTGGACGTTCCGATCGTGCACACGGTCGAGCTTCTGGACTGGGCGTTCGGCGGTCCGGTGCCACTCGGCCTGGAAGATTTGTCGAAATTCGTTTCCGATGTGCCAGAACCGAGCAAGCGCCGCGTGAACGATTTCATTCACGCTTGAGCTATGATCGCCGCGCTGCGCCGACCCGACTGAAGCGCGATGGGGCGGCGATGGAAACCATGCAGCGTAGGTGCGGAGAAAAGCGATCGTGCTTTAGCGCGCGCGATGTGGCATGGATCGCAAGAGCAAGATACTCTGCCGACCAACGCAATTCCGTTCCCGCTTCGCCGGGCATCAAGAACCCGGAGTTCTTACCGATGACAAAAAAACACAGCCCTGCGGAAGAACGCCGCGCAGCCGTCTCGACCGACTGGCGCCATGAACGCGGGCCGTTCGATTTCATCGGCGACGTGCATGGCTGCACGGATGAACTGATCGCGCTGCTGGAAAAGCTTGGCTACACTGCGCGTCTTGAAGGCACCGGCGATGATCGCCGTGCCATCACCACCGCGCCAAAGGGCCGCCGCGCTGTTTTTGTCGGCGATCTCATCGATCGCGGGCCCGCGTCCCCCGACGCGCTGCGCATCGCGATGGATATGGTCGAAAGCGGCCATGCGCTGATGATCCTCGGCAATCACGACGACAAGTTCCTGCGCTGGCTTAAGGGCAACACGGTGAAGATTGGCGCCGGGCTGGAACGCACGATCAGCCAGCTTGAAGGCGAAGGCGACGGCATAAAAACACGGGCGCAGGCGTTTCTGGCAACGCTGCCAAGCCACGCGTGGCTCGATGGCGGTTCGATTGCGGTAGCGCACGCTGGCATCCGCGAAAGCATGCTGGGCCGCAACTTCCCACGCGCACGCGACTTCGGCCTCTATGGCGAAACATCCGGCCGCGTCGATGCCAACGGCGTGCCGGAGCGGTTCAACTGGGCAGCGGATTATCGCGGACCGGTGCCGGTTATCTTCGGCCACACGCCGGTGCAAGAACCCGAATGGCAGAACAACACGCTGTGCATCGACACCGGCTGCGTCTACGGCAATACGTTGACAGCGCTGCGCTGGCCCGAGCGTGAGCTTGTCAGCGTGCCCGCGAACGAATCCCACGCCAAGTTGAAGCGCGGCTTCGGCCTGCCGCCGCCGCGCCCGGTGTTCGATCCCGCCACTGCCAAGATCGTTCCCGTGCCCGATACGCCCGACGAAGTTGAGCCGCAGCAGCCTGATTCACGGCCGAAGGTCGGCTGATGGTAATTGGGTAGGCGGCTGAACCAACGGTCGTCCGTGCCAGTTCGCGCCTATAAAATGATGCAGCCGATCGCAGCGGTTTTCGCGACTATTGGCGCGTAGGTGGTGCGTTCGCCGTAATAACGCTATAAGGCGCGCAATCCGAAGCCTCCGCACCCGTTGCGCAACCTATTGATTTCCCATGAGCAAGCAGAAAAAAGACGCGCGCCCCACCCCTCGCCTGCCGCGCGGGCTGCGCGACATCGAAGCCGCCGAGCTGCGTCAGCAGCAGACGATGCTGGGCAAAATTCGCGGCGTCTATGAGCTTTATGGCTTCGAGCCGCTGGAAACGCCTGCGTTCGAATACACCGACGCACTCGGCAAATTCCTGCCCGATCAGGACCGCCCCAACGAGGGCGTGTTCTCGCTGCAGGACGAAGACGAGCAGTGGATGAGCCTGCGCTACGATCTCACCGCGCCGCTGGCCCGCTATGTGGCGCAGCACTACCAGTTCATCGCCAAGCCGTTCCGCCGCTATGCCACCGGCTATGTGTTCCGCAACGAGAAGCCAGGGCCAGGCCGCTTCCGCCAGTTCATGCAGTTCGACGCTGACACGGTGGGCGCCGACAGCGTCGCGGCGGATGCGGAGATGTGCATGCTGGCAGCCGACACGCTGGAAGCGCTCGGCATCAAGCGCGGCGATTACGTCATCAAGGTCAACAACCGCAAGGTGCTGGATGCGGTGATGACTTCAATCGGCATCGGCGGTGATGACAACGCAGCCAAGCGGCTCACAGTGCTGCGCGCCATCGACAAGTTCGACCGTCTCGGCGCCGAAGGTGTGCGCGAGTTGCTCGGCAAGGGCCGCAAGGATGAAAGTGGCGACTTCACCAAGGGCGCGGAGCTGGATGACGCCGGCATCGAGGCCATTCTCGGTTTCACCGCAGCGCTGGCGGGCAGCAACGACGAGACACTCAACAAGCTGCGCGCGATCACCGACACCGAAGGCGTTTCCGAGCTGGCGCAGATCGCGGAGCTGACGGCCTCGGCGGGTTATGGCGTTGATCGCATCCGCATTGATCCATCGGTAATCCGCGGCCTCGAATATTACACCGGCCCCGTGTTTGAGGCCGAGCTGACCTTCGAGGTGAAGGACGAAAAGGGCAACCCTGTGCGTTTCGGCTCGGTTGGTGGCGGCGGCCGTTATGACGATCTCGTCGCCCGCTTCACCGGCCAGAAGGTGCCCGCGACGGGCTTTTCAATCGGCGTCTCGCGGTTGCAGGCGGCCCTTGCCGTTCTCAATCGCGACAGCGCACCGCCAGCGGATGGTCCCGTCATCGTCACGGTGATGGAGAAGGAGCGCATCGCCGATTACCAGAAGATGGTGCACACGCTGCGCTCCGCCGGCATCCGCGCCGAGTTGTATCTCGGCAACCCGAAGAAGTTCGGCAAGCAGCTTGAATATGCCGACAAGCGCGGCAGCCCCTGCGTGGTGATCCAGGGTTCGGACGAACGCGATGCGGGTAAGGTGACGCTGAAGGATCTGATCGAGGGCGCCAAGGCCGCCGAGGCGATCAAGGATCACGAGGAATGGAAAGAGCAGCGCCCGGCGCAGGTGACGGTGGATGCCGCCGATCTTGTGGCTGAGGTGCAGGCTATCATCGCGCGCCACACATCATCCCGACCCTTGTCGGGATGACGTCTTTCTGGGCGCTGGCGACTTCTCCTTCGGAGAGCCGGCCGCCAGCGCTGATTGATGTGCCCCCCCGCTGCGCGTCGCCCCACCGTCATCCCGGCGCAGGCCGGGATCCACGCAAGTTTCCCGTGCCCTGGCTAAATTTTGCGCGACCTCGCCATGTCCTGCCCGACGCTTAACCTGTTGCCAAAACGGCATAAACACATGGCGTGACGTCGTGTCCGCCAACCGGACGCGCGCCGATCATCGGCGGGCCTTCATCCGGTGCCAGAAAGCCGAACAACAGCATTCGACGCGGCGCCAGCGGCAACTTCGGGTTGGATTGTTGCGCGGCCGATTTGATCTGGCGGCGCGCCGCCGCTAGGTTCTGCGCCGCCTCGTCAACCATGGGCAGTCATGCACGCCAATCCCTCAACGACCGAACAGGACGTCAACGTTGCGGATGCGACCGAACGCAACTGGGTCGACCGTTATGCGCCGCGTCCGTTGCGTCCCTGGTTACGGCTGGCGCGGCTGGATCGTCCTATCGGCTTCTGGCTGTTGCTGCTGCCGTGCTGGTGGTCGGTCGGTCTGGCCGAAGTAAAGCTCAACCAGCCCTATCCCAGTCCGTGGCTGCTGTTCCTGTTCGCCGCCGGTGCCCTGCTGATGCGCGCTGCGGGCTGCGCCTATAACGACTACATCGACCGCGACTACGACGCCCGCACCGCGCGCGGCGCCAGCCGCCCCATTCCCGCCGGTCAGATACGCCCCATATCGGCGTTGATTTTCACCGTGCTGTGCAGTCTCGCCGGCCTTGCCGTGCTGCTGCAGTTCAACAGCTTCACCATCAAGCTGGGCGCTGCGTCGCTGCTGCTGGTCGCGATCTATCCGTTCATGAAGCGCTTTACCAACTGGCCGCAGCTTATTCTCGGGCTGGCGTTCAACTGGGGCGCGCTAGTCGGCTGGAGCGCCGCCACCGGATCGATCGGCATCCCGGCGCTGCTGCTCTATGCCGGGTCAGTGCTGTGGACGATCGGCTACGACACGATATACGCCCATCAGGATCGCGAAGACGACCTGATGCTGGGCCTGCGCTCCACCGCCATTCGCTTTGGCGAAAACACCATGACCTGGGTGGGCTCGTTCTATGCCGGCGCAATCGTGCTGTGGCTGCTGGCGGGTTTCCTGGCCGGCACGCATCTGATTTTCTTCCTGGCCATCGTGCTGGCATCGCTGCAAATGGCCTGGCAGGTGACCACGCTGGATACGCGGGACGGTGCCAACTGCCTGCGCCGGTTCCGCTCGAACCGCGACGTGGGGATGGTGATCTTCCTGGGGCTGGTGGCCGACATGGCCATATCGCGCATGGCAGGGCTGAGTTGAGCCCGCTGCGGGCCATCGGCGAACCTGAAATCAATTTCGGCTTGAATCCGTGCCTGGATTCAAGCCGAAACCGGGAGCCTCGCCATTGTCTTCAGAGCAGCCGTCTGGTGCGACCATGCAGACATGATGCCACATTCGGCTTCCTACCAGCTTAAAAGATAGCGTAAATTCGACGTAATCGATCGACCGGTTGCAAGACGCCACGGGTCAAAAAGTTAACGAAGGAGACGTTTCTACTATGGGTGACACCACGACATCGCCGAAGCAGCTTCTCCATCTCGTCTTCGGCGGCGAACTGACGTCGCTTGAAGGCGTGCAATTTCGGGACCTGAAGGACATCGACATCGTCGGCATCTATCCGAGCTATTCCGAGGCGCACACTGCCTGGAAAGCTGCCGCCCAGCGCACGGTTGACAATGCGATGACGCGCTACTTCATCGTCCACATGCACCGGCTGCTGGAGCCGGAAAACGGCAAGGCCTGACCGTGGCATCGGTAGCGCCGGCCCCGCCAAAGCCCGCCAGCAAAAACCTTTCCCTCAACGCACAGAAGCGGGGACTGCTGAAGCGGTTCACACGCGAATGGATTGCGCCGCGCTGGCGTCAGTTGGCTGTCGCCTTCGGCCTGACCGCATTGCTCGCGGCCATCACCGGCGCCTATCCGATGATCATCAAAGCGTCCTTCGACATGTTGATGGCGGAGGAGACGGGCTCGCTCGGCATCGTGCTTGGCGCGATCATCGGCGCCACGATGCTGCGTAGCCTGCTGCTGTACCTGCAAACGGTACAGACCAACCGCGTCGTCATGCGCATGACCACGGACATGCAGCGCGTCGGCTTTGCGCATCTCATGACGTCCGATTTCGGCCGCCTGTCGCGCGAAACACCGGGTCGGCTGGTTTCCAAGCTGACCAACGATATCGGCTTTGTGCAAACGGCCGTGCAGGCCGCGCTGAACACTGCCGTGCGCGATGCGCTGATGATCGTCGCACTCGTTGCATCGATGATCTATCTCGACTGGATGATGTCGCTGATCGTGCTGTGCGTTTATCCGATCGCCGCACTGCCGGTCGCCAATCTCAGCCAGAAGCTGCGCCGCGTCGCCAAGCAGACCCAGAACGAACTGGGTGACATGACTTCGCTGCTCACCGAGAAGCTGTCCAGCGCCCGGCTGATCAAATCCTACCAGCTTGAAAACTACGCTTCGGATCAGCTCAACAAGAGCTTCGAGCACGTTTTCAATCTGAAGATGAAGGCCGTCATCAACCGCGCCCGCATTGATCCGCTGCTGGAGGCGCTTGGCGGTCTGGCCATTGCCGGTGTTATTGCGCTCGCCTACTGGCGCATCGCCAATGGCATCTCGACGGTTGGCGATTTCATGGGCTTCATCACCGCGCTGCTGATGGCTTCCCAGCCCATCCGCGCCCTCGGCACACTTTCCGGCCGCATCAATGAGGGCCTCGCCGCCGCTGAAAGCTACTATGAGCTGGTCGACGAAAAGCCGACCATCGTCGACAAGGCTGACGCCAAGCCGCTTGCGATCAGCAAGGCCGCCATCTCGTTCCGAAACGTTGGCTTCGGATACGCAGGCAGCGGTGCGCAGGCGGTCAGCAACTTCACGCTCGACATTCCCGGCGGTGCGACGGTGGCACTGGTCGGCCGCTCCGGTGCAGGCAAATCGACGGTGCTCAATCTGGTGCCGCGCCTGTTCGATGTCGAATCCGGCTCCATCGCCATCGATGGGCACGACATTCGCGACGTCACCCTTCAATCGTTGCGCGACGGCATTTCCATCGTCTCGCAGGACGTAACGCTGTTCGACGACACCATCGCGGCCAACATCGCGCTCGGACGCCTCGGCGCAGGGATGGACGACATCGCCGAAGCAGCGAAAGCGGCGGCGGCGCATGAGTTCATTCTGACCCAACCCGATGGCTATTCCACCGAGATCGGCGACCGCGGGCTGCGGCTTTCCGGCGGCCAGCGTCAGCGCCTCGCGCTTGCCCGTGCCATCCTGAAGAATGCGCCGATCCTGCTGCTCGACGAAGCGACCAGCGCGCTCGATACGGAATCGGAGCGGCTTGTGCAGGAAGCGCTAGCCCGCTTTACCCGCAACCGTACCACGCTGGTCATCGCGCACCGGCTGTCCACCGTTCAGAACGCCGACATCATTTGCGTGATGGAGGATGGGCAGATTGTCGAAACCGGCACGCACATGGAATTGCTTGGTCTTGACGGCCATTACGCGCGGCTTGTGCGCTCGCAGGCACTGGTAGCGACACCGACCGACACAGAGAACGTACGCGAACCCGTCTGATCTTTCTCACACCGGCGGCTCTTTTTCGCACCGGCGACTCCCTTTCAGGGAGCCGGCCGCCGGTGCGCGGATCCCAACACCGCCCGCGCTATTCGCGGCGCAGAATTGAATCGACCAGCCGGTTGGCCCAGCCCTTGGCCTGAAACGAAGCTTTCAGTTCATCTGGATCGTAGACGGTGTCGACCCACGTGAAGAAATCCATTGGGGTTTCAGCAGTGTCCGCCAGATAGCGCTCAAAGAAGTAATCGAGAATGCCGGTCTGCGCCTGCCGGATATGGCCGAACTTCAGCGAAAGCTGCTTCTTGGCCTCCTCCATCGGCACGCCTTCATGCAGGTGCTGATAGAGGACACTCATCAGCCCGGCCCGGTCAGCGCCCGACTTGCAATGCAGCAGCGCGGGATATTCGATTTCGTTGAAAAGGCGGGCAGCGCCCTTCAGCTCTTCAAGACTGGGCGCGGCGCGCGAACGCACCTGAAAATTGACAAGCTTCACGCCCGCCTGTTCGCAGGCCCGCGTTTCCAGCCAGTAGCTGCCGCACTCACGGGCACCGCGCAGATTGACGATCGTGCGCACACCCTTGCGCGCGAACCGGCGGATCTGATGCGGCGCTGGCTGAGCGGCACGCCAGGTTTTGCCAGACAGACGATGTGCGTTGAGATACGCTATGCGAAATATGCCGTGATCGACAAACAGCATGCTCATATAGGCGGCAGGCGCCGACAGGACCCGGCGAGGGCCCGGCGGCAGCGCGTCAGCCACACTGCGGGTAAATTTTCGCCCGGCGCGTCGCCATGAGCGTTTTGCCCGCTTCACCAGTCCTGCCATCAAAGTCCGCTGATTTTGAGAGGTGGAGGGAGCGGGCGGCGTACACAGCAAACCGATAAAAAATCACGGTATGCGCCCCACGACCCGGTTTGCTAATGCTAGATATTAGCTATAGGAACCACCTGCAAGTGGTTCACCCAGAACCATTGCCCATCGAGGCGACCTGGCGCCGAGGTACCCTTCGAGGATGGCACGTTCGCCCGCGATGAAAATCAGGCTTAATCGCTTCGTTGGCGGCACGCTGGCGCGCGTAATTACGCTGGTTCAGCGCTCATCACGCACCACCTATGAACCTGCCGACGCGCTGGAGCGTCTGGCCGCCGATCACCCGCTGATTGTCGCGGTTTGGCATGGGCAATTCATGCTCACGTCAGGATTTCGCCCCTCGGAAGAAACGAAAGTTGCGGCCATGGTAGCCCGCCATGGCGACGCGGAACTCATTGGTGAAGCAATGTCTCGCCTCGGCGTTGAGCTGATCCGCGGCGCAGGCGCCGGCGTGCGCCGCAAGGACCGGGGCGGAGCCTATGCGCTGCGGCAATCGGTGCGGGCTCTGAACGACGGTTATTCCCTCGTCATGACCGCCGATGTGCCACCCGGCCCAGCGCGCCGGGCCGGCATCGGTATCATCATGATCGCCGGCCTCTCGGGCCGCCCTATCGTGCCCTGCGCTGCGGCAACGTCGCGTTTTCTGTCGCTGAACACGTGGAGCCGGATGACAATCAATCTTCCCCGCTCCAAGCTGGTGTATGTGGCTGGCGATCCTATTCATGTCCCGGCCGACGCGGGCGAAGCTGAGCTGGAGGCCTTGCGCCTTGAGCTTGAGACCAGCCTCAATGCCGTGACTGCGAGGGCCTATGCCATGGCGGGTGCCAATCTTGATCGCGCATCTCCACCGACCAGCGACCCGACCGCTCCGCCGGCAGCGCCCGACTTCCGCCTGAAGACCTATCGCACGGCGATGACGCTGCTGCGGCCGCTGGCGCCGGTGCTGCTCAAGGTACGCGAACGCAGCGGCAAGGAAGATCCACGGCGTCGTGGCGAGCGTCTGGGCGTAGCTTCCACTGCGCGCCCTGCGGGAACGCTGTGCTGGATACACGCGGCCAGTGTCGGCGAGACCAACGCCATTCTGCCGCTGATGGACGCGCTGTCCGCTGCCCGGCCCGATCTCAGCTTTCTGCTGACAACCGGCACGGTGACATCGGCCGGTTTGGCCGAGCGCCGTCTTGGCCCTAATGCGCTGCACCAGTATGTGCCGCTGGATGCGCCCCAGTATGCGGGCCGCTTCCTAGATCACTGGAAGCCCGATCTCGCCGTTTTCACGGAATCGGAGATCTGGCCCTCGCTTATCCTGGAAACGTCGGCGCGCAGCATTCCCATGGCGCTCGTCAACGGTCGCCTCTCGCACCGCAGCCGCCGCCGCTGGGAGCGTAACCGCACCACCGCCGTGCCGCTGTTCAGTCGTTTCAACGTCATCTTAGCGCAGAATGAGCGCATGGCGCTTGGCTTCACCGGGCTTGGTGCGCGCACGGTCATTCCGGCTGGCAATCTGAAAATAGATCTGCCACCGCCGCCGGTCGACGATGCTGAGTTGCAGCGCCTCAAGGCGGCGCTTGGCAGCCGCGAAGTTCTTGTCGCGGCCAGCACTCACCCGGGCGAAGAGGAAGAGATCGCCGCCGCCCATCGCGCGCTGGTCCGCAAGTTCGAGAAGCTGTGCACCATCATCGCCCCGCGTCATCCCGAGCGCGGCACGCCGTTGTCGGAAATGCTGAAAAACCTCGGCTTCCGTGTCGCCCAGCGCTCACTGGGCGAACTGCCGGACGACCGCACCGACATCTACATCGCCGACACCATCGGCGAACTAGGCACGCTTTATGCCCTGACGCCGTTGGCGTATATCGGTGGCTCGCTGGTGCAGCGGGGTGGGCAGAACCCCATCGAAGCCGTGCGCCACGGTGCAGCCGTACTTACTGGCCCCAACTGGCAGAACTTCCCCGACGCCTATCAGGCGCTGCTGCAGCACAAGGGCGCCGTTGAGGTTCAGTCCGGTGCGGATCTGGCGGAAAAGGTTGCCACCCTGTTCGAAAATCCGGTCGAGCTGCAACGCATGCAGTCCGGCGCCGAACAGGCGCTGGCAACGCTTTCCGGCGCGCTCGACATCACGGTTGAAGCGCTGTTGCAATACCTCCCCGATGGGGGACTGAAGCGTGCCTCTTGAGGAACCGGTCTGGTGGTACGCGAAGCCCGATGACGTGCGCCGCCGCCTGCTGACACCGGTAAGCTGGCTGTACGGCTGGATCGCCGAGCGCCGCTATTATCGCCAGCAGCCGTATCGTTCGCGCCTGCCCGTCATCTGTGTTGGCAACTTCACCGCCGGCGGCACCGGCAAGACACCGCTCTCGCTCGCCATCGCGCGCATGCTGCTCGACCGTGGCGAACGGCCCGTTTTTCTCACCCGCGGTTTCGGCGGCAAAACGCGTGGCCCCGCATGGGTTGAGAACGTGACTGACGCTGCACGCCGTTACGGCGATGAGCCGCTGCTGCTGGCCGCCGTCGCTCCGACCATGATCGCGCGTGACCGACGCGCAGGCGTTATAGCAATCGAGAACGATCCGCGCCCGTTCACCGCCGTGGTCATGGACGATGGACTGCAGAACCCGGCAATCGCCAAAAACCTCTCCATCGCGCTGATCGACGGCAAGCGCGGCATCGGCAACGGCGAGGTCATTCCGGCCGGACCGCTGCGCGCTCCGTTCGATTTCCAGATCGGTCTTGCGGATTTGATCGTCGTCCGCGATCCCCCAGACAAAACGCCAACGTCGGGCATCAACGCAATTCTGCGCGATGGTTTTCCCGGCCCGGTGCTGGAAGCGCATGTAACCGCCAGCGGCGAGACCGCCTGGATTGCACAACAGCCGCTGCTGGCATTCGCCGGCATTGCCAATCCGCGCCGGTTCTATCGCCTGCTTGAAAAGCTTGGCGGCAACTTGGTCGATGCGCAGTCGTTCGCCGACCATCACCCGTTCACCGCTGCGGAAGCTGCGCGCCTGCTTGAGCAAGCGGCGGCGTCGAACGCACTGCTGGTGACAACGGAAAAGGATTTCGCGCGCCTGAAGGGCAATCCCGCGCTTATCGAACTGGCGGAGAAGTCTCGCACGGTGCCGATCGAAATGCGCATCGCGCAGCAGGACATGCCCACGCTGCAATCGCTGATCGATGATGCCATCAAGGCCTCAACGCACCGGCAGCGGCCACCATTGCCCAGCGCGTGAGCGAGCGCCCCACGCGCGCCGCTTAAATTAAAGCCCGTCGATCTCCGGCTTAACGCGGGTTTCGAGATAGCGCTTCATCGATGCATCCGGCGAGGAATAGGCCTCCTGCAACTCTACGCTCCAATAGCGCAGATCCGGCAGCATGATCTGCTCGCCGGTGACGGCGCAGAGCACATAGTCGCCAGGGGAGATCACCTGAAACTCACCACCGAAATATCTCACCTTAGCTTCGGTGGTGAGGCCGAAAAATCTATCAATCCGGTTCATACGCGTCTCTGTCTGCCCAGTCTGGCCTTATGTGCACGTAGCCGAAAGCGGCGTTTCAAAAATCAGCCGCTCACAATGCCAATCGCCAGCGGTACGTCAAGCACCGCCCAAATAGTTACGAATGTTCCGCGTTAATATTCAGAACAATGAGCCCTGGTCATCGCTTTTGCGGACGCGGGAACGCCGTACCCCGGGCGCTGCGGCTTGCGCGGGCACAGCCGCTTCCGACGAGCGTTCACTTTCATTGCCGCCCGTATCGACAGCCACGCTCTCGGTCACCGTATCCGAGGGGGCATCACCCAGCACGCGGGTTTCAACGCGGCCATCCTGCAATTCCACCTCAAGGCGTGCCCCGACTGGCGCATCCGCGACGGAGCGCACGGCCCGCCCATCGGCATCACGCACTAGCGCAAACCCGCGCTGAAGCACACTCTGGTAGCTCAAGGTTGACAGAAGCTTGTCGAAGCCTTCCAGCCGCTGGCGCCGACGCTGCAGCAGATTGCGCAACGCCTGCCCGGCGCGGCCATGCTGCACACCGACGCGCTCCGCGCCAACGGCAATGCGATGCAATATCGGGCCGGGATGCAGCCGCGCCGAAACACGCGCAAATCGCGTGTGATGCGCCCGCGTATTGGCCAGCAACGCGCGGCCCAAACGCTTGTCGCATGCATCAAACCGCTGACGCGGCAGCGCCAGCACATCCTGCAAGCGCGGCAACCCACGCGCAGCGGCTCTCAGATCGGAACGCGAATGTTCCAGCGTGCGCCGCGCCGCAATCTTCAAGCGGCGACCATGGCTTTGCGTTGTATCGTCGAGGTCGGAAAACTTCGGCACCGCCCATTCGGCGGCCTTAGTTGGCGTTGGCGCGCGCGCATCGGCGACCAGATCGATCAATGTCCAGTCGGTCTCGTGCCCAACAGCGGAAATGACTGGGATAACGCTGGCCGCAACCGCGCGCACGACAATCTCTTCATTGAAGCCCCACAGGTCTTCAAGGCTGCCGCCACCGCGCGCAACGATGAGAACGTCGGGCCGCACGATAGGCCCGCCGCCCGTCAGCCGGTTGAAGCCAGCAATCGCGTTCGCAACCTCAGCGGCGCAAGTCCCGCCCTGCACGCGCACCGGCCACACCATCACGCGCGTCGGAAAGCGCTCGTTGAAGCCGTGCAACATGTCGCGGATGACGGCGCCGGTGGGTGACGTGATGATGCCGACGAGGCTCGGAAGAAACGGCAGCGCGCGCTTGCGCTCCTCGGCGAACAGTCCTTCAGCGGTGAAGCGGCGCTTGCGCTCTTCCAGCAGCGCCATCAGCGCGCCGAGCCCCGCCGGCTCCAGGCTTTCGATGACGATCTGATATTTCGACGAACCCGGATAGCTCGTCACCTTGCCCTGAACGATCACCTCCATCCCTTCCTCGGGCTTAACCTTGAGGCGGGAGTAGGTCATCTTCCAGATGACAGCTTCAATCTTTGAACGGTCGTCCTTCAGCGCAAAATAACTGTGGCCGGACGCGTGCGGCCCGCGGAAGCCGGAAATCTCGCCCCGCAGGCGCACATGACCGAAGCCTTCCTCTAAAGAGCGCTTGATGGCGCCGGAAAGCTCCGAAACCGTAAATTCGGCGACGTTTGCGCCGGCTTGAGATTTAAGGTCCAGTTCGCTCACGCGTGAGTGCTCATTTGTGGCATTCCGATTCGATGATACATCAGACCGCGCTTCGGTGTTCCGCCGGGCGCCAGCAGTCCCCTTGCTTAGTCCACTTGCTTTCGAGAGACACGCATCGATGAACGTTCTCCTCATCGGCTCCGGCGGCCGCGAGCATGCCCTTGCCTGGAAGCTCAGCGCCAGCCCGCTGTTGTCGAATCTCTATTGTGCGCCCGGCAACGGCGGAATTGCGGACGTGGCCGAATGTGTGCCACTCGCTGTTGCCGACCATACGGCCGTGATGCGTTTCTGCAAGGACAACGCTATCGATCTTGTTGTCGTCGGCCCGGAAGCACCGCTTGTCGCCGGTCTGGTTGACGATCTCACCACCTCCGGCATCAAATGTTTTGGACCTTCGCAGGCCGCCGCGCAACTTGAAGGCTCGAAGGGCTTCACCAAGGATCTGTGCGCCGAATTCAATATACCCACCGCGGCCTATGGCCGCTTTACCGATGCCGCCAGCGCGAAGGCATACGCCGCTCAGCAGAAGCTGCCCATCGTTGTGAAGGCTGACGGCCTCGCAGCGGGTAAGGGCGTCACCATTGCTGAAACACACGCTGAAGCCGATGCTGCGATCGAAGCCTGCTTTGAAGGCGCGTTTGGAGCTGCAGGCAGCGAAGTGGTGATCGAGGAATTTCTCGTCGGCGAAGAGGCCAGCTTCTTCGCGCTGTGCGACGGCAAGAACGCGCTGCCGCTTGCAGCCGCGCAGGACCACAAGCGCGTCGGCGATGGCGACACCGGCCCTAACACGGGTGGCATGGGCGCCTATTCGCCCGCCGCCGTCGTCACGCCGGAAATGTCGGCGCGCATCATGGATGAGATCATCAACCCAACCGTCGCGGCGATGCAGGCTCGCGGTATCCCGTTCAAAGGCGTGCTGTTCGCAGGCCTGATGATCACCGCCGATGGCCCCAAGCTCATCGAATACAACGTGCGCTTCGGCGATCCGGAGACGCAGGTGCTGATGCTGCGGTTGAAATCCGATCTGCTGCTGGCGCTGCTGGCCGCAACCGATGGCGTGCTCGATACGTTTGATCTGCGTTGGTACGACGACGCCGCGCTGACGGTTGTGCTGGCCGCAAACGGCTATCCGGCGACGCCCGAAACCGGCACCGAGATCAACGGCGTTGAGAAAGCCGCCGCGGTTGACGGCGTCGAGATCTTCCACGCCGGAACGCGCCGCGATGGCGGCCGGCTGCTGGCAACGGGTGGCCGCGTGCTGAACGTAACGGCAATCGGCAATACCGTCGCCGAAGCGCAGGCGCGCGCCTATCAGGCAGCGGCCGCTATCGACTGGCCGGGCGGATTTTATCGCAAGGACATCGGCTGGCGCGCAGTCGAGCGGGAGAAGACATCGCAGTGAGCGAGCACGTGCGGCATTGCGCACCCTCGCCGCCGCGTAACGGCGCAAAATTTCGTCTCTAGAGTGCTAATGTACCGCGTTACCTTCTGAATTATCCGCTTCGGTCACCGGCGTTCGCACAAGGGCATTGATGAGCAAACGGCACACTCCCGTCCGAACCATAGGCGGCGCCAAGACCCGCTCCTCAGCGCCTTCAATCGCGCTTGCGCTTGGTGGCGGCGGTGCGCGCGGTCTGGCGCATATTCCCATCCTTGAAGCATTCGATGAGATGGGCATCCGCCCAAAGGTGATCGCCGGCACATCCATCGGGGCGGTGTTCGCGGCGGCGTATGCTTCCGGCCTCAGCGGCAAGCAGATCCGCAATCACACCTTCGAAGTGCTGAACAAGAAGATCGACCTTGTCCGCGATCTTTATGCCGCGCGCGTTCGCAGCTCCGGCAGCTTCCTCAACGCGTTTGCACCGCGTCCCGCCTTTCTCTCACCCGAAAAGCTGCTGGATACGATTTTGCCGCCGCAATTCGCGCGCGACTTCGATCATTTGACGACGCCGCTGAAGATCGTCGCATCGGATTTTTACGCGCAGGAAGCTGTCGTTTTCAGCTCCGGACCGTTGCGCCGCGCGGTTGCCGCCAGCATGGCGCTGCCGATCATTTTCCAGCCCGTGGAAGTTGAAGGCCGCGTGCTGATCGATGGCGGGCTAGTCAATCCGTTGCCGTTCGATCTCATCGCTGGCGACGCCGACCTCACTGTCGCGGTCGACGTCAGCGGCGCGCCGACGCGCAGCCCCGACCGCGTGATGCCGAAAGCATGGGAAACCCTGTTCGCCTGCAACTTCATCTTCGAGCGCACGATCATTCGCGAGAAGCTGCGTCACAGCCAGCCGGATCTTTATATCGATGCGGGCACCAGCCGTTATCAGATCCTCGACTTCATGAAGCTGGAGGAGATTCTGGCGGCGGCGGAACCGGCGAAGGAACGCGTCAAGGCGCAGCTCGCGCGGTTGCTGAAGGCCGAGACACTGCCTGCCGTTGACGAACAGGCGCCGGCTGAAACGGAGCGCCCGTCGACACCGCCGCCTTCCCGCTCGCCACGCAAGCGTTGAACTGATTTCCACGCACACCCGCGAACGGTAAGGCGATCAGCGCCGCCCCGCGAAGAACGCTTTCAGTATCGCTGCGGCCTCAGGCTCGGCGATCCCCGGATAGAGCTCCGGCGCGTGATGGCAGGTCGGCTGATTGAAAACACGCGGCCCCTGTTCCACGCCGCCGCTCTTGGGATCGGACGCGCCATAGTAAAGCCGGCGGATGCGCGCGAACGAGATCGCCGCCGCGCACATCGGGCACGGTTCCAGCGTCACATACAGATCGCAGTTGATGAGCCGCTCCGAGCCCAACAGCGCGCACGCCTGCCGGATCACCAGCATCTCGGCGTGTGCGGTAGGATCGGAAAGCTCGCGGGTGCGATTGCCCGCAGCGGCCAGCAACTGCCCGTCCGGGCCCGCCACCACCGCGCCAACCGGCACTTCTCCACGTTCCGCAGCGGCTTGCGCCTCCTGCAAAGCGCGCAACATGTGGCCCTCAACGCGCTCCGGTGCCATATGGGCTCCAATCCCAACCCGGTTGAAAACATCCATGTCTGCCGACAAACCAATAAAGCGCCGTATTCGCAAGCCCGCCGGTAAGGCGCCCCGGCCATCAGGCTCGCGGAGCGCACGCCCCGGCGAAGCCACCGGAGGGCGAAAGCCCGGCGCCAAGGGCAAAGGCCCAAACTTCGCCAAGCCGCCACGCGGCAAGCCAGCTGGCAAGGGTGCCCGCCCGGATGGCGCAAGCCGTCGCGGACAGCGGGATGAAAATCGCGATGAGCGGCGCGACGACAGGCGCGATGAGCGCCGGGTCGGCGGACGCGATGAAAAGCGCGGAGAGCCGCGCGATGGCAGACGCGACGAGCGCCGCGACGGCGGACGCGATGAAAAGCGCCCCGCGGCGAGCAAGTTCGTTCGCCGTGAACGCGCTTCCGGCTCACCTGAGCGGAGGTGGCGTGACGAAGGCGACAGACGCCCACAAGCCGCCCAGCGCGATGAAAAGCGCGGCGAGCGGCGCGACGACAGGCCTGACGCGCGCCGCGACGGCGGACGTGATGAAAAGCGCCCCGCCAGCAAGTTCGTTCGCCGCGAGCGTGAAGACTATCAGAAGCCCACAGGCGCAGCGCACCGCGCGGCCCGCTCCCAGCGCGATGACCGCGCCCAGCCTCAGGGTGAGGATCGCCCACGACACGAGGCCGGCCGGCCGCAATCCGAGGACAGGCCGCAGCGCAACGTTCGCCCCCAACGCGAAGGGCGTCCACTGTCCGCGCGCCCGCAGTCCAATCGACCGCCGCGCCCCGCATCGGGCGCGCGCAAGTCCTTGAGTCCAGCCATCAGGCGCCAAGCCGCCGCCGAAGCCGAGATCCCCGCGCTCAATGCCGATGGTCCTGTGCGCATCGCCAAAGCGATGGCCCGCGCGGGCCTGTGCTCGCGCCGCGACGCCGAGCGCTGGATCGAGGAAGGCCGCGTCAGCGTCAACGGGCGCGTGCTGTCGACACCCGCGTTCGAGGTTGGGCCCAAAGACAAAGTGCTGGTGGACGGCCAGCCGCTGCCCGCCGTCGAACCGCCGCAGCTCTGGCGCTATTACAAACCGCGCGGGCTGGTAACCACGCACGCCGATCCGCAGGGGCGGCCTACCGTGTTCGACTCGCTGCCGGAGGAATTGCCGCGTGTCGTTTCCATTGGCCGGCTCGACTTCAACAGTGAGGGCCTGTTGCTGCTGACCAACGACGGCCGCCTCGCCCGTTACATGGAACTGCCTTCCACCGGCTGGCTGCGGCGCTACCGTGCCCGCGCGCATGGCCGGGTGACGCAGGATTTGCTGGACCGCCTGAAGGACGGCGTCGAGATCGAGGGCGTGCGTTACGGCCCGGTTGAAGCCGCCGTCGATAGCGTACAGGGCGCCAACACCTGGCTCACCGTCTCGATCCGCGAGGGCAAAAACCGCGAAGTGCGGCGCATCCTGGCCCACCTGGGGCTGGAGGTGAACCGCCTGATCCGCATATCCTACGGGCCGTTCCAGCTGCTGGATCTCAAGCCCGGCGAGGCCGAGGTTGTTCGTCGGCGCGTCCTCGCCGATCAGCTTGGGCCACGGCTGGCGGAGCAGTTCGATCTCGGAAAACCCGCTGATCCCGAGCGGGAAAAGCGCCAGGCGCGCAACAAGAAGGCAGACTAGACACCATGAGAATTGTCGGCGGAACGCTGCGCGGTCGTCCCATCACAGGACCGCAGGATGGCACAGTGCGTCCAACAGCGGATCGGGTAAGGGAAAGCGTATTCAACATTTTGGCGCATGGCGTTCCCGAGCTTACGCTTGAGGGCGCCCGCGTCATCGACCTGTTCGCCGGAACCGGCGCGCTTGGTCTTGAAGCACTGTCCCGTGGCGCCAACTTCTGCCTGTTCGTTGATAGCGATGCACAATCGCGCGCGTTGATCCGCACCAACATCGAGAAGTTCGGGCTGACCGGCGTGACCCGCATCTTCCGTCGTGACGCGACCGACCTGGGCCCCGTCGGCACCATGGCGCCGTTCAACCTCGCCTTCCTTGATCCCCCTATGACCAGGGGCTGGGCGAGCGGGCGCTGACCTCGATGGTTGAAGGCGGCTGGCTCACGCGCGGCGCCATTATCATCGCCGAGGAACGCGCCGACACCGCGTTCACCCCGCCGACCGGCTTCACCGAGCTTGACCGCCGCACCTACGGCGACACGCAGATCGTGATCATGCGCCACGCCGCCTGAGCGCGTCAGCTTTCGGGCGATATTATCTTCTGAATTCAGGGATTTAATGGTGCTGCGAGAGAGGATTGAACTCTCGGCCTCTCCCTTACCAAGGGAGTGCTCTACCACTGAGCTACCGCAGCATCCGGATTGCCCCGGCCCGCTGGTGTTGCGGTCGCTCAGAGCGAGCCCGGTGTAATCGGCGCAGCGCGCGATGGCAAGGGGTACAATGCGCACCGGGGGAACAATTCGGTGCCTTTCGCTGTCCAGCGGCGCAATTTTCGCTCGTCAGTGCCAAAAAGCCGCTTATCCCTCCGTCATTTAGCTTGACGCCTGACCAATAGCCCATCTGCCCGGACTTCTGGCTTCAAAGGCTCGCCAAACAGAAACGGCCGCGCGGAGGGGAACCCGCACGGCCGAGAGGGAGATCCTGTCGGGAACGCGATTAGCGGTCGCCGCCCGGGATGCCCTGCTGTTCCATTTCCGGCAGATCTTCACCGCCATCCGACTGGCGCTCAGGACCAAGATCCGGGGCCGGGTCGTTGCCAAACTGGTTCTGCTCCTGCTCGACGATCGAGCGATCCGCGCCGCGGGAAGCGCCAGCGTCAACGTCGGGATTGGAAGAACCGCTGAACTGCTCGGCTTCCATCTGCGGGATCGACTCAGCCTGTGCCGAAACAGAGAACAGACCAACCAGGGCCGAAGCAGCGAGAACCGCAATCATCTTAGAGGTCGACATGACGTTTCAACTCCACAAAACTTTGCCTGCAAATCTTAGAACGCCTGTCTTCCAAGCGCCCCGAACGACCACCGTCCGATGAGAACGACCTTACCGATAATCCCCTAAGGTTCCGCTCGATGGACAACGACAATTGAATTGAATAGCATTGTTCTTTTCGTTATTTCGTCGGCATAAAATTGATTATGTTCCGTATTCAAACTTAAACCCCTGCGTTTTGATTCAACCACGCGAGGGCACGTCTGAGCATGCGCACAATCAGGCTCAGCCTCGATCTGAATATCAGTCATCTAACGTTTTAATGAGTGATTGATTAGTATCGGAGCTGGTGAGCCACCAGTCCGAGTTCGGTTGTCAGGAACAGGGTTCCATCCCGAGCCGGCGCTACTTCAAATTCAGGGATTAGGTTGCATCAGCCAACGCAGTGACAGCTTCATTGATGCTCATCGGCAAGCATCTTCTGGCAGCGCACAAGGCGATGTTATTGCGGAGCTATTGCGCCGACTTTCCCTGCTAAAAGCGGCCTTGCGCTATGCTGCCGCGGCGGGGCGGCTTGCCTAGAGCGTCCAGCGTCCCCATAACTGCCCCAATCCGACGGGTGCCTTGGGGTGCCGATCTCTCCGCAAGATATACTCAGCACAAGAAAAGACGCGTCCATGGATCAATCCGACCGCCCGAGCCGCTCTGAAGTCGAGGCTGCATTCCGCACCATTCTACGCTGGACGGGTGAAAACCCGGACCGCGACGGCCTCCACGAAACGCCCAAGCGCATGGCGCGCGCGTATGAAGAATATTTCCGCGGTTACAACGAAGACCCGGAAGCGATCCTGTCGAAGACCTTCGAGGAAACCGAAGGCTACGACGAAATGATCGTGCTGCGAGGCATCCGCTTCGAAAGCCACTGCGAGCATCACATGGCGCCGATCATCGGCCGCGCGTGGGTTGCCTATATTCCCAGCGGTCGCGTCGTCGGCATTTCGAAGCTGGCCCGTGTCGTTGAGGTGTATGCCAAGCGGCTTCAGATCCAGGAAAAGATGACCGCCCAGATCGCAAACGCGATTGAATCGGTGCTGCAGCCTCAGGGCGTTGCCGTGGTGCTGAAGGCAGAACACCACTGCATGACGGCACGCGGCATCATGAAGCCCGGCACCGACCTCGTTACGTCGCGCATGCTCGGATGCTTCCGCGATAACCCGGTGACACGTCAGGAATTCCTGTCGATGATCGCTTAAGATCACGCAGCGTTATCGTTCGTCGCGCTTACCGCGAACACAAAACAACGGCGGCCCCGGCAACGGTTGGCCGCCTTTTTTGTTGTCCCGTTGAATGTGGGAAGCAGTCAGCGAGAGCGCGCGCTTCACAACCACGATGGGTAATCAACGCGCGTGAGGTAAAGCCCGCGCGCGGCGGCGACCGGTCCACATGCTGCGCGATCACAGGCATCAAGCGCAGCCTTGAGATCGCGCGCGTTCCACTTGCCTTCACCGACCAACTTGAGACTGCCGACCATCGAGCGCACCTGATTGTGCAGGAACGAACGCGCAGAAACGTCGATGACAATCTCCTCGCCGTAACGCGAGACTTGCAGGCGATCGAGCGTTTTCACCGGCGATTTCGCCTGACACTGCGACGCGCGAAATGTCGTGAAATCGTGATGACCAATGAGAACCTGCCCCGCCGCGTGCATTGCATCCGCATCCAACTCGATCGGCAGCCACCAGACGTGATCGCGCTCCAGCGTTGGCGGCGCGCGCCGCGATAGAATGCGATAGCGATAGTGGCGCGCAACGGCGCTGCGGCGCGCATCAAAATCAGCGACCACGCGCGCACATTCCAGCACGGCGACGGTTGCGGGACGCAGGTGAAAATTGATCGCCTCGCGGACGCGGAACGGCTCCCACTCCTTTGGCAGATCGAAGTGCGCAACCTGCCCCAGCGCGTGCACGCCGGAATCGGTGCGGCCAGCGCCGTGCACTGTGACGCTCTCGCCGGTGAAGCGGCGCACCGCCTCCTCGAGCGCACCCTGCACCGACGCACCATCGGCCTGGCGCTGCCAGCCGAGAAACGACGTGCCGTCGTATTCAATAGTGATGCGATAGCGAGGCATGGTCAGAGCGATAGACAGATCAAAATGAAAAAGGCGCGCCCGATTGCGCGCCTCAATCCCTAATGTGATGCAGCATCGCCCTCAAGTCTCACCTGAGGTGAAAGGCGTGCGCAATCAGCGCGCGGCGACATTGCCAGCGGTGCTACCGGTGGAAACGCCTGCTCCAACATTGAGTTCAACCGCAGCGGCGCCATCCGGATTGATGATGAGATGACGGGTGGGTGGCACCGGCCGGTACACGCGAACGCCGTGCTCGATTGTGACAACCGCACCGTAGTAAGGCCGCGTCTCAATCCGCGTGGTGTGCGCCTGCTGCGCGCTCGCCTGAGACATGCTGGCGGCGAGGCATACCCCGGCAACAAACAAACGCATCACACTGTTCTCCGTAACGTGCAGACCCATCAAAGCGATAAGTAACGCCCGTTAACGGTTCGTCAACCTTTGTTCACGGTTAACGTCAATATCGGGTGATAAGTGGCCGTCTGGATTGGATTAAAGTCGAGTGCCCGGCGGGATGGGAAAGCCCCGCAACACCTCGACAACAGGCATCGGCTTCTTGCCCGCGCGCTGCAGTTCGACAATGCGGATCGCGCCATCACCGCAGGCAACCGTCAGCGCTTCGTCGAGCACCTCACCCGGCGCGCCACGCCCCGCCACCAACTGGGAACGCAGCACCTTGAACCGCTCCCGCTTGCCGTCGCGCTCCACTTCAAACCACGCTCCCGGAAACGGCGAAATGCCCCGGATCAGATTGTGCACGTCACGCGCGCTGCGTGCGAAGTCGATACGCGACTCCGCCTTGTCAATCTTGTCAGCATAGAGAATGCCGTCATCGCTCTGTGGCTGGCAATCCAGCGTACCACGTTCCAAAGCAGCCAGCGCACGCACCATGGCCGAAGCGCCGCGTGCCGCCAGCACATCGTGCAACTCGCCCGCCGTCTCATCGGCGGCAATGGCAACCGGCTCAGCCAGGCAGACCGGACCGGTGTCGAGGCCCGCCTCCATGCGCATGATCGTAGCCGCAGTGTCGGCATCGCCCGCCATCACCGCGCGCTGAATGGGCGCCGCTCCGCGCCAGCGCGGCAGGATCGACGGATGCAGGTTGTAGCAGCCAAGGCGGGTGCCATCGAGAATGGGTTGCGGCAGCAACAGCCCGTAGGCGACGACGACCGCAGCATCGGCATTGTGTTCCGCAAAGATGGCCTGCTGATCGGCGTCTCTCAACCTCGTCGGCGTGAACACCGGAATGCCTGCGGCCTCGGCGAAAACCTGCACCGGCGACTTCCGCTCCGCCATGCCCCGACCCGCTGCGCGCGGCGGCTGTGAATAAGCGGCCACCACTTCGTGGCCAGCGCCGACGATTTCCGCCAGCGTCGGCACGGCGAATTCGGGCGTACCCATGAAAATGATGCGTAGTGACATGGCGACACCCAGGGGCAGAACTGAACTGAAAACAGCATCGCAATTG
The DNA here is from genome assembly GCF_029872155.1 of Hyphomicrobium sp. D-2. Taxonomy (GTDB): domain Bacteria; phylum Pseudomonadota; class Alphaproteobacteria; order Rhizobiales; family Hyphomicrobiaceae; genus Hyphomicrobium_A. Next base: position 476,969 of record NZ_JARXLA010000003.1, on the reverse strand, counting down.
ACGTGACACCGGACGCTCAACGCCAACAGCGGATCAGTCTATGAGGCGCGTCTGCTTCTTGAAGCGGCGCACGATCATGTTGCGCTTCAACGACGAAAGAAAATCGATGATGAGCTTGCCGTCGAGGTGGTCAACCTCGTGCTGGATTGCCGTCGCCAGCAGCCCATCGGCCTCAAGCTGCTGCGCCTTACCGTCACGATCGACATAGCTAAGCGTCAATGTGGAAGGGCGATCGATCTCGACCAGCGTATCGGGAATGGAAAGGCAGCCCTCTTCGTGCAAACGCAGCTTTGAGCCGAAGTCGACAATCTGCGGATTGATGAGAACCAGCGGGTGAGGCTTGTCGTCATCATCGGCAACGTCAATGACCACCAGTCGCCGTAACACGCCGACCTGCACAGCCGCCAGCCCGACACCGGGCGCGGCATACATGGTTTCAAGCATGTCGTCGGCAAGCTGACGCGTCTCATCATCAACCCGCTCAACCAAAGCTGAGGGCTTGCGCAAGATCGGGTCCGGAAGTTTGACAATGGGCAGTTTCGCCATGGGACTGGAATAGAAAAGTCCGGCAGTCCGGTCAATCGCCACGATTGGCATGCTGCGTCAGCGCCGCCACCGCGCATCAGTCCGGAGTGTGGCGCTCTGGCGCATGGTCGGGCGCCGCATCGTCGTCGGCTGCAGGGACGTCATCGGTGTCGGCGTCGGACGATTGATCCTCGCTGCGCGCACCATTGCGCTCGGCCGCCATCTCCCCATCGGAAATGCCATCCGTGCCATCGGTCGGATATTCGACATTGGGATCGGTGACGCCATCGGGCGGCCAAGGCATGCCATCCTCAACCGTTCCGGGCTCGGCGGGCGGGGCGGGATCGGCGGCCAAGGCGACGCCACCCGAAACGATGCTGCCGAACAGAACCATCCCAAGCGCAAACAGAGCGAGCTTCTTGCTGTCCATTATCTGTTTTCCTTCCCTACCCCCGTAGCGGGCAACTGCTCCACGGCGCACCACATATTCTCTGCCTGGGCGCCGCCTCTCAAGCGGCATAAATGATCCACTGGGCAGCGACGTAATATTCGGTAACAATAGGTCGGTTCTGGCCGGTCTGGACCCGCACATGTCCGCGAGCGCAAAACGTCTGATTGTCGGATGGCAGGAATGGATTGCCCTGCCCGACCTCGGCTTGCCTGCGCTGAAGGCGAAAATCGATACCGGCGCCAAGACGTCGGCGCTCGACACGCACTCGCTGGAGCCGTTCGATACCTCGCGGCGCCCGCGAGTCCGGTTCCACGTGCGCCCCTGCCCGGAAACGCCCGAACTGGAGGTGCCGGCTTCGGCCGACATTCTCGACCGGCGCGAAGTGGTCAGCTCCAACGGGGTGAGCGAACTGCGTTACGTGATTTCCACGCACCTGAGTATTGGCGGGCGGCAATGGCCGATCGAGGTGACGCTGGCCAACCGCGAACACATGGCCTACCGCATGCTGATTGGACGGCAGGCTATCCGCACCGGCCTGCTGGTCGATTGCCGCGCTTCGTTCTGCCAGCCGCGCCTGAGCTACGATCTTTATGACGGCACCAGCCGCACCGCGTGAGCGGCGATGATGCTTATGTGAGCGGCGATGGTTGCACGGGCCCGATGCGATGACCGCGTACAGGCAGCGCGACGCTAAAGCGGATCCACTTCCTCCAGCATCAGAACGATCGGCGCCTTATGGTGCTGCGTGTGCGCCGGGATCATGGTGCCGCGAACCTGCACGTCGCGACCGACCAGCCCCGTCAACGCCTGCTGCATGTCTTCATCTATGGGCGCCACGTGAATTTCGTCGGTGGCATCGACGTTATCTTCCTCGTCCGCGCCTGCGAGGCATACGGCCTTCGGCAACTTCAGGATGATGGCGCCATCCCGGACGGTCAGGCGGCCCTGCGCGATCTGATCTTCCCCATTGGCAGGCAAACACCCGCCATCCTGTGCCAAGGCTGGCGCTGCAGCCCCTAGCAATGCAATGAACGCGAGCATGCCTGTCAAATTCGCACTGCCACCAAGCCTGCGCATGGCCGCCCCGTATCGGATCGTATTCCTATGTATTCACTACACCGATTTTCTTGCCGCCGCAGCATGTGATAGCAAGCGATCATGCACACCTGCTCGATCCTTCCCGCTTCGGCCGCCGACCTTGACGACATCGCGGCGCTGTTCCGCGCCTACGCGCAATCGCTGCCCGTCGATCTCGATGCGCAGGGGTTCGAACAGGAGCTGGCGACCTTGCCGGGCGTCTATGCTCCGCCGACCGGCGCGCTGCTTATTGCCCGCGCTGCTGACGGTGCCACTGTGGGATGCGTGGCGCTGCGGCAGCTATCGGCGGCATCGTGCGAAATGAAGCGGCTTTACGTGGCGCCGGCATCGCGCGGCACAGGGCTTGGCGCCGTTCTGGTGCAACACATTCTTTCGGCTGCTGCCAGTCTCGGCTATCGCGAGATGAAACTGGATACCCTGCCGCACATGCAGGGCGCGATCGGGCTTTACCGCCGCTTCGGTTTTGCGGAAATTGCGCCCTACGGCACCCATCCCTATCCCGGTCTCATCTGTCTGGCCAAATCGCTGGACGATATTGTTGCATGAGGGCGCTGAGACATGAACGCGGCGGAGAATTGAGTTGGCGAAAGCAACTCGCGCAACGCAGATGCTGGCAAAGCACGCGGTGACATTTACCGTGCACACCTATGCCTACGATCCCGATGCCCAGCGCACCGGATTGCAGGCGGCGGAAGCGCTCGGCGAGCATCCATCGCGGGTACTCAAAACGCTGATGGCCGAGGTCGACGGCAAGCCGGTGTGCGCGATTGTGCCTTCCGATGCCGAGGTCTCGATGAAAAAGCTGGCGGCGGCGTTCGGCGGCAAGAGCGCGCAAATGATGAAGCCAGCCGATGCGGAGCGGCTGACCGGCTACAAGGTGGGCGGCATCAGTCCGTTCGGGCAGATGCGCAGGGTGCCCGTGGCGCTGGAAGCCGCAACGCTGGCGCACGATCTGGTTTTCATCAACGGCGGGCAACGCGGGTTGCAGGTGCGTCTATCGCCCCACGATGCCCTGGCTGCGCTCGGCGCCATCAGCGCCACACTGCTTGCCGAAGCCTGATCGTCAAAAATTCATCTCTAGACGATTTTGTATCCGAACACGGCATCGCTTGGGTTTGCGTGCGGCATCGCGTGAGCTGGAAGTGCACGCCAACGCCTCCCACTTAAGTCTGCACATTCAGCATCATCGGTGAAACCATGACGCAAGCTCTTGAACTGGGACTGGACACTTTCGGCGATGTGACGCGAGGCGCAGACGGCGAATTAAAATCGCACGCCCAGGTGATCCGCGACGTGATTGAAGAAGCGGTGCTGGCCGATCAGCTCGGGCTCGATTTCTTCGGTGTCGGCGAACACCACCGCGCCGACTTCTCGATCTCTGCCCCGGACGTTGTGCTGGCGGCCATCGCCGGACAGACGAAGCGCATCCATCTTGGTTCGGCGGTAACGGTGCTCAGCTCCGATGAGCCTGTGCGCGTCTATCAGCGCTTCTCAACGCTCGATGCTGCATCGAACGGGCGCGCGGAGGTTATCCTGGGACGTGGGTCGTTCACGGAGTCATTTCCGTTGTTCGGCTATGCGCTCGACCAGTACGACAAACTGTTCTCCGAAAAGCTCGACCTTTTCGTGCAGTTGCTGCGCAACGAACCGGTGACGTGGCAGGGCGAGACCCGTGCGGCGCTGACCAACCAGAGCGTCTATCCGCCGATTGAACACGGCACGCTGAAAACGTGGATCGGCGTTGGCGGCAGTCCGGAATCTGTCGTGCGCGCGGCCCACTTCGGACTGCCGCTGATGCTGGCCATCATCGGCGGTGATCCACGCCGGTTTGCGCCCTACGCTGAGCTTTATCGCAACGCGCTGGCTGAGTTCGGCAAGCCGGTGCTGCCGATCGGCGTACATTCACCCGGCTATATCGCCGACACCGATGAGCAAGCGCGCGAAGAGATGTGGCCGGACTATAAGTGCATGCACGATCAGATCGGCGCCAGCCGCGGCTGGCCGCCGTTGCAGCGCGCACAGTTCGATCGCGAGATCACGCACGGATCGCTTTATGTCGGTGCGCCGGAAACGGTGGCGCGCAAGATCGCGACCACGGTGAAGGAGATCGGCGCCGCACGCTTCGATCTGAAGTACAGCGCCGGAATGCTGCCGCACGACAAGCTTATGCATTGCATTGAGCTGTACGGCAGCAAGGTGATGCCGATGGTGCGCGATCTGCTGGCGTGATCGGCGGGTAATCCCTGCTGCGTAAAAGACTGAATGGTGGCGCACCCTGTGAGCCGCCATTTATCGTTACGTTGTGCGCATCAGGGTGCCGTTGCTCAACCCGGAAGCGCGTCGGCGTAAATCTCGCGTTTGAAGCCAACCAGCAGTTTGCCACCGCCGAGTTCCAGCACCGGGCGCTTAATGAGCGAGGGCTGCGCCACCATCAGCGCGATGGCCTTCGCTTCATTCAGGTCCTGCTTGTCGCTGTCCGCAAGTTTGCGAAACGTGGTGCCCGCGCGGTTAAGCAGCGTCTCCCATCCGACCTTCTTGCTCCACGCGGCCAGCCGCTCCGCATCGATGCCGACCTTTTTATAATCGTGAAACGTGTAGTCGACACCGTGCGCTTCGAGCCAACTGCGCGCTTTCTTCATCGTGTCACAGTTGGGAATGCCGTAGATGGTGATCGGCTTCATAGCAAAATCCCTCGCATTGAATCGTTCGGCACCGGGCGACGCACCGTTGCCCTTTGGCACGAAGGATACGAATTCGGAACCTCAATGGAATAACGTTCGTTGCTCCGCTGTGGAGTAAATGCGAGGAACTGCCATGACCGACCGGCTTGCGATTGCCGCCCTGCTGTATCCGATGGTGAGCGGCGTGCTGTTTGGGGCAGGAATTCTGCCGCTGATGATGCTGACGGAGCAGGCGCAGTACCTTGCCGAGTGGTTTCCGATCATCATCGTTGCCAGCCTGCTGCTGGCCGCGCCGATTTGCTGGTATCTCGCGCCGCGGTTGCGTGCACACTCTCAGCGCCGCAAGGCACAGAAGAGCGCGCTGCAAGGCCAATGACGACTGCCGAAGCTACCGACGATCACCGTAACGCCCGGGCCATGGACACCTTAGTAGACACCCATCGGTTTTTGCGGCAGGCCGTGGCACTGGCGCGCGCCAATGTCGATGAAGGCGGGCGTCCGTTCGGGGCGGTGGTGGTGCGCAATGGCGAGGTGATCGCGACCGGCGTCAATGAGTTCCATCGCAGCGGCGACATTACCGATCACGCCGAATTGCTGGCGCTGCGCGCGGTGGCGCGTGCGCACGGATCCGATGCGCTGAAAGGCGCCGCCGTGTTTGCCAGCGGTCATCCGTGCCCGATGTGTCTGGCGGCGATGCGGATGGCGGGCGTTGGTCTGGTTGCTTACGCCTATTCAAACGCCGACGCCGAGCCGTTCGGACTTTCAACGGCGGCGATATACGACGACCTGCGGCTGCCGTTGGGCGAACAGTCGATGGCGATCAGGCATGTACCGCCGGTTGCAGATGACGCGGCGGCTGCGGGCGACGGGCTATATGCGCACTGGGCGCATCGCGGCTGACGAAGCTTCACCCCTCTGCAGCGCGGCCGACCAGCCCCCCAAAAAAATGAACTCTAGCCGATCACGGGATCGCCTTCCGTATCAGATTGCGAAGGCGAAGGAGGTCGCGAACAATGGTTGCCAATATGACAACATTCCTTCATCTTCTCCCCCTGGATGAAAAACGGGTGATTAATGGCAACGCAAATATTTGCTTTTTACAATAATAAGGGAGGAGTTGGCAAAACTACTTTGTGCCAAAACGCCGCCAGTTTATATGCGGAGAGAAACCCAGAAAAACTAGTACTCGTGATCGATTTGTGCCCTCAAGCCAACATTTCCCAATTTTTTCTAGGTGGTGGTAAAAAGGGATATGACGAGAACCAACGACTACAGTCTCAAGCAACTCGAAGAAACATCGTAGGCTTCATGGATTGGCTGCTGAGCGGAAATTCTGGTTTCACCAGCATTCCCTCAAGCTACATGACTCATGTTCAACGCTATAACGGTGAGATTGCAAATAACGTCTATTTGATTGCCGGGGATTCGTTCCTTGAATCTCTATCGTTGGCGCTAAACTTTGCAACTATGAATCCAGGCAATGTTAATGCTTGGGCGGAGTACGTAACAGCAATACGACGGCTCTGTGATGCTGAGTTAACGAAGACCGATTTTAAGGATATGACTGTCTTCATTGACTGTAATCCCAGCTTCTCCATTTACACACAGATGGCTCTTGTGTCTTCGGATCAAATTGTCATACCAGTAATGGCTGACTACAGCTCACTGGAAGGCATCAAGGGCATAATGATGTTATTGTATGGAAAATATCCATCATCTGCATCAAAGACTTACGCAGACAAAGTGCAGACATTCAACAAGCAAGTTAATTACTTTAAGCTCTCGTTGCCAAAAATATTTGAGCTGCCATTCAACAATTTTACGGTAAATTTGGGTGTCGCGAACGCTTATGGGTCCATCAAAAACGAAATATCTGCTTTTGCTTGGCATCAGTATAGGTCTGACCCAACTATATTCACGTCGGTGTCAACTCCACCTGCGACGAACAAAGAATGGGAAAAAATTTTCATGTCAAACGTGAAAGATTTCCACACGTCTGGCAAGGTATCATCTAGTTTAGGAATTCCTCTTCATAGGCTACCTGGCCAGACCAATTATACGATGCCTGACGGCACTGAAATAAATATTCCCAAAAGTAATTACAACGAATCTCTCAAACACCTACAAAAATTTGTTCTTAAGCTCTGATATTTTGGTCGTTTTATGGAGATTTCGTTTTATGGAGATTTATTGTGAGGGGCGGCCACTGCGCTGCCCCCTCATTGGAGCCATGTCGGCAGTCTTGTGTATCTTGCCAAACGGGGACGCGGCTAGATCGCTTCTACTGCTTAGCTATCGGACAGCAGAGTTCAGCTCTCTACCTTTCGATTATTGACTCGCAACTAACTCATCACTCCCACTCGATGGTGCCGGGGGGTTTGGAGGTGATGTCGTATACGACGCGGTTGATGCCGCGCACCTCGTTGATGATGCGGGTGGCGGTGGCGCCGAGGAACGCGTGCTCGAACGGATAATAGTCCGCCGTCATGCCATCGGTTGAGGTGACGGCGCGCAGCGCGCAGACATATTCATACGTGCGCGCATCGCCCATGACGCCAACGGTGCGCACCGGTAGCAGCACGGCGAACGCCTGCCAGATCTCGTCGTAAAGCCCGGCCTTGCGGATCTCGTCGAGATAGATCGCATCGGCCTGACGCAGAATGCTGAGCTTCTCTTCGGTGATCTCGCCGGGGATGCGGATGGCGAGACCGGGACCGGGGAACGGATGGCGGCCGACGAATGTTTCTGGCAACCCCAGCTCGCGGCCCAGCGCGCGCACTTCATCCTTGAACAGTTCACGCAGCGGCTCGACCAGCTTGAGGTTCATGCGCTCCGGCAGGCCGCCGACGTTGTGATGCGACTTAATGGTGACGGACGGGCCGCCCGTGAACGAAACGCTTTCGATCACGTCGGGATAGAGCGTGCCTTGGGCCAAAAAGTCAGCGCCGCCGAGTTTGCGCGCTTCTTCCTCGAACACATCAATGAACAGTCCACCGATGATCTTGCGTTTGGCTTCCGGATCGCTCTTGCCCGCAAGCGCGGCCAGAAAGCGTTCGCGCGCATCAACGTGCACCAGCGGAATGTTGTAATGCTCGCGGAACAGGCGGACGACTTCCTCGGCCTCGTTGTGGCGCAGCAGGCCATGGTCGACGAAAATGCAGGTGAGCTGATTGCCGATCGCTTCGTGAATCAGCACCGAGGCAACGGCGCTGTCGACACCGCCGGACAGGCCGGAGATGACACGCGCGCCACCGACCTGAGCGCGGATTTTGGCAATTTCCGCCGTGCGGAAGTGCGCCATCGTCCAGTCGTTCTTGAAGCCCGCAATGCGGTGCACGAAGTTGGCCAGCAGCTTCGCGCCATCGGGCGTGTGCACCACTTCGGGGTGGAACATGGTTGTGTAGATGCGGCGCTTCTCGTCGGTGGCAACGGCGAACGGCGCGTTCTCGCTGGTGGCCTTGACGGTGATGCCCTCGGGCATCTGCGTGACGCGATCGCCGTGGCTCATCCAGACAGGATAGCGCTTGCCGACTTCCCACACGCCTTCAAACAGCGCCGACGGCTCCTTGATGACGACATCGGCGCGGCCAAACTCGGCCGGGTGACCGCCCTCGACAACGCCGCCGAGCTGCACCGCCGTCGTCTGCTGACCGTAGCAGATGGAGAGAATAGGCAGACCGCTTTCGAACACGCCCTGTGGCGCGCGGGGCGAGCCTTCAGCGGTGACCGATGCGGGGCCGCCGGACAGGATGATCGCCTTGGGCTGCAGCCGCTCGAGCGCTTCCGAAGCGCGGTTGAATGGCACGATCTCGGAGTAAACGCCCGCCTCGCGGACCCGGCGCGCAATAAGCTGCGTCACCTGACTGCCAAAGTCGACGATGAGGACGGTGTCGGTATCCGCGACAGGGCTGCTCACGTGATCTCCGCGTTTCGAGGGCTTAGAGCGCCCATAATCGCCGATGCGGGAGCGGGCGCGCTCAAAGGTGTGTCAACATGTGTGGCCTCATAGACACCCCGCAATCCGGACCGTCAAGGCGGGCGAGCGTCGCGTTGCAGGGCTTTTGCGCCCCTGCCCACGGGAAAGTTGCATCGCCTGTCTTCGCACTTGGCCGGCACAATGCTGGAGCTGTCGGCCGCTGCCCTGCGCCCCTGCCCGCTCCGGTTAACCCTGTTGGTCAGGAAACCGCCACTGCGCGCGCATCATTTCCATTTGTTGGGATTTTCGTAAGCCCCGCCGGGCAGCTTGCAGGTGTCGGCCGGCGTTGTAGTGGCCGGCGCCGCACGAAAGGAAGCTGGAATGGCCAATGTCGCCGCCCCGTTCATGGAAATCGTCGCGCAGGATGGTGACGACATCACCGCCAGCCGCCGCGAGCTGTTTCGGGAAACGATGCGGCAGCGACTGACGCGATGGGTGCTGGGCGTTGCCTATGCCTGCCAGCCCAAGCGCGCGGGCGATGTGCCGTTTCTGCTGTGGCATGCGACTGCCGACGTGGCGCGTGGTGGCACGCGCGAGCCGGGCGAAGCGACGCTGCAGGCGCGGCCGGAGGGCTTCGCCGGCGTCGCCCGCGATATAACCCCAGCGCGGGTGCTGGCAGCGGCGCGCAAAGGCTATTTCCCGTGGAGCCATTGCGGCCCGCTGAAGTGGTGGACGCGCGACAACCGCATGGTGGTCGATCCGGCGCAGTATCGGCTTTCGAAGGACGCGCGCCGCATCATGCGCAAGGGCACCTATCGCGTGACGTTCGATGAGGCGTTCGACTGATGGTGATCAAGGCCTGCGCCGCGCCGCGCAAGGCCGCGCCGCCGGGCTGACCTGGATCACGCCGAAGATCATGAAGCTGTATGCGGCGCTGCACGACCAGGGCATCGCGCATTCGTTTGAGGTGTGGGACGCGGACGGCGAGCTTGTCGGTGGTGGCTATGGCATCGCGGTGGGGCGCATCTTCTACACCGAATCCCAGTTCAGCCGCGCCAGCAACACCTCGAAGATCGGGTTTGGCTACCTCAATCATCACCTGGCGAAGTGGGGCTTTGTGCTGAACGACGGCAAAGACTTCACGCCGACGCTGAAGGACATGGGCTTCGCCCTCATTCCGCGCGCCGAGTTCGAAGCCGTGCTGGCGCGGAATTCGCGCGCGGAAACATCGGCACCGCAGGGCAAGTGGCACGTTGAGGACGATCCCGGCGCTGCAAAGTAAGCGCGAAGGACGCGGTGCGGCTGCGTGTAGGCGGTGCTGCGGTGGTGGTGGCTTACGGCGTGACGATGCCGGCAGCGACGAGAATGCGCGCGGTGTGGAACCCGATCCACCACATCAGATGATAGCTCAACCAGTTTGAGATGAACGACGCGAGAAAATACAGCGCCACCGCCAGCCACACGGACGTGGACCAGAAGCGGCGATGGATGGCGGCGAAATAGCCCCACAGCAGCAGCGCCAGCGCGGTGGACACCCACACGGTTGGATTATGCATGGCATCGTCGCCAACGTTTCCAAGCGCCGACATGCCAACGCCACCCGGCACAAGACGGATTGCAAATTCATAAATGCCGTAGATCGGCGCCATAAATCCGATCGCGATGGCATAGAGCTTGAAATAGGCCGGGAACGACCGACGCTCCGGGGCGAAGGCGCGGAACAGCGCAAATGCGAGCAGGAACGTGAGCGCCATGCCGACGTAAATGCCGGCCTGCGACAGCGCCTTCATCATCGTCTGCATGCTTTCGGAGAGCTGCGCGCCCTCCGTGCCGGGCACGACCATGCGGATGACGATGGGAACAAAAAACAGAATGTAGAGCGCAATGCCCGTCAGCGCGAACGAGACGTAGCCGCGATAGGTCCTGTCATCGGCGAAGGCGACCGTCTGGCGGATGGGTGAGCGCAGGATCTTCAGATAGACGGCGGGGAAGCTGCGCCGAACAGATGTGGCTGCGGGCCCCAGAAAGCTGAGTGCGCTGGTGCGCAGATCGGCACCACAGGCAGAGCAGAAATTGCCCGCTGTCTCAGCCCCACACTCGCTGCACGCCAACGACGGCGCGGCGCTCGCGGCCATCGGCGCGGCTTCAGGCAGCGATGCTTTCGGCCTGGTTCATCTTCGATCCCCCGCGCGGTGGCCAATGAGGATTGGCGAATTGCGCGGCTGGATTGTAGCAGCGCATCATCGGTGCGCACAGCATTCACCGACGGGGCGGCGCCATTCCAGTGGAAGGCGTTACCCCGTTGCATCTCGTGCTGATGGTGAGAAGGCCCCTCAGGTGATCACGTGACACGTTCAGATCACGCGTTCACATCACGTGTTCAGGCGCCAGATCTCGAAGTTCAAAGCTGCGGCATAGCTGAGCCACAGGAAATACGGCACGAACAGCAGCGCCGCCGAGCGACGCACCGGCCATGCCAGCACGATGAAGGCGAGCACGACCGCCCACAGCGCGCCGATGTCAATCAGGGCTGATGCGATCTGCTTCTCGCCGAACATGAAATAGGACCACGCGGTGTTGAGCGCCAGCTGCAGCAACCACAGCCACAGCAACGGACCGAACCCCTGCGCGCGCCAGGCAATCCACCCGGCCAGCGCGATCATGGCGTAAAGGGCCATCCAGACGGGCATGAACACTTCATCGGGAGGTGTCCACACCGGCTTTTCCAGGGCCGCATAAAACGGCCCTGGCAGGTACGTTGATCCAGTGTAGGCCGCGCCCGCGACGAGAAGAACGAACACGAGCAAGCCTGAGTATTTCGTCACTGTGCTGCCTCAACCTGCATAGTTGCTTTGCCGACAATGGACAGACGCTCGACGGCGGCCGCGAGTATCTGTCCGAGCATGTCTGCATAGCGCATACCGGCGAAGCCTGCCATGAGGTTGACTTTCCCATCCCAGCACCAGCCCGGATTGGGATTGACCTCAAGCAACTTGATCTCGCCCTTGGCATCGGCGCGGAAATCGAAGCGCGCGTAATCGCGGCAGCCGAGGCGCTCGAACAGGCGCGTCGAATGCTCGACGAGTTGCTGTTGCTGCACCTCCGACAGTTGCTCGGCCTCGTGATACGAAACCTGCGTCCAATAGGGGCTATCGGGCTCCCACTTGGATTCGTATCCGAGGATCTTGGGCAGGTTCGGATCGAGCTTGGTGAAGTCGACCTCAAGAATGGGCAGCGCGCGCAAACCCTGATCGGGGTTGCCGATCAGCGTGACGGAATATTCCGCTCCGGTCAGATACTCCTGCACCAGCACCGGACGGCGCGGAAATGCGATGCGCAGCTTCTCCAGGTAGTCGAGCAGACCCTTTTCGTTGTGCACCACCGCTTCCTTGGTGATGCCCTGCGAACTGTCGCCGTAGTTCGGCTTCAGCAACGCCGGAAACACCGATGGCAGCGTGGCACCCTGATCGCCGGGACGCACATGCGTTTCCAGCGGCACCGGCACGTCGAGCGTCATCGCGACGGCGCGCACCAGACCCTTGTCGTAGCACGCGGCGAGCGCGGGCGGTGCTGCACCCGTGTACGGGATGTCCAGCGCTTCCAGCATCGCCGGAACGTGCAGCTCCTTGAACGGGTCGTTGTTGAAGCCTTCGTCGCACAGATTGAACACCAGATCGGTGCGCAGCTCCGACAGGTCGCGGTCGAGGGTGGCGTGGTTGTCGAGAAAACGGAAGCGATAAGCCGGCAACTCCGACAACGCGTCCTTGAGGCGCCGGATGGTCTCGTAGTCCTCGGCCTGGAATTCGCCGCCGCGCTTCACCGCGTCGGGCAGGCGCGGATCGCCCATCAGAACCGTGACGTCGATCTGCTGCACCTTGCCCTTCGGCTTGCGCTTGATGACCGGCGCATCGGCCGACAGCAGCAGGCGGCGCGCCATCATGCCGAGATCCTGATCGCGATCCGACAGCGCCTCGGTGCTGCCGTGGTGGCGCACGTTGCGGAAGCCGACCTTTTCCAGCAGACGCGCAATGCCCTCGCGCGTGTAAAGCCGCTCGGCATAGAACTGGTCGGCGATGACGCCCAGCTCGTCATGCACGATGACCTCGCGCGAGATCAGCCGCTCGCGATCCGCCGACAGCGAGCGCTCGCGGCAGACGAAATGATGCTCGTCGATCCATTCCCACGACCGGCGCTCGAAATGATCGGCCATGTAGGCGCCGTCGGTGATGTCGAGCACGAGCTGGCCGGACGGACGCAGCAGCTTGCCCACCATGGTCAGGACTTTTTCGTCGTCTTGCTTGTTGGAGAAGTAGCCGAACGAGTTGCCCATGATGGCGACGCAATCGAAGCTGGCTTCCGGCAGACGCGGATTGCGGGCGTCACCCTCCTTGAACGCCACCTGCAGGCGCTCGTTCTGTGCGCGCTTTTTCGCCAGCCGCACCAGATAGCGCGAACGGTCAACGCCGGTGACGTTGCGGAAACCGCGCCGCGCCAGCTCGATGCAATGGCGGCCCTGCCCGCAGCACAGATCGAGGATCTGGCTGTGCGGCTGCACCGGCGCGGCGGCGAGGATGAAATCCACGTCGCGGCGTGTGTTCTCATTGTTTTCGACGACGTCGCCGTCCGTCTTCACGTAGAGAGCATTGAAAAGTTTGCGCCACCATTCGGCGGGCAAATGGGCCTCAAGATCCGCAACGGGACCGAGGCACGAACGCGGCGCGGGACGCTTCGGGCGCTTCGCCTTGGCAACTGGTGCCATGATGGACGTATGTCCTTAAAGGGCCGCGCTCTGACCCGGGGCTTATGCTGCCCCCTTCAGCCACGAACGGCCGATCTATACTAGGCCCCTATGGCCCAATAGCCGGCGAACTTATTTTCGATTTGTGGCTTTGCAAGAGGCGCGACGCAATTATTCGCGCCCGTTGCTGCGCCGCGCCGATCACTGTTTGTGTCGGCGCATTAGCGCGATGAAGAAACCATCGGTGCCGTGGCTTGCGGGCGTCAGTTGCAGCGTGTCGGTGTGCCCGTCAGCGGATGCAGGTGCAGCCCCGCCCACCTGCTTTTCCCAAACCGGCGCAAAGGGCTCCAGCGCGAAATCGGGATGGCGCTCGATGAAGGCCGTCACCTGATCGCGGTTTTCCTCCGGCAGCATCGAGCAGGTGACATAAACAAGGGCGCCGCCCGGCTTGGTCATCTCGGCGCCAAGTTCCAGCACCGCCACCTGATCCTTGATGCGTTCCTCAAGGTTGGCGGGCTTCAGACGCCACTTCGCGTCGGGCTTGCGCCGCCATGTGCCCGAGCCAGTGCACGGTGCATCGACGAGCACGAGATCGAAGCGCGGTCCCAGCGCCTTCAGCGCATCCTCTTCGCCGCCGTCCATCACCTGCACGTTGCGCACGCCGGCGCGCTTCAGACGCTCGAAGATCGGGCGGAGCTGCTTCTTGTCGGCGTCATAGGCGTAGATCTGGCCGGTGTTCTGCATACCGGCAGCCAGTGCCAGCGTCTTGCCGCCCGCGCCCGCGCACAGGTCCAGCACCTGCATGCGCGGGCCTGCACCGGCCAGTAGTGCAGCGATCTGCGAGCCTTCGTCCTGAACTTCGAACCAGCCCTTGCCGTGCGCCGTTTCAGCTTCCAGATGCGGCGCCTTGGCTGCGCCTTCGGGTGCCGGCACACGCACGCAGTTCGCCGCATAGGGCGTCGCTTCAGCATTGTAGCGCGACAGCGCCTTCAACACCTTGTCCGGTGAGGCCTTCAGCATGTTGGCGCGCAGATCGATTGGCGCGCGTGCGGCCTGCGCGGCAGCCTCTTCGGCAGCACGGGAGCCAAAGGCGCGCTCAAGTGACGGCTGCAGCCACTCGGGAAAATCGCCGGCGACATAGGCCGGGACATCGGCGGGCAGTTCGGCAGTCAGGCCTTTGATCTCGTCGTCCGACAATGGCGTCAGCGCGTGCTCGGAACCGTCGGCGGTGGCGGCAATTTCATCAGCGCTCAAACCAAGCGCACGGGACGCGGCACCCAAAGCCAGCGCACGCGGCTCGTCGCTGCCCATGCGGGCGGCGATGGAATGGCGGCGACGCAGCGCATCGAACACCAGCGTGCCGATGGCGGCGCGATCGCCGGAACCAGCAAAGCGGTGCGCACGGCCCCAGTTGGCCAACGCCATCGAAGCGGGGCGGTGCCGGTTTAGAATGTCGTCGAGAACTTCAGCTGCTGCTGCGATACGTGCGCCCGCGCGCATGATTTTCAGGCTCCTGTCGCCAGAATGCGAACGGCGAAGATCACCCACATCGCAATCAATGCAATTGCACCGGCCGCCATAGCCGCAGAACGCGGCAGCACGGCATTAGAACCGGTGTGAATATAAGCATGGACCAATCGCGCGCCGACGAACAGCCACGCCAGCACCACGAACACAAAGCTGTTGGTCGAAGTGATGAGAATGAACGCCACCAGTGCATAAAACAGCATCGGCAGCTCAAGCTGGTTGTGGAAGCAGTTCGCGATCTGCATCGCGCGTGGCGGCCAGTTCGGCTGGCGCAGCGCGATTTCGTGCTGCTTCACGGCGCCGGAATTGAGCGCACGGCGGCGTTGCGCGCCCATCCACAGCATGAGAGCGAACGTCAGCGCGACCTGAACGAACACTGGCAGCAGCAGGCTGGAAACTGGCATCGGCGAGGCTCCCGTTCAGTTTTTGCACCGGCGCCTCCCCCGCGGGGAGCCGGCCGCCGGTGCTGGTTTTACGCCCCACCATCGACACGTGCATCACCACCGGCGCATCGCAGGGTAACTGGCGTGGATCCCGGCCTTCGCCGGGATGACGTCGTTAGCTCACACCGGCGACATTCTTTTTGCGCCGGCGACTCCCCTTCGGGGAGCCGGCCGCCGGTGATTGTCGTTTCGCACCGGCGACTCCCCTTCGGGGAGCCGGCCGCCGGTGCATACTGCTAGACCGAACCTGGATAGTTCGGGCTCTCGCGCGTGATGCGCACACCGTGGGCGTGACTCTCGCTCATCGAGGCAGGCGAAATGCGGATGAACTGCGCCTTGGCGCGGAGCTCCTCGAGCGTACGCGCACCGACATAGCCCATACCGGCGCGCAGACCGCCGACAAGCTGGTGCAGAACGCTGTCGACCGGGCCCTTGTAGGGCACCTGCCCCTCGATGCCTTCCGGCACCAGCTTCAGCGTATCGGTCACTTCCTGCTGGAAGTAGCGGTCCGCCGAGCCGCGCGCCATGGCGCCGATGGAGCCCATGCCGCGATAAGCCTTGTAGGTACGGCCCTGATAGAAATAGGTCTCACCTGGCGACTCGTCCGTACCCGCCAGCATCGAACCGATCATCACGCAGGATGCACCGGCAGCGAGCGCCTTCACGGCGTCGCCCGAGAACTTGATGCCACCGTCAGCAATGATCGGAACGCCGTGCTTGCTGGCTTCATTGGCGCAGTTCATCACCGCGGTAAGCTGCGGCACGCCAACACCGGCAACGATGCGGGTGGTGCAGATCGAGCCCGGACCGATGCCGACCTTGACGGCGTCGGCGCCGCAATCGATCAGCGCCTTGGTAGCTTCCGCAGTGGCGACGTTGCCTGCCACCACCTGCACCGAGTTGGACAGCTTCTTGATGCGCTCGACGGCGGCCAGCACGCGGCTGGAATGGCCATGCGCGGTATCGACGACGATGAGGTCGCAACCGGCATCCATCAGCCGTTCGGTGCGTTCAAAACCGTCAGCGCCCACCGTGGTTGCAGCGGCGACGCGCAGACGGCCCTCGGCGTCCTTGGCCGAGTGCGGATGCTTGGCCGCCTTCTCGATGTCCTTGACGGTGATGAGGCCGATGCAGCGGTCCTGATCGTCGACAACGATCAGCTTCTCGATGCGGTTCTCGTGCAGCAGGCGCTTGGCGTCTTCCTGCGAAACCGAGCGGCGCACCGTAACCAGGCGTTCCTTCGTCATCAGTTCCGAGACCGGCTGGTCCAGATTGGTGGCGAAGCGCACGTCGCGGTTGGTGAGGATGCCGACCAGACGGCCCTTGCTGCCGTCGCTGGCCTGCTCGACCACCGGCACGCCGGAAATGGCGTTATCCGCCATGATCGCCAGCGCCGAGCGCAGCGTGGCGCCCGGATGGATCGTGATCGGATTAAGGACGATGCCGGATTCATACTTCTTAACCAGCGCGACCTGCCGGGCCTGTTCTTCCGGCGTCAGGTTGCGATGGATGACACCTATGCCGCCTTCCTGCGCCATCGCGATGGCAAGGCGGGCCTCAGTGACCGTATCCATGGCTGAGGACACGACCGGAATATTGAGGCGAATGTCTTTGGTTATCTGGGTGCCGATATCCGCCTGACTGGGCATGATCTCAGAGGCGGCTGGCACAAGAAGGACATCGTCGAACGTGAGAGCGACGGCGGAATCAATGATGAGCGGGCCATTCCGAGCGGCCATCGGCGACTATCTCCTGTGGGCTGGGGGGACACGGGTTCCGGCCCAGCGGAAGCGATGTCGGCAGGGCTATAGCACCGGAGTCGTGGTTATGGAAGCAAGGCCCGGCGCGGCAGACTAGCGCCAGCGCTTTCCAGGCTTCGGGGCGGCCTGCCACAGGCGCATAAGTGTCGGGGCACGATGGGGCTTCCCTGAAATGCGGGGCTTTCGGCGCAAGCCTATCGACCTGAGGAAAAGTCCGCGGCCGCACCAAGCCCACCCAGCCGAGCCGAGCATTGGGCTGAGATACCGGCGTCGCATTTACCGCCGCGAGCGCTGCCCACCACCATCACCAGCCCGTTGTGATGCGCCGGCAAGCTTTTCTTGCCATGGGCCAGGGCGCCGTTTTAGCTGACGGATATCAGGCGTTGGCGGGCCGGCAATTGCTGCCGACCAGCGCCGAAGGGATACGGGGTCAGGTTTTACAGGTGGGTGCTTCAGCATGAGCGGCGGTCTTCTCGCGTTACTCGACGATGTCGTGGCGCTGACCAAGGTCGCGGCCGTAACGCTGGATGATGCGGCGGGACAGGCGGCGAAGGTCAGCGCCAAGGCTGCCGGTGTCGTCATCGACGATGCCGCCGTTACACCGCGCTACGTTACCGGATTATCAGCCGAGCGCGAGCTGCCGATCGTCTGGCGCATCGCCAAGGGCTCCATCACCAACAAGCTGCTGTTCCTGCTGCCGGCGGCGCTGCTGCTCAGCTATTTTCTGCCGCAGGCGATCACGCCGATCCTGATGCTCGGCGGCATCTATCTGGCCTTCGAGGGCTTCGAGAAGGTGCACCACATGCTGACCGGCCCGCCCAAGGCGGTGCAGGGCCTCAAGCTGGTGGCCAATCTGCAAAAGGGACAGGCCGCGCTTGAGGAAGAGCGCGTGCGTGGCGCCATCCGCACCGACTTCATCCTCTCGGCCGAGATCATGGCCATCGCGCTAGCAGCGATTACCGCGCCGGATCTGTTCACCAAGGCGCTGGTGCTGGCCACTGTCGCCATTCTGATTACCGTCGGCGTCTATGGCGTCGTCGCCGTGATCGTGAAGGCTGACGACATCGGCGCACGGCTGGTTGAGCGCAACGGCGCCATCTCGGGGCCGATCGGGCGGGCGCTGGTGCGCGGCATGCCACCGTTCCTGGAGTTGCTGAGCATCATCGGCATGCTGGCCATGCTGTGGGTCGGCGGCGGCATCATCGTGCATGGGCTGGCCGAATTCGGCTACCCGCAGGTCGAGCACTTTATTCATCACGCAGCCGATGCGGTGAGCGCCGCACTGGCATTTGGCAATGGCGTCATTCACTGGCTGGTGACGGCGATTGGATCTGGAATTGTCGGTCTGGCGGTGGGCGGCGTCATGATGCTGCTTGTCGGTCTCGGACGGGCTGTGACCGGCAAGGGTGCGCCCGCCCACTGAGACGGCGGCAAATTGGCGGAGAGAGCCACCGCCCAGCGCTGAGCCTTCAGGAGTGGCGCTGCGCAAACAGAGACGCCCCTTCACCAGCCTCTCGGCGAATGGGGCGGCCCCTGTCGTCAGCGCTGCGGATAGTCGACCGACGCGGTGTCATCCCCCGCCGGACATTTGCGATCGTGGGAAACCTTGGCTTCGCTACATTCGGCGCCGAATTCCGCAGCACCATCCGTCTTGATCGGATGCAGCGTTGCCTTGCACATCATCGACTGGCCAGATGGCGCGCCGGAGCGCAGCTGCACCGCACGCCCGACGCCGATCTGGAAACGGAACACGCATTCCTCACCCATCGGGCGCAACAGTACGGTGATGACGTTATCGTCCGGCGAAATGCTTTCGATGGCAAAGCTGTCGCCTTCTCCGTCGCCGAACGAAACTGCCTGCTGCGGCCCGACAGCGAAGGTGTCGCCTTGGTCGGTTTCGGATGCGGCGTCGCCTTCCGCAATGAAGGCATGGATAGCTTCATCGGCTGGCGAAGCTGACACCGTGCCAAAATCTGCAATGGGCGAATACGCTATACATAAAGGTGCGATGGCGAACGCGATCGCAGCCAAACCGAACCGAACGAGACACGGATGATGCATACCGTGGACCTCAATATGAGCGCATGGAGCACTCTATCCGATTGCTGCGGACCTGTCCTGAGCCACACATCGGAAACACAAAAGAATTCTGAGTGCAGCTCTAACCTCGCGCGCGCAGCTTGCGTGGAGGTTAAGAAATTGGGCTGAACTTTCCTTGCCCTGAACTATTTTCAAGGGCCAAGGCGCCGTCACCTACACGCACGCTAGCAAAGGAAATTTCTGTTGGAAAAGCCCGCTACCAAGCTGTTCGCCCCTCACCCTGCCGCGTGTCTGGCCACGTTCGCGCATACGCGGCCATGGCACAGTGCGGTTTGCACATGGCTGATGTTTGGGTTGGGCATCCTTTGTGGAGCGTTCCTGATCGCGCAGCCGCTGCGCGCCGATCCGTATCTTGCCGATTTCGAATACCTCTATCCCGTCGCGCGTTTTGAACTGCATTCGCAGCAGCAGGATCTGTGGATGTCGTACATGGACGTCGCACCATCCGGGCAAGCCAATGGCAAAACGGCCGTTCTGCTGCATGGCAAGAACTTCTGCGGCGCGACGTGGGAAACAACCATTCAGGCGCTGAGTACGGCGGGCTATCGCGTCATCGTCCCCGATCAGGTCGGTTTCTGCCGCTCGGCCAAGCCGCGCGCCTATCAATTCAGCCTGCACCAGCTTGCAGCCAATACCCATGCGCTGCTGCAAGCGCTACATATCGAGCGCCCCATTGTCATAGGCCATTCCATGGGCGGCATGCTGGCGATGCGTTATGCGCTGATGTATCCGCAGCAGACCGGCGCGCTGGTGCTGGTCAACCCGATCGGACTGGAGGACTGGAAGGCCAAGGGTGTGCCCCTGTCGACGGTTGACGAGCTATATGCGGGCGAACTCAAAACCACGCGCGAAAGCATCAAGGCTTACCAGCAGAAGGTCTACTACGACGGCCACTGGAAGCCGGACTATGACCGCTGGGTCGACATGCTGGCTTCGATGTACGCAGGCAAGGATGGCGACCTCGTCGCCTGGAATCAGGCGCTGGCATCGAACATGATTCTCAGCCAGCCGGTAATCCATGAGATTGATCGCATCGCGGTGCCGACGCTGCTGTTGATCGGCCTGAAGGACACAACCGCCATCGGCCGCAATCGCGCGTCGCCGGAAGATGCAAAGGCGCTTGGCAATTATACCGCACTGGCCCCCGCCGCCGCAGAGCGCATTCAAGGTGCACGGCTGATCCCGTTTCCGGACCTCGGCCATTCGCCCCATGTCGAAGCGCCGGAGCAGTTTCACGGCGTGATGCTTGAAGCGCTGTCGGCGTTGCCTGCGCACGCACGCTGAGCCGCAACGCAGTTGCGGGCACCAGATATCAATCGTCGGCCGCGTCATTCTCCGGACGGAAGCCTGTGGCCAGCACGTACAGCTCAGCTGAATCAGCGCGACTGGCCGGCGGCTTGACGTGATGCACCTTGGCAAAGCGCTTCTTCAGCAGGTCGAGCAGATCGCGCTCGGTGCCGCCCTGAAACACCTTGGCCAGAAACGCGCCGCCCGGCTTCAGCACATCGCAGGCGAAGTAGGCCGCCGATTCCGCCAGCGCCATGATGCGCAAGTGGTCGGTGCGCGTGTGACCGGTGGTGGGCGCCGCCATGTCGGACAGCACGATGTCGGCACGTCCGCCGCGCAGCATGGACCGCAGCGTGTCCTCCGCACCCTCATCGGTGAAGTCGAGCTTGATGGCCTCGACGCCGGGCAGCGGCTCCATGTCGAGGTAATCGATTGCGACCACCTGCCCCGGACCATCGCCGATCGACTGCACCCGCTCCGCCGCGATCTGACTCCAGCCGCCGGGCGCTGCGCCAAGATCCACCACCGTCGCGCCGGGCTTCAGCAGTCGATATTTTTCGTCGATCTCAATGATCTTGTATGCCGCGCGCGAACGCATGCCATCACGCTTGGCGGCCGACACATACGGGTCGTTGAGTTGCCGCTCCAGCCAGCGCTGCGACGAGGGGCTATGCTTGCGCGCCGTCTTCAGCTTCACGTGCATCTGCCGCTGGCCGCCGCCAGGGCCTCTCTGGCCACCGCTCTTCTGGCCACCGCTACGCTTAGTTGTCATTGCATCTAGCCTTCTGCGCCTCAGCGGCGCTCAGATCGGTCGACGGCGACGGCGCAACGGCGCCAGGACGCCATCTTCCACCATCAACGTTGTAAGAATTCCTTCGCGCAGGCCGCGATCGGCGACCCGCAGGCGCTCGCACGGCCACATACGCAGGATTGCTTCCAGAATAGCGCAGCCAGCCAGCACCAGATCGGCGCGATCGCGCCCGATGCAGGGCTCGGCCACTCGCTGCTCATAACTGCGCGCGAGCAGATCGGCGGTTACCTCGCGCACATCGCCGACGTCAAGCCAGCACCCGTCCACCCGGTTGCGATCATAACGCGGCAGGCCAAGCTGTATGCCCGCAACCGTGGTGACCGTGCCCGACGTGCCGAGCATATGGATACGCCGCCCCGCAAGCCGCGCCGCCACGTTATGCTTCTGTTCGAAGTTGACCAGAAATCGGCCTGCCTCCGCCACCATGGCCTCGAAGGCATCCGGCGTCACATCGCGTCCGCCGAACCGCTCCGCCAGCGTGACAACGCCAACCGGCAGCGACGTCCATGCCACCATGCAATTCTGCGCATCGAGCCGGCCAGCAAATCGGCGGTCGCGCTGGCGCCCGCGGCGGGTCAGATCCAGCAGAATAAGCTCGGATGAACCACCACCGATATCGAACACCAGCACATAATCACAGCTTGCATCGATCAGCGCCGCACAGCCCGAAACCGCAAGGCGTGCTTCAAGCTCGGGGGTCAGAATTTCTATTTCGAGCCCGACCTTGTCACGCACCCGCTGCAGAAACTCGTCGCCGTTTTTCGCGATCCGGCACGCTTCCGTCGCGACCAGCCGCGAGCGACGCACATTGGCGCGGCCAAGCTTGGCGGCACACACCTTGAGCGCCTCCAGCGTACGCGTCATGGCGGGTTCGGAGAGCTGGCCCGTCTGCGCCATTCCTTCGCCCAGACGAATGATGCGCGAAAAAGCATCGATGACACGGAAGCCCCGGCGCGAGGGCCGCGCCAGCAGCAGGCGGCAGTTGTTGGTGCCCAGATCGAGGGCGCCATACACGCCATCCGGCCGGCTGTGCTGAAATTCATGTGCAGCGTCAGTGTCGCGCTCGGCAGCCCCTGCACCGCCGCCGGTTGCATCCGCTCCGTTGCGGGCGCCCGGACGAACCTCCGCACCACGCTTGCCGTTGCGCCCCTGTGGAGGCAGGGAGGAAGCCGCAGGATTGGAATAGAGAGCGCCGTCACGCACGTATGGGTCGATGGAACCGTCGTGGCGGTGGCGCGAAGCGTCGGGATGCGACCTTACAGCCGGGATCTCGCGCGACGGCGCGGCGGCCGAAGGACGCCTGTCTTCGCCGTCTAAAGATAAAGGCGCATCATCGGCGCCTCCCTCGTCGGGATAGCCCTGCACGTTCATAGCTCCAGCGCCTGGCATACGGCGAGGACGATTGCCCCTGCCCGCGTCATCAGGCGTCTTCTGGACGACACTTGCTGCCAGTCTAGCAGCTATCGGTAAACAGTAAAGCGTGCTGGGCCGCGGCTTCTGCCGTCAGCGGCTTTCTGAAGCCAAGCGGCGGAACTTATCTGCTAATTTCAATAGCATGGGCGGAGCGAAAGCAGGGCTGGACCGGCCAGCCCGCCTTCACAGGGGCCGCGCAGGCCAGACGCATTCGCAGGACCGGGCGGCATCCCCCAAGCGGCGGCGTGGGGATTGCCCCACAGCCCTAAGTGCTGCATGCGTCCAGCCCACGGCCGTAAACCGCGCCGCTGCTGCCGGTGCGCGAGGATCTCGGGATCGAAGATGCGCGTGAGGGTCTCGGGATGGATGCACATAGCCGTCCCTAGCCGTGAGCAGTCGCGTCAACCGTCACAAAAAGGCACCGAGCGAGGCAGCAGGCGCGCATCACGACGCGCTGTGGAGGAAAATGCCGTTTCATCGCTTGCGGGCGCGCGAAGCAACTGTTATACGCGCCGCTCCGACGGCAATTGCCGTTGATCCCGGCTTTGGGGGATCGTCTAATGGTAGGACTGCAGACTCTGACTCTGCCTGTCTAGGTTCGAATCCTAGTCCCCCAGCCACAAATGCGTGCTAAGTTATTGATATTACTCTATAATTTTGACCAGTGCGCCGACTAAGAGCCAGTTTGTAATACTTTTTGTGACACTTTTTGTGATACCCCGCGATAGCTTTTGTAATACTTTTTGTAATACCGCGGGCTTTCGCGGCCCGTCTAATCTTTGGCATGCGCGGATGCAGCCACCTCTTCAAAGAGGTTCGCAATCCCCTTCGACAGTGGATCGGAAAGCACCAGCTGGCGGCGTGCCCATGCCAGCCAATCGGTGATCGTCTGGCCATCGACGACACGAGACGTATCCTCTGCTTCACGTTCCATCCGCACGATGAGTTCTTGCAACGCCTGCGCAGAGCGGTGGCGCTCAGCCAAGACGAGCAGTGCTTGACGGCGGAGTTGCTCGCGACGGAGGTGTTGCGTCTCGCGCTCAGCCTTGAGCGCTTGATCTCTTCGGCGCTCAGCCTCCGCTTCACTCCGGACGCGATCTTCAGCAATCACCGGCACGCATTCTAAGAGCGCATCGACTATCGCGCTGATATGCTTCTCAAGTTGACCATCCTTCTGTTCCGCCCAATTCAGCAGACCACCAAGCCGCGGCGGCAAACTGTGGTTGACGTGGAAGATGAGTTCGCTGGTTCGCTTAAATTGTCGAAGAGCGCCATTTTGGACATAAGCTTTGCGCTGGCTCAGGACGCAGTTGATACGCTCGCCCTGAGACTGAAATTGAATGCGATCAAAATCACTCATAACGGGCCACAAACCCTTTTTCTCCGCGGCGTGAAACAGCCTATCGAGGAAGCACAATTCTTTTCGGTATCTCGTGACCGTCTCCTCTTTCCCGAGGGAACGTGCGTAGGGGCGGCGTGCGAGGGTTTCGCTACTCGCCAGCCAATCCGTTATTGCCGGGTGGACGAACTCCACCGGCGCATTTGTCCCGTCATAGCTCTTGGTTCGCCCACCGGGCGTAAACTTGGCATGGGTGGAAGTTATCGTGATCGTTTCAGCGATCGAACGTCCAGGTGCCTTGAGCGCGGGTTTGTTGGTCGCATCAGGTAGTTTCCCCCACTCGCCACGGGGTGGAACCGGGATCTCAAGTTGCTCGCAAATCTTGGCTAGACGTTGCGGCGAGATGGCGAACTTTGCTGCCAGCCGCCTCATGGGTTCTGCCCACACGGCCTGATACAGCTCGGCTCTGCTTATTGTGATCGGCTGCCGGCCTGCAGCTGACATGCGCGTACCTGTCGTGGCGAAGACAACCTGATCTTCCACAGATCCGCGTCGCGATCAAAAAGGGACGTTTATTGTGCAGCTCTCTGACGGGTTGGTTACGATGCGATAACCTCCCGATCATGGCCTTTTTCGCATCCTCCGCATCGCAATCCGTTTACCTTCAAAAACCTCCCTTTTTGTTAGACGCGCTGAAGGGCGCGATGGCGCCGTATCACCGAGGTGCCGAACGATGAGAGTTGGTTATGCGCGCGTCTCAACCGACGATCAAAATCTCGATCTTCAGCTCGATGCGTTGCGTCGAGCGGCATGCCAAAAGATCTACGAGGATCTTGGAGTGTCGGGCGCCATAAGTACCCGCCCTGGCCTAGCGAGAGCTCTCAGACAGCTGAAAGCAGGCGACACGCTGGTGACCTGGAAGCTCGACCGCCTTGGACGTAGCCTGGCCCATCTGATCACCCTCACCGCAGACCTGGACAAACGGGGCATTGGGCTCGTCTCACTTTCAGAAGCCATAGACACACGCTCGCCTAGTGGGCGGCTGCTCATGCACATGATGGGTGCGCTCGCGGAGTTCGAACGCGCGTTAATAGCCGAGCGAACGCGTGCAGGCATCGAGGCAGCACGCAACCGTGGGCGGCGTTTAGGACAGCCGCCTAACTGACTCCTGACGACATCCTCTACGCCGCCGTTGCTTTAGCTTCGGGGGAGATTCGGCATGGGGAACTCGCCAGAACTCTGCAGGTTTCGCCGCTCACGCTGAGCCGCGCTATGAATCGTAACGCTCATTCGTAACGCGTCGTCGCTGCACACGCAGGCATTTAGCAGCGATCGTAGCTCAGATTGACAACGTGCCCAGGTTCTTATGCAGTGGCTAAGGTGGACCTGGGCAGCCCACCGCATTCCTCGCTGGGCTATACGACGCCTTGCACGCAGCGCTTTCCCCCGCGAGCGGGATGTGCTCGGCGTCTCAGTTTGCGGTTAATACGCGGATCGGTCGAAATGCCGAGTTTGCGGACCTCGGACGCCCTCCCTGCTCAACCGAGCGATCGACTTCAATATGGGGTCGCGATACCTCGATTAACGGACATCTGAATAGTCAACCGAGTGAGCCGCTTTGACCGGGGAAGATCTTGCGTACGATTTTACGACGAGAACGCGGCTCAGGTCGCGGCCTAGCGCGGCGCTGGCAGGATAGAGCCCAGTGATGTCGCGCCGAAAGCAAAGTATAGGCCGACGACACACGCCCCCACCAGGACGGGCGGCCAGAAAGAGGGCCGTTGATATCTGCTTACGTAATGCAGTTGAGCATCGCCCACCCTTCGGATTCTGAGTAGAAAAGGGGCTTGGAAGACGATGGAGTGAATATGGCCCGGAAGGCAGCGAGCCCGCCCGGACAAGGAACCCTGTTCGAAGACCGGTTCCTGGAAGACTACGCTGGGCAAATCATGCGCGATCCCGTGGTCGCCCTCGTCGAGCTGGTCGCGAACGCCTGGGACGCGTACGCGACGAAGGTTGATGTCACATGGCCGGACGACGCTACACCCTTCCGCATCGAAGACAACGGCATCGGCATGACCGAAGCCGAGGTCGATGTCAGGTGGCGGACCTTCGCCTATGACCGCATCAAATCGCAGGGCGGCGAGACGGTGCAGCCGCCGCCGGACCTTGCCAGCAGGAAGACGCGCCGCGTGTTCGGCAGGAACGGAAAGGGTCGTTTCGCGGGCTTCTACTTCTCCGATCCCTACCGCGTCACGACGTGGCGCGACGGGAAGCTGGTCGTGTTCGAGATTTCAAGGGGCTTTGCCACCGGCAAGCCGTTCGACGTGAAGCAAATCGGAGAGTCCAAAGAAACGGACGGCCACGGCTGCATCATTTCCGGCGTGCATCTGAAGTCGGTCCTGCTGTCGGACGAAGACGTGCGCGCGCTCCTGAGTACCCGCTTCTTGATGGACCCGGAGTTCGCTGTTTCGGTCAATGGCGTGCGCGTTACGTTCGCCGACATTCCCGAGGAGTCCCTGCGCGAGATTCCCGTGACTATTGACGGCCTAGGCACCGCCATGATCCGCGTCATCGACAGCCAGAAGACTGACCGCACCGCCAAGCAGCACGGCGTCGCGTGGTGGGTCAACCGCCGACTCGTAGGCGACTGCAACTGGCGCTGGATCGACCAGGAGAAGTTGCTGGACGGGCGCACCGAGGAAGCTAAGCGCTACACGTTCGTCGTCGAGGCGGACTTCCTGATGCCGGCGGTGCTGCCGGACTGGACGGGTTTCAAGCCGGAGAGCGGCGAGTGGCAGAAAGCCAAGGACCCGCTGCAGAACACGATCGTCGATGTTATCCGCGACATCACGACGGAGCGGCGCGCCGCCGCCAAGAACACGGTGCGGGAGACGCACAGCGAAGAAGTACGCAAGCTGCCGCCGCTGAGCCGAGAGCGCTGGAACGCGCTGCTCGACGAGATCGTGGACCGGTGCCCGAATATCAGCGAACCGCAGGTCGATCAACTCATGGGGCTGATGGCCAACATGGAGCGCGCGCAGTCGCAGTACAGCCTGCTCGAAAAGCTGAGCGGTCTTCCGCCCGGCGACATCGACGCGCTGAACGACATCCTAGCGAAGTGGACCGTGCGCACAGCGAAGGTCGCGCTCGATGAGATCGAAGGGCGCCTTAGGATCATCGAGGAGATCCGCATCGCCACGGCGAACCCACAGATCAAGGAGGTGCAGGAACTGCAGCCTCTATTCGGCAACGCGCTGTGGATATTCGGGCCGGAATTCGAGAGCATCGAGTTCACCTCGAACGAGACGATGACGACGGTCATCCAGAAGCTGTTTAAGGTCGATGTTGCGGCGAGCCGTAACCGGCCCGACTTCGTGATGACGCCGGATAGCACGGTCGGCTTTTACGCCATCCCCGCCTTCGATCCGGAAACGCACAACGTGACCGGAACATCGCGGCTCGTGGTCGTCGAGCTCAAGAAGCCGGGCCTCGTTCTCGGGTCCGACGCGAAGCAGCAGGTGTGGAAGTACGTGAAGGAGTTGATCTCCAAGGGTCTCGTTACCGACGGCACGCTCATCACCGGCTTCGTCCTCGGCGAGTTCGTCGAGGCCGCCGAGGCGAGCGAATTCACTGAGCGCGACCGGCAGGTCCGCATCCGCCCTCTGCTATACTCCAGCTTCCTGACGCAGGCGGAAAAGCGCATGTTCAATCTGCGCAAGCGCCTGCAGGAGGCGCCTTTCCTGCGCAATAAAGGTCTTGTCGAATTTGTCGTCGCGCCGCCCGCACGCGAAAGCGTGCCAGGGCTGTTCGACGTGCGGGAGGCGAATACGGCCTGAGCCGGAATCATCGGCAAAGACCATGAACGAGAGGCGCAAGCGCCCGCTGAGCGAATTGGAAAAGATCGTTGGCAACGAGTTTACAACGGCAATATCAGAACTGTTGCCCGGATGACGTCTTCGAAGGCGAAAGGCCGCGCGATGCACTATCCCGTGATCTTACACGACGCGGTTGACAAGATGATCAAGACGAGAACGTTGCCGGGCTAGGCGAGGATTACAGGCATTCGCAGTAAGGGCACCGTGCCCTGGATCGCGGAGCGCGCATATTCCCAAGGCAATTGCAACTGGCAGCATTAATAGAGCATCGCATGTCCGACAACACCAACGCCGACGAGCGCGTCAAAGGGGAATGTCCACTGTGTGGTCGAGACAAATGGGCCGACATACGAGGCGAGATAAAGAGCCAGTACGATGACGAAAGGTCCGGTGTTTTCGGAGGCGACACGTATCGTCTCTTAGAGTGTCGCGGCTGCAATACGGTGTACTATCAGCACGAGTCCTTTTTCTCCGAGGACGTAGAACAGGATTACGACGGCCAGCTCACGCCGGTCGCTAGATTCAAATACTACCCGTCGCTTTCGAAGCGAGATCGTCCTAAATGGTTTGGCGGTTGGTTTTTCGCTGCGGAGAGCGATTTATACCGGCTTGTCGAGAGCCTCTATACCGCAATCGATAACGACCTCCTCATTCTCGCGGCTAGCGGCGTACGTACAGCGTTCGACGTTGCTGTGTCGAAGCTGGGGATCGACCCTACGATATCTTTCGAAGAGAAGATTGGCGCGCTGAAGGTTCAGGGTCGGATCGGAACCTACGAAGAATCCGATCTCACGACGATGGTAGAGGCGGGCAACGCCGCCATGCATCGCGGATGGCAGCCTACGCTCGAGCAGGTCGATACCATGATGACCACGCTCGAACGGTTCATTCACAACTCGTTTGTGCACGAGGAGCAGACTGCGAAGCTAAAGGCAAAAGTGCCTCCTAAGCAGCGCCGGATTAGCAAGAGGGTGAAGAAAGCCGGCGAGGCATCGTCAAGCGCGAACCTTCAATCTGTGCAGACACAAGGAGATGATGGAGCCCCGACTGACGACGCCAGCTAAGCGCCGATACGATCAAGGAACCCCTCGGCCCAACTCTGGCGGCGACGAAACCTGCGGTCCGCTGATGCAAACTGAACGCGTGAGCCTCGCCAATCAAAGATCGCGTCGTGTACGCCTCGATGGAGTGGGGCGGGCATCGACGACCTTTAACGTGATCAACGCCACGGCTATTCAACCTTCCGAAGCGGACATCTTCTGGTCCACAC
Source organism: Hyphomicrobium sp. D-2 (assembly GCF_029872155.1). Classification (GTDB taxonomy): domain Bacteria; phylum Pseudomonadota; class Alphaproteobacteria; order Rhizobiales; family Hyphomicrobiaceae; genus Hyphomicrobium_A. The sequence goes on along the minus strand of NZ_JARXLA010000003.1, from coordinate 447,732 downwards.
TACAGAGCAAGCGCGGTCGAGCGTCCACGTCAGCTCATGGGACGTTGCGACAGTGGTCGGTGGTGATGCGGCAAGTGCAGGGGAGATGGCCTTCACACCCGTCGGGTTGGGAAACGCCAAACTGCACTATAAGAAGCAGTGCGAGATTCTGTCGGAAGGTGTGCTTAGTACCGCAATGATTTCGTTGAAATAAACACCTTCCCTACGGGGCGCCATCCATTCGTGTAACGAAATATCGGGATCTGTCGATTGCTCGCCCAAAGCTGTCGATGATTCTTATGATGCTGGCGGAGAGAGAGGTGGATTGTGACCAAAGCTGAATCCACAAATGAACTTATGAGGTCTGGAGGAGTTGAGCATCAGATAAACAAGCATTGACGCGAAAAATACCTGACGCTCGAAACTGTATGTGTCGATGCCATGCGGCAACGCAGGAGCATCATGATGAGTGAGCAACAGCCAGACAAGTATTGGCGAGTCTCGCGCCGTGGCAGCGGCATCGTACTTGCCCGATTTAGTTCAAAGACAAAAGCGATCTTGGCAGCTGATCGGTTCAGTAGAGACGGACATGCGTATGACGTGGCTGAAGAGTCGGAGCCGGTGCAGCATGAGCATCGCGTGATTCCGTTCGTACGACGTCGCAGCCTGAGCTGAACGCTGCGCAAAGGCCCAAACGAATTCGATACAAAAAACCGTGCAACCGCGAGTGGCAGTTGGCGTTTCCAAAGTGGGGACGACAACAGCTCAAGGAGATGATCAATGTATCGGATTATTGGTATCGCAGTCGCTAGTGCGCTTTTAGCAGGGTCGCCGGTATTGGCCGGTGGCAGTATGGAGCAACCCACAGACAAAAAGGCGCCGGAGACCAATAAGGATGGCACCGACAAGCCTGCTAGCGTGGGCCGGGAATCAATAGAACCTAAGGGCATGGGCAAGGACGATCGCGAGCAAGACTCGCAAGCAGCTCCTGAAGCCTCAAAGCCTTCTAAAACACCCGACCAAACTAGGTAACAACCAGGGCTCGAAGTCGGATGGTCTTCGAGCCCTCAATTACCGCTTGCCCTTCGCTCGCCGCGATAACACTTTCCGGTCGGCTGGCGCAGCCTGCGAGTAAGACCACCAGCGATCGCCGCGAACACTTCCGGCATCGGGGATGTTGCTGCCTTGCGCGATCACATCTGACTGCCGCAGCTTCGCGACGATCTCTTCCGGCTTGTAGGTCTTCTTCGGCACCTGAGGTCCTCCTCTAGGGAGAAACCATTACTTCGAGGCGGACCAATTCATTGGGGGCGGATCACCACTCCGCGCGCGAATGTCAGCGGTCCAACCTTTGACAGCTATTGGGCCATAGCCGGAGCGACACGCCAAATGACCTTGCCGACATCGTCGGCGACCAAAAGCGCGCCATCGCCAGCAATGTCCACACCTACTGGACGTCCCATTGCGTTACTTTGAGCATCAAGGAAGCCCGTGAGAACGTCCACCGGCATTCCGCTTGGTTGACCGTTCGTAAACGGCACATAGATCACGCGATATCCGCTGGGCTCGCGCCGGTTCCATGAACCATGCAGACCAACAAAGGCGCCGCCTTGCCATTGGGGTCCTAGTGCGGGCTTGTCATTAAAAACCAGACCAAGCGCGGCTGTGTGACCGCCCAATGCATAGTCGGGGCGGATCGTTCGCTCAATCGTGCCGGGAGGAATCTCATCGGCTTTGAAACGGTGATCGGCGCGGCCCCAATATGCCCACGGCCAGCCGTAAAACCCGCCCTCCTTTACCGATGTCAGATAATCCGGTGGAAGATCATCTCCAAGGCCGTCGCGCTCATTAACGACAGTCCAAAGCGTATTTGTGCCAGGCGCAAAACCCATGCCGTTCGGATTGCGCAATCCGGTGGCATATTCTGTGAGTGTGCCAGTTGCAGGATTTACGGCGTAGATCATGGCACGCCCTTGTTCGATATCCATGCCCTGCTCAGCGATATTGCTGATAGACCCGACTGTCACAAACAGGCGCGAGCCATCCGGAGAAGCAATCACGTTACGCGTCCAATGACCATTGTCATCAGCGCGGAATGGCAATGCTGCCACTGTTTCGGGCGGCCCTGCGGCGGTAAGGTCTCCGTCAGTATAGGGCACGCGCACAAGCGCGTTGGTGTTGGCAATATAAAGATGGCCATCGAGGAGTGCCATTCCAAAAGGCTGGAGCAGGCCTTCAAGGAAGATCTCGCGTTTCTCCGCAACACCATCACCATCGGCGTCACGCAACAGCACAATGCGATCCGGGCTAGTCTCCTGCACCGCGCCAGCATTTCGCATCACGTGCTCCATCACCGAACCTACTAATCCCTTGTTGGACAGCGGCAAGCTGGAAGCTTCTGCTACCAGCACATCGCCGTTTGGCAACGTGTAAACCCAACGCGGATGGATGAAGCCATCAGCAAACCGCGACACCTTCAGCCCTTCTGCCGCGACGGGTGCGCCATCCGCAGTCCAGCCAACAGCTGTCATCTCGTTGATGCGCGGAATGGGAATCCATCGACTTTCGGGTTCAACAAGAACCGGTTTGCTGCCGTATGCCGAATTAACTGGCGGTGTCTCGCTAGCGTGTGCCGAAAATGTGCTTATGAGTGCAAGGATAGTGAAGTGCATGAACGCGCGCATAATGGGATCTCCTTTTAATCCCCAACGTCTTCCTGCGCGAAGCGTTCAAACAAAATTCCCATGTACCGCACAATTCCTTGTCATCGGATTCGTGGCACTCGCTGTCATTCGGCAGCAATGCGGCACTTCAAATTCGCACTAATGTGATAGCATCGTTGAAGCGGACATTTGTGCGTCGCGTGCGAAAAGCTGCGATTCTCAACACGCTGTAAGCCACATCACACCGACAAACGATAAGCCGCCCGCTGCGAAAGCGGCCAGGGCACCGTAGACGGCAACAGCAGTCACAAACCTGCGGGGCGCGTTCTGCTCAGGCCTACCTTTATGCTTTGACAGGCAGGCGTAGATCGTCATCAGCACACACAATCCAGCAACGTAGAGTGCAACAAGCTGCACGCGCTGCAGGCTGATTGTGTCGAGAATGATGACTTTGTCCCAGTCGAGCCGGCAACCGACGCCTTGCATCCCATAAATGAGCGCAAAGATTATTGCCCAGACTGAAAATCCTGCCGCAACATGAACAAGACGGCCGGATGGAAAGATCATGGCGCTGCGCCCGTTCCGGCGATCGCAATCAGTCCCACCATGAATAGGACGCCGATAAAATTCGCGCCCGCTGTGTAGAGGTGCCACTGATTGCCGATGCGCAAATCAAGCGTGCGCCTTGCCGATACTTTACCGCTGATCATCCGCGCAACGCCAAACAATGCGAAGACCACGCCCATTGCGTGATGCGCGGCAAGATAGATGATCACCACCATGATCACGGCAGACAGAGCATGCTGCGTGAATGAAGGAATGCCTGTGACTGCAAGGGTGAACAAGCACGCCAATGCAATCGCATGACAAGCTGCGCAGAGCGCCAGAGCCGGGATAGAAACCGCGCCGCCCACGTTGCGTAAGGCGAGAATTCCCGACGCCATGGCAGCGAGCGCGGCAGCCACGACGCCGATGGGCAAGACCACCCCTAATGCCGGCAGTTCGGCTGGCGGCCAGTTCGGCGCCGATGCCCACAGGAATAAGCCGCCGAACAGCAGCGAGGCGTACAGCATCGCATCGGCCACTAGCGTGAACGCCATAGCCCACGAGGATGGCGCATCCGCACTTTCAGAATGATAGGGCGCTACGATTCCGTGTCCAATCGGAACAGGTCCGACGTCAGCACGAAGGCCCGTATCACGCGTCCAGAACAGGAAACAGATAACGACTAGCGGGATGGCAACTAAAGCGAGCCAGTAAAATTTGAACAGCATCAGCAGGAAGAACACGCCGGTCGTTGCTGCGGTAATGAGCGGGAGATACGTTTGGCGCGGTAGGACGATGACCTGTTCGGTGTTTCCGCCAACCATTTCCACCCCGAGTGTTTCCATCTGCCCGTTGCGGGTAAAGGCGAGATATCCCATCCCTCCGGCCAGTTCAGCGGCCATTGTGCTTGGCTCAAGCGTATCGGCGCGGCGAAAAATCTTCGGCAGGGATGCAAAATTATACGATGGGGGCGGAATTGGCATAGCCCACTCCAACGTCGCCGCCTTCCATGGATTTCTGGTGCTGCGCGGTGCGAAACGGACGATAAGTAGAAGATCGAGCGCCGCGATTGCGAAGCCGATAGCCATGATGAAGCTGCCGAATGACGACAGAAAGTTTAATGCCTCCCATCCGTACTCGGGAAGATAGGTATGTACGCGGCGGGGCATGCCCTTGAGCCCGGTCAGGTGCATGGCAAGGAACGTCACGTTGAAGCCGGCGAAGATCGTCCAGAACCCGATGTTCGACATAACGCGCGAAGGCCGCCGCCCGGTTATATGCGGCAGCCAGTAGTATGCTGCACCGATCATCGGAAGCACGAACCCTCCGATCAGTACGTAATGAAGGTGCGCTACAACGAAATGCGTGTCATGCGCTTGCAAGTTGAACGGCACGATGGCGAGCATCACGCCGGTCAATCCGCCAATCACAAACACGAAGAACATTCCGAACACGTAGAGCATCGGCAGGGAGAAGCGGGGCGTGCCGTGCGCCAGCGTCGCTATCCACGCGAAGATTTGTACGGCTGTAGGCACCGCGACGAGAACGCTGGCGGCAGCAAAGAAGCTTAGCCCCAAATGCGGGATGCCAGTGGCGTACATGTGATGCACCCACAGGCCGAACGACAGGAACCCCATGGCGATCACTGCAATGACGACAGCTATGTATCCGGCTAGAGGGCGGCCTGCGAATACGGGCAGAAAAGTTGAGACGAGCCCAGCTGCAGGCAGAAAGATGATGTACACCTCGGGATGGCCGAACAGCCAAAACAGGTGTTGCCAGAGCAGCGGGTCGCCGCCGCGCTTCGGATCGAAAAACGGAAGGTCGAAGGCCCGTTCCACTTCCAGCAGGATCGATCCGAGGATTAGCGGCGGAAAGCCAACCAGCATCATGAAGGCGACGATGAGCATGTACCAAGCAAAGATGGGCATCCGGTCGAGCGACATGCCGGGCGCGCGCACCTTTAGGACGCTCACCGCTATCTCGACAGCGGTGCAGATCGCGGAGATCTCGACAAAGGTGATGCCGAGAAGCCAGAGATCAGCGTTGATGCCGGGCATGTACGTGCGCGAGGACAGCGGCGTGTACATGAACCAGCCGGAGTCGGGAGCAACGCCCGCCAGCATGCCGACGATCAGCATCGATCCGCCAAACAGATAGCACCAGTAGCTATATGCGGTGAGCCGCGGGAACGCGAAGTCACGCGCACCGACGAGCTTGGGTAATAGGTAGATCGCAAATCCCTCAAACAGTGGAATTGCAAACAGGAACATCATCACTGTTCCATGCATGGTGAAAATCTGCGCGTACAGCCCCGCTTCCATGAACGCGCTCTGCGACGTTGCGAGTTGTGCGCGTATCAGCATCGCGAGGCCGCCACCGATCGCGAAAAAAACGATCGCAGTGACGATGAACCTCTTACCCAGCGTGGTGTGATTGACAGAGGCAAGCCGCTGGAGACCGGGCCGGGTATCCCAGATTGCCGACAAATCCTTATGCAGCCTGATCGGCGATAGCATGGGCTTGTTCGCCCTCATGGATGCACCTGCGCCAAAGATGCGCGAAGCGATGTATCGCGAGCCGCCTTGATCAAGCGCGCATAGTCCTCCGGCTTGTGGACCTGCACAGAAAACAACATTCCAGCATGACCCGAACCACAGAACTCGGCGCAGGCGCCGCGATAGGTGTTGGGAGTGTTTGCTAGGAACCGTACGCGCGCCCGATGCCCCGGGATTGCATCGACCTTGCCGCTTAGGCGAGGTACCCAAAAGCTGTGAATGACGTCTTCGCTGGTTGCCGTAACTTTAACGAGTGCCCCGGCGGGGATGTGCAGCACCCCGACAGTGGAGGGCGCCGTATCCTCATCGAGGTAGATGAACTCCCATTGCCACATTCGGGCACGGGCTTCGATACGCACCGGCGTCTCCGTTGGGCCGCCGATGTGAAGCAGTATTTCTCCTTGCTGAAAGGAATAGACCAGCAGAGGCACGAGCAAGGGGATGGGAAAGGCTAGGCCACCTCCCAGTATCCACGCGCGCTGGCTGAACGATCGCCCAAAGTTCGGACGCAGCCACACCAGCAGGAACAGCACCATAACGATCAGGAAGATGAGCGCGGCACCTGCCGCCATGACCCACCATAGCGTCGCGATGGATCCTGCGACCGGGCCGGCCGGCGAAAGCGTTGAAAGATCGCCCGAGCAACCGGAAACACCCGCAGCCGCGAACATCGGGAACATTGCGCCGGCTTTGGACCTTATTGCCGAAAGGAGAAGCGCATGGCCGAGACGAGCAAAGGCGACGATACGCGGTCTGAAGAACTTGAAGAACGCGTTGTGTCGCCGGGATCCGACAGCGCGGACCTGAGTTCTGCCGTCGCCGTGGCAGGACATCCCATACATGCGATGAGCGTGCATTTTCCCATCGCGCTCGTTATCGCCACGTTCGGCGTCGACCTCTTCTATTGGTGGACGGCGGATCCGTTCTGGGTTCGCGTCGGCATCTGGTCGGCAGGTTTTGCCTTCGCGACGGGTGTCTTTGCCGGTTTCGTCGGAACCTTGGAGCTTTTGTTCGTGTCCGGCATCCGCATGCGCGCAGCGAGTTGGGCGCACGGCGTGGCTGCGATGCTGCTCATCGCCATTGCAGGTGCCAATTGGCTTGTGCGCATAACAATTGACGATGCAGTCCTTCCCCACGGGCTGCTGCTGTCGGGGCTCGCTACCATCGTCACCGGACTTGCAGGCTGGCATGGCGGAAAACTCATTTTTGATCACGGCATCGGCCTCATGGTCGGTGCCAAGGATTGATTTGATCGAAGATGCCCTTGAGTGCACCGGCCTCGCTCAATGCGGCGGGAAGAATGCTGGCTGGTAGCGAAGGCTTCCAAAGGGTCAACGCAATCACCGCGGCAGCAAGCAGGACGCTCACGACCGTCGCGCCATAGGACCTCCATGTCAGATTTGGGTGCCAGTCTTCCGACTGGCGGGCGACGGTTAGACCTGCGAGGGAGTGCGCGATCACAAGCCCAGCAACGAGCGCAAGCTTAAGTCCGAACCATGGGGCAACAACGGTACTCTGAAAGACGAGAAAGATACCGCTCGCGACCGCCACGAAGGCCGCAGGGGATAGGACTGCGACATACGTGAATTTCATCGCCTCTTGGAGACGCGGCATCGCTTCAACATGCTGCCCCCTATCCGTGCTTGCCCCTAACTGGGCGTAGATTGCGGGCAGCACGACCAAGCCGCCGACCCAAACGGCGATGGAGGAAATGTGAATGAATTTTACGAGCGCAACCATCAACCTCGGTCCGTCGGGGCCTTCAAGATGATTAGACGGAAACTGAGAATTTCCCGAAGCGTTCCACTTGATCTGAACTTTTGGGGCGATCAGCAGCGCATATCGAAAGCCGTCTCCGCCATATGGCGATCGCTTTCCTCGAGCGCGAGAAGCCAGCGCGCCGCCATCACGATGCCCGTTGCAACGTATGTCAGTGGGCAGACGGTAATCATGATCAGTCCTGCGAACTGCTGATCCTCGATGCCACCCATTGCTTGGCTGTGATGGGTGTGAGCTGCAAGATCGTATAGAAGGCGCGGCGAGAAAACGAGGATCACGGCGAACATGCAGAACAGCTTGCCCGTGATCAGAAGTGCCATCACCGATTGCCAGCGATTGGCCTTTGTGCTGCTGAAAACCGCGCTCCAAAACAGCACGCCCGCGATGTAGAGCGATACACCCATGACGGCGTGCAGGAGCAGACTGTCACTGGCCGAGGAGAAAACTGGCGGCAGATGCCAAATCCACAGCAACGCAATCTGACAGATCACAGCCAGAACAAATCGCGCGCCGCTCCAGGCAATTGAGATTGATTGCAAGGCATATGCGCAAAGCGGCGCAGCAATCCCCAGCACAGCCATGTGCTCGATCATATGACGAGAGAGCAGGCCTAGACCGAGTTGAGAAGCAACAGCGCTGGCACCGAAGAGGGCCGCTGCCAGAACGGTGAACGAAAGCGCTGAGGCCTCGACAAATTTCAATAGTAATTCTTGGTACCTCGGCACAGATGCGTGATGTGGGGACATGCGCGCTCCATGCATAGTATCGCAGCGGATATCCTGTTTTCCGTGCCAAACTAAAGCTTTCATCCACGCGCTCCATCGCCGTAGGGCCTGAGCTTTGAATGTGCAGCTGGGCGCATCGTTCCGGGCGGATGCGATGTCGAGCAGCTTGTTGATGACTTGGACGGCGTAGTTGCTATCGTTTCCGCGCTAGCCGCCGCGCCCTGGCCGATAAGCTGGCAGCGGTTAACCGTATTCCGCGCCAGGCGCGGGAAGTCAGATGGTGCAGCCAGCAACAGTCGGCATCGATATCGCGAAGAACGTCTTTCACGCATACGGCGTCGATGCTCATGGCGAAAGGGTTCTTAGCCGTAAGCTTCGTCGTGCGCAGGTCGAGGCCTTCTTCGTAAAACTCGAGCCCTGTCTTGTCGGCATTGAAGCCTGCGCAACCGCGCACTATTGGGCGCGCACGATCCGGAAGCTCGGTCATCAGGTTCGCCTTATGCCGCCGGCATACGTGAAACCCTATGTGAAGACGCAGAAGAACGATGAAGCTGATGCCGAGGCAATATGCGAGGCGTCACCCGACCCAACATGCGGTTTGCCGAGACGAAGACTATCGAGCAGCAGAGCGTGCTGGTGCTGCATCGAACCAGATCCACGCTGATCACGCATCGCACGCGGATGGGGAACACGATCCGCGCCCACCTCGCGGAGTTCGACATCATCGAGAGCATCGGCCGAATCGGGCTCTCTCGACTGATCGACATGATCGTCTCTGGCGAAGATGATCGCATCACAGATGTGACGCGTCGCGCGCTGATGTGTCTGGTCGATCAATATCGACTGTTACAAGGCCAGATCCTCGAGCTCGGCCGGCAAGTGATGGCGTGGCACAGGTCGAACGAAGCGAGCATGCGTCTGGCAACAATCCCCGGCATCGGACCGCTCGCGGCTAGCGCGCTCGTTGCCTCCGTCGGCGACGCTTCAAACTTCAAAAACGGCAGGAGCTTCGCGGCCTTCATCGGCCTGGTGCCGAAACAATCACTAGCGGCGGCAAGGAGCGCCTCGGCAAGATATCGAAACGCGGTGATCATTACCTGAGGTGGCTTCTCGTTGTGGGAGGCCTTGCCGTGATCCGATACGCACAGCGCCACGGCACGCGTCTCCCTTGGCTGCTCAAACTTCTGCAGCGACGGCTATTCCAGGCTCACTTTTTTAACGACCGAATGACCACGCGCTGAGCGTTGCTCTCGAAACTGAGAGTCCGGTCGCGACGTCGCGAATCGATCGCCCAGCGTGAGTGATCGACCGGCGAGCCGAAACGATGTCAGCCCTGGAAAGCTTTGAAGGCCTCCCCAAGATAGCACCGCGCGACTTGGCTGCAGCCATCCCGGCCCTTGTGCGTTCGCTGATAAGAGCACGCTAACTCCGCCAGCGCGCCATGATGTGGAAGAGAAGGCGGCCGCCTGCCGACCCAGTGTCAATTGCTTCCGATAGGCTGCGGAAGGCGACGCCGCGCGCTTCCAGCTGCGATATTAGCGATATCAAGTACGAGAGGCTGCGCCCAAGCCAGTCGAGCTTCCACGTAACCAGCACATCCCCAGCCCTCAACTCGGCAACAACCTGATCCAGTGCTGGCCGGATCAGTGAAAACTTGATGGCAGCCGGCGCGTTGAAGCGCGTCAAACTGCAGAGCCGGGTTTTGCTCTTAGGTAGAGCGGGATCGCGGAAGTAAAGGCGCGCAATGCCATCCTCGAACGAGCACGCAAAATACTTGAAGTCACGGACTAAAAGTTCCGACGCCCCTGGCACCACAACGACGTCTGCCAAAGAAAAAAATTCCTGAACCCCCAGCTCTAAACGGGTGAACCTGTATGTCCCAGCAATATCCTACGGGCGTACTGCTCACGCCGCGCGAGGTCGCGGCAAGGTGTTGACCTTCTAAGTAGCAGTCAATGGCACCATTGCAGAGGAATCAAGATCACTCAGCAGCTGTTGCTGCTGCCGGCATCCGCGATGGCGTCGCGGGCGCGTTGATATAGGCTTCAGGCGCGGCATGCTTGGGCGATAGTCTGCTGCCGTATTGAAACACATCGACGTAGCAGGAATCGATGCACGCGCCGCAGTTGGTGCAATCACCCGACAGAATAAGATGCGTGCCCTTGCCTTTCAGCGCCGGCATGATGACATGCGGCTCCGGGCAGGCCTTGAAGCAGGCGCCGCAGTCGGTGCACGCTGTGCGTTGCAGGGCGCTGACACGCACGAGGCTTTGAGCACCGATCAGGCCGTAAAATGCGCCGACCGGGCACAGATGACTGCACCAGCCGCGGCGAGTGACGAACAGATCCAGCATGAACACGGCGGCGATGATTCCCCAGCCTGCGCCGATGCCGAAAATGATGCCACGCTGCAAAAGGCTGACCGGATTCAGGAACTCCCACGCGATGGTGCCGGTCATGAATGAGGCCAGCAGCGCGCCGACAAGCACCCAGATGCGGGTGCGCCGATCAAGCTTGCGATCGCGCGTCAGGCCGAGCTTGTCGCGCAGCCAGTAGGCGCTGTCGGTGACGACGTTGACGGGGCAGACCCAACTGCAATAGACGCGCCCACCGACGAGCAGATACAGCGCGACGATGGTGGCGACGCCGATGACGGCGAGCAGAATGGGCTTGTGTAATGCAAATAGTGACTGAGCGAAGATGAACGGATCGGCCAGCGGCAGCACTCCGAGAATTTCACTCGATGCGAAGTTACCTTTCGCAAGCCAGATACCGTACCACGGGCCGACAAGAAACAGCGCCAGCACCAGCGTCTGCGACAGGCGCCGCAGCAACCAGATGCGATGTGCAAACAGCCAGCCGCGACGCGTGGCGGCGTAACTGCGCGGTTCCGATGTGATCCACTCGCCGAATGCGTGGATGTTTGCTCTGGTGAATGGCATGCGCATTAGAGATCACGCTTCAACTGGCCATGGCCGGTTAGCGGTCTGCCGGCGGCGTTGCGACCGGCTTTGCCCTGACCGAGCGAGCGTGGCAGCACGCGGATGGCAGCTTCCTCCAGCACACAGTGTTTTTCGCATGTTCCGCAGCCGGTGCATTTGGTGAAATGCACGGTCGGGATGATCATCGCGCGGCCGTTGATTGTCTGCTTTTCAAGCGTGATCGCTTCGTTGCGGATCGGGCAGACGCGGTGGCAGATGCTGCAATGCATGCCCTTGTAGTTGAGGCAGGTCTCGTGATCGACCAGCACGGATACGCCCATGTCGGCATCGCGAATGTCGGCGATGTCGCGATCGAGTGCGCCGGTTGGACATGCCTTAGCACACGGAACGTCGGCGCACATGAAGCACGGGGATTCGCGCGCGATGAAAAATGGTGTGCCGAGCGCTGCGGGATCGCCGAGTGTCGCAAGCTTCAAGGTGTCGTAGGGGCAAGCGCGGACGCATAATCCGCATCGTACGCACGCGGAGAGAAAATCTTCTTCCTTGATAGCGCCGGGTGGGCGCAGGGCTTTGGCATCGGTTGCGCGCGCGGTGCGGATGTATTGATCGAGTGCAACGGCCGCGATGCAGGCAACGCCAGCAGATTTGGCGACCGTGCCAATGAAATCGCGGCGGCTGTACCCGCTGGCAGCCGATTTCGAGCTGGACGGCTTATCCTGAGCATTTTTGCGGCCGCCGGCCGGGGCAACACCGCCACTTCGTTGCTCACCTTTCTCCGCAATGAACTTGTTTGCCATGCCATCCCGCGTTTATGTGTGCGCCAGGCTCAAATTGCCCAGGTTATATTTGTTACTTATCGCATCAGCAGCGCTTGAATTGCCGTATCTGGATCATCGTGCAGGCTTTTAAGTTCAGACAGGAGCGCGAAAGTGATCGGAATGGAAACTGAGCCGTCAAAATTCTGAACACCCTTACTTGCCACATGAACTGCAATCGGAAGGGACATCAATCTGCAGTACGTCTCATTGCGAATGTCGATACTCGTGAACTCGTGATCGTCGATAAGACAATCTTTCATTCAAGTGTCCTCGACAAACAAATGAAGACCCCAAAGCATTTCATGATTGGATTATGTCCAAACAAGCGTTCGACTCAGTGATCCACCTAGGAAAAGAACAGTTGGTCCAGAACACCATCGCGCCGGAGCCGATAAAGACCAACAAAACGCGGTGCTTTCTGACCGTCGCCACTCCTTCTTACAGGCAATGTAAGCTTGGTCGCGCACTGCACGGACTTTCGTTACACGAAAGCGCCTTCAACATTACGAATGTGACAGCTTCAGAGGGCTGCTCGGTTTTTCATCACCCGTTCGATTTTCAAATGGGTTGCCAGAGGTGCCGCACGTGGCATGTTCGGTGCAAAGCTGGACTGGGGATGTAAAAAAATGCAGCTTCCAATCTTAATAGACCGCGCGTCAGAGGTGCCGATCCAATCGCAAATCGTTTCGCAGATACGGGACTTGATTGATCGAGGGTTTCTGTCGAGCGGCACGCGTGTGCCATCGTCTAGAGAGCTAAGCGAACAACTCGGCGTAGCTCGGCGAACCATTATGCTCGCTTATGAAAAACTGAACTCGGAAGGTTATCTGGAAACAAGACAATCATCGGCCACGGTTGTCTGCGAACTTAACCCTCGGCTGGCGATTCACGTAGATACCGCAGGCGGGTCTCACTCCTCTGACAGGCTACCTACTCCGCCGGCCACCGACATGGCTTTCGCACACATCAACCCGAATTTGTATATCCCTTCGCACCAACGCCCCGAGCTGGATTTCAGCATTGGCCGACCTGATCACAGGCTGTTTCCTCAAAAGGCTTGGCAGCGCTTGATGTTTGAAAATTTCGCCGCCCACGCCCGCGTGATCAGCGAGTATCCGGATCCTCGCGGATATCTCGACCTCCGAATTGCTTTGCGCGAGCACCTTCGAAAAACACGCGGCATAGTCTGCTCGGAAAATCAGATCATAATTGTCTCTGGGGCTCAGGACGGATTGAATCTTGTGGTCCGTCTTTTGAGCCAGCCCAACAGCAGCGCCATAGTTGAGGACCCTTGTTACCATGGCGCTGCCATCGCCTTTGAAACGTCGGGCGTAAAACTCATTCCTGCCGCTGTAGATCATGAGGGAATTGTCGTCGACGACTGGCCAAAAGAAGCCAGGCTTATTTACGTAACGCCATCACATCAGTTTCCATATGGAATGACGATGTCGCTCGAGCGACGTGAAAAGCTTCTTTCATGGGTTTACAAATCAGACGCCTACGTTATCGAGGACGACTACGATGGCGACTTTAGATATAATTCATCGCCGCTCTTTTCTCTTTCGGCTTTAGATCAGTCCAATCGCGTCATATATCTTGGTACCTTTTCTAAGTCTATCGGCCCTGGATTGCGAGTGGGCTACGTCGTCTTTCCCCAGCATCTCGCCGACGCGGCCAACGATCTTAAGGCGGTGATGAGCAACGGCCTACCCACACTATCGCAAGCCGTAATTGCGCAGCTCATTCGCTCGGGAGCATTCGAGAGGCACATTGCTGTAATGCGACGGCAATACTTGGCTCGACGCGATACGTTAATTGCCGGTCTTCTGAAAGCATTTCCGAAAAGCAGGATATCTGGAGAGGAAGGCGGCATGCATCTCATATGGGCGCTTGGGCCGAACCATCCCTCCGCACAGGATCTCGCTTCTAAGTGTAAAGATGCTGGCGTCGGCATCTACCCGGTTGGGGGGTCGCCGATTTGCAAATCCTTCTCGCCGGCGAACCCTCGCGACGTGATGTTAGGCTACACGCCTTTGACAGAAGAGCAAATTTCCCAGGCGGTTGGGCGAATAGAGCATGTTCTTTTGAAGTGTTAGAGTCGGCTACGGATCGGTCAACACCCTCCGTAGCCGATGCGTTCGCCAGTTATGAAGCTGTCGCAGCTTCCTTCGAAGACAGATCCTGCAGAGGCATCACGACGTCTTTGAATACCGCCGTGCTGTTAGTAGTCTCCCGCATGACTGGAAACGTGAATTCGCATTTTGGGCAGGGCTGGCTCAGCGCTTCCTGCTCCATATTGATTTCGTATGGCTTATCTTGAATATGGGCGCAATTCGGACACACACGAATCAATCGAGCATTTTTGAACTCGAAATTCGCGATTATGTCCTCCATGATAGCACCACTCCTCACAGCCCACTCTTTCGCGTGCTTATGATAGGTGTTCATGTGCCAGTCCCTGAGCGCATCGAAGCTGGTCCAGAGGCTTATTTCGTTGTACCAGCATGGGTCATCGTTATGCACCCACCATGTCAGGTGCAAAAATCCGGGAAGTTTTTTTAAGTGAATGCGGACGTCAGCAAAAATGGTTTGAAATTTTTTGTAATCGTCTGGGCTAGAGAAACGCACCCGCTGCATGCTCTGATAAATGGCCACCGTTTTATCCTCCCTGGGCATCTTGGTCTTGAGACGGAAAGTACGATAGCCGTTGAATCGATCTGCACATGCTCCACACAATAAAATGAGCATTGGTCCAGTTCTGCCATTTTAAAATGGCCTGCTAGGCCCAGGGATCTAATAGTTTTACGCGGATATTATCCAAGCTGTCTGCGACAACAATCTGGCAGGATAGCCGCGATGTCGGCGTAACATTGAATACTGTATCCATGACGCTATTTTCTTCTCTGCTTGGCTCTCCCGCTCTGGAATAGCTTTGCTCGTCCAAAATAACGTGGCACGTGCCACACGCCATGGCACCTCCACAAGAAGATCTGAGCGGCAATCCAGACCACCTGATTGCTTCCATAAGAGATAGACCTTTGCGGCACGATATTTTGTGGATCTTGCCGTCGGGGTCTTCAACCACAATATTCACAACACGGACCATCCTTTGTGCGAGCGCGGAAGGTCTCAGTTTTTTGCCGCCTTTGAGAAAACCGCAAGTGTTAGTGTGGGCTGGTGCCACCTGAATTGTTGCCTCTGGACTCACCCTGCGACGCTGCCCACAGCCGCAACGGCGTTGGGACTTGGCCGATGCACTGAAACGGAAGTTGCGGCGCGCCTCACCTGCACGGTCATCGGCCTCTCTGCCGGCACCGCCGGGCAAGCATCGCAGCGCAAATGCAGGTCGCCAACAGCTCTGCCTACGCTTGGTGCTGTATACTTGGCATCCGCTCACCTGCTTCAAATATCCCACGGGGGATCGGGGGGCGTGAAGCCCCCCAGTGGCAGATTTTGCGATGCGCGATTTCAGCAACGTTGCAGCAAAGGATTGCTCACGCCGTAGGCAGCCGACTTGTATGCAGCAGATAAGTACGGGAAGGGTAAGAGGAACGTGGCGAGGTATGCCTTTTGTCCGGCATCAACACCTGTGAGACAGAATTGGCGTTTTGACGACTGGAGGATTTTGGGATCATTGCAGCGACTGAATAAAGAGCGAGGAAAGACCACGTTCGATACGAATGGCCATACGATCACTCTCAATGGTCGGTTACATGGGCTCGGAGGCATAGCCCGTCGGAACGGCTCGTGCGCGATATCCGGCGGGCCACGCGCAAGCAGTATCCGCCGAAGAGAAAATCCGCATTGTGCTCGATTGCCTGCGCGGCGAGGTCTCGATCGCGGAGCTGTGCCGACGCGAAGGCGAAGGCAACGTCACCGATACGTTGCAGCTGGCATTATCCGCATCAGGTTGCAACAGCGCCCGTGTCGATTGACCCACTTCAAAAGAGCAGCATAAATCTGAACTCAGAACGATTTGGAAGCCCTCCAGTCCATCAAGCCTAAAACTGTCTCAAAGCATTCGACGACGAACAACCGCGACGAGAACCAAATGCCAGCAGAGGGCTCCCTTGAGTTACGCAGAAGCACCTATTCATGGCTATTGCACAGCCTGTTGAGGAGCCCGCTTCGGAGTATCCGCCTCAACGCTTCCGGTATCGAACTCTCCGGAGGTAGGCGCCCTCAAATCTCCTTTGCCGAAATGGAAGGTTGTGCCCGAGATGCGGGTCGCGGGACAATTGTCTTGCTGCTCGCGGATGGTACGGAATGGCGTGCGTCCGGTTTCAAGGCAGCAGACGTTCCGTCCTTCGTGCAGGCGGCGAATGAAACCCGCAACCGTTACATAACTACACTGTTCGAACAGGCGGAGACCGAACTCCGCGCGTTGGCGCTGATAAACGAGCGGTTGAAGCAGCCAAGACGCTACCCAGCCGCTTGCTTGTTGAACCCGTTCATAAGGCGGGCTCAGGATGTTTTTGAATTATTGCCTAAGTCGGCGCCAAGCGATCTGTTGTCCGACGATCAGATGCGCATATTTGCCGCCGCGGCAGAAGTCCGCGACGAGCCCGCGAAGCTTCGCGAGACAGCGATCAAAACCTTTCTCGAAACAGAACTGATCGAAATGAGGGAGTTCTTCGATGCAATCGAGGCTCATCCGCTGACAGATGAACAACGCTTGGCAGTCGTCACGGATGAGGACGCCACACTTGTTCTTGCGGGCGCCGGGTCCGGCAAAACGAGCGTCATCGTCGCCAAGGCCGCGTATCTAATCAAGCGCGGCATTCGACCTCCCAATGAGATCCTCCTGCTTGCGTTCGGCAGCGACGCTGCTGAGGAGATGGCCGGAAGGATCAGGCAGCGATGCGGAGCCCCTGTCGATGCAATGACATTCCATTCGCTTGGTTATGAGATCATTCGGCAGCTAGAACGTCAGGCGCCAGCCCTTGCAGCGCATGCAAGCGATGACGTGCAGTTTTTTGCTCTGTTGCGTGATGTCGTGATGAACGAAGTTGCGACTCAACCCAAGGCTTGCGCGCTTCTGCTGCGCTGGTTCGGAGAGTTCTATCGGCCGTGGAAGACAGAATGGGATTTTAACTCAGAAGATGAGTACGCCCGCTACGTTGACGACAACGAGCTGCGGACCCTTCAAGGTGAGCGAGTTCGCAGCTACGAGGAACTGCTGATTGCGAATTGGCTATATCTCAACGGGATCGAATACGAATACGAGCCGGACTACGAGCACGAGCTTTCCAACAACGACCGGCGCGCTTACACGCCTGATTTTCGGCTGACCGAAAGCGGCGTCTATATCGAACATTTTGGGGTTCGCAAGGAGCGTGGTCCCGGCGGCGACGTGCGCCTGACGACGGCACCCCATATTGACCGTGACATCTATCTCGAAGGTATGGCGTGGAAACGCCAAGTGCACGAGACACACGGCACCATACTGATCGAAACGTATAGTTACGAGAACGTCGAAGGGCGGTTGCTTCCCGGACTTGAGAAGAAGCTTGAACCTTACACGAAGACTGCTCCAATTCCGCCGGAGAAGACATTTGAGAGGCTGTCCCAGCTGGGACAGTTGGACGCCTTCACACAAACGCTCGGCATCTTCCTGCGGCACTTCAAGAGCTGCAAATTGTCGGTGGAGGAATGCCGTCAGCAAGTCGGACCACTCTCCGATGCCCAGCGGGAGCAAGCGTTCCTCGAGATCTTCGAGCTTGTTTTCGAAGCGTATCAAAAGCGTCTTGGAGACAGGATTGACTTCGAGGACATGATCAGTCGCGCCACTGACCATGTTAGATCTGGACGGTATACCAGCCCATACAAACACCTGCTGGTCGACGAATTCCAAGACATATCGGACGGCAGAGGCGGATTACTTCTAGCTCTGAAGGCGCAACATTCAGACGCCCGCATCTTTGCCGTTGGTGATGACTGGCAATCAATTTATCGCTTCGCTGGCTCCGATCTCAGCCTGATGCAAAAGTTCGGCGACGTTTTCGGCGGGACCTTCGCAGGCTCGGGCGGCGTGCACCACGTGGTGGATCTTGGCAGAACGTTCCGCAACTCCGACCGGATCGCGCTCGCAGCGCGCAAGTTCGTACTGCAGAATCCAGCGCAGCTTAAAAAACGAATGGTTCCTGCCGCAGAAGCTCACGCCCCAGCGATCAAGATCGTGCACTATACACGAAGCACCGAAGCCAAAGCCTTGCGGGGGGCGTTGGACGAAATCCAACAGCGGTCGACTGGAAGAGCGAGCGTTCTTCTTCTCGGGCGTTATCGGTTTGTGCAGCCGGACAATCTGGCAGCCCTGGCATCGGAGTTCCCAGAACTCGACATGCGCTTCTTGACGGTCCATCGCTCGAAAGGACTTGAAGCCGATCACGTAGTCATCTTGCGAGCTGCACGCGGTCGAATGGGCTTTCCATCTCAGATCGTTGATGACTCGCTGCTCGAACTTGTACTCCCAGCGCCCGAGCGCTTTGAACATGCCGAGGAGCGAAGACTTTTCTATGTGGCCTTAACGAGGGCGCGGCATTCGGTAACGATATTGGTCGACCGAGACACGCCGTCTGCCTTTGCCACTGAGCTTCTGGCAGACAACGCTTACGGCGCCGCCATTTTGCGCAACAATTTGAACACCCCAAACGTCCTCAGATGAGCTGCCGCGTGGATTATGTCAGAGGACAGAGACGCGTGCCCGCTTTCAGAGAACGAGCTGTCTTCCTGCCAAAGGCGATATCAAAAACCCGTTCCAACTTCGCTTTGCCGAGTTTGCGGACATGCGACCGCCGCCTACTGCGTCACCTACGGGACTGCGAAGCCTGGTCCGCACCTCGTCGCCGAGCGGACGAACCATCACCTTCCCATTGCGGACTGGAAGTGGACGTCAGCGCTGTCGAGCTGAAGAGCCAAACCGACGCTCGTAAACACGAGCGGACTTCCTCAACCCATCCACTTCCGAGCTTCGTAGCACAATAGGAACATCCGCAGCTCAGAGGTTCCCGATCGTGAGCGCCCATTCGCGGGCCGCACCTCATCACCTGTTCCTGCCTTGAGCTGGTGCAGGATTACTCTTCTTCGGCTTCCTCCAGCAGACGGGCAATCTCCTCTGCCGTTAGCGATTCCTCGAACGGCACGCCCACCATCCAACTGGCCATCCGGTGAGAAACCTCGGCGAGGTAGCGATCGATTTGCTCGGGTGTCAGGAGTTGGTCGGGAGGAAATCCGAGCTTCGTGCTAGCCTGTTCGCAAATCTTGTTGATCTCCGTAAGGGACGCCCGGCTATGGTGGTCGGCATGCATGCGGCCAAAGGCTTGGCGCACTTCTGTGTAGTCATGACTCGGGATTGTTTCGAGAACGGCTACGGCGGGAATGAGCGCATCCGTCGTGGCAGTATCCCAAATACTCGGCTGCCCAGGGTTTGAGACGTAGGTCACGATTGAAGCCGGCGGCGCGCCTTGCGCGCAAAGCTCGAACCGCCATGCACAGGCGTTGTAGAGCCTGAAGTAGCCGACAGCCCGGCCAGCTGGATCGCTCGCGACAAGAGCGAGATTGAAGTGTTGACCGAAGCGCGGAATAAGCGCGTCGGAACCAGCAAGCGGTCCGAAATCAATCTTACAGATTGGGCGCGCGAGGTCGTCGCCGCCGTATCGGACGAACCGACGCGCATCATCATAGACCGGCCTCTGCAGTTCGTCTGTACCGTGGCGGGCGGCCCAGAGGGTGAGGCATGTCTTGAGCATGGAGCGCATGGCCTCCGGGCCGCCAAGGGAGATTCGGTAGCGCTGTGTGCCGATCCTCTGTGAGACGTGGCGAACCTGTCCGGAGCTTAGGGTTGCCTTGACGTCGGCGAGTGGCATGCGGAGCGCTCGAGCGAGATCCGGTAGGATTTTTCGAAGCTGCTCCGTAGAGGTCACGCGCAGTTCCACGCTCGGATTCCCATCGGGCAACCAGGTAATTACAAACGGACGGCCGCCGTCGATAACCGGAATGCCACCGGGCTTCAAAGCAATGCGATCGTCGCCGTGGCGAAGCCCTTTGATGGCGGGGGCGGATCACCCCTCCCTGACCCGAGATTGAGAAGATTGCGTATGAAAGCGACGCTGTCGGCAAGCGCCTTGTCAGGGCCACTCCCCATGCTGCCATTGCACGTGCTGCATAGGGCCTGACGGGTCGTCTTGCGACCGCCGAGCGAAGCTAGCCAGACGTGTTCGGGCGTGGTGTCCGCAGGTAAGGGCGAAGAGCAAAGGATACAGAGAGGCATGAAAGGGGCCCCGGGAAGCGTTGTCGGTGGGGGATGATGATAACGCCCGTACACGTACCCAGCGAGGGGCAGTATTGCGCCGCGCACGGCTAAGCGGTGTCTCCGTTAGCTCCTGGCCTTAGCGCCGGGCGAGTGCGCAGACACCTCCGAGTGCACGATTGCTTAGACCGTTTGCTCGCATTGCAACAGTTAAGGCAGCTCTTGATGTTTGATAATTTAGTATAGGTCCCTGATGTATGGATCGACCGTGAACCGTGGGAAGTAGGGCTGGCCGCGGACGTTATTCATGAGATCCCAGTACATCGTTCGGACAAGAGGATCAGTGACTGCCTTTGGCACGTCGTATCGGTACATCTGCATGCCCTCGGAGACTTCGGTTGGGGTGTAGGCACGTCGGAACTCCGACAAGAGGTATTGGTAGATACCCCATCGGATCTCGTTGAGGTGCCAAGCGACGACAGTCGATGACGCGATGAAGATGTTGTCCCGGAACCATTCCTGGAACTCAGGGATCACAAGATAGCTCTGCCCTTCGTTGATTTCTGTTCCGTTGTCGGCGAGGATTTTCCGTACCTGCCTGACGACATCTCCAAGCCGGGTGAACCCGTGCTTGGAGATTGTCCCACAAATCTTGAGGTAGGCCATGCGCTGCACGCGCACCGTCCCGTCGCGTTCAATTGAGGGAAGCCAAACCTTTTCAACAACGGTATAGCCATCCAGCCATCCCGCAAAGGCTTTCACCGACGATGCGAGCAACCCAACATCGCCGTTGAACTGCGGGTCGCCAACAACGCTTTCGAGGTGGCCGAGGTAAGTCTTGCCGAGGCTGCCTTCTGACCTCGGCCTAGTCAAACCGAACACCCCATCGCGGGGAAGCGATAGGAAGTCAGCCAGTATAATGACAAAGAGCTTGCTCGCCTCCCGTGTCTGAAACATTAGGACAGCGCCATCAGTCCTATGACCCTTCATGAAGTGGCCATAGTGCACCAGCGAGCCGATCAAGTCCCACACAGCGGCGAGGGTTATGATTTCGCGATCGAGGGCAGAGTATGATTTGTCAGACATGCTTCGGAACGCTGCAAGCTACTATTCAATAAACCAAGATGGCTGGCGCCCAGTCTTCACCCTCTGTCGCTTGCATCAGAACTTCATGCTTTGAAGAAGTGCATTCGCCTGTGCAGCCTATAAGGGCCGTGGTCGGATTCCTGCTTCCATTCACGTGTTTCGACGACCCAAGCTAACCTACGCCCGCGCCGAGAAATGCGTGCCTTCAGTGCGTCTGAACTAGCCTCTGTAATCGTACCGCAGCGAGTATTGCCGTCCGGGCGAATATACCTGGGAGACCAATGATCATGCCAAACTTTCCAGTTTCCAACCTCGATCTCGTTAGCAAGGAATCCGATCCTATCTGCGAGGCAGCTAACGGCGACGTCGCTTTCGAGCAGCAATGAAGATGGCGCACTGATGCCAACGTGGAAGTAGTCCAGCATCCAGAAGCCGTAACTCCGCGGGTACAGCCTGACGGCCAGCGGAATGGCATGGCCTGACTGCCCGCGAATGACCTGCTCCTCCTCGTGAAGCTGGGGCAAGACACCGGCGAAGCTCATCCCATCCTGGAACTTCCAGTCCAAGTCTCCCTCAAATACAGCATCTGGTGCACTGTCGGGTTGAAAGTCGTCGCTTGCCAGCAGCGCACGAATTCGAATCTCCGCGTGCGAATTTACTCCTGCATCGACTGGTACAGTCAGCGAGATGGGTTGCATCCCGATGGTGTGAGCATTTTGAGACATGAGGTCTTGGACCAATTGCTCGGACGCCCCTTCCATCTGGAAGAGCTTCTCGGGCCGGTCGCCTAACGCGGTCGGTCTGGAAATCGGGTCGATCCGAGCAAGCCCGGGATTGAGCGGCAAGGTAAGGAGAGCGCTGTCAAGCGCGATGTCCATTGGCATCCGTCTAACATCCACCGCGTAAGAAAGCGTTCGAAGATAAGCAGAGCGTAAGAAGTCGCACTGACGCTGGCTGAATTGACCGTCGATGCCGGATTGGTGCTCACTGAAGTCCACGAAGTAATATGGGTACGATGAGCGTGGGGCGTCGTACCTATCGACAAGTTGTTGCCACTCGTAGCTCCACTGTTGCGCGAGAGGAATGCCTCCGCTTATCTGCTCTAGTTTTTCAAGGCGCACCTTCAGGATGGGGGGGACGCAGGCAGTATTGTGCTTCCCGAAATAGGGTTCAGCAACAAACTGGATCGGAGAGCTTCCGGAGTTACCCGTTCGCCAGGGTTCCGTCGCATGCTCCGGCCCATAAAGGAGCGACAACAGTGCGTCACTCAATATGGATGGTCGGCCTATTCGCTCTATAACACCGATGGCAGGTGGCCGGGCGACCGGGTCAGCGCAAATCAAAACTGACAGGCCAGTGACGATCTCGCTTTCGAGTTTCCGAGCTCCCAGCCATTCGAGGAAAATGTTTGCCGCGTCGGCGCCAAGCTTTGGACAGCTGAGGATCGAAGCATACTCTCGGGCAGCGCGCCATCGAACAAAGCGCACAGGCCAGGCCAGCCGACCTATAAGCATTCTCAGTGATGCGGTGGAGGTCACGTCAGCCATGGGCAATCGGGTATGGGCTGATCCGAGAGTTCTTCGACCGCCAGCTCGACATAGCTGCGAAGTATGGAGGCCGCCAACTGGAGTTGACCGCATTGAAGCAGGAAGTGGATGAGGCGTTCCTGGCCGAGCGTGAAGCTGTGCTTGCGCTTCTGCCAATTTCGCGATGGACGGGACGTGTCTCGTATGAAGTCTACGCACTTATGTGGGTAGTGCTTCAATGCGAGGTCTAGCCTCGCGTAAGCTTCTTTTTTGGACGCCCAGTTGATCCATCCGTGACGATGGATGTGAGCCTGCACCAGCCAATAGTAAGCGGCGGTCTTGCCTTGGAGTTCCAGGCTGGCCTGGAACGCGTAGTCCAATGCATCTTCGGCGTAGTACGGGTTCTCTTCCTGCTCCAGGAATGTCTGCAGCGAGCCGAGAGCCTCAATTCCCTCTCCTTCGTTCTTCCAATGAGCGAGCCACTCCTTGGCCAAATATCGCATCGCGTAGCCTTGAGGATGCACTTGGATCGCTCGATGCAACTTCGCAAATTCTGCTGGGCCAAACGAGGTGACATCAACGGTGTTCGCTATCACTACTTCTGGCGTATCGGTCGAGCCTCGCTCTCTGTGCACCGGACTGGGCTTTCCGCCCAAGAACCGGAGCTGCCTATCCAGCACGGCTTGGGCCGCTCGGTTGTCACCAGATTCAGTGGGCCGGGTGAGGGAGGTCAAGTTTCGTGCCTCGAGAAGCGTTCCGGCCAGCGCCGCTGCGGCTTCTTCATCAAGGCGACATACCTCGAGGTGGGCCTCCAATGCCTCGTCGGCGTATCGATATTGTTCGGTCTCCGCGTAGTGAGCGTTGAAGCTCGGAAGCCAATCTGGTTTCACCGCCTTGACGGCGTCGATCAACTCAGATCGCACATGATCTGTCTCATCTCCGTCGGTGAAGGTCGTTATTTGCTCGATGATCGGTGTCAAACGTCGGAGGGCCGGCACAGAGTCAATCGCGCCCTCTCTATGTGCTTCAGCAAGAGCCTCAAGCACGTCGCTCAACCAAAGATCCTTGCGCCAACCGTGCCCGAGCAGGCAGTCAGCCGCGCGACGCAGAATCTCAGTCGCGGGCAAATTGTACAGTTGAGCGAATTGCGCCAATTCTACCCATTTGTCGGCGCGAGGATAGAATTCTGTCACCTCGCCAGCGAGCTGATCCTTTTCCCGCTGAAGAGACGCCGCGGCGGTATCGGCAGATGTGAGCACGTACTGGTGCTCGATTTGCGTCGCAAGCCAGAACTCCTCGACCCAATGCCTCGAGCGCCGCACTTCCTCCAGGACTTGATCAATGAGAAGTGGCTGCCTGCCGACAGGCGACTTTAAAAAGTGAATGTCGATAGCAATGTCGAGCAAGGCACGCCTAAAGGCAATCTGCTGTACAGCTACCGCCTCAGTCGGGCGGCCAGTCTCAACCTGCGGCACTGATTCAGCAATTCGGTAGACTGCAGGAAACGACAGCTCCATGGCGCCAGAAGCCACGGTCTCTGCCCCGCTCTTCAGCATTTCAAATGCATTGCAAAGCCATGGAGCGGCCGCAGCGTTCGAGTTCAGCCAGTCAGAGATGTCCAGACTTGAGCCATCAAGCTTTCTCTCGAGGGCGTTGAAGAATAGCGCGCGAAAAAGGGATACTAGTTGATGGTTTGTGCCGTACTCATAGTATTCTTTGACTATGCCGGGCGGGAAAATGAAGCTTGGTACTGGTGGTACAGGCGAGAGCTTGTGATAGCGCAGCCAGCACGCTGCGAATGCGCTGGTCTCGCAGTCCGCTGCGCGATTTATGCTTCCTGCGTCGGCCTGCTCAGACCACGCACAGCGGATGATCGCATCGAGCACGCGCTGCCGCCATTCGGTGTCCTCTGGACCGCGAAGAACCCTCTCGCCGCTCACCAGGGACTCGTATCGCCGCTCGCGCGACAAGCTTTCGATGAGCCAATCGAACAACTCTTCCCGCTCTTCGAACTGTCGAATAAAACGGATCAGCGTATCAATATCGACCGGCCCGCCGATTGCTTGCACCTCGATGAAATAACGCGTGAGCGTCTCGAAGTCCTTGCGCGGCCGATGTCGTAAACCGATCCACAGGTTAAGGCGATTGCGTAACTCCTCGGCGCATTCAGCAACAAGCTCAGGCGCGATGCGAGATGCCGCTCGCGCGAGAGCAACAATGTCCTGCTCAGGCAGGCTGGCAAGACCGTAGATCATCAGGTGAAGACGATCCCGATTCCTTGCGTCAATGAGCGTCGCGGTCTCCAGCTCCATGAACTTGCCCATTTGGAAGGTTGGGCCGTTCAGCAGCCGGGTCTTCAGATGACGCAGTTCCGATGCTCGCGCGAGATCCATCCGATCGAATGCGACTATCTCAGCCTCAGATAGAACGGTCACCATCTGATCGATCGGCCATCCTGCGATGATGGATTCGATTGCCCACCGCCGAGTAGGTTGGCTCACTAGGTTCTCGCTATCACCACCTCTCGACTGGGTGAGCCACAGCCATCCCCATCTCGGCAACGGAGGCGCCTCTTCCGACAGCCACTTCTCAACCCGAGGCAGTAACGCTCGCACTGTATTGCCATGGTCGCTGCGCTCGCGTGCGTAAGCGAGGATGCTTCCATGAAACGGCATAACTCCAGATCGATGATGCTCGAGCATGTGCTCGACCTCGTCTGTCGGCCCCGCGCACGACCGGAGACCTTCCGCCGGCCAGTGAAACTCGCAGCCCGCAATCAAATGCAGGACTTCTTTCGCACCGGGGGAAAGCTTTGCCCAAAGTGTCCTATAATATTCGCGGATGTCTCCATCAGGACATTGTGGGAGGAGTTCGACATCCTCCGCCCGGATCTCGTCGCCCGTCAAAACCAGCATCTCGAAGGAGTAGATGAGATGGAGCGGGTTGCCGTGGCTGATATCGAAAAACGCGTGGGCGATGTCGCCGAGCTGCGTTGCTTCAGTTTCTCCATGTGGGGGAGCAGGCACCCTAAGCCGACCTAGCTCTTTCTGTTTGGTCAGCCAGGCGAGGATTGCTCCCTCGTCCATCGACGGTATCTCTCGCCAGTCATCCGCCTTGGCGTACGACAAGAGTTTGTTAGGCAGCTGCGCGTCGGGGACGCGCTGTGTGCCAACGAGCAGAATCACATTTTCCGGCACCGGCAGTAGATGGTTGAAAAGCTGGCTGAGTTGAGAAGTGTCGCCTTTTTCCCGGAATACGTGATCGAGTCCATCGATAACGATGACAAAGGGCTTGTTCTTCTCTTCCTAGTAGTAGGTGGCACACTTCTCGATCCAGAAGCGAAGACGGTTGATCTCGTCGTCGGGCTCGTTGCCGCCGCCGTGGGCGACGCCATCAGGGTAGTGAATCGCGATCTGGTTCATCAGCGACGACGCGATGTCGGCAAAGGAGACGCGGTCCATGGTCGGGTCTTCGAGGGACAAGAAGTAGTGATGTCGTATCACTGACACATCCGCAGCGCGAAGCTGCTCGATTAGGTAACTCAGGTACGTACTCTTGCCACGCCCGGGCGAGCCCCACAGCACGAGCAAGTTTTTGGCTTGCTCGGAGATGTCCTTCATCAGCCCGGCATGAAAATCCTGCCGTGGAACGCGATACCCATCGGGCACGCGAAACTGCTGCGGCATCGGCTGCAGCTTGCTTTTGGTGATGATCTGAGTGAGGTGCCCATGCTGAATCCGGCCATCTGGCGCAGGCTGGTTTTTGTTGATCGCCCATCGCCTCGCCCTGTCGCGTAGGAGCAGCCATTTCGATGGATCGGCGTCTGAGGGCACTAGGCTGCTCATAAGCTGATACTCCAGATCACTCAGCATGGGCTCTGAGTGATGGAACTGCCAGATTGACAGGAATTGGCGGGCATCCGCCTCGCTGCCAATATCGCCATTCAGCTTAAGTTTGATGTCGTCTGCTAGCAGATCGTAGTGGACCGCGTATCCCTGAAGAGCTTTAGCGAACTCGGGCGAGGGCATTCGGTTTGTGCGAAGCTTGGCGGAATGGATTTTCCCGTCGCGAGCCAGAGTCAGAACCGAGTTGGCCCATTTTGCGAGCATCGATGTGCCCTTGGGCTTCTTTTCGAGCAGCCAATCCCAATCGAGGAAGTATCGCTCAGGATCGACCGTGAACTTGACCTGCGTGACGTCAAGGGTGCCGTCAGGACGAGATGCGAGGATATCGTCTAGCGCACGAACCTCTACGTCGTCAGCCTCGAGCTTGATCCAAACATATAGCTTGGGGTCGCGGTAGAACGCGATGAGTAGCTGAATGCCGATGAGATCCTGATACTCAAAACCGGCTCGCGTGATGGCGGACGTTTTTATCTCATGCTTAGACAATGTCATTCTCGATTGCGCATTGCGCCTACCTCTTCTGCAGGGCTTCGAGAGCGTACAACACATCGAAGCAGGAAGCCCGTCCACGGCTGCCTACGACGCGAACTTTAGCCCGCGGAGGCGGCCCAGGCGCTAGCTGAGCGGAGGACGCGGCTGCTCAATCAGGACTCATACGAGTAATGCACGCTTTCATGTACCGACGACTGCACATCAAAGAACCGTTGGCGGCAAAATCCGTAGAGCCGTTCGTAGCTTGCAGTGTTCAGACTGGCGGGGGATGCGTTTGCCGTCTCGGCGATCGTCTGGAGGTTCCCGGATGAAGGATATTGAGACCTCAACACCTCCATGCCCTCGATCATTCCCTTTGCGTCCTTTGCGGCCGGATATCGAGAATGCCACGTCGTATAGACGGTTAGGGCCTTCAATACGACGCGATCGTCGTCCGATAGCTCGAGACCTGCCCTTTCAAACAAGGTCACCAGGTCGTGGGTGAAGGGAACCTTCTCACCGAGGCCGGTCAGCGTGCCTTTGATCAATGCTTCTAGCGAGAAGCCGGCCAGCAGAGCGAACGCCTCGAAATGATGGCCGAAAGGATCTCCTCCCAGAACCATAGCGGCGTCATGCAGCGCGTCCGCCTTGTTCAGCCAATAAAGAATCCCATCCCGGTAGCGCCGGTGCGGATCGTCGATTACGATACGCCGAATGGATCCCGCCACGCGCGCAAGCTTTTCCTCGAACGTCTCTTTCATGATTGGGCTTCGCTCTCAGCGGATATGGGAGACCGAGCGCCGGACGCTTTGAGCCCTGCTCAGCCCTAGGCCCATGTCGAGGCAGAGCTTGAAAAACTCCTCCGGCGCATCGTGATCAAGGCTGTGCTGACGCGCGAGTTGGCGCGCAGCCTTGCCAATCGGCACAACATCACTCGACGACACCCATTGGGGGTCGCCGACCTTCTCCTCGAAGGCCGCAATCACGGGGCCGGAAAGCTCCGCGCCGAACAGGAAATAGCGCAGGTACTTGATGAAGCTTGGATGCGTATAGATGTCCGATCCACGACAGCTGTTCCGCTCGAACAACCCTTTGTGCGACGCCTTGATGCGTCCGTTGTGGTACTCTGGATTGTTCCAATAGCGGAGGCGCACCTCCGGAACGGCATCGCGATCGCTCAAGGATTTGACCAGCGCGAGGATCGGCTCGTCATTGCCATCGAAGGCAGCTTGCCTCTCATCATTGTTTGCGTGAACCAGGCGAAGATCGATCCGCCTCAGGGCAGCACGCTCATCGTCCGTCAGCGCGATGTGATACTTGCTCATCTCTCCGTCCCGTGACCGTCCTCCGGCTGGGCGGCAAGGTCTTATCTTACTGCTGATTCGCGAAACACTGCCTTGCCCCGCGCTCTCGGGTGCCACGAGTGATGAGCTCAATGGGTGGCGTGATGCGGCAACCTATGTTCATCGTTTGCGACGTCGCGCTTGCGAATGACGCGCGGCCGCAAGACTTCACCCTCGAATGACGCATTCGGTTCAACGCTGCGCCACCCAATAGCTTCAATATGTTCAACGGCCACACCAACGGGAGCTTCACCGTGTACCGCTGGTTCGAGCAACACAGATTGGCAATCGCGCGACAGCAGACAGGCTCCGACTTGACGTTCGCATGGGCGCCAAGCACCGCAACTTGGTACGCCTTCGCCGTTACACGAACGGGGCGACACTGCGAGTGTTCGTTGATGGCGCGGTGAGCGCCACCGGCGCATCCTCAACAAACTACCCGCAAAGCGGAATGATCATTGCGAGCAATACGACGGACAACGCGTACCTAATGGCTGTCTCGATGAGGTTCGTATAACTAAGGGCCTCTGTCGCTATGCTGCCAACTACGCGATGCGCAGCAAGACTTTCCCAAACAGGTGAGAATTTGCAATGCTCAATCAATTTTGCGGAGGATCGTCAATCACGGCACGGCAAGGACAGCCATTCGGATAATTATCAGCACGGTTTGCAGGCGTCTAAAGTTGCCGTCGTCTCGGCTTAACTTAGGCATTTTCTCTACGCCAACATGTTGAACGACAGAGGGGCCAATATACCCATGGACGAGAGGACACGTCTCCTCATTGCCGAAGCCTTCCCGACCGTTCCTGAGGAACTGGCAACCGCTTGGCTTGCGCCATTCGTAAAAAAGCTTGGTCCGCCTCAAAACTCCGAAGGATGGCTAAACTTCCTACTCGACTATCCGCTGGAGTTCTGGCGCCAAGTGAGGTGGGCCAAGCAGCAGATCAACCTCAGAGACACGGTCTCCGGCGGACTATCATCCAACGGCAACGCCACCTTGGGAGCGATGGAGAGTGGCTACTATCTCGGCGTTCCCAACAACTATGCGATAGAAATTCCCGACGGTTGGAAGACTACCGAGCGGGCTTTAGAATACCTGAGGGAACAAGGCACCTTCCCATCGCCTCCAGTCCTTTTGGAAACACCTCAGGGATACGAGATAATGGATGGGAACCACCGGATGCTCGCCTATGTGCACGCGATAAGGGTCGTTCCGCCAGAAGCCGGCGAAGTCCAAGAAGTGTGGATCGGGAGGACCGCTTAGCTAGGCGGCTGTCTCGATGACACCGGAGGCTACCTTATCGACGTAGGTGAGTAGAGAATCGCTCGATGGATCAGCAAGCCAGTCCCAGAGGACGAGTGACTCTGAGTGTGATGTACCGGGAGAATTGCGCGCCCTTACCACGATGCCACGTTCACACATCGCAAGGGTGACCGTCACCCCAGCCGTCTCGCGAAGGCCTGCAATTTTCTGATAAGCGCGTCGAATTTGTACAACGGCATTGCTCATGGCCAAAGCCTCCAACGTCGAATCATTGAGAGTGTAGGCCATCGAGGTCAACAAGCCGAGCGGCAGGGCGTGCAGACCACTAGAACAGATTCCACCCACCGCGGGAGCCTAGGTCAATACTTCATCGAGCAACTTGGAGTGCTCACAAATCACTGAGCTTCGACAAAATCATCAACTCTTCCCGGTCGCCGGCGCGGTTCTTGAACACCGTCCGATCGGTTCCCATGTGGCCCACACTGAAGCGTAACAGTCCTTACAAGGATAATTTATGAGCGAGTATCAGATCCAGGCGGCTAAGCAGGCCATCGGCACGGTCTCAATCGAGGCTGCCAGCATTCTTGTGATCGTCGGCAGCGAGCTATTCCGGTTTTCGAACGTCTACGATAGGGATGAGGGCGCAATTATCAAATACGTTCGTGGCCATGTCGAGCGGTTGGGCTACAGCGACATCGAGATTACTCCCGTGCTCGACGACGACGGTGACGGCTACGACTTCTTGCGCGAAGCAAATGCACACGCCGCCGCGAACGAGGCAACGCAAGAGGATGCGATGCTGCAACTGGACGACGCACTCCGACGCGTTGCTGCTGCTCAGAAGCGCCTTGGCTTGCGCTCCGTGATCACCACTGTCACCGCAAACGGCGCCGGGCTGGAATGCAAGATGTGGCCGTCAGGAGGCACAGCCGTCACCTATGCACTTGTTGATCGCAATGGCGTTGTTCACCGGCAAAGTAACCTGCCGCCCGACGCTAAGAAAAACTAGCATTTAGCGCGTCCGGATCTGGTCGTGCTGGTGGCGGCTGGCGTCATCCTGGTTGGCGCCGGATCGATGCCGCTGCCGGTTGTGATGGCCCGGTTTGTCGTTCGCTTGCTCATCAGCGAGCTGATTTCGGCGGTGCGCAGCGAGCTCATCAAGTGGCTCGTCGCGGCACTGGCCCTAGCGCTCGACCTCTCGGTGGCACCTGTGCCCGCAGCGGAAGCAGCCAAGCCGGCTGCCGCATTTCAGGTGGAAATGAGTGCCTCATGAACTCTCTGGACGTTCGTTGGTGCGAAGCCGGCGCCGATGTCGATGCTGGACCTAGGTGTTCGCAACTATACTGCCCAACTGCCTCGGCACAGAAATGGACGATGCGATCGAGGTTGCCGAGAACATCGACATCTGACGACTGCTTTCCCTATGCCAGCGGACCTGGTCGACGACCTTTCACGGTGGCCAACCAGAGGTCGGCTGACTTCCCCTTCTGTGAAGGGTTTCGGATGACGGCCCTGCTCAAACGCGGCCAGGGGCACTCGGGCCGTTGTCGGAAAACCTCCAGTGAAGGAACCCGCGGGGGTGTGGGCGCGCCGCTGCCTCAGGGGCTATGGCGATTGATGCCCGGCGGTGGTGCTTGGGGCACGCCTGTGGGGTGGTGCATTGCCTCGGATGATGACCGATCCTGAGCGCGGCAAATGCCGTTTGCGTGCTCGGACTGCGAAGAATGCGTTGGAGCGAACGGCGATTTCCGCGCTTCGCGGTTGATGGTCGCCGAGCGCCGTCGCCGCCGGCACGTAACCAGTTCCCGAAATCGTCGGTACTGCGGTCGGGGTGCTGGCTGACGCTCATGATGTGTCGATCCTGATGATGACCGGCGTCGAACGATGGCGCGGCTGGCAGCCAGCCTCGAACCGCTCGATGATGAGCATGCGGCCTCCGCAGCACGGGCACGGTATCGGCAGAACGTCGGCACCGTTGACGGCTTCGGGCTCCGGCGGATCCGGCGGCGCCACGTCGAGCAGTGCGCGCATCCTGGCAAGGTTCGCAGCCTTCACACCGCTTGCCAGCAGCCCGTAGCGGCGGATGCGGTGAAAGCCCTTGGGCAGCACATGCAGGAGGAAGCGGCGGATGAACTCATGCGTATCGAGTGTCATCGTCGTGTAGCGGCCGGCGCCCTCGATCCGGTAGTCCTTCACCTTGAAGGTGACGGTCCCGCCGTCGGCGACGATCAGCCGACGGTTCGATATGGCGACGCGATGGGTGTAGCGCGACAGGTACGCGAGCACGGCCTTGGGCCCGGCGAAGGGACGCTTGGCGTAGACGAACCACCGCGTCTTCTTCAGCGGCGCCAGGAACGCCGCAAACGCCTTCGCATCGGCAAGAGGTGCGTGCGCACCGTGAAAGTTCAGCAAACCCTTGTCATGCGCCGCCGTCAGCCGTTCGAGCATGAGCCGCCGAAACAGCTTCGACAGCACCATGACCGGCAGCAGGAAGTTCGGCCGCTTGGCGATCCGCCCGGCACGATCATGTGCACGTGCGGATGATGCGTCATCGCGGAGCCCCAGGTGTGCAGCACCGACGTAATCGCGATCTTCGCGCCCAGATGCCGGGGATCCGCGGCGATGGTCGTCATCGTCTCGGCCGACACCTTGAACAGGAGGTCATAGATCACCGCCTTGTTCTGGTAGCCGATGTCGGCGATGGCCGCCGGCAGCGTGAACACGACATGGAAATACGGCACGGGCAGCAGCTCGGCTGCGCGCGCCTCCATCCACTCCCGCGCCGCCGCTCCCTGACACTTGGGACAGTGGCGGTTGCGGCAGCTGTTGTAGGCAATCACCGTGTGCCCGCAGGCGCTGTTCTCGCAGCGCGCGACGTGTCCGCCGAGTGCCGCCGTGCGGCAGCGCTCGATGGCCGACATCACCTTCATCTGGCCGAGGCTCACATGGCCGGCGTTGGCGTCACGCCAGGCGGCGCCGTGATCGCGGAGAATGTCCGCGACCTCCAGAGCTGGACGAGACAATGCCGCCTGCCGCTATGCCGGCGGCGCCTCATCCGGCGGCGGAGCGTCATTGGGCGGCGCGTCGAGCAGGATGAGCCGGTCGATGGGGCTCATCACGCGGCGGATGACGCTGGTCGCCACCTGCGTATAGCGGGCGGTCGTATCCAACTGGGCGTGGCCGAGCAGCACCTGGATGACGCGCACGTCGAGGTCGTTCTCGAGCAGGTGCGTCGCGAACGAGTGCCTCAGCGTGTGCGGCCCGACCCACTTCGGCAGGCCCGCACGCTGGGCAGCCCCTTGCAGATGCGGTGAAACTGCCGCGTCGTCATCGGTCCGATCTTATCGCGGCCGGGGAACAGGAAGACGCGCGGCCGGGCGATGCGATACCGGTCGCGCAACGCCTCGAGCAGTGTCGGCGAGAGCATGACGTAGCGGTCCTTGCCGCCCTTGCCGTTGCCGACCCGGAGCAGCATGCGCTTGCTGTCGATGTCGGAGACCTTTAGTGCAACGACTTCCATGGCGCGCAATCCGGCGCCGTAGGCGACGCTCAGCATCGCCTTGTCCTTCGGCTCCGTTGCCGCCGTCAGCAGCCAGCCGATCTCCTCCGGCGAGAGCACGCGGGGAAGCTTGCGCGGCTCGTGGGTGTAGACGAGGTGCTGCGTCGTCTCCGGCTTGTCGACGGTGAATCGGAAGAAGAACCGCAGCCCTGATACCGTCATGTTCTGCACGCCCGGGGTCACTCCCGTGGCTGCCAGGTGCCGTTGGAAGGCGCGCAGGTCGTCCGCGGTCGCGGTGTCAGGGGAGTGACCCAGAAAGGCCGCCAGCATCTTGACGCCGCGGATGTAGCCGCGTTGGGTGGCGGGAGAGAAACCGCGCACGCACATGTCTTCGATCATGCGGGCGCGCAACGGGCTGATGGGCTTCTCGCTCATCGGGGTCTCCTGTCTTGAGGTTGGAGTGCTTGACCCCTCGATCCTCAAGACGGAGCGCCCGCCCCGTTACCGCACGTCGATCCGTTGGTTAGCGCATCCTAAGCAGCTGGCGCCGCTGCCCTTGCGCGCAGCGCTCTCCCGCGAAAGCGGGTTCCTTCACTGGGACAAACCGACAAGCGCGCTCGTTCTAGGATCAAGTCGGCAGAGATCAAATGCCGGTCTTCCGCGACCTAGCGCATGGGCCAGCAGCAGTCATGTCGTGGCAACGTCAATCCAATTCCAAGCTGTGCACTCTGCTTCGGATAGAGGCGCCCAAGCGTCAGATGCTGCTTCAGACAATGCTGGCGGGACAAGCTGCCTGATCTTTTTTTGCGGCTTAGGCCCTCTCTGCTACACTTTACCCCACACTTAATGCGATACTGGTCGACAAAGCTCGCCCCTTAGCTAACTCTTGTACCCATGCAAGAGAGCCCCTTGAGCCCCCGCCGCCACAGCCGCAGCCCGGAACCATATAACCGCAATGGCATCTGGCACCTCCGCCGGAAAGTACCAACACGCTTCAAGTTTTGGGAAACGCGTAACATCGTCATTCAGAGCACACACATCCGTGTCTGTGACGACCCCTACGGCATACAAGCCCGAACCATCATAGCCTACCTCGACCACGCCCTTCATCAGCGCTGGTCTGCCCTGGCCGACGGCATCAACCCCGACGCCTCAGCGGACTATGACAGGGCCGTCGCAACAGCCCGCCGCCATGGTTATGATTATTCCCCAAAAACGACCCTATACACCCACGACCGGCTCCACGAAGTCATCCAACGACTGGAATACCTCGTCGCCAACAAACAGCTTCACAACAAGTCCGTCGTTGCTTCGCTCATGGGCAGCATCGAACCACCGGGCCTCTCGCTCCTCGACGTCGTAGACACGTATCAATCCATCGACGAAACCCGCCTTAAGGACCACTCTCCCAACCAACTCCGCAAATGGCGTATCCAACGCGACACCTGCGTCCGCATCTTCATCAATGCCATCGGCCACAACGTACCGTTAAATCAACTCTCCTGGAAGCACGCTGCCGCGCTGCATGATTATTGGAAACAACTGGTCCTGCGCAAAGAGGTGCAATCCAACACCGCCAACAAATCCATCAGCATGCTGAAATTGATGCTCGTCAAAATCAACAAGAGTAAAAAACTCAAGCTCACTGAACTCCTCGACAACATCTACTTTGCACCCGAACAGCACTACGAGTAGCACTTGGCCTCCTCCACCCATTGGGCCAAAATGTCATCCTCGCGCCCGGAGCCCTTGATGGCCTCAATGACAATCGCACGAGCATCGTCTACCTCATGATAGAAACCGGGCTGCGCATCCCGGAAATGAGACAGAATTAGCTTTGCCCGGCGGATATCGCGTACGAGCCGCTCCGATGGGCTTTGGCGACCGCCATTGGCTCTCCTTTGAGGTGCAAAACGCTATCACAGACGTTGGGGCGACTAAGGACGACAGAACTGGCGAGTTGCAGCGAATATGTTTGCCGGCATGCAAGCCAGCTCAGCACATTGCCGGGATGCGGCGTCAAGCCAGCTGCTGCGCCTGCGCGTCCCGTATTGACAGCAGTGCTTCAAACTCCGTCGACGGCACGGGCTTGCTGAAAAAATAGCCTTGAACTTCGTCGCATCCGATCTCGGCCAGGAAGCGACACTGTTCCAGCGTTTCGACACCTTCGGCGAGTACTTTGAACTGCAGATTGTGCCCCAGAGAGATTGCCGCGCGGACAATCGCAGCGTTGCCGCTATCCGAAAGCATCTTGGCGATAAATGATTTGTCTATCTTAAGTGTGTCGACTCGAAAATTCTGCAAATAGCTAAGGCTTGAATAGCCGGTGCCGAAATCGTCGATCGACAGTTTCACACCAGACGCGCTCAGACATCCAAAAGTTTCGGCCGCACGTTCGGTGTCGGACGCTATCAAAGTTTCCGTGAGCTCAATTTCAAGCAGTTCTGGCGGCAGTCCCGTCTCGGCAAGGCAGCGCAGTACCACGGCTGCGAAGTCCTGCTGCAGAAGCTGACGCGCGGAAACATTCACTGCAACGCATATCGGCCGCAAGCCTTTGTCCAGCCAGGAACGCGCCTGAGCGCAGGCAGCGCGCAGAACCCAATCGCCAATCGAAATAATGAGGCCAGATTCTTCGGCTACCGGAATGAAGCGGCCCGGCGCAATGTGCCCAAGCTCCGGATCGTGCCACCGCGCAAGCGCTTCGCAGCCGACAATCGCACCGGACTTTAAGCTGACCTTCGGCTGATAGGCGAGGCTTAGGCGCCCGTTTTGAATTGCGGCCCGAAGGCGCGTTTCCAGATCCACGCGACGCATAGCTTCTTCGCCAAGCTCACGACTGTAGAACTGGAACGTGTTTCGTCCCAGTTCCTTCGCCCAGTACATCGCAGCATCGGCATTCCCAATCAGTTCGTCTGCCGTCTCCGCGTCATCGGGAAATATGCTAGCGCCAACGGTGCCCGAAAGATGAACGCTGCGCTGGTTGACGATGAGCGGGCCATCCAGGCCGGCTACTATTCGCTTTGCTATTCCGTGGGCGTTGGCTGCGGAATCAAGGTCGGTCAGCAGAATAAGAAATTCATCGCCACCATATCGGGCCACCGTGTCCTGCGGCAGCACGAGTGACTGCAATCGCTTCGCTGTCGCCTTCAAGACTTCATCTCCGAACGGATGTCCATAGCCGTCGTTGATGATCTTGAAGCGATCAAGATCGAGGTACAGCAATGCAATCCTGCGACCTGGTCGCGCGGCATCTATGGCGTTGGCGATGCGCTCCTGCACGACATTGCGATTGCACAGTCCCGTAAGGTCGTCATGGGACGCAAGATGGCGAATGCGCTGTTCCGATTGCTTGCGCGCAGTTATGTCGCGATGAATCCACGTGCGACCGTAATAGTTGCCTTCTCGGTCTAAAACAGGCGCTGAGTAGCGATCGAGCACGGTACCATCACGCAGCTCAATTTCGTCGCTACTGACCTCATTGGGATGCGCCATTAGCCAGTGAACTTTGGCGATAAACTCATCGGGGTGAGTGGTGTTGCTTGCCGCATACTCAAGTTGCACCGCGTTATCCGGGTTCGATGCAATATGATGTGGTATCTTCCATTGTTCGGTTAGACGTTGGTTCTGGATAACCTTCACAAAGTTTTCATCAACAACAAGAATGCCGTCGACAGAGCTT
Source organism: Hyphomicrobium sp. D-2 (assembly GCF_029872155.1). Taxonomy (GTDB): domain Bacteria; phylum Pseudomonadota; class Alphaproteobacteria; order Rhizobiales; family Hyphomicrobiaceae; genus Hyphomicrobium_A. The sequence goes on along the minus strand of NZ_JARXLA010000003.1, from coordinate 410,702 downwards.
TCGACTTGCGCTTCAAACCGCGCGGTCTCAACCCGCAAAGCCTCCTCAATGCGTTTGCGGGTCGAAAGGTCATTGCCAACGCCTACAAAGCCTACACGGCCGTGACGCTCAAAGCGGGTGCCGGTGAAAAGATAGGGAATGCGTTTTCCGTCCTTCCGCAGAAAGTCGGATTCGACGGTGCTTTCGCCGGTCTCCATCACCTCGCGGATTCGGCTGTAGACCAGCTCCCGCTGTTCTTCGACGCAGAACATTTTCGGCTCGGCGCCCAGCAGTTCGTTGGCAGTGTAACCAGATATTTTTTCGAAGTTTTGGTTCCAGCGCACCAGTTTGAAGTTGTCGTCGAAATGATAGAAGACGCCCGGCAAACTGTTCAGGATGGCTTCGGCGTAATCGCCGTCATAATTGCCGGGGCGCTGCAGTGCAGTTCCCTTGGTCGGGATTTGCCGCGCACCGCCGCCGGATGCGTCGCTTATCACAACAAGACAATGCGATGGACTTCCGGTCGCGTCCCGCAGTGCGCTGATGGTGGCGCTCATCATTTGGGTTTCACGCTCGCCGGTTTTGAGCGTGATATCGCCGCTCCAGCGAGAAGTGACGGCCGGTGTTTTCTCCATATCCTCGAACAACTCGTCCAGCGCTAGATCGATGCACACGTCCGAGTACGATTGGTTCAGCAATTCGTTTTTGCTGTAGTTCAAAACAGTGTGAAGCGCGTCGTTAGCCAGCACGATGCGTCCCGCGCGATCACATACAAGAACGGGGATGCCGTTTACTAGCGTCGCGGTGACCAGATCCATCAGGCGGCTTGCCATGGCTTCCAGTGGCGATGCCGGTGGTGTTGCTTCAGTAGCTTCAGACGATGCCCTGATCGACGTCACGGTACGCTTGGCTCCGACAGGTTTCGAGTTGAAACATTACAAAAAGTCTACGGTGAATCGTGTGCTTGGCGCCGTTGCATTCAAACAGTAAACGAATATCGGTCGCTGTGCGGTTAACACCCGATTTACCCGTTCACTAAACACTGTGCCGAAAGAAGCCGAGACGCCACGCACAATCACCGCAGCGGCATGACAGCGTTCAAAGCAAATCCACTACCCGTTGTGGGCGACGCGGGCGCTGTCGCAGCCTGATGCTGCCAACGCCAGTTGCAACGTATCGGTGATGTCCTCGGCACGTATTTGTCGCGCACAGCTTCCAGGCGATGATGTAGCGCGAGAAGTCACCGAGGATCGTCGACAGATAAAACTAGCCCCAGCCGATCACCTTCAGATACGTGAAGTCGGTCTGCCACAGCTGTTCGGTGCCGTGGTCTTGTCGCGGAACTCATCGGCCGCCTTGACGACGATAAACGCCGGACTGGTGATGAGGTCGTGAGCCTTCAGCAAGCGGTACACGGAGGCTTCAGATACGTAGTATTAGCGGCCATCGGTGAACTTCGCCGCCAGCTCGCGCGGGCTCATGTCCGGGCAACCGCGGTCCGTCTAATCTTTGGTATGCGCGGACGCAGACACCTCTTCAAAGAGGCTCGCAATCCCGTTCGACAGTGGATCGGAAAGCGCGAACTGGCAGCGTGCCCTGCCAGCCAATCGGTGATCGTGAAGCCGGCAGCGAGGGCCGCGCTCGCATTCATCGTCGCTGCTGTCGGAACGCGATCCCAGGAGATCAGCCCCTTCAGCCGCTTAGAGCCAGGAACGGAAGTCCGCAGCCCGCCGTCCGCTGGTCTGCCTGTTCACCGACTAGTTCAGCGGCACGTTGATCGTGCCTTGCAGCGTGAAGCCATTGTAGTCGTCGGCTCCGATGCCATCCCACGAGGCGAGGCCGCGGGCATACCAGCCGCTCGACGTCACGACATTGAGACCGCCCTGCAGCCTACCCCAGAAGTTGCCGGGGCCGACAACGAAGCCGTCGATGATGGCAACGTTCGGGTTGTCGAAGTCCCAGACGCCCTTGAGAGCGGCAAACGGCTCGATGAAGGTGTCGGCCGTGTGCCGGATGCGATAGCCGATTTCGGGGCCGAACTGCAGGCGCCCCAGGGAAACGTCTTGTCCCGGCACGAAGGTGCCGGCCGAATTGGTGAAGGCGTCGGCGCTTTCCTCGACGTATGCCAATTCGGCCGACGGCGTAATGCGCCATACGTCATGCATCCAGTTACCCGCAAGCGTACCTTTCACGAGCCAGCGCGAAGTGTCGAAAGAGCCGGTGGCATTGGCGACATCGATATCGTTGTCGGAGCGGCCCCAGGCGGCGCGCAGATCGAAATAGATGTTGTCGTGGATGCGCGCAGACATGTAGGGCCCGATCATCCAGCCGCTGCCGTCCACCTTGGACGAGAGGACGCCGCTTTCGTCCTTCGCCCAATCGAACTGGGCCAGCACGCCGACGATCACGTTTTCCGTTACGCGATAGTCGCCACCGACGTAGAGCACGCCGACATGGCCATCGCGGCCCAGATTGCCGTTGTCATCGTCGAAGGCGGAGTAACGGCCTTCCACCCAGATGTCCCAGGGCGAAGCCGTCTCGTAGGCGAGCGGGAGCGACCCGCCGTCACCGGCGCCGAGGGCCATCCTGTCCTTGCGCATCTGAGCATCGGCTGCCTGACGGCGAAGCTGCGACAGCGATTGCGAGAAGCGGATGTTTTTGGATCCCGATGTGTCGATGGCGTCGTCGCCGAGGCCGCCGACGCCGAGGCCCATGGCGCTGCCGAAGGCAGCGGCGTTACTGGCGACGTTCGTCGTGCCATTGCCGGCAGCGGCGATGTTGGTCTGGCCAGACGAGGCCAACGAGCGGTCGAGCAGGCTTACACCTGTTGGATCGTTGAGCAGAATGCCGTTGATGCGCGAGGCGAGGAAGCCCTTGGTCACCGCCTGCGAAGCGTCTGTCTTCGGCGTCGGGCTGGGCCCTGGTGACGGTGCGGCATCACACGTTGCTGTAAGGCCGTACTGGGCGAAAAAAGTTGTCCCACTGGCAAGCCCAACCACCATCGACAGATCGTCCGGCCCGGTGACCGTATGATTGATGGTCCCAGAACCGCTGGTGGTGCCCAGCGTTCCAGCGGCCCCGTCGAACAAGGCGATGCCACCCGACGGTGAAAGTTCTACGGCCGTGACGTGGACGGTATCACCGACATCGAAGTTCAACATCGACGTATATCCGGTGCCCGAAATGGAAAGGGTCACATTCCACGCGCCGGTATTGAGGGCGTCGCAGCCGGCGGAGGCAAGCGCGCGACCGCTGAATGCGCTCAGGCACAAAAAAAGCGCCATCGCAGCGCTAAAGCCACGGGCGATTGTCGAGTGTAGCAGTTGCATAGCATTCCACCGTAAAATGTGCCGCTACGCTCACCCGCTTTGGAAGAGCTATTTAGCCGATTCGGGACACGCTTAATCAGGGGACGTAGCAAACCCGCCGATGATGTTGCACGTTCAGCACATCGGGCGGCTAAACTGTCCACTACGGGTTAGAAGCAGCCGTTGAAACCCTCGCGCTGCCCATTGGAGCAGACCACCATGCCGCCGTGGCAAACTATGGTTTACGTGGAAGATGAGTTCGCCGGTTCGCTTAAATTGTCGAAGAGAGCCATTTTAGACATAAGCTTTGCGGTGGCTCAGGACGCAGTAGATACGCTCGCCCTGAAATTGAATGCGATCAAAATCGCTCATAACGGGCCACAAGCCCTTATTCTCGGCGGCGTGAAACAGCCTATCGAAAGTGTTTCCCATATCTGCCGCATTGAATCCAAATGGTTGGCGCACCTCCTATTATGGAGAGTTCAATAGCGATGTGATGCGGCAGACTTAGGTCGTCCTCGCAAGGCTATCGTCTTAAGGGCCCTACTGGCGCACGCCGTCGCCAAAGGCTGCTCCGCCGAGTTTGCGGACGTGAACCTCCCGAGGCGGTGACCGACAAACGCCAAGAAATACCGCGTCAGTTCATCCGCGGCAAGCGGCCATACAGTCTCCCGACACTACCACGCAACCTTGACGCCGAGTTTGCCGTCGTAGGCGTTGCCGTCGGCGTGTTCGCCGATGCCGACGAGATACGATGCGTTGGCGTAGATGGCGGTGCCGTCGCCGATGTCGGTTGAGAAGCCGGTGTTGATCTCGAACGTGGTGCCGCCCATGTCGGCCGCGAACGGAATGAATCCGGTGGCGGACGAGAACTTCGTCTTCGGATCGCCGAGGAACTCGTACCAGAAGTTCGGACGCACCCATGCGGTGAAGGTGGAGGGTGCGCCCGTCAGCCAGGTCGGCGTGCCGAAGTCCTGCGCGAAGCGAACGCCGACGCGGCCCACCAGTGAATTGACGTTATCGAAGTGCACCTGCGCGGCGACATCGGATCCGTTGTGCAGATTGATGGTCTGATAGGCGAGCTGCGCCTGCGGTTCGATACTGAATCCGCCGGGGCCGGAGTAAACCGGATAACCACCTTCAAGCGAAGCGCCAAACGCGCCACCGTCTGTTTTCATCTTCGGAATGCGGTTCGACTTGGCGTCAATATCGTACCACGATCCGAGCAGTAGCGCGTCGACATAGGCGTTTTCGGGCGTGTAATGCGTCCAGTAAGCGCCCCAGCTGTCGGCCATGAAGCTGTTCTCGCCGACTTTGCCGTCACCGATGTGCTGAACATCGCCGGAGCCGTGACCGATGGCGAAGAACGCACCGGCGTGATTGCGTGACGTTCCAACATCGCCGTCGCGATAAAGGTCCATGCCGCCCTGGAAGGCCCAGAAGTCATAGTCGTACTTGGGGCCGGCGCCGTAGATGCCACCCTTGCCACCGTCGCGATCACCGTGTTGGCCGATCACACGCGCCCATGCAGCATTCGGTGCACCTTCTGCGTATGCACTGACCGCAGTGCCGCGACGCTCATGCAACGTGTCCTGGCATCAGGCGGCCGTACAGCAGCGTCATCGCCGGAACGGCGGCATAAAGCGAGGTTTCCTGGCGCCAGTCTGGGATATCGTCGCCGCAGATCGGAGTCGACGGATCGAGTGCGCAGTTCGGCTCCGGAGCGCAGATACCAGGCGTTTGCAGATTGGAAGCCATCTTCGCTGCCGCGATAGAGCGAGTATTCATATGGGCCGGCGACCACCGGACCGGCGAGCGCGAACAAGCCCGGCACCGTTGTGCCGCCGTTGATCGCATCGACGACCAGAATTCCGTTGAGTTGGGTAAGGTCGCCAAGTCCGCCGACGTTGCTGACCACAAGTTGAGACGTACCGGTTCCCGTTCCGCCATCGATCACCAGTTTATCGGATGGCGATCCATCGCCGCCCAGCGCGTATGTGATGCCCAGCGTGCCGCCCGACCGGTAGAAGCGTGGGTCCTGCCGTTGTCAGTGTTTTGAACGGTCCCGCACTCGAACCGGGCGGCGTGAAGTGCACAACGCTGCCTGCTCCGTTTGTCATGCTCGTCACGTTGGGATCGCCCGTAACGGTCCACGTCGAGTTGTTCTGCAGATCAACATTGGTCGTCGCCCCCACAGTCTTTATCGCTGCACCCGTGAGCCGTACTGCTTGATAAATTTACATGAGCAATGCCGGATGCCCGCGCATCATCTCTGGTCTATCGGTGCGGTGATGCTGGAATTCACTAGGTTGAGACGTGGCATCGGTCGGTGAATCCTCGTATGAGAAGGCACAATGCCATCGGACGCCGTGGAAACAGCCGGTGACACCATCAAGATTGGTGATGCTGGTTCCGTATAACGACGACGCAACCGCAGCGCCGAAGCCATGTGTCGTAATCGATCCGCCCGTCATCGTCAGAGTGCTGCTCGGGGTCACGCACGCCCGCGGCTCTTTCTCCCGAAGTTGCTATCACCACGCTGTCAAGTGCGAGCGTTCCACCCGCCGCTGGCCATGCATGCCGCCATGACGAGTCGCTACCCGACGTCGTAATCGAACCACCATCCATGGTAACCTGAGCGTCCGACAGCGATAAAACGCCGGTGGGGAAACTTCTGCCATAAAGTATTGATAGTGACGCCGTCCGTCAGCGTAACCACAGTGTTGGCACCGAAGGTCCAAACGCCTTCCGCGACGTCGCCACGGGTAGTTATGGACCCACCGGACATCGCAGATTTGAGCACCTGAGACATCGAGGCCGCAGCCGTTCAGCCCGAAGAGTTTCGATGGCGACGCCGTTTGTCAACGTCACGACTGCGTCAGGAAAACGACGAAACGCCGCGCGATCCGTCGTTTTGTGTGGTTATAGAACCGCCATCCATGGTGATTGCGCTGTTCGCGTCGTACGCAGCTAGACCGATGCCGGCACTGGAGCACAACGACACCTCCAAGAAGATTAATCGCACCCCCAGAACAAAGCGTGCATGCGCCAGCGCCACCGTGCCCGGCGTTGTAAGAGAGCCCTCGTCTATCGTAGCGGCGCCACCATTGCTCGCTGTCACTGCATAATCACCCGGAAGCGTCGTGGTGATGTTCACGTTGGTGTAGGTTGTGCAGGCGGGATCTCCGACGCCGGTGCAATTTATCTGCGCGGCCGCGTCGGGGCTGAAAAAGGCAGAAGGTGCTAAAGCGACCAAAGTGAGGGCAATTTCCTGGCCACGGAAAAACATAAGGGCACATCTCCAAAAATGCCCCGGCGCATGTCCACAGATAGCCTACGGATCACCAGGGCAACTTTGACGCCGAGTTTGCCGTCATAGGCGTTGCCGTCGGCGTGTTCGCCGATGCCGACGAGATAGGACGCGTTGGCGTAGATCGCCGCGCCGTCGCCGATGTCGGTCGAGAAGCCGGTGTTGATCTCGAATGCTCGTGCCGCCCGCATGTCGGCCGCGAACGGGGATGAAGCCGGTGGCAGATGAACTTGGTCTTTGGATCGCCGAGGAATTCGTACGCAGAAGTTTGGGCGCACCCATGCAGTGAAGGTGGACGGTGCTCCGGTCAGCCAGGTCGGTGTGCCGAAGTCCTGCGCGAAGCGAACGCCGATGCGGCCCATCAGAGAGTTGACGTTACCGAAGTGCACCTGCGCGGCGACATCTGATCCGTTGTTGAGATTGATGGTCTGATAGGCAAGCTGCGCCTGCGGTTCGATGCTGAAGCCGCCGGGGCCGGTGTAAACCGGATAGCCACCTTCAAGCGAAGCACCTAAGGCGCCGCCGTCTGTTTTCATCTTCGGGATGCGGTTCGACTTGGCGTCAATATCGTACCACGAGCCTAACAACAGCGCGTCAACGTAGGCGTTGTTGGGCGTGTAGTGCGTCCAGTAGGCGCCCCACGAATACGCCATGAACGAGTTCTCACCCGCCCTACCATCGCCGATGTGCTGCACATCGCCGGAACCATGGCCGATGGCGAAGAAGGCGCCGGCGTGGTTGCGTGATGTGCCGACATCGCCGTCGCGATAAAGATCAAGACCGCCCTGGAAGGCCCAGAAGTCATAGTCGTACTTCGGGCCGGCGCCGTAGATGCCGCCCTTGCCGCCATCACGATCGCCATGCTGACCGATGACACGCGCCCATGCAGCGTTGTGTACACCTTCTGCGTATGAGCTGACGGATGTTCCGCGCCGTTCGTGCAGCGTGTCGAGCATCAGGCGACCGTACAGCAACGTCATCGCAGGAACAGCGGCATAAAGCGACGTTTCCTGCCGCCAATCTGGGATGTCATCGCCGCCGCCACCACGACATTCCGCAACGTTAGGATCGAGTTCGCAATCGAGATCAGAGCGCAGATACCAGTTCTGCGGGTTGGCGCCATTCTCACCGCCTTTATAGAGCGAATATTCGTACGGGCCTGCAATGACCGGCGCAGCGAGTGCGAACAGGTCTGGCACCGTCGCTCCGTTAAGTGCGTCAACAATGAGAATGCCGTCCAACCGTGTGAGATCACCGCCACCGCCGACGTTATTGACCGACAGCAACGAGGTGCCAATCGCGTTGCCGCCATCGATCACCAGCCTATCGGATGGCGATCCATCGCCGCCGAGATATGCTGTTGACGGCTAGCGTACCACCAGCACCGAGGTAATCGTTGACCGTCAGCGTTTTGAACGGTCCTGCCCCCGATCCCGGCGGCGTGAACTGCACAAGGCTTCCCGCAGCGTTATCCAGAAATGAGATGTTGGAATCGCCCGTTACGTTCCAGCGCGAGTTGGTAAGAGCGACAATGGAGACGCCGCCAGCTGCCGTGGTTGCTGAACCGTTCAGTGTCGATCCCGTCGCGTCGATGCCCAAAGTCGCTGCGGCGCCGACATTCAGAAGCCCATTGCCACCGGTGATGGTCGAGTTGATGACATTCGCGGTCAGCGTTCCGCCGACCGTATCGAAGCCTATCCCATTTTCAGCACTCAGCGTGCTATTGGCGATGGCGAGAGTGTTGTTTCCAACGGAGCGAACAGCGGATGCGTCGAGTCCTTGGGCTGTGATGACGCTATCGGAAATGCTCACGAATGTACTGCCCATGCTTGTCATATATATGCCGTGAGATTCAGTCCCGGTGGTGGTCACCGATATGTTTTCAGCACTGATTTGTCCGGCCAGGAAAACCGCTATTCCGTGGGAGTTTGCTCCCGAGGTAGTAATGGTGGTTCCTGCTGCATTGATGAGTCCGCCATCATAAACGACCATGCCGTGCGCTTGTGTGCCTGCGGTATCGATCGTCACTCCGACAGCATCGATCTGACCTCCGTCGTAAATGTAAAATCCGCTGGAGTAGGCGTCGCTTGTCGTGATCTGCGTGCCATTGCCAACAGTAATCAGCGATCCAATACCATCGACAGAGACGCCAATCGCAGTTGCGCCAGTCGTGATGATTGATGAGCCGGCTGCAATTGTGATTTGTCCGCTGGTCGTTGCCCGAGCGCCGTCGCCGCCGGTGTTCGTTATTGTCAGCGGTGTAGTGCTGAGGATGACGCCGCTATTGATCGCAAGCAGTGCCGGTGGCCCGCTCGTGGTGATCGTGCCGCTGGCGGTTACTGTTGTTCCATTGGCGTAGACCTGCTGGGCGTGCGCGCTCGGCGTATGCATCACTGCAAGCGCTGCAGTGCGAGATGGCAGAATTGCTGAACAAGATCGCCGACGCATATGTAGGTCCCCAGGGCCGCCAGCTCACATCGACAACAATGGGTGAGTCGTCAGTGGACGCAGTACACTGCGTACCCCATGCACTCCTTTTGGTTGTACTTGTGGTGAACAGAACACGTCCACTACACATTGCGTGTTATAGGATTGCAGCGCGTCATTACCATTGACGCACCGATATTCAGTGCGTGATCTGGCTTCGTCTCCGACATTCCAAGATCAACATCTGACGCGATGTACCAGTAAGTAGTCGTGATCCGGGCGCCCCTCATCATCGCTGATTATGGAGAATGGCGGTCGCAGTTTTTGGGACCAAGCGTCAGCCATGCCGAGACGCCGACGCCTCGTGGCCGCCGCGTCCCCGGAGGTCAAGCGATCCGTTAGCTTTCGTCAGGCGAGCGGCGTTACGGGCCAGAAGCGCCCGATGCATCTTTTTGGATAGTGCTCTGCATAACTGCGAGGATCGAGCCGCAGGAACAGATTCAAAACGAAGTCACGTCTTGCGCCGGTTCAGAAGCATAGCCAGGGGCCCAAGCAGGTCGCGGGCGTTCCGCCCTTGCAGGCCATCTGCGAGGAGTAACACTCAATCATTGCCGAGCCTGATTTGCAGGTGGTTTTCACTGGCCCCTTTCCTACAAGCCCTCGCCCTGCGATCGTATTCTTGAGGGCGTTTGTGGAGAACAGCACAGCCAAATCGTGGGTTACGTTATCGCCACTGGCTGCGACCCGGGTGCAATCGGCCGCCTGAGCCATCGCCGAAAGTGCGCACACCATAACCGCGGCCACGAAGCCTAACTTGAAGACCTGCATCGCACCCCCCGTAAGAACAAATCTGCTCGAACGCTAGTCTGCTTAAACGCTAGTCGAGTGCTTGGCGGTTGCCAAGTAACGGACCGTTACCGGTACAGATTTTTCCGCAATGCGATTGAGACCCTCCGCACACGGCATCTCCATCTATGAGCTGACCGATAAGACCCACTAGGCGGCGACGCGATCTGTGCTTACCCGAACGGCAAGTGGCGATAGCGGCAGGCTTACAACACTGCAGTACGCGCGTTGGTGTCTAGAGTGGATCGCCAGAGCCGGCCTGGACTCAGCGAAGTTCGGCACTCGCTCGCCGCGCCGGACAAAGGCGTTGCTCATCTACCGGCGAACCGGAAACCAACGGAGTGCGTTACAGATCGTCGCGCGAGTCCCCGGCCCCTTCACTGCGCCGCGGGTTTCATTGTTTCACCTGACGCCGACATCGTTGAACGGGCGCTCACAAGATTGGCCTGCCGACATTCGCCGCCGAGGTTGAAAAACACCGGACTTCTGATGCCCGCTTCGACTGGCCAGACACCGGCAATGTCCATCCGGAGGCCATACAGAATTATGCGCGTTTCATCGCTTTGCGATGCAATCGTGGCGTTGCCGTCCGCGTCCACAGAGTAGTTCCAAACAGGGCGGTCATCGCCCTCATACGCTCTACGACTGCCATCGCCAAACACGACTGCCCGCTCAAAGAATCGCGGTTCGGCCCCTTCGTTCATCGCCACATCAAAATAGAAATAGATGCTGTTGTGGTTGGCAGGCCGGAATGCGCAATCGAGAGAAGGGCGCAGCTCTGTCGCAGCCGGTTCGCGACCAGCTTGAGCAGCGGTGTCTAGCTCCGTCGTTGCGGGGTTATCGCTCAGCGACAGAGCAGCAATGCCGACAAAAGCGGCGGCCATGGCTACGCCTGCTGTGAGCGCAACCGCTCTTTGATGCTCTGCGATAAGCATTCTTAGTTCTGATAGGCCCAACGGTCTGCCCCTTCCAGCTGCCTGCACAACGACGGCATGATTACTACAGACCTACGACCATGTCGCGCCACGAGACCGTCAAAGGGCTTGCACCGGATTTTCTGGCTTAATTCCGCCCCATGCCAAGCTTCTTGGCAACCGCAATAGGGGAAATGCCTGCGGATCGGCCGCACTAATCGGCGCGGCGCGTGTCAGAAATAATAAAGGCCCAGCCGCCTGCCTTCGATCTCGTGAATGGGGATGTCGAAGTCGAAGATGTCGCGCAGCACAGGCGTTTGCAGGATATCCGCTGGCTTGCCCTGCCTGATGACGGAGCCCTCGCGCATTGCAATGATGTGGTCGGAATAGATGGATGCGAAATTGATATCGTGCAGCACCAGCACGAATGTCTTGCCGAGGTCGTCAGCGATCCGGCGAATGAGCTTCATCATGCCCGCCGCATGGCGCATATCGAGATTGTTGAGCGGCTCGTCCAGCAGCACGTAATCGGTATCCTGACACAGCACCATGGCGACGAACGCCCGCTGTCGCTGCCCGCCCGACATCTCATCGATGAAGCGGCCCTGCAGCTCTTCAAGCCCCAGATAGCGAATGGCTTCATCAATGCGTTTCTGATCGTCAGCGGTCAGGCGGCCGCCGGTGTAAGGAAAGCGGCCAAAAGCGACGAGATCGCGCACAGTCAGGCGAGCGGTGAGATGGTTGTCCTGCCTGAGGATCGACAAACGACGCGCCAGCACGTCACTGGGTGCGGTCGCAACGTTCAGTTCATCGACCAATACCGTTCCGGATGTTGCCGGAAGCAACCGGCTGATCAAGCCGAGCAAGGTCGATTTGCCTGCTCCGTTTGGCCCGATGATCGACGTGATGCCGCGCCGCGGAATTTCGATAGAGACATCCTGCACGACATCAGCCGTGCCATAGGCTTTCTTCAGGTTCTGCGTGACAATCATCGCGAGGTTCCTCGCAGCAGCATGATGATGAAGGCGATACCGCCAGCGAATTCGATGATGATGCTGAGCGCCGTGTTGAACGCAAACACGCGCTCCAGAATGAACTGTCCGCCCACGAGCATCAGGATTGCCACCAGCACCGCCACGGGCAACACGTAGACGTGTTTCTGCGAGCTGCTGATGCGATACGCCAGACTGGCGACGAGCAGCCCGAAGAACGTAACCGGCCCCACCAGCGCGGTTGAGACCGAAACCAGTATCGCCACGATGATGAGGATCTGCGCGACGCTTGCTTTGTAGTCAACGCCAAGCGCGATGGCCGGTTCTCGACCCAGCAGCAGCACATCCAGCGTGCGCAACTTTCGAAATCCGAAAATTGAGACGGCGACAACCGCCACTGCGGCCACAGCCAGAACCTGCGTGTTCACAGTATTGAAGTTTGCAAACAGGCGGTCGGCAAGAACCACGAACTCGTTCGGCGACATGAGCCGCTGCAAAAGGTTGGCGACGCTGCGGAACAGCACGCCGAGCACCAGTCCAACCAGAACGATGAGATAGAGACTTTGGGTGCGGCCTGAAAACAGCCACAGATAAAGCAGGCCAGAAAACAAAATCATAGCGGTTGCCTGCGCGAGAAACATCGCGGCCGGCGGCAACGCAGCGGTGGCGGCGCTGCCGATGCTGAATATAAGCGCCGTCTGGATCAGGACATAAAGCGTATCCAGGCCCATGATCGCCGGCGTCAGAATGCGATTGCCTGTCACCGTCTGAAACAGCACCGTCGAAACGGCAATCGAATAGCCGACAAGCACCATGGCCGCGAGTTTGCCGCCACGGAACGGTAGCACGAAACTCCAGGCGCCATTGGCGCCTACCGTCATGAACGCGACGCAAGCAATGACACACAGCAACGCCAACACCGCAACCGGCAGAACTGAAGGCGACAGCAATGTAGAGGCGCTCTGCTTCATGTAAGGTGAGCGTTCTTACGCAGCAGCAAATAGAGAAATAGCCCGCTTGCCACCGCACCGAGCATGGTTCCGACCGGGATCTCATACGGCGCATTCACGATCCGCCCGAGAATGTCGCAAACGAGAACCAGCACCGCACCGAGCAGTGCGACCCATGGCAGCGCCCGCCGGACGTTATCGCCCATGACGAGACTGACGAGATTCGGCACGACGAGACCTAGAAACAGGATCATGCCAGCTGTGGCGATGACCACAGCCGTAACCACCGCGACGATGACGAGGCCAAGCGCAACGACGGCACGATAATTCAGCCCGAGATTGGTCGTGAAATTTTCGCCCATGCCGGCGACGGTAAATCGATCGGCGTAGATATAGGCGATGACCGTCATGCCCAGCGCAAGCCAGAGCAGCTCATAACGGCCGCGCAGGATCATCGAGAAGTCGCCGCTGCTCCACGTCGCCAGAGATTGCAGCAGGTCGTATCGGTAAGCGATGAAAGTTGCCGCCGCATTGATGACACCGCCGAGAAGAATGCCGACGAGCGGGACAATCAACGGTGACTGCAGCGACGTGTGACGCAGAATGCGCAGAAATATCGCTGTAACAAGCAGTGCCACCACCGTCGCAGCAACAAGGCGCAAAGCGATAGATGCGTCGGGAACGAATATCAGCGCCAGCAGGAAGCCGAGCTTTGCCGCTTCTGCAGTTCCGACCGTGGAAGGTTCAGCGAAACGGTTGCGGACGATCATTTGCAGGATCGTTCCAGCCACCGCCATAGCGGCACCTGCCAGCACAAGGGCCAGAGTGCGAGGAACCCGGCTTTCAAACAGCACCTGAACCTGCGTATCGGCCCAGCCTGAGGCAAGCAACGTCGCAAGGCTGATATTGCTGACGCCGACAAACACGCTCCAGACAAAGAGCGCACACAGCGTGGCAACGCCAAGCCCAGGCAGCAGCAGTGCATGAGCGCGAGCGATCGGCATCTATGGTTTGGCGTCCAACGCCGTGGCGATCTGATCCGCGTTTGCCTGCATCGACACGATGCCGCCACCGATGAGATACCAGCGCGCGGCGTCGAGATAGATGATGCGCTTGTTCTGGGCTGCCTTGGTGCGCGCAATCAGCGCATTGTCCAGAAGCTGCGCCGCCGGCTGACCCTTCTGGCCAATGGCGGCGTCCCGATCGACGACGAACAGCCAATCCGGATCGGTCTGCAGGATGAACTCAAACGAAACGCTCTGGCCGTGAATGGCTTTATCCAGGTCATCAATCGCGACGGCGATGCCAAAGTCGCGATGGAGCGCGCCGAACCGGGATTGCGGTCCATAGGCGCTGATGCGCCCGCCAGTCGTCAGAATAATCAGACCTCGCCCTGCACTGCGTGCTTTGACCTTCAGCTCGTCTATCGTCTGCTGCAGCTTGCCGATCAACTGTTCCGCATCAGGCTCCTTGCCAAAGATGCGGCCGAGCGTTCGGGCGTTGCGAAAGGCGCTTTCGAGAAATGTGCTGTCATCTGTCGACAGATCGATCGTCGGTGCGATCTGCGCGAGCTGGCGATATTTGGGCGACGAGCGCCCGGCAACAATAATCAGATCGGGTTGAGCTGCATTGATCGTTTCATAGTCGGGCTCAAACAGCGAACCGATCTTGAGATATTTGTCGTCGCGATACTTCGCCAGATGATCCGGTATATTGGAGCCGATGACGCCTGCGACTTCCACGCCAAGCGCATCAAGCGTTTCCAGCGATGCCAGATCGAAGGTGAAAACCTTTTTAGGACGATCAGGGAGAGCAGTCTCTCCCTGCGCATGGGTGACGGTCATCGGCTCGGCACGCAACGGCGACGCCATCGAAGCGAACGACAATTGCAGCAGCGTCAGCAGCGTTATGGCCAGCGGCATCACACTGAAGCGAAGACGATTGCGCGGCAGCAAATAACCCGACGCGATCTTGAGGTCGTTCACACGCGTCTCCTTCTGGTCGTCATGACAGTCATTTCTTTGCGTCAGCTTGGCCAGCGGAACCCGGCCGCCAAGCCGTGAACTTATAAACTGGAGGAACCCCGTCAAGGTTGTGGCAGATGCGCCGCGCGCAGATGTAGTAGTGCGAAATGCGCTTTTCCCGACAGACATCATGCAGCATCCATGGCAGTGACCTGAGCCATCCATTTAGTAATGCGTGACTGGGGAGCGCCGCATGTTTGTCGCCAAGGCTGAGGTGAAAACGCCAAAGGCGTCCGTGTACCTCGTTCAGCTTTGCAAGCACTTCGCGCACAAGGTGCATGCCACCTATGATGACAGCCACGGCACCGTGAGATTCAAGCCCGGCGTGTGCATCATGCGTGCTGACCGGGACGTTCTGAGCCTGCATTGCGAGGCGGACAGCGAGCACGCCCTGGCGACAGTTAAAGCGACTGTTGGCGACCATCTCGTACGCTTTGCATGGCGCGAGGAACTACCCAGCGTTGAGTGGGTGACATGCGCCAGCGCGGACACCCGGACCATCCCCGTGGCGTGATCCGCACCGCGCGTGCCTCGACCACTGGGCTCCATATAGTAAATCATACTATTTTTGTATAGTATCTTACTCGGCATGGGACGCATGGGCACACGGCCTGGCATCCACATCCTTGCGCGGGCTTGGTAAGGGCGTGCGAGCGGAGCGGCTGGCCGAGCGAGTATGGTTCCCGTCCGGCCGTTCGGTTGCGTTCCAGATTAACCTTGCTCATCGTCTGTCGGTCTGCGGACAGGCGAATGGCCGCAAAAAGACAGAATCCACACGTCATCCGGGGTTCGTTGGGGGCCGCCCGTGATTAAACCGAACGACAAATTGAAAGACCGGATGCGTTCGCGCGCCCAGCGGCTTTCCCCGTCGCTGGCACGCGTTGTCGAATACATGGACGGGCATCGGCATGAAGTTATGACGATGTCTGCTATGGAGCTTGCAGCGGCCATCGGCACCTCGGATGCGACCGTTATCCGTGCGGTGCAGGCGATTGGATTTCGCGGCCTGAAGGAGCTGCGCCAGGCCATCGCGACGACACTTGGATATGGCCAGACGCCGGTTGACAGCATCGCGCGCACGGTTGCGTCGATCAAAGAGCATTCGGCCACGGCGGTTGATCAGGTCTTTGCCGATCATCAAGAGACATTCCTTGCATTGTCTGTCGACGGAACCCGGGCAAGCATTGGCTCGGCTGCCGAGCTGCTTGGATCAGCGCAAAAAATAGGTGTGTTTGGCATCGCATCTACGGCATTTCTCGCCCGCTATTTTGCGTTGTCTGTAAACCGCATCGGACGCTCAACCGCTGTGTTCGACGCGTGCATGGCACCCTTGCCTGAGCAATTGCTCGACATGCCCAGCGTCGATGTTCTCTTGATGCTGGCCTTCGGAAAACCGTTTCGTGAAGCCAGAATGACAATGGCTGAAGCCAAACAGCGGCACGTGCCGGTCGTGCTGGTGACGGACACCAGGGAAACACCGCTCGCGCGCGAGGCCGCCGTCGTCATCGAGGTGCTGCGCAGCCATGCCGGTCATGTGCCCATGCACGCAACGACGTTGGTATGTCTTGAGGCGATGATATTTGCACTGACGGCCCACGAGCCTGCGCGCGCCATCTCGACACTGGAGCATTTGGGCGAGCTGCGGCGCACTTTGTTCAAATAAGCGGCGGCTGAAGCGCGACGAGCTGAAGTGTCTAATTTGCATCGCCCGGCGCCTTTCTCATCGGCGCCCAATCCAAAACTTTACTACTGCAGTAGGCAATCAAACTCTGCCCCTCGCAACAGCCAGCCATCCCCGCGAGGGTGAAAGCCAGCCAGGCTTGCATTTGTAGCTGACATCGCCCTTTCGGCAGCCGTGATGCCAGTCCGCGTAATGAGTTTGGAGTATAGTATATGCGTAACGTGCGTCGCGCCCGCTGCACCGGGCGTCGTTCTGCGGCTATCGTTGTCGGTTCGGCAGCCCTATGCGGACTTGGGTGCGGATCCATCGTTTCAGCACAGGAAACGACCGAGCTCCCGGCCCTCGAAGTTGAAGCTCCAAAGGCCAAGCAGAAAAAGAAATCCGCAGCGGCGAAAAAGCCGGTGAAGTCCGCCCCGGCATCGGCTGACATCACACCTGCTCCGCTGGCCACGCAGGCCGCTGCAGGCAAAGCCCCCGTTACTGTTTCCGGCGAACCCAGCATCGGCACGCAGACGACAAACATCACGTCTGCCGATCTCGACCGCCTCAATCCGGCAGACATCAAGGATGTGTTTGCTGGCCAGCCTGGCATTCTCGTCGGCAGTTCGATCCCGACTTCGCAGAAGGTTTACGTCAACGGTCTGGAAGAGACGGCGCTTGCCGTCACGGTCGATGGCGCGGCTCAAAACAACAAGGTGTTCCACCACAACGGTACCAACTTTATCGATCCAAGCCTGCTGAAAGCGGTGCGCGTCGATGCGGGTGTCGCGCCTGCTGACGCGGGCTTCGGCGCACTGGCTGGCTCTATCGCCTACGAGACGAAGGACGTGGTCGACCTGCTGGACAAGGATGGCTTCGGCGGCTTCCTGAAGACGCAGTTCAATACCAATGGCAACGTGCTCACCAGCAACGTCGCGGCCTACGGCATGTCAAACGGTGTCGAGATTCTCGGCTACTTCACCATTGGCAAGGGCGACGACTTTGAAGCTGGCAACGGCCGCACAATCGGCGGAACTGAGATCGATTACCTCAGCGGATTAGGAAAAGTTGCATATCAGGCGCAGTCGGGCGACCGCTTCGAGATCAGTCACGAACGCTTCAGCGACGATGCCATGCGGCCTTACCGCGCGAACTTCACACGCCCGCCAATCGGTGCCGAACCGCTGTATCGCGAGTATGACATCGACCGGCAGACGACTGTGTTCAGCTATACCGATGCCACGCCGCAAGGTTGGTGGGACCCCACGGTGCTCGTCGCGCACAGCAAAACAACCGTGTATACGCCCCTTTTCGATCGCGTCACCGGTCTCCCTTCGCCAGTCGACGGTGTTTCGGAAAGCGTGAACGGCAAGGCGGAAAACAAATTTTCGTTTGTGTTCGGCAGCGTTGTGACCGGCGTCGACTTCACTCTCCGCAGCGCCGAACTGGTATATCCGGGCGCCAAGATGGACGAAGAAAGCGACGTCGTCGGTGCTTACTCGCAGGCGCGGATTGAAGTTTTCAAGGGCACGCGCGTTTCGTTCGGCGGCCGTGCCGATCATCAATGGTTCACCGGCGTCACCGGCCAGACCTGGACCGACAGCGGCGTCAGCGGCAATATTTCCGGCGAGCAGGATCTGCTTGGCGAGTTCCTGACAGCGAAGGCTGGCTATTCGCACGTGTGGGGCGGCATCCCCCTGGCCGAGAACTTCATCATGAACCCGGACTGGACCTACGGCACTGGCCCGCAGGCTGTCGAAGCTGACAATTATACGGCTGGCCTCGTAGCCCGATATAATGGCTGGAAGCTTGAAGGCAGCGTGTTCCGCACCGAAATCGACAACGCCCGCATCGCCGCGTGGACCAATGTCGGGTTTGGCGCCCTGCGCGTACGCGACATCATCTCCGAAGGTTACGAACTGGGCGTTGGCTACGATTGGGGCGACGGCTTTGTGCGCGTCAGGTACGCCAACATCGACGTCTCGGTTGATGGCAAGCCAGCTGACTCGGACACCGGCACCTATATCGCAACGCCGGTTGGCGAAATCATCACGATATCGGGCGCGCATACTTTTGTCGGCACCGGCTTGACTGTTGGCGCCGATGCGGAGATCGCCCCGAAGTACGACAACGTCACTCCCGGCCGTCCGGCGTATAAGGCCTACAAGGTGTTCAACGCGTTCGCAGAGTATGCGCCGGACCTGCCCGGCTACGATCTGACGTTCCGTCTCGATGTGCGCAATGTCTTCAACGAGACCTACGCCGACCGCGCGACCTACGGCCAGGAATTCGCCATCGTCACGCCGCTGTATGAGCCGGGCCGCTCATTCATCCTGAGTGCCACGTCGAAATTCTGATCCTATCAATGTTGGCGCGGTCTTCAGGCTGCGCCAACATTTGATGCGCACCCACGGTTGCATTGTTGCTAATCGCAGTGACCAACCATCCGCCGTCCGCAACCTGACGGCGAGCATTTTGCGAACATGTTTCGTGCGGCTTGTGATGAAACGCGACACACTGACTTTGGTCAGCGGCGACAGCGGCATCATACTTGACTCATAAAGTAACGTTTAATTAACGTGCTCGCTCACGCGGCCAGATTTCGCTGCGTGTACGAGCCAGTGGAAGCGTTGCGTAGAGCGTACTTCGCATTCGTATCCCAGCCAGAAGTTTGTTTTGCGTCCTTCGGGGGGATCAATGTCGAAGTGTGTTGCCGCGGGTTTTCCCGCGGGCGTTGTTGCGTGCGTTCTGTTGGCTGCCAGCCCAGCACTGGCTCAAGATAATTCAGCGTCGGAAATTCCCGGATCGGAAGCACCCGCGCAACAGCAGGCTGGGCCGACTGGCGAAGTGCCCCTTCCCGATCTCGTTGTCAGCACCAGCAATAAGCCGAAGAAGGCCAAAAAGGCCAAGAAGCAAGGCACAGGTGGCGGTGGTAGCGGCTCCGCCGATGCCGACGAAGGCGTTCTTGACTCCCAGGGCTCAGGCGACGCAGCGGCTTCTTCGGATGGGCCGCACGACGGCGTCGTGCTCGGCGGCGCGGTAGCAGACACCGGCATGACCGTGTTCGATGCCCGCAGCGTGAAAATGCGCACCGATGGCGGCGGCGACGCGAACACGTTCATGCGCAATCTGCCCAACGTGCAGTACCAGAACGACGCCAACGAAAACGCCGGCATCAATGGCTATCAGGCCATCGATACGCGCCCGCTGCTGCTGTCGATCAACGGCGGCCAACCTTACGATAACAAAATCATTCTCAACGGCGTCTCAATCTCGAACGCGACGGGTTCCGTTGAACCCTTTCCTGCCGACCAGCTCACTAACGACTCAGGCCAGGTTCCCAACCTCAACGCGACGTATGGTTTGCATCCGCAGAACATATTTGTTCCCTCCGACTTCGTTGGTGTCGCCACTCTCATCGACAGCAACGCTTCCGCCGAATACGGAGAATTCCAGGGCGGCGTAATCAAATACGATCTTGCGCGCCCACCCACAGATCGCTATCGCGGATCGCTAACTTACAATCGTCATACGCACGAGATGGTGGATTACCTCAATGCCACGCCGGATGGCACCAATCCGCTTGGGCGCACAGCGCCAAAATTCGTGAAGGAAGGTCTTGCTGCCTCTGTCGGCGCTCCGATCACAACAGACCTTGCGTTCATCATTCAGGCCAGCCGTAAAACCGCTGAGACAACGCGACAGAAAGACTACCGTTTCTACAGCGGCGTCGCGAATGAAGACTCGGAAAACCTTTTTCTGCGTTTCGCAACCTCTCTAAAAACGGACATCGGCCGCTTCACGCTCGATACGTCGCTGACGGACTACGCTCAGCTATGGACGCTTTCCACATGGCGCGACATGGAGATGGACGTCAAAACAAAAAGCTCATCGACGCAGCTCGAATATATAACGTCGCTGACAAATGTTACGGAAGACTCCATTGGCCTACGCAACGTCGCGCTGGAAGCAAAGGCCTACTACAACGACAGCGACACGTTGAATTACACCGGCAAGGATGTTGCGCACGCATGGGTCGCATCGCGTCGCGTGAAGCCTGTCAATGGCGTGTGGCAAGAAACATTCAGCACGGATATGTTTCAGGATTGGTGCCGGCCGGATCCGGTCAGCGCTTTGCTCCAGGACCCATCGCGAAGCCTTCAAGACAACGCCATGTGCTATAATGGCGGCTATGGCAACAAAGAGATGGGACAAACGGATCTTGGCATCACAGCCAAGCTGACCGGCGACGTGCTGCTGGGCAACTTTCTGATCGGTGGCGAAGCGAAGACGATTGACGGTCGCCGCGGACGTCCCAACGACTTCATTTATTATTCGACATTCCGTACAGCGACCGGCGAAACCGCCAGCCCCGCCGGAGGCGAGTTCCACTGTCCGCCGAACGACGAGGCCTGCAATAGCCAGCAGTATGCGCGCATCAAGATCGTCTCGCCGGCGAACATGACCGAAAGCACCGTGAACACCTACCACGGCTTCGCAGAAGTCGATCAAACGCTGGGATGGTTCAATGTGCGCGCAGGTGTCCGCGTCGACTATGAAGATTACTTCAAGAACCTGAATGTCGCTCCGCGACTGGCGGGTACGATTACCCCCATCGACGGAATCAGTTTCACCGCGGGCTATAGCCGCTACTACAGCGGTGAGTTCCTGGCCTATGCGATACGCGACGGCCAGCCCTACTCGCTCTCGTATACCCGCGGGCACGATGCACAAGGCAACGTGTCCTCGACGTGGACCCCACCGGCCAACATCCGTACCTATTCTTTCAAGGGGTCGGATCTATCCACGCCGTACACCGACGAAATGACAGGCACCGTACGGATCAGGGACCCCTTGCTGGGCGGAAATCTGCGCCTGCGCTATATTGAGCGCGATGGCCTTGACCAGTTCTCTTCCGAGAGCTGCGGTTCCGGTTGCACGATGCTGACCAATAACGGCTGGAAATACTATCGCTCGGCATCTGCTGAGTATGCCAAGTTCTGGCACCAGTTGCCGACGACGTATCTCAACACGGCAGGCTTTACCGCCGGGGTGACATGGTCGGAACAAAGCATGTCGCGCTCGACCTACTTCGACGACGACGAGAGCGACGTTTTCATCTCCTACAAGGGCGAGTCCTACACGAAGGAAAGCTTCGTTGCGGTGACCGGCAACAAGGATATTCCTATCCGCATCGGCGGCACGCTTTCGACAAGCTGGTTTAACAACCTGCTATGGTTGGATTTCAGCGCTGGCTATAATCTTGGCTACGACGGTATCTACGACACCGGTGCCAATGAGATGCTGAACGGCCGCCAGCACGATGTCTACGACGACAAGAAGTTCAAGGCGGTGCTGACACTTGACATGGTCGCCCACGTGATGGTGACCGAACAAGCGTATGTCAGCGCCCACGTGAATAATATTCTCAATACGTCCGGCAACTCGGTCGCCACCTATGACAATCCCTGGGTCATGGGCCGCAGCTTCTGGCTGGAATCGGGCTTACGTTTCTGACGCATGAACCAAGCAGAAAGCACCGGATTGCGATCACGTTTCAAAGTGCTGGCGGCGGGGGCGATTGCCTTCGCCGCCATTTGCGTCGCGGGCTCACTCGCCTACGCGCTGCTGCCGCCCGACGTTCCGCTGGATGCAAACTTTCCATCGCAACCGTCCGCCGTGGAGCTGGCCTATCTGCGCGACGCGTATGCGAAGCCGCCGAACGACTGGCCGCGGCCGCGCTTGCTTGCGGACGCCGACTTCACGGAAATGGCCGCGCTGAATATCCATCCCGCGCCCACCGATCGCGAACTCGCTTTGGCCCGCCTGGGACACGATCTGTTCGAAGACCCAGCACTTTCCGCATCAGGACATATCGCCTGCCAAAGCTGCCACAACCGCCGCCTCGGTTGGGGCGACGCGTTGCCAACACCGTTCGGACACGCGCGGGCGAAGGGCAAGCGCAACGCCATGCCGCTGTTTAGCGTGGGCTACAAATCGACGTTCTTCTGGGACGGGCGCAGCGGCTCACTGGAACACCAGGCGCTTGGCCCGCTGACCGACGCGCACGAAATGGCCAACGACAATCTCGATGGCGTCGTGGCGCGGATCAACGCCAACGACACCTATCGCTCCGCCATCGCAGCCATCAAGGGCGATGGCAACAACTTCGAGGCGGAAGACATCGTTGCTGCGCTCGCCGCGTTCCAACGCACGCTGGAACGGCCGACGCGTTTCGATCGCTACCTGCGCGGCGATCAGAATGCGTTGTCAGACACACAGGTGTGGGGGCTGCACATCTTCCGCACCAAGGCAGGCTGCGCCAACTGCCACAACGGCCCGCTGCTGTCCGACAATCGCTTCCACAATATCGGCCTCAGCTTCTTCAACCGGAAGCTGGAAGATCTCGGCCGCTTCAATGTGACCGGTCAAGTCGAGGACATCGGCAAATTTCTGACGCCTTCCCTGCGCCATGTCTCGCGCACAGGCCCCTACATGCACAACGGCGTCTTTCCGCGCCTGGAGGGCCTAGTCAGGTTCTATGAGGCTGCAATCGACAGCGTAGGCAAAAGGACGCCCGTTGCAGATGAGCGCAAGCCGCAGTTCAACGCGGCGCTTACAAAATCTCCGCAGATGAAAGCGTTCAAGCTGACACCAGATGAGCGGGCTGCGCTGGTTGCTTTTCTGGAAGCACTTTAGACGACTGCTTCCGGCAGGCTTCCGGCCTATGCTCGGTCATTTTAAAATCGGGGATCGCGCCGATGCAATGATGCAATCAAGAGGCGCGCACTTCAGCGCAACGCGTTATTTGCCGCCGAACTTCAGCCCGTGACGCGCCGCGACCTTGCGCATAACTGCAGCACCGTTCTTCACGGGCTTGACCGACATCAGATTGGTGACACCCACGCCGCGCATTTCATTCACGAAGGATTCCACATCGGGGTCGTTGTCCGCCCGACCCAGATGCCTGGCGATGGCAACGCACAGCCCCTTGCCATGCTCCTGCAGAATGGGTTGCAGATCCGGATCGTCGCCCACCTCAAGGATGATCGACAGAAAAAAGCGCATACGCTCCGGATCGAAGAACAGCGCAACCAGCAATCCTTCGAGCGGCACCTTGCGAACCGCTTTGGCTTCGGCGCGCATATGCGATGCTTCAAGCAGTGCAATGTAGAGATCGGCCTTGCGCGGAAAATAGTAGGTGAGATGCGACTGCCTCAGCCCGCACGCCTTGGCGATCCGCGGCTGCGTGAGGGCCTTCATCCCATCATGCTCGATGATATCCAATGCGGCATCGAGAATGAGTTGCTTTCGCGACGGCTCCTGATGGTCCAAAAGCTTCCCTCCCTACCCTAGCTCCGTTCTAACTTCCAACGGGAACAGAACAAAAGGTTCAGGTGCACAGGAAACCGGTTAATCAACAGATCGCAGGCGCATCCGGGCGCTGGTGCCGACATATCCAAGGGTTTGAAAGAAGGTCGCCTGCTCGGCAAACCCAGTACGGGCGAGCAGTTCCGCGATGCGTTCCGGTGTTGCCCGGTGCCACAGGGTTTGCATGCGTTTGATAACGGCATCGGGGGGCGGCACACCCGGACCGTGCTGCGTCAGCAGCCATTGCCGCAAAGCTGATTCGTCGAAAGCGACGCTCGGCGCATCAAGCAGCAGCAGCGGCGCGTTGGCCGCGAGCCGCTGTGCAACCCCTGAAAGAAATGCCTGCTTGGCGCCATCATCGGGCAGGAAGTGCAGCACCAGCGAAACCGTTGCAGCATCGAAGCGCCCCCGCTCGCCGACATCATCGAGGTAGCCGGAAACAAACTCCACGCGCTCCGACAGCCCCGCCGCCGCGATGCGCTGCCGCGCCAGATCCAGCATGCCAGCCGACGGCTCAACGGCGACAAAGCTGGCTTCGGGCAAACTGTTGGCGATCGCCAGTATTTCAGCGCCGGTGCCGCAACCCGGCACGAGAATGCGGCACGGTCCCGACAACTGTACGGCCAGGATGGCAGCCATCAACTCAAGCGCCAGCGCATAGCCCGGCACGAGACGCACAATGTTGTCGTCATAGATCTTCGCTGCCGCATCGGGGAACGCGTTCATGCTGCCTGCCCCTTTCGGAACACCGCCACCACCGCGATACACGCCACCACAGCCAACGCAACCGTCGCTGCAAGCGACGGCGCGGACGGCGCCAGCTTATGCAGCGCTGCACCCGCTATCGGACCGGCCGCGAGACCCAAGCCCTGCGCGATCGCGTTGACGCCCGCTACACGCCCCTGCGCCGCTGGCCCGGCAATGAAACTCAACAACGCCAGATTGCTCGGCAGCAGCAGACCCAGCGCGGCGCCCAACACGCCCAGCGCAATGAGCAGCATCGGTACTTCAATTGCCAGGGCCGCCGCAGCCATGGCCAGACCGCCGGCCATCGCACCCAGCAACAGCAGCAGTGCGGGACGCAGCTTGATGAGGCGCAGTCCGAAGATCTGCATTGCCGCCATGGCGATGCTTGCCGTCATGAGGCCAGCGCCCGCCGTCGAGATTGCATCCGCCCGGGGCAAACCGAAGCCATCTTCAAGACGCAGCGCCGTGACGTGCTGCATAACGCCGTAAACGCAAACGCCCAGGAACGTCACGATCAGATTTGACCAGATCAATCGCAGCGGAAAGCCGATGCGTACTGTCTGGCTGAGGGGCTCGGTGCGCGCGTTTCTAACCAGCAACAGCACCAGCACAAACCCGACCGCCACAGCAACGGCCAACGCCACCAAAGCCTCAACCGGCGCTGAGCCACCGGCCTTGAATGCCGAAGCCGCGCCAATGATCGCCCCGATGCCGTAGGACGCACCCAGCAGGCCCATGCCTTCGGCACGCTGATCAGGCGTGGTGCGGTCCGCCATCCAGGCTTGCGCTGCCGGCAGCAATCCACCGGTCAGCAGCGACTGCAACGCGCGCGCACCAAATAGCGCGATGAGTGCTGTGTCGCGTTCCAGGTCACCGGCCAGACGCAAAGCGATGATGACTGCCATCAGCGCCGTGCCGAGCGTTGCACCGAACAGGCCGCTCAACAGCACGAACCGGCGCCCGCGTGTTTCGCTTATGCCGCCCCAGACCGGTGCTGCAATCAGCAGCACAAGAGCGCCGAGCCCCAG
Source organism: Hyphomicrobium sp. D-2 (assembly GCF_029872155.1). Lineage (GTDB taxonomy): Bacteria > Pseudomonadota > Alphaproteobacteria > Rhizobiales > Hyphomicrobiaceae > Hyphomicrobium_A. Next base: position 385,146 of record NZ_JARXLA010000003.1, on the reverse strand, counting down.
CAGCAATCCGGTTTCCATGGCGGAGAAACCAAGGTCGCGGCCCAACCCCGGCAGCACCACCAGCAGAAAAGCTTGGGCAGCCGCATTCGCGGCCAGCCCAAACAGCAAAGGAAGTGAGGAAATTCGGAAGCCAATCATGTCAGAAGTTTGTCCGTGCGCCGATCATATACGCCCGCCCTTCGCCTGAAATGCCGGCGAATACCGGCCGACCGCTGGTGTCGGTGCCAGCCTGGAAGCCCGACGTTGCATAGTTTTCATCAAACAGGTTCTCGACCGCGCCGAACAACTCGAAGCGCTCTCCCTGCCAACCGGCGCGCAGGTTCACCAGCTCATAACTGCCCAGCTTGCGGCTGTTGGCCGGATCAATCATGCGCGAGCCGGTGTATCCATATTCGGCGCGCACGAACGTCTCGCCGGAGTTGCCAGAAATTGGCGTCGACCAACGGTATTCGGCAAACAGCATGGAGCTGAACGAAGGTGCGTACGGCACATCGTTGCCGAGAATGAGCGCGCTGCCGCTGGTGATTTCGGTGTTGAGCAGCGCCACGTTGGTGCCAACGCTCAAACCGCGCATCGGCCTGACAACGGCTTCCAGTTCCGCGCCATAGGTACGCGTATCGGCGTTCTGCACGGAGAAGCGTCCCAGCACGGGATTGAACGTGAAGAGCTGCTCGTCGGCGGTATCGTTGTAGAAGACTGAAGTCGCAACATCGACATTACCACCGGCAAGGCGGCTGCCCTTGACGCCCGCTTCATACGACCAGGTGGTCGAGCTTCCGTAGGGCTGCAACGGAATGCCGAGCGCGGCGAACTGATTGTAGAACAGATAGCCGCCGGTTTTTTCGCCGCGTGCAACGGTGGCGAATGCCGTCAGATTATCGGCAAGCTCGTATGACAAGCCCGTCCGGCCAGTCAGGAAGAGATAGTCGACATTGCCGGACTCATCGAACTGGGGACGCGCACCGTTACGGCCCAGGAACTGCCCGTCAAAGTCCTTCGATTCATAGGAGAGGCGCAGACCGCCGATCCAGTTCAGGCGCTGAGCCAACGGCACGGTGACTTCACCGAACGCTGCAAGGTTGGTGGTCTCGATCTGTCCGCGGTAGCTGCCGTTCGCCAGCGCAAGGCTGGTGATGTCCGTGGTGCTATCGAAGTTCGACCACAGCGCGCTGAGCCCGGCAACCCAGCGCACGCCGGCGGTGGCGCCATCGAGGCGCAACTCCTGACTAAGCTGTGTGCTGTCCTCGTCGATACGGCGCACGTTAAGTCCGGGCGCCTGCAGCATGAAGCCCGGCGCGCCCGATTGTGCAGAGCCGATGAAGCCGTCAACAATATCGGCTTCCATTTTTGTATCGTAACCCGTGATGGCGCTGATCGACGTGAAGCGCGCCCAGCCCAGGTTCTGCTCATACTTCGCGCCAGCGCTGGCCGCCTCGGTTTCCAGCTCTGGAATGGGATTGAACGCGTTGCGCGGGAAGCCCGGATCGTCCAGCCACATACCGGTGGTGGGGTTCTGGCGATCACGGCTCCAGTTGCCGAACAGCGTCAGTCGCCTGTCGTCATCGATCTCAAACAGAAGCTTGCCCGACAACGTGCCATACGTCCGGGCACGAAGCACTTCATCCGATGATGACACAACACCGGGCGCCGACCACAGCACGTTCGTCAGATCGCCGTCATAGTCGTAAAGCTTGGCTGATATGCGCCCCAAAACGGAATCCGTCACTGCCCCTTCGAGCGTTACATCCGCTTCCTTGCGGCCATGCGAGCCGATAATCACGCCTGCAGTGCCGCCGAACGTTTTGGACGGATCGCCGGTGACGATGCTGACCGCACCGGCCTGCGAATTGAGACCAAACAGTGTGCCCTGCGGCCCGCGCAGCACCTCGACGCGCTCGACACCGCCAAACGGCATGTCGAAAAGGCGCGCAGGCACAGGCACGCCGTCAATGTAATAGTTGATCGATGGCGAAATCAGCGCCGACGACGAACCAATGCCGCGCATGTTGGTCAGATTGGCGAAGAACAGTCCGGAGTCGGCGTGGTTGAAGTTCGGAATGCGGCGCGCCAGTTCCTGCGTATCCTCGATGTCCTGATGTTGCAGATCGTAGGAAGTTTCGGCTGTCATCGCGAAGGGTACGGCCTGCGCCGGCTCCTCAATGCGCCGTGCGGTGACGACAACGCTTTGCGCAGGCTTCATGCGTGCAGCTGCACGTTTTTTTGATTTGGTCTGCTGCGTTGAAATTTCGAGCGGCTCCAGCGCGATGGCATCGCCATCATTGTCGGCTGTCTGTGCCAAAGCACCGGTGCTTGCGAGAAGAGCCGTGACAGAGGCAGAAAACAGCCAAGCTACAACACTGCGATCACGACTTACGCCGCGTCGCCCAACGCCACTCACACGCATACCAAAACGCCCTCTACGCAAACAATTGGTTAGTTACCAACTATCGGCATATCGCACCCCCGGGGTCAGCGCAACAAGTTGACAAAATTCGCAAACATTCAGGCGCATGGGTGTTGTCCGGCGCCCACACAACGGGGCCGCGCCAGCGTACGCAAATAGATCGACAGCAAGCGGCGGTGAGCACCAAAGGCATTTGCCCTCACCCTATTGCTTGGCGACGCAACGGCCTGCTCTCGCAAAAACGCAGCAATGCGATTTTGCCGAGCGGCGCTGCAAGACCGGGAGATGTTCGCAAAGACGGCTGAGGAGGTTTCACCGCGTTAGGTTGCAACTGGCGTTGGCAGCATCAGGCTGCGCCTTCGCCCACGCAGCACCTAGCAGAAGGAGGAGCCCTGAACTAACATTCCACCCCGGCCACTCAATGAGGGCAGGTCACGATCACGCCCGCTATCCCGAGAGCCTGCACATTATTTGGACACGACATTGCCAGGATGTATTGTCCTCACGTTCCCATGTTCAGTGCGAATAAACCTGACGCCGAACACATCCTCAAGGATGGGCGCATCGTACACTGCCGCCGTGGCGCCATCTGCAACGACCCGGCCGTCGTTCAGCAGCAGGATGCGATCGAAATATCGGAACGCGAGATCAATGTCGTGCATCACGACAATGGAAAGCGCAGTGCGACCGTAAGCGCTTAGGCGCTCAACCATCTCAAGCTTACACCGCGGATCGAGATTTGCCGCCGGCTCGTCTGCGAGCAACACCGGCGGCTCCGTCGCCAGCACCATCGCAAGCAACACGCGATTGCGCTCACCACCCGATAGAGTCGACCACCAGCGATCTCGCAATGGTCCAATATCGTGCGTGCGCAGGGCAGTATCGAGCATTTCACGCTGTACCAATGCGCGCGATCGTTCGAGGGAAATCTGCATCAGATCCGCGACACGGATGTCCCAATGCGGATTGAAATGTTGCGGAACATACCCGATGACGCTCGCACGACTCGCAGCCGTCATCGAAGCAATCGACGTGCCGTCGTACATTGCCGAACCGCTCGCTGGCCGTAATAGCCCGGCGAGAGATTTCAAAAGCGTAGATTTTCCTGCTCCGTTCGGGCCGATGATCGCGATAGATTCGCCACGACGAGCAGTGAACGAGGCGCCATGCAGCAGCGTGCGCGCCTGCAGCCGAACAACAATTTCCTGCGCTTTGAGGGTCACCATTTCCGGCTCCGCGCAAGCAACAGCAGAAAGAACGGGCCACCCGCCACCGCCGTGACAAGGCCGAGCGGAATTTCTGCCGGCGGCAGCGCGGAGCGCGCAATTGCATCGGCTACCGTGACAAGTATCGCGCCGATCGCCGCCGACGCGGGAATGACAACACGGTGCAGTGGCCCCAAATGCCATCGCGCGATATGCGGTGCTGCAAGCCCTACGAAGCCGACCAGGCCACCGACCGAAACGGAAATTGCCACCGTCGCCGCCGCGACCAGGACCGCGAGCATCACGAAACGATGCACGTCCATTCCGTATGCGGTGGCCATCGTTTCGCCCAGCCCCAGCCGGTCCAGCCCTGGCGCCAGCGCAATGCATGCGAACAGCGAAACAAGCGTGAGCGCTGCGAGAATGCCAACACCGCCCCACGTCGGCGTCTGCATGCCGCCCAGCACCCAGCTCAGCACGACCTGCAGGCTGACGGTTTCATCCGACAACGCCAGCATGAGAAAGGATCGCAGCGCGCCAAGCACCGCGGAAATGGCAACGCCCGACAGCAGCAGCGTCGGCACATCCAGCGCGCCGGCAGTGCGGGCAACGCCGATGACAAGCAGCGTGGCGCCCCAGGCTCCGAGAAAGGCGAACAACGGCAGCGCGAACGACTGCGACAGGCTTAGCGGAACCAGCAGCGCAATGGTGGCACCGAGAGCGGCGCCCCCCGCTGACCCAAGCAGATAGGGCTCAGCCAACGGATTGCGAAACACGCCCTGAAAAATGGCGCCGCCCAAGCCGAGCAACGCGCCAACCAGCAACGCGGCCACCACCCGTGGCAAACGCCATTCCCGCAACAGCATGGCCTGCATTGACGTGTCGCCCATCGCTGCGCTCAAGACATCGGCGGGAGTTACCCATGTGTGACCGGCACACGCGCCGAATAACACCGCGCAGATCAGCAGCAACGCGAGTGTGCCCCAGTATCGCACCATGCTCGTCAGTCGCCCCTCAGGTTGCGTAACTGTCCTGCCAGCCGCTCGACACCATCAAGTGTGCGTGGGCCGGGTATCAGCCACTCAGCGCGCGAAACAGTCCACGTGCGCCCGCGCTTGATGGCTTCCATCTCGCGCCATCCCGGTCGCGATATGAGATCATCCAGGTCTTCCTGCTTACCAGCGTACAATAGCAGGTCGGGATTGGCGGCGAGGATGGCTTCCGGCGACACCTGCGCCAACGTACGCATGCCGACAAGCGCTGGCTCTGTTCCGGCCATGCCCAGCGCATCACCCGTGTAAGTGTTCGGCCGGGCCACGAGAAGCAGACCGTTACCCAGCTTGCCCGTAATCATGACAACACGCGGACGCCGCATGTGCTCCGCTCCGGCACGAACGTCGGCAATGCGCTTTTCAAGCCCTTGCGCAACCGCTTCTCCCTCTGCAGCCCGTCCAGTGGCGCGACCGATGAGACGGATGTTGCCGATCACTTCCGCCATGTTCCGTGACGTGAGCACGACGACCGGAACGCCGAGCCTGCGCATGGGTTCAACAAGCTGGTTCGCGGCCTGACGCGCCGGCGTCACGATGACAAGGTCGGGATTTTGCTCAACCACGCGGTCGACTGAAAAGCCGAGCCGTCCACCAACATGACGTCTCGACGCGATCTCCTCCGGATAGCGCGTCATGGCGTCGATGCCAACGATCCGATCGGCAAGGCCGATGGCGCATACCAGTTCAGTGTTGGAGGAAAAAATGGTCACGATCCGCTGCGGGGGAGCAGGGATCGTGACGCTGCGACCGAGCGCATCCGTTACCGTAACGGCTTCGGCTCGAAGCGCACTTGGGACGACTGCGGCCGCGACAAACATCGCGACCGCAACAATGCTTCTTACCAGCGCCACTGCAGACCGGCCACAAACTCGCGCCCCATCATCGACGTGCCGCAGCCGCCGTTCTGGCTCGCCATATTGGCCAAGCCAGCGCACGAAGGAGTATCGGTGAGAATGAAAATCGGATGCTCATTTACATCGAACAGATTATTCACGCCTGCAAACAGCTTTACGTTTTCCGTGATTTCAATGTCGCCGCGCGTGTTCCAGACCCAGAATGGACTCTTGCGATGCCGGTGCGAAGTTGATGGTTCCCCGCCAGCGCGGAAGCTTTCTTCGGTATCATACCACATCGGACCACGCAGCAAGCCGACGACCTGGAATGACCAGTCGCGCACATCCGGCCCCGCCTGACCGAAACGCGTTCCGATCGAAGCTTCATATTGATACATGCGCTGCGCTTTGTCGGTATTGGCCGAAGCTGGCGCGCCGCGATCCGTCATCTCGAAGTTGTAGTAGCTGTTGGAGAACAGGTTCCAGCGCCAGTTGCTGCTCTGCGGCCTGGGCTGCAGCAAGCGCAACATGTTCATGTCAAAGCCGACTTCGATACCCTGCACTTCGATATCACCGGCGTTGTTCACATAATCGGAAACTCTGTTTGCGCCGGATCCGCGGGAAACCGTACCGATACGATCGGAGATGACGTTCTGAAACACTGCAACGTCCAGTGTGCCGAGCCAGCCGTTAACATTGGCGCCGAACTCGATCTGCCGGCTGGTTTCAGGTTCGAGGTTCGGATTACCGAAGGCTCGTGAGCCATCGAGGTTGGTCGTTTGCGCGGCCAGTTCGGTTGCCGTCGGCGCGCGGAAACCGGTAGCAATGCCGGAGCGCAGCACAACACCGTCCATTACTGCCAACGTGCCGCCGAATGAGTAGGTGAGCGCCTCATACTCCTGCGACTTGTTTTCCTGGTTTTGATAATGCGGCGTCCAGTCAAACGTTGTTGTGCCCTGGGTGTAGCGCATGCCACCGCGCACATTGAGCACATCGCCAAAGAACGATTGGGAATCCTCGAAATAGAAGCCGTTGAACTGATCGGTCTGATTGTTGTCCTGAGGCGGCACCTGCAGCGGATTCAAAACCCTGCCCGGCGCAGCGATCCGCAAGCGGGTCGAGCGCACCGTGCTATGTTCGAAGTCCCACCCAACAAGCAGTTCGTTGCCTTCCCACGGCTTCACGCGCGGCTGAACACGAACGCCGGCAATGTCCAGTTCGCGGCGATTGTGATCCAGCGCTGTGCCTGCACTGATCGGCGATGCCCATTTGAAATTATCGACGTCATTGACGACGTAGGCCTGTGCGAACCAGTTAAACACTCCGTCCGCCGTACGGCCGTAGTAACTCGCGTCGGCGGATTGGTTGTAGCGATCTTCGCGCGCGAAGTAGTTGGCGGCCGAACCGCGGAAGCCGGCGTCATAAATGCCGTCTGTACGGGCGTTGAACTCAAGCCTGTGATTGTCATTGATCTGATAACCAAGCGAGGCCGTTGCACCGCGCCGATCCCAGTCGGTGTTCTCCATCGTCGTACCACCGCGACCGCTGTGGTAATCGCCGCGTGCACCGACCGATGCGCCGACATAGTAGTCGACATTCTTCTCGACGCCGCCGGTCTGCACCTTGCCTTGCCGCAGGTCCCACGAACCGATGCTGCCTTCAACGAAAGTTCCGGAGGCTGAACGGCCGGTCTTCATGATGATGTTGATGACGCCGCCAAGGTTGCCGCTGCCGTAAACCACCGATGCCGGGCCGCGTACGATTTCGATGCGTGCAACATCGGAAAGAGACAGCTTCGACAAATTGGCTGTGCCGGAGCGATGCCCGTTGATCAGCACGAGAACCTGACTGCGGAAATCCTTGCCTTGGCCATCGCTTGCGGCACCGCGGACGTTGATAGACGTCTGGCCGGGCGTCCACTCACTGAAGAAGCCAACCGCGTTTTCGCGCAGCAACTCCGTGACAGACTGCGACGTAGAACGTTCAATCACGTCGCGATCGATGACCTGCACGGTCGCAGGAACCTTACCGCGGGCTTCCCGACGCCCGCCCGGCGTCACGACGTACTGGTCGGATGCAACGGCCGATGCCGCCTGCCCGCTCTGGCGGCTGGGATTTGGCTTCTTGGCCGATTTCTGCTGCGGCGCTTTCTTCTTCTGGGTTGCCTTCTCGTTTGCCTCCACTTCCAGTCCCGGCAGAACGATCGCCGCTTCACCATCGGCGGCGGCAAGTTCTTGGGCAGAAAGTGTATGGCTTGGAACGATCAGCGCACTGAGAGCAACGAGATACGAGGATACTCTCGACGTTTTCATACTGGAACTCCAAACTAAAACGCACGAATTCGGTCGCAAGAACGCTAAATGTCGGCACCCCTTACGGGCGCGGACAGCGCGAAGCTGATGCTGAGGAAAAGGCGTTGGCTGCGCGCGACGGGCGGGTGGTTTCACCATCGCAGCAGGCGGCACCGCGTACTGCGCCGATGCGGCGAGCCGTGCACTGCAGATGCGCTGATCGCAACTGCATGATGATCGAATGCTCTATCGAGCCTTGCGTACGCACATCAACGCTCCAAACACATTGGAACGCTCGAAACTGCCGTAACTAACGGCATTCACTCAAACACTGCAGAAACAGAAAGAAGGTGGCCTGGCGTGAGCGTTCCCGAACGTTCCAAACAAACTAAGGTTCGGTCGCTACTACGCATTCGTATCGACTGCGCCACCCGCGCAATCAATGAACGACCATGCTCAGGCAGGTCTCCTGGCTCGCGGCTAATCGCGCTCTTTGCACCTTCCCGGCGAAATCGCCAGTGGCTTACGCAAACAGCTTGCCGCTTACAGTTGCGGGGGCAGCTGCGGCATAGCCGACTTGCATCGGCGCACCGCATTCCCTACCTGCGGAGCACGTCCGCAGAACCTGAACGCCTCCATAAACTGTACGATCGGAGTGCGAGTCAACGCGTGCAGCCGACACCACCTTGAAATGTTTCCAAGTGGCGCAAGCAGGCAACAACCTTGACGACCATCACCAGAAGCCGCAGCCTGAAGGCTCCATTATTCTCCTCCCAATCATTTTGCATATGCAGCCACACAATCGTTCCACGATGAGCCCGACGGCGTTCTGGGCGTTGGCGTTCGAGCAATCGACGCACGTTAATCCGCGTCAGGGTGACGACCGCGAGGAAGAAGCGTTCTGGCAGGAGTACGCGCCGCAGTACGATGAGCGCAGCCCGCTAGCGCGCCTTGCAACCGACGTGATTGCCGACGCGCGCGCGCTGTTGCGCTCTAACGATAGCCTGCTGGAAATAGGTCCGGGCAGTGGCGCCTTCACACGAAGGCTCGCGGGTTGCGTCACAAGCATCATCGGCGTGGAACCATCCGCAGCCATGCGCGCGGAATTTGTACGCCGGTGGCCGGATGATGACGCTCACCCGCCGCCTCAGCTGATCGCCGCCAAATGGGAAGATTGCGCCGCTCCGACGGCCGACATCGTCTTTTCCGCCAACGCCCTCTACAGGGTTACGGACATCGCAACCGCACTGTTGAAGATGACGGGCTGCGCGCGCCGCCGCGTAATTCTCGTACAAACCGTCGGACGTCCGCATGCCAATCCTCTGGTCGTGCAAGCGCAAGGCAACACGTACGAACGCGAGCGTGCGGATGCGCTATGCGATGTCCTTGGAGAGCTTGAAATCAAGTTCCGTGACCGCAGGTATCTCGTTGACCGAGGCGATCGCACAGCCTGTGAAGTTGCGCTGATTGATTGGCCTAGCGCAGGTAAGAGCAGTGAATTCGATGCGGATTGATGTTGCCGGCATCGGCCGCGAGCAAGATCGGATTTCCCACGCCGACTTCCTCGCCCTTATGCGGGAAATTGACCAACTAGGCTTCGATGGCATCTGGTTCAACGAGTTTCATTTCCAGACGCCGCCGCAACCCTATCCGTCACCGCTACTGCTGGCCGCTTCGATATTTACCTGCACGCAAAGACTGCGCGTCGGTACATCGGTGCTGGTGTTGCCGCTGCACGATCCGTTGCTGCTTGCCGAACAGATCGAGCAGCTTCAATGGCACAGTGGCGGCCGCTTCGATGCTGGTTTTGGCCGAGGAACCGACCCTGCAACATTCGCGAAACTGAACATCGACGCGGCATCGACACGCGAGCGTTTTGAAAGCGCTCTTGTTACATTGAAAGCGAGCCTGGCGCCCACGGCCAGCGACAGCCGCCAACCGATATATCTCGCCGGTTACACACCGGAGACGCTAGGCTTCGCCGCGATGCACGGATTTCCTCTCCTGCTAAGCCTTGAGCCACCGGAAGGCCGCCAGATCGAACTCTACAACGCCGCCGTTGCTGCCGGCCAGTTCCGGAGCAGGCTGCCTGAAAGTTCACTGACACGATACGTTGTCATTGGACATACAGAGCCGAGGCGGAAAATTATTTGCAGGCATTACTGCCGCTGTTGCAAGAGCGGCGCATTTTCTATGCCCAGCGTCGAGGCATCGCGCGAGCCGACGTCATGCCAATCGACCGCAACGAACTGCTGCGCGATCAATTGATCATGGGAAGTCCAGAAACCTGCGCTCGGCGCATCATCGAGCTGCAGCGCGCAACTGGCATCGGCGCTTTGCGATGCGTATTCAACGGCAACGGCGTATTGCCTCGCCAGCAAACCCTCAGCCAGATGCGTCTTTTTTCTCAAACCGTCCTGCCATCGCTGCAGCTAGTTTAGACCAGTCGAGCATCGGCATCATGCATTTGGCGAAGCGCCCGCAGTCGGCGCCATCCAAAGGCTGAGTCGTTCGTCGACGGACACAGCTACCAGGTGCCCTTCACCGGATGCTTACGATATGCGATGAGGTGCGCGGCTTGATTTCACACTGCATTCAGCCACGAAGGCCGGCCCGGTTCAATTCGGGGGCATCTGCCGCCCAGACCATATCACCCCGTCACCCGGCTCAGCGGATTTTCATTGCTGTGGCGGTACTTAGCCTTCCACATCCTCCAACCGCAAGCCGCTGACCTTCAGGTAATCGTCAAACGTGCGCACCGATCCCAGGCCATAGGCACCGCTGAGCTTTCCCGTCATCAGCTCGCCCAGCCTCCGATCGGCGCGACGGCGCAGCTCAAACCATTTCTCCTGACGCTGGCTTTCAAAGTCGGCATCCCAGTGCAACGGCGCCTCCTTGGCCCCGCGCTTCTTGTAGAGGTGGTAGAGCGGGACGGCGTTCGGATGCCAGATGTCCCAACCGTGAGTGAACGCGCGGATGGAGATGTTCTGCTCCTCGCCGTGGAAATAGAACAGCGGGTCATAGGGAACCTCGGCGGCGAAGTGCCCGCGCGTAAAAAGATACGCTGCGGAAATCTGGAAGCCGGCGACATCATCCCTGTGCTTTGTGTCTTCGCTCGCGAACTGCAACACCGGCTCGCTTCGCTTGATGACTGACACGGTCGGCGTCAGGCGCAGCGTGGTTTCGGTGAAGCGCTTGGTGCGGATTGATCCGTCGTCGTCGATTTCAAATGCGAACGGGCGAATGGAAATAGCCACTTTGGCATTGCCGGAGCGAGCATCGATCTGCTCCAGCGTATCGATGAGCGTAACGTCCCAGTGCTGATCGAAGCAGGTGTGGGAATCGATCTGGAAGAAATATTCCTCGCCCGCGTAAAGCGTCATCGCCAGTGCGCGCGCCCAACATGCCCCGCGCGAATGACGCGGATTGACATGCAGAAACGCCGTGCGCCAACGCCCTGTCGGCAGCGCACTTTCAACACTTACATCATTCTGTTCGACGATACCGAATGATAGCCGCTCCGGATGGCGCGCGGTCGCAACCGCATTCCTTATCGTGAACTCCAGCAGTGGATCACAAAAGCTGGCGACGCTGACGAATATACGCTTCGAATTCATGCCGAGTCCTTGGCCGCATCGTTCCGTTGCAATCGATCAAAGGCACCCCGCTATAACACTTGGGGCGTGCACAATGCGAAACAGGAGGGGATGCATATTGATCCCCTCCCGTCAGCACCATGCTTGCGCGTAGTGTCAGAACTTCAACTTCATGCGTGCGTTGAACACGCTCTCCGTTGCACCATCGCCAAACTGACCGGTGTAGTTGACGCCGAAGGCGCCGCTATCCGACAGGTTGAAATCCAACCCGGTGTTCACCACCAACGCATTCTCAGCAATCGGCACGCCCTGGATGACGAAGCTGTCACCCTCAGAGAATTGATGCACCGAGCGCAGGTCAATGTCGCTGAATGCGTGACGCCAGGCGAGCGTGCCTCGTGCAACTGCATTGAAGCCCACGAAGTCCAGCGTGGATGACATCCTAACGCCCAACGTCGAGAACACCGCCTGTGTTGTATCCCCGCGAACAGTCAGCGCAGCCGAACCACCGGTCTCGGTGAACGTGTCCGTCTTCAGCTGAATGTAGGACAGGTTGGCAAACGGCTCGAACCCGTCCGTAGCAGTCCCCATACGATAGCCAAGTTCACCGAAGGCCTGGAACGTCTGGCTGGAATAATCGCCTTCGACACGCTGACCGAGAATGGCAATCGAACGCGTCGTTTCATTCTGGTGCCAAGTGTAGCCAAGCCCGCTGCGGAACGCCAAGCGACCGAACTCGGTGCCAGCATAGGCGCCGAGGTGGTAGTTGTCGGATTCACCTTCGGCATGCGCTGTGTCGAACGCCGATGCGCTGTAGCCACCGAAGAGACCGACACGCCAATTATCGGTGACATATCCATCCGCGCCAAGGATGACGCCGCCGGTGGTGTAATCGAGTTTGCCGACGCCTGAGCTACCATCGCTATTGCCCCAGGCACCGAAACCGCTGCCCCAGAAAGCGAAGCGACGTGTGTCAGCCTCTGCCTGCTGCAGGCGCTGCTGCTTCGACTTCTGCGAATGGCCAAGCCCCATCATCCCCGGCGGGTAGGCCATCACCGGAGCAGACTTCGCGCCAACCGAACCGAACGCACCGCGGATACGATCGGTGACGATGTTCTGCAACATGTAGGCGCCCTGGATGAACACCGACTTTGACGATGCATACTGCTCGCCGGAAAGCTGCTCGAAGGCCGTGCGCGCAGCTTCGTAGTTCGGCAGGTTGGCAACGCCCCACCACAGCGCATTGCCGTGCGAGAGCAGATCCAGCGCCTGTGCCGTCGCGATCTGGTTCGGCGTGCGTGCGGACGGAGTGAACACTGCCGGTTCTGGAGTCGGTTCCGGTGTTGGTTCCGGCGTGGGCTCTGGTGTCGGCTCTGGTGTCGGTTCTGGAGTCGGCTCGGGTGTCGGCTCTGGCGTTGGCTCAGGAGTCGGTTCTGGGGTGGGCTCCGGAGTGGGCTCCGGGGTCGGTTCCGGAGTCGGTTCCGGTGTTGGTTCCGGCGTGGGCTCAGACGTTGGCTCAGGAGTGGGCTCCGGCGTCGGCTCTGGGGTGGGTTCTGGAGTGGGTTCCGGCGTGGGCTCTGGAGTGGGCTCAGGCGTTGGCTCAGGAGTCGGTTCTGGGGTGGGTTCCGGAGTCGGTTCCGGTTCCGAACCCTTCAGCTGAACTTTCACATAGGCGTTGTTGGCGTCGGTCGACGTCGTGTAGGTGAGGAACGCAGTTTCCTGCTGCACGGGCGTGAAGTTGCCGCTCAACTCGCCTTGCGAGGTGATGATCGTGTAAGTATGGCCGGTGCCCTGATAGCTGACGTAGTCGCCCTGCCCACCAAGCGCATAGACCTGCAGCAGCGCGCCGTTTGCAATCGTGACCGTGCCGGCAACGCTCAGGAAATCATTCGCGCCGTTACCATCAACATTCACCGCGTAGATCGATCCGTCCTCAAACGCCAGGTTGCCGTCGACGTTCATCGTGCCGATCTGGCCAATGAGGCCCGGCGCAAGTGTGCCGCCGCTGCCGATGGTTGTTGTGCGGCCAGCCGATCCAATTGTTCCGAGGCCACCCAGCAGACCTGCTCCGCTCACATTAAACGTACCTCCGAGCTTGGCGTTGTCGCTACCCAGCAGCAACAAGCCGCCGGTGACATTCGTGGTGCCGAGAAATTCGGAACTGTCCGCCGTCATCAGCGTCGTGCCGGCAAGATGTTTGATGGTTGCAGTGCCAGAACCGTCGTTCACCAGACGCGAGGAAAATTCGTAATTGTCGTCGGTGTGATTGAAGACGAGCGTGGCGGTGCCCGCGTTGAACCGAATGCCGGTTCCTGTCGTCAATGTACCCGCACCGGCAGCGGCTTCATCCTCCGCGCCGCCGATATTTATCGTGGCGCGGCTGTTCGCGTTTACGGTCAGCTCAAGGAAGCTGCTCCACGGGTTGGTTACGCTTCCGCCGTCACGGATAGTCAGCGTGCCGCTGCTCGTGGCCGTGACTCCCCCTGAGCCCAAGACCAGGCTTTGCGTCGCATTCAATTGCGATCCGGCACCACTGACGATCACCGTTCCGTTGCCAGCTGCAGAATAGCCAAGGTTCAGTGTTTGTGCGTTGAAAATGCCGCCATTTTCAATTCTAAGCGTACCAGTTCCGAGCCTGCCGACTTGAAAATTACCGCGTGTCGTCCAGACCGATCCGGGGCCATCAATCAACACATTACCGACCCCCGTATTGCTGTAGCCGATGCCTCCCAGCGCTTCGACCTTCGCACCGTTGATGATCTTGATGGTACCGTTACCAGACATACCGGCAAACAGATTGCCGGTAAGATTGTACGTTGAGCCGTCTATCGTCAGCGAGCCATTCCGGCCAGCAACCGCCGCCACGTAGATTTGCGTGCCGTTCACAGTGACATCGCTGCCCGTCGTCAATGATCCGTCACCGACGTTGTTGCCGATATAAACGATCGCGCCCGGCGTCCAGATGTTGTTCTCATCGAACGTCGGAGCGGGTGTTACGTCACCGCTATAGGAAAACTGCTGCGCCAACGCTGAAGTCGTCAGCGCTGTCGTCGACATCAACAATGCAATGAGACGCTGCGATGTCTTTCTGGCTGCAGAACGCTTAACTGAATGGATACGCATACTAGGCTCCGAACGCTTGGGGCCGACTGTGCAATACGCTGCACGCCCCTCTGTTTGTGATGACGTCCATGTCGCGAAAAACGGACGTCAGAAATCCGCATTTGCTGAGGTTTTCTTGCCCTGTCGCGCTGACGCGACAGAGCCTTTGTTGCGCACCGGCGCAGCGTCAGAATTTGTAATTCACGCCGACGCTGAACTTGTCGATGCGCGTGAAAGCGTTCGGCGCCTTGTCCGATCCCTGCTCACCGTCGACGTTGATGAAGCTGTACTCACCCTTCACCGTCCAGTGATCGAAGACTGCATATTCAGCGCCTGCTCCGAGCGTCCATCCGCTCTGCTCAACGGACGAGAACAACGGCCCCCAACCCGATCGCGCACCGCTGTTGCTGCCGACATACGCCCAGCCGCCTGTGCCGTAGAGCAGCGCTCTGTCGAAGGCCATGCCGAGCCGTGCCCTTGCGGATGCCGTCCAGCCGTAGCTCATCGCGACACTGTTCGCCGCGTAGCTGCCTTTCAGGCTGGTGTAGTCCACCTCAATGCCGGCAACGATATCGTTGGCGAAGTGATGATTGATGCCAGCCTGCACGCCGCGATGGCGGTCGGTCATTTCAATGATGCGATGGGGCCAGAAGTCCCGCAGCTCAGAATGGGCGTTGAATGCGCCGCCATGCACACCGGCGTAAAGGCCGGTCCAGTTGTAGGTCGCGCGTTCTTCATCGCTCCACAGCGACCAGCTTCCCGGCGCTGCGGAAAGATCCGTCGTTGCACCGATGCGGATCGTACGGCCCGGCGAAGGGATAGCCGCGAGATTGAGCGGATCGACGTAATAGATGTCGGTGAGGTTCTCCACGCTGGCGTGGAATTTAATGCTGTCGGTCCATTGATAGGACGCATTGAGATCGAACAGCGTGTACGGCTTCCACTTGATCAGACCGATAAACGGATTGGCACCGCCGGCCGGTGTTTCCGCTGCCGCTGCACGCGGTCCAACGTGCGTGACGCGGCCACTGACGAGCAGCTTGTCGTCCAGCAAGCGCTGCGAAAGTGTCAGGCTGCCCGAGTATTTCGGCGGCACCTGATTGGTCGCATAGTCCTCTGCCAACGAGCTGTTCTTGCAGTTGGCACTGGTGCGGCAGAACTCTACGTTGGTGTAGTAGGTGCCGGAAACCTCGGCGCTGAAGCCGCCGATGTCATAACGACCGGACATTTCATAACCGGCGAACTTGGCGGCATCGATGTTGCTGATCAACATCATCCAGTTGACCCAGTCGCGGTTGATGTAATCCTTGATGTCGTTGTTGAAGTACGCAAGCTTCAGCCGCACGGCATCGTCGTCGCGCAACACACGGTCAAAGCTGAGATTGGTGCCAAGTTCAAATCCTGTCAGCCGCTCCGGCGCAAGGTTTGGATCGATCAGCGTCATGAACCCGCCACTCGCCTCAAACAGCGATGGCAGGCGCGATGCCTCCTTGTAGTTGGCGAACAACTGCCAGCCCTTCACGGGCTCCAGTGTGACGCCAGCTGAGTAATCCATCGCATCATCTATCGCCGCCTCATCGGTGTTGCCCGGACGCTTGTTGCGGCTTTCATAGACGTGATAGCGAACACCGCCGTCGAACTTCAGCCAATCCACAGGCGCGTACTGCGAATTCAGGAACACGGCCGATTCCTCGCGCACGCCTTCCCGCGGCGGCGCCAGATTGTAGCGCGTGTAGTCATCGCGCGGTCCCGTTTCCTCGCTTTGATGCGACGCGCCGTATTGAAACTTCAGCTTGCCGAAGTCCGTCTCGATCAGCGACGTGTTGGAAAGATCGACGCCCCACATGTCGGTGAACTTGCGGGCCGGGTCGCCAACAGAAACCTGGCTGTCGTCCTCAACCTTTGCCAGCCACGTGTTCCATTTGAGATCAATCAGATCGTTGTCAGGATTCCAGCGATAGCGCGCCGTGTAGTTGCTCACTCGCGTAAGCGACGGCAGGCGCTGGTCGGTGATGTTGAAGTTGTTGTTCGTCAGCCAGGGATAGGTCTCGCCGTACATGTTGGAAAAATACGAGTAGCCAACATCCAGCGTCTGATCGTTGCCGAGGCGCACAGTGCTTTTCAGCAGCGTTGAATAGCTGTCCTGCGATGTGTTCAGCACTTCTTCGCCGGGCAGATAGAGCGTCAGCCCCATCTTGTACCAGTCAAGATTATTGCAGGGACGTCCGGCGGCTGGATCGCAATCCACTTTTTTCGACGCGCCATCGCCATTCTTGCCTGCGTGGTAGTTGCCAACGCGGCGGCGCGAAAAGCCGGCGACGAAATCAATGTTCTCGCTCTTGCCGGCGAATACGGTGCTGGTTGAGCCGAAGCTCAAAGAATCTCCGTCGGAGATCGACACGCCGGGGCGCACATAGCTGTATTCCAGACCCGGTGTTCCATTCAGCGCCACGGCGTTGGTCTTGTTCGCCGGCGTCCATGGATCCGACGTATTGCTGGTGCCTTCCACCTTGACGCGCGCCGCAATGCTTTGCCCTGCGGGAACGATGTCATCAGCATTCAGCGTCCGCAGCGCCACCGTGCCACCGATAGCACTGGCGCCACCTGGGCCCATGTTCGGCCCGCGATCGATTTCGATGCCGCCGATGAAATCAGGATCGATGAAACTGCGGTTGGCGATGCCCTGATAGCCGCGATAAACCGTGGTGGCGTTCTGCGCACCGTCCACCGATACAGCAACGCGCCCCATGCCCTGCATGCCGCGAATATTTACATCAAGGCCACCGCTGTTGCGGCTCTCGCCCGAGAAAATGCCGGGAGCATTTTTGAGAATGTCGGCAGGCGATGTACCTCGATAGCGCTCGATCTGCTCCGCCGAGATGTAGCTTGCGGTCGACGATGTAACATAGGGCTCATCTGAAGCTGCACCCGAGCCGCCGGAAACATCGATGGTGTCGAGAGCGATAGCACCGTCAACGCTCGCACCGCCGATGGATGCCGGTGCGGCCGGGTTTTCGATCGTGACCGTCCCCGCACTCGTAAAGCGATATGTAAGCCCGGTGCCGCCGAGCAGGATGCCCAGCGCCTGCTCCGCTGTATAGGTTCCGCTGAGCCCCAAGGTGTTCAGGCCGCGCGTCGTCTCACCGCTGTAAACAAGCTGGATCTGTGACGTTTCAGCAAAGCGGTTGAGCGCCGCCGGCAGCGATCCCGCCGGAATACTGTAGCTGCGCGTCTGCGCTGCTGTCTGCGCAACCGCCGAAGCCGGATCAAGAATGAAAGGAATGATTGTCAGCGCCGTCGCCGCGGACAGCAGCGGGGCTACGCCCGCCCAACGCCGATTACGCCTGGCGGATACGCCCGCCGAACGCCTGATACGCATTACTCGCCCCCATACACGCGAGGGGCCAAGCTTGGGTACCTGGTACTAACCCCTCATCAGTGAAGACGGGCGTGTTGGAAAAACCTGACGTCGGCGTAGTAGTTTTTTTACGCGGCGTCCGATCGCATCAGAGATGAAGCAGAATAAGATAGTTAGTCAGGCGCGTCGACTTGAGGCCAAGCGAGCCTTCCAGCGCGTCGACAACCGCAATCGGGTCTTTGGTGTCGAACACGCCCGACACACGATGGTTGCCAACCGCTGCGTCAGTGATCTGGATGCGACCAGGATGATACCGGTTGAGCTCCTCGATCACGCTACGGAGCGGGCGATCCTCAAACACGAGCTTACCCCGCTGCCAGGCCAAAGCATCATTTGCATTGATGGGCTCGACATTTCCCATGCCTGCAGCACCCAGCGCTACCGTCTGATCCAGATTGAGCTCCACCGTGGTTTTCGCGCCCGGCGCGCACACTGTGCAAACCACCTCGACACGGCTTTCCAGCACCGTCACCACAGTTGCGTCATCGCTCTCGCGGACAGCAAACGCCGTGCCGAGCGCGCGCGCTTCGCCATCGGTAGCCGCCACGACAAACGGGCGAACCGGCTGTTCCTTGGCGACGCGGAAGATCGCTTCGCCGCGCAACAGACGTATACGCCTTTCCTCCGGCGTATATTCGAAGGCCACGGCTGTGTCAGAGTTCAGCAGGATTTCCGAACCATCCGCCATCGTGATGGTTTGAACCTCGCCCCGTCCCGTCAATGCATCAGCCTGTAAACGCATCGGCAGATCGTAGACATAGCCGATCCCGAAAATTGCGAGCACAGCAACAGATGCGGCAATTGCCTGACGGGAAAACGACCCACGTCCGAAAGTGCGTACAGCGGGCGCCGAATGCGGAAGCTGACCGAGCTTCTCCCAGGTGCTGTCGAGGCGTGCGTACGCGCGACTGTTCTGGGGCGATGAAATCCAGTCCCTGAACGCCGCCTCGTCGCGTGGCGAAAGCGGTCCAGCGTCGCGACGAAAGTACCACTCGGCGGCTTCCGCCAGGGCGTCCCGTTTCTCCCGCCTGTCATTCTGTTCGGTCATCAGCGTTGTGCGCACCCTGCGAGAGTTCGGAGAATCGCCCCCTTATCTCTTAAGACGGGTGAGTCCTAAAGGACCGGAGCTGTCCCGGCGACAAAATTTACTCGTCGCCCCAAAGACGGCGGGTGCAATACTCGGCCGCATAGCGCAAATGCTTCTCGACCATGCCGCGGGTGATGCCCATACGCTCGGCAATTTCAGCCTGCGAGCGGTTCTCGAAGCGGCGCATGATGAAGCACTCGCGGCATCTTGGCGGCAGTTCTGCAATAGCTTCGCTGAGCAGTGCGAGTTCCTGGCGAGCCGCAACCTGAGCCTCGACGTTGACGCCCTCGTCCACACAATCATAGTCGGGGCTGACAACACCCTCGTGGCGCGCGCGCGTGTTTTCGCGCCGCTGATAATCGATGATCAGATTGCCGATGACATGGAACAGGAAGGCGCGCGGATTCTCTATCCGGTCCCGCTCCATCATGGCTGTCAGGCGAAGGCAGGCTTCCTGAACCAGTTCTTCAGCGATCGAGATGCTGCCGACCTTCCGCAGCGCAAACGAACGCAGTTCCCCATACGACGAAGAGAAGATGCTGAGCGCTGGCCCCGACATTGAACGCCCTACCCCGAACAAAATTATTGTTGCCTGATACAGTCAACAATTCGAGGTCGCAATCTGAAAGATTTAGACACCTTCAAACCTCGGCGCGGCGAAGCGTGCACGTCGCGCATCAAGTCGTTACGCGACACCGTTTCTGCAGATCTCGGTCAGTAACAGCCGACATCACCGATCTCACGAAATCATGGATGCTGTGGCACGGCAGCCACGCTCCGAGCTGGGTTTTATATGCCGCCGGCATCCCCATCTGGCAGGAGCCCAACGCAATCCGTACAACTGAGCTCGTTCGTGAGTACGATGCGACCCTGCAGAAGTATTGGGGTGATCTCCTCGACGGCAAGCTGGCCACAAACAAGTCAGCGCTCGAGCAGAAATCGCCGCGCCAGTATCAGGTCTGAAATGTACTGGGCCGTCCGTCCAAGCTATCGGCTGCTCAACGAGCGATTGCCATCCGCGATGCGCAATCACGGCGCCCGCTCGCGGAAATCGGGAAGTGCTATCGATCTCCCAGGCGACTCTGCGGCGAGTACTCAAGGAATACGGGTCGAGCGTCGCCCAGGAACGCGAGAAATTCGCACGTGGACAGAGACCTATTGTTCCACATGATTTCGCCGCGCCTACCGCAAGGCATTGAAATGACTTAGCAGGTTCGAATCCGCCGGCAGATTCGAACCTAATAAGTCATTGATTTATAAGGATTTTTGGCTCCGCGGGTAGGATTCGAACCTACGACCATCCGATTAACAGTCGGACGCTCTACCACTGAGCTACCGCGGAATACTGCCTTGAAGGGCGAACGCGCCTATTAGCAGAAAGCTACGGGGTGAACCAGCATTTTGTGGCAGCCAGTCCCCGTCGGCACGGCCCTTGAGGTCTCACAATCGGACTTTTTAATCAAGGGGTTCTGATGAATTCTTCGATGTTATTTTGCCTTAGTCACGCTTTTGTAAAATAGGGCTGTCCGGCGCGGCTCCGACAGTGGGCGCAGAACGCCTTGAAACCGGCTGAGAAATGCCTGCACGGCTCGGCAAACACCGCCCTGCTCCGCGTCTTGATCCCTCCGGTGCGACCAAAATGCGCGAGGCAGGAAAGCGCGCTTGGCTCCCTGCTTAACAATTCACAACAAGGACCCGGGCCTTGGACCATGATCGCTTCGGACCCTACCGGTCCGAAGCGTGCGTGAATCATCTGCCCGACAAAAGCCTAGGGCGCGAGACTTGCCGCCGGCATGGGATCGTTGGGATCACGGTCCATCTCGGCGATCTGATCGGCGGCTCCGTCACGGCCGTAGATGTCCGGCCGGAATTCAACATCGCCGTCACGCTCCGCCCAGGCCGTGATGTAGGTGAAGTAGACCGGAACCGGACGGCTCAACGTAATATCGACCGCCTGACCGTTCTCCACGATCCTTTGAGATCTGCCCGCGCCGCCCCAGTTCGGTTCGTACGCCGCCAGCCAGTCAACGAGATTGAAAACGCCCTCCACGCGCACGCAGCCGGCACTGAAGGCCCGCGAGCGTTGACGGAACAGCTCCTTCATCGGCGTATCGTGCAGATAGACCGTGTGCTCATTCGGCATGTCGATGCGCACCAGCCCGAGCGCGTTCTGCGGCCCTGGATCCTGGCGGAAACGCAGGCGGCGCGATTCCGGCAAATCCCAGTTGACGGAATGCGGATCGAATTCGGTCGTGCTGCTCGGATCAAGCACGCGGATCTTTTCATTGGCCAGATAGTCGGGTTCTTTCTTCAGCCGCGGAATGAGATCGGCATGCGCGATGCTGTCTGGCACTCGCCAATAGGGAAAGAAGTTCAAGCCGCGGATCGTTGCCTTCAGCGACGGTGACTCCCGCCCCGAGCGGCCAACAATAACGCGATGGCGCTGCTGCACTTCAAAGCGCTCGACGGCCTCAAGCTGAAACCCCGGCACATTGATCAGGACGTAGCGGTCTTCACCGCCCATCGACAACAGATCGCGAATGCGATTCAGATTGAGCCGCAATTGCTGGATGCGCTCATCGACCGAAACGTTCAGCGCCGGATAGGTTGAACGCTCTACGCGCCCCGTTGGACGCAAGCCGTGGCGACGCTGAAAATTGCGCACCGCGTCGGCAAGATCGCCATCGAAGCTGTACGAGTTGTAGTAGTTCGAGCGCGGCTTCAGATCGCCGGATGCAATCAGACGCTTGCGCAGGATGGCGACGCGATCGTCGTCCTCGCCTTCGCGCATCATGCGGCCCGGAGGCACAACAGGCCAACCGCCAGCAGCAGCGATCTGCTGATAGCGCGCGATTGCCGATTCCATAAACAGGACCATCTCATCGGAACGCAGCGGCACGGCGTCAGGACGCAAATCGTCAAGCACCTCTGTGGCCCGCGCCTGTCGCTGGCGCGCGCGCTCTTCCTCGCGGCGACCCGAGTAATCGGGCGTGCCTGAACCGGTCAGGCTCTCCCACCAGTTTGACTGAGCCTTCGCCGGTGTCGGCAGTGTCGCCAGCAGAACGGCTAGCACAGCGACGACAATACCCACGCTGAGATTGAAAGCCTTCACCCCAAGCGGAGCAAAATCCGGATCGAAGTGCCGCGCACGGGCGCGATATACCTGCATAAAGTCGTCCTGCTTTTGCCCGACTGCTTCAGCCCATCCACTTCGCACTGAATGAGCACAAGTAGTTGTCAATGCGCACTAACTTCAGCGTCGCACGAGCCGTCTCAATAGTCGCCAGGATATGGCCAAACCAAGACACCAATGTGTTGGCTAACTATTCAAGAGAAAAAGCCGCGACGCCGAACAACCGATACCTAAGCTAACCCATGGATTGGTGCTCATGCAAAATGATCCCAACCCTTATGCAGAAAGCGAAGGGGCAAGTTCGCCGCATCCAGCGCTGAAACGCCAGTATCAGCAGGCGTGATGCGCCCGATATGCGTCACACGCACGCGATGCTTATTCGCTGACGCTTCAAATTCAGCGGCACGCGCTTCCGGCACACACGCCAGCACTTCATAATCTTCGCCGCCGCTGAGCAATTCAGGCAGCGTTGTTTCGCCCGCAGTCAGCAAAGCGCGCGCTGCGGGAGACAGCGGCACCGCCTCTGCCTGCAGTTGACCACCGACCGCTGATACCCGGCACAGGCGCTCGAAATCCTTCATCAGGCCGTCGGAGATATCCATCGACGCCGAGGCGAAGTCGCGCAAAGCCGGAATGACATTCAGCGGCGGCCGCGGCTTCACAAGCCGCGCAACGAGATGCTCCGCCGTGCCTGCCGGATTATCCCACCGCGCCAGCATTGCTGCATCCCGCTTCAGCGCAAGCCCTAGGTGGGCATCACCGATCGTGCCCGTCACATAAACGCGGTCGCCGACACCGGCACCGCTGCGGCGGATCAGCCGGCCTGCGGGCACCGCGCCAAATGCTGTGATGGAAATGCTGAGCGGACCGGGCGCGCGGTCAGTGTCTCCGCCGGCCAGATGACAACCGAACGCCGATTGCGCCGCGCTTAGGCCATCGACAAACGCCTGCAACCATTGCGATTGCGGCCGTGCGGGGAATGCGATGTGCATGAGGTAAGCGAGCGGCGTGGCGCCCTTGGCGACGAGATCGGAAACGTTGACGGCCAGCGCCTTCCAGCCAATGGCACCGGGATCTTCGTCGGCAAAGAAATGCACACCCGCGATCAGCGCGTCGGTGCTGACGATGAGCTCTTCGCCCGGCGGCACCGCAATGGATGCTGCATCGTCCTTCAGATCGTAAGCCCCGGCGTAGCCCTTGGCCAGCGGCGCCCAGAATTCGGCAATCAGCGTTTCTTCATCGCTGTTGAAGTGCTCCAGCCCCGCCTCGTCACTTGGATCGGGTATCATTGCGGTTGAACTCCGTCGCGCGCAGGGAGCGCCCCAGTTTGTCCAACACGCCGTTGACGACTTTGGGCTCATCATCCGAGAAGAACGAGTGCGCCACGTTAATGTATTCGTTGATCACGACGCGGCCCGGTACATCCCGGCGTTCCATTAGCTCAAATACACCGGCACGCAGAATAGCGCGCAGGATGGCGTCGACGCGCACAAGCCGCCAGCCTTCGGCGAGCTGCTGATCGACCAACGGATCGATGTCGCGCTGGCGCCGCACAACACCACGGATCAGTTCGGCAAAAAACGCCGCGTCCGCACCAGCCGCTGCCTCATCCCCCGGCTCCAGCGGAAAGCGCAGGCGGACGAACTCATCGATCACCGCGTTCAGGTCGGTGCCCGCCATATCCATCTGATAAAGGCCCTGCACCGCAGCGACCCGCGCAGCCGTGCGAGGTTGCAGCGCGATCTTGCCCGGTTGCGGCGTCACGTTACCGGTGGATGTCATGCACTTTTCCCCTCGGCGCGCCTGCTTTCAAACGCGCGGCCAATCTCAATCAGTTGCATGCACGCATTCGCTGCGTCGGCACCCTTGCCGCCGTTGGCGCGCGCCAACGCCTGCTCCATGGTGTCGACCGTCAGGATGGCGTTGCCGACCGGTGTGGCATGCCGTGCCGCCGTTTCCATCATCCAGTGGTTGGCGTTGTTGCAGACAATATCGTAGTGCGATGTCTCACCGCGAATGACGCAGCCCAGCGCCACCACGCCGTCAAAGCCGTTCGCGGCATCGCGCGTCAGCAGGCCCCAGTTCGCAGCCTGGATCAGCACCTGCGGGATTTCCAGAGCGCCCGGCACCACGATGTGCTCGTAAGAAACGCCGCGTGCATCCAGTGCCGCAATCGCGTGCTCCAGCAGCAGGTCGCCGATTTCTTCGTAGTACCGGCCCTCAATGATCAGCACGCGCGCGTCGAGTTTTCCGCGCGGCGTCCGCTGGTGTGACTGGCTATCGGTTTTAACAATCATATTTCACTCAATCCCGCGCGTTTCGACGACGCGCAAACCAAACCCTTCAAGTCCGACATAAACGTGCGCCGGCGAATTGGAGAGCAGGACCATGTCGCGCACGCCCAGATCACGCAAGATCTGCGAACCGACGCCGATTTCGACCTGCCGCCGCTCCTTCGCGCCCTGTTGTACAGCTTTCGGCTGTCCGCGCGCCTTCACCCATTCGGACAGCGAATTTGCACGCAGGTCACGGATCAACACAACAACACCGCGTCCCGCCTGCTCCACCATGCGCAGCGAGTTCAACACATGGCCATCGGTCTGTGCCACGCCGACGACGTCGCCCAGCACATTGACCGCATGCACGCGAACCAGCACCGGCTCCGGCCCTGAGATATCGCCTTTGACCAGCGCCAGATGTTCACTTGGCTCAACAGTCGTTTCATAGATGTGAAGATCGAAGCGGCCCGCCGTTGTGTCGACGCTTGTCTTGCCCGCAGCCCGCACCAGATGCTCATTACGCAGACGATGGGCGATCAGCTCCTCGATCGCGCCGATCTTGAGGCCATGGCGCTGCGCAAACGGGACCAGATCCGGCAACCGCGCCATGGTGCCGTCGTCATTCATGATCTCGCAGATCACGGCCGCAGGATAGAGCCCGGCCAGACGCGCCAGATCCACCGACGCTTCCGTATGACCGGCGCGGATCAGCACGCCGCCTTCACGGGCGACGAGCGGAAAGACGTGTCCGGGCGAAACGATATCGTCAGCGCCGCGCGTCGGATCGATCGCAGTTGCAATCGTGCGCGCACGATCGGCAGCGGAGATGCCGGTCGAGATGCCTTCGCGCGCTTCAATCGATTGCGTGAACGCGGTGCGATTGCGTGAGCGATTGGTGCCGACCATCGCCTGCAGCTGCAGCTCACGGGCGCGTGCGCCGGTCAGCGTCAGGCATATGAGACCACGCCCATACCGCGCCATGAAGTTGACGGCGTCGGGCGTCGCCATTTGCGCAGGGATGACGAGATCGCCCTCGTTCTCGCGGTCTTCCGCGTCAACAAGCACGACCATGCGTCCGTTGCGCATATCCTCCAGGATCTCGGAGATCGGAGACAGGCAGCTACGGCCTTCAGAGATAGCGTGTTCGCCAGCACTGTTCGTCACGTTCTGAACTCCAGCAGGCGCGCGATATATCGCGAGAACAGATCAACTTCGAGATTGATCGATTGGCCGGCGGTTTTCGCGCCCCACGTCGTCACCGTCAAGGTGTGCGGGATGATGTTGACCCCGAAACAATTGTCGCTGACCTCGTTCACTGTCAGCGAAACTCCGTCCAATGCAACGGAACCCTTAGGCGCGATGTACGGCGCCAGGTGATCGGGCGCCTCGATGACAAAGCGGCGGCTGTCGCCATCGGCAATGATGTCGGCGATGCGCGCGACGCCATCGACGTGGCCGGTGACAAGATGTCCGCCCAGTTCCTGACCCATCGCCAGCGGGCGCTCCAGATTGATGCGCGTGCCCGGCTGCCAGCTATCAATCGTGGTCTTGGCGCAGGTCTCATTGGAAACGTCGGCGGTGAAGATGCTGCTGCCGGCAACAGCACCATCGTCGGTGCGGATCGATGTCACGGTCAGGCAGCAGCCGTTGCACGCCATCGAGCCGCCGATTTCCAGCGTCTCAGCTGGATAGGGACAGCGGATCGTGAAGTTGCCGCCGTTGCGCCCGATCACCTCGCCGATGCCGGTGACGATACCCGTGAACATGCTGTAGCGTCCTCGCAATTTTATCTGTCTGCGCCTGCCAGCCGTGTGGCTTCACGCATCCATGGCCTGCGGAGCGTAATCATATCGTCACCGCCCAGACTTCGCCGCCCACAAATGCTGAATTCTGCCGTTGAGATGTAGGGATCGAGGGCGGCGCTAACAGCAGCGGCGGGCAAAAATACTTCCCCCGAACCGGTCGCAGCGGCAGCCGCAGTGGCACCGCGAGACTTGTATAGGACAACCTCGTCAATAAGGCGCGCCCGCGAGAAACGGCGCCATGTTTCCGGACCGCCCTCCACCAGCAGGCGGGTGATGCCGGCCTCAGCCAGCGCCTCCGCGACGCCTGGCAACCACAATGCGCCATCCACCAGCGGCAGCGGCAAGATGCGCGCGCCCATGGCTTCCAGCGCGGAAGCATCGGCACCGTGGGCGCAGACCACCCAAAGCGGTATCCGGTCCGCCGAGCGCGCCAGCCGTGACGTCTCAAGCCCCGCCGGATTGCGCGCCAGCACGATCCGCACTGGCGAGCGATCCTCCAGCCCCGGCAAACGACAATCGAGCATCGGGTCGTCATCCAGCACCGTACGGTGGCCAACCAGAATCGCGTCGGCGCGGGCGCGCAACAGATGGCCATGGGCCCGGGCAACCTCTCCCGTAACCCAGGTCGGCTGACCTGCCCCGCCCCTCGGCACGCCGCCATCGGCGCCCAGCGCCAGTTTTGCCGTCACCAGCGGCCGCCGTTCTGTGACACGCAGGATGTGCCCTGCTGTCAGCCAGTGGGCCTCATCCGCCAACACGCCGCGGGTCACCTTGATGCCCGCAGCGCGCAGACGCTCCAGCCCCCGTCCAGCCACACGCGGATCGGGATCTTCGATCGCGCACACGACGCGGCCAAGCCCTGCCTCGACGATAGCATCGGCGCACGGCCGGGTGACGCCGTGATGGGAACAGGGCTCAAGCGTGACGTAAAGCGTGGCGCCCTTTGCCCGCGCGCCTGCCTTGGCGATGGCTGCTGGTTCGGCGTGGGGCCGCCCACCCGGAGCCGTGACGCCAGTTGCGATGATCTCACCGCTTGCCTCGTCGGCAATCACCGCACCGACGGAGGGATTGGGCGCAGTTCGCCCCAACCCGCGCGCGGCCACCCGCAACGCAAGGCGCATCATCTGCGCGTCGAAGCGTGAGTAAGCGGCACTCGGCATGGCGATCAATGCTTTTTCAGCGGCGCAACGCCAACAACAGTCCCGTCGAAAGGAATGTGCGGAGCATCGGGGTCATCAGCCACTGGCTCGGCGATCTCGCCCAGCACCTCGTGAAAATCAGCGGCCTCGCGGAAGTCGCGATAAACAGAAGCAAAGCGTACATAGGCCACCGGATCGAGGCCACGCAGCGCCTCCATCACCAGATTGCCAATGGTGTCAGAGGCAATCTCGGTTTCGCCGGAGCTTTCGAGCTGGCGCACCAGCCCCGAAACCATGCGCTCCACCCGCTCGGTATCGATCGGCCGCTTGCGCAGCGCCACCATCACCGAGCGCACCAGCTTATCGCGGTCGAATGGCATCTTGCGGCCCGACCGCTTCACGACGATCAGCTCACGTAACTGCACCCGCTCAAACGTGGTGAAGCGGCCTCCGCAATCGGGGCACACGCGCCGACGCCGGATGGCCGCGTTTTCCTCCGTCGGACGGCTGTCTTTCACCTGGGTGTTTTCGCCAGCGCAGTACGGGCAGCGCATAGGGGCCTCCCTCGCCGCCGATCAGGAGTGGGACGGGTCACGGCGGATCATGTTTTTAGATGGCTTCACTCGGCGAGAAAACCGCTATTCCGGCCGAAAATTGCATAAAGCCGGAGCACAAATGACGCGCTGTCCGACTAGCCGGCAAAATACGCACCCGATATGCCGCCCTGAAACGAACACGGCGCGCCCGGCAGGACCGGACGCGCCGCAAACTTTAAGCTGAGAAGCCGATCAGGAGTAGATCGGGAAGCGCTGGCACAGTGCGATAGCCTGAGCCTTGACCTTCTCTTCAACGGCCTTGTTGCCTTCTTCGCCGTTGGCAGCGAGGCCTTCCAGCACTTCGGCGATCATGCGGCCGATCTCCTGGAACTCGGCAACGCCGAATCCGCGCGAGGTGCCAGCCGGTGCGCCGAGACGGATGCCCGACGTGACCATCGGCTTCTCCGGATCGAACGGAACGCCGTTCTTGTTGCAGGTGATGAACGCGCGGCCCAGAGCCTTCTCGGAGATATTGCCGGTCAGCTTCTTGGGACGCAGGTCAACCAGGATGAGGTGGGTGTCGGTGCCGCCGGAAACGAGGGCGAAACCGGAATCAACCAGCACCTGGCCCATGGCCTTGGCGTTGTCGATCACGCTCTGCGCATAGACCTTGAAGTCCGGACGCAGTGCTTCGCCGAACGCAACGGCCTTACCGGCAATCGCATGCATCAACGGACCGCCCTGGATGCCAGGGAAGATGGCCGAGTTGACCTTCTTGGCGATGTCTTCGTCGTTCGTCAGGATCATGCCACCGCGCGGACCGCGCAGCGTCTTGTGCGTCGTGGTGGTGACGACATGCGCATGCGGGAACGGATTGGGGTGCAGACCGGCTGCGACGAGACCGGCGAAGTGGGCCATGTCTACCATCAGGTAGGCGCCGACTTCGTTGGCGATCGCGCGGAAAGCTGCGAAATCGATGTGACGCGGATAGGCCGAACCGCCAGCGATGATGATGGTCGGCTTATGCTCGACGGCGAGCTTGTAGACCTCGTCCATGTCGAT
The DNA here is from genome assembly GCF_029872155.1 of Hyphomicrobium sp. D-2. Taxonomy (GTDB): domain Bacteria; phylum Pseudomonadota; class Alphaproteobacteria; order Rhizobiales; family Hyphomicrobiaceae; genus Hyphomicrobium_A. The sequence goes on along the minus strand of NZ_JARXLA010000003.1, from coordinate 356,204 downwards.
CAGGTGGGTATCGGGACGCACCTGGTAGGACACCGGGTTGAACCACTTGCCCGACTGATTGACCTTCGCGCCATGCGTAAGGTGACCGCCGTGAGCCAGGTTGAGGCCCAGGATCGTGTCACCCGGCTTTGCCAGCGCATTGAAGACGCCCTGGTTGGCCTGGCTGCCGGAGTTCGGCTGCACGTTGGCGAATTCACAGCCGAAGAGCTGCTTGGCGCGGTCGATCGCGAGCTGCTCGACGATGTCGACGTACTGGCAACCACCGTAGTAACGGCGGCCCGGATAGCCTTCGGCGTACTTGTTGGTCAGTACGCTGCCAGCGGCATCAAGCACGGCCCGAGAAACGATGTTTTCGGAAGCAATCAGCTCGATCTCGTTCTGCTGACGGCCGAGCTCCTTGTTGATCGCATCGGCGATCTCGGGATCGCTCTCAGTTACGCGGGCGGTGAAAAATCCGCTGGTCATAGGTCTTTGTCCTTGGTTTTCGTAGATAACAGATATTCGTTAAGGCGCGTGGGCGCGCCCATGGGACCCATCCGGCTCAATCGGATACAGCTTATTGGACTTTTGAACTAGCCGTTTTTTAGGGGTGCGCGCAAGCGCAGCGGATTAGCCCTTACTCGGCCGCCAAACGAACGTACTCCCCCTTCGCCAGCGGGCAGGCCTGCCACAACGCCGAAAGCGACGCCACCAGGTGATCGATCTGCTCGGGCGTGTGCACAGGCGACGGCGTCAGGCGGATGCGCTCGGTGCCGCGCGGGACGGTCGGATAGTTAATCGGCTGCGCATAGATGCCATAATGCGTCATCAGCGCATCCGTCACCGCCTTGCAGTGCACCGGATCGCCGACCAGCACCGGCACGATGTGGCTCGGGCACGGAATGACCGGCACATTCGCGGCCATCAAGCGACCGCGCACTTCGCTGGCGCGCTGCTGAAGCTGCTCGCGCTCAATGGTGCTGGACTTCAGATGCCGGATGCTCGCGACCGCGCCGGCGGCCAATGCCGGGGCCAGCGAGGTGGTGAAGATGAAACCGGCAGCATAGGAGCGGATGGCGTCGCAGCAATCGCGCGAGGCGGCGATGTAGCCGCCCATGACGCCAAAGCCCTTGGCCAGCGTGCCGTTGATGATGTCGACGCGGTCCATCACGCCGTCACGTTCGGCGATGCCGCCACCGCGCGGACCATAAAGGCCAACCGCGTGCACTTCGTCGAGGTAGGTCAGCGCGCCGTACTTGTCGGCCAGATCGCAGATTTCAGCGATCGGCGCGATATGGCCGTCCATCGAGTAGACGCTCTCGAAAGCGATGATCTTCGGCGTCGCGCGGTCATACTGCTTGAGCTGGGCTTCCAGATCCTCAAGGTCGTTGTGGCGCCAGATGCGCTTGGGGCCGCGGCCGTGACGGATGCCGGCAATCATCGAGGCGTGGTTTTTTTCATCCGAGAAAATCACCGCACCCGGCAGCATCTGCGCCAGCGTCGACAGCGTGGAATCGTTGGCGACATAGGCTGAAGTGAACAGCAGCGCCGCTTCCTTGCCATGCAGATCCGCGAGCTCCTGCTCGAGCTGGACGTGATAGCGCGTGGTGCCGGAGATGTTGCGCGTGCCGCCCGAGCCCGCACCAACCGTATCGATGGCCTCATGCATAGCCGCCAGCACCGCCGGATGCTGACCCATGCCGAGATAATCGTTGGAGCACCAGACGGTGATCGGGCGCGAAGCCTCGGGACCGTTGTTATAGTGCTGAGCTGCTGGGAAGGAGCCGCGTACGCGCTTCAGATCGGCAAATACACGGTAGCGTCCTTCGCGGTGGACGGCGTTGAGCGCGTCCTTAAAAATTCCAGCGTAGTCCATTCGCCGACTTCCACTCCCCAGGATCAGTGCATTGCATCAGTCGTTTTCGACTTTGTTTTTCCGTTTCCCTTAGCATCGCCGGTCATTGGATGACCAGCAACGTATCTGTTGTCGCGTGGAATTGAACATTGGCACCCGCGCGAACAACATCATGGCCAATAAATGAGGGCTAACCTTGACGTTGGTCAACCATCCAGCGCGCGATCTAATACGCCGCAGCTACTTTTCCGACGCCGTCTTTCAAATAAAGATCGGGGCGGAACTGGATAACGCCATCGGGCGTCGCCCATGCTGTAACATACGCAAAATAAAGCGGAACTGGTCTACGTAGCCGCACCGTGCGCGTCTCACCGCTTTCCCGCAGGTGATCGACCTGTTCAGCAGTTCCCTGCCCCGCCAATAGCCACGTTGCAAGATCGGCAATGTTTTGCACGCGCACACATCCCGAGCTGGCAGCTCGGAAATTGCGCCCGAATAGAGATTCTTTCGGACTGTCGTGCATGTAAACCGACTCCGAATTGGCGAAATTAATTTTCAAGAATCCGAGCGGGTTTTCTTTGCCGGCAATCTGGCGATATGTGAGCTGAAATGGCCGATTGCTGGCCCAATTGATTGATTCAGGATCGAGCTTCTTTCCGCCCTCATAGGCATCGATGCCGTACTTCACGAGCACGTTCTGGCCCTTGCTCTGCATGTCGCGACCCTTGGGGATCAGGTCTTCCTTGATCACCGTTGGCGGCAGCGTCCACGGCGGATTGAACGCCAGATCGGTGATGGTCGAGCGCAGCAGCGGCGTCGGGCGATCCGGCTTGCCGACCACACCTGAATACCGCATCGCAACAGCGTTATTCTCGACCGCTTCAATCTGCGCGGCCGGAATGTTCACCATGACGTAGCGCTTGCGCACCATGCCCGCGAGATCATTGAGGCGAGTGAGATTGGTCTTTAGTTGAGCCAGCCGCACCTCGGACGGGACGTTCAAAGCCGCAATGGTGCGCCGGTCGACGACACCGGTGGGCGCCAGACCGTTCGATGCCTGGAAGCGCTTCACCGCCGTGACGAGATCGGAGCCATAGTGCTCGGGATAATTGGTCTCGGCCGCATCCAGATCGCCGGAACGCTGCAGACGCCGCCGCAGCACGCTGACAGCCGCGTCGGTCATGCCCGGCTCCACCTCAACCTGGGGCATCAGCGGAAAGCCGCCGGTGGCAACAATCTGCTCATAGCGCGCCACTGCTTTGCGCGTCGGCTCCAGATTGGCTTTGTTGAGCGTCGGATAGCCCTTAGGCGGATTGGCCTGCCATTCGCGGATGAAGCTGCGGTCATAGCCGCCGCTGCGCGCCTCCGATGGGCCCTCGCCCGCTGGTCCGAAGCGTAGAAACTCCTGAGCACCCGCATGGCTCACCGCCAACACGCCGCCTGCAACAAGCACTGGCCCGGCCAGCGCTGCCCATCGCTTCAAGCTCACATATCCCTCCCGCAGGTCCGGCTTAAACCTGTCGCACCGCCAGTCCGAAGACGTCAAAACACGGAAAGCCCGGGCTTTTCAACCTCGCGGCGAAGGTACGCCGGGCATGGCGACAATGGCAAGGATGGGCGGCAACGGACAAGCGCAGCCCAATCGCGGCATGGCGGACGTCTGAAGCGCGGGGGCGAACGCTGCAGCGCACATACGGCGAGGCGGATAGAGGCGATCTTTGCTGAGACGCGATGCGTAATCGAGGCGATAGGGCGTTTGGAAACAGCCCGCGCTGCGCTGCAATTTCTGGCGCGCGGCCCGCCAAATAAAAAAGGAGCTGCGAGCATCTGCCCACAGCTCCTTTAAAAACCGGCGCCCGGGCTACTGCCCTGGCCTACAGGAGGAACTACAGCCGGTAACGGATCTGATCCGACCAGAACCGCTCAAGACGAACGAGCGCCTTGTTCAAGCCGCGGAAATCCTCTTCGGACACTTCGCCAACCGTCTCGATCGAGCCGAGCTGACGGTTATAAAGCTTCTGCACGACTTCGCAGGCATCCTTGCCCTTTTGCGTCAGGCTGACCCGCACGCTGCGGCGGTCAGTTTCCGAGCGCTTGTAATGCAGGTAGCCCATGTCGACGAGCTTCTTGAGATTGTAAGAAACGTTCGAGCCGAGATAGTAGCCGCGCGTTTTCAGTTCGCCGGCAGTCAATTCGCTATCACCGATATTGTAGAGTAGCAGCGCCTGCACGCTGTTGAGATCTGCTCCGCCGAGACGATCAAACTCATCTTTGATCACATCGAGCAACAAGCGATGGAGTCGTTCAACGAGACGCAGAGCCTGAAGATATTCGGAGCGAAAGTTTTCTTCGGCACTGTCGGTCTGCACTGGCGCGCGGTGGCGCGCCACATCAAGCGCAATACTCATAACTGCCTCACACTGTTTGACGCCGGTTCCGGATGTTTTTTGTTTCTCCGGGTTGCGTCGAGAGGTAAGGCATAAAACTAAAAGTCACCTAAATACCTATAGTAAAAGAATAGTAACGGGGGTGCCGCGGAACGGTTCATTCATCAATTTGGGTGGCGAAGACGCAAGAGAGATCACATCATACAAATGTGCGAAAACTCACCATTTACACCCGTGCGGCTTGCATTTGTTGGCGCGTAGGCAAGATCAGTTCGCTATCGTCAAACGATGCAAAGTAATCGTCAACCATAACATCAGAGACATCCGCCAGACGGTGAGGATTCCAGCGTGGTCGTCCGTCTTTATCTATGAGCACCGCGCGAACGCCCTCATAGAAGTCCGCACCTTCGAGAAATCTGCACGCAAGGCGATAGTCGATCGCAAGCGTCTGTCGCAGATCGAGCGCGGCTGCATCGCGAATGTGGCGGTTCGTGATCTTCAGCGACAACGGCGAGCGCGTCGCAAGCTCATCGGCCACTTCGCCCGCCCACGCGCGATGATCGCCATCGACGGCTTGCAGGCGTGCAATGATTTCTTCAACCGTCGGCGCAGAGAAGCAATGCGCGATCGTTGCCGCCAGCGGCGCAAGTTCTCCCGGCCCGGGATCGACATGCCGGTCATCAAGTACGGTATCAACCGGCCAGGCGTCGGCGAGAGCGTGTCGGATTTCATCAAAATGCGCGGCAGGAATGCAATGCGTCAGCAGCCCCAGCGCGAAGGCATCCGCCGCACCGATGGTGCGCCCGGTCAGCCCAAGATACATGCCGATGGAATTGGGCATGCGCGCCAGCGTCCATGAAACGCCCACATCAGGAAACAGCCCGATTGCCGTCTCGGGCATGGCGAAGCGATACCGTTCGCCCGCAACGCGATGGGTGCCGAACAGCGAAATGCCCACGCCCGAGCCCATGACCGCACCATCGATAAGTGAAATGGTCGGCTTGGAAAAACACTCATGCAGCCAGTTGAGCGAATATTCCTCGCGGAAGGCCTGACGGGCTGCCGGCAAATCCTGGCGGGCCATGGCCACAATCTCGCGCACATCGCCTCCGGCCGAGAAGGCGCGGTCGCTGGCCGACTGGATGACGCAGCAGTAAACCTGCGGATCGCGGGCGAACTTCGGAAAGGCCTCGGCAAATTTCGTGCGCATATTGAGCGAAAGTGCATTGAGCGCTCGGGGGCGATTCAAGGTTATGACCGCGCACGATCCCTGGAGTTCGACAGGAAGCTCGTCAGCCGATGGGACGGCAGCCTGTTCCGGTTTTTCCTGTGCAGAGGCGGTCTCGCTCACAACTTTCTTCCTGTTCGCTGGCGACAGAAGGGCGTCGCACCATAATCGGGCCGATTTCCCTATACACTTAGCGGCAATGCGATGAAACTTGCGCGGACGATTCGCCTCTTCAGGCGCACTTTGTACCCGTGCCCCGCGCACTCCAATCCGTGGAGACACGAACGATGTTGCGACTAGGCTCCGTATTTCCGTTGGCACTGGCTGCCGCCCTCACCGCGCTCGCGGGCACGGCGCCTGTCTATGCGGATCTGGCTGCTTTCACTGTGCGCCATGGAGCCACCGGCGCCGGCCATAGCCAGAAGGCACGGGTTCTGAAGGTTGGAACCAAGAACGCGGCCGCCCCCTCAAGCTGGAACACCAAGACCATCAAGGCGCCCCCTGCTCCGGCCCGGAAGGCTGAGCCGGAATTTCCCAAGCCGGGCAAAGCCGCGGCAATAAATGCCGGCGCAGCCAGCCTTGCAGCAGAAACCACCAAGGGCGAAAAATCGGCAGACGCTGCCGCCACGCCGGCAACCTCCCCGGACATCTGGAGCCCGGAAGAGGTCGCTGCCGCCAAGGCGCAGTGCACCGAGGCGATGAAGCGCCTCAACGCCTCGTTCACCTATCAGGAGCCCATCAAACAGGGCGAGTGTGGCAATCCGGCCCCGATCCTCGTCTCGCGTATCGGAAATGTGGCCTTTTCCCCCGCCGCCCGCATCAATTGCGGCATGCTGGTTCCGCTCAACACCTGGATTACGCGCAATCTGCAGCCCGCAGCCTCCCGCAAGTTCGGGGCCCGCATCACCTCGATCGAAGTGATGAGCGATTACTCCTGCCGTACAGCGCTTGGCCGTGTAGGCAACCGGCTGAGCCAGCATGCTTATCTGGACGCGCTCGACATTCGCGGCTTCACCACCGCCAAAGGCCACCGCATCCACGTTTTGAATGCATGGGGGCCGACCAAGCGGGAGATCGCCAAGGCTGAGGAGAAGCTGGAGAAGTTGCGTCAGACGCAACTGGCCGAAGCAGCAATCAAGGCCCAGGCCGAGCAGGCCGACCATAACCGGGCCAGCCGCCAAGCCGCCGCAGCGGGTGATAACGCCGAGACGGTTGCCCTGCGCGCCGGCGTTTCACTGGGATCTGGCAAGGAGATGGTGGCCGCCCTGTTGCCCGGCACTTCGCGGCAGTCGCAAGGCGCTGCCTGGCTGGGTGGCCCGGACGACGACGGGCAGAAGACCACACAGAAGACTGCTCAGCCTCGCCAAGCGGCGCACACCGGTCTGGCTAAAGACGCTTCCGTCGCCGCCATCGCCATTGAGCATCCGGTCCCCATGCCCGCCAACACACCCGAAGCGCGCTTCCTACGCGAAGCCCATGCGTCGGCATGCAAAATCTTCGGCACCACACTCGGCCCAGAGGCCAACCGAGCCCACCTCAATCACTTTCACGTCGACATGGCGCAGCGCAAAAACGTCAAGCACATCTGCCGCTGATCGCTGGGAGCCCTTGAACGAGAGCGACCGCGCATGGATCATCGCGTCCGGTGTACGGTCTGACGCACTTGCCAAACATGGCCTGTTGCTGTGAGTTCGGGATCACCTCTCACCGGATATGCCGCGATGACAACATCCCGCCTGCCTCTGACGCCGCAACACCACGGGCAGTCATCTGCCCAGCGCCGCGGCGCTGCTCCAATATCCGGTGCCGGAGCCTTTCCCAGCGTGCGCCTGCGCCGCGTACGCAACTCGTCCTGGTCACGCCGCCTCGTTGCTGAACATCGCCTTGGCGTTGAGGATCTGATCTGGCCGCTGTTTGTCGTCGAGGGCGAGAACAAGCGCGTTCCGGTGGCATCGATGCCAGGCGTTGAGCGGCTCTCCATCGACAACATCGTCGCCGCAGCGGAACAGGCCGCAGAACTTGGCATCCCTGCCGTTGCGCTGTTTCCAAACACGGAAGCAAAGCTGCGCTCCGAAGATGCGCGCGAAGCCTTCAATCCGGAAAATCTGGTCTGTCGCGCCACGCGGGCCATCAAGGCGGCGGGCCTGAATGTCGGCGTCATTCTCGACGTTGCACTCGACCCCTACACCAACCACGGCCATGACGGTCTGATCCGCGACGGCGAGATCGTCAACGACGACACCATCGAAGCGCTGGTGCGCCAGTCGATGGTGCAGGCGGAAGCGGGCGCGGACATCCTCGCCCCATCCGACATGATGGACGGACGCATCGGCGCCATCCGTTCCGCGCTGGAAGATGGCGGGCATTTCAACACGCTGGTGATGGCGTACGCGGCGAAATATGCCTCCGCGTTCTATGGGCCATTCCGCGATGCGGTCGGTTCGGCAGTCACGCTCGCGTCGTCGGCCGAAAAGCGCGACAAGCGCTCCTATCAGATGGACCCGGCCAACACCGATGAAGCGCTGCGCGAGGTCGCACTCGATCTTGCTGAAGGGGCCGACCTCATCATGGTGAAGCCCGGCATGCCGTATCTGGATATCGTGCGACGCGTGAGTGAGACGTTTCGCGTGCCGACGTTCGCGTATCAGGTGTCGGGTGAATACGCGATGCTGCAGGCCGCTGCGCAGAACGGCTGGCTGGATAGCGATGCGGTGATGATGGAAAGCCTGCTTGCTTTCAAGCGCGCAGGTGCATCGGGCATTCTGACTTACTTCGCGCCCCGTGCCGCCGCTGCCCTGAAAAACGAAGCGTGAAGGCTAAGCGCGAAAGCTGATCGCACTGACACGCAGCTGCGCAGTCCGCCGCGGCTGCGTTTTGCAAATCAGCGAATTGATGTTGTTACAGACTTTGCAGTTTCAGCATCCGCTTGCGCCGTACGCGGCTGCATCTGCGCGCGACGTTGGCTATAACAATCCCGACTTATCCGATAGCCGCGCTGATCCAGCTTTGACCAGCGCCAGACTGGAGCTTTCCAATGGACATGCCGCAACGCTGGAACATCGATCCCGAACCGAAGGAGATCAAGGCCGGCGGATGCGGTGGCGTGGCGCTGCGGCAGGAATGGGAACTGCCGGTCACCAAGGATTTTCTGATCGCGTTTTTCACCGACGTGTTCGAAAACCACTGGCAGGAGCTGCGTTACGGACCGCTCGTGCCCGGCGCCGCCTACGAGATCATGTGCGCCGCTGGGCCGAGCCGCTTCTCAGTTTCCGGCGGCTACCTGACGATCTTCTTCAGCAAGGGCGGCCACTTCCATCTGTGCGTTGATGGACCCGAAGAAACGACCGAGCATCTGGAACCGCGCCGTCCATCGCGCGCCATCATCTTCCGCGCGCTGACGCGCGAGCGCCATCCGGTGACGTGGGGCTTTGAGATGTGGAACGGCAAGGGCATGTCGATGATCGCGCTGTTCTTCCCCAATCCGTTCCTGACCGATGAGGATACGAACGAACCCGAACCCAAGTGGGAGCGTCTAAAAACCTGGCGCGCGATTTCCAAGAAGTGGCTGGGTCGGGAGCCGGAAGCGCTGGACGAGCAAGGCCGCGGCTTCGCGTGATGCATCGTCCCGTCGGCACAGGCCCACATCGACGATCGGGTGTTTAGCGGCGTACGCGGCGGCGTGGCTGGAAGAAATCATCTTCGGCGGGCGGCATTTCTTCGCCCGCAGCAGCGGCGCCAGCTGCCGCATCACCCGCATTGCCACGCTGCGCGAACGAGCCGCGCGGCTTCTGGCATTCAGCCAGCCAGACGTCGAACACCGGATGCTCGACCGCATTGAGGCCGGGGCTTTCAGCAAACATCCAGCCGCTGAAAATGCGCTTTTCCTCGCCGTCGAGTTGTACTTCCTCGACTTCGACGAATGAGGTCGTCTTCGGCTGCTCCTCGGGCGGGCGCGAATAGCACACGCGCGGCGTGACCTTGAGAGCTCCGAACTGCACCGTGGAATTGAGCGGCACTTCGAATTTCGACGTCCGCGCCGTCACCTTGTCGAGCGCGGAGAACACGGCCACCTGATTTTCAATACGATCCGCGCGGGCCTCACCCGGCAGGCCGAACAGCGCCACAGCGCAAAGGGCTGTCGCGGTGAAACAAAAGCGCTGCCGTGAGCTGGCGATACTGATCATTCCCTATCGTCGATCATATTGGCGGCTGACGCCCCGAGGTGCCCCAATGCCTGCGCCTTGAGTGCGGCCGAAGTTTGAATACCCCGCACCCCGTGACCAGCCCGAGCCCGCTCCGATCAGCCCGCTTCTGGGCGCCAGGGCTTGTAGTCAGCCGTACCCGTGGGCCGCTTGGCTTCACCAAGGATCGAGCCCGGCGGCCGGTAAGCGTTGGCGGTGCCGGTCTGGTTCATCATATGCGGCCGCTGCCAGGGGCGCGGCTGATAGTTCTGCTCCGACGGCGGCGTGTCATAAGTATAGTGCAGCCAGCCGAACCAGCCCGCCGGCACCTTCGAGGCATCGGCAAAGCCCTTATAGGTGACCCAGCGGCGCGGACGGCCCAGCGGCCCAACGCCCTTTTTCTGCTCGTAGTACCGGTTGCCGAACTCGTCGGTTCCGATGTGGTGCCCCTTACGCCAGAGCGTGAGGCGCGTGCCCAAGGTGTTGCCACCCCACCAGCAGAAGATCTCGCTGAAAAAGCCCATGTTCCGGACCAAATCCCCGTGTCTTTGTTCGCGGTTGCACCATGGCCGATATCGGCCGCGGCGGCAATCCAATCACGTCTTTCGGGATGCGCGGCAGATCGGCCACAGGGTACCCCGGCAGACTCACCCTAGACTGGATGAATTGGGTCCCCAACTCTGCACACCCGCCCGATGCGCCCCTTATAAGCACATCCTGACGCCGGTCTGCAGCATATCCCACAGGAAATCCACCGGTTCTCCAGCGGTTATGCTGCAGATATCTACATCTAGTAGGTTGCTGGTGCCGATGTGGCGACAACCATACTAGTGCTAGACCTCACCCTCGAATCGAGCCAACTTGAGGGGGTGTCGCGGCGACGTGGCGGAACCTCTTGTAGGGGTAGCGCCAAGGGGCAGTTGTCCCTGGCCGTCGGCACATTGGTACGCGTTGGGTCTGAGGACCCGTTCCCTTGAAAAATAAAAACTTAAAGAGCGAGCGCACCCCTAATGCGCCTGCAAGGGATCTGTCGTGCACCGAGTAACCAGCGGCGGCGCCGGGAACGGCATCGCCACCTAATTGTATCGCGCCAATTGTAGCTGCGTAGGCGCCGGCCACGGACCATTCGGGGGACACTAATGAAGATTACGCGGCGCTTCACGACTGCAGGCACCTCGCCGTACGACACCATCGAATTTCGCCGCGCGACGAGCGAAATCAAGAACCCCGACGGTTCTGTTGTCTTCCGGCTGGAAGGCTTCATGGTGCCGGCGCAGTGGAGCCAGGTCGCTGCCGACATTCTGGCGCAGAAGTATTTCCGCAAGGCCGGAGTCGCCCGCCACCTGAAGAAGGTGGAAGAGACGCAGATTCCGTCATGGGCCTGGCGCTCGGCGCCCGATCAGGACGCGCTGGCCAAACTGGCGCAGGACGAGCGCTTTGGCGGCGAAAACGATGCCCGCCAGGTGTTCGATCGCCTTGCCGGCACATGGACCTATTGGGGCCTCAAGGGCGGCTACTTCACCACCGAGGAAGACGCGCACGCATTCTTCGACGAGATGCGCTACATGCTCGCCATGCAGATGGCGGCGCCCAACAGCCCGCAGTGGTTCAACACCGGTCTGCACTGGGCCTATGGCATCGACGGCCCCGGCCAGGGCCACATGTACGTCGATTATCAGACCGGCGAACTGACGCTCTCGGCCTCGGCCTATGAGCATCCGCAGCCGCATGCCTGCTTCATCCAGTCGGTCGAGGACGATCTCGTCAACGAGAACGGCATCATGGATCTGTGGGTGCGCGAGGCGCGCCTGTTCAAGTACGGCTCGGGCACCGGCTCCAATTTCTCCAGCCTGCGCGGCGCCAACGAGAAGCTTTCCGGCGGTGGCAAGTCGTCAGGGCTGATGAGCTTCCTGAAGATCGGCGATCGCGCTGCGGGCGCCATCAAGTCGGGCGGCACCACGCGTCGCGCCGCCAAGATGGTGGTGGTGGATGTCGACCATCCGGACATCGAGGAATACATCAACTGGAAGGTGAAGGAGGAGCAGAAGGTTGCTGCGCTCGTCACCGGTTCCAAGATCTGCCAGAAGCGCCTGCAGGCGGTGATGAAGGCCTGCGTGAACTGCGACGCCGATGGTGACGCCTGCTTCGATCCGGCCAAGAATCCGGCGCTGAAGCGCGCCATCAAGGAAGCGCGCCGCGACGACGTGCCGATGAATTACGTCTATCGCGTGATCCAGTTCGCGCGGCAGGGCTACACCAACATCGACTTTGCGACCTACGACACCGATTGGGATTCAGAAGCCTATCTCACCGTCTCGGGCCAGAACTCGAACAACTCGGTGCGCGTCACCGATGAGTTCCTGCGCCGTGTCGAGGAAGATGGCGAATGGAACCTGACGAGCCGCCTCAACGGCAAGCCGCACAAGACGCTGCGCGCCCGTGATCTGTGGGAGCAGATCGGCCATGCCGCCTGGGCTTCTGCAGATCCCGGCATCCAGTTCCACACCACCATCAACGACTGGCACACCTGCCCGCAGTCCGGCCCGATCCGCGCATCAAATCCGTGCTCGGAATACATGTTCCTGGACGACACGGCGTGCAACCTGGCATCGGTCAACCTGATGCTGTTCCGCCGTAAGGACGGTACGTTCGACGTCGCCGGTTTCGAGCACGCGTGCCGCCTGTGGACCATCGTGCTGGAAGTGTCGGTTCTGATGGCGCAGTTCCCGTCGCGCCAGATCGCCGAACTATCCTATCGCTACCGCACGCTCGGCCTCGGCTTCGCCAACATCGGCGGTCTGCTGATGGCAGGCGGCATCGGTTATGACTCGGACGAAGGCCGCGCGACCTGCGGTGCTATCTCCGCTGTGATGACCGGCGTTGCCTACGCCACGTCAGCAGAAATGGCGCGCGAGCTTGGGCCCTTCGCCGGCTATCACGACAACGCCGCCGACATGCTGCGCGTGATGCGCAACCATCGCCGCGCGGCCCATGGCCAGAGCGAGGGTTACGAGCAGCTCGCCATTGCACCGGTACCGCTCGATCACAATGCGTGCCCGGAAGTGGAGCTGATCGAAGCCGCCAAGCGCGCCTGGGATAACGCCCTGTCGCTTGGTCAGCGCCACGGCTATCGCAACGCGCAGGCAACCGTTATCGCGCCCACCGGCACCATCGGTCTGGTGATGGATTGCGACACCACCGGCATCGAGCCAGACTTCGCGCTGGTGAAGTTCAAGAAGCTTGCCGGCGGCGGTTACTTCAAGATCATCAACCGCGCGGTGCCCGAAGCGCTGCGTACACTCGGTTATCGTGAAAGCGAGATCGCGGAGATCGAAGCCTATGCAGTGGGCCACGGCTCGCTGGCGCAGGCTCCGGCGATCAACCCCTCGACGCTACGCGCCAAGGGCTTTGACGACGCTGCGCTGGCCAAGGTTGAAGGTGCACTCGAAAGCGCATTCGACATCAAATTCGTCTTCAACAAGTGGACGCTGGGCGAAGACTTTGTCGTCAGCAAGCTGAAGATCGATGCTGAACGCGTGCAGGATCCGGCATTCGATCTTCTAACCGCGCTCGGCTTCTCCAAGAAGGACATCGAGGCCGCAAACGAGCATGTCTGCGGAGCGATGACGCTTGAGGGCGCGCCTCACCTGAAGACCGAGCACCTGCCGGTGTTCGATTGCGCCAACCCCTGCGGCCGCAAGGGCAAGCGCTATCTCTCGGTCGACAGCCACATCTACATGATGGCCGCCGCGCAGCCGTTCATTTCGGGTGCGATCTCCAAGACCATCAACATGCCGAACGAAGCAACGGTAGACGACTGCAAGGCGTCCTACATGCTGTCGTGGAAGCTGGCGCTGAAGGCCAACGCGCTCTATCGCGACGGCTCAAAGCTTTCACAGCCGCTCAACGCGCAGGTGCTGGGCGACGACGTTGACGAGCAGGATGAAGCAGCCGAGCAGATGCTGGCCGACAAGCCGCAGCTTCAGCGTGCTCTTGCCGCCGCCGAAGCGCTGGCCAAGCGCGTTGCCGAGCTTGAAACCAAGGCGAAGGAAGCTGAGCGCCGCGCGGCCATCCGCGAACGGACGAAGCTGCCCAACCGCCGCAAGAGCTACACGCAGAAGGCAACCGTTGGCGGCCACAAGGTCTACCTGCACACCGGCGAATACGAAGACGGCAAGCTGGGTGAAATCTTCATCGACATGCACAAGGAAGGCGCTGCCTTCCGGTCGCTGATGAACAACTTCGCCATCGCTATCTCGCTGGGTCTGCAATACGGCGTGCCGCTGGAAGAGTTCGTCGAGGCGTTCACGTTCACGCGCTTCGAACCGGCGGGCCTCGTCACCGGCAACGAGACGATCAAGAACGCAACGTCGGTGCTGGACTACATCTTCCGCGAGTTGGCTGTTTCCTATCTCGGCCGTCACGATCTGGCGCACGTCGATCCACGCGAGATCGTTGGCGAAACCGGGCTCGGTTCCTCCGACGAAGAAACCGACGAGGCACTGGCGCTCGATCTGCCGGAGCAGGTGACCAAGGTTGTTTCGAAGGGCTTCATGCGCGGCAACCTGCGGCTTGCCTCGGGCGGACGCGCAGCAAGCGATGATGCCGGCGGTTACACCGATCTCACCGCCCGTTATCCAACCGTCGAAACCGACACCGCGGTTTATCCGGTGACGGATGGGGCCACGGCGCTGAAGGCCGATACATCGGTGATGTATTCGCAGACGACGCTGAAGCGCACCGAGGTTTCAGTGCGCACCCGCGACGCCGATCTGCGCGCTGAAGCACGCATCCGTGGCTATGAGGGTGAAGCCTGCCGCGAATGCGGAAACTTCACGCTGGTGCGTAACGGCACGTGCTTGAAGTGCGACACCTGCGGCGGCACATCGGGCTGCTCGTGATCGGCATGAAATAAGCGAAGGGCGCGCGAAACCATCGCGCGCCCTTTGTGTTTTACGCCTTCGCATCCGAATTCAAGCTCCGCCGCAACACGGCCGACCTGTGGACAGATTGGGGACATACGGTGCAGCTAAGGGAGAATCACAGCACCATCCCAAATTGGGGAATGATGTGCAGGACGTGCAATGACTGATACCAGGATCTCGCGCTACGAGGCGCCTGTCAGCGTCTATCTGCTGGCTGAGCACCTGGATGCTGCGCTGGCTGCCGGCGAAGATCTGACCAGCGTGCTTTACATCTGGTCCGGTCCGCCGCCACGCGAAGCCGAGCGCATCGCTGAGCTGCGCGCCGGTCAGCGCGAAGCCATCGAGCGCATCCGCACGTTCGAGCTGGCCTTGCTGTCGCGCATCCTGAAGGGGCGCGAGTGGGCAGCTGAGGTTGCCGAAAGCGAAGAAAACTTCGCATTCATGGCCAAGCTTTACCTTTCCGGCACCGCGATCCTGCTCGACGCCGTTGCGGAATGCGCAGATGTCAGCGGCACCGACTTCGATGCCGGCGACAGCCTGATCAGCTACGTGCGCAGTCGCGGCATGATCGCCGCCGATGCACCGACACTGTCGGACACCGCGCCGCTATGCGCCAGCGAAGACTTCCTCATCGCCAAGCGTATTCCGCTCGGCGCCCTGCTCGACCTGGTCGCGAAGTTTCTCGACACGCTCGAAGCCGAGTACGAGCTGTTCTTCCGCTTCGAGAAGCAGGGTGAAACAGCCGCGTTCGACCTGCCAGCATTCCTGCTGCGCTGATTACGCATCAGAAACGGTGAAGGCTTATACGCTCCGATGCAAATCGGAGCGTTTTCTGTTTGTGAAACCGCACGCGAACACGGATGTCGCCGCCAGGCCAGGCGCTGCAACCGGCACCCCGCAAACGAGCGGAGCACTGGTTGCAGCGAAACTCCCCGTTCAACCGCCTGCGTTATAGTCGGCGCAGGTTATCCGACATGAGCTGGCCAGCGCTGCGGCTCGACGTGTAACTGCGGTCCGAATAGCTGTTGCCGTAGGACGAGCCGTAGTAGCTGCCGCCACGGCTCTCGTAGTTGGCGACCTTGCTCTTTGATCCGCTGCCGCGCTTGGACTTCGCAGACTTCCGCGACTTGGATGTCGATTTCTTCTCGACCTTCGCGCCAGACTTTTCCGCTTTGCTGCTGTCGTCCTGCTTCTTCGACGAACTCTTGCTCGCCTCAGGCTTTGGTGTGTCGGCGTAGACAGCGGCTGCGATGCGCGCCTTGTCAGACTTCTTGGCAGATTTTGCAGCCGACTTCGACTTTGCTTCGGCCTTATCTGAGGTGGCTACCGACTTCACGGCTTGCGATTTGTCTGCAACGGGCGGTGTTGCGATCGACGCCGTCACGAGATCCTGCGACAGACGCACCGGACCATCGACAACGCCATCCTCATCCCACTCGGCACGGTTGGCCTTACCCAGGCTGTGCTCCGAACCGAGCGAGCTTGCAGCGCTGCGCACAGCGCGGCTCTGGGTGCGGAAACCACCGAAAGCCAGAGGCGTATTCGGTGCAGAATAGGCAACTGTCGTGATGCGGCCGATAGCTTGCGGCGCTTCGGCAACGAGCAGACGCGCGGAACCAACCGTCTGGCCTGCGAACGCATTCGCAGTCGTGACCGGCGCGAACGGCGAACCGGTCGTGGCCTTGAACGCCATCACAACAGCCATGCCGCGATGCGCATCGGTGATGCTTGCATACTGGCCAATGTCGCCGGGAACCGGATCATAGTTACGGTTCTTTTTGTAGCGCGCTTCGTGCGCTTCTGGCGCCTTGACGACTTTCATCTTGAGCTTTGCAACGCCCTGCCCGGCGAAGCCGAGTTTTTCAGCAGCGGCGCGAGAAAGATCAAGCGTGCGATTACCCCAATAGGGCCCGGCGTTGTTCACGCGAACAACAAGCGCGCGCTTGTTGTTGGGATTCCAGACCAGCAACGTGGTGCCGTCAGGATAAACCGGGCTTGCGGTGTTATCGGGACGATCGGGATGGAAACGCTCACCCGACGATGTCAGACCGCAAGGGTTGTAGCGATCCTTCTTACAGTCGTCATAGTGAGAGGCGACAACTGATTGCTCTTTACCGACGAGTGCTTCGGTTTCCGCGATCGTCTTCACGCGATGGCACTTGCCAACGAAGCAATAGGTCTTACCCGGCGTCTTCGCCTCGGCTGACGATATGACGGTTGCAGGAATGGCCATCGCAGTGATCGCCGGTGCGATCGAGGCGATGCACACAAGGCGAATTCGCTTCGCCCAGGTGGACGTACTCCACGCCATTGCAGAACTCCGTATCTGTTTATCCGTTCGCCGCGAGAACGGGTCGCAGAACACGTGAGTTCTACCTCCACACCCCCCGGAGCGGCACTGTCGGAACAGCAGGAAGCGGAAATACGATGGCGAATCACTAGTTAATGCGGTCAGTGCGACGCAAGGCCGCTACTTTTAAACCATTCCACGACTGTTGAGCTGCGCCAGCAAACCCTGTTTTGCGCGCTCCAGCATTTCAGAATCTGTAGATCGCAGAACAAGTTGCGTGGAGATCACTCCATCGGCAAACGATGGATAGCTGCCCATAGCAACATCGGGAAATGCTTGTTGATGCGCAGCGAACAGATCAGCAACATCACCTTCGGGCCGCGAAAGTTTGATCGTTGCGGTTAACATTTTCGCGCCTGTGCGCAGTCTCACCGTCACGTCATCGAGCATCACCTGCATCACATCCGGCACGCCCGCGAGCACGATGACATTGTCGATCATGAAGCCCGGAGCGACTGAAACAGGATTGGCGATAAGTTCTGCGCCATGGGGAATGCGCGCCATGCGCATGCGCGCTGGCGTCGACGTAACGCCGCGACGGACGAAGTAAGCTTCCAGCAGTTCCACCGCGCGCGGGTCGTGATCGATCGGCACGCCTAGCGCCTTTGCAATTGCATCAGCTGTTATGTCGTCGTGCGTCGGGCCTATGCCGCCGGTGGTGATGAGATACGTGTAGCGCGCGCGCAGAGCATTCACGGCATCAACGATATCGCGCTCATCATCGGCCACTACGCGCACTTCGCGCAGACGAATACCGATGCTGGTCATGTGGGCTGCGATGTAGTTGATATTGCGATCCGGCGTGCGGCCGGACAGAATTTCGTCGCCGATCACCAGCACCGCCGCTGTGACGGTTTCCTCGCCGCTCAAAGCTTCTCTCCGTGGCATTGCATCGGCCTAACCGGCCGCCGATAGAAGCACCATCTTAGCATTTAGGCTGCGCCCATGCGATTCACCTCTGCCCTTGTCCGCGCCCGTCTCGAGCGCCGTTACAAGCGCTTTCTGGCCGATGTTGTGTTCGATGACGGCGGGCGGGCCACGGTTGCGTGCCCCAACACCGGCTCACTGCTCGGGTTGCAGGCGCCCGGTTCCGTGGTGTGGCTGTCGCGCAGCGATGCTGCAACGCGCAAATATCCCCACACCTGGGAGATGATTGAAGACGATCTGGGTGATGGACCGACGCTGGTTGGCATCAATCCCATGCATCCCAATCGGCTCGTCGCGGAGGCGCTGGCAAATGGCGCCATCGAGCCCCTGAGTGGCTATGAAACCGTGCGGCCTGAAGTGAAGTATGGCGACGAGAAAAGCCGCATCGATTTCCTGCTTGAGGATGACGCGAAGGGCCTGTGCTATGTCGAGGTGAAGAACGTCCACCTCATGCGCGCCTCCGGCCACGCCGAATTTCCAGATTGCTCGACGGCGCGCGGCGCCAAACACCTGCGCGAGTTGTCGGCCATGGTTGCACAAGGCCACCGCGCCGTGATGCTGTACTTGATCCAGCGCGCCGACGCGCAGCGCTTTTCGATCTGCTCCGAGTTTGATCCCGCCTATGCGGAAGCATTCCGCACCGCCACAGCGGCCGGTGTGGAAGCAGTCGCCTACAACTGCAGGCTTTCCACTGAGGAAATCGTGCTGGACCGCCTCGTCCCTTTCATGGATTAAGAGATACGGCTTCGGCCACGGCGCTACGCGAACTGAAACTCTCCAGCACGCAGACGGATGCAGCGTGACAAAATCGAAATCCAAATTCGAAATCGAAAAGACGCCCGAGGAATGGCGGCGCGAACTTGATCCGGAGCAGTTCCGTATTCTGCGCGAACATGGCACCGAACGCGCCGGCACAAGCCCCCTCGACGCCAACTTCGATGAAGGCACGTATGTGTGCGTCGGATGCGGGCATCCGCTGTTTGCCTCCGAGACGAAATTCAACGCCGGATGCGGCTGGCCCAGCTTCTATCGCCCACTCGGTAACGCCGTCGGCGACAGCGTCGATCGCCGCTATTTCATGGTGCGCACGGAAATCCATTGCCGCCGCTGCGGTGGCCACCTGGGGCATGTGTTCCGCGACGGCCCTGAGCCTACCGGACTGCGTTTCTGCATCAACGGCGTCGCCCTGAAGTTCATCCCGTCTGAATCAGAGCGCGATAAGGCATAGGCCCGGCAGCGCATGCTGCCGAGCCCACCGTTCTTACGTTCGGGATTTTCTACTGACGGCGTCCGAATGACACCGCATAGCTTTCAGTGCGCATTGGCAGGATCTTATCGTTAGGCGATGGTTCAATCCCGTCGGCCACGACGTTCGGATCAAACACGCCCGCATCGCACGTCGCCTCTGGCTCCAGCCCGCTGATCGTGATCGTTCCCATCTTCACGCTCTTGCGATCGGCAGGCCATTCTGCGGTCGGATCGTCGTCCTGATCCCCCGGCTGGCCAAGAACTGCAAACAGTTCATAGCTGGCGGGCCCTTTGGCAAGCCGCTGCTCCAGCTCCTTGCGATAGAAATCGGTGCCGCTTTCTTTGGCTGCCTCATCGTCAAGCCCGACAAAGCCGCCAACCGGCACCGCCTTCCACTTCACCGCCTGGCGTTGCCCATCACTGTTGGTGAGATAGAACGTGTGCACGCCGAAGTAATCGGCCGTCCCGTAGCTGGCCGGCACCTGCCGCGCCATCAAGTATTTCTTCTGCCCTGTCGATTCCGGATTGGCCGCGAAGTAGGCAGCAACTTTCTCTTTGTCCTTAGACGCTACAGCCGTCAGCATCTCAAGAAACTGATCCGGATTTTTGGCCGGGAACACAGGCGCGGTGATCATCAGCAGATCGCTGACGCTGCCGTCCGGCAAATTGAAATGCAGCGCGATGGCCCGGACGTTATCTTTCTGGCCGTCCGATGCAGCAGGATTGCCGCCGCCGAGGGAATACCGGCCGATGAGCGGCACAGACGCCGAAAACTGCGGCGCCTTGCTAAGCGTTGCGGCATCGGTTGTCGGCTTGAAGTCTCCTTTCACGCAAATGCCCTTCGCGTGAGAGGCGCGCGTTTTTTCATGCGCACCGAATATTTTGTTCAATACATCAACGAGTTGTTCGCCCGTAGCCGGCTCCGCTACAGCAGCATTCCCCAGCAGCGCCAGCGCCGCAACGCCCGCACCCAACACCCGAAAAGCACCCATGAATGGCTCCATCACTTGGCTGCACCCCAGCACAGCCTCCCCTGAATGAGAGCTTTTCGCCGCGAACGGGCAGTTTGTAACACTGCTCAAACCAAAGAGGTATACAAAATGCCTCTTTACGGGCAGTATGACCCCAGTTCATTCGCGACGCTGGCTCACATTTGAGCCATACGCCCTTCTTCAGCGCCCGGATAGTAACAACTGTGTAACCCGAACGGAATTGTGTGCGGGCACTGTGCGCGAGCTATATCGGAGAGCGATATTGAATCCATGACTTGCAAAAATGACGTTCCACGGTGCGCATCAAGCACAACTGAAATTATAACGCCGTCACCTTCGTCGGTGCTTCCCGGACGCGGAACAAATACCGGCTCGCCGGGATAGCATCCGTCTACGAACCAACGCGCGACCGCACCGGTTTCCAAATCAATGCGAACGATGCTGTCGAGAAAAAGGCCATCGGGCGTGCGGCCATTGCCCCACATATAACGATAGTCCTTGCCCGCACAGCGATCATAGTCGACCCGCGGCAGTTCCAGCATGCCACTTGCAAGTGATGCGGCTGTGACAGTTCCATTATCCCCCAGCGGCACCGTGAAACGTGTCGGCTGGCCGGTAGCAGTCACCGGTTCGCCTGCACGCAGCCGCGAAAGATAAAGCTGATCGATGATGGCAGCGTCCGGATAGACAACCGCATCGATCTTCAGCTCACCGTCCGCTTCAAACGCATTTATGTGATGGAAGGCGAACGCGGCCTCAGCCGTGTGCGAAATAACATGGCGGCCGCTGTCCTTGTCGAACACGTGGAAGCGCAGCCCGCGCTCCGGCAACCAGCGATAGTTGCGGATGAACGGCGACAGGTTCAGCATCATTCGCAGCGGATCGACCACCAACGGAAATTCCGTCAGGATCAGATACCGCTCGGTCATCGCGAACGAGTGCATGTAGGATGGCTTATCGACCTCCATCGTCGCCACCACGCGCTGTGCCGAGCCATCATCGGGGATGGCGAACAGGCGATATTGGGAGCGACGGCCAAACTCGACCACATAGCTGTAGCGACACCGGCGCCCAGCATCGTGATGGGGATGGGCGATTGAAATCATCCCGCCCACCTCGGCGCTCATCGGATGATGGCCAAGCACCGCCAGCGTTTCCAGATCGAACCGGACCGGCAGCAGCGTTTCCGTCAACGCCACCGGCTCGCCGCCGAAACTGTCAATGTTGACGTTGCCATTGTCAGTAAATCGGGGCGAAAAAACCGAAGCGACGCGCTGGAATAACGTGCGACACGGATCGGTTGCAAAACCGCCGTCAGCCAGCGCGCCCCGATCCATTGAGCGCTTGAAAGTGTCTGAGCGCAAAAACCGATTGGAATAGGCGACCTCGCCATCGGCAAAACTGAACCGATGCAACATCGCCAGACCATCAAACCAATGGTTGACGCTTGTCCCGCCAATATCGAATTTCGCAGGCCCCGTCCGCAGCAGCGTGCCGCGCAGCCACGGTGGAAATGTGCCTTTCACGGGCAGTCGCGCGACGGTCGTCTCGACATCGAGATCCGAAAATCCGCGAACAAATGATGTGCGATCTGAGCCAGCCATGCGGCAACCCTGACACACAAAGGCAAAGGAATGCTCAAAACCGGGCCAAGCGGTCGCATTATAGCGGATTGAGTTGCATGGCAATTGCGTAACCCGCCCAGACAGCGAGCAAGCACAGCAACACCGAAGCGGCAACATATCCGCCCGCTGCCAGCCACTGGCCCTCCTGCATGAGCACCATCGTCTGTAGGCTGAAAGCGGAAAATGTCGTGAAGCCACCGCACAGACCAACCGTCACGAAAGCGCGGAAATCCGGCTCAACGACAAAGCGCCCTTCAGGCACCGTCATCGCAACGAACAATCCGATGACAAACGAACCGATGATGTTGATCAGCAGCGTGCCCCACGGAAACGTCTCGCCGAACAACCGCGCACCTACGCCGGTCAGCCAGAAACGCGCCATTCCGCCCAGCGCACTGCCCAACGCTACCCATAAATATGCCTGCACGAACGTCTCCTATTCCACGCCATGGCGACATGGACTTACGCGCAAAAGGTCGCTTGCGCGGATCGGTGTCCGACATGCTCGCCGCAGTTCTTCCGGTCAAGAGGAGATTGCGCGTTCTAGAGTGCTTCCGGAAAAGTGGGAGCCGATTTTCCGACAGGAAGCACGGCAAACAAACACCTAGAGCCTTTCAGCGTTTCGTTGAAACGCTGAAAGGCTCTAGGGAGTGATCGTGGCAGCGACACATCCCATACAGGTGGTCACCTGGCGACTTACATATCGATGCCGGAGCGCAACCGCCACGGCCGCGCGCTCCGACACCATCTACCCCACCTGAGTTATGCGGCCACGTTTCGCTGATGCGCCAACACCTGATCGGCCAGCCTGCCAGTCAACTCCGCCATATGATCGAAGCGGGCCGTGTAGGTGCCGACGCCCGACGTCGCCGAGCGCAGATCGACAATCAGCCCTTCCATTTCGGACGCCGGCATCTGCGCCTGCACGACATCCCAGCCGGCCCAGCCTTCGCGGCTATCGAAACCGAGTATTTGCCCGCGCCGTTGCGAGATGATGCCATTGACACGCGCCGTCGCCTCATTCGGCACCGCGATGTTCACCTCCATCACCGGTTCCAGCAACACCGGCGTGCACTTTGGCAATCCCTCATCCATGCCCAAACGCGCTGCCTGCCTGAAAGCCATGTCAGAGGAGTCGACCGAATGGTACGAGCCATCGAGCAGCGTCACCGCGACGTCGACCACCGGAAAACCCAGCGGACCGTGCTGCAGATAATCCTTCACGCCGATTTCTACCGAAGGAATGAACTGACGCGGCACGACGCCCCCGGTGATCTTTTCGTTGAATGCAAATCCAGCACCGCGCGGCAGTGGCGATATCTCCAGCACCACATCGCCGAATTGACCGTGGCCACCCGACTGCTTCTTGTGCCGACCGCGCACCTGCGTGGCAACGCGGATCGTCTCCTTATACGGAATCTGCCGCTGCTGACGTTCAACCGCGATGCCATACTTGCGCTGCAGCCGTTCCAGCGTCACGCGCAGGTGCATCTCGCCCTGCCCCAGCAGCAACATCTGGTGGGTATCGCCATTGCTCTCGACGACAAGCGATGGATCTTCTTCCTGCAGTTTTGCCAACGCGGCGGTGAGTTTCACTTCGTCCTTGCGGTCCTTCAAACCCAGGCCAACCGCAAACACCGCTTCCGGTGCAACCGGACTGAACACCTGCGCACCGGCAATCCTGTCAGTGCTTATCGTCTGACCGGTTTGCACGCTTTCCAGTCGACCGAACGCGACCGTATCGCCTGCGGCGGCAGGGCCGCGTTTCGCCGCTTCCTCGCCACGTATCGAAAACACACCGGCGATGCGATCGCTACCATCGGGTCCCGTCACCACTGTGCCATCGGCAAATTCGCCCTTTAACACGCGGGCCACGGACAGCTTGCCGCCATGCTGCGTATGCAGCGTCTTGAAAACGCATGCCGCGGATGTTGCGTCTTCCACGCCGAGCCGCTGGGCTGTCCTTTCAACGCCAGGCACCTCGTGACGCAACGCTTTCAGCAACCGGAAAATGCCGTGCTGATCCTTCGCCGATCCAAGAAAAACCGGACAAATTACGCCATCGCGGAATTCCTGCGTCAGATCGGTGAACACGCGATCGCGCGGCGTCGGAACATCGGACAGCAACTGCTCCATTAGCTCATCGTCGTGATCGGCAAGCTGCTCCAGCATCTGAAAACGCGCCTGCTGCTCGCGCTCGCTCAGGCTTGCCGGCAACTCCACGATTTCCGAAGGCGCATCGACCCGATAGACAAACGCGCGTTCGGAAGCCAGATCGACAAAGCCGTTCACCGCGCCGTTTTCCCAGATCGGAATCTGCCGCAACACCAGCGGCCGTGTACTGGCAGGCTGCAGCATGGGAATGAGATCACGCAGCGGAACTGTCGTCTCATCGATTTTGTTGAGGAACAGGAAGTGCGGAATGCCGCGGTCCTCAAGCTGCTTCATGATGGTCTGAAGCGCCGGAACGCGGCGCGCGTCAGCCTCGCACACGACAACGGCCGCGTCGCACACTGTCAATGCAGCACAGCCTTCGTGTTGGAACTCAACTGATCCAGGACAATCGAGAAATGTGAAGCTGTCATCCAGGAAAGTGGTGTCGGCGACATTCAGCGACACGCTCATTCCGTGTTCGCGCGCCTCTGGACTGCCATCCCCGACCGACGTTTTCGCCGTGACGCTTCCGGCGCGCGGAATGGCACCGGTGCGTGCCAGTATCGCTTCAAGAAGGGATGTCTTGCCGCTGAGGTAAGGGCCGATCAATGCGATGCAGCGGGGACCGGTTCCGCCATGCGCTTTCGCATGACCATCGGCCACACCGCAACGACTGGAAACTTCGGACTGTGCCATTCGCTTCCTCCTTCGGTTGGAGGCGCACGCAACCGCTCTCGGCCGCACGCCTCGCGCCTCTCGGAGGAGCGCGACAGAACTCAATGTTGATCCTTCGTTGGCGCCAGCGCAAGCCTTCGATAGCTGGCGCCGCATTTCATCCCGGCTTTGAAAAACGTTGACGGATGACAGTCATATTTTTGCAATGCAGCGCTTGCAGCGCGAAAAACTGAATGCGTTTTCATTCGCATCAGCACAACCGAAATAGCTTGCTCTGCCCGATATTTGGGCCATTATAAATATATCGGTTCGATAGCTTATTATCGAAGTGAACCGGATCTGAGCGACACGCGTTACACGTGTCGAAGCTGAAGTCGGAATGAGGCGTGCGATGGGTATGAAATCGCTGATGTCTGCAGCCCACGCGGCGGGATACGCAATGGCCGCTGAAGACATGGCAACCGATGATCTGAACCGCACACAGGCAAAGGTTGCCCGTGTACCTTCAACTGCACTTGTTGTGGTGCCAACAACGCAGCGCAGCTTGCTGGCCAGCACCCAGCGTTCGCTGCGTCGTCTGTGGCTTCGCGCCCTTACGGTTGAGTTCGTTGGACACCGCGGTGCAGCCGCCTGATTGGTGCGGCGCACAAGTGGGGTCGTAATACGATCCAGTTGACGATCTGACGAGTAACTGGCGGGTGGGCAAGAGATTAAGCAGCCACCCCTCGAAATGACGACGCTGGGAAGTGTACGACGGTGAAAATGGCAACGGCGCATCCGCAGGGACGCGCCGTTTTTTAGTATCCGATTTTGCCCCGTTCGGAGTGGGCAGTCGCGGTTGCCGTCACCCCTTGCCAATCAGCCAGCTCAGAGCGAGCCCCGCCAGAGCGAGAAAAAGACCGACGCGCCAGAAGCGGCAGGATGAGCATTTAGAGCCCACCTTCGCCCCGTCGGAGCAGCCAAGCCGGGGCGCGGCGGAACATTTCTTGTCCATTGCCTCGCCCCGCCCCTTTCAAACCCGGTCCCTGATCGCTTCGAGATCCATCAGGCAGCGTGCAATCTCGGCCGCATCAAAAGACCAGAGCCGCATCGCAATCCGATAGAAAAGCGATGCTCAAGCCCTAGCGCAGGTTACCGCAGAACCGCTGAATGCGGCGGCAGGCTTCCTCAAGCACATCCTTTGATGTTGCATAGGAAACGCGGAATGCCGGCGAAAACGCGAACGCTGCGCCATGCACAACAGCAACGCCTTCCTCTTCCAGCAAGGCGGTGGCGAAGTCTTCGTCGGTTTCGATCTTCTTGCCCGACGCGCTCGTCTTGCCGATCACGCCGGCGCAGCTCGGATAAACGTAGAACGCGCCTTCCGGCTTCGGACAGGTGATGCCCGACGCCTGATTGAGCATCGACACCACCAGATCACGGCGCTCAACGAACTTGGCGTTGTTGGCGGCGATGAAGTCCTGCGGACCATCCAGCGCTTCAACAGCGGCAGCCTGCGTGATCGAGCACGGGTTTGACGTCGATTGCGACTGCAGCTTGCGCATCGCATTGATGAGCTGCACCGGGCCGCCGGCATAACCAAGCCGCCAGCCGGTCATGCAATAGGCCTTCGACAGACCGTTGATCGTCAGCGTGCGGTCGAACAGCTGCGGCTCGACAGCGGCGATGGTGTGAAACTCAAGGCCATCATAGAGCAGGTGCTCATAGATATCGTCGGTCATGATCCAGACGTGCGGATGCTTCAGCAGCACGTCCGTCAGCGCCTTGATCTCATCGCGTGAGTAAGCAGCGCCAGATGGGTTCGACGGCGAGTTGAAGATCAGCCACTTCGTCTTGGGGGTGATCGCAGCTTCCAGCGCAGCGGGCGTCAGGCGATAGCCGTCTTCCAGCTTCGTCTCGACGAACACCGGCTTGGCGTCGGCCAGCATGACGATGTCCGCATACGAGACCCAGCACGGTGCCGGCAGGATCACTTCATCGCCCTGGTTAAGGGTCGCCATCAGCGCATTATAGATGACCTGCTTGCCACCGGTGCCGACGGAGATCTGCTCCGGCTTGTATTCCAGGCCGTTCTCGCGCTTGAACTTGCGCACGATCGCGGCCTTCAGCGCCGGCGTGCCGTCAACGTCTGTATACTTCGTCTGTCCATCGGCCAGCGCCTTGACGGCAGCCTGCTTGATGTTCTCCGGCGTATCGAAATCCGGCTCACCCGCTGAAAGAGAGATGACGTCCCGGCCAGCGGCTTTCAGTTCCCGGGCCTTCGTCGTCACCGCAATGGTCGCCGATGGCTGGATGCGATTCAAACTGTCGGCGATGAAGCCCATGGTCGAAAGCCTTTCGGATGATCGTTAGGATGCTCGTTTGGATGGTCGATATGTTGCAATGCGGCGGGGACACTATCCGCACGCCGCTACGACTTCAATACATCCACTTGGCCTATACGGCCCCGAAGGCCGCGACCAAAACGATGGGTCATTGGGGAGCGGGCGGCGGCGGGTGCGGGCGTGGTCGGCATGCCACATCCCCACATCAGAACCCGCGTTGAGAAGAAATACACCTCAATCGCCATAATGTGACCCCAACGCTGCCATGAACGGGGCTAGCATTGGCGGGCATGCAGATGCAGGGCGGCTACGTGAGCCAGCAAGGGTCGGGAAGCTGAGATGTCCGGAGCTGGAACGTTCAGACTTTTGGGGCGCACCGTGGCCGACATTGGCTTCGGCCTCGTACTATTTGCCACCCTCGCTTTTGCAGTCGCCACCTACAATCACGATCGGGAATATCAATACAGCCTGTCTGGCCTGCTGGCTGCGGCACCGAGCACGGGCGACCTCATGAAATTCTCCCTGGACGATAGCCCACTGATTGCGGCCGCGGTTGTCGCGACCGCAATCCCTGTTCCTCAGGAGGCTATGTCAGGGCCCCGTCCCATTCCGCAAAGTCTGGCGGTTAGCCTGCTGGCCGGGATTGTTTCGTTAATCGTTGCCCTCAATCTGGCCTTCTTTCGTCATCTGCGGCGAGCCTATGTTAACCCAGCTGCAATGGCAGAACCGGCGGGAGCAGGCGTGAAAGCCCCATTTCCTGCGGGGGACTTGAAGACCGACGCTCCACCCCTAACATTTCGGTAATGGTGGGTTGGTCTAGTAATCTTGCGCACTGGGCAGGAGCGGCTAATCTGTCTGCTTCGGCCTCGTACCCGAGTTAGGCGCGAAATGCATATAAAGCTGAAAACGGAACAGCGGAGCTGACCATGGGCACTGGCGCAATCCGAAAAGCGCTTCCGATCGCGGTTTTGGCTTCCGCCGCCACCGGCCTAGGTGCCGCAGCGGTGTCGATAGGCAATGGTGAAGGCGTGGTGGCGCGTGGCTTCCAGACCGCCATCGCGGATATGGATGTGCAAACGGCTTCTGCTGCACGGGTCAGCCCGGTGGTGGCAGGTACGGAAGACTTCTGGCTGTCGAATGTTGCGCATGTCAGCGCTCTCGACGCCAAACCGGTATCGATCGGCGATCGCATCACCATCTCGGCCAACGGGCACGATCGCGTGTTGAACGTCGTGACCGTCGACCGCGTCATCGACAATAATGTGGTGCCTGTTTCGTCGGCTGGCCGTCCAACCCCGCTTCTGCTGGTGACCTGCCGGGATGAAAGCAACCCCCGTGCGCTCCCCGTCCGCTTCGTGATCGAGGCAGGCCAGGAGATGCCGGATGTGTCGTCAACGGCCAAGACCATCCGCACGCTTTGATCTCAGGGCTGAGGAGCGATCCTCTCGACCATACAGAAATCCATTCAACGCCGGCCTTCGCGCCGGCGTTTTGTTTTTGAGACTTTTTTGCACCGGCGACACCCCTCCGGGGAGCCGGCCGCCGGTGATTATCCTTTGCACCGGCGACACCCCTCCGGGGAACCAGCCGCCGGTGTTGTGTCCTTTCGCACCGGCGCCCCTGCGGGGAACAACCAGCCGCCGGTGATTATCCCTTGCGCCGCCGACGGCGTCCGGTCGTACCGGTATGATCTCAATCGCGTCGTCGACCTTAATGCCGAGATCCGTATCGCAGGCCGCACCGCACCGGGCGCCCGAGTCTCGAGATGGATAAGCCAAGGATGACGCATCAGGAGCATTTCGCGAGGTGGCGAATTCCGTGCTAAGGAGCCGCCAGCTGTTTCCCCGAGATGGAAGCACCGTGTTCGGGTCAGCAAACTGAACCAATTGACTGGAGCAAGATGAAAGCCTTCAAGAACCCGAATTTCAACGACCGGCAGGCCACATCCGTAGCCGCCAAAAGCGCCGCGTTGGCGCGATTCCGCGCACGAGCAGAAGACCCGGCAGTCGCTGAACAAAGGGCGGCGCGTGCCCTGGCGGCGGCCGAACGGCAGAAGCTAGCCGCCGAGCGGGCAGAGGCACGCCGCGTCGAACAGGAGCGGCAAGCAGCACAAGTTGCGGCCGATGAACTGGCCGCGCGCCTAGAGAACGAAGCGCGCCTGGCGCGGGAAATCGACGAGCAGGTTGAGCTTGAGACGCAGCGCAAGAAGGATCGCGACGCGCGCTACGCCGCCCGCAAGGCTCGCAAGGCGGGCTAAAGCCTGCACAATTTCGGAATGCGGAGGCCGGGCGATCATCGATTGCCCGGCCTCGCCGTCTTCACGGACCCTTGCAGGGTCATACGAGCAAGCAGCGACAGAATGTCGGGCGCCTGAAACATCGCGCTACGATCGCGCCCAATCCGTCGGTGGGGACGATTAACAAGACCACTGTCTCGTATCACGTTGTTTCAGGTTCTGAAAAAAATGCCATCATGCGGCACGGCGCGGAGTGCCACGCTGCGGTCAGCTATACGCACCCCGCCAATTGACGGTTTTAGGGTTCCGGCCGATCAAATCCGTGCCATGACCGGAGCGTATAGGCGTTGGCTTCATGCGCCGTGCCGCATCGCGACCTAAGGGGAGGATACCAGACCCATGCGCCTCAATCCGCCAACCATCACCATCTTCCTGATCGCGCTCACCCTCGCTCTTCTCGCGCTGGTGACCAAGCTGGGCTTTATCGGCGTGCCGCGATACTTGCCGCATCAGGAATTCTGGCTTGCGATCAGCGCCTACATCACGCTGATGATCGGCAATCTGGTGCGCGGCGTGTAAGCAAAACGACTGCCTGTACGGCAGCGCACCTATCAGTCCAAACTTCTGGACTACGCCTAGCCAATATTACCAGGGGATCGGCGTCTTATCACGGAAGAAACCGCCGGTAGAGCCGGTATCGGGCAGAGTGGCAAGCCAGATCGCCGTTTCCGCGCCCTGCTCCACCGAGCGTGTCGCGTCCGGTCCGCCCATGTCGGTGCGCACCCAGCCGGGACACATGGCATTGACCTTGATCGGCGATGGCCCCAGCTCCGCAGCAGTTACTTTCGTCAGCGCGTTCAGCGCCGCCTTCGACATCCGATAGGATGGAAACCCGGCCGCCATTTCCGCGAGTTGGCCCGCGCCGGAGGAAATATTGACGATCCGGCCATAGCCGCCCTCGCGCATGATAGGCACAACGGCTTTGGTCAGTCGCAACGGCCCCAGCGTATTGGCGTTGAACACTTCCAGCGCAAGTTCCGGCGCAACATCAAGAACGCTCGCCTGCTCAGCCGTCATCCCTTCCCGCTGGATCGCAGCATTGTTCACCAGCACATCGATGCGCCCGAAAAGGTTCATGACCTCGGCCACCGCATTAGCGACGCTGGCATCATCCGTCACGTCCAGAGCAACCACCGGCGGCTCAAGCCCCTCCGATGCCAGCTTCGACGCCGCCTGCTTCCCCTTTTCAACGTCGCGCGAACAGAGCACCGCCAGCATACCGCCGCGCGATAGCTGCTTTACGATCTCCAGCCCGATCCCACGGTTGGCACCCGTGACCATTGCAATGCGTGTCTCAGCCATTTCCCCCTCGCGCCGCGGAGCGGTCTTTGTTTCCGTGCGACCTTAACTGCTTCAGGGCCGCCCCGAGAAGATAAAGAATGCACCCAGCGCTATAAACCCGAACCCAATGAGCTGATGCATGCCAATCGGCTGCTTGAGATAGAGCACCGAGAACACTGCAAAGACGATCAGCGTAATCACTTCCTGGATCGTCTTGAGCTGGGCGGCGGAATAGACATCGCTGCCGTAGCGGTTGGCCGGAATGACCAGACAGTATTCAAAGAACGCGATCATCCACGACACAAGAATGACCAGCAGGATCGGCTGCTCCTTGAACCGCAGGTGGCCATACCAGGCGAACGTCATGAAGACGTTGGAGAAAACCAGAAGTACGATCGGCAGAATGTAGGGCATGGAAAAGGATGGGAGTGGCATGCTGCGCAGGCTCCAAAGGTGGACGCCCGACTTAGCCCCATGCCTGATCGGCAGACAAGCGCAGACCTGATATCGCCGATGGCAACCGAAGCAAAGACCGGGAAAAGCGGCGGCACGCTTATCACGCGGCGGGCGTTCGAAGCCCGTGGTGCTGCCCGTCGTTGCCAGCCGCGCGCGGTGTATACGGTCAGTCAACCGGGCGGCAAAGCCATGCAATGCCCGCGATATTGCTGAAATAACGCTCGATATTCTCGACGCGGATCAAACCCCGGTTTCATGTTTCAATGCGTCAATGCTGGAGCGCAGACAGCCACACCATCCTCGGCTTGATACGCACCGAAGAGAGATTGTCGTGTGCGGATCCGCCGAAGCCTGCAGCGGCGCCCTGCGCGACATCCCCCGGCCAGCCACCGCCGGGCGCAAAGAGAGGTTGCCACGCCCCCGGTGCCTCTCTTTGCTTCTCTTTGCTGGGTCTGGTGTCAGTTTTCGCGGTGAGGAGCGGAAAGCGGGCGTCACCGATGCAGCACAGGCCGAGCACGATCGCGCTACCGGTGGCTATCGAAGCTGGAAACGGTATGCCATTCAGGCCGAAGCGCACTATCCTTTACGCTGGGTTAAATGCATCGATGCAATGCTCCGCCGCCGTGGTCGGAGCGACCAAGCCTGTTTCGCGTGGGGCAACTGGTTGGGGAGAACCGAGATGAAGAAGCTGCTTCTGGTTGCCGCGCTGATGCTGCCGGCGATTGTTGCCCGCGCAGAAACCGAAGCAGCGCGGGTTGCCGCCGCATCGGAAGAAGTCATCGCCACGGCGACCGATAATGCTGTCACCGATCAGTCAATCAATTGCAGCGACGGCCTTGGCGTCACCCGTGTTGCAGAGGTCGACACTGCGGGCGGTGGCGAATATGGCGAGCAGTATCGCCCGACACCGCTGCTGCAGGACAAGGAAGTCGTTCTGACCTTCGACGACGGCCCCCATCCCGTTCACACCCGCGAAATTCTGGACGCGCTGGCGGCTGAATGCACCAAGGCCACATTCTTCTATGTCGGCCGGATGCTGAAGAACTTCCCCGAGATCGCCAAGCAGGTGCAGGCGGAAGGGCATACGGTTGGCACGCACACCTATTCCCACCGCAACCTCGGCGCCACGTCTCTGGGCAGCGCCGAGCAGCAGATCGAAAGCACTTTCAATATTGCGGACGAAGTGCTGCCCGATGGCGTCGCGCCGTTCTTCCGCTTCCCCTATCTCAGCGATCCGAAGCGGGTGCGGGACTATCTGGCCAAGCGCAATATCGCCGTGTTCGGCATTGACGTCGATTCATGGGACTGGCGGGTTCGCTCGCCGGAGATGGTGATCCGCAACGTGCTGACCGGCCTCGACCGCAAGGGCAAGGGTATCATCCTGTTCCACGACATTCAGGCGCGCACAGCGGCGGCCATGCCGACACTGCTCGCAGAGCTGAAAAAGCGTGGGTACAAGGTCGTGCACATTGTGCCGAAGTCGAAGCTGGAGGCTGTGGCCGCTGTCGAGCCTGCCTCGCCCACTCCGCGCAAACGCGCGCGCCAACGTAAAACCGCGAACCACTAACGATCGCTCACGGCAGTTGCATCGCACGCAGGCGCTTCCAGCGCCTACGTGCGGCCGTGCGCGCTATCCCGCCTGTGTTTCGATCCGCGGTCCCTTCGGTCTTGCAACCGAAGGTTTCTTCCGCACAATGCATGCTGTAGTTTGCCGCATCACGCACCGCCAGTCGCTTTGCCCAGAGGTTCTGTCCGACCGGAAACATCGCCGGAAAGCATCCCATGGATCGCACGTGGAGTTGCTTGGAGTGCCAATTTTCACAGGCCGCGCCGCTGTGCACCACGCCGGACGGCGCCACGGATTTTCGACGCCTGGCCCGCCTGCTCCTGGACACGACCGATAACCCGGATGAATCGTGCGGCCAGGGTCGCATTCGCGCCTATTCCTGCATCACCGAGATGGTGCAATACGCCCCCGATGCCGGGGTTGCCTTCCTGTTGACCGCCATCAACGAGTGCCGCACCGTTGCGCACGTCGAGCTGCTCACCGTCAGCGCGCTTGAGCCGCTGCTGAAAATGCACGGTGTGCGGGTGATTGCGCCGCTGGAGGAAGCGGCCCGCATGCACGCCAAGTTCCGCTATTTGCTGTCAGCAGCGCGCGACCGGCCGTCGATGCCGAATGCACTGTGGGATCGGCTCGTTGCCATTGTCACCCCCGGCCCGGTCATGGACGCCGACACAGCAACACCCGGCGCCGGTATGCACGATCGCGTGCCGGATGCCGTCGCAATCGAGGCCTTGCTTGCCGAGCCGATGTGACGCCGCTTTGCATTGCGTGTGCGGGCCGCTACAAACATCGGGTGACAACAGCCGCGCCCCCATCATCGCCCGCCATCTTCATCGACGCTGACGCGTGCCCGGTGAAGGATGAGGCCGTGCGCGTTGCCGAACGCCATGGACTACCGGTGCACTTCGTTTCCAACGCCTGGATGCGCCTACCAGAAGGTCCTCTGACCAAGCGCGTGATCGTACCGGAAGGCCCGGACATTGCGGATGACTGGATCGCGGAGCGTATCGGCCCCAACGATGTCGCAGTGACTGCGGACATCCCTCTCGCAGCCCGCTGCCTGAAAAAGGGCGCCCAGGCGATCGGACCCACCGGCAAACCATTTACGGAATCCAGCATCGGCATGGCGCTCGCAATGCGCGAGCTTTCCGCCCATTTGCGCGAAACCGGCGAAAGCAAGGGTTACAACGCATCCTTCACCCGCCAGGACCGCTCGCGCTTTCTGGAAGCCCTTGAGCTTGCTGTCCGCCGAGCCATCAGTGCCAGCCGTTAATCATGGTGGTGAACGTCCGTGTGACGCATCCCCATGAGAGCGCGTGACGCCTCCCGATCTCGCATATAAAAAAGCAGCTCCGCCACGACCGTTACGGTTACGGATTAGCAGCATCCCAGGGGGCCGCGTGAGCCAGACAGTCCAACGCAACCGGCTGGACCGGGCAGTAGGCCCGGACGACCATACACTTGGACCCGACAACGCCCCCATCACGCTGGTGGAATATGGCAGCTATGCCTGCGCTTCGTGCCGCGCCGCCAACGAGCGTGTCGCGGAAGCCCGTGATGAGTTCGGCCAACGCCTGCGCTACGTGTTCCGCCACCGTCCGCTGCGCAACAACGATTTGGCCCGTCGCGCCGCCGAACTGGTGGAAATGGCCCCCGACGATGACAGCTTCTGGCGGGCGCACGTTACGTTGATGACCCGGTCGGAGGTGTTGACCGAGCAGGACATCATCGCCGTTGCGCAGGATCTTGGCGTCGACCTCTCGGCGCCAGAAACGCTGCACCCGGCTCGCGCCCGTGTTGAGGCCGACGAGCGCAGTGCGGCAGCCAGCGGCGTACTCATCACACCCACGTTCTTCATCAACCGGCGCCGCTATGATGGCGCCTGGGATGAAAGCTCGTTTTCCGATGCAATGCGCGGCACGCTGGGCCACCGGGTGCGCTCCGCCGCAGTCGATTTTGCCAGCTGGGGCCCATCAGCCGGTATTCTGCTGCTGCTCGCAACCGTGCTTGCCATCGTGCTCACCAATTCGGTCTGGGCTACGAGCTTCGAAGCATTCTGGCACCAGCACCTGGGCTTCACACTCGGGCCGTTGAGCTTCGACATGTCGTTGCGGCACTGGGTCAACGATGGCCTGCTGACCGTCTTCTTCCTCGTTGTCGGGCTGGAAATAAAACGCGAATTCACCGTCGGCCAACTCGCCGACGTGAAGGCGGCCGCGCTGCCGATTGCTGCTGCGATTGGCGGTATGGCCGTGCCCGCATTGCTCTACATGCTGGTGCTGCCGACAGGTCCATGGGCGCACGGCTGGGGTATCCCCATGGCAACGGACACGGCCTTTGCCGTTGCGCTGATCGTCATGATGGGATCGCGCGTACCGGTGGAACTGCGCATCTTTCTCACCGCCGCCGCTATCGTCGACGACATTGGCGCCATCATTGTTGTGGCGATATTCTATTCCAGCGCCATTCAATGGATATATCTGCTTGGCGCCGTTGGCGTACTCATTGCACTGGCTGCGCTCAGCTACTCGCGCGTTTATCGTCTCGCGCCTTACCTGCTGCTAGGCATCGTGTTGTGGGCGTTTGTGCACGCTGGCGGTCTGCACGCCACCCTGGCCGGTGTGCTGCTGGCGCTGTTCATCCCGACACGGCCACCCGCCAATCTCAAAGCACTCACTGCGCAGTTCTCAAGCATCGTCGCGGAAGAAGCGCGCCACGGCAGCGAGGTGCTGCACCATGGTCCCTCGCTGCCGGCTATACGCGCAATCGACGCCATTTACGATCGCATCCAGTCACCCGCTGATCGCCTGCTGCGCCATGCCGGCGC
Organism: Hyphomicrobium sp. D-2; assembly: GCF_029872155.1. Classification (GTDB taxonomy): domain Bacteria; phylum Pseudomonadota; class Alphaproteobacteria; order Rhizobiales; family Hyphomicrobiaceae; genus Hyphomicrobium_A. Next base: position 320,927 of record NZ_JARXLA010000003.1, on the reverse strand, counting down.
AGAGTCGAGCTACATCATCCTGCCGGTGTTTGCCTTGGCAAATGCCGGTGTGCCGCTGTCGCTCGGTGTGATCGAAAATCACGAGCCGCTGATGCTCGCCATCATCGTCGGCCTGGTTGTCGGCAAACCGTTTGGCCTTCTGCTTGCATCGTTGCTGGCGGTGGCATGCAAGCTCGCCATCAAGCCTGCCGCCTATTCTTGGCGCCAACTTGCAGGCGCGGGCGCAATGGCCGGTATCGGTTTCACCATGTCGCTGTTCATCGCCGGACAGTCCTTCCCGCAGGCATCGGATTTTGCGGCGGCCAAGATCGCGGTGTTTGTTGCGTCGATTGCTTCAGCCGTCATCGGCGTTGCGTTGCTATGGGGCGCCAAGGCACCGGTGGCCAGCGATCAAGCCGATGATGAAAAAGCGGCGGTGTCCACAGCCTGAGCGCAACAACGGGAGCCGGGCCATCGGGTGCTGCCGACAAGCGCGGCGCCCGTTGCTCATGCAGTGTCGTGGCGTCAGCGACTGCGGTGGCGCTCGAATACCGGGATGGAAAACTGCGCCGCATAATGCCGACTGCCGTCAACGTCCGCCCGGCGAACATCACGCACATAGAGCATCCACTGCACCCCTGCTCCGTCAGCGCCGAGGCCGCTTGGCATATATCTCCGCGGCAACGGCACCTCGATCGGGATGCTGACCACACCTTTGAGAACCGGCATCAGGTCGCCCGCTGCAATTCTGGCGGTGTGCGACCACACCGTTGTCGTTTTCCAGATCTTGCGTCGGCGTCCTTTGCCATCGATTGACGTGCGATAGCTCAAGCGTTCGCATGCAGCTTCGATTTCCAGCGGCACCGGCTCAGGCATGCGCACCGTCACAACACCGCGAAACGTTTCACCCATGTATCCGGGCAGCGTATCGATGCGCAGCGTGGACGGACCATCGCGAAACCAGATGCGCGTGGCACCAATGGCCGCGAGAATGCCCAGCACCCCCGCAATCGGAAACAGTGGGAAGATGAGCGTCTCGACCCAGCTATCGCGCGCTGAAGCCAGTATCCGGTGGCCGTTTGCATTCCAGATCAGCCACAGCCCGCCACACCAGCCAATTGACCAGACCCACAGAAATATCGTCAACCCAAGGTTGGCGCGGTCCGTAACAATACGCTTGGCCCACATCTCATTCTGCATCCATGGTGCACCGGGGTGCAGCGCCACCATGCGCGCAGCGTAAGCTTCCCTGCGCGGCTCGATGACGAACAGCAGATACCAGACAGCGCCGATTACGACAGCGAAGATGCTGCCGACGACCAACGCCACGACACCAGCGGTAATCGACTTTTCGGTCGGCGCGTGACGAATGGAATTCACCCCGCCGATCGCAACTGCCACGGCCAGATACATCAGCGCCGCAAACAGGACATGCACGATCACCGTCGCAATCGGGCCGCGTTTGCCCTGCGCAGTGTCGGTGCCAGTTGCTGGTTTGCTGCTCTTGTAGGTCAACCCAACCCTCACATCCATTGGCAAAGTGAATGGGGCCACGCGTTCGAAGCGGTACGCACGTCGGCCGATGTGCGTGCTATCCGATGGCCAGCACACCGCGCTCGTCTTTCGGGAAGAACGGATTGTGCGCCACCTCCCATAGATGGCCGTCCGGATCGGCGAAGTACCCTGAGTAACCGCCCCAGAACACGGCCTGTCCCGGTTTCACCAATTTGCCGCCAGCCTGCACAGCACGCTCCAGCATCGCGTCGACCGCCTCGGGGCTGTCGAGATTGCACGCGAGTGCGACACCGGAAAAACCGCTGCCCTGCGCGTGGACCATTGCGTCCTCCGCCAGCAGCGTGCGCGGATACAGACCAAGCACGCCACCCGGCATCTGGAAGAAGATGACGTTCTCGCCGCTCTGTGGCGATATCACCAGCCCCATCTGCTCATAAAACGCACGAGCCCGAGCCAGATCATCGACCCCGAGCGTGAGCAAAGACAGTGAAAGAGAAGGCGATCCCATGCGCACGCTCCGTCGCGATTGTTTGCGCGCGTTGTATTCGCTTCCACACCACGCGCCCAGAGAAAATTACACGCGATACCCGCGACGGAGCAGGCTGGCTGGATGGCGCTCAGGCGCTCACTGTCAGGAACGGCCCGACTTCGCAAACGCGATGCGTGTTGCTCCGATGATCGCGCCAGGACGCTCATTCGTTCCAGCCTGCAGCAGCACGACAATGCCGTCGTACTGGGCAAAGTCCTGTCGCAACAGGCGCGCCTTGAACGGCTCGCCGTTCCAGGTGTCAACGGGAATGACATCGCGCACGAGATTTGCGTAATGCGCACTGCGGCCGCCACGCAGCGGCTCGGTGTGATCGCGCATGAACGGCAGCACGGTGATGACTCCGGTTTTAGCAGCTGCTTTACCCGCGCCACCGACGGAAAGATTGATGTGCTTGCCGGCTGCCTTGGCATCGACGGGAACCGTCAGCACGTTCAGCGTCTGGGCGATCCCCTCGCGAATTTCGTCGGCGTCGGAGCCTTGCGCCTCAGCGGCGCCATTGATCACCGCCTGCGGCGTGAACAGCATGTCGGAGTTGCGCCGCTCGGCGTAGGCCGCCTGACGGTCAGTGAATGCGGGCTTGGCGAGCGGGTCGGTGCGGCCCGGCCGATCCATCGAATCCACCGGCATCACCAGCGTGATGAGGTCTGGGCTGCGGGCCAACTCGGTGAACAACGCATCGGCGGGCGGGCATGCGGAGCAGAATGGGCTGGTGAACAGTTCCAGCACCGCGCGCGGGCCTGCAACGGCGGAACCTGAAAAGGCCAGCGGCGCTATCGCCAGCACGCTGGTCACTGCCGCTAAAATCTTCACACGCATAGAAAACCTCTCGCCAACTTGCATAGGCAGTGTTCCCGCCAAATCACGGCGCGGATGGGGCAAACCGCCCCCGCCGGACTGCGGCGTTATCCCGTTATAAGGTCGCGCCCCATGCCTGACGGTTAAGGAAGGGACGGCGGCAGATGGCGGCTTGAGCGGCGCGACGCCCGGGGCCATATTCACGCCCATGACGCCACCCCCAAAAGATCCCTCGCCTGCAAAGAAGCCCGGACCCGCTGGCGTCGATGCCGAGCGCATCCCCAAGCCGCGCCCGTCGCGCGTCAGATCCGGCAAGCCGACGCCCCCGCCAGCCGAAACCGCTGCCGGCACGCCTGAAGTGCGCGCGCGCCGTAAGTCGCCCCGCAAACCTTCGCCTTCGGAGGGCAGCGCTCAAGAGTTGCCGGCGCCGGAAGTTACGCCGGGTTTGGCCGAGCGGCCCCAGGCCGTGTTCGAGGCACTTCAGGAGCTGGGTGGCATTCCGGCCGCGACGACCGATCCCGATCGACCGGCCTACGACAGCGAAGCGAGCCACATTCCACTGCCCGCACTGCGGCAGCAGGGGCCGCGTCCGCCGTTCGGGGGCGAAGCACCGGGCAAGTATCTCGACGCGTTGCTCGCCAAACCGGAGCAGCGTTCTGCCCACGCGAAGGAAATTCTGCTCAGCCAGCCGATGATGGCTTCGCATCCGCTGGTTTCCGGCGAACAGGCTGCCTTCACGCCGCACCGTCCACCCCGACCTGACAAGTCCGAGGGCGGCGTGCACTTCAACATTGTGTCCGAGTACGAGCCGCGCGGCGACCAGCCAACCGCGATCGCCGAGCTTGTTGACGGCGTCAGCAAGCATGATCGCAGTCAGGTGCTGCTGGGCGTGACGGGTTCCGGCAAGACCTTCACCATGGCTCAGGTGATTGAGCGCACGCAACGTCCCGCGCTTGTCCTCGCGCCCAACAAGACGCTGGCGGCGCAGCTCTATGGCGAGTTCAAGAGTTTCTTCCCCGACAACGCTGTCGAATACTTCGTATCGTACTACGACTATTATCAGCCCGAAGCATACGTGCCGCGCACCGATACCTATATCGAGAAGGAATCGTCGATCAACGAGCAGATCGACCGCATGCGCCACGCAGCAACGCGCGCCCTGCTAGAACGGGACGATGTGATCATCGTTGCGTCCGTTTCCTGCATCTACGGTATCGGATCGGTTGAAACCTATACCGCGATGACCTTCACCGTACAGGTGGGCGAGCGGTTGTCACGCGACCAGCTCATTGCCGACCTTGTGGCCCTGCACTATCGGCGCAACGACATCAATTTCGTACGCGGCAATTTCCGGGTGCGCGGCGACACTATCGAATTGTTTCCGGCCCACTTGGAGGACCGCGCCTGGCGTATCTCGCTGTTCGGCGATGATGTCGAAAGCATCGTCGAGTTCGATCCGCTGACCGGACAGAAATCCGACGAGCTGTCTCTGGTCAAGATCTACTCCAACTCGCACTACGTGACGCCCAAACCGACCCTGCAGCAGGCCATCAAGCTCATCAAGAGCGAGCTCAAGCTGCGTCTCGAAGAGCTTTACGACAACGGCAAGCTGCTGGAGGCGCAACGGCTGGAGCAGCGCACGCTGTTCGACATGGAGATGATGGAGGCGACCGGCTCGTGCGCGGGCATCGAGAACTATTCGCGCTATCTTACCGGCCGCAAGCCGGGTGATCCGCCGCCGACGCTGTTCGAATACCTGCCCGACAACGCGCTCGTGTTCATCGACGAAAGCCACGTTACCGTGCCGCAGATCGGCGCCATGTTCCGGGGCGACTACCGGCGCAAGGCGACGCTGGCCGAATACGGCTTCCGCCTGCCGTCGTGCCTCGACAATCGCCCGCTGCGCTTCGAAGAGTGGGACGCAATGCGCCCGCAAACGCTGTTCGTTTCCGCAACGCCGGGCGGCTGGGAGATGGACGAAACGGGTGGCTCGTTCGTCGAGCAGGTCATTCGGCCGACGGGCCTTATCGACCCTGAAGTGATCATCCGGCCGGCAAAGTCACAGGTTGACGATCTGCTGTTTGAAGCCCGCGAAAACGCCAACCGCGGCTATCGCACACTCGTCACCACTCTGACCAAGCGCATGGCTGAAGACCTCACCGAATACATGCACGAAGCTGGCATCCGCGTGCGCTACATGCACTCGGACATCGAAACGCTGGAGCGCATCGAGATTATCCGCGACCTGCGCCTCGGTGCGTTCGACGTTCTCATCGGCATCAACCTGCTGCGCGAAGGCCTCGACATTCCCGAGTGCGGTCTCGTCGCGATTCTCGATGCCGACAAGGAAGGCTTCCTGCGTTCTGAAACATCATTGATCCAGACCATCGGCCGCGCCGCGCGTAACGTCGACGGCCGTGTCATTCTCTATGCCGACACAATGACGGGATCGATGGAGCGCGCCATCGCTGAAACCAACCGCCGGCGCGAGAAGCAGGTCGCTTACAACACAGAACATGGCATCACGCCCGCAAGTGTAAAGAAGAACATCGCCGACGTGCTTAGCTCCGTTTACGAGCAGGATCACGTCACAGTCGATACAGGCCTCGCCGATGCGCCCGCGGTCGGGCACAATCTCACTGCGATCATCGAGGATATGGAGCGGCGCATGCATGCGGCCGCCGCCGATCTTGACTTTGAAACCGCCGCGCGCCTGCGCGACGAGGTCAAGCGCCTGCGCGAAACAGAACTCGCCGTTTCCGACGATCCACTGGCGCGCCAGTCAGACATTGAAGACCGCGCCGGAGCCTATAAGGGCGAGCGCAAATATGGTGGTGCGCCTTCTTCCTTTGCGCCCGGCGACTCCCCTGCGGGGAGCCGGTCGCCAAGCGCGTCAAAGATCAAAAAGCCTTCGCTGGATGACATGGGGCCCGGAACTGATCGTGCAATTCCGCGCCGTGACCCTGAAAGCATGCCCACAGCACGCGCGCCCAATGTTGATCCGCGCACAAAGGCGGGAGCATTTGGCGAAGGCGTGCGTGGGCCGCATAAACCGACCCTTGATGAGATGGGTCCGCACGCGATGCTGCCTCCTCGCAGCGGAACTTCGCCGCAGCGAGCAACGCGTACCATCGACGTGCCAACGGATACCGAAAAGAAAAGCCGACGCGGCCGTGCGCGCAAAACCGGCAGACCGGGAAAGTAAGCTTCAGGCTTTTGTCAGCTCAACATTATCGGTCGCAGTACAGCGCGGCTGATAATGTTCCCTGTCCGACTTTGGCCCGATCTAGACCCGCGCACGACTTCACTGCAGCACACAGTATTTGCAACAGACACTGCTCTTCCTATGAGCGTGCTTTTTTTCCAACAGCAATCACAATTCACCGCTCGCACGACCTACGCGTGTAGCACACTCGACATGCCCCGCTCCGAATCAGACACAGTCGCAACACTGTTGTTCCGTGTGCGTATATTTTGTTCCGGATATTTTATCACTACTGGCCACAGAACTTCCGTGCGTTTCAGAAACTGCATTTTTCCCGGCTTTTAACCGGCACACCTGCATCCCGACAGCCCATGACACTGTCTCTCAAGGGAGGTGGATGATGACTCGTGCGCGTCCGTTCCGACATAAACACCTGCCTGAACGTCTGTCGCTGTTCATAACAGCCGCGTGCGTCGCGATATCATTGCCGTTGCTGACTTCACCCAGTCAGGCACAACAGGTTTTCGCTGACGGGACCACTGAGACCGCTACTGGCACCATCGATACGCGTCCAGATCCGGCGCCAACAGGCATCGCACTCTACGCAATAAATGGCGGCATCATTCAAAGCAGTACGCCGCTGACAATCATCACGGATGGACCACTCGCAGACGGTGCCCATGCTGATAGCAGCACAATATTCATAGCTAGCGGCTCTTCCATCACTGTGTCCGGCACATCAGCTTTCGGCCTAATGGTTCAGAACCCCGGAGCAGCGATTGAACTCCATGACACCACAGTCAGCGTCATGCATGGCTTTGGAGCATACGTTGATAATAGCGCCACTTTAACTATGTCCGGTGGCTCTATAACCTCTTTGTCAGAGCGCGCCCTCGTAGCCTTGGGCGGCAGCAATGTTACAATCACCGGTGCCACACTGGATACCTTCGGAGTTGCATCAACGGTGCACGCTGGCGGCGTTGGCACACTCGTTACACTCAACGATTCAATCGTCACCGGAACTGGCGACGGCATTGTCATTGAAGCCGACGCCGACATTGATCTGAGCGGCACACTGGTCAACGCATCGGCAATGGGGCTCGTGTTTGCGGGCAATAACGCGATCATCCGCGATGGCTCGAACATCATCAGTAACACACCGGGCGATCATGCCATCCTGCTCAACAGCATTGGCACCTCCATCCTGAACATCCAGGAAAGCACCGTTAGTGCCAACGGCGTAGGCACCGCGACCATTGCCAACGCTGGCGGTGCCAATTCCGCAACCATATCCCTGAGCACCCTGACAGCCACAAACGGAGCAGTTTTCCAATCGTTTGGCGGCGTTCTCGACGTTACGCTGGATCGCGTTGTTGCCACTGGAAGTCCTAATCTCGTTGATGTGTTCAGCGGCACGGTGGAACTTAACTCAGTCGGATCCACTCTAACGGGGGCCGCAACGACATCTGCTGGTGGCACGTCAAACCTTAATCTTCAATCGACCAACTGGACCGTTACGGGCGATTCCAACGTGACGAGCATGACAAACGGAGCAGGCAGCGTTGTACACTTCACGCCGCCGGGTTCGAGTGCGGGACCGTTCAAAACACTGACAACTGTGAACTACGTCGGTCAGGGTGGCACGCTGGGCATCAACACTGTGCTAGGTGCTGATGGATCGCCTTCCGATAAGCTTGTGATCGATGGCGGAACGGGCACCGGTACGTCCCAACTCGTGGTCAACAACGTCGGAGGGCTTGGCGACCTTACCCAACTCAACGGTATCCTGGTCGTCGACGCGATCAACGGCGGCACAACGGTGCCGGGCTTGTTTTCACTCGCTGCGCCGGTTATCGCTGGCCCGTACGAATACTCGCTCTATCGCGGCGGTGAAAATGGCGCCAACCCTGACAACTGGTATCTGCGCTCCGATCTGGATTGTGCACTTGATCCGTCTGCAGCGGTTTGTAACGGTGGCGGCGGCGATGACATCCCCGACTGGCGGCAGGAAACGTCGCTCTACGCCGCTGTTCCGGCGATGACGCTGCTGTATGGCCGCTTGATGCTCGACACGCTGCATGAGCGTCGCGGTACAGCCGTCAGCGCCTACGCAGAAGGCGCACCGAACGCAGCCTGGGCGCGTGTCATCGGTCAGCATGGTGATCGGGATGGCGGTAAGGGCGGCATCTACGGCGCCGGCCCGAAATACGACTATGACTTCTGGGCCTTCCAGGGCGGCATGGACCTCTACCGCGACGGCGGTGTCGGAACATCACGCAATCACGCCGGTGCGTTCTTCGCTATCGGCCATGGCTCCGGCGATGTTCAGCACATCGGCGATGGCAAAGCGGGTGAGAACAGCTTCATGGCCTACAGCTGGGGCGCCTACTGGACCCACTACACGCCAGAAAATGCTTACGTCGACGCGCTGCTGTTAGGATCGTGGTACGATATTGATGCCAAGTCCAACCGCATCCCGAAGATGAAAACAGATGGCGGCGCGTTCGGAGCGTCTCTGGAAGGTGGCTATCCGGTTTACTCCGGTCCCGGCGGCTTCAGCATCGAACCGCAGGCGCAGCTCGCCTATCAGACAGTCAACCTCAACAACGGATCGGATGTCGCCGCGCAGGTGCACTTCGACAATGTCAACTCGCTGGTGGGCCGTGTGGGTGTGCGCTTCGCGCAGGACTTCGGCACACCGACCTGGCTGACGGGTGAACCATCTACCTTCACCGCCTGGGTGCGGCCGAACTTCTGGTACGAGTTCCTCGGCGATCCAAAGACGAAGTTCTCGTCTGCCACCGGCTTCATTCCGTTCGCGGCCGACATGGGTGGCACCACGTTCGAGATCAACACCGGCTTCTCGACTGACATCGGCGACGGCGCTGCGATCTACGCCAACGCGTCATATCTTGTCGGCATCAGCGAAAACGCCGACGGCAACGCCTACGACGGCAAACTCGGCGTCAAGGTTGCGTGGTGATGTAGAGGCTAGCAACTCGGGCGTCCGAACCGGCCAACATCTTCAGGCCCACAAAAATGAGCGACGGCGGCAGGCCAGTGCTTCACGCCCTTCGCTCGGGTAACAACACTATTTCTCACATTGCATCACGATTGCATCAGCGGAGCCGGCCCGGAGCCGTAAGCGTTGCATCGGCGTCACCGAACTCCCTATAGTCGGCGCCAACCGACAAAGAAATCCGGGAGGAACTGAATGCCACTCGCTCCGCGCCTACGTTCCGCGGCCTTCGCTACGCTCGCGCTGATCTCCATTCCGCTGGCGGCGGCAAGCGCGTTTGTGCTGACCACCACGGACTCCGGATTGGGTATTGCTGACGTCGAAGTTGGCACCGGCAAGGAAGTACAGGCCGGCAAAACCGTCGAAGTGCACTACACGGGCTGGCTCTACATCAAGAACACCAAGGGTCGGCAAGTCGATACATCGCGCGAAGGCAAGCCGTTCACCTTCACCGTTGGCAAGGGCGAGGTAATGCCCGCATGGGACGAAGGCATCGTTGGCATGAAGGTTGGCGGACGGCGCACGCTGCTGATCCCGGCGGAGCTCGGCTACGGCGAAAAGGGCTTCGGCAAGGATGTACCGCCAAATTCGCCGGTGATTTTTGATCTCGAAGTCATCGACGTAAAGGACTGACGAGTACGAAGGCCACAAGCACTGAAGAATGGCGTGCGTCTGTACAGTATACAGTTACGTGGCGCGTTCTTCAGTGCGCTTGCCCTGTTGTGATTACCCCTGCAGGGAGACACATCAGAAACTGACGCATCCTGCACATTCAGGTGGGGAAGCTCTGTGAAGCAGCAGCCTTCACGGCCAACGGTGGTGCCTTACTGCGTCGGTTCGTTTGGCAACGAGCCAACACTTGCAAGGCTTGATGCATCGGGCCTGATGTCATAGGCGCTGTCGAGCGTCGTATGGTCCGATGATTTCTTGCGCAGCGACATCAGGTAGGTGTCCTCGAACGGCCGCAGCATCCGCAGAGGCCCCTCGCCATTCTCATCGGCGCGCGCGCGCATGTCAGCAAGGCCTGCGGACAACTGCTCCATGCAGGTAATGCGCGAAAACACCATGTGCTTGATATCGCCCCGCGGTCGACACACCTCGCCGTAACCGTTGTGCACCTTGCCACCTTCGCGCGCAGGAAAATACAGCGGCTGGCGGCGTCCGTTGCGTTTGCGCGTCCCCTGCTTCTGGCTGCCCCAGAAACAGATCATTTCACCGCCGCCCACCTGACGCCGCCCAGTGTACACCACCTGATGGCCCTGCTCCGATGCGCCGACGTTGCCGTTCCAGAATATTTTCAGGAAGTCGCCGGCCCGGGCTTCCGCCAGCTTGTCGTCACGAAAACTGACGCCAATGCCCGTGTGCTTGATGAGCGCCGCGGCACCCGCGCCATTGGCATTGAATATCCACCAGGGATCCTGACCGTCGACCAGCGCCGCTCCGTCCGGTGTGCGCCAACTCACCTCAAGCCAACGCAACTGATCAGCAGTCAGGGAGATCTTGCCGCCGTTATGGAGTAGCGCAACGAGATGGCCGAACAGGGCATACGTCGCACTCGTGCAGTGAGACGGGAAACCGTCATACACCCGCAGCTCCCAATTGCCGCCGCCGATGTTGTGGGTCTGGAATTTGGGCGAAACGAACGAATTTCCGCGACTGTATCCACCGCCTGTCGGCAGTGCGCGGATGATCTCCATGACCTTCGCGTTGTAATCGATGCCGGCGCAGCGTGGCTCCGCGTTTGCGTGGGAAGGCGCTAGTGCAGGTGTCAGCACCAGCGCAGCTATCGCCGCCAGCACCAACCATGTACGCGGAACAAAGCAGCGTACACGCGCTGCCGTGCTGCATCGAATTTCTGGCGATGCCACCATCCCCATCAAAAATGTCCCCCCGGCGCTTCAGCCATTTCTTCAGTTGTGGCTGCATAATCGCTATGCAGGGTAGGATAACGGTCAACCGAAGCGACGTGTCGTCTCGCATATCTCGACACTGACATTTCGCACTGCGGTGTGACCTAGATGCGCCACGCAGGACCGCAAACCGCGGCAAAATGGACATGCAGAGGGCAAACAATGCGACGACTAAAGACCCTGCTGCTGCAATTGCTGCCTCGGCGGAGCAAGACTGAAGCCCCTGCAATGCTTTTCATCCACGAGGATGACTGGGGGCAGATCGAGGTGCTGCCTGCTTCGTGCGCGGAGTGGTGCAACCGCGAGATCGCCCGCATCGCGGAGCAGGCGGAACGAAGCGCGCTGCCGATGGGCGCGGGGTGGAGTGAGCTTGCCGTGCGCGATCCGGCACCGGAGCAACTCAGCAACCTGAAGATCGTGGTCACCGACGTCGCCGCCACATTCTCAGAGCTGTTGCCACAGCTCGACGGCGTTGCCACCGGGACGTTCTCATCTGCGCAACGGGTACCACGACTGATGGCATTCGGATTTGGGCAGGGCGCCGCGATTATCATTACGCCCGATCGCAGCAGCCAGTACGTCGACGCACTTACACTATCGCTCGATACATCGGAACACGAGGCGCGGTACCGCATACTTGCCGCGATCGCAGCACTGTCGCCAGCATCAGCGCTGATGCTTGTTGATTGGCTGCAAGGATGCAGCCTGTTGCTATCCGACCAGACGGCAATCGATGATTATATCAGCGGCAGGTAGGAAGGCCTGGACAGCGGCCGCGCTAATCAGCGTTGAACTGCGGCTTGGCCGAAGGCGCATCGATGATGCGCGTATTCCATAATGCAACGTCGAAACCATCATCACGCTCGACGAGATAAACCTCGATGAAGCGCGCAATCATCAGTGCTTCCAGCGGCGTCCAGATTGCAGCCCCGACCGGAACCTGAGCGTTCGCGCGGTAACACGCAACGCCGAAGCTGAGCGCTGTACCAAGCGGCAAACGCCCCGCTTCATCCTTGAAGGTTTCAACGACCTTGCCGGTCACCAGACATCGGCCAAGCGCCGTTTCCGGCGGCGTCATCTTTTCGATAGCGACCTGCACATGAAACGGCGCCTCCTGGCGCGCGGCGCGGTAATATTCCGGCGCCATCATCGCATGCACGCCGCCGCAAAAGAGGGACAGCAGAACAGCCGCACACAGGCCACGCACAACCATGATGTCCTCCCCATATCGCCGTCGCTCGGAGCTACATGGCTTGCGTCTGGTCGACTGCTCAAGCCCCACATTTCATTTTCCGTCTGTAGTGCAATAACTGCTTCACCCGCCTGCGCCTTACGGGTTGTCGCTGTGATGAAGCTGGCCATGCCGATGGCATCCTGATGGTGCGATTTCACCGTCTGCATAAAGTCAACATCCGCATCGCCTAGCAACTCAACTTCCGTGTCTGCGCCATGGACGATAGTGCGTTCGAACAGGGAAGATCGGATTTCCTTCCGGCATCCGTTCCAAAACTGCCTGTCCTGCAGCTTATACATAGTCAGTTGCGCATCCATGCATGCGCCAGGCTTGCGACTGTCCTGGCTTGGCCCAGCTGGCGCCTGAGTGAACACCTCAAGCACCACTATTGCCATAGTTGTCAGCAAGGTGATCGGTGGCGCCAAGTTTTTTGTAACGCTGTATGTGCCCACCCGCTGGCTGCACCGAGCCAAACGTGTTTAGACAACGGGCGACGATAAAAATCACCCTCCAGGGAGGAACGGATGTCAGGTTTCACGCGCAGGGGTGCCCTCGCTGCACTCGCGCTCATGGTTTCGCTCGGCGCTTTCGGCAGCGCCCTTTCCACCCCCGCACTCGCACAAGGATCAAGCATGACGACACCTTCCGGCCTCACCATCACCGATACTGTGGTGGGCACAGGCGCTGAGGCAAAGCCCGGCAACACCTGCGTGATGCATTACACCGGCTGGCTCTATGAGAACGGCGAAAAGGGCAAGAAATTCGACTCGTCCGTCGATCGCGGCGATCCATTCCAGTTCCCGCTCGGCCAGGGTCGCGTCATCGAAGGTTGGGATGAAGGCGTTCAGGGCATGAAGGTCGGCGGCAAGCGCACACTCATCATCCCGCCGAATCTCGGCTACGGCGCGCGCGGCGCCGGCGGCGTCATACCGCCAAATGCGACGCTGATCTTCGACGTCGAGCTGCTCGACGTAAAGTGACTTAGACGGGCGGGTTGCGTCGGGCACTCGGCCCCACCGCCCTGCCCATCACAATGAAAGACGCCGGTGCGATAATGAAATCGCCCGGCGTCTTTTTGTATCTGATGGAAACGGCGCTGACCTGCACAGCCAGCCAAAAGCATCCTGCACCATGCGCAATCCTCGCGCACAGCTCATCAGCCCTGCCGAAAAGGCGTCAGACCGGAAGGCCAATTACTTCAGCGGTGCGGATTCGCAGTCTTGCTGGCAACCAACCGGATAACCCCAGGCCGGATAATAAGCCGGCTGGTTGTAGTAAGGGCGCGGCTTGCGCATCTCAGATGCCGGGCGCCACTGTCCGGAGTTGTAATAGGGATAATAGCGCGGTGGATCAAACACATAGGGATAACGATCCGGCGCGTCCGGATCCTGATCCCGATGGAACCAACCGGCGTCGGCGGGTGCGGGCATGGTGAGACCGGCCACGATGGCCAATCCAAGAGCAGCGATTGCTGGCTTCAGTTGCATGGGGCACTCCTAAACGTCGTCAGAGGCTAGGCGATTCCTGCGAACAGCGACAATGCCCTGGCGGCCTCACTGCCGCACAAAATTGCATCTGGAGCGCGTTGAATGGTCGCCTCGATCCGCTGCCCACTCAGTTCGTCCCGTTGCACTAGAGTGCTTCCGGAAAAGTGGAAACCGGTTTTTCCGATAAGAAGCACGACAACAAATATCTGGAGACTTTCCGCGATTCAGCAAAACGCTGAAAGGCGCTAGAGTATGGCGCTAGAGTATAAAGAGGGCAGCGACGACCGCCGCAGCGCCAAGAATGACCAGCGGTTCGGTCAGGTTTGCCAACGCCCCGGCATAAAGCGCAGCGTGGCTCAAGCCTTCCCGTTCGATGGCGAGCAGCGCGCGATCGCGATCATCCAGCATAGCCATAATGGTCTCTACTTGCGCCCGTGAGCACGCCCCACTGAAATGCGGCCGCAGCGGCACGAAAACATAGCGCGTGCCCTTGAGTTGCGTATCGAGATCGAACCCCTGCTCGCACGGATCACTGCGGAACTGGCGCTCCAGCTCCGGTGATGGGATCTGCGTGTGATGCACAGTCACGAACGCCTGATAAAGCTCAACAATCGAAGGTTTGTCGCTGCGAGAAATATCAGCCGCTATACGCTCACATCCACCATTCCACAGATGTGACTCGGGATCGGGCTCGCAGACCATGCGCACAGCATAGCCCTGAGGAATGTCCATGCGTCCCTGCCGATCACTGACATCGATCGCCAGCAAAACGGCGCCAACCGCCAGAACGGCTGCCATCAGCAGCCGCCAGTTGCGGCGCAACTCACCCAGAGTATTTGTGGCGACCGCCTTCGATCGTTCGACAAGGTCCCGCACCGATCCCATTTCCCCGAATGCGCCAGACAAACCAACGTGTCTCTAGCCCCTACGTCGATACAATAGGCGTGCAAGACCAGCCAGCGTTTCGTGTTTTGGACAGTATTCCGAGGACTTAGATGACCTCGACAATAGTACCGTCAGATGCAGGATGTTTTTTGCTGGATGTCAGGCAGCGAATGTTGCACAAATCGCCGCATACTGATTGATCTGGGGTGTAGTTGCGCCTGATTTTCGTCGGCGCGCCCCTCGCGACAACAAAGAAATGAGGCAGCACTGCTGGTTGACGTGGGGTTTGGGACCCCATGTGAACTGGCTTTGAGTGCTGAATGCATATGACCGCTGATAGCGCCATTGATAATGCATCGCTGGTTCATGACATCTGTCGCTGCTTTCGGGAAAAGCAGCTCGCTGAGATCGTCAATCTGTTGAGCGACGACTTCAAACTTCGCGTCCTGTTGCCGACTGACACAGACGACGAGATCCGCCCGCGAAGCCGCGCGGAAGTCGCCCTGCTTGCTCATGCTTCCATGGGCGAATTCGACATTCTCCGTTTCGAACCCCACGACATTGCGCTCAATGGAGACATGATCTCATCGGTGGCGCACGTGAAGTTTCGGCACAAGAAGACCGGCAAGGAGCTGGAGACGCAATTCCAGCATGCATGGCGGGCAGCCGATGGCAAAATATGCGCCCTGGAGCAGACGCACGATCTCAAGGTTCTGTCGGACTATGCCGATAGCATCGAAGCCGTCGCCCGAGAACAGAGCCAGCAGGGCCAAGTCGGTTCAGCTCCGCGAACGGCCTCAGGGAGAGCTTAAAACCTGCTCAGGCGGCGGCCTCTGGGTCTCTGGCCGCAACTTCCCGGACGGGGCGGGCAAGGACGATAAAAGATCGAAAGCTGCACCCTCTCCGCCCTAAGTCAGTGGATTGCATGTGCGCTTCCATTTGCTCCAAAACCGGCCGCCTGCCGCGACAGTTCGCGGCCACCCCCATGAAATCATCGGGAAAGACTTGGCGCGGACCGGCGCTCAAGCTATTGGCCTCTTGCGGGAAATCGAGCACATTCAAGCGGTGGGGAAACTCCCGGGCGTCGCAGCGGTCCGGCCTGTCGTGCTGACAGGTGACGCCATACCCCGGCGCAAACGGCTCGTAACCTGCTATGATACGGTTCACCGGGCTTGAATCCGGCTTTTTTTGACGCGAAGACACAAGAATAATTGCGTCAATACAATAGGATAGTGGCGGCCACGCAACCGTTTCCTGCGCGGACCATCACAGCGAGAGACGAAGGCGAAGGAATGACTGGGCTTCCCGACTTTACCAAAATTGCCCTCAGCAGCGGCGCGACCAGCTCCGGACCGGCAATGGCCAGCACAACCGTTGCCTGGGAGGCACCCGAAGGCATTCCCATCAAGCCCGTCTATACGGCCGCCGACACCGCCAATCTCGATTTTCTGGATACCCTCCCGGGCGTGGAACCGTTCCTGCGCGGGCCCTATCCGGCCATGTATGCGCTGCAGCCGTGGACGGTGCGCCAGTACGCCGGCTTCTCGACCGCTGAGGATTCCAACGCCTTCTATCGCCGCAACATCCGCGCTGGCCAGAAGGGCCTGTCCGTTGCGTTCGACCTTGCCACCCACCGTGGCTACGACAGCGACCATCCGCGCGTGCGCGGCGACGTCGGCATGGCGGGCGTCGCCATCGACAGCATTTACGACATGCGGACGCTGTTCTCCGGCATCCCGCTGGAGCAGATGTCTGTTTCGATGACGATGAATGGCGCCGTGCTGCCTATTCTGGCGCTCTTCATCGTTGCCGGTGAAGAGCAGGGCGTGCCGCCAGAAAAGCTCGCCGGCACGATTCAGAACGACATCCTCAAAGAATTCATGGTGCGGAATACCTACATTTATCCGCCCGCACCTTCGATGCGCATCGTGTCAGACATCTTCGGCTACACCTCGAAATACATGCCGAAGTTCAACTCGATTTCGATTTCCGGCTATCACATGCAGGAAGCGGGTGCGACCGCCGACCTGGAACTCGGCTACACGCTGGCCGATGGCATCGAATATGCCCGCGCCGGTGTTGCCGCTGGCCTCGACATCGACGCCTTCGCGCCGCGTCTGTCGTTCTTCTGGGCCATCGGCATGAACTTCTACATGGAGATCGCCAAGATGCGCGCTGCGCGTCTGCTATGGGCGAAGCTCATCAAGGAAGAATTCAAGCCCAAGAGCGCGAAATCACTTTCGCTGCGCACGCGCAGCCAGACCTCCGGCTGGTCGCTGACCGCGCAGGACGTGTTCAACAACGTTACCCGCACCTGTATCGAAGCCATGGCCGCCACCCAAGGCCACACGCAGTCGCTGCACACCAACGCGCTCGATGAAGCCATCGCCCTGCCGACGGACTTCTCCGCCCGTATCGCCCGCAACACGCAGCTTCTGCTGCAACAGGAAACCGGCACCTGCCGTGTCATCGACCCATGGGGCGGCAGCTATTACGTCGAGCGGCTCACGTACGAGCTGGCGCGCAAGGCCCTTGCCCACATCGAGGAAGTGGAAGAGCTGGGCGGCATGGCCAAGGCCATCGCAGCCGGCATTCCGAAGATGCGCATCGAGGAAGCTGCGGCCCGGACGCAGGCGCGCATCGACAGCGGCAAGCAGACCATCGTCGGCGTCAACAAGTATCGCGTGACGGACGAAGCCGAGATCGAAATCCTGAAGGTCGACAACAAGGCTGTGCGCGAACAGCAGATCGCCAAGCTTGAGCGCCTGCGCGCTGAGCGCAACGAGCAGGAAGTTCAGGCAGCTCTCACCGCCCTCACGGAAGGCGCGGCTGGCGACGCCAACCTGCTCGATCTGGCGGTGAAGGCAGCGCGTGCGAAAGCCAGCGTCGGCGAAATTTCAGACGCGATGGAAAAGGTGTTCGGCCGTCACCGCGCCGAAATCCGCGCCATTTCGGGTGTCTACAGGTCAGAGGCTGGAGCCATGAACGAGAACGTCAACAAGGTTCAGCAGCTCGTCGAGGCGTTCGACAAGAACGAGGGCCGTCGCCCTCGTATCCTGATCGCCAAGATGGGGCAGGACGGACACGACCGCGGCCAGAAGGTTATTGCCTCCGCGTTCGCCGACCTTGGCTTCGACGTCGATATCGGCCCGCTGTTCGCCACGCCGGATGAAGCCGCGCGTCAGGCGGTTGAGAACGACGTTCACATCATCGGCGTGTCGTCGCTGGCTGCCGGCCATCTCACGCTGGTTCCAGACCTCAAGGAAGCCTTGGGCAAGGAAGGCCGCGAAGACATCATGGTTGTGGTCGGCGGCGTTATTCCGCCAGCAGACTATCCGGCTCTTTTTGAAGCCGGCGCTGAAGCCGTGTTTGGCCCCGGTACCAACATTCCCGAGGCTGCGGCTGATCTGATCAACAAGCTCAACGTCAAGCTTGGCCACACCAGCCAGGCCGCTGCCGAGTAGTCCCACGCCGGGCCAAGGCTAGCTTCGGTCGCCTTTGCGACCGAGCCCTTGGGCTATGTTTCACCGCTATCTGTTTCATGGCCCGGGTGCCTAATGGCCCCGGGCCATTTTCTGTGTGGCGCGCCCCGCCGCCGCTCCCGTCACCACCTAAATATCTGTCACATTTTGGCATTAGCGTCGCGATTCCTGACCCAAACGCCCGGCTTGCATCTGCGTACTCGGCAACGCACGCTTAAGGGCTGCGGCGCATGATCATTCCTGTGCCGATGATCGGATAACGGTATCGGAAGCCGGATTTCGCACCGGAAATGGCGCCACCGCGTCACCGGAATGAGGCCGCACGATTGTGTATGGGCGAACGCACGCCCCGAGGAGAAAGCATGAACGAGCCAATCGAAATCGGCTTCATGGCGTTTCTTGCCGAAGGCCGTGAAGGCATCGGAGCTGTCCGCGCCATTGCTGATGGCCACATCGTGATTTACGTCGAGAACGGTGGCGAGTTCAGTGTCCCCAACTCGGCCATTCGAAGCGTGCACGACGACAAGGTGATCTTGGATGCGAGCCATCTCGATCGGCGCCTTCTGAATGCCATCGGCCACGCCCACGATCGCGAAGACCCGAAGCTGGTTGGCTGAACACCGATCCGTTCCAAGCCAACGTCAAACACGCACAATCGGCTGATGACGCTGAAATCCTGACACCATCTCACGGACAGCCGCGCGGCCTCCACCGGTTGCTTCCTCTGCTGCGGCGGCGTACGAAGCTTGCAAAAATCAACGATGCCTTTTGAAACGCGTCGGCTTGCGCTGGAGCGCTGATTGACATGATGACGATCTACGACACCGACGGCAAAAACCTTTCAACGCTGGAGCCGGGCACACCGCTCAGTGGCAACAGTGTCTGGATCGATCTGCTGCAGCCGACATCGGATGAAGATCGCTTCGCCGAAGAAGCACTTGGCGTCGACATCCCTTCGCGCGCCGAGATGCGCGAGATTGAGCCGTCAAACCGCTTCTATTTTGAGCGCGGCGCTTACTTCATGACCGCTTCGATCGTCTACGCTGTTGAATCACCGATGCCGAAGACAACGCCGGTGACGTTTATTCTGTCGGGCGACCGTCTCGTTACCGTGCGCTATGCTGAACCGCGCGCGTTTCCGATCTATCGCCAGCGCGTGGAAAAGGGCGACGCTCCATGTGGCAACGGTTCTTCGATCATGACCGGTCTGATCGACGCCATCATTCATCGCATGGCCGATCTGATCGAGCGCATTCAGGATGAAGTGGAGCGGCTTGCGCAATCCGTGTTCGATCTGCGCGGTGGCATGCAGACCCGCAACCGCCGACTGGATGTTGTGCTCAAGCGCATCGGCAAGGCCGGCGATATCACTGCCCGCGCCGAGGACAGCGCTTCATCGCTAAGTCGCCTGCTGCTTTATTTCACCCAGGCGGCACAGGATCGTGGCGATGATCCTCGCATCCGCCAGCGCATCAAAGCCGCGTTGCGCGACATCAACTCGCTGCTCGATCACACCAAGTTTCTGTCCCAGCGCATTTCGTTCATTCTCGATGCGACGCTGGGCATGATCTCGAACGAGCAGAACCAGATCATCAAGCTGTTCTCGGTGATGGCCGTGATCCTGCTGCCGCCGACGTTGGTCGCATCGGTCTATGGCATGAACTTCAAGCACATGCCGGAGCTGGAATGGACCTATGGCTACCCCTGGGCGTTGGGCCTGATGGTGCTGGCCGCGCTTGGCCCCATCATCTATTTCCGGCGCAAGGGCTGGATCTAGCGTTGCAAACGGCGCAGCGATGCGCTCGCGCAACGCGGAAACATCACGCGATCAGTTGCAACCAGACAAATGAAGCCGCAGCGCACAGCGATAGCGTGGCAACGATGCCAAGCCGCAGCACGAAGACACTAGCAAGGCCGAGCACTGTCAGCGCGAGCGCAAGCCAGTCGACAGTTGCGATGTCCGGAACATAAAGGCGCAGCGGCCCCACATGCCGCTCGTCGATCGTCTTGAACAGAACATGCATGGCGAACCAGACCGACAGGTTTGCGATGACACCAACAACGGCCGCCGTAATTGTCCGCAGCGCGGCCGACAGGCGTGGCGAATGCGTGAGAATGTCGATGTATGGCGCGCCGACAAAGATCCACAGAAAGCACGGCGCAAATGTCGCCCACAGCGCCACCGTGGCACCCAGGACGCCCAGCCACACACCGCCCTGCTTGAACGCAGCGATGTAGCCGACAAACTCCGTGACGAGGATCAGCGGGCCGTTGGTTGTTTCTGCCAGCGCCAGGCCATCGAGCATTTCACCCGCGCTCAGCCAGCCGTAACCGCTCACCGCTTCCTGTGCCATGTAGGCAAGCACGGCGTAGGCGCCACCGAATGTCACCACAGCAAGCCGCGAGAAGAACAGCGCAAGCTGTGCCAGCACGTGGCTGCCGCCAAAGATCGCAACGACAACCAGCAGTGGCGCGATCCACACCGCCAACCAGACAGCAAGCGTTTTCAGGGTGGAACTCAACGCAACCGGCGCGGGCCGTTCGCTGACAGGATTGTGCGATGACACCGGACGAAACAGAAAGCCCGCAAGGCCGGCCAACACGATGACGAGTGGAAACGGCAGATCGAAAAAGTAGATGGCGACGAAGCCCGCAATGGCGGCGAGCCAATCCATCGTCCCTTCCATCGCGCGCTGTGCGATGCGGATCAGCGCTTGCAGCACGATGGCCAGCACCGCAGCTTTCAACCCGGCGAACAGCGTCGCGATGGCCGGGGCGGTGCTGTAAAATCCGTAGAGAACGGCTAAAGCCAGCACGAGAGCCGCGCCGGGAAGCACAAACAAAAGCCCGGCGATCAATCCGCCCGCCACACCGCGCAGACGCCAGCCGGCATAGGTTGCAAGCTGCATGGCCTCAGGCCCCGGCAGCAACATGCAGAAACTCAGCGCACCCAGAAAGCGTCGCTCATCCAGCCAGCGCCGCTGCTCCACCAGCACCTGA
Source organism: Hyphomicrobium sp. D-2 (assembly GCF_029872155.1). GTDB lineage: Bacteria > Pseudomonadota > Alphaproteobacteria > Rhizobiales > Hyphomicrobiaceae > Hyphomicrobium_A. The sequence goes on along the minus strand of NZ_JARXLA010000003.1, from coordinate 299,866 downwards.
TGCATCAGCGCGATCTGCGCCGCCGGCCCGCCGAACGACAGCACGCCGACCTTGCCGAACGTCATGGCAAGATCTCGCATCGCGATATGATTGGGTGCTGGGCCGTCACTTATCAGCGGTTGCATGCCGTCTGAGCCGCCACTGGATATCTTCATCGGGCGCCTCAAGCCTTTTCCGTTACCGCTGCCCGGCAACGCTGCGCATACGCATCGCGTCCGAAGCACTTGCTCCATCGCGTGACAAATACGGTGCGGAGCATAACACTGATACCGTGCGCCGATGTTGGGTTTACGCGCTGCAGCCGCACCTCAGTGCGGCGTGCGGTCGCGGACCAACAGATGAACGCGATCCCTAACCCATTACTCTTGCGTCACTTCTTCAATTGTTACGTAAACGCATCGTAAATTGATGCATTGACCGCCACAATTAGAGGTGGCCCATTCCGCGCGCCAGAACGGGGGCAATCCCCAATAACGTCTATGGCGGCGCGAACAGGTTCTGGTGTTCGGCTCCGGACGCGGCGGCAGCGCTGGTGAAGCGCGCGTCGACATCATGCGCCCAGGCATTTCGCGTATCTCGCGAGTGCTGGACATGCGGTTTCGCATTGTTGCGCATCGTCTCGAGTACTGCCGCCCTTTGAGGGAGTATCGAATGCGGACGTTTGTTCTTTCCGCGCTGACGGTTGTTGGCTTTGGCCTGACCGCACTGACGCCTGCAGCCGCCGCTAACGTGCCGTGGTCCTGCATGAGCCCGGCCTTTGCTTGCGGCGAAGCCACCGTCTCCAAATTCTCTGGCCAGAAGGCCCATAAGCGCACCGCCAAGCATAAGAAGCACGCGTCGCGCCAGCACTCCAAGAGCAACAGCGCAAAGCAGCAGGCCGCGAATGTCGCCAAGCCCGAGCGCAAGGTCGCCGCTTCGAACGAGACCGCCAAGGCCAAGTCTGCAACCGTGAAGAAGCCGCAGCAGCAGGCCAAGACAAAGCAGCATCCGTTGTCGCCGCCGAACATCGGCGTCAAGCCGAAGGCTGACGCGAAGCCCGACACCACAAAGGCAAACACCGCAAAGGTTGACACGACCAAGTCTACGCACCGCGTAGTCGGCAGCCAGGCAGGTATGGCTTCCTATTATTGGCAGCCGCAGATGACTGCATCGGGCGTGCGCTTCAACCCCAACGCCATGACGGCCGCACACCGCTCGCTGCCATTCGGCACCAAGGTGCGCGTCACCAACAAGCGCAACGGCAAGTCCGTCGTCGTGACGATCAATGACCGCGGTCCGTTCATCAAGGGCCGCATCATCGACCTGTCTAACGCTGCTGCCGGTGTCATCGGCATGCGCGCTTCGGGCGTTGCTCCGGTTGTGGTCGAGCGCCTCACGCGCTGATCCGCTGACCGGCTGTGTGTCGCCGCATTTGTTTGAATGGCGACACACATAACCCGATCACCAATGGCCGCTTCGCATTGGCATCAACGTGAAGCGGCCTTTATTGCTTGCGCCGCCGACGCGAATGAATCTCAGAACGTCGTCGCTGCAAACGACCCGCACAGAGGAGTAATCGCATGCGGACCATCATGATTGCCGCGCTGAGCGCCGCCGGTTTCGCCCTGTTGGGTACTGCGGCTGCAATCGCCGCCGACAACAGCGCTGAGGCCAGCAAAAAATCGGCCCCTCTTTCACCGCCCAACATCGGCGCCAAAGCGAAGTCTGAAGCTGACTCCAAGGGCGCAGCGTCTGCCGCCGCAAACGCAGGTGCAGCCGACGCCGAACCTGCTCCGCGCGTCATCGCACGCCGGCAGGGCATCGCCTCATACTACGGCTATGGCAAGCGCCGCCCGCGCACGGCGTCCGGCCAGCGCTTCGACCCCAACAAGATGACCGCCGCGCATATGACATACCCGTTCGGCACCAAGGTGCGTGTCACCAACAAGCGCAACGGCAAGTCGGTCATCGTCACCATCAATGACCGTGGCCCGAATACGCCCGGCCGCATCATCGACGTCTCGACCGGAGCCGCCAACGTGCTCGGCATGCGCCGCGACGGCCTTGTGCCAGTGGTGATCGAGCGCCTCGAACGGCACGGCGGCTAAGCGTTTTTAAAGCCCATCGGCTTTCACAGAAAAGCGCGGCGCCCATCGCCGGGTAGCCGCCTTTTTCTATGGGAGAGTCCGGAGCAGCGTCGACGCGTTGCTCCGCAGTGCAGGTCCCGCAGTTGGATCAACCGATGATCATGCTCTGCAGCACTGCAAAGTCGGGAACGTAGCTTGCAAGCCTGAGATCGTCGCTAAAACCGACGACGAGCATGGCGCCCGCCACCACAACCGCACCGCCCAGCGCAACGAATATCGATGCGAACGGGCTGGCAATGGCATTGTGATCGCTGAAAAATTCATTCGGGGCCTTCATGGCGCGAACTCCCTATCCACCCGGCGCTTCACCCCTGCGAAGCGCTATCAAAATCGCAGTGACTGTGCCCCCACCCCGCTGGAAAGACGAGGCGACCAACCCCCAACAATCAGGAAACGCTTTTGACGCATGGTTCCGTTTGCCCACCAGGGACAATTACCGGTAAATTCCGGAAAGTTGCGTTCGCGATGGCGTCTAGTCAGGGGCAGTGGCAGCCATGAAGGCTTCAGTTTCAAGGTCGGCGCGTGACGGGGCGATCAATCAGATCAAAACCGCCATGATCGAAAAAAAGCTGACGCAGGCTGAACTTGCCGACGCATCCGACTGCCATGAAAAGACGATCCAGAACCTGCTGGGCGGCCGCTCGGTGCGCGATCAGACGCTGTTCGATGTGTGCATGGTGCTGGGGTTGGATTTCGACCAACTCAAGCACGCTTGGAACGGTGGCGGCAATTCTCCCAATACGCCACCCGAGTTGCTGGGCGAAGGCGGCGGCGTGGTCGCGCCGCTGTACATGGGCGCCTATACGCGCGCCGCGGTGGACCACTACATCGGCAGCTACCTGACGTTGCGCAGCGCCTTTTCGCGCCCGGATCTCATCATCGCATATCGCACCGACATCGTTTGGGATCCGGATTGGCCCAGCCTGCTGTTCCAGGAAACCGACCGCCCCGACGCGCCCTACTCCCATCGCGGCCGGCTTTATATCCCGTCGTCGTCGATGTTCATCCACCTGGTGTCGCTCACCAAGGGCGCGATGCGCATGATCGTCGTTTCGCAGGTGGACCGCTTCGGCGAAATGCGCGGCATCATCACCACCATTCACAAGCAGGGTGCGCTGCTGGTGCCGGTGGCGACGCCGATCGTCTATGCCAAGCGCGAAAACTTCGACAGCGACCTTGGCAACATCACACCCGAAAGTCCGTTCTACGAAGAATATCGCAAGATGCTGGACGAGACCATTTCCGAGGGCTACGCGCGGCTGATGACGTGAGCGCGGGCATGCATATCCGCCGCTGGTTCCGCCCGACTGCTCTGCGCACGATTGTGATCGCGATAGGAGCGATGGTGTTGATGACGATGACGCAAAATGCATCGGCGCAAGCACCGGCGTCGAGCGCCCCGCAATTTAAAAGCGAAAGCATGGAAGCGCCTGGCCCGAATGGACCACTTCAGGGCACGCTTGTAATTCCGCCACCGGCTGCGTCGCTCGCGGCGGACGCACGCGCGTTAGCACCCGTTGTGCTCATCGTACCCGGCTCCGGGCCAACGGATCGGGATGGCAACAATCCACTTGGCGTCAAGGCAGCGCCGTATCGTTTGCTGGCGGAAGATCTGGCTGCGCGCGGTATCGCATCGGTGCGTATCGACAAGCGTGGCATGTTCGGCAGTGCGCAGGCGATCAGCGATCCCAACGCCGTCACCATAGGCGACTATGCCGATGACGTGCGTACATGGGTGCAAAGCATCATCGCGCACACGGGCGCGCCGTGCGTCTGGGTGCTGGGGCACAGCGAAGGCGGCTTGGTCGCACTCGCCTCGTATGACGCCACTGCAAAAGTATCTGATAGCGATATTTGCGGGCTGATGCTGGTTTCAGCACCAGGCAGGAAGTTGGGCGATGTGCTACGCGCTCAGCTCAAGGCCAATCCGGCCAACGCGCCACTTCTGCCGCAGGCATTGGATGCGATCTCGCAGCTAGAAGCTGGCCGACGCGTTGACGCTGCCAAGCTCGATCCCGCCCTGCTGTCGCTGTTCCACCCTGCTGTGCAGGGATTTTTGATTGATGCGCTGACGCGCGATCCCGCCGCGCTGATCGCTAACTATCGGAAGCCGGTCCTGATCGTGCAGGGCCGCGCCGATCTGCAAACCGACGTCCAAGATGCCGAACGATTGAAGGGGGCGAACGCCGCAGCGCAGCTGGTGCTGCTCGACAACGTCAATCACGTACTGAAGCGCGTGCCGGCTGATGATAAAGCAGCTAACATGGCAAGCTATGGCGATCCCGGCTTGCCCATTGCGTCCGAAGTTGGCGCGGCCATCGCGGATTTCATCGCGCGATATAAACCGCACTGAGCACTCCGCTGCAGTTGAACAGGGATTATTCGACGCGCATCAGATGAATGCCTTCAGGATCTAGCGTGACGGTAATCTTGGCATCGACAGCCAGATGGCGCTGCGCCGCTTCCCGCGCCGTTACCTTCAATCGCAAAGCAACGCCGTCAAAATCCATCAGCAATGTCTTGAAATCGCCGGATGCAAAAATTTCGACGATGTGCCCGCGCAGGCTGTTTGCAAGCGATGCATGTTCTGCGTCTGCATCAATGACGGAAATGCAGTCGACGGGAAACAACACCGTGACTTTCTCGCCAGCCGTGTGACCGTCAACCAATCTGACCTTCAAAACATGGCTACCGCAGCGGATGTGTGTTGCATCCAACACTTCGGCTGTGGCTATGTTGTCCTGGCCCATTAACCGGGCGACGCCAACCGTGCGCGGACGCAAGCGCAGATCATCCGGCGCGCCAATCTGCATCACGTTGCCTTTGTTCAGAACGCAAATGCGATCTGCCAGCGCTTGCGCTTCCTCAATGTCATGCGTAACCAGAACGATGGGAATATCGAGCGCGCGGTGCAGACTGGCGAGTTCCTGTTTCAACGGCTCCCGCGTCATACGGTCGACGGCCGAAAATGGCTCATCGAGCAGCAGCACCTTGGGGTCGCGCGCCAAAGCCCGGGCAAGTGCGACGCGCTGGCGCTCGCCACCAGACAGTTGCGACGGCCTGCGGTGAGCAAGCCCGTTGAGATGCACACGGGCGAGCAGTTCCTCCGCACGCCGTTGGCGCGTCACCTTATCGGTGTCGAGCATAGCGAGCGCCACATTGTCCACCGCCGACAGATGCGGAAACAGTGCGTAATCCTGGAACACCAATCCGACACGACGCTGCTGCGGGCTCATATCGATTTTATTGTCGGTATCGAGCCAGCTTTCGCCGCCAACGCGGATGCGGCCGTGCCGCGGTTTGTACAATCCAGCAACCGAGCGCAGCACGGTGGTCTTGCCGCTGCCCGATGGTCCGATCAGCGCCAGCAATTCTCCTGCTCGCGTGGAAATCGATACATCCAGCGGGATCGGTGCATCCTGCCGACACTCGATAGATAGCGCCGCAGCACCGTCGTCACTGGAAACCATGCGCACCCGTTCCCCTGCGACGCGCAAGTGTGTGCACGATTGCAATCGACAACAATGAAAAGCCCAGCAGCGCCGCCGACATGACGCCCGCGCCCGCGATATCGAACGCCTGCACGCGATCATAAATCGCAATCGACAGCACACGGGTTTCTCCCGGAATACTGCCGCCGATGAGCAGGATCACGCCGAACTCGCCGAGCGTATGGGCAAATGTAAGCGCAATGGCCGAAACGATGCCCGGCCATGCCAGCGGCAGTTCAATACGGCGCATCGTCTGCCATGGTGACAGCCCGCTGACGAACGCGGCTTCGCGCACATTACGCGGGATGCTTTCAAACGCGCGCTGGATCGGCTGCACGGCGAACGGCAAATTGACAATCAGCGATGCGATGAGAATCCCGGTGAACGAGAATACCGGCGCGCTGCCGAAAATCGATTTGATCGTGCCGCCGATTGCCGACTGCGGCGAGAACGCCACCAGCAGATAGAAACCCAGCACCGTCGGCGGCAGCACCAGCGGCAACATGATGAGCGCCTCGATGCCGCTTTTCATCGGCACTCGCCTCCAGGCGAGCGCCCGCGCGATCAGCATGGCGCACGGCAACAGAAACAGCACCGTCCATGCCGCCAGTTGCAGCGTCAAACTGAAGGCTTGCCAATCCATCGCGGGTCTCTTGCGCGCGTTACGTCACGTTATGACTTGGGCACGCCGAAGCCATTCGCCTCCAGAACTTCGCGCCCCTCGGGTCCGCGAACGAAGTCGGCGAAAGCCTTTGCGTCGGGCGAAGCGCCCTTCACAACCGCCATACCGTGATTGATTGGCTTATACCAATCCGGGTTTACCGACGCTGAATTGATCAGCGGGGCAAGCTCCTTCGACACCGCCAGCGAACGGGCGATGAAGCCGACGTCTGCCGCGCCAGTGGAAACGAACGTCGCTGTCTGGCCGATGTTCTCACCGGTAACAATCAGCGGATCGGCCTCCTTCAACAGGCCGGCAGCCTCAAGCGCCTCGCGACCGGCACGGCCATAGGGCGCTGTTTCCGGATTGGCGATGGCGATGCTTTTCACCTTACCGGCGGCCAGTGCCTCACGCAGCCCCTTCAACTCGCTGTCGATCGCGACCGGTGAAGCCTTCGTCGCCGCAACGCTCAACTCGCCCCGCGCAAACACGACCGGCTCGCCATCCGTGTTGCCAGCTGCAGCGAGTTTTTTGACACTCTTGTCATCGGCGGCGAACAGCACCTGGAAAGGAGCCCCCGCCTCGATCTGGTGCACGAGGTTGCCGGTGGCGCCAAATGTCAATTTGACATGCTTGCCTGTGGCCTTTGTGTATCGTGCTGCGATCTCTTCCAGCGCATAACGCAGACTGGCTGCCGCAGCGACCGTAGGCACCACCTGCTGCTGGGTTTCGGCACTTGGCGATGAAGCGGCTTTGTCATCGCGCGCAATAGCTGCTGTCGAAACGCTCACGAATGCGAGCAGCGACGCCAGCGCGGGACGCAGCAGGGCGCCACAGAAATTCAATGCCGGATTCGATTCAAAAACGCTCATCTTGATCGGGCTCCAATGCCTACGTCGGCGGCATGATAGTGAAACTGGAGCATACCCGTCGAGCGTTATATTCCTTCAGGAATATCGCGTGCAGCTTTACCGTTCGCGTTAACGGATGGCCGTTCGTCCGCGCTGCCTCCATTCGCGAAGACACCGTTTTCCGAACGACCGTTCGGGTTCAGAAAATGCTCTTTCAGATCGACGCTGGACCGCCGACCAATGCTGTTGCGATTGGTCTGAAGCCACCGGTCGGCCTCGGTTTTTCCTGCCTCGAACAGATGGGAAAGCATCTCCCGATCCGGCTTCATGGTGCTTTCGGGGCTTAGCGCGCTGGTGTACTGGCCTGCATCAATCAAATGAAAACGATGCGTTGCCAGTTTGCTGAGCCGGCCACGCGGACCGCCCAGACGTCCGTGCCAACATTCGCGCACGGCCTCGATCAACTCCACTTCGCGGATCAGCGGCGCATCGAACGCCAGCCGATAGGCATGCAGCGAGATATCGCGCATCCCCGTCGGCAGATCCAGACGATCCGTGGCATTGAGCTGCACGATCAGCGTGTCTTCCACCGGACTGTCGATCGCCAGTGTCTTCAAATCGGGATTGGCCGAGAAACCGCCATCCCAATAGGCGACGCCATCGATCTCAACCGCATGATGCACCATCGGCAGACACGCCGAGGCCAGCACCACATCGACACTCATTTCCTGGCGGCGGAACAGACGCGCGCGCCCAGAAGAAACTTCCGTTGCAGCAATGAGAAGCTCAATGGGCGATTGCTTGCGCAGCAGTTCGAAATTGATGCGCTCCGACAGCAGACGGCGCAGCGGATCGAAACCCAGCGGATTGAACTCATACGGCGACCACATACTCGCCATCTGCGCGAGTTGGGGCGCGCGTGTCAGACCATAGAGAAATGGGTTGAGGCGCATCAGGTCTGGCACGCCCGCCTGCTGCACCGCTTCCCATATCTCGCGCAGCTTTGCGCGCGCGGCAGCCTTGCCCCCGTCCGCCAACCCGGCAGCAGTTGCAACCGCATTGACGGCGCCAGCGCTCGTCGCACTCACCCAGCTTATTTCGAGCTCGTCATCTTCCAGAAGCCGGTCGAGCACGCCCCAGGTGAACGCGCCATGCGCACCGCCACCCTGCAAGGCAAGGTTCAGCCGAACGTTCCGCCGGAATAGCCGCCGCACTTCTGTCACCCTTGCCCATCCATTCGTGCACACAAAACTCAGCGCTAATCTCTAGCCCTATATAGTGTCACGACCGGCATTAAACTGAGAACGCATGTTTGAACGTAGCTGGCCATGTATGCGTGGCCGTAGCGCAATACAGTTAGTGTGCGGTGGCATCTTCGCAGCGCATTTGCGCAGTCATTGTGCAATCTGCGACCATCTTCACTGCGAAATTGACGCGTGCGACAACTGCGCACGCAGGCCATTGCGGCCTGCCTGACGCGCGCGTGTGCGCGCCTAACCGGACGCAATCTCCCGATGAGCAATCGGAACGACACGGCCGCCATCATTCAGACCGCGCGTCGTATACGCGATGCGCGCGCGTCCGCCTTCATCGCGTCCGATGCGCAAAAGGTTGTAACGGCCCGGCGGCTCATTTTTGTGCGCACGTGCCATTGATGACGAACCCACGCCCAGCACAGGCACACCGCCCAGTTCCGGTTCGAAACTCGGCAACAGAACCTCGCTGTCGACATGATTATGACCATGCAGCACAAGCTCAGCGCCGTGACGTGCGAGTATCCGCGACAGCTCCGGCGCATCCCGCAGCCCTCTGCGCGTCGGCGCGAGCTGGGACAGCGGCGGATGATGGATCAACACAACACGGATCAATCCTTCAGCGCCAAGCTTCGGCAGAAGAGTTTCAAGCGCCTCGCGCTGACGGCCACCAAGCTCACCGGCAGCAACGAACGGTGGTGTTTCAACCGCTGAGTTCAGGCCAATCAACGCCACGGGACCGACGCGCCGCACGAACGGAAACAGTAGCGGTGGCGCGCCCTCGCCCGATATCCGGTGAGTGACGCGATCGCATTGCGCAACGTCCGGCGCGAAGGCGCTGCCCCAGGCGTCCGGCGCCATGTAGTCGGCCCAGCGCGCAACACCAGCGTCATTGCGCAATGTCGTGTAGATGTCGTGGTTGCCGGGAACCAGCGTCACCTGCTCCGGCGTCCCGACAGATTGCAGCCAGCCATGGGCGGCAGCGTATTCCCCCGGCAGCCCGAGATTTATCAGATCGCCGGTGATGGTAATGTGATCGGGGTTCTGTGCCTGCATGTCCGCAACGATGGCATCCAGAGCATCGCGCCGATGCGTTCCCTGACGATTGCGCCGCCAGTTCAGGTAGCCCAGGCCGCGTTTGAGATTGAGATGCCGCAAACCAATAGCCGGAACCGGCGCAATATGCGCATCGGACAGGTGGGCTAATGTGATTGCATCATCCATTCGTTGTTGGTCCTTGAAAGTTCGGTCCCGCAGTCGCGACGGTGGCGGCTGGCATTTATGGCAGCCAAAACGCATCTGGCATCCATGGCATCGTGGCGAAGCACCGGTTAGCATGCTGTTGGTCGGTTTTTAACACGCGATACATAAATAACCGGTCGGAAACCCGCTCCTAAGGAGATCGCCGTTTGAACGGTGCCGCAAAGTACGTGCTCAAGAAACTGCTGCAGCGCTATTGGCGGCTGACCCGAGGGATGACCCTTGGCGCTCAAGGCGTGCTGATCGATCCGCAGGGCCGCGTCGTTCTGATCCGCCACACGTACGTTCAGGGCTGGCGCTTTCCTGGTGGCGGCGTCGAGCACGGCGAGACAATCGCCACTGCTCTGACACGGGAACTGCGCGAAGAAACCGGCGCGGAAATCACCGCCGAGCCGGAGCTGTTCGGCATATATTCAAACGCCGCGGTGTTTCCCAACGATCATGTCGCGCTGTACATCGTGCGGAACTGGCGCCGAGATCGTATTCCCGACCCCAACCACGAAATCGCCGAGCATGGCCTGTTTGCGCCGGACGATCTGCCCGCCGACATCTCCGATGGCACCGCGCGCCGCCTGGCTGAGATCTTCGCCGGCGCGCCCCGGTCTGCCCACTGGTGAGCCAATATCGGGATTTGCCCCGAAGCTGCCTCCCCCGAAAAATCAAATACCAACACGGCGATTAAGCTGAGCTTTGGCGCCTCCCCGGCACGATAGGCTAGCCTGCCCCGTGGTCGGCCAGATTTTCCTACGCTTCTGCCGTGGGTTAGCCAAGTCGGTTGGCGGTCTCCCCGCCTCCCGGCAGAAGCATTGAAACTGTCACAAAACATCGGACGTTACCGGCTATTGTGCTCTGGCAACGTCTGCACTAATTGCACTGTCCCGCTCGCATCCAGTCATCGGCGGGTTATAGACGTTCGAGACGTTCATCCTTTGCTTCAGGAGATGCGATTTGGAAGGTGTCCTCATCATTGGCGCCGGTGCCGCTGGCTCTGTCACCGCGCAGAAGTGCGCGATGAACCGTGACGTGTTCAAGCGCATCCATCTGGCCTCGCGCCGCCTGGCGAGCTGCGAAGCGGTGGCCAAGCGCTGTGTGACGCCTATCGAGATCAGCCAGGTTGACGCCGACAACGTTGCCGAGACGGTGGCGCTGATCAACCGCGTCAAGCCCGATCTCGTCATCAACATGGCCCTGCCCTATCAGGACCTGCCGATCATGGACGCGTGCCTGGAAGCGGGCGTGCATTACATGGACACGGCCAACTACGAGCCGCGCGACGTCGCCAAGTTCGAATACTCCTGGCAGTGGAAGTACCAGGACCGTTTTGCCGACAAAGGCATCATGGCGATCCTCGGCTGCGGCTTCGACCCCGGCCAGTCGAACATCTATTGCGCCTACGCGCAGGAATTCCTGTTCGACACCATCGAGACGATCGACATCATCGACTGCAACGATGGCAGCCACGGCAAGGCGTTTGCCACCAACTTTAATCCGGAGATCAATCTCCGCGAGGTGACGCAGCGCGGCAAATACTGGAAGAACGGCGAGTGGATCGACATCGATCCGCTGTCGATCTCGGCCATGATCGATTACCCGGAAGTCGGCCCGCGCAAGAGCTACCTGATCTATCACGAGGAAGAAGAGAGCCTCGTCGAGAACATCAAGGGCCTGAAGCAGATCCGCTTCTGGATGACCTTCTCCGACAACTACATCAAGCACCTGGAAGTGCTGCAGAATGTGGGCATGACGCGTATCGACCCGGTTATGTACAAGGGCAACCCGGTGATCCCGATGGAGTTCCTGAAGGAGCTGCTGCCGCCGCCGTCGTCGCTTGGCGAGGGCTACACCGGCCGCACGTCCATCGGTTGCATCTTCACCGGCACCAAGGACGGCAAGCCCAAGCGCGCCATGATCTATAACGTCTGCCACCATGAGCATGCGTTCAAGGAAACCGGCGCGCAGGCGGTGTCGTACACCACGGGCGTGCCGCCGGTCGTCGGCGCGATGATGCTGTTCGACGGCTCATGGAAGAAGCCGGGCGGCGTTTACAACGTCGAGCAGCTTCCGCCGAAGCCGTTCATGGACGAGATCGGCAAGCAGGGCCTGCCGTGGCACGTGCGTGAACTGGAGACGGACGAGCAGGCCGAGCTGTTCGCAGTCGAGACCTAATCGGGGTTCCCGCGCATCTCCTCCAGCGCCAAGTGAACCTCAACGACTTCAGCGAAAGGGTGGCGCAAGCCGCCCTTTTGCACGTCATAGTCTAGACGCCGCCGAGTGTATGGTAGGCGGCGCCTGAACAGCGGGCCAGACACAGCGGGTAGACAACCGGGGGAGACCATGACCGTCGAGGCCGCGCCGCTGGAAACTGTGCCATCGCTCTCCAATGGTACCGGGCATCCCAATGCCGACGGCGCGATCGCCACGCAGCCCAACCCGGCCTCAGACACTTCACCGCGTCACGTCATTGTCACCGTACACGGCACCAACAGCCAGCACCCGGACGATAACGGCGAGCGCTGGTGGCAGACGGGTTCGCCGTTTGCAACCCAGATCGCCGCCGCGTTGACCCGATGCGGCCTCACCAACATTGAAGTCCTGCCGGTGCACTGGAGTGGGCAGAACTCCGATTTCGACCGCCTGCGCGCCGCCGCCGAGCTGGCGAAGACGCTGCGCAAGCTGGAAAAATCCGGCACGTCCTATTCCATCATCGCCCACAGCCACGGCGGCAACGTCACCGCTGAAGCCCTCGCCCTGCTGCCGCCCTCCGCGCTGCGTGGCGGTGTTGTGACGTTCGGCACGCCGTTCTTCACCCGCAAACTCAAAACGGTGCCGTGGCTGATCGCGCTGTTTCAGGCCGCGATGGGCATCATCATCGCGCCGATCATGCTCTGGTATCTGATTACGATCCTTGGCGGCGGCGGCACCAAATGGTTCGAGACCATCGTTTTCTTCGGCGGCCTGCTGTTGCTGTCCATCTGGAGCGCGCAGCGCGGTCTGCGCACCCTGCTGTGGCGTCGGCGCGCGCGCTATCGGTGCGCCCGGGGCATCAAACCCGGGCAATGGCTGGTGATCCACAGCCCGCGCGATGAAGCGATGCGGCTCTTGGAAACCGCGGCGGCGATCTCGCCGCAATACGTCACCGTTGCCGCTGCCAGGCGCTCACTCACGGCGTTCGCGCGGCTTGCCGGGGTTGTCGGCACGCTCGCGTTCTTCACTGCAACCGCCAGCTACTTTTTCACTCCGGTGTTCGAAAAGGTGAAGGCCGGCAACTTCGGCCTCGGCGCAGCGGCTGACCTGACATTCCTGCTGCTCGTGCCGATTGTTTACCTCGCGATCTACGGCGCAGTCTGGCTGATCGCTCGTCTCGGCGGCGCGTGGGCATGGGCGAAAACCCTGACCGCCGCCATTCACGGAGGTGTCGTCGGCGCGGCGTATGGTGGCGATGCCGCCTTTGCGCTCAAGGGCGTCAGCCAGTTTCCACCCTACGTGAAGGAACTCAATGAGGCGCGGATCGAAGCCATCAACCTGGGTGGCATTGACGACGACGCGATCTTTGTCGCCGCGCGCAAACTGTACGCTTCAGTGCTCGCCACGGACGCGGTCGAAGGGGGCCTCGCTGATCCCGACACGATGTGGAAACACCTGAGCGATGCGCTCTATCACAACGCCTACATGCGCGACGAACGGGTTATCAAAACCGTCTGCGACCACATCAGCCGATTTCAGGGAACAGGCAACCCCGGCAGAGTGCGCTAACGGCGCAACCGCCGCAACTTCCGCCACTTTCAACCAACCTTCCGCAATGCCATATACGGGCACCCGACGACCGGGTGAACGCTGCAAGGACTGCCAATGACGACGCCCAACCTGCCCACCTCGATGGCCACGCCCGCCTATGTGCTCGACGTCGCGGCGCTGAAGCGCAACCTTGAAACGGTTGTGCGGCTGAAGCGGGAATCCGGCGCCAGGGTGCTGCTCGCCACCAAGGCGTGGGCGATGCCCGACGCCTTCCCGCTGATGCGCGACGCGTTCGATGGCTCAACGGCCAGCGGCGAATATGAAGCCCGCATGGGCTTTGAGGACTTCGGCAAGGACGTACACGTCTATGCGCCGGCCTACGCCCCGGGTGAGGTCGAGCGCCTGATTGCGCACGCCCATCACATCTATTTCAATTCGCCCGAGCAGATCGCGCAGTTCGGTCCCATCGCCAAGGCGGCGGGTGCAAAGATCGGCGTGCGCATCAACCCCGGCTATTCCAACGCGACGCTGGGCGGTGCGCTGTATGATCCGTGCGCGCCGTGCTCTCGCTTCGGCACCACCCGCGCCGACATCGACAAGCTGCCGTGGGACGAGATCGACATCTTCCACGCCCACACGCTGTGCGAAAGCCTAGCCGATGGTTCGGTCGGATTGATCGAGCACATCGCGCGTGAGTTCGCGCCCTACATCCGCAAGGTGAAGGCGGTGAACTTCGGCGGCGGGCATTTCATCAACAAGCCGGGCTATGACCTCGACAAGCTGATCGCCGCCGTCAAGGCGTTCCGCGAGCAGTTCAACGTCGAGGTGTTCCTTGAGCCTGGCGGCGGCATCGTAGTCAACACCGGCTATCTCGTTGCCACCGTCATCGGCCTGCACTGGAACGAGAAGAACCTCGCCATCCTCGACACATCGGCGAGCTGCCACATGCCCGACGTGCTGGAAGTGCCGTACACGCCCGACATCATCGGCGCCGGCAAGCCCGGTGAGTACGCGCATGACTATGTGCTGGGCGGCAAGACCTGCATGACCGGCGACGTGATCGGCGAATACTCGTTCCCCGAGCCATTACAGGTGGGCAGCCGCATCGTCTTCACCGACATGATGCAGTATTCATTCGTGAAGAACACGACCTTCAATGGTACGCCTCGGCCGGACCTCGCCATCCTCGACGAGGACGGCACATATCGCGTCGTGCGCTCGTTCGGCTATGAGGACTACCGCCAGCAGCTCGGCAGCTGACTTTCGTCAATCCGGCAGTGGCAGGTCTCATTGAAAAGCTAAAGCGGCATCGCGATTCATAAGAAAAGCGATGTCGCGCTAATGTGACCGCCGGGGCTGCCCCCTGCCGTATTGTTGAATTTTGTCGCTTGGGATATTGATCCGGGCACCGGATTAACCCCTCACCTGCACGGCAGCGGGCAATCTGCCCGACAACACGCCGCCGTGCGTTCCATCCAAGCCTCACCAGAATAGCCGAATAAAGCCATGAATATTCATTTTCTCTACGGCACGGTCAGCGGTACGGCCGAGATGCTCTGCGACAGTCTCAAGGACGATCTGGGCGATGCCCACGACTGCCAGATCTCGTCGCTGGATGAAGTCGAGCCCGGCGAGTTTGATGCCGATACGCTCTATATTCTGGTGAGCGCCACTTACGGTAGCGGGCAATTGCCCGACAATGCGCAGCCGTTCCTGGATACGCTGGAGCGCGAGAAGCCGGATCTCAGCTCGGTGCGCTTTGCTATTTTCGGTCTTGGCGACCGCTCATTCGGGCCGACGTTCGCTAACGGATCGCAGACGCTGTTGACTGGAATGCTGGCCTGCAATGCGCAGCAGATTGGCGAGCGCGGCATTCACGACGCTTCGTCGGAGGACTTCCCGCAGGATGCCGCGCTGCCGTGGCTGAAGGATATTCTGGTCAAGGCAGCCGCCTGAAAGCGTTGAACGGCTACGCAGCGACGTTCACGACTTAGCGTGACGTCGCGATGCGCGCGCCATGCAGAAATCTGGCCCGCGTTATCAGTGCCGGGCCGTAATGGGCAGGCTGATATAAAGGAAGCTGGGCAGCCCCAAACGATAGGGCTGGTCGGGGCGAATGAGGTTGGTTCTGGTCTTCTCGTCCAGCCACTCGCGCTGGCGTTCCAGCGCCGCCGTGCGGTTGGCCCCAGCGCTCAGCATTTCCCGCGTGTAAAGCGTCGCCGCTTCAAAGCCAATCGCAGCACCAACACCCGCAGCCAAAACAGCGACAGCAACGGCGACACCGTTTGCGTAGCCATTTGTGCTGCGCGAACCGGGCGCAAAGCGCGTCAACAGCTCGGCGCATTGGCGGGCGAGAAATCTGCCGGCGAGAACCGCGCATGCGCCGATGACGGCATGGGCAGCGAGCTCAGCATATTTGGAGTCGAACACCAACTGGTTGTTGAACAGAAAGCTGAAGCCACAGCACACTACGAACCACGCCCACGGCGATGTCAGCGTTGATGGAAGCTGCAGGCCCGATCTGCTACCGGGCGCAGCGATACCGTCGGCGCGTTCGTCCGGCAACCTTGCGACAAGCTCTTCTGTCGTATGCGCCAAAGTCCCTCCATCGCGGTGCGGCGAGTGACGTTGGCTGAAATGCTAACTGTCGAAGGCTTAACGGTCGCTTCGTCGGAATGTCGCGCTCCACAACAAAGTTGTCGCACCAATAGGTCATGACGGCGCGTAATACACCACAAGATATGCGTTGGATGTTTTCTTCGCGGTCGACGCGACAATTCTTGCCACAGGCAAATTGCTCAAGCCCAATTTATGCAAGAGCACTTGCATCCTGCAGAAATGCAAGTGCTCGTCAGCGCAGTGTCTTGCGCACTGGGATCAAGCCTTCAGCCGCCATGCGTGCAGCCTCTGCTCGATAAGGGCTTGCCAGATATGTGCCGAGCACGCGCTTTTCCGACGAGAAGAATGAAAGCTCTTCCAGCGCAAGGCGAACCATGCGGTCGGATGGATGGCCTTCAATGTCGGCGTAGAACATCGTGGCGTTGAACGTGCCTTCAAGCTGATAGCTCTCCAGTTTTGTCATGTTAACGCCGTTGGTGGCGAAACCGCCGAGCGCCTTGTAGAGCGCGGCGGGAACGTTGCGCACGCGGAAGATGAACGTGGTGATGACAGGGCCGTCCTCCGGCAACGCATCATCGGCTTCGGAGGCCAGCACGACGAAGCGCGTCGTGTTGTGCATTTCGTCCTCAACATCGTTCATCAGGATGTCGAGGCCGTAGATCTCAGCAGCCAGCGTCGAGGCAATCGCCGCCAGACTGGCATCCTTCATCTCGCTGACGATGCGTGCCGAACCAGCGGTGTCGGCTTCCGGTACCGGCTTCAGGCCGAGTTCGATCAGCTTGCGGCGGCATTGGCCCAGCGCCTGCGT
Organism: Hyphomicrobium sp. D-2; assembly: GCF_029872155.1. GTDB lineage: Bacteria > Pseudomonadota > Alphaproteobacteria > Rhizobiales > Hyphomicrobiaceae > Hyphomicrobium_A. Next base: position 283,062 of record NZ_JARXLA010000003.1, on the reverse strand, counting down.
GTGCGACAGCACCTTTTTCACCGACTGCAGGCTGGCGCCGGGAATGGCCATCAGCTGATGGCGCACGCGCAGGAAGTGTTCGCCAACGATATAAAGCTCGGCCTGCGGCAACAGGTGATGGATATCGGCGACACGCCCGGCGACCGAGTTCTCGATCGGGATCATGGCCAGGCGCGCCTCACCATTCTTCACCGCCAGCAGCGCATCCTCGAACGTCGGGCACGCAACGGCTTCCATATCTGGAAACGCCTCGCGGCAGGCCAGATGCGAGTTCGCGCCCGGCTCGCCCTGATAGGCAATACGTCCGGAGGCCGGCACGCTGGCAGAAGATTTTGCACCCGCAGGTGCACCGCTCGTTGATTGGGACATGATCGCTGGGATGCTTTGGCGGCAAACAGATGCCTGCGGTTTGAAAAAACCGTCAGACTTCGGCTCGCGGAGGGTTCAGACGGCCCCCAGGAGGCGGCGCGCCCGCTCGAGGTCGGCCGGAGTATCGACACCGAGCGGAACAGTGTCAACGACGGTCACATCGATGCGCATGCCGGCTTCCAGCGCCCGCAACTGCTCCAGCTTTTCGCGCTGTTCGAGCGGCGAAGGTTGCAGCGACACGAAGCGCGACAGGGCCGGGCGGCGATAGGCGTAAATGCCGATGTGATGGTACAGCGGGCCCTCGCCATGGGGGGCGATGGCGCGTGTAAAATAGAGGGCGCGCAGGTGCGTGGCGGATGCATCGACGGGCGAGCCGACCACCTTCACCACATTAGGATTGGTGCGTTCTTCGGCCTCGGTAATCTCAGCCGCCAGCGTAGCGATGTCGACCGAAGCATTGGTCAGCGGCGCCACGCAAGCCGAGATCAGATGCGGCTCCAGCGTCGGCAGATCCCCCTGCAGGTTGACGATGGTGTCGATGCGGCCAGCAGGATCGATGCTTTCCACCGCCTCATAGATGCGGTCCGATCCGGAGGCGTGATCGGTTCGGGTCATCACGGCTTCTCCGCCCGCCGCCTGCACCGCCTGCAGGATTTCGTCGGCGTCGGTGGCCACCACCACGCGCCCCGCGTTGGCCGCCATGGCCCGGCGCCAGACCTGCACGATCATGGGCGCCCCGGCGATATCCAGCATCGGTTTGCCCGGCAGCCGGGTGGCCTGCATACGGGCCGGAATGACGATAAGTGTATTGGCCGGGGTGCCCGAGGGGCTGCTGGACGGCGTATTAGGCAATGGAACACCTGATCGGGTTAGGCTGCCCATGGGACGGCTTATGTACCCAAAGAACAATGGCCGAAGGGGACCGGGCGAGGCAATTGGTCCCGGCGCGATGCACATAGAACGACGCCCACTGCGGTTGCAAGCCGATGTGGAGTTTCTATAGTCGCGCACACGCTTCGGCAGCGAGCCGAAAGCGGCCGCGGAGCGAACAATGCAAGTTGATACTTTCGAACTTTCGAAGATCGCCGGCGCTTTTATCTGCGCCCTTCTGGTGATCGTCGCCTCCCGCGTAGCCATCGAAATCGGCCAGCACCACAGCACGCCGCAGGCGCCGGGCTACGTGTTGCCGATGCCGAGCGCCGATGGTCCTGCGGCGGGCGGTGGTGGTGCTGCTCCGGCGACAGAAGCGCCAGCCGCATTTGATCCGGCCGCGGTTGCTCAGGCCGCAGAAAGCGCCAGCGTCGATGCCGGCGCCAAGGTATTCAAGAAGTGCAGCGCATGCCACACCGCGGAAGCGGGCGGCGCCAATAAGGTCGGGCCCAATCTTGGCGGGCTTGTCGGCCGGGGCAAGGGTTCGCACGCAGGATTTGCCTATTCCGACGCCATGAAGGCCAAGGGTGGCGACTGGTCGATGGCTGATCTCGCCTCGTTCCTGCACAACCCCAAGGAATTCGTGCCGGGCACGAAGATGATGTTCCCCGGCATCAAGGACTCTACCGAGTTGGCCGATCTGATCGCTTACCTCAACAGCAACAAGTAGTTGCATGGGCGGCGGAGCGGAGCGCAGCGCGTCTGCATCGCACGGCCCACCCATCAACGACAATTGCGGCTCCGCTCTCCAGCGGGGCCGTTTTCGTATCTGCACGGCCACGCCGTCGTGGCCTCGATGCTGCTCAGCCAAGGGGCCGCAAACAGTTAACTGGCATCAAACGGTGGCGGTTAAGCTGTCCATGAGGCTAAAAATGACAGCAAGTTAACTCGCCCCCGCCGCCGTATTTTGCGACTCTGGCGCCTGTTGGCATATCTGTTGTTCTTTTGCGGCGCCCTGCCGTCGGTTTTCCGCGCAGCGGCGTCTTCCAGCTCTCGTCGTGATCATCAAGGGAATTCACCTGGTGCACCTGCGTCTTGACGCCCCCGCCGCCTGCCTCGCAGCTCTTCTTTGCCTGACGATGGCCACCGCCACCTTTGCCCAGGAGCCGGCATCGCCTTCGGTACAGGCAGAGCAACCCGTGCCGGTTGCAGATCCTGCCGCCCCCACCGCAGCGCCGCCAGCCAACGAAGCATCGGAACCGGCCAGCCCTCCTCCCGCAGCAGCGGAAGCACCGGCTACACCTGATGGCCAGACTGCTGCACCTGCGGAAGCCGCACAACAGGAAGCACAGCCGACCGCGCCGGAAGCACCGGCCGCAGAAGCTCCAGCCGCCGCTGTTGAACAGCACCCGCGCCACCATGCACTTTCGCTGATGGGCGATCCGGCCTTCCCAGAAGGCTTCAGCCATTTCGATTGGGTCAACCCGGATGCACCGAAGGGCGGCACCCTGCGCGCCTTCGCTCAAGGTTCGTTCGACAGCCTCAACCCGTTCTCGGTGAAGGGCGATCCGGCCGGTGGCCTCGGACTGATCTACGACTCGCTGATGTCGAGCAGCCCGGACGAGCCTTCGACCGAATACGGGCTGATCGCAGAATGGGTTTCCTATCCGCCGGATTTCTCGTCCGTCACCTTCGGCATCAATCCCAAAGCGCGCTTCCATGACGGCACGCCGGTTACGCCCGAAGACGTGATCTTCTCGTTCGAAGGCCAGAAGGCGGCCCATCCGCGCTCGGCGTTCTATTACAAGAACGTCGTCAAGGCAGAGAAGACCGGCGACAACGAGGTGACCTTCACCTTCGACGTCACCGGCAACCGCGAATTGCCGCTTATTCTCGGTCAGCTCAACGTTGTACCGAAGGCATTCTGGGAGGCGGCAGGCCCAGACGGCGAGAAGCGCGACATCACCAAATCGACGCTAGAAATGCCGGTGGGCTCTGGACCCTATCGCATCAAGAGCTTCGACCCCGGCCGCGGCATCACCTTCGAGCGCGTGAAAGATTATTGGGCGCAGGATCTGCCAGTCGCCAAGGGCCAATGGAACTTTGACGAGTTCAAGCTGACGTACTTCCTCGACCGCACGCCGGGCTTTGAGGAATTCAAATCGGGCAAGATCGACTACTGGCAGGAGACGACCGCGAGCCAGTGGGCCACCGGTTATGACTTCCCCGCGATCCGCAACGGTCAGGTGAAGAAGGAAGCCATTCCGGTGCGTCGCGTCGCGCCGATGCAGTCGTTCGTGTTCAACCAGCGCCGCAAGCAGTTCCAGGACCCGCGCGTGCGCCAGGCCTTCAATCTCGCCTTCAACTTTGAAGAGGCCAACAAGAAGCTGTTCTACGATTCCTATGTGCGCGTGGGCAGCTTCTTCGACAATTCCGAGCTGGCTGCAAAGGGGCTGCCGGAAGGGCGCGAGTTGGAAATCCTGCAGGAAGTGAAAGACGAAGTTCCGCCGGAGGTCTTCACCACCGAATGGAAGAACCCGGTGAACAAGACGCCGGAAGACTTCCGCAACAACATGCGCGAAGCCTCCAAACTGCTGCAGGAAGCAGGCTGGAAGCTGCAGGAAGTTGAAGTGGACGACGGCGAATGCGGCACGTTCTGCTCGATCATGCGCAGCGTCGGTCTTTCGTCGGCCAACACCACGAACCATCTGCGTAACGACAAGGGCGAGACGCTGAACGCAGAGTTCCTGGTCCAGTCGCCCGACTTCCAGAAAATCGTGCTGCCGTATGTGCAGGATCTGAAGAAGCTCGGCATCAATGCATCGATCCGCATGGTCGACAGCGCCCAGTACAAGCGCCGTGAAGACTCACGCGATTACGACGTCATCATCGACAACTTCGCGCAGTCGGAATCGCCCGGCAACGAGCAGCGCGATTTCTGGGGCTCAGCCGCCGCCGACCGCGAGGGTTCCACCAATACGGCCGGCATCCGCAATCCCGCCATCGACAAGCTGATCGACAAGGTCGTGTTCGCCACGACACGCGAAGAGCTGGTTGCAGCCACCCACGCACTCGATCGCGTGCTGCTGTGGAACCACTACGTCGTGCCGCAGTGGCATTATCCCTATGAGCGGATCGCCTACTGGGACATCTTCGGCCGCCCTGACAAGCTGCCCTCGCAAACGTCGTCGCTGTCGCGCGTCTGGTGGATGGACGCCGACAAGCAGAAAGCTCTCAACGCTGTGCAGGGACGCTGATCATCATGCTGCATTCGTTCTCAGCCCAGCGGCACGGGCCAAGCCGACGCCGGAACTTTGCAGCGGCTTTAGCACTTGCAGGAGCGGCGATGTCATTCGTCGCCGCTCCGCTCAGCGCCGAACCTAGGCACGGCCTTTCCACGTTCGGCGAGCTGAAATACGGACCGGACTTCAAGCACTTTGAATATGCCAACCCGGACGCGCCAAAGGGCGGACGCTTTTCCTCCACCGGCACCGGCGGCACAAAGACATTCGACAGCTTCAACGCCTTTATCCTGAAGGGCGACTCTGCGCAGGGCCTTGAGTATCTGTTCGACAGCCTGATGACGCGGGCGATGGACGAGCCCGACGCCGCCTATGGTCTGGTGGCTGAAAGCGCCGACGTTGCCGAAGACGGCCGCTCCGTCGTTTTCAAGCTGCGCCCCGAAGCGAAATTCTCTGACGGCACGCCGTTAACCGCCGACGACGTGGTGTTCTCGCTCGAAGTGCTGAAGGAAAAGGGCCACCCCAATTATTCGCTATCGTTGCGCGATGTGGTGAAGGCCGAGGCGATCGATCCGCACACGGTGCGCTACGAATTCAAAGGCAACCTGATCCGCGATCTGCCGCTGACGGTTGCGGGGCTGCCGATCCTGTCGAAGGCGTTTTACACCAAGCATCCGTTCGATCAGTCGTCGCTGGAAAAGCCCGTGGGCTCGGGGCCGTACGAGATCGGCAACTTCAAGCCCGGCACGTTTGTTGCCTACAAGCGACGGCCGGATTACTGGGCCAAGGATCTTGCGGTCAATCGCGGGCGCTTCAACTTCGATGAGGTCCGCTACGAATATTTCCGCGATCGCACGCTGGAGCTGGAAGGCCTGAAGTCGGGCACGTTCGACTATCGCGAGGAGTTCACCTCGATCGACTGGGCGACCGCATATGACATTCCGGCGGTGAAGGAAGGCCGGCTGCAGCGGCTCATCATGCCGGACGGCCGCCCATCTGGCGCGCAGGGCTTCTTCATCAACACGCGCAAGGACCAGTTCAAGGACAAGCGCGTGCGCGAAGCACTGGATCTTGCGTTCGACTTCGAATGGTCGAACAAGAACCTGTTCTTTGATCTCTACTCACGCACGCAAAGCTTCTTTGAAAATTCGGAGCTGAAGGCATCCGGCCTGCCCAGCGCTGCGGAGCTAGCGTTGCTTGAGCCATTCAAAGATAAGCTGCCGCCGGAAGTGTTCAGCGAGCCCTATGTGCCGCCGGTGACCGATGGATCGGGCCGCAATCGCGATAACCTGCGCAAGGCGCATCAGCTGCTGGCCGAGGCCGGCTATGGCCAGGGCGGCAAACCGCTAAACGTGGAAATCCTTTCCTTCGAGGAAGGCTTCGACCGTATCATCATTCCGTACATCGAGAACCTGAAGCGCATCGGCGTCAACGCATCGCTGCGCCGTGTCGATCCCGCACAGTATGAACGGCGCATCAAGTCGTTCGACTTCGATCTCGCGATCCAGCGCTACGCGCTGCGGCTGACACCGGGCATCGAGGTAAAAACCTACTGGGGGTCAGATGCTGCCAAGATCGACGGCAGCTTCAATCTGCCCGGCATCGCCGATCCTGTTGTTGATGCATTGATCGACAGGATGGTGGAAGCAAAATCGCGCGAAGAACTCACCGTTGCGGCGCGTGCGCTGGACCGTGTGTTGCGGGCCGGAAATTATTGGGTTCCGCAGTGGTACAAGGCGTCACATAATGTCGCTTTCTGGGATATGTACGGGCGTCCCGCTGTGAAGCCGAAGTATGACGACGGCGTAATCGACACGTGGTGGTTCGACGCCGACAAGGCCGCCAAACTGAAAAGACCGTAAGCCCGAGCGGAGCCCGATGGCAGCATATCTCCTGAAACGCCTGTTGCTGATCATTCCGACACTGTTCGGGATCATGCTGATCAGCTTCACGATCATCCAGTTTGCGCCGGGTGGTCCGGTTGAACGGATCATCGCCCAGCTGCAGGGGCGCGACTCCTCCATCGTCTCGCGGATCGGCGGCGGCGGCTCCGATACGCTCTCCAGTGGCAGTCAGGCACAGCTTGGCCAAGGCTCGGTGGATTCCAACACCTCGAAATATCGCGGTGCGCAGGGCCTCGATCCGGAATTCATCAAGAGCCTTGAGAAGCAGTTCGGCTTCGACAAACCGGCCTACGAGCGCTTCTTCATCATGATGAAGAGCTACCTCACCTTCGATTTCGGCAAGAGTTACTTCCGCGACGTTTCCGTGTTGCAGCTCATCAAGGAGAAGCTGCCGGTTTCGATATCGCTGGGTCTGTGGATGATGCTGATCAGCTATCTGATCTCCATCCCGCTCGGCATCCGCAAGGCGATGAAGGACGGCGAGCCATTCGACGCCTGGACCAGTACCGTGCTGGTGGTCGCCTATGCCATTCCGGGCTTCCTGTTCGCCGTGTTGCTGCTCATCCTGTTCGCGGGTTCATCGTTCCTGCAGATCTTCCCATCGCGCGGGCTGACATCGGACAACTGGGAGCAGCTTTCGTTCTTCGGCCGCATCACCGATTATTTCTGGCACCTGACCCTACCGCTGATCGCCATGTCGCTGACCGCGTTCACGACGATGACGTTCCTGACCAAAAACTCGTTTTTGGACGAGATCCGCAAGCAGTATGTGACGACCGCGCGCGCCAAGGGCCTGTCGGAAAATCAGGTGCTGTACGGCCACGTGTTCCGCAACGCGATGCTGCTGATCATCGCCGGTTTCCCCGGCGCATTCATCGGCGCGTTCTTCGCCGGATCGCTGCTGATCGAAACCATATTCTCTCTGGATGGCATCGGCTTGCTGTCATTTGAATCCATCGAGAAGCGCGATTATCCGGTGATCTTCGCCACGCTGTGGATTTTCTCGCTGGTCGGCCTGCTGCTGAACATCGTTGCCGACTTCGTCTACACGACAGTCGATCCACGGATCGACTTCGAAAGCCAGGAGGTCTGAGCCGATGACCGACCTGCGCGCCCTCGAAACGCCACTGCCGCAGTCGCAGCCGCCGCCCCGCGAAGAGCACAAGCGCCTACCGGAATGGATTTCGCGCCGCCTGCCTTCCGGCGACAAGCTGAGCCCGATCAACCAGCGCCGCTGGGCCAACTTCAAGGCCAACCGGCGCGGTTTCTGGAGCCTGCGAATTTTTCTGGCGCTGTTCCTGGTGTCGCTGTTCGCGGAGTTCATCGCCAACGATCGTCCGCTGCTGATCAGCTACAAGGGCGAAATCCTGTCGCCGGTGCTGTTCAACTATCCTGAATCCAAATTCGGCGGCTTCCTCGCCATCACCGACTACAAAGATCCGGTGATCCTCGACGAGATCAAGAGCAACGGCTGGGTGCTGTGGCCGCCGATCCGCTATTCCTACGACACGATCAACAAGGACTACCCCGGACGCAAAGCCCCGGACGGATTGTGTCTCGGCTATCCCGCGCCACCACCGTGGGCGTCAAGCGCACCGCTGTGTGACGCGCCCGCAGAACAGCTCGCGCGCTTCAACGCGCTCGGCAACACCAACTGGCTCGGCCTCGACAATCAGGGCCGCGATGTCGTCGCGCGCGTGATCTACGGCTTCCGAATATCGGTGCTGTTCGGCCTTATCCTGGCGCTGCTGTCGGCCACGGTCGGCGTGACGGCCGGCGCGATACAGGGTTACTTCGGCGGCAAGACCGATCTCATCTTCCAGCGCTTCCTGGAGATATGGTCGTCGATCCCGTCGCTGTTCGTGCTGATCATCATCTCGTCGGTGCTGATCCCCGGCTTCTGGACGCTGCTGGGCGTGCTGCTGCTGTTCGAGTGGGTGAATCTCGTGGGCGTTGTGCGCGCCGAATTCCTGCGGGCGCGCAACTTCGAATATGTGAACGCGGCGCGCGCGCTCGGGCTTTCCCATCGCAAGATCATGGTGAAGCACCTGCTGCCAAACGCGATGGTAGCAACGCTCACCTTCCTGCCGTTCCAGCTCTCGGGCAGCATCGCGGCACTGACCGCTCTCGACTTCCTCGGCCTCGGCCTGCCGCCGGGTTCACCGTCGCTGGGCGAGTTGCTGTTGCAGGGCAAGCGCCATCTTGAAGCGCCTTGGCTGGGTCTCACCGGCTTCTTCACCGTAGCGATCATGCTGTCGCTGCTGATCTTCATCGGCGAGGCGGTGCGCGACGCACTCGACCCCCGCAAGACTTTCCGGTGAGGCTGGCAATGTCGGACAAACCTTCCCGTGCGTTGCTCGATGTCAGGGATCTTTCGGTCGCCTTCAACGGCGGCAAGGTGATCGCCGCCGATAAGGTGAGCTTCCGTATCGGCAAAGGCGAGACGGTCGCGCTGGTCGGTGAGTCCGGCTCGGGCAAGACCGTGTCGGCGCTCTCGATCCTGCGCCTGCTGCCGTATCCGGCTGCGTCGCATCCTTCGGGCGAGATCTGGTTCGAGGGCCGTGATCTCCTGAAGCTAAAGCCGTCGCAGCTGCAAAGCGTGCGCGGCGATCGCATCTCGATGATCTTTCAGGAGCCGATGACGTCGCTCAACCCGCTGCACACCATCCAGCGGCAGGTGGGCGAAGTGCTGCGCGTGCATCGGCGCATGAACGACGTCGCCGTGCGCGCACGCGTGATTGAGCTGCTGCAGAAGGTCGGCATCCGCGATCCCGAGAAGCGTCTTGATGCCTATCCGCATCAGCTTTCCGGCGGGCAGCGTCAGCGCGTGATGATCGCCATGGCGCTTGCCAACGAACCCGACCTGCTGATCGCCGACGAGCCGACAACCGCGCTCGACGTGACCATTCAGGCGCAAATTCTGGAGCTGTTGCGCGATCTGCAGCGCGAGATGGGCATGGCCATGCTGCTCATCACGCACGATCTGGGCATCGTGCGCAAAATGGCCGAGCGCGTTTACATCATGCGTCGCGGCAACATCGTCGAGGAAGGCCCGACCGAGCGCATCTTCACCGATCCGCACCACGCCTATACCAAGCAGCTACTGGCCGCCGAGCCGAAGGGACTGCCGCCGCCCGCGGATGAAACCGCGCCGGTGGTGGTCGAGACCGACGATCTGAAAGTCTGGTTCCCGATCAAGGCGGGGCTGCTGCGGCGTACGGTGGATTACGTGAAAGCCGTCGACGGGCTGTCGCTGAAACTGCGCAAGGGCCAGACGCTGGGCGTCGTGGGTGAGTCCGGTTCCGGCAAGACGACGCTCGGCCTTGCCATTCTGCGGCTGATCTCGTCGGAAGGACCGATCGTCTATATGGGCAACCGCATCGACGGCCTGACCACCGCCGAGATGCGTCCCCTGCGCAAGGAAATGCAGATTGTTTTCCAGGATCCCTACGGATCGCTGTCGCCGCGTCTTTCAGTCGGGCAGATCATCGAGGAAGGCCTGCTGATCCAGAACCCCGAGCTGACCTACGACGAACGGCGCGCACGCGTTTCCAAGGCGCTGCAGGAAGTGGGCCTCGATCCGGAAGCGCAGGACCGCTACCCGCATGAGTTCTCCGGCGGACAACGTCAGCGCATCGCCATCGCCCGCGCGATGGTGCTGCAGCCGAAGTTTGTCATGCTGGATGAACCGACGAGCGCGCTCGACATGTCGGTGCAAGCGCAGATCGTCGATCTGCTGCGCGACCTGCAAAAACAGCGCGACCTTTCCTATCTGTTCATCAGCCACGACCTGAAGGTTGTGCGCGCGTTGTGCAACTACGTGATCGTAATGCGCAACGGCAAGGTTGTAGAGGAAGGCCCGGCTGCCAATGTATTTGCGCACCCGCGCGAGGACTACACCAAGGCGCTGCTTGCCGCCGCGTTCGACCTGAAGGTGGAACACGAGGGCGCGCTCGCCGGTTGATGCTCGTGCATCGGCATCCGGGGCGGCGCTCCGCCATTACATGTGAGGGATCGCGGCGATGACAGAAACACACCGTCAGAGCGTGAAATTCTACTATTCGCCCGGCAGCCGATCGAGCACCGTGCTGTGGATGCTGGAAGAGCTTGGCGCGCCGTACGATATCGAGCTGATAAATCTGAAAGCGGGCGCACAGCATTCGCCGGAATATCTGGCGGTCAATCCCATGGGCAAGGTTCCGGCCATTGCCCACAACGGCGCCGTCGTCACCGAAACCGCAGCGATCTGCTGCTATCTGGCCGACGCATTCCCACACGCAGGACTGGCCCCCGCAATTGGCGATCCGCTACGCGGCCCATACCTCAAATGGCTGTTTTACGGGCCGAGCTGCATAGAACCGGCAATGATCGACAAAGCCGGCGACCGCCCGCCAACCCCACGCGGCATGACCGGCTGGGGCAGCTACGATCTCGTCATCGAAACGCTGCGCGGCGCGGTTGGCAACGCATCTCCGTACCTGCTGGGTGAACGTTTTACGACGGCAGATGTTGTTGTCGGCTCTACCCTGCGCTTCGGCATGGGTTTCAAGATCATTCCAGAGCTGCCCGAGTTTGTCGCTTACGCCAAACGGCTTGAAGAACGCCCGGCTCTGCAACGGCAAATCGCAATCGAAGCCGACTATGCACGGCAGATAACCGGCTGACCGACTTTCCGCTTTGAATAATCGCCACGAAGCAGCATCGTAGTCGCATCGTCCATCAGCCAGCGATCAGAAGATGCTCCCCGACGACGTCTTTCGCACACGGCTTCAGGCAACGATCACGGCGCTGCGCTACTGGGCGCCCACCGTCGCAAGCACCGCACGCGTGGAAGAAACGTCTTCGGGCGATTACTGGCGCCTGGCCATCACCCCGATCACGCCAAGCGCCTGCCCGCTGGAACTGATCCTGCACTCGGACCAGCACTACGATATTTTCATCGCGGGCGAGACTTATGAAGGCAGGCCGATCGATTCCTTCGACTGGTTCCTGCCGCTTGCCGAAGCGGTGGCCGAAGGACAGGTGGTGCAACGCCAGCGCATCAGTCGCCTGACCGGATTGCAGCGCTCAACCGAGACGCTGGTCGCACTGGCCAATGGTGAAGTCTGGTTTGATGGTCGCGATACCCTGCATGCCGCGCCGCCGATCGAGGATGATGGCACCGAAATTCGCGAGCGCCGCTTCCTGCCCTACCATCGCTGATGTGACCGGCCAGCCAACCCGCTGGCCAACTTCCGCAAACGAAAGCCCACCGGTTATTGCGGCGCAATGCCGCCTGTCGCGCCACCGCCCGATTTCTGCTAGAAGCACCCCGAGCGGGTGTGCCTCTGGCGCACTTTTGCAAGTATTTGCGGGCATCTAACGCTTGCACTAAGGCACGACGCACATGTTGGCCGCAATTTGCTAGGATTGTCCGGCGCAAGATGCACGGGCTTTCGAATCCTGCCACCCCTGCGGCAGCAACCGCTGCTCGCCAGCGGCCCGTGCAGCAAATATGATCTGTAGGCGGCTGACCCGATCTGACCGCCGATCGCATGAACCTGGAGGCAATGAGAGTGTTGAAAGGCGTCGCCGAGGCAACCCCATCCAATCCAGTTTCCGCCTATTTCGAAGAACTCAGCCAAGTCCTGTCATCGATGCGCGTCAGTGACGCCGAAGGCAAGCCTATCGAGCTGCAGCGCGGTTTCGAATGGGTTGCCGAGACCGCGCGCAAAACGCAGGACGCCGGCAACAAGCTGATCCTGATCGGCAACGGCGGCAGCGCCGCGGTGGCCAGTCATCTGGCGATCGAGTTTGTGAAGAACGGCGGCATCCGCGCCCTTTCGCTCAACGATCCCGCCGCCATCACCGCGATGAGCAACGATTTCGGCTACGCCAACGTCTATTCCGAGCAGCTCAAGATCCAGGGCCAGCCCGGCGATATGCTGATCGCGATCTCCAGCTCGGGTCAGTCGGTCAACATTTTGAAATCCGTGCAAACAGCGCGCGCCAAGGGCATGACCATTGCCACGCTGAGCGGCTTCCAGCCCGACAACCTGCTGCGCAACCGGGGTGACGTAAATTTCTATGTGAATTCGACACAGTATGGCTTTGTCGAATTAGCGCATCACGCACTGGCGCAGGCCATCCTCGATATCTACGTGTTCCCTCAGCAGGCCGCGAAATAACCTCAGCCTGAGCGCTGATGCAGAAAAGTTCGGCGGCTATGGAAAACCAATGCCGCAGGCAGCGAGCTGCGTGCATTCGGCTGCAAATTGAAGCACTATCCCATCTGGCATGAATACTTTTTACGATTCCTGATACTGTTGGACGCCATTAGCGTCACTCGCAACGGATCGTGACCGGATGCACAGCGATAGATCTGCGCTGACAATCGAACGTCGGTCGTTAGCGGTTGGCGTTCTTGATGCCGCCAATGTCGATGGCGAAGCGACGCTGCGGCTGACCATCCAGATCGAAAGCGCAGGCGCGCATCTGGTGGCCCCGTTCGCCTCAGATGCCCTGATCATTGTCACCACCACCCGCGTTGGCCTGACAGCGGAAGTGCGCAAAATCGCAATGCTCGCGCACGCAGCCGGCGTGTCGCATCTTGTGCTCGCGGTTTTACGCAGTTCATCCGATGATCTGCAGCCGAACGCGTTTGATACCCTGACGCGTGGGTTCGACACGATGATGCGGCGGCTGAATTTCGTTTCAGCGGCCATCATTCCGATCGATAACGCTTCAGATAAGGCGGCTGCCGTTTCCGGGGCGCATATTTTACGTCGCGATCAGGCGCTGGCAAACTATCTCGTCACGCTCCCCCGGCCATCGCCGCTGCATACATCGCAGCTCGATCCCTCGCCGCCGAGCGAGCACTTCGCTGCTCATGTTGCCTGCCTGACCTCGCGTGAGGAATTGCTGCCCGGTCGCGAATACCGCTTGCGGATTGGATCGCTTGAGCAACCGGCGACGATCACGGCGATCAAGCACCGGCTCGACACCGAAACACTTCAGCGGCTGCCCGCACGCACCCTCAGCCATGGCGAGATCGGCGTTTGCACCGTTGCAACCCATCCCGCAATTCGTCTGGCGCCCGACTCGCTCGGCGCGGCGCGCTTTGAAATCTGGGGCGAACAGACAGACGAGCCGGTGGCCGCTGGCACGGTCGATTTCGCGCTTCGCCGTGGGCAGAATGTCCATTGGCAGGAACTGAGCGTCGCCAAGCCGCTACGGTCGTCCATGAAGGCGCAGCGGCCCTGCATCGTCTGGTTCACAGGCATCTCCGGCGCAGGCAAATCCACCATCGCCAATCTGGTGGAAAGCGCCCTGGCCGCGAACGGCCGCCACACCTATCTGCTCGACGGAGACAATGTCCGCCACGGCCTCAACAAGGATCTCGGCTTCACCGCCGCCGATCGGGTTGAAAACATCCGTCGCGTCGGAGAAGTGGCGCGCCTGTTTGTCGACGCCGGCTTGATTGTGCTGTGCTCGTTCATCTCACCATTTCGGGCTGAACGCGCAGCGGTGCGCGGTCTGCTTGATGACGGCGAATTCATCGAAATCCACGTGACCGCCCCGCTGGCTGTGTGTGAGCAGCGCGACCCCAAAGGGCTCTATGCCAAGTGCCGCGCCGGCAAGTTGCCAAACTTCACCGGTATCGATTCACCCTATGAAGCGCCGGAAAATCCGGACCTCATTCTCGAAACCGCCACTGCGCCGGCAGATGAACTCGCCCAAAAAGTCATTTCCCTGCTTGCTGCCCGCGGAATGATTGCAGCGCGCGATTGACCGCAATCTCAGCTTGAACCTCCGCAGAACTACAACATCTGTCGGATGGCTCGGCGTTGCTGGCTGGCAACGTTCATAGGATTATTCGGACTACCAATAGTTTTTGCGGCGCAGCGTGCATAAATTTCCTCCTGTGTGGGGGATCTGAATTTGATGCCAATGCCGTGGCTCTTCATCCGAACTGTGGGCAAGCTGTGCGTGGTCGGTGCGCTGACCATTGGCGGTGCCGGATGCGCTGCCATGCATGACCTCAGCGGAGCACCCCGGGCTGGCTATCAGACAGATGGCTCATATGTTTTGAGTGCCCAAGATCAGGGGTTGGGTTGCCGCGAGCTGACCGAACGCAGGGTTAGCCTGCAGACCCAGCTCAACGAACTTCCCGCCAAAGCAATGCAGCAGATGCAGGAACTGCCCCAAACCGTTGTGAGCGCGTGGGCACGCCTGACGGGCTCAACGGATCAGGGTGTGCCGGCTCTTGCCCAGTATAATGAAGCCAAGGCCGAAGCGGCGGCGGTGAACGCAAGCCTGGAACAGAAGGGCTGCGAAGCCAACTACGGCATCGAAACGGCCGGAATTCACCCCCACAACGCCCAATAATACGTGGCCCCTCTCCCGGGCCGCAGGCTTCAGCGCACACTTGCTGGATGGCTCCAGAACGCCAGTTCGTTGCCCCGCGCATGTCAAATATGCAAATGCTGAGCAAGTTTGCGTAGTGCCGCTCGCCCGCTGCCGCAGAAAGACCCGAACATTGATTTTTGTTTGTGATTGTCGGGCCCGGTTCTGGGGCGATCGCCAACGCCAGAACAGATAACTTATTGATTTGATTGGTCGGAGCGGGGAGATTCGAACTCCCGACCCCTTGCTCCCGAAGCAAGTGCGCTACCGTGGCTGCGCTACGCTCCGCCCGACCTATCAAGTCCCCTTAGGGACAATCGCCGCGCTCCTTGTGGAAGCAGCGGCGAGGGCGGCTTTATAGCTCCCGATCTGCGGGGCCGCAAGCCGCCCGGCGCCCCTAATGTCATTTCTTTTTCCCACCAGCGCAAAGGGGATGGGGATGCGGCGTCTAAGCCGGCTGAAACGGGATTGCCGGCCCATTCACCACCGACTATATGGGGCTGTCGGCTGGTCTGCTTTGTCCGTTTTAGCGGCAAATCGGCCGGCCGATGATGGGACGTAGCCAAGTGGTAAGGCAGTGGATTTTGATTCCGCCATTCCCAGGTTCAGATCCTGGCGCCCCAGCCAACGTTTCAGCGCAAAAATTAGCGCTATAAAACAATACATTAGCGAAATCGCTCTGGCGCCAAGGTGCTCTGCGGAGTTTCTCCAACGGGGCAAAGCTACCCGTTAGGCTGGACCACACCCACATCATTACCACGGCACCTGTCGCCGCCCCGGTGCGTAAACCGCTACACGCTGGCGTAGATCCCTGTCTCCCCGCCATTAACGCACAGGCCCGCCGCCGCTTATTGGCGATCTCGTTGCTTACGCAATCGCTGGCCGATCACCACGCAACCTTGACGCCGAGCTTGCCGTCGTAGGCGTTGCCGTCGGCGTGTTCGCCGATGCCGACGAGGTACGATGCATTGGCATAGATCGCGGTGCCATCGCCAATGTCGGTGCTGAAGCCGGTGTTGATCTCGAACGTCGTGCCGCCCATGTCGGCCGCGAACGGGATGAAACCGGTGGCGGATGAAAACTTCGTCTTCGGATCGCCGAGGAACTCGTACCAGAAGTTCGGCCGCACCCAGGCGGTGAAGGTAGATGGTTCACCCGTCAGCCAGGTCGGTGTGCCGAAGTCCTGCGCGAAGCGCACACCCACACGGCCCACCAGCGAGTTGACATTGTCGAAGTGCACCTGCGCGGCGACATCCGATCCGTTGTTGAGGTTGACTGTCTGATAGGCGAGCTGCGCCTGCGGTTCGATGCTGAAGCCGCCGGGACCGGAGTAAACCGGATAGCCACCTTCCAGAGACGCTCCGAACGCGCCGCCATCTGTTTTCATCTTCGGGATGCGGTTGGACTTGGCATCAATATCGTACCACGATCCTAACAGCAGCGCGTCGACGTAAGCATTTTCTGGCGTGTAGTGGGTCCAGTAGGCGCCCCAGCTGTAGGCCATGAAGCTGTTCTCACCCGCTTTGCCATCGCCGATGTGCTGAACATCGCCGGAGCCATGGCCGATAGCGAAGAACGCACCGGCGTGATTGCGTGATGTTCCGACATCGCCGTCGCGGTAGAGGTCCATGCCGCCCTGGAAGGCCCAGAAGTCATAGTCGTATTTCGGGCCGGCGCCGTAGATGCCGCCCTTACCGCCATCCCGATCACCATGCTGACCGATGACACGCGCCCAGGCTGCGTTCGGTGCGCCTTCTGCGTAGGCGCTGACGGCTGTACCGCGACGCTCATGCAGCGTGTCGAGCATCAAGCGGCCATACAGCAGCGTCATCGCCGGAACAGCGGCGTAGAGCGACGTTTCCTGCCGCCAGTCGGGGATGCATCATCGCCGCCGCCACCGTTACAAACCGCTGCAGACGGATCAGTGCACAATCCAGATCGGAGCGCAGATACCAGTTGTCAGGGTTGGCGCCATTTTCACCGCCGCGATAGAGCGAGTATTCGTACGGGCCAGCGATAACCGGCGCGGCGAGTGTGAACAGGCCTGGAGCTGTTGCACTGTTGATCGTGTCGACGACAAGAATGCCGTCAAGTGTTGTCAGGTCACCTCCACCACCGACATTGTTGACACTGAGTAATGATGATCCGAGCCCGTTGCCACCGTCAATGATAAGCCTATCGGAAGGCGATCCATCGGCGCCAAGATGGGTGTTGATACCAAGCGTGCCGCCAAGGCCAAGGTAGTCGTTCACCGTCAGCGTCTTGAACGGTCCCGCACTCGAACCGGGCGGGGTGAATTGCGCCAGGCTGCCGGCCTGATTGATCAACAGCGTAAGATTTGAATCGCCAGTTATGTTCCACACCGAGGCACCCAGCAGGTTCAACTGTGCTGTGCCACCGGCCGCCGTTACAGTGCGACCCGTAAGCGTTGATCTGGCTGCATAGATATCCAGCACGCCGGTGCTGCTCACATTCAAGAGTTCGTCACCACCAGAGACGGTTGCGTTTGTTAGTGTCGCACTAAGCTGGCCGTCCGCAATGTCGAAGCCGGCACCATCTGCCGCGTTCACAGAACTGCCGGTTATCGTGACGCCGTTGTTTCCTGAGACAGACGAAACGCCAGCCGAGCCGCTTCCCAATGCGGTCACGGTACTGTTCGATATCGAGATCGATGATCCGCCGTTGATACCAATCGCAGCGGCATTAGCGCCCGACGTCGTGACGGTTGCGTTCTGAGCATTGATCTCACCGCCATCCTGCGCCGAAAGCCCTATTGCGCCCACGCCTGCGGTAGTGATTTGCGATCCGCTACCGATCGAGACAAGTGAGATGGCTCCAGAGGCCAAAGCGCCATACGAGGAGTCGCCTCCTGTCGATACGCTGACGCCTCCCGCGGTGACCTGCCCGCCGCTGAGTGCATACAGGCCGTGCGAGCCGCCGCCAGCAGTGGTGACACTCGCGCCTGAGGCGCTGACTGCCCCAGTGTCCCCCGCGAACAAACCGTGCGCGGTGGCTCCCAACGTTTCGATGGTGGAGCCGGCGTCGATCGTGACGAGCGAGCCGACGCCGTTCGAATAGGCGCCATGTGCGCTATTGCCGTTCGTGGTGACAGACACGGCCCCGGTGTTGATCTCGCCGCGCTGGATCGCATAGAGGCCATGCGCATTATCGGACTGCGTCGTTATTGACGATCCGTCTCCAAGGGAGACAAGCCCACCTGAGAAGTTCGCCATGACGCCATAAGCCCCAGTCCCCTCAGTGTTGACCGTTACCGCTTGCGTCTCTAGCTGGCCGCCAAGTGCAAACAATCCAATGGCGCCCGCCCCCTGCGTGTAGACCTCGACGCCAGTGCCGATCGTAACCCGTCCGTCATTGCCAACAATACCGTAGGCGCTCGCACCCGCAGTGTGGATTATCACGTTTTCGACTGTGATCTCGCCCCCGGCGACAGCGCGGATGCCTTCACTACCGTTCGTCGTAGTGATTTCCGTATTGGTCAACGAGATGAAAGAGCCCGTACCGGAGGCTATGGCACCGAAAGAACCTGTGCCCTCAATGCGGATCGCCAGCGAGTCCGCAAATATTTGCCCTCCATCCGTAACAAGACCGTAGCCACCACTCCCCGATGTCGTAATCGTGGAGCCGGGCTGGTTGATCGTGATGGTTCCATTCAACTCGGCCTCCGCGCCGTGCCCGTTGATACCGGACGTCGTCACCGTTATGGCGCCGGTAGTCACGATAGAACCGCCATTCAACGCCCACAGCGCAATTCCGGCGTCGTAATTCGCCGACGTGTTATAATTGCCTGTGGCAGTGAGAGCGATGCCATTGGCCACTACTCGCTGCGCTTGTGCATCGGAAGCCTGCAATACGGCAAACAAAGTGAGCATCAAAATCGCGCAACAACGCGCATGGTATGGCCGCGCCATATCAAGATCCTCTTGAAACATCAGCATGCGTTGTATTCAGCTTGAATTTGATTTTTTTGGCCGTCGTGTTTGTGAGCGACGGCTTCGCCGCGCTAGCTGGGCGCGATACGGAAACAACTTTTTGAATAAGTGTTACGGCGCATCATGAAGCGGCCTTTATTCGTCTGCGCACGGCTCAGCATCAACGATTCGCGCAGATCAGGGAGGGACGTTCAGTAAGCGCCAGCGAGATGTGCTCACTAGCGTCGCAAATTAAACACGGTCCACTGACGGATTAACATTATATCGCCAAACGATATCGTCTATATGATTGAGCTTTTCACACGCATTGCGGTGTGCAGCTACGTGATGGCTGGGGCCTGGCGCGCCAGGAAGCGCCAAGCCATGCCCCGGCAATTTCAAGAACGACTGTCCCACTTGCCGATTAGGTAGCCGAGACCGCGTACGGTTTTTATTGAAACGTCGGCACCTGCATCGGTGAGGGTTTTTCGCAGCCTGTGAACGTAAACCTCAACAGCGTTTGAGCCAACAGCCCCGGCAAGCGCATAGATCTCGTCTTCGATGAGCTGCTTCGGCACCACACTGCCTGCGCGCCGAAGCAACAGCTCCAACACAACGCTTTCGCGCCCAGCAATACCCCTAGTCTCACCCGCGACACACAGCTCTCGCGTTTCGGCGTTGTATTCCACATTGCCCAGCTTGAGCGCGCGCCGATGCCGTTCTCCCGGCCGACGCAGAAGCGCTTCAAGGCGCGCAACCAGCTCATGGAATGCAAATGGCTTTGTCAGATAATCATCAGCGCCGCTCTTGAAACCTTTGACCTTGTCCTCAACGCCGCTTCGAGCCGTTAGAACGAGGACAGGCAGAGCGTTGTGCGACATCCGCAGCGCCTTCAGCAGGTTCACGCCGTCGCCATCGGGAAGTCCAAGGTCGAGTATCAAAGCTGCATAGTCGACGGTTTTAAGCGCCAGCTCGGTTTCAGCCAGGGACCCGAGAATGTCGGCCTCGTATCCGGCCTGCCGCAAGCCCGAAGCCAGCAGCCCTGCCAGCTCGCTGTTGTCCTCAACCACCAGCACGCGCATTCCGGATGCCTTTCGCGACCTAGCGTCAAAACCAGATAAGCGACCTAAGCGCCGCCGCTGCGCTCTGAGTGCGGCAGGCAGGACGCCTATACGAATCCGCTTTTACCGCAGCTCGCCTTGAGCACAGCTTACCTGTCACGCTGCGTCAGCGCTCCGTCAAAAGTGCAGCAATGTCACCCCGAGCCGCTTGAAAACGCAGCTGTGCGTCCATGAGGCTACCGGTCAGTTCAACGCCGTTTACCGTGCTTTCCACGCGAGTGCGGGTTGCATCCAGCAGATCGGCGATGGTGCCGCCGGATAGTTTGTAAGCATCCTCGGACATGCGCTTCAACTTGGCCAGACGCGGGTTCACATTCGAGCGGAAGTTCTCAAATGCCGCGGTTCTTTCACGAACCTGCGAAGCATACTTGACCAGATCCGCATGCACCTGCGCATTGGCAACGCGCAGCTTCAGATAGGCCGTGCGCACTTCAGCTTCAGCCTTTTCAACCGCGCCTTCGCGGCGATCGAAAATCGGTATCTCAAGCGAAACACCGATGTTCGTAGTGGCGCCATATGGGCTTTCGGTCCAGAACCGTCCCGTGCTCACGGATACCTCCGGAAACCGCTCGCGGCGCGCCGTTTCCAGCGAAGCCTGCGCATGGCTGACATCCCCGCGAGCAGCGCTGATGGTGGGATGTTCGACGCTATAGTCGTCATATCCGTTCAGCGCGCTGAGGCGCCAGGGGCGCAGCTTTCCCGCTCCGCGCGGTCTCCAGTTCTCGACGCCAAATATGGCCGCAAGTTGCGCCCGCTTGCCCGCAAGATCGGCCTTCGCCTCCCCAACCTCGGAAAGCCAGATAGCGCCTTCCACTTCTATGCGCTCAAGATCGTAGTCACTCGCCATACCGGACGATCGCCGTCCTTCGACAAGCTTGCGCAGGCGTGCAATCTCTTTTTGGCGTTCCTCAAGCAGTCGCAGTTTTTCCTGGGCGACAAGCAGCTCGATGTAAGCGGCGCCTGCTTCTACAGCCCGCTCGGTCGCCGCCGCTTTGACGCGGGCCTCGGTCGCGCGCAGCCCCTGCTCGGCGGCTTCAATGCGCGCGCGGCGCTGCCCACCGATCAGCAGCGGAAACTCCACCCCCACCTCATGCGCTTTATGGCCATCGAAGTTGGTCAGCGGACCCGGCTGATACGCCCCCCCGTACGTTACCGTCGGATTAGGCCATGCACCCGCTGTCGTCCGATCCGCCCGTGCGACGGCAACATCCTGCCAATCCAGCTCGGTGCGCAGATTGGATTGAAATGCGAAGTCGATCACATCATCGAAGATGATCTTGTCGGGCAGGGATTGCGCCAAAGCCGGAGCAGCAAATGCCAGCAGTGCGGCGATCATGGAAAGTCGCCTCATGCCAGCGCCTCCTGGGTCTTCTTGTTTTTTTCCCGCGCCACCAAACTGTAAATAACCGGCAGCACGAACAGCGACACGAGAAGTGTCGTCAACATCCCTCCGACGATGACAAGCGCAAACGGGCGCTGCGTCTCGCTGCCGACACCGGTGGAAACCGCCATCGGCAGCAGGCCCAACAGCGCCAGCACAGATGCCATCAACACCTGGCGCATACGGTTGACTGTGCCATTCAGAACCGCGCTGTGCATATCGTGGCCTGCATCGCGCAGCGCCTCAATGGCGGACAGCACGAGCACGCCCATCAGCGAGACCTGCCCGAGCAGAGCGATGAAGCCAACCGCGGCACTGACGGAAAGGTTCACGCCCGTAAGCAGCAACAGGAAAACACCGCCCGTCATCGCAAACGGCATCATCACAATAACTACCGTTGCACACAGCCAGCTGCGCATGGCCGCGTACAGAAGTCCGAACACCAGCAGCAGCGCGATTGGCACCACTGTTTTCAGTCGCTCGGTCGCACGTGTCTGATTTTCAAACTCGCCGCCCCAGACGAAATAATGTCCGCTCGGCGCGGTGACGTTCTCCGCGACCTTAGCCATCGCATCCTTGACCACGGAGCCCATGTCGCGGTCTTCAACGTTGAACTTCAACGCCAGGAAGCGAACATTGCCCTCGCGCACGATGGAAGCGGCGCCATTGGCGACCGATATGTCGGCGAGCTCGCGCAGTGGCACGCGGCCGCCCTGCGGTGTCGTGATGGAGAGACTGGAAATTTTCTCTACGTCGCTGCGGTTTGAGTTCGGGAAAATCAGTCGTACCGGCACCGGACGCTCACCCTCCCACAGTTGCGTGGCGACACGGCCCGCCAGAGCCGTTTCGATAGTTCGGGTTGCATCCTCCATCGCCACACCGGCACGGGCCAGCGCCTGTCGATCAAGCGCTATCTGCAGTTGCGGAATGAACGCGTCACGATACAGATCAAGCTCGGTGACACCGGGCACACCTTCAATCGCTGCCCGCGCTTCCGGCAACGTGCTGCGCATCAACTGCAGATCTTCGCCGAACAGTTTCAGAACCACTTTGCCGCGTACACCGGCGACTGCCTCTTCCACACTGTCCTTGATCGGCTGCGTAAAGTTGAAACGCACCCCGAGAACAGGCGCCAGCACGGCGCGCAATTCCTGAATGACCTGTGGCTTCACCATGCCAGAACGCCATTCCGACTCCGGCTTCAAACGCACAACGGACTTCACCATATTGACGCTTTCGTTATCGGTGCCGTCTTCAGGACGACCGTGCTCGCTGTGGATGTCGTGAACCTCGGGAACCGCCGTAATGCGCTGATGGATATCGGCCAGGATCGACTGGCTTTTGCCCATCGATATACTGGCGGGCATTTCAATGAAGATACCGATATCGCCTTCATCGAGTTCTGGCAGAAATTCCGTACCCAGACGCTGCGCAGCCAGTCCGCCTACAACGAGCAACGCCAGCGCGAACACAGCAACGGTGGCACGACTTTTTAGAAGCCCGCTCAGCGCCGCGCGATAGCCATTACGCAGCCGGACCATCCAACCGGGTTCCTGCGGAATGCCAGCCGAAGAACGGAACGCAAAGGCACACAGGGCGGGCACAAGCGTCAACGAAAACACCAGCGCTCCAGTCAACGCGAACGCATATGTTTGTGCCAGCGGCCGGAACAGACGGCCCTCAACCGATTCCAATGTGAAGATGGGCAGAAGAGCCGCAATGATGATCAGCATCGCGTAGAACGTCGGCCGCCCGACTTCCACGGCGCTCTTCACAATCAACTGCAGAATGTCGCGACGCTTCTGTGGCCGGTGGGTATGGATCGCGTGCATGACATTCTCGACCAGAACGACAGCACCATCGACCAGAATGCCGAAATCTATCGCGCCCATGGATATGAGATTAGCGGGCATACCCGCCGCGTAGAGGCCTATAAACGCCACCAGCAGAGAGAGCGGAATCACCACCGAAACGATTGCAGCTCCCGTTACGCTGCGCAGGAACAGCCACACAACGCCAGCAATAAGAAAGAAGCCGTGCAGCAGGTTGTCATGCACTGTCGACAGCGTATGATCGACCAGGATGCTGCGGTCGAGCGCAACATCGATGTACATGCCGCGCGGCAGAATGCTTTCGTTGAGGGCTTTTACCTGCTGGTGAATCCCTTCAAGAACAATCGAGGGGTTCTCGCCGCGGCGCATCAGCACCAGGCCTTCGACAACCTCCCGCTGGTCGTTCCACGCCACCGATCCGCGGCGTGGCGAGGCGGCCTGCTTGACAATGGCAACGTCACCGAGCGTGAGCGCAGTGCTGTCCTTTGCACGTAGCGGAACGTTTTTCAGATCCTCAGCGGTCCTCAGGTTGCCGAGCCCGCGTATTGTAAGATCCTGATCGCCCTGCTGCAGGAATCCGCCGCCGACATTGATGTTCGCCTTGCTGATCGCATCCTCAAGATCGCTGATCGACAAACCAGCCGCGTAAAGCTTGGAGGGATCGGCTTCAACGTGGATCTCTTTCAGAAACCCACCGAAAGGCACAACGTCCGCAACGCCATGGACCTGACGCAACACTCGCGTGACGGTCCACTCCATCTCCGAACGAAGCTGGTAAAGATCGTGCACCGGGCTGAGCAATCGAAAGCGGTAAATCTTGCCGAGCGGCGTAGCATCCGGCGCCAATGCAGGCGTGATGCCATCCGGCAGATCGGCCCCGGACATGCGTTGCGCCACAATGATGCGACTGAGAAACGGATCGGCGCCATCCTCGAAAACCAATGTCACCAGCGACAACCCGAACAGGTTCTCACTGCGCATCAGCGTCATGCCGGGCGTGCCGTTAAGGGCCCGCTCCAGTGGCACCGTCACCTGCCGCTCGATTTCCTCGGCAGCATAGCCGGGCATCTGGGTGATGACCTGAACCTGCGCGTTGGTGACATCGGGATAAGCTTCAATCGAAGTGTTGCGATAGGCATGCAGGCCGAACAGCGCAACGAGTGCTGCCAGGATCACAATCGTAATGCGACCCTTTACGCACTGATCAATGATGCGTTCAAACATGATTGTACGTCAGAGCAGCTGCTCAGAGCTGCTATCAAGCAGCAACGCGCCTTTGACGACGACCTTCTCGCCGAAACGCAAACCATCGGTAACAGCCACGCGGCCGTTGCGCGAAGCCCCTATGGTTATCGATCTTGCCTGAAGCACACCTGCTTCGTTTTCGACGTAAACGATGTATCGATCACCATCCTTGATAAGCACCGCTTCGACCGGAAGCGAAAGCTGCGCAGTTGCATCGGTTTGCATGCGCACATCTACAAGCATGCCCGGCGACAAAGGCTTGGTCGTGCCACTGAGGCCGATGTAAACCGGCACACGCCGCTGATCTGCGTCGACCGTGCGCCCGATCCGTTCAACGATTGCATCGTATGTTGCGCCGATGGATCGGATTGCGACCTTCGCCGGCTGCCCCACCGTTATGGCTGCAAGCTCGTGCTCCGCCACATCCGCGATGACGAACAGCTTATCAGGGTTGCCAATGTCGACCAGCGCTTCGCCATCCGGCGATGACATCGCACCGATTCTTGCACGCACATGCGTCACCACACCGCCCGTCGGCGCCCGCAACTTAAATTCATCGTTTGAACCTTCACCGAGCTGATCAGCCGCCCGCTGCGCCCGATCGAGTTCAGCAGCCGCCTCGCGCGCAGCGATTTCAGCGCCAAATCTTTCGACCTCCAGCCCAACGCCACGCTTGAGCATTTCAGTTTGTCTGGCCAGCATATCCTCAGCCGCCGCAGCCCGAGCCGCAGCCTGCGCGAGCGCTGTTCGCGTCGCGGCAACTTCTGCGCCTTTGAGCGTCATCAACGGAGCGTTTTCCTGAACCACATCACCGGGGCTGACGTGCACAGCGACGACCCGCGCCTGCACGGGAACGCTCACCGAAGCTAACGCCTGAAGCCGGAACGCAACGCGTGCGGGAATGGCATCGCCCAACTCTCCGGTGCGCGGCGCAACGGATTCAATTGTCAGCGCATCCCGGACCTGCAGCGCAGGAGGCCGTTCGGAGGCGATGGGCGCGGCACGACTATCCGCCTCAGTGCATCCTGCAAGCAAGCCGCATACAGCGGCTCCCGACAGTGCAATGGCGCACATGCGCACTAAGTTCATCGTGTCCCCTCCCGACCAACTATCGGTAACAGGGCACACGATCAAACGTGGACCTGACAAAATACTTACAACGCGCAAAACCCACGAGCAGCAGCAGCCAAAGAGCCACAATCCGCACAGCGAGCCGGAAACCTTACGCGAAAATTACAGCACCCATCGGTTGTCTTTTGCGGCCCGCCGCGCTTTAAACGCGCCCGATACAGGATATTCAGATGCGATGCGGCTGCTGATCGTCGAAGACAACGAGCAACTCTCTGAGCTCATCTCCAACGGCCTGCGCACCGCCGGGTTTACCGTCGATGCCGTCACCCGCGCCGACCAGGCACTTGCGGCCGCGTCATCCAATAGTTACGCAGCCATTATCCTGGATCTCGGCCTACCTGACAAAGACGGTTCCTGCGTTCTCGCCACATTGCGGCAGGCGGGCAATCCGACGCCTGTGCTTATCCTGACCGCGCGCGACGGCGTCGACGACAGAGTGGCGGGGCTACGCGCAGGGGCTGACGACTATTTGGTAAAGCCGTTCGCATTTGCAGAGCTAGTCGCCCGCATTGAAGCCTTGCTGCGTCGTCCGGGCAATCTTCTTGGCGCCCAACTCCAGCTCGGCGACCTGACATTTGACACGCAAACGCGTCAGGCAAGCATCAACGACCAACCCGTGCTTCTCTCAGTGCGGGAGACCACGGTGCTTGAGCTTCTCATGCGCCGCAAGGGCAATGTCGTCTCCAGGAAGGCCGTGGAAGACCATCTCTTTGGTCTGGGTGAAGTGACTTCAAACGCCGCCGAGGTTTACGTGCACCGATTGCGCAAACAGCTTGCGGCAGCTGGCGCGAGCGTAAAAATCGCAACCATGCGCGGCGTTGGCTATGTGATGAAGGAAACTGAGTAGTGCCGACTTTCCGTTCGCTAACGGCACGGATGACTTCGCTGCATGTCATCACCATTCTTATCACCGCCACCATCATTCCGCTGGTGCTGTTCTATTTCATGAACGTAGCCGTGCATACGATTCATGAACAGGCGATGCGCGATCAGGCCGAATGGCTGGCATCTAACCTGCGCCGCAATCCCGATGGCAAACTCAACCTCGAACTGCCGCAAAATCTGAAGGCGATATTCTCAGACGACTATGGGCGCTATGCATACGCTGTTCTGGACGAACGCGGCGCGCCGCTGCTGTCTCCTACAGCGTACGCACAAGGTCTTTTTGTCTCCACGTCCGGCAACACCATTCCCAGCGGATATCAGGTAGCAAAGATAGGTGACAAGGAGATTGCCGGCGTCAGCATTCTCAAGAACATTGGCGACGAAAACCTTTGGATTCAGGTTGGTGAGGATCTCCACCATCGGGATGTCGTTTTGGATGACGTCGTCGCAGAGTTTCTGCAGCGGGTTGGTTGGACGGCCATTCCGGTACTGTTGCTGTTAGCCACGGCCGACATTCTCATCGTTCGCAATTCGATGCAGCCCCTGTTGCGCGCCTCGACAAAAGCCGCACGTATTTCGCCCAATCGTCTGGAAGTTCGACTGCCCGTCCACGATGTTCCAAACGAAATTCTGCCGCTGGTCACCAGCATCAATCAGGCGCTTGATCGCATCGAAAATGGCTTCGCCCATCAGCGCGAGTTCATTGCCGACACGGCGCACGAGTTGCGTACACCTTTGGCCGTACTACGCGCGCGCCTTGAAACCCGTGCCGACCTGCTGCCGACGGATGAATTGTTCCGCGATGTCGATGTCATGAGCCGCGTGATCGGGCAGCTGCTCGATCTTGCCGAATCGGACAACATTCTCGTGCACGCCAGCGACCGCGCCGATATTTATGAGGTGTGCGCCGACGTTGCTGCCCACATTGCCCCGCTGGCGCTGGCGCAGGACAAAAGCGTTGCTCTCGAAGCTTCCGGCACGCCGGTATGGGTTCGCGGCAACGCAGAACTTCTGCGCCGCGCCGTGCGCAACCTTTCTGAGAACGCACTTCGGCATACGCCGGCCGGCTCTACCGTTGAACTGATTGTCGGCTCGGACGCTACCGTCACCGTACTTGATCGAGGTGATGGGGTACCGGTCTCCCAGCGCGATACAATCTTTCAGCGCTTTGGCGTCCGCGATCCCTATCGAACCGGCGGCGCTGGACTAGGCCTGTCCATCGTCAAGCGCATTGCCGAAATCCATCAAGGTTCGGTAACAGTTGACAGTCGCAGCGGCGGCGGCGCTCAGTTCACTCTGCATCTGGTAGCGTTCAACGACGACGGCACCGCATCGGCTGATAATGAACTCACATCGTAAATCCTGGCGAACCAAACTCACGCGATCAAAACGGACGTCGCGCGTGGCATCTCCGATACTTCACGCCACCGCCGCGATGATCCAGAAGGAATTCATCGCGGCGAGTTGGTTGTTCGGCTGAACGCTTCAATTAAAAGCGGTAGTTGATGCCGAGCTTGAGCGTGTGCATGTCGAGCGCATTGTTCGCGGACCGGCCGTTCACTTCATTTGCGGTGCCGTCGTCGTATATCGTGGGTGCGCGCATAGGCTCATCGCAGATCGATTGCGGCAGTGTTCCAGCCGCACATCGGGCGGAGAAGCGAGGATCGTCCCTGATGTAGCCAATGATGGCGCCAGGTGTTGCCGAGGGAGCCGCAGCACCGGCTGCTGCCTTTTCAAACGAAAAGCTCTTGCTACCGAAGCGGGTGTAGCCGTAATCCGCGCGGATCGACCAGTGCTCGCTGACCGCATATTCCGCGCCGCCGCCGACGGTGAATCCGAACCGGTTCTTGGTATCTGTCTCAATGCCGACCGCTTCCGTCGTCTTGCCCAATGGATATGCCGGAGAGTTAGTGGAGCGATACTGCTGACGCGTTTGCGTTTCGCGCAACATGCTGAGACCGCCGGTGCCGTAGAGCATGAGCCGGTCGCTCACGGCATAACCAATGCGGCCGCGCACGCTCACGGTCCAGTCGATGTCGTACGCTGTCAGAGCCTGCAGCGAGCCTGCGGTAGCGAGCGTGCCTTCGGTGGAGCGCGCCATCTGCCGGCCCTGCATGTAGGTCTTGCTCCAATCGGCTTCGAGACCCAGCACCACACCGTTGCCAAGCTGCCAGTTATAGCCCGCCTGCAGGCCGAACATGCCGCTGTCGAAGTCCATGTCGGCGGATTCGGTTGCGGCGATGGCGTTTGACGAACCATCGGTTGGAGTCGTCGTGCCCCACGTGTGCGCCAGACCGGCGCCGGCGTGGAAGCCCGCATAAAGACCGCCCCAGTCAACACGGCCAGTGGAGTCCGGTTCGCCGTGGGTGAACAGCGACGGCACTTCAGGCAACGTATCGTCACCGCCGAATGTCTTGGTGAAGCTGGCATAGAAGGTGCGGCCAGGGCCTGGCTGCGCGACGAGGCTGAGCGGGTCGATATAGTATTTGTCGAACAGGTTTTCGACGCGCAGCGATGCCGTCAGGCTGTCGGTCAGCTTGTATTCCGAGAACAGGTCGACCAGCACATAGGGTTCCCACTTTATCGGCGCGATGAACTGCGATGCACCGACCGCGGTGACGTCGCCATGACCAATCGAGCGCGGACCGATGTACGATGCGCGGCCGCCGACCGTCAGCGTATCCTCGAACAGCTTCTGGGCAACGGTCAGATCGACGGTGTATTTCGGCTGCACATGATTGGTGGCGTAATCGCCGTAGAGCGTGCCGGCGCCGCAGGTATCAGCCGTGCGGCAGTATTCAACGTTAAGAAAATAGTTCGCGGCGAGATCCGCTGAGAAACCCTTGTATTCGTAGCGTCCGGCAAATTCCACGCCTTCGAATTTCGCCCGGTCGATGTTGTCGACCTGCAGCACGTTGTTGTTGTCGATGATCCTGAGATTACGCGCGAGATAATCCTGCACATCCCAATTGAAGTAGCCGAGCTTGACCATGCCGCGATCATCGGTTGACAAAAGGCCGTCGCGACGCAGGTTGGCGCCGAGCTCCCAGTTGTTGGAGCGTTCTGGCACCAAACCGTTCTGCGCCACCATGGTGAAGGCCGAACCGGCTTCGATGATGCTTGGCGAACGCAGCGTGCTCGAATAGTTTGCGTACAGCTCGACGCCGTCCATCGGCTTGACGATTACGCCGGCCGATGGGCTGAACCCGCCATCATTGGTTCGGTAGCCCATTTTGATCTCGCCGCGCTCGATCTGGCCGCGCTCCGAATAGGGCTCGAAACGATCCTGCATCCAGAAATGCGAGTAGCGTAGGCCGCCGTGCACGGTGAACCAGTCCAGCGGCGTGTATGCTACCTTGGTGAAGCCCGCGACCTCGTGGCGAACGGCATCGCGCGCGCCGATGATGTCCATCGCTTCGCTGTTGCGGCTGCCGCGCGTGTCTTCGGCGCGATATGAAAAGCCGTTGGTGACATCAATCTTGCCGAAGTCGAAATCGAATTTCGACAGGTTGGTGAGATCGCCGCCCCACATGTCGGTGTCGGAGCCGCTGCGGAAGTTTGGCGCGACAAGCCCTTTCTGCACGAACGCATAGTTGGTGAGGCGCATCGGATTGCGCAGTTCAAGGTGGCTCCAATACGCGTTGGCGTTCAGCTGGATCAGATCGTTATCGGCCGGATTCCACTGATGGCGAGCAGTGAACGTGTCAAGGGCAGTGCCTGCAGTCTGCTTCTGTTGAACGGCCTGAGTGCCAATGCTGCCAAGCGAAGACGCCATCCGATCACCTGCTTCACTGCGGAATCCGGTGTAGCCAAGCTGCAGCGTGTGCTCATCGGAGAGCTTGGCATTCATTTTTGCCAGCCATGACTCGGTACGCAACTGCGTGTTCAGCACTTCCTCGCCGGCGCGGTAGTTCGCCAGTCCACCGTTGACCATGAAGTCGCGATAGAAAAACGGGCAGGTTCCATCCGGATAACAGAACGGCCGATCGCCGGTGTTGGTCGGATTGGCATCGTTGCCCTTAGTGCCGGCGTGATAATTGCCCTGCTCGCGATAGGCGTAGCCCGCAACGACGTCGAAATTCTCGCCTTTGTATGCGGCAGCAATGCTGCCTGATCCGCTGGTGGGCGTGAATGTATTCGGCCGGTTCATGCCCGCCGCCGATGGCGTCGCGGTTCCGGGGCGCGCATTGGGATCGTTTAGTTCGCTAAGCGGATTGTTGAACAGGTAGCCAGCGCGACTGCCGGTGGTCGGCCCGGACGTGTTGGTGCCAAAGCCGCCTTTGACGCGCACGCCCCACGTGTTGCCATCCTTGACGATGTCGTCGGCGTTGATCGTGCGCATGGCCACGGAGCCGGCGTTGCCCCACGATGAAGCGTCAGAACCCTTGGTGATGTCGACGCCGCCGATCAGATCAGGATCGACGAACGAGCGGTTCGATAGTCCCTGATATCCCTGATAGATGGTGAGCGAATTTTCTGCACCATCGACGGTTGTCGAAACGCGGCCAAAGCCCTGCATGCCGCGGATATTGACGTCGATGCCTGCACCGCCATTGCGCGCTTCGCCCGACATTACGCCGGGTGTTCCGCGGAACATGTCAGCCGGACTTGCGCCGCGAAAGCGTTCAATGTTTTCAGCCGAAATGTGTGCGGTCGGTGCTGCGGTTTCATAGGGTGTGTAAACGGAGGTGCCCGCGATGCCACCACCCGACACATCGATAGTATCCAGCGCAATCGCACCATCGACAGCCGCACCGGCATCGGCGCCGCTGTTAGGATCGCTGATCGTCGCGACGTTCGCCGCGGTGAAGCTGAAGCTCAAACCGCTGCCGCTCAGCAGTTGGCTCAGCGCCGCATCGCGCGTGTATTGACCAGAAAGCGCCGGCGCCGACTTACCCGCTGTAAGCGATGCCGGATAAGCCAGCTTGACGCCCGACTGACGCGCAAACGCAGAAAGCGCCGATGTCAGCGGCTGAGCTGGAATATTGAAACTGATGGTGTTGCTCTGTGCAGCAGATAGCTGCTGTGCTTGCAGCGCGGGCGCCAAGGCCAGCAGCGACACGCTTAACATCGCCATCCGCGCAAAAT
This sequence comes from Hyphomicrobium sp. D-2, assembly GCF_029872155.1. Lineage (GTDB taxonomy): Bacteria > Pseudomonadota > Alphaproteobacteria > Rhizobiales > Hyphomicrobiaceae > Hyphomicrobium_A. Next base: position 251,680 of record NZ_JARXLA010000003.1, on the reverse strand, counting down.
GCTGCGGTTGGCGCCCCCGGTACGCAAACGACATTCAAACCCCCATACGCATACACATCGAGGGAGTTAGCCAGTGGGCTCGTGCCTTCCCTCACTGGCTTAGACGGGAAACCTGACGATAACCCTCAACAAAGATCCGCCGAAAAATTCACGATCGCTATGCGGCAGAAATAACCGTGACGAGATTTGACAACCGCATCACCCGGATCGGCAGGCCGGCCGCCAGCGCATCGAGCGATTGCTGAGGAGTTCTGAGATCCAGAACCGCGTTGACCTTCAGCTCGCGCACATCGGCATCCTGGATGATGATCCAGCCTTTGGAATAGGTGCGCAGAGCAGCGATCACATCTTCCAACGTTTCACCCTCGGCGATCAGCATCCCCGTGCGCCAGGCCAGAGCTGCTGCGGGGTCCTGTGCGACTGCGGCACCGATGCGGCCTGCACCGGAGACGAGCACCCTGTGCCCGGCCGACAGAATGACACTATCGGTTGCACGCTCGAACGTGGATTGCACCCGCACAGCGTTCTGGGCGACAAAGACGCTGACGCGATCGGATGCAAGGCGGCTGTCGACATCAAAGGCTGTGCCGAGCGCGGTCACGGTGGCGCCGCGCGCCGAAACTTCGAATGGACGGGCGGTGTCGCGCATGACCTCGAAATAGGCTTGCCCTTGCAGCAGCGCGATGCGGCGCAACTGCGGAGAATAATCGACATTCATTGCCGACATTGCATTCAGCACCACGCGCGTGCCATCGTGCAGATCGACCGTTCCGACTTCGCCGACCCCTGTCGCATGGTCGGCCATCAGCGGCCGCATGGCGCCGCTGGCCCAGTAAGCGCCAACGGCCCCGACCCCCACGCCGGCCAACCCGCGGAGCACCGTACGCCGGGACACCCGAGGCTTTTTGCGGCCGCCTAACCTGATCAAACCGCTTTCAGGATCGGCATGAAGATTGTCGGCATCGCGCCAAAGGGCTTCGGCCTCGGCCGCGGCGGCCTCGTGCTCGGCGCTCTGTGCGCGCCAGGTAGCAAAGGCCGTGCGATCCGATTTTCGGGCCGCGCCAGAATTCAGTCGAACGATCCACTCCAGCGCTTCGTTCGAAAGTGCCTTGGATGGATAGGTTGGTTTGGGGCTCATCCGCGGATCACGTTGCACGGTCAGTCTGTCATGTCCTCAGTGATATAGACGGGACCACGGCGCAAAACCCGTAATGCAACCTTCGATGCAGGTGGCCTGCAGGTCAGCTCTCTTCTGCGTCGCGCATGAGATCGCGACAATGAATCAGCGCACGGGTGACGTGCTTTTCGACCATGCTGATGGATATGCCAAGCGCCTGCGCCACCTCTTTGTGCGTGCGCCCCTCCATCCGGTTCATGACGAAAGCAGTCCGGCAGGAGGTGGGCAGTTCGTTGAGCAGCACGGCAAGGCGGGCTAGGCGCTGGCGATATTCAAATGCCACAGTTGGATCAACGGTCACCGCCAGCGGCGACAGATCCTCAACGTCGACGCGATAGGTCCATTCCACCGCACGCCGCGCCGTGAAATCGACGGCAGCATTGCGCGCCGCCGTAAACAGGTAGGCTCTCGGATGCTCGACAACGATGCCTTCGGCGGAGCGCCTTGCAAGACGCACGTAAGCGCTTTGCACGACCTCCTCGCCGTTTTCGCGGTCACCGACGAGACGGGCCGCATAACGCACGACCTCGGTGTGATAGTGCCGAAACAGATCCCCGAGCCATCGATGGATATTGTCAGCCACAGAGCAACCTCACGCCTCACATGGTACGGTAAAGCCCCTTCAAGCCGGGGCGCGGCATAGCGGAAAGCAGGCCAACAATCGATGCCGTCAGCCTTGAATGCGGGAAGGCAACGCCGATGCCGCACTTTGCATCTCCACAAATCCCATCAAAAATTTCTCTGCAACAATAAATATTTAGAGCGCTTCTATGCAGTTCCGGGCGGGCGGCCACATAACATGACTACAAGAGTATGATTATGCCTTGTTTTAGTGGTCTTGCCGCTGCGAGCGCGGCTGATCGCATACCGCCGGAGCCAGATCGATTGATCGCAACAAACCGAGCGCTCGTTGCCGCAAAGCAACTGCCTTGCTTGACAACAGGCAACTACAGCGTGCGCTATGCGTCCCGCTCTATCGTCTACTGCTGGTCGGGTTCGGGTGAGATCAGTCCGGGCCAATAGTGTGCATCGCTGGTCGGCCGCGCGCCGAAGATGGCCCGGCCGACACGCACAACATTCGCGCCTTCCTCGATGGCGATCTCAAAATCTCCGGACATCCCCATTGAGAGCTGCGTCAATGCCGGGTGAACCGCCACCGCGCGATCCCGCAGATCACGCAGCAACCGGAAGCAAGTCCGAACGCGTTCGACATCGGAACTGAATATCGCGAGCGTCATGAGTCCCTGCGGTTTCAGGCGAGGGAACTCGGCCAAGCGTTCGACGAACGGAATGACGTCCGCCGGTTGCAGCCCATACTTGCTCGGCTCGCCCGATGTGTTGACCTGCACGAACACATCAAGATCGCGCTCCTGCGCTTCAAGACGTCGGTTCAGTTCTTCCGCCAGCCGGAAGCTATCGAGCGCATGGAATTCCGATGCGAAGCGCACCAGGTACTTCACCTTGTTGGTCTGAAGATGCCCGATGATGCTCCAGCGGATATCGAGATCGGCAAGAGCTGCGTTTTTATCGCGCGCCTCCTGCAATTTGTTTTCACCGAAATCGCGGATTCCCGCTGCGAAGGCATAGCGCAGAACCGGCACCGGCACAGTCTTGGTGACCGGCAGCAACCGCACATCGTCCGGCGACCGCCCGCTGCGAAGACAAGCTGCGGCGATGCGAGATCTGACGTCCTGCAGGTTCGCAGCGAACGACGCAGTGGGATCCTCACCGAAACGCGCAATATCGTCAGCCGATAAATCGGCTCGTTGGGTCATCGTCATGCTGCATCCGTTCGTGTGTCAGCCAACTCGCGCATTACTTGTTCGCGTCCCTTGTTGCTCACACCATGTAGGACGCATTCGCGCGGCAGGTATGCCTATAAAACGCCGCACTCAGCTAAAGTGTATGAACAATCGCTGCGAGCGCGCGGTAAAGTAGGCGACCTACTGATGTCGCGAAGCGTCGATCAGATTAAGCGCGCTGTATTCTGCGGCCAGAAAATCGATAAATCCGCGCACCGATGGCAGCAGTCCGCGACGGGATGGAAACACCGCGTGCACAATGCCACCGGGCGGCGTCCAGCCCGGCGTGACGTTGACCAGCGCGCCCGATGCGATGTGCTCATCCGCCACCATCGATGGCAGCTTCACCACTCCGACCCCGGCGATGGCTGCTGCGAGAAGCTGAGCCATGTCGTCTGTGATGAGCCGTGGATGATGCGTCACGCGCACAGAGGCACCGTCAGCGCCGATCAGCTCCCACACATGCTTCGCCACCGCCGGAGCCAGATCGAGGCTAGGCAGCGCTGCAAGATCCGCAGGCACCAGCGGCAGCGCCATCCCCTTGACCAGCTCCGGACTGGCAACCATCCGTTGCGGACTTTCGCTCAGCGTACGCATCACGAGGTCGCTCTGCTCCAGTGGCGGGAAGCGCACGCGCAACGCAACGTCAAAGCCCTCGCCGATCACATCAACACGGCGGGACGTCGAAACCAGATCGACGTGAACGCGCGGAAACTTCGCCATGTAACGCGCGATCATCGTGCCCACTTCAAAACAGACCAACGCAGGCGGCGCGCTGACGCGGATGACACCCTGCGGTTCGGAGCGCGACCGGTCGATCACGTCCTGCGCCGCCTCGGCCTCGACCAGCATCGCCACGCAGTGCCGGTAATACGCCTGCCCCAGCTCCGTTACCGCGAGCTTGCGCGTTGAGCGCTGCAACAGGCGCACGCCGAGCCGCTCCTCCAGCTCCTGAACCCGGCGGCTCAGCTTCGACTTAGGGATACCCAGCGCCCGGCTGGCGGCGGCAAAGCCACCATGCTCCACCACCGACGCAAAATAGTAGAGGTCGTTGAGATCCTGCTGCATGCACTATCGTCCTATATTTGGGACGGTGTGGTCAATATGTGCCTGCTAGCGAATTAATCGTCCCGTCGATAGGTATATCGGCAACGGAGATGCCCACCGGCATCCCCCACCAATCACCAGCAGGAGAAGTGCCATGAGAAAGATTCTCGGCATCTACAGCGCCCCGCGTCAGCACTGGGTCGGTGACGGCTTTCCGGTCCGCACCGTGGTCTCCCACCACGATCAGGGCCAGCACGTCAGCCCGTTCATCATGATGGACTACGCCGGACCCGCCGTTTTCGGCCCCACCACGCAGCGGCGCGGCGTCGGCGCCCACCCGCACAAGGGGTTCGAGACGGTGACCATCGTGTACGACGGCGAAGTTGAGCACCGCGATTCAGCCGGTGCCGGCGGCGTCATCGGACCGGGGGACGTGCAGTGGATGACGGCTGCCAACGGCATCGTCCATGAGGAGTTCCATTCCGATGCATTTGCCCGCAAGGGCGGTGCATTCGAGATGGCGCAGCTCTGGGTGAACCTGCCCGCGAAGGATAAGTCCGCGGCCCCCGGCTATCAGACGCTGCTCGCGTCCGACATCCCGGTCGTGGAACTGCCCAACGGTGTAGGCCGAGTTCGCGTCATCGCCGGCAACATCGATGCTGCCAAAGGTCCTGCGCGGACGTTCACGCCCATCAACATCTGGGACGTGCGTCTGAACAGGAACAAGACAGCGACCCTCGATCTGCCGGAAGGCCACACTCTGACGGTGGTCGTGCTTTCGGGCACTGTCGAGATCAACGGCGAAGAAGTTGCACGCGACGCACAGACCGTCGTGTTCGCTTCGGAAGGCGGCAGCATCACCATCGAAGCCAATGGCGATGCCAAGCTGCTGGTGCTGAGCGGCGAGCCTATCAACGAGCCCGTCGTCGCCCAGGGCCCGTTCGTGATGAACACCGTGGGCGAGATCAAGCAGGCGATGCTTGATTTCCAGCACGGCAAGTTCGGCGGCATCGCTGCTGTCGAGCACGCCTGACGCAACTGCGGTGCTCCGGATGAAAATCCGGGGCACCATCCTCGCGCCGAATTCCCCCTTCATCATTAAAGACCCAGAAGGAACCTGCTATGGCCCGGGCCTACAACCGCCTTGACCGCGACAACGCCGTCGTGCTGCTCGTTGATCATCAGTCGGGGCTGCTGTCGCTGGTGCGCGATATCGAACCCGACAAGTTCAAAAACAACGTGCTCGCACTGGGCGATCTTGCGGCCTACTTCAAGCTTCCCACCATTCTGACGACCAGCTTTGAAGATGGCCCCAACGGCCCCATCGTTCCCGAACTGAAGCAACAGTTTCCCAATGCACCCTTCATCGCGCGGCCGGGACAGATCAATGCCTGGGACAACGATGATTTTGTAAACGCCGTGAAAGCCACGGGACGCAAGCAGATCATCATCGCCGGCGTCGTGACGGAAGTTTGCGTGGCATTCCCCACTCTGTCCGCACTCGCTGAGGGCTATGAGGTGTTCGTTGTCACCGACGCTTCGGGCACGTTCAATTCGATCACACGTGACAACGCATGGGACCGCATGTCGGCTGCCGGTGCTCAGCTCATGACTTGGTTCGGCGTTGCCTGCGAACTGCATCGCGATTGGCGCAACGACGTGGAGGGCCTCGGCGCGCTGCTGTCGAACCACATCCCCGACTATCGCAACCTCATCACCGGCTATACCGCCGCAAAGACCGGGCGCTGAATATCGACCCAACTGGATCAATCCGCTGGTATCGGCGGATTGATCCCCGCGGAATGTACACGCCCTCTGCAACCGCCGTGATTATCGGCGTGTAGCCTGCCAAAGCACGAGGCGCGGCACTTGCAACCGTCTTCGCCACAGCCGCTGGGCAAACCCTGTCTCATCTGTCATGACCTCAGTCTCGCGGCGGGCTACATTCCCGCTTGCCGAACTGACATTGTCCGTCGGCCCGTTTCCAGCAAGACCGGTTGCGTTGTATGGCCCTTAACTTCAAAACCGACATGCACTTCAGCTACGGCATCCCCACCGTTATGGCGGATGGGATCGCGCGGCTTGTGGCGCCCAATGCCGGACCGCTGACGTTCAAGGGCACAAACACGTATCTTGTCGGAACCCGCAGTCTGGCCGTGATCGATCCGGGTCCGGAAAGCGCGGTGCATCGTGATGCGATCCTTGCCGCAGCGAATGGACGCCCGATCACGCACATCATTACCACCCACGCCCACCGCGACCACACCGACGGCATCAACGCCCTGGTGGCAGCAACCGGCGCACGCACGTTTGCATTTCGGCGCGCTCAACTGACACCCGAGCAAGGCGGCGATCCCCATGCGGAGTTTGTCGGGCACGATTTTATGGCGGACGTGCACGTCGCCGATAACGACCGCATCGCCGGCGAAGACTGGGCATTGACAGCGCTACATACGCCGGGCCATGCGCCGGACCACCTCTGCCTTGCGATGGAAAATCAGCCGATCGTTTTTTCTGGCGACCACGTGATGGCATGGAACACATCGGTTATCGCGCCGCCCGAAGGCCGCATGTCAGATTATCTGCGTTCTCTGGAGCGGCTGCTGACACGCAACGATGCCCTGTTTCTGCCGGGCCACGGCGGGCGCATCGAGGAACCCAAGCGCGCGGTGAAAGCCTATCTTCTGCACCGCAAGTGGCGCGAGCAGGCCATTCTGGAAGCTATTCGAAAAGGCGCATCAAGCGCGCGCGCACTGCTGCCGATTATCTATCGTGATCTCGATCCAGCAGTGATGGGTGCAGCGATGATGTCGCTGCGCGCGCACATCGATCATCTGGCCGAACGCGAACTCATCACCGTCAGCGACGGTTCTTCGATCGCCGATTGCGAGGTTCGTCCTCTTTAGGTTCCTCGGCTTGTTCGTTGCGCGCGGACGGAACGGACGACTCCATCGCAACAACGATTTCCTTTAGCAGCACGCGCACCCGTGCGGCGTTGAATCCCAGATCATGTTTGCCATAACGCCAAGCTGAACGCACATCGACCCGCGCGTGCTTTTCCGTGCCTGAGACACGGATAGCGATGTCTTCTTGCAGCCCCAGAATTAGCGTGCGATCCGCCACTTCAATGAAGCCTGGGCGCTCAACAGAGTCATCGGGCGGCTGCTGATGGATGATCGGCAGCTTCAGCCGCCTCAAGGCCGCAATGACGAGCTCAAAAACTTCGTCGGCAGGCCTGTCGATTTCAATCGGCCGAATATCCGGATAGGTCGCAGCCTGCTTGCGCGCAAAGGATTCCCCCACATACGCAACCGAGTTTGCATCGGGCGCGCGCAACTTCGCGATCTCGGTAAACGGCGGCGGATCAGCGGTGTCGGTCGTAACGTCGTAGATGCTTGGCAGGCCATCATACTTCGGCAGGAAAATAAGCGGCCAGAGCATCAGGGCCAGACTGACAAGAATGGCGAATACAGCGCGGGACGTTCCGGCGCGTCCGGTACGCCAGATGCCGATGATCGCCAGCACCGCGAAAATGATCGCAAGCCCGGCGCCGAGAAACGCAACCGCCGCAAGATTGAAGGCAATGGGCGTGGGCAGAGAAAAGATTCGATGCAGGAATGCCGCTGTGAACAGCAACACAGCCGAGAATACCGCGATGCGGCTGGTCCAGCGGCCGAAGAAGGAAGGCGCGGAGTGTGGCGATCTCATGCGTGACACCGCAGGCAAAACGCGATGGCCGCTGCCGGGCGCGGTGCTTCAGCGGCTGAAAAAAGTGCAGGCGCGGCGGAGGTCATGCAAGGTCAGCCATCAGTTAGTTGCCAACGACATCGGCGTCGGCGTTTCCCCAAGGTGCAAGGCAGGCAACCTTAATCGAGAATCAGCCCCGATGCAGCGATGCGCCCACAGCAAAGTGGACCTCCACGCGCGGCCCTCAAACGTGCTGGCCGCCGTTGATGTGCAGCTCCGCCCCGTGGACATAGCTCGACTGCTCACTGCACAGGAAATAAATCGCGCGCGCCACTTCCTCCGGCGAACCAAGCCGATGCATGGGAATCTGCTCCTCCACGATCTTGCCCGTGCCCGGCGAAAGGATTGAGGTGTCGATCTCGCCCGGCGAGATGGAATTGACGCGAACACCGTCGCGACCGAAATCGGCCGCCATCTCGCGCGTCAACGCCGCCAGCGCCGCCTTTGATGTTGCATAGGCAGACCCGGCAAACGGATGCACGCGTGTGCCGGCAATCGAGGTGACATTCACCACTGCCCCGCCCGCTTTCGCCAGTTCACCGAAAAGCCCACGCGCCAGCATGATCGGCGCGAAGAAATTCACCTGAAACACCTCGCGCCAGATCTCGTTTGAGGTGTCCTTTGCCCCCAGACGCTGGCCGCCCGGTGCCTTGGGGCTGATGCCGGCATTATTGACCAGCGCATCCAGATAGCCGCCTTCATCGGCAAGGCGCGCGCGCAAGTCTTCGATGGCGCGCTCGGTGTCCTGCGGATCAGCAAGATCAACCTGCAGATGGTTTTCACACCCCATCTCCCAGGGGCATTTTTCCGGGAAAGCATGGCGCGAACAGCTGATGACGCGCCAGCCCGACGCCGCAAAACGCTGCACGGTGGCGTGCCCGATCCCGCGCGAGGCGCCGGTCACGACCAGTATTTTCCGCCTGCGCTTTTCGTTCGTCGGCATGCCACCTCTTTCCCGCAGCCGCCACATATGACGTCAGCGGATTTGACCGTAGATTGTGACCGGGTCAAGCCACGACCGTGCGGAGCATGACTGCCATGCTACTGCGCGCCGCACTCAACGTCAGTACAGTCTCAAGGGTAAAGGCGGGCTCAAGGGTAAAGGCGGGTTTTCGACCACTCCGCACCGGGCTCCGGCCGCGTGAACACCACGCGCTCGTGCAGCCGCGATATGCGTGCGTGCCAGAACTCGATCTGCACCGGCGTGATGCGGAAGCCGGACCAGTGCGGCGGGCGGGGAACTTCCCCAAGCAGATACCTGGCGGCCTCGCCAGCCACGGCCTTTTCCAGCGCAAAGCGGCTTTCCAGCGGCCGTGACTGCTTCGATGCCCAGGCGCCAATCTGCGATGTGCGGTGCCGGGTTGCGAAATACTCGTCGGCTTCCTCGGCCGTCGTTGGTGTAACCGGGCCGCGCACACGAACCTGCCGACGCAAGCTTTTCCAGTAAAAATCGATCGCCGCGTGCGGGTTGGCCTGCAGCTCCTGGCCCTTGGCGCTCTCGTAGTTGGTGAAGAACACGAATCCGCGACCGGGATAGCCGATCGGATCGACGGCCTTCAACAGCACCATGCGCACGTTGGGATGGCCCTGACTGTCGACGGTGGCCAACGCCATGGCGTTGGGGTCTTCCGGCTCGTGCTTGGTCGCCTCCCGCAGCCAATCTGCGAACAGGGCAAAGGGTTCATCGGCAGCAACGAAATCGCCGGGCTCTACTACCGCCTCGGCGGCGGGGCGCAGATCACTCACGTCGAAACCTCAATGCAAGAAGTTTTTCTCGGTCGAGACACGCGTTCAGTCGAATTTAACCAAGCCGGAGCATAGTTGTCACAGGTCGCGCCAGTCTTTGCGTGGCAGTTGCGTAGGTTAGATTCAAGTGAGCGTCATGAGTCAGCACCCCTCTGTAGTAACGCTTACCGCCGTTGTCACCACCGGCATGGTTCTGTTTGCAGCAATACTGATGGCTCCAGCCACGGCCTTCGGCAGCGAGCAGTGGGAAACTTCGGTCAGTCGCGAAGGAAGCGCCGCACCGGCTCCGGCGGCCGCTTTGCCTGAAACTCCAGGCATTTCGATCCTGTCCCAGACCGAAATCAGTGTGCCCAGCGCGCGCTATCAACTGGATGAAAAGGACGAAATCGCCGCACTGGAACGTATCCAATATGCGCTCACCGAGGTGGGCGACGGCAAGACTTATGTCTGGCGCCGCTGGCATGGAAAGCTCTCCGGCCTTGTCCAGCCGACAGCGTCATTCAAGGACAGCAGCGGCAAGATTTGTAGACATCTCATAGTTTTAATGACCAACGGCCCGACATCGAAGCGCCAGGAAGGCATCGCCTGCCGGTTGCCCAGCGGCCGTTGGCAATTGGACGGCTGACCCGGCGGTAACCCCCTTCCCGCATGGCGATCAGCACAAAGGCCGGCCCCGAGCCGGCCTTTGACTTTCTACCTGCGGGCAGCCGCCCATCTGGACCCACCGTTTCATTTGTGTAGGATGCGCGCCGAACTGACCGGGCGATAACCAGGAACTATAGAGAGAGACCCATGACGGAGCCTATGCCGAGCGCAGGGGTTGCGAAGGGCAACCTGTTGGCTGGCAAACGCGGCCTTATCATGGGCCTTGCCAACAACCGTTCAATTGCCTGGGGCATTGCCCGCGCCGCTGCTGACCAGGGCGCTGAGCTTGCCTTTACGTATCAGGGCGACGCGCTGAAAAAGCGCGTGGAGCCGCTGGCCAAGGAACTTGGCTCGAAAGTGGTGCTGCCGTGTGACGTCAGCGATGCCGCATCGATGGATGCCGTGTTCGCTGAGCTAGAACGTGTCTGGGGCAAGCTCGACTTTTTCGTCCATGCCATCGCCTTCTCGGACAAGGCTGAGCTGGACGGCCGCTACGTCGATACCACCGAGAAGAACTTCACCCAGACGATGCTGATCTCGTGCTACTCGTTCACGGCCCTTGCGGCCCGGGCCGAGAAGCTGATGCCCGAGGGCGGCTCGATGCTGACCCTCACCTATTACGGCGCCGAAAAGGTCATGCCTCACTACAACGTGATGGGCGTGGCGAAGGCGGCGCTGGAGGCCAGCGTGCGCTATCTGGCGGCCGACTTGGGCAAGACCGGCATTCGCGTCAATGCGATCTCGGCTGGCCCGATCAAGACGCTGGCCGCTTCAGGCATCGCCGACTTCCGCTACATCCTGCGCTGGAATGAGTACAACTCGCCCCTGCGCCCGGACTGTCAGCATTGAAGATGTGGGCGGCTCGGCGCTTTACCTGCTTTCGGATCTCTCCGGCGGCGTTACGGGTGAAGTGCTGCACGTCGATAGCGGCTATCATGTTCAGGGCATGAAGAACGAGGACGCCCCGGACATCACGGTCGCCAAATCCGACGAGAGCTAAACGCCCGCAGAAGAGCAGCTTTTAGTGATGCGCGCCGGGGTTACGATCTATTTCATCCGCCACGGCGAGACCGACTGGAACGCCCAGTCGCGCTATCAGGGGCAGGCCGACGTGCCCCTGAACGATAAGGGCCGCGGTCAGGCCCGGCGCAACGGCGAGATGTTGCGCGCGCTGGCACCTGAAACCGGCGCGCTTCCCTTCATCGCCAGCCCCCTGCAGCGGGCGCGGGAGACCATGGAGATCGTGCGATCGGCCATGGAACTGCCCGCTGAAGACTACAGCCTCGATCCACGCCTGAAAGAGATCAATTACGGCGCCTGGCAGGGCACGCTGGCGGCGGATCTGCCTCAGGTCGATCCCGATGGACTCGCAGCGCGCAACCTCGACACGTTCAACTGGCGTCCGGAGGGCGGCGAAAGCTACGCCGACCTTAGCCAGCGCGCCGTGGGCTGGCTGGACGGCATCGAGCGTGATTGCGTGGTTGTCGCCCACGGCGGCATCAGCCGGGTGCTGCGCGGGCATCTCTACGCACTGGAACCCTTGGCCATCCCCGACCTCGCCGTTCCGCAGGATCGCATTCTCATTCTGCGCCGCGACGGCATGGAGTGGATTTAGTTTTAACTTGGGCGCGGCGACACCCCTGCGGGCGCCGGCCGCCGCGCGCGTAAAAGCTAGATCGGTGCTACCAGACATATGCCTCGGCACGCCGTCATCCCGACGAGGTCAGGAGCCACGCCAGTTTCCGCATCTGCGCCTGGTGTAGTCGGGCAGCATGCTGCCTCAAAACCTTTCTCGTCATCCGAGTGTAGGGTGTCACCCCTTCCCGTGTCCGGCGGCTGACGCCCCAATCCTTCTCAGTGTCCGGCGGCCGCGCGCCCCGCAGGAGTGTCGCCGGACACAAAAGAAAGAGCCGAAGCAGCGGCTGCCTCGGCTCTTTCCCGTTTTGGTGCATGACACCACTCGGTGACAGTTGCTCAGGCTGCCATGGAGCAGTGTTTCGGGCAGTCCGTTCCTCTCGGAGGCCCTAAACGCTTTTACGCAGTTTGCGCTCACGCAACCCGGCGCTTGTGGCGCCGTTGATCCTGAAACAGCAAAAGAAACCAGAAGTCCAAGGCAAGCCTTGTGATGACTGGAGGTTTCACCACCCGGAGGTGGCCCATGCAGGTAGCCGCTTATCGCGGAGGCGATATGCGACCGGGCTGCTGCTTCAATGCGATCAATCGCGAAGCACGACGCGATACCCCCCCCACTTAAACTGCGTCGCGCTCGTCTGTCACGGTCTTTGCCACCTAGCGCACTTGCGAGGCCTCGCTTGCACTCCTAAGACTGGCACAACTGCCACTGGGCAAGTGTTGCACACACAGCCGCTTTTTCGATCTTCAACGCGGCTACAGGCGATGTCACACAACACTTTCGGCCATTTGTTTCGTGTCACGACCCTGGGGCGGAGCCACGGTCCCGCCTCGGCTGCGTTGTGGACGGTTGTCCACCGGGAATTCCGCTTGAGCCATCCGAGATCCAGCAGTTCCTGGATAAGCGCCGCCCGGGCCAGTCGCGCTTCACAACCCAGCGCAAGGAGCCCGATGAGGTCGAGATTCTTTCCGGCGTGTTCAGCGATGGAGAAGGTCGTCAGGTGACGACCGGCACACCGATCTCACTAATGATCCGCAACGTCGATCAGCGCTCGAAGGACTACGGCGACATCGCCAGCAAGTTCCGGCCCGGTCACGCCGATTACGCCTACTTCAAGAAGTACGGCATCCGCGACTATCGCGGCGGCGGTCGCTCATCGGCGCGCGAAACCGCAGCGCGGGTCGCCGCTGGCGCGGTTGCGCGCAAGATCATTCCCGGCGTACGCATCCGTGGCGCGCTAGTGCAGGTCGGCGATATCAAGGTCGACCGCTCGCTGTGGGACTGGGACGCCGTCGACGCCAATCCGTTCTTCTGTCCCGACGCTGCTACCGCCGTGAAGTGGGCCGACTATCTCGATGGCATCCGCAAATCCGGCTCATCCATCGGCGCAGTGATTGAAGTCGTCGCCGAAGGCGTTCCGGCAGGCTGGGGCGCACCGCTCTACGGCAAGCTGGATCAGGACATCGCTTCGGCGATGATGAGCATCAACGCGGTGAAGGCTGTCGAGATCGGCGCTGGCATGGCAGCTGCTGAACTGACCGGCGAAGAAAACGCTGACGAGATCCGCGTCGGTCACGATGGCGAGCCGTGTTTTCTTTCCAACCACGCGGGCGGTGTTCTGGGCGGCATCTCCACCGGCCAGCCGGTCGTGTGCCGGTTCGCGGTGAAGCCGACGTCATCCATTCTCACCCAGCGCAAGACCATCGACATCAACGGCGAAGAAACCGATGTGATGACGAAGGGGCGTCACGATCCGTGCGTCGGCATCCGCGCGGTTCCCATCGGTGAAGCGATGATGGCGATCGTGCTCGCCGATCATTTCCCGTGCCACCGCGCACAGATCGGCTGACATCAGCCACTCTGCGCAATCGCACATAATTCGTACGCTGTCGTGGTGTGCATGCACGCGCACGCACGCCGCGTAACGATGCGAAAATTTGCAGTGCTTATCGACAAAATGTCACACGCGAGGCTAGCCAAAGTTTGGTCGCTGCGTTATCGTCAAGAAACTGAAGCTCAAGAGAAATCCCAACACTGACGTTGCGGCCGGCATGGCCAGCAGCGCCGCTCTCGGCTGCGAGAGCATGCGCTTGCGTCTTGCGTGCCCCGCGCGAACGAGAGCGCTTGCCTGTTTTCAGGACAAGCACCGGACTTGGCCGCTTGACGCGTGGGAGGCGTGAGACTGTGTTGAGACTCGACGGACGTCGACAGATTTCGCTTTTGAGCAAAGCCGTCATCGAGCGTAGCTCGCCGGAAATACGTTACGCGATGTCGCGCCCTCGGTTCCGCTCATCGCGCGCGACAGCTTCGTGGCCGAAACCGCGGTGAAGATGGAGCAGATGCAGGCGACGCTGCGCCTGCTGTCGCGCGACATGTCTCAGCTTGCCGGTGCTGTCGCCGATCTCCAGAAGGCGACCGAGGACGAACGGCATTATCGCAATTTCCGCATGGGCGAGCAGCGCAGCCGGCGAAAGCAAGCTCGATGAAGTGCTGCGCAAGTGCCGCGATCTGAAGGCGCGGCTGGACCGCATCGAATACACGTCGCCCCGGGGCGACTATCACGCCTACACCAGCTTCGAAGCGATAAGCCGTAAACTGGCGGAGTTCGACACCTTCCGCGCCTACGCCCAGCGCATAGAGCGTTCGATGACCACGCGCGCCTGGCTGTTAAGCAGCATCGTCGCGGCTGGCGCTAGCGTGTTGGTGGTAGCGGCGCGACTGGCGAGCCAAAAACTCACCCAACCAAGCCGGGGCGCGGAATGTGCCCCGACGCAAGCGCGCCATGTTAAGCGCCCGGGTATCGGTGAGCGCTCGGTTCAACACACGCTGTTAAACGCGTTCGGCCCACAGGTCGTAATCGTCAGCCTGCGTCACGCGCACCGAAACGATCTCGCCGGGCTTCACGTCGGTGACGCCGTTGAGGAACACGCTGCCGTCGATCTCCGGCGCATCCCACTTGGAGCGGGCCAGCGCGCCCTCATCATCGACCTCATCGACGATAACGTCGATCTCGCGGCCGACAATCTTCGCCAGCCGCTTCTCGCTGACTTCCTTCGCCGTCTCCATGAAGCGATGCCAGCGCTCGTCCTTCACTTCCTGCGGCACCGCGCCTTCCAGATCGTTGGCGGGCGCGCCATCAACCGGCTCGTAGCGGAAGCAGCCAACGCGCGCCAATTCGGCTTCGCGCATCCAGTCGAGCAGCAGCTCGAAATCTTCATCCGTCTCACCGGGGAAGCCGACGATGAACGTGGAGCGGATGGCCAGATCAGGGCAAACGTCACGCCAGCGGCGGATGCGCTCCAGCGTCTTCTCCTGATTGCCGGGGCGGCGCATCGCCTTCAGTACCGCGGGCGAGGCATGCTGGAACGGGATGTCGAGATAAGGCAGCAGCTTGCCTTCCGCCATCAGCGGAATGACGGTATCGACGTGCGGATAGGGATAGACGTAATGCAGGCGCACCCATGCGCCCAGCTCGCCCAGCGCCTCGCACAGCGGCAGGAAGCGCGCGGGCAGCGGCTGCCCCTTCCACTGGCTTTCGGCATACTTGAGATCGAGACCGTAAGCGCTGGTGTCCTGACTGATGACCAGCAGCTCCTTCACACCCGCCTTCACCAGGCGCTCGGCCTCGGTCATCACATGGTTTGACGGCCGGCTTTTCAGGTCGCCGCGCAACTGCGGAATGATGCAGAAGGTGCAGCGGTTGTTGCAGCCTTCGGAAATCTTCAGATACGCATAGTGGCGCGGCGTGAGGCGCAGGCCTTCAGCGGGCACCAGATCGATAAACGGATCATGCTTCTGGCGGCGCGGCGGCATGCACCGCTTCGACAACCTGCTCATACTGATGCGGTCCGGTGATCGCCAGCACGCCGGGATGGGCTTCGCGGATGCGCCCTTCCTCAACGCCGAAACAACCCGTGACGATGACGCGGCCGTTCTCGGCCATCGCCTCACCAATGGCGTCCAGGCTTTCCTGCTTGGCGGAATCCAGAAACCCACACGTGTTCACCACCACCACGTCGGCGCCCGCATAGTCCGGCGCCACGCGATAGCCTTCCGCGCGCAGCTTGGTCAGGATGCGCTCGGAATCGACCAGCGCCTTCGGGCAGCCAAGCGACACGAAGCCAACGGTTGGCACATGGCCGCGCTTCTGATCAGCCGGCGGGTTTTTGTCGAGCGATATTGTCAGGGCCGGGGCTCTAGCACGGCCTGAACGGGCGCGCGAGAGCGCTCTTTATGCGCTTGGCAGGAATAGAAAGCATTTCTTGTTCGTTCCGGAACGTTTGGCCGCACCGATAGGTTGTAGTGAGCTGACACTGGAACCACAGCCATGACCGCCGATCGACTGCTATCCCTGGCCGGCCTTTTCCTGTCCTTCGGACTGGTGGCCTCAATCGTTCTCGCCCTGGTTTAAGACGCCCCTCCGGGAGCCCCGCAGCGATGGCGGCAGTCCCGGTATTGCAGCGGAAACGCGGCCGAGCGGTTAATCGACGGTTACTTCAGGGCGACCTTCATCAGCACCGGCACCCTCATCCTCCAACGCCGCAGCCATCGCGTCCTCCACCTTTTCCAGCCAGATCAGCTCAAGCTGCTTGCGCGTTTCCTCGGACAGATCCTCGATGTCCTTACGGTTGCGCGCCGGCAGCATCACGCGCCGGATGCCCGCACGCGCAGCCGCCGCAAGCTTCTCCTTGATGCCACCCACCGGCAGCACCAGCCCACGCAGACTGATCTCGCCCGTCATCGCCGTATCGGAGCGCACCGGCCGGTTGGTCATCAACGATGTGAGCGCCAGAAACATCGCAACACCCGCTGACGGACCATCCTTCGGAATTGCACCGGCCGGAACGTGGACGTGGATGTCGCTGCGTTCGAACAGCTTTTCGTCGATGCCAAGCTGCGCCGAACGGTTCTTTACGATCGACAACGCCGCCTGCACGCTTTCGCGCATCACCTCGCCGAGCTGACCGGTGAGGATCAGCTTGCCGTTACCCGGCGTGCGCGTGGCTTCGATAAACAGGATATCGCCGCCCACAGGCGTCCATGCCAATCCGGTTGCCACGCCCGGTACCGACGTGCGCATCGCCACTTCGCTTTCAAACACCGGCGCACCCAGAATGGCGTGCAGATCCGGCGTGTCGATGCTGATGGTGCTGCTCTCGCCTTCTGCAACACGCACGGCGGCATTGCGCAAAACCTTGCCGATTTCGCGCTCAAGGTTTCGCACGCCCGCTTCACGCGTATAAAGGTTGATGATCTCGCGTAACGCATCGTCGGTCAGTTCAACCTGATCGGACTTCAGGCCGTTCGCCTTGAGCTGACGCGCAACCAGATATCGCTTTGCGATATTGAACTTCTCCTCCGCCGAATAGCCAGAAAGATGGATCACCTCCATGCGATCGCGCAGCGGCCCCGGAATCTGGTCGAGCACGTTCGCCGTAGCGATGAACACAACCCGTGACAGATCGAACGGCACCGCGAGATAATTGTCGCGGAACGTCCCGTTCTGCTCGGGATCGAGCACTTCAAGCATCGCCGCGCGCGGATCGCCCTGCACGCCCGAACCCAGCTTGTCGATCTCGTCCAGCATCATCACGCAGTTACGCTCCCCAGCCTTGCGGATAGCCTGAATGATGTTGCCCGGCAGCGCGCCGATATACGTACGGCGGTGCCCGCGGATTTCCGCCTCGTCATGCACGCCGCCAAGGCTCACGCGCACGAACTTGCGGTTCATGGCGCGCGCGATCGATTGGCCAAGCGATGTCTTGCCCACGCCGGGCGGTCCGACGAAGCACAGGATCGGCGCCTTGCCCTCCGGCGCCAGCTTGCGCACGGCCAGAAACTCGACGATGCGCCGCTTGATCTTGTCGAGGCCGTAATGGTCCTCATCAAGAATGCGCCGCGCATCCTTGATATCGATCGGCGTCTCTTCAGGCAGTTTCCACGGCAGTTCGATCAGCCAATCGAGATAGGTGCGCGTCATGCCATAATCTGGCGACGCCTCCTGCATGCGCTCAAGCCGGCGCAGTTCCTTGCGCGCAGCGTCTTCCACCTCCTTGGGCATTTCTGCCTTGGTGATGGCTTCCGACAGATCCGCGATATCCTGCGCCTTGCCCTGCTCGCCTTCACCGAGCTGACGCTGAATGGCTGCCATCTGCTCGCGCAGCAGCACCTCGCGCTGGCGATCATCCAGCGCGGCTTTGGTCTGGCGGCCAATCTCATGCGACAGCCGCAGAACTTCGATGCGATGGGCAAGCAGCGCGGAGACCTTCTCCATACGCGCCGAAACATCGACCGTTTCCAGGATTTCCTGCTTCTCCAACGCGTTGAGATCCATGTACGCGGCCGCCATATCGGCGAGCGCACCGGGTTCGCGCACGCTCTGCACCGCAATCAACATCTCCTGCGGCGCCTGGGGCAGAAGCTCCAGCGCTTCGACGGCCTGCCGCTGCAGGTTCAAGAACCGCGCCTGAATTTGTGCGTTCGTTTCCTGCGGATCCGCGATGCGCTTCACCCGCGCGACCAGAAACGGCCAGCCGGTGAGAAATTCCTCGATCTGGAAACGCTCATCGCCCTGCACGACAAGATGATGCGAGCCATCCGGCGCCGTCACATAACGCACAATGTTAGCCACTGTGCCGATGCGATGCAGATCGATCGGCTGCGGAACAGCGGCTTCGCCGTCGCGCTGCATGAGAATGCCGACCTGGCGCTGTTCGCGCACACCGTACTGCGCAGCCGCGACCGAACCGGGACGACCGACAGCAACCGGCAACACAACGCCGGGAAACAGCGTCATCTCGCGCACAGGAATAATCGCGATCGCATCCTCCGGCAGCGCAGGCATATGCGACGGCAGCGAGCGCCCACCGCTATCGGGGGCCGCGCTATTCGTATTGGTATTCGGAGCGTCCATTTTCATCTCAGTCACGGCCCGGCCCCACTTTCGATAACAGCACCAGCAAGCAACCATCGGCAAAGCTGCGGCGTACATCAGCGTAACGCCCCGCAGGCAATCGAAGACGGCGTTCGAAACGCCCCTGCGGCAACTCCAGCCGATGTATCTCGGCCGTACGGAACTCCGCCGGCGGTGTGCGCACGCCAATGACAATTAGATCGTTACCGTCGATCGCAGCTTCAACCTGCTCTGGCTTCACACCCGGCAAAGCGACGACCACCAGCACACCGCGCTCGTCCTCGAACACATCAACCGGCGGCTCCCAAACCGGTTGGCGCGCATAGACGCGCACCGGCTGAAAAAACTGCCTGTGCATACGTTCAGCCCGCGCAAGCATCTCGCAGGCCTGAGACCACATCACACGCGTTGGATCGTCTTTCATGGACAAGCGCTTTCGTTGACTGGGTCACCGACGAGGACTGGGCCACCGACGAGGCGCCGGCGCATGGTCAAGAAAGATAGTCGTCAATTGATGGATTTCTACTGCCGGCCAGAGATGCGCGACGCAGATGCCCTGGCATGTGGATGCCGGACGGATCGCGAGGTCGATCCAG
The DNA here is from genome assembly GCF_029872155.1 of Hyphomicrobium sp. D-2. GTDB lineage: Bacteria > Pseudomonadota > Alphaproteobacteria > Rhizobiales > Hyphomicrobiaceae > Hyphomicrobium_A. The sequence continues at coordinate 232,374 of NZ_JARXLA010000003.1, read as the reverse complement.
GCGCCGAGCACAAAGCTGGATAAGGCCTATCGGCTGAGGCCCATACCGGATGGCAGGCACTCAACCGAAGCTGCCGGGGGCCGCGACGCAACCGGCAAAACTAACTGGCCATCAAGCGGGCCACGTTATTCCTGAATTCCAGCGCGATTTTTCTATACAAAAATAGTCATGTATTTGCGATCGGTGTTTGGTTTAAATTGATGAATTAATATTTTCGCGATATAAATGCTTAAGAACGTGATGTTTGGCGGCCAAGATCGGGTTTTTCGACGCACGACAATCGAAATACCCTTGAAATATCATGTAATAGTGCCGATATGCGCTCCTAAGGTGCACACTACGCGTGTGCCCCCTCCGGTAGACATCCAGAAAATATCAATCTTTTTGCTGGAAATGCCGAAGGTAACGGCGGGTCCGGGGCGTTCGCCAGTTAAAAACTAGAACGCAAATTGGCAACTGTGGTCGAGGTCGAGTTGACAAATTTCAAGGAACATTACCGCGCTCACGCCGACAGCCATGATCATGGCGACACCTGCTTGGACAGCTTCGAAGCTGACCGTGAGGCACGCCGACATACCGAGCAAAAGACGAGGAAATGCCTGCTTTGCCGCGAGTCCTTCCCCAGTTCGTGGGCAGGAGAGCGCATCTGCCGGAAGTGCAAATCCACGTCGACATGGCGCAGCAGCGGGATGGAATGATCCCGCGGCGCGAATGGACATAACAGCTAAATTGGGGGCGCCTGCTAGGCTGCCCCCTTTTTTATGCGGATCGGGCTCTGATGTTCACAGGGCGGAAGGAATGAAGTCCGCCCCGACGCAGCGCAGCCGCTGCGTTACGGACCGGGCGCCGTTTCGTTCAGTGGTGCAGGGTCAGGCGTGCTCATATCGGTATTGCCAGCATAAAAGACCGTATACAGCACCGCCGCCGCGATAACGGCGAGCAGAAGCGACTGCACCAACACCCGAAAATTGAGACGGCGCGGTGAGCCCTGACTTACATCGGTGGGCGTGAGCGTTTTGTCAGTATTCCTCATGGTAAAAGTCCTCCGCTGAAGGAATGCGCTCATCTTCAGCAAGGTTCCGGTGGCCGATCGAAAAGGCCGCACCTCAGTGAGGAAACAAAATGGTTACGGCATCGAACAATCATTAACGACCGGAAATCGGCCTTTCAGCTCAGGGAACAATCCATCTGTCTGGTTCGTTTTAAGGAAGAAATAGCGCTACTGAATTGAGATCTCAGTGTTTCCACTTGTTTGCCGCAATCGGGGCCCCAATTCCAAAATTCTGCAAAGCCATCCAGAAAAAGTTGCGTAGCCATGCTTGCGTACTCCGTTCCACAGATTGACCCGATAGCCCGGTCCGCATTCTCGGCGGATCAGCAGAAGGCACGCGTCCGCCGATTGGCACGCGGAGAAACTCTGTTCCATGCCGGAGACGCACGGCACATGCTCTACCGCGTCGAGCGCGGTGCGCTATGCCACTACATTCGCTGGGCTGATGGCCGGCACGATGTGATCGAATTTGCGTTTCCCGGCGACATCATCGGGTTCGGCCATATGGATTCACACATCAGCACCGCCCAGGCCGCGGCGCGCACGATTGTCAGCCATATTGATCCCGCTGAATTCGAACAGCTGATGGCAGACGACGCGCAGCTTGCCGGCAGATACGCTTCCGCTGTCGATCGAGAGTTTGAATTCATGCGGCTGCGCGCTGTGCAAAGCACTCAGGATGCGCCTGCACGGCGAGTTGCTTCTTTCCTGGCGGCGCTGTCTTATATGGGCGTGCGCGAAGGTCGCGACGCGAGCCTTATTCCCGATGAGGTTAGCTCCGGCGCTGTTGCCGATCAGCTTGGCATGAACATCGCCGCGCTGGCGCGCGTACTTTCTGATTTGAAAGCGCGTGGCATGATAACGGAAACCCCGAAGGGGCTACGCATTCTAGACCTTGAAGCGCTGGAGCAGTTTGCCGACGCTCGCTAAAGGCAGCGCGAAGCTGAAGGCAATCGAAATTTCTGGTTGAAGCAGCCGTGTGCCCGATGATGGCATGGCGGCGGATCTTGCCGCGCGCTGCATTGAGCGCTTGATTGCTCCGATCAGCGACGCGCTACAGGCGTCGCTTTATCGGGCGAATGCGCATCGTTGTTTCCAGAATCGCATCTCGCTTTGACCAGGTATGTGTCCCCCCACACGCTGGACACTGCACCGGAGCAGCGACAACATCAGGTAGCACTGCGAAGCTGTCCTGATCAGTATCTATACCCACCGGAATAAGCTCGTCCGTCTTCGGACAGCGGATCATGATCGCGCCCATCACCCTCTCCCATACACGTCGCAGGCGGCCATGCCATGGTATGCACCGGCATGTACGCCAACTTCGTTTGGTCCCCAGGCGCAGATTATCTCCAATATCGGCCAAATGTTGTTCAGTAAAAGGGGGAATTGAGATTCAGCGCTTCGCATGGCGCTATGCTCTTTGAGAGCGCAATCGACGCCTACACTTCACCGTCAGCCACAGACTCAGCGCGATCCTCACTAGAACACATGGATTTTTCCAATTGCCGCACTTTGTCGAGCGCTCGTGCAATCGACGGCGAGAGCGCGTCAGAACACGATGTCTTCATGGCATCGCGAAATTTTCTGCCAATTGAAATCATGAGCTGATGTCTGACCGGATTCACCCTTCATGTTCCTATAAAATTATCCTTGCTGTTCAAAATCCAACACCGCGATCCACCTAAAGTTCCTCCATTCCGACGCACGATTGCCTAGTGCCCAGCGCACAGCTCCATGACGCTTCACGTTTCATGTCAACGATGGTTCATGTCGGAACTTTTAGCGCAGCAACTCAGTTTTTGCCTTGTACTCACCGTACAGAGCTTCAAGGAGTGCAACATGAACTGGGATCGCGTCAGCGGAAACTGGAAGCAGTTTCGTGGCAAAGTGAAGGAACAGTGGGGCAAGCTCACCGACGATGAGATTGCCCAGATCAATGGCAACCGCGAGCAGCTTGAAGGCATGATTCAAGAGCGGTACGGCATCACAAAAGACGACGTGAAAAAGCAGGTCGATCAGGCGATGAGCCGCTGGTGACCACTTTCTCCGAATTGATCGAGATCATCTAACGGGAGTTCGCAGCTTACGGGCTGCGAACTCTCGTCTTCCGTGCTTAAATATTCTTGTCCACAGATGGACCAAATGGGAACGGCCGTGGATGGCAGAACGTTGTATGCCACATGCCTCATGCTCAAGCTGGGCCTAACATACGGCATATGGGGCCAACTCAAGGTCAGATCGACAATGCCTGAAGGGGGAATGCACGGGAGGGCCATGATTTAATGTCTGAAGAGAAAAACGCCGGCTGGGGCAAAGGCGCTCCACCTCAGAGTGAGAGCGTTCCCACTGCTGCAGCATCCGCGCCTCTGGAACAGTCTCCCGAAGCGCAGGCCGCTGCCTCTTCCCACGGCAGTGACACAGCTCAGGATATTTCCAGTTCAATGGTAGCCGGTCGCGATGATGGGCACGAACAGGGCCAGGAAGGTGAGCAATCCTCCCCGGCTTCTGGTGACCTCCATGCGGAATCGACGCATCAACGGGTTCGTGACCAGGATGTGCTGCCCGAGATTTTGGGTCGGCAGCTGCGGGCTGCTTACGGTGAATTGCTCAGCACACCACTGCCGGACAGCATCACGAATCTCGTGAAGAAGCTCGAACGCCGCGAACCCACACCTTCAGCCACCAATGCAAAACAGCGAAGCGGAAAGGAAAGCCGTTGAGCCATTCCGCACAGTCCGACAGTCCGCTCCATAACGATCTGATCGCCGCTATTCCGAATATGCGCGCGTTTGCGATCTCGTTGTGCGGCAACCGCGATCGCGCCGACGATCTGGTGCAGGAAGCGCTGGTTAAGGCGTGGAACCATCTCGATTCATTTCAGGAAGGCACGAACCTCAAGGCGTGGCTCTTCACCATTCTGCGCAACGCTTATTTTTCGGAACTGCGCAAGACCAAGCGTGAGATCGCCGATAGCGAAGGATACCACGCCGCGAAGCTGTCAGCTCCGCCGGAGCAACAGGGGCATCTCGATCTGCTGGATCTCAATAATGCCCTCACGAAACTACCTGCCGACCAGCGTGAAGCGCTCATTCTTGTCGGCGCGGAAGGATTTTCCTACGAGGACGCTGCGGCAGTTGCAGGCTGTGCCGTTGGCACCGTGAAAAGCCGGGTGAACCGTGCACGCACCCGCCTCAATGAACTCATGTCTCAGACGTCGGCCACGGGCGACAAACCCAACAAAAGCGCTGATGCTGACAGGCCGCCACTGACGCCAACAACGCCAGCTGGCAACTCTCGACGCGCGCGGGCTGTATAACGGAGAAGTCAGTCCTTCGCGCCCTACGACGCCTGCGTTCCCCGCGGCTCTCCGCTCTCCGCTCTCCGCTCTCCGCTCTCCGCTCTCCGCTCTCCGCTCTCCGCTCTCCGCTCTCCGCTCTCCGCTCTCCGCTCTCCGCTCTCCGCTCTCCGCTCTCCGCTCTCCGCATCGTTCCATGACAGCAGGCACGCGCCAAACGAAAATGGCGGGTCTCCCCGCCTTCGTTGTTGTCGTCCCATGATGTATTTAGTCCGCAGCGGCCGCCTACAGCACGCCGCCTGTCATCCTCACCGACAGCATCATGCCGATGCGCCCTCAGCGTTAGGGCTGCGAGCCTTGTAATCGAAAAACAATGCCTGGCTGATAACCGCCTGCACCGTCTCGGTGCGGAACGGCTTATTGATCAGAAAGGTCGGCTCAGGCCTGCTGCCGGTGAGAAGACGTTCCGGATATGCGGTGATGAAGATGACCGGCACATCGAAGGTCTCGAGGATCTCGTTAACCGCCTCCAGACCAGAGCTGCCGTCTGCCAGCTGAATATCAGCCAGAACGAGACCCGGCTTGTGTTTCTGGAACGCGGCCACCGCTTCCTTATGCGTGCGGGCAGTGTCGCTGACATCATGGCCGAGCCCTGAAACCAGATCGGCCAGATCCAGCGCGATCATCGGCTCGTCCTCAATAATGAGAACGTTGGTGGCCACCTGCTCGGCGATCTCGGATGCCGCCTGATCGACAAGGGCTTTGACTTCAGCCTCGTCTGTCCGGAGCACTGCGGCCGTATCGGCGGTAGAAAATTCCTCAACGGCCATTAGCAGAAATGCCTGGCGCGCTCTGGGCGTGATAGCTTCCAGCTTGCGATCCGCAGCGGCCAGCCGTTCTGAGGTGCCCTCTTCCCTGGTGTGGTTAAGCTCAACCGCGTTCCAGACATCCAGGAACGATTGATAGGTCGCAACGCGAGGCTCTAACTGGTCCGGAAATACCGTAGGCTCGGCGGCGATTGCCTCAAGCATTGCCACGACATAGGCGTCACCACTTTCCTGGCTGCCCGAGAGAACGCGCGCGAACCGCCTCAGATAAGGCAGTTGCGACGCGATAATATCAGAAATCGACATGCTCTCCCCTTTACACAATTTGCTTTCCGGTGCCGGATCGGCACCCGGACAGCAAAACGGTTTCGAAACGCTCAGTTGCGTGAAAAGTTCCGTCAGTCTTTCGAATGTTCTTTGACCGAAAGGAAGGCTTTACCTTTTAATAAGGCCGCAGGCAGCCTCTACTGCCCTACCACGTAACCGCTTAATTCGGGTTAGCTGGACAGGGCGCGCACGACCACAGCTGGCCGATGGAAAGCCTTGCCAAAGGCCGCTACATTCTCAGCCCCGACGCAACATGCCACCCACCACGGCGAGGGCCAGCAAAATAATTGCGATCCAGAAGAGCAAACGCGCGCCCTCAGTTGCAGCGCCAGCTATTCCGCCGAAACCTAAAAATGCTGCAACGATGGCGACCACCAGAAATACCACCGCCCAATAGAGCAAATTACCCATGACATCCTCTTGCTACGCAAAAATACTGCATCAGCAAAACACGCCCCGGCGACATCAGGTTCCAGTTACGCGGCAGGAGGGTCATGAAGCATTGTTTCGTCGCCTAGGAGATCTCCGTGCCTTAGACGGACCGATGCCACCGAAATAAAAAAACGCGTTGTGTCGAAATTCACGGGAACTGAGACCCGGATAACAAGTTGAGCACAGGCACCGCAATGCCGTCTATCGCCCGCCGGATGATGAGCACCCACATTCGCCAGTTCGACTGGAGCACCACACCTGTAGGCCCGATTGAAGACTGGCCTATTGCGTTGAAGGTTGCAGTCGACATCATAACTGCTTCACCCGTGCCTATGCTGGTCCTTTGGGGACCGGAAGGCACGATGATCTATAATGACGGCTATGCCAGCTTCGTGGGCTCGCGGCATCCCGGCCTGCTCGGTCAGCCTGTACTAATCGGCTGGCCCGAAACTGCCGACTTCAATCAACGCGTTATCGAAAACGTACTGGCCGGCGAGTCGCTCTCGTTCCGGGACAAGCACTTCACCTTACGCCTGCACGAAGCTCCGCAGGATGTATGGACCAATCTGGATTACAGCCCAATTCTCGGCGACGACGGCCTGCCCAATGGCGTGCTGGCGATCGTCGCTGACACAACACCCTGGGTGTATGCAGAACGCGCCCAGCGCGAGAGCGAATCCCGCTTTCGAACGCTAGCCGACAACATCGCTGCATTCGCCTGGATGGCCGACCAGGACGGCGGCATTTTCTGGTATAATAAGCGCTGGTTTGATTACACCGGCCTGCCTTTTGAAGAGGCCCGGGAATGGGGCTGGCCGCTGCGCCAGCACCCCGATCACGTCGAGCGCGTGATGGAAAAAATCAACCGCTGCCTCACAACCGGTGAAGTCTGGGAGGACACCTTCCCGCTGAAAGGGCGCGACGGCGTTTATCGATGGTTTCTTTCACGCGCGATGCCTATTCGCGACGACAAAGGCACCGTCATACGCTGGTTTGGCACCAACACTGACATCACTGAACATCTGCAGGAAGCTGAAAAGAACGCACAGCTCGCAACGATCGTCGCCACCTCCGCCGACGGTATTCTTTCGATGTCTCACGACGGGATCATCCAATCCTGGAACCCCGGCGCAGAGGCGATGTTCGGCTATGCGGCCGACGAAGTGATCGGTAAATCGGAACGTCTGCTGTTCCCCGACGACGCCCAATCCGAGTTCGACGAGAAATATATTCACCTGCGTGCGGGCCAGCACGTGATGCGCGACACCATCCGCAAGCGCAAAGATGGCTCCATGCTGGACGTCGCCATCAACGTTGCCCCGATGCGCCGGCCCGATGGCCACATCTTCGGGTTTTCCGCTGTGTTCCGCGACGTGACCGAGCGACGTCGCGCCGAGAAGCATCTGCGCATGGTGATGCGCGAGCTTTCCCACCGCACCAAAAATTTGCTGGCGGTAATCGTCGCTATGGTGCGACAGACAGCGCGCGCAAGTTCTGACGTGGAAGTGCTGCAGTCGCAGCTCATTCAGCGCCTGCAGAGCCTGTCCGCGTCACACGATCTGCTCGTCGCCGAGGATTGGACAGGCGCGTCGCTGGAAGAGTTGATCCGCGCAGTGCTGCAACCCTTCATCGGCAATACATCGGATGCGCTTGAATGCGAAGGCCCGATGGTTTTCGTCAATGCAACCGCAGCGCAGAACCTCGGGCTGGCGCTGCACGAGCTGGCCACCAACGCCGCCAAATACGGAGCGCTCTCCACGTCGTCAGGCAAGGTGCACATGGACTGGCACTTCGAGCCTGACGCCGAAGGCCTGATGCGACTGATATTGAATTGGCGCGAAACGGGTGGCCCGCGCGTAGCACCTGCCACAATAAAGGGGTTCGGCCACGTCGTGATCGAAAAGGTTGTGGGACAGGCGCTGAACGCCCACGTTGATTATGAGTTTCCGCCCGAAGGCGTGCGGTGGTCGATAGCAATTCCGCCGGAATTCATGGCGGCCAACTGGCGGCGGAACAGCGCCCCGGTTCAATCGACTGCCGATACTTAACAGCCCTGCTCGGCTGTTCCCGTTCGACAAAATTGCGGCGGCCCGCACAACAGCGGCCTTGCCTAATAATTCGACTTGGCCTTCAATCGCGGTGAGCCATCCATTTGCAGCCGCTAGCAATGACTGAACAGACCGACCAGCCAGCACCAAACGATCACGAGACCGAGCTGCAAATCGCCGAACAGCAGATCTCCACGATTCTGGCGATTGCTGCCGATGCCATCATCTCGCTGAATGAGCAGATGCGCATCATGCTGTTCAACGACGGTGCCGCGGCGATGTTTGGCTACACCAAGGAAGAGATCATCGGCCAACCGCTCGATATTCTCATTCCCGATCGCTTCCGCCCGCTGCACAAGGAACACGTTGCAGTATTTTCCGCCTCCCGCGTGGCTGCCCGACGCATGGGAGAGCGGCAGGAGATTTTCGCGCGCCGCAAGGACGGCAGCGAGTTTCCCGCCGAAGCCTCCATCGCCAAGCAGGAAATCGGTGGCCGGCGCGTCTACATGGTGGTGGTGCGCGATGTAACGGAACGCAAACGCGCTCAGGCCGAACTGGCGCGTGCTAACTCGCAACTGGAAGAACGCGTTGCCGAGCGCACCCGCGCACTTGAAGCGGAAATCAAACGGCGCGAAGAGGCCCATGCCGCGCTTATTCAGGCCCAGCGCATGGAGGCTTTCGGCCAGCTAACCGGTGGCGTGGCGCATGACTTCAACAACCTGCTGACCATCATCTCCGGCAACCTTGAACTGCTTGGTTCCAACTCGCTTGAGCCCAACTCCAAAACGTTGCTCAAGCGCGCAGGCGACGCGGCGGACATGGGTGCAGCGCTGACGAAGCGGCTGCTGACCTTCGCGCGCCGACGGTCGCTGTCACCGCAGGTGCTGGATCTCAACGACCTTGTTCTGGGATTGATGGAAATTCTGAAGCGCTCCATAGGCGAGCCGATTACGCTGAGCACCATGCTTGCCGGGCAGCTCTGGACTACGAGGGTCGATCCGAGCGAAGTCGAGAACGCAATTCTGAATCTCGCCATCAACGCCCGTGACGCAATGCCGAATGGCGGCGAATTGCTCATCGAAACCCGCAATGTCGAAGGCAGCGAGTTGCCATTCGACGGTGGCGGGCGTCAGTTCGTGATGCTCTCCGTTTCCGATAGCGGCGACGGAATGCCCCCCGATGTCATCGAGCGCGCGTTTGAGCCGTTCTTCACCACTAAGGAGCCGGGACGTGGAACAGGCCTCGGCCTCAGCACTGTCTATGGTTTTGCGCAGCAATCGGATGGCCATGCTGCAATCGAAAGCACGCCCGGACGTGGCACCACTGTGCGCCTTTATTTGCCCCGGGCCGACGCGGAAAAAAGCTCGGTAGCTCATCAATCCGCCGAAGCGGTGCCCATGTCGGAGGCCAGCGAGATTATCCTGGTTGTCGAAGACAACGACGACGTGCGCGAAGTTACGATGCAGCGCGTCGAAGGATTGGGATATGTCGCGCTGGAAGCCGAAAGTGGGCCGGCAGCTATAAGCTTGCTCAAGTCAGGCGAACATGTCGATCTGGTATTGAGCGACATCGTGATGGCGGGTGGTATGTCGGGATACGATGTGGCGAGCTGGGTGCGCGAGCACGCGCCGCACATCAAGGTTGTGCTGACCACCGGATACGCGGCGGAAGAAGCCCGCCATGCACCGTGGGAGGCGGGCAGCGGCCCAATTCTGCGCAAGCCATACAAACGCGCACAGCTTGCGACCGCCCTACACGACGCCCTGCACCGCACCAATCCTTGATCATTAAGCCGCCGAGGATGGCCGCCCGGTCGGCGCGCTACTCAGCCGATTGTCTGGGCTTCTGCGCGGCCCGATAAGCTTCATCAAGCATACGCTGACGTTCATCGTCGGCGGCACGGGCCATAAGCTCAGCTGCGCAGGATTCCACTGCATCGCCGCCTTCGCTGGCAAAGCGCGAGGTGCATTCCTCACGGATGCGATCGGCGGATGGCTTGTCAGGCGCCCCAACGATAAAGCCGATTGTCATCAACAGCAGCAGGCCCATGAGTGCGCTGCCCGCGAGCACGAGCAGAACTTTCAGCGTGACGATGATCGGGCCTTGCCGCGTCATGATGTTTTACCTTCAACAGCACAGCCAAGGTGACGCTGCGTGTATGTTTTCTCGTGCTTCTTGTCGGAAACCGGGTTCCACTTTTCCGAAAGCACTTCAGGCTAAAGTCGCTTGACGCTGCCGGCGAAAACATAACCAACGCCGCGCACCGTCTTCACCAGCATTGGCCGCTCGCTCTCAGGCTCAAGCTTCTTGCGCAGGCGCGCGACGAGCGCATCGATCGAGCGGTCCATCGGCGTCCACTCATGGCCCTTGAGCAGATCCATCAAATCATCGCGAGAAAGCACACGCCCGGGCTTGTGCAGGAATACAGCCAGCAAGTTGAACTCGGCGGTTGTGAGATCGCGCCTCTCGCCGGCCGGATCATGCACCTCCCGCCGCGCAATATCTACCGTCCAGCCATCGAACGCGAAGCGCTCATCGGCGCTGTCCGCGCCCGCTGACGCCTGCGTGTTGCTGCTGACGTAACGGCGCAGAACCGCCCTGATGCGTGCAACAACTTCGCGCATCAGAAACGGCTTGGGAATGTAATCGTCAGCGCCCAGTTCCAGCCCGACGATACGGTCGATCGCATCGCCCTTGCCGGTGATCATGATGATCGGCGTATTTCTCGCCATGCGCAATTCACGCGCGAACTTCAGGCCGTCCTCGCCGCCAAGCTTCAGGTCAAGCGTTATCAGGCTGACGTTTTGGCGGCCCACCTGCTCCATCGCCTGACGGCCATCGCCAGCCTCAAGCACATGAAATCCCTCAGCTTCTAAGCCCGTACGCAGCAGCTCGCGCACCTGTGGTTCGTCGTCAACTATCAGGATTGTTTGTTGGTCGTCTTGCATGGACATGGACGGCACATTCAGAAAAACCGGTCGCCTCTGTTACATGCTGTCACACAAGCGCACAATCGGGTCAAATCCTGGCGGTTGCCACAGGCTACTTTAGCGCCGTTTGACCGAACCAGACGAAGGCGCAGTCCGGTGGCACAATCGATATCAAACGGCACGGACAAGACCTGTTGCAACGTCTGCAAGGGCGTCGACAGTGCTCGGCCCAGCTTTGTCGTCGGCGTATTCTTCCAGCCCGCTGCAGCCGCCAGCGTCGCCGAGCGGCTGCGCCGTTGCGCAGCCCGGAATGTCGATGTCGTTTCAGCGGCCGAAGCAATTCCGGACGGACCTCTGACAGGGCTGCCCGGCCTTGGTTGCGGGCGATTGTCGGAGCAGATCTCGCGCCATCTGCAGTCCGGCGCTGCGCTTGTGGTTGTTAATGTCCAGAACCCGGAGCAACGCCTCGACATCTCGCGCGAGATGCTGGACTGCAAATGCGATCTGCTGCTGACTCATGACGGCATCCGCAGCGACTAAAGTTTCGCCAAGTCGTCGACGGCGGTCTCACCACGTAGATCTAATCGGCCTTGGGCGCGTAGTCCTCGGGCGTAGCCTGTCGGCGCTCCGGCCCGGGCACGTCCGGTCCTTCATGATCCTCAATGCCGCGCCAGCCAGCGCCCTCGAGATCATCAAACTGGCCACTGCGCAGCGACCATAGAAACGCCGCCAATCCCAAACCGCCGAGCACCAGTGCGCAGGGTATCAACCAGGCAAGCGCCGTCATTGTGTTGCGCTCCCTTGCAACGTCCACATCGGCGTCGCTTCTGAGGTGAGCGTGAGACGACGGTTCCGCAGCCGCAGGGCATTCGCCGTGACCGCGATTGACGATAGCGACATCGCCACCGCCGCCAGCAACGGCGTCACGTATCCGGCAACGGCCAGGGGCACAAACACAGCGTTATAGGCCAGCGAAATTCCGAAATTCTCGATCGCCATCCGTTGCGACGACCGCGCAACCTTCAATGCCTCGGCAACCGGCTCCAGCGCTTCGCCCTGGAAGACGGCATCCGACGCGATCTGACTGACATCCGCCGCTGTCGACGGCGACAGCGATGCATGCGCCTCGGCCAACGCAGGCGCGTCGTTGAGGCCGTCACCGACCATCAGCACCTGATGACCTTCAGCCTTGAGCTGCTTGAGACGCTCAATTTTGCCAGCCGGACGAACCTCGGCAGACCAGTCATCAATGCCACATGCAGCGGCAGCGGTGCGGACAGCTGCTTCGCGATCGCCCGAGAGCAGACAGACCTTGAAGCCCGCCTTGCGCAGATCACCGACTAGCGCTGCCGCATCCGATCGCAACTCGTCCTGGAAGCGGAACGCAACAGGCGGCGCGCTGCCATCGCGGAACCAGAGCGATGAGGAGGGTGCCTGCGCGCCATCGGAGCCTTCAACGCCAACCCAGGCGGCTGATCCCAGACGCTGCTCTCCACCAACCGAAGCATCGCAACGCAATCCGCTGCCCGGCTCTTCAACCGTTCCCTCTGCGGCGGCGAATGACAATCCACGCTCACGCGCCGTGCGCACAACAGCACGCGAATAGGGATGTCTGCTCGCCACCGCGAGTGATGCAGCAGCAGCCAGCGTGCGATCGTCAATCTGGTCGGCATTGGAGAGTGAAGGCTCACCGCGCGTCAGCGTACCGGTTTTATCGAACACGATCGTATCGACTTCCGACAAACGCTCCAGCCCATCCGGCGCCTTGACGATAACCCCCTTCGCGAACAGACGGCTGGCCGCCGCAACCTGCACAGCCGGAACCGCCAACGCCAACGCGCACGGACACGTGATGATGAGCACGGCGATGGCGTACGTCAGCGAGCGCTCGAAGCCCGCGCCCGCGATCATCCAGCCAATAAGCGTCAACGCGCCGAGTAGATGCACCGCCGGCGCATACTGGCGTGCGGCCCTGTCGGCCAGCCGCACGTAACGGCCACGACCCTGCTCAGCCGCCTGCACCAGACGGGCGATTTCGGCCAGCAGCGTATTGTCGTCGGTAGCGCTTGCCTCAACGATGATAACGCCACCCAGATTGACCGTTCCGGCGTGCACGGTTTCACCGTCCGATGCTGCGCGAGGAATCGATTCACCGGTGATGAGACTGGTGTCGATTTCGGTTGAGCCGCTCACGATGCGGCCATCGACCGGAATACGCTCGCCGGCCGCCACCTGCACCCGCATGCCCGGCGTCAATTCACGCGCCTGCACCCGGCGCACCGCGCCGTTCTCGCCGATGACATTTGCCGCCAGCGCCTTCAAGCCGATGAGGTTCTCCGCCGCGCCCCGTGCACGCACACGCATGTATTCGTCGAGATAGCGGCCGATCAGCAGAAAGAACGTGAGTGTGATTGCGGCGTCGAAATAAACCTGCTCCGTGCCGCGATAGGACTGATAAACGCTCATCGCCGTGGCAAGAATGATGCCGAGCGAGATCGGCACATCCATGTTCAGGCGGCGCGCCTTGAGTGCCGCCAGGGCGGATTGGAAAAACGGCTGGCCCGAGTATGCAATTGCGGGCATCGCGATCAGACCGGACAGCCAATGGAACAGGCCCTTGGCCGAAGCATCCATATCGCTGGCGATACCGGCCCAGACCGCAACCGACAGCAGCATGACGTTGGCTTGCGCAAAACCGGCTACACCAAGACGGCGCAGAAGATCGTCGGCGCGGGCATTGGCGGCCTCGTCGGCGCTGCCAACGGACTCGGCAGCGCGGTATCCTTCATGATCGAGTGCTTCGATCAGTTGCAGAGGCTCAGTCGTGTCTTCATCGTAGGTGACAGAGACGCGGCGCGTGGAAAGGCTTGCCCTGGCGGCCTCCACCCCAGGCACCTTGCGCAAGGCGCGCTCGATGGTGCCCATGCAGGCGCCGCACACCATATTCTCTACGATGAGAAGAATCGTACGGGGTGTGCGGTCTTCCTCCGGCGCATTGTTCCCGTGTGTTGATGCGCCGTCGCCCTGCATGCCGCCGGGCAAAGGAAGGGTTACTGCCCTATCCATATCCTGCTCCGCGCCTGATAGGCCGGGTCGTTATCCGTGTTCGCATTGAATGCGCTGACGTCAACAATCCACGCCCCACCGGCTATCTCATCACCCAGCGGGGCCTCATATAAGCCCGGGGCTGTTTCAACCAGTTCCAGGTTCATATCATAACGGTTCGTGGCTGGCCGCCCAACCCGGGCCCTCAGAGCCTGCCCGGCGATGGTCTCATTGTCGCGGCCATGCAGCACAACGCGCAACTTCGCGGGCTCGCCAGCGACGCTGACCGTATCGCTCCAGCCACTGGCCGACTGAGCGACCTGACGCTCGATGCGGTCGTTGTAATGCAGGCCCTTGCGATAGGCGTCGTTGGTTTCAAGGCCGCCGAACGTCGTTACGGCCTGATAGATCATGAAGCCGTCGACAACCACAATGGTGGCGAAAAAGCCGACGAGGATCATGAACACATGGCGACCCTGCAATCGGCGTCCACGCGGTCCGGCAGGTGCAGCGGTGTCACTCATTGGTCGGGCCCCCGGAAGTTGAGATCGTGATGGGTAACGTCGCCATTCTCTGCGCAGGTGACGATCAACTGGAACGGCGTGGCGGCGCCCTTCAACTTGTCGCGCATTGCCACCGGCACCGTAACAAGAACCTTCAGTGCACGCAGATTATCGGACGCAACCTTGATGGTTGAGGTCGGATCATCAAAGCCTACCACCGTCATCTTGGCGCCCTCAAGTCCGGCGATGCCAAGCTGGAAGCCGCGCACATGATGTTCCTTGTTGAGCAGCTTGACGGTGAAACCGTTACGTAGGCTGCCGTCCGACAGCTTGACGAACATCGGGTTGCGGTCCTGCTGCACGGTTACATCTGTGGAAGAACGATTCATCCACGCCGCAGCCATAATGCCCGTAACGAGAAGCATCATGAGCGAGTAAAGCACGATGCGCGGACGGAACAGCTTCACCTTTGGGTGAGCGAGATGCACCGGCGCTTCGACATTCTCGAAGGTATCGTAGGCGATGAGGCCCTGCGGACGGCCGACACGCTTCATGATGTCATTGCAGGCATCGATGCACAGCGCACACTGGATGCACTCAAGCTGTGAGCCATCGCGGATATCGATGCCCATCGGGCAGACTGTGACGCACGCCTTGCAGTCGACGCAGTCGCCACGTCCATCCCACGGCTGCCCCTTCTTGTGCGGGGCGCGCGGCTCACCACGATAATCGCGGTAGGTTACAAGCAGTGATTCACGATCGAACATCGCCGCCTGAATGCGCGGCCACGGACACATGTAAATGCAGACCTGCTCGCGCGCGATGCCGCCCAGCAGATACGTCGTGCCGGTGAAGATGGCCAGGAATGCATACGCGACCGCGGGAGCCTCGCCGGTAAACAGCTCAACCAACAAGGTTGGCGCATCGCGGAAATAGAAGACAAGCGCACCGCCGGTCGCGACCGAGATCAGCAACCACGAAATGTGCGTGCCTGCCTTCTTCCAGATCTTCTCGAACGTCCAGCGGCCGTTGTCGAGCCGCATGCGCGCGTTACGGTCGCCCTGCCAGAAGCGCTCGACCAGGATCATCAGATCCGTCCACACTGTCTGCGGACACGTGTAACCGCACCACATCCGCCCGGCGACAGCTGTCACAAGGAACAGCCCCAATGCCGAGAGGATGAGAATGCCGGTGATGTAGTACAGTTCCTGCGCCCAGATTTCGATTGGGCCGAAGAACAGCCGCTGATTGGCGAAGTCCAGCAGGAACGCCTGGTCCGGCAGGTTCGGTCCACGATCCCACCGCAACCAGGGCAGCAAATAGTAGATGCCCAGCGTGACGACCAGCACCGCCCATTTCACCTTGCGGTAAAAGCCGTGCGCAAGCTTTGGATAGATTTTCTTGCGCCCGATGTAAGCCTCCATCGGGCGTTGCCCGACGGTCGCTTCAGTCGTCTGATTCATGGCATTCCTGCGCGTCTTGGATGGCTAGGGACACGCGTCTCCAACTTATTGTCCACCCCCCAGAGAGTGCACATAAGCGGTTAGCATTTTGATCGTAACGGGGTCGAGACGACCACCCCAACTGGGCATAACGCCGCCGCGACCTGTCACGATGGACCGCTCGACATCGGCAAGACGCGAGCCATAAAGCCAGATGCTATCGGCGAGATTTGGCGCACCGACAGCCGGATTGCCCTTGCCGTCTTCGCCATGGCACGCAACGCAGTTGTCAGCGAACAACTGTTTACCACGTCCCGCCGCAGCCTCATCCGTAGCACCGCCCGACAATGACAGAACATATTGCGCCGTGTCGGCGATTTCCTGCGGCTTCAGTAGGCCATCGAGACCGAAACGCGGCATCGCCATGTCGCGGGCTTCCGGATGTCCCGAGCGAATGCCGTTGGTGATCGAATATTCAATCGCCTCCAGCGTGCCGCCCCACAGCCAGTCGTCGTCGTTAAGGTTCGGATAACCAACCGAGCCGGCGCCGCCCTTGCCGTGACACGGACCGCAGTTGTCGCCGAACACAGCCGCACCGCCAGCCATAACGAATGGCAACAGCTCTTCGTTTTTCAGGATGTCTTCGAGCTGCGTCTCTTCAATTTTCTTGAAGTAGCTAGCCTGCGCTGCCTTCGCGTCGGCAACCTCCTGCGTAACCACGGCGCGCTGGCTGTAATCCCAGATGCCCTTGGTGTAACCGCCGCCGGGCAACGGCCACGCCGGATAGAGTATCCAGTAGCCGATCGCCCACACGATGGTGGCGTAAATCGTGTACAGCCACCACTTCGGCAGCGGCTTGTTCAGTTCCTTCAGATCGCCGTCCCAGACGTGCCCGGTCGTTTCGACGCCGGTGACGCTGTCAATTTCTTTCTCAGCCATCAGGCCTTCCCCTCCGGTTCGTCGTCTTTGTCGTCGAGAGGCACCTGTGCTGCCTCATCAAACTTCTTTTTGTTTCCCGGCCAGAACACGTAGACGATGATGGTCGCGAACAAGCCGACAAAGAGCACCAGTGCTATGATCTGCGATATGACTGTCGCTGACTGATAATCCATTGGTCTGGCCTCACCGAAGGTTGGGGCCAGCTGCGTCGAATTTTGTGAAATCGACCAGCGTCCCAAGCATCTGCAGATAGGCGATCATTGCATCGAGCTCGCTCGGCTGATCTCCTCCAGCGCCATCGAATTTACGCACCTGCGCTTTAGGATATCGTTCAAGCAAAGCCTTGGATTCATCCGTGTCAGGCGAAACCTGCGCCACCACGTCTGCCTTTGCGGAAGCAATCATTTCATCCGTGTAGGGCACGCCGGCGATGCGCAGCGCCTGCAACCGCTTGTCCATGTCGGAATAGTCGAGCTTGCGCTTTTCCAGGAACGGGTAACCCGGCATCACCGACTCCGGCACCACATCGCGCGGACGGCGCATGTGATCGACATGCCATGCGTCGGAATACTTGCCGCCAACACGCGCAAGATCCGGCCCGGTACGCTTGGAGCCCCACTGGAACGGGTGATCATACATGCTCTCGGCGGCCAGACTGTAATGGCCGTAACGCTCCACCTCATCGCGCAGCGAGCGGATCATCTGCGAGTGGCAGTTATAGCAACCCTCGCGGATGTAGATGTCGCGCCCCGCCAGCTCCAGCGGTGAGTATGGCCGCATGCCCTGCACTTTTTCGATCGTCGAAGACAGGAAGAACAGCGGCGCGATTTCCACCAACCCGCCGATCGATACCACCATGAGGATACCGATCAGCAGCACCATCGGGCGTTTTTCGAAAATGTCGTGCTTCATTGTTTTTCTCACTCCGCCGGTGTTGCTGCGATGGCATGGCGCAACTCGGGCGCAGCAGCCGATGCGGGTTGCTCTGCAATGTCGGAAGATTCCTCGCCGCGGATCGTCCGCCAGACGTTGATGGCCATCAGGATGCTGCCGATCACGAACAGCAGGCCGCCGGTGGCGCGGATGATGTACGGCCAGTGCATCGCCGCCACGGTTTCAACGAACGAGTACTTGAGGAAGCCGAGGCTGTCGTAGGCACGCCACATCAGACCCTGCGTGATGCCCGACACCCACATCGACGTGATGTACAGCACGATGCCGATGGTGGCGGTCCAGAAGTGCCATTCCACAAGCCGCAGCGAATAGAGGCCGCGACGCTTCCACAACCACGGCACGAGGCAGTAGATGGCGCCGAACGACACCATGCCGACCCAGCCCAGCGCGCCGGAGTGTACGTGGCCGATGGTCCAGTCGGTGTAATGCGACAGCGAGTTGACCGACTTAATGGACATCAGCGGCCCCTCAAACGTCGACATGCCGTAGAACGCCACCGACACAACGAGCAGACGCACCACCGGATCGGTACGCAGCCGGTCCCATGCGCCCGACAAAGTCATCAGGCCGTTGATCATGCCGCCCCACGACGGCATCCAGAGAATAATCGAGAACGTCATGCCCAGCGTCTGCGCCCAGTCCGGCAGCGCGGTGTAATGCAGATGGTGCGGACCAGCCCAGATGTAGAGGAAGATGAGCGACCAGAAGTGAACGATCGACAGGCGATATGAATACACCGGCCGCTCGACACGCTTCGGGATGAAGTAGTACATGATGCCGAGGAAGCCGGCGGTCAGGAAGAAGCCGACCGCGTTGTGGCCGTACCACCATTGCGTCATCGCATCCTGCACACCCGAGAACAGCGAGTAGCTCTTGGAACCCAGGAACGAGACCGGGATCGACAGGTTGTTGACGATGTGCAGCATCGCAATCGTCACGATGAAGGCGAGATAAAACCAGTTCGCAACGTAGATGTGCGACTCGCGGCGCTTCCACAGCGTGCCCAGGAAGATCGCCAGATAGGCCACCCAGACGAGCGTCAGCCAGATATCGACGTACCATTCCGGCTCTGCGTATTCGCGGCCCTCGGTTACGCCGAGCACATAGCCCGACGCCGCCAGAACGATGAAGAGCTGATAACCCCAGACCACGAACCATGGCAGCCAGTAGCCGAAGATGCGCGCGCGGCTGGTGCGCTGCACCACATACAGCGAGGTCGCGATCAGCGCGTTACCACCAAAGGCGAAGATGACCGCTGAGGTGTGCACAGGGCGCATGCGACCGAAGTTGGTCCACGGCAGATCGAAATTGAGATCAGGGAATGCGAGCTGCCAGGCGATAAGGTCACCGACGAGGAATCCCACGATGCCCCAGATGACAGCGGCAATTGTGGCCACCTTGATCGGGCCATCCATGTAGTGCGCCTGCTCGTCCGGCCCGCCGACGCGCGGATGCGTCATCACATAGAAGCCAGCGGCGGCACTGGCCGCGAGGAATATCAAGCCGTGCAGTCGAATGACTTCATCCTGGCCAAACAACGCCAGTATGCCCCCGACTAGTATTCCGAGACCCGCGGCGATCGTCGCCGTGGCTCCCGAAAGAGCGATCATCTCTTCGCTGGCTGCCTTCATTATTGGAACCCTTCGTCCTTCCCCAGGAACTGCACGATAAGGTCGCAAGTGCGCGTCACCCTTTGACGGAGATCAATCCGACACGCACATATCGCCATCACATTTTGTCGCGTTCACAACAGGCGCACCGACATGTGATGCGCACTTTGACGCTAATCAAAATCCATCGGCGTGCCAGCGCTCATGCTCCCTTCACAAAAAGTCATGTGGAGGAACGTCATGAATGAGATCGTTCGAGGGGTGACGGCTGCGGACGCGCTGCTTGGCCCGGCTGAATTTGAAGCCGCCATTCGCGCTGTCGGTGCCGAGCGCTATCACGACAAACACCCGTTTCATAAATTGCTGCACGGCGGCAAACTGTCGAAGGGACAGGTGCAGGCGTGGGCGCTGAACCGATATTGCTATCAGTCCGCTGTGCCGCGCAAAGACGCTGCATTGATGAGCAGAACGCTCGATCGCGCGTTGCGCCGTGAATGGATCCACCGCATCATGGATCACGACGGCATCGACGATGAGCACGGCGGCATTGAACGCTGGCTGGTGCTGACGGATGCGCTCGGCCTGGATCGCGACTACGTGATCAGCATGGAGGGCGCGTTGCCGGCGACGCGCTTCGCCGTCGAAGCCTATGTGCGCTTTGTCGTCGAACAACCACTGACAGTTGCTGTGGCCTCTTCCCTCACCGAGCTGTTCGCGCCCGCCATCCACCGGGAGCGCATCGCCGGAATGCTGGAAAATTATCCGTTCGTGAACGACGAGGTGATGGCCTACTTTAAACGTCGGCTCACGCAGGCGCCGCGCGATGCTGATTTTGCTCTTGAATATATCAAGGCCAACGCGCGCACCCGCGAAGAGCAGGAGGCCTGCATCAACGCCGTGCGCTTCAAGTGCAACGTGCTGTGGGCACAGCTTGATGCACTGCATAATGCTTATGTCGAACCGGGCCAGATCCCGCCCGGCGCGTTCCGGCCGAGCCCCTGAAGCCAGCAACCTGAAACACCGAAGGGCGCCGCGAGGCGCCCTTTTCATGTGTCGTCAAAACTGAAACGGCCAGCCGTCACTCCGGCCACCCGCGACGCGTGTTACTCGTTGGCAAGATCCGTCAGCCGCGCCAGATCGCAAAGTTGTACGCGCGTGCCACCTTGCGCAATATCGATGACGCCCATCGTGCGCAGCTTCGTCAGGGTCCGGCTCACCGTTTCAATCGTCAGTCCGAGCAGATCGGCAATATCGCTGCGGCGCATGGCCAGATCGACGGTCGCACTCTCCGCGCCGGCTGTACGGCGATGCAGAGCGACGAGAAATGCGCAGACCCGCTCAATCGCACTGCGCTGGCCAACCGTGATCAGCAGGCTGCGCGTTGCCGCAAGCTCATGACATACAGACTTGTATAGCTTCAGTGCGAGTCGGGCGTCGCTCTCGGCGATGCGCTCAAGCGCGGCAGCAGAAAGACATTTCACCTTGGATGGAACTGTCGCCTGCGCACTCAGAACATGCTCGTCCAGGATACCAAGGCCGATAAGGTCACCGGGGTATGCAAAGTCGATGATCTGGCGGCGGCCATCGGGCAGCGTCTTGTAAACGGCGATGACGCCTTCCTCGACCTGGAACACCTGCTCGCGATCATCACCCTCGCAGAACACATGCTCCTTGGCGATCAGGCGCCGCACGGTTGCACTGGGCAGACGCTGCTCGGCGACGGACGAACCATCACCATGGCGATTGTGCATTCCGGTAGCGGTTGCAGAGGTCAGGTCGAGCTGCGCCGCGAACATATGCTTGTGCTCCGTCTTTGATCTTTCTCAATGACGGTTTAGCCACCTCAAGCTCCGCAGGTATGCCGAGCGCGTGACGAATTGTAAGAGTGTGTAACAGGCGGGGCCCGCGAAGCTGATGGCGCAAGCCCCCCTAAATCCACGCGCCGACGCAGATGATCCTGATCAATGCGCAACTGGCCGGGCACTATAGCCTCAAGCCCCATGGATATGCCGCCCGACATCTGCGAGCTCATCGAAGCCGACGCGCGTCTTCAGCGGGAGATTAACCACGCGCTGGAAGCGGCGATCGATCATCTCCTGCCTGCTGCGGAGGTTGGGCGCGCCATGATCCACATGCTCGTGCGGACGCTGGTGCCGAGCTGGCAAAGTCACGTCAGCCTGCAATCGGAGGTGATTTTCCCCATCGCCGAGGCACGCCAAGATAGCGCAGTGCTGCCTGCAATAACGCGCCTGAGGGCCAGTTACCCTGAATTGGCGCACCATCACGCCACGGTCGGCGGCGCCCTGCAGCGCCTGCTCGGCCTGTCACAATCGCCGGAACAAGGCGACCTCAGCGGCACGAGACAGCAATTGTGCACCGCACTGAAGGCCCGCCAGGTCCATTTTCGGCTCAGCGCACAGCTTGACGCTCCACTGTCAGGCCCCCTAACGCCAGCGGAGCAGACCCTGTGTACATTATGGCTGGCCACCCGGCCGCAGCCCTGCTTCCCGCTCAATATGCTATTAGCTGAGTGGGTAGCGCATCAGGAGCTTACGGGTGGCCCGTCAGCCGGCTTGCGTCTGCACTGATTTCGCGCGTTCCAGGGAGCATGAATGGACGCCGCCCTGTTGATTATCCTCAACGGTCTGGCCCTCGGACTTGCCAGTACGCTGCACTGCGCCGGCATGTGCGGAGCGATTTCGTGCAGCCTGATGCTGGCGCAGGAACGGGTTGGCGGCGCCGATCCGCGCTTTGTGTTCGCGCTCAATCACGCCGGCCGCATCTGCTCATATTCAATTGCCGGCGCCCTCGTGGGGCTCGTGGGCGCACCGGCGATCTCGTGGTTGGACCGTGACGCTGCCTTCCACCTGCTGCAATGGGCTGCCGCATCCTCGCTTATCTGGATTGGCCTCTCCACCGCCGGGCTGGTGCCCTCGATCACCATCATCGACCGTGGGCTGACCTCGCTGTCAGATTCGGTAGCCCGGTTGCAATCGCGCGGCACCGGCCAGACATTTGTTCCGCTCGCATCGGGCCTGGCGTGGGGAATGATGCCCTGCGCGATGGTTTACGCCGCGCTGTTCACCGCCATGCTGACCGGATCGTTCAGCGGCGGTGCGCTCACCATGGCGGCCTTTGGCGTCGGCACGCTCCCGGGCTTGCTGGCTTCAACCTTCGGCTTCCGCCAACTGGCGCAGATCAAGCGCAATCGCGGCACCCGCATCGCCGCCGGACTGGCCGTTGCGGTATTCGGCGCCGCGACCGTACTGCTGGCGCATCCGCAGTCACCCTACTTCTGCTTCCCTGGCACCACGACTTCCACCCATTCCGCCGCGCCTTCTTCGCCAAAAGTCTAAGGCCGTACCGCGGAGGCGCGCGCAACTCCTGCCGCGACAGATCGACAACCATTGATCGCCATCAAGTGCCGCCGCAAGGCGCTGCAGTAGCTTCCCGGCCATTGCTGCAACAGATAACGCGATAGATGGCCCTATGAACCCAGAAGTCGTGAAGCGATATTCCGCTCCCGTTCCGCGCTACACCAGCTATCCAACGGCGCCGAATTTTTCCGCTGACGTGGGCGCTTCCCAATACGACCGCTGGCTCAGCGCCCTAAACCCCGGATCGCTGATCTCGCTATACCTGCACATCCCCTACTGCAGTTCGTTGTGCTGGTATTGCGGCTGCTGCACCAAGGCCGTCCAGCGCTATGAGCCGATAAGCGACTATCTGACAGCGCTGCACAGCGAGATTGCAGGCGTATCGCAGCGCATGCAGGCCTCGCACCGGGTCAATCACATCCATTGGGGGGGCGGATCTCCCAACATACTTTCCGCCGATGATATTGCATTGCTTGCAGCGGCCCAGCGCGAGCATTTCGAAATCCTCGACACAGCCGAGTTCGCCGTTGAGATCGATCCTCGCGGATTGGACGCCGAACGCGTCGCAGCATTCGCCAAAGCGGGCGTAACGCGTGCTTCGCTTGGCGTGCAGGATTTCGACACCAAGGTTCAAACGGCGATCAACCGCCATCAGTCGTTTGCCGAGACACAATTTGCGGCGGAAGAGTTTCGCGCCCACGGCATCGACAACATCAACATCGACGTCGTCTACGGGTTGCCACATCAAACCCGCGACGGCGTACAGAAAACAATCGAACAGGTGCTAGAGTTGCGGCCATCGCGCGTTGCAGCGTTCGGCTACGCCCATCTGCCCAGCCGCCTCAAACATCAGACAATGATCGACGAGAAAGCGCTGCCCGATGTTATCGAGCGCTTCGCGCAGGCAAGCCGCATTTCGCGCACACTCGCCAAGGCTGGCTATGTGCGCATCGGTCTGGACCATTACGCACTGCCTGAAGATCCCATGGCGCGCGGCATGCTGGCGCGGAATTTCCAGGGCTATACGACTGATGTCGCCGATGCGCTGATCGGCTTTGGCGCATCCGCAATCGGACGGCTTCCGCAAGGTTACGTGCAGAACATCTCGGCTGCGGGAGAGTATGCCCGTAAAATCTTGGCTGGCGAACTGGCAACCGCGCGCGGCTTTACGCTTTCTAATGCCGATAAGATGCGCGCCTTCGTCATTGAGCGCCTGATGTGTGATCTGACGTTTCCGGCCAGCGAGCTGCGCTCCCGCTTCGGCACTGCTTGCAATGAGCTGATCGAAGAAGCCCAGGCATTGCTGGAAGCGGACCAGGATCGCTTGATCGAGCCCGACGGTGATGCGTTCCGCGTGACCGATCGGGGGCGCCCGTTCGTGCGTTCCATTGCGGCCTGCTTCGATTCCTATTTCGACAGCGGCGCACGCCACGCGCCCGGCGTGTGACGACTAGAGCGTTTGGCGACCAGATGGAATCTGATCACACGCTCTAGTTTTTTGATTGGTCGCATTTTCTGGCGCCGAACCGGCGTCCAATTCGTCGGAAAATGCTCCGGCACGTCGCATAGCGCAATCGCACGCACTTGATTGGGGGAACAGGCGCAATGGATGACCACTTCTGGCCATCGCTCTATCCGGGCATATTCATTGCCGTGATGATCGGCTTCGCGACCGGCGGCATCGTCGCAATTTTCACCGGCGCGCTCGGCGGCCTCATCGGCTCAATCGCAGCCTACTTCCTGACCGTATGGTTGGGCCTCACCGATTCCGCCGTGTCACTGGCAGTGTTGATCGCCGGTGCGTCTGCTGGCGGTTACGCTGGCGCAAAAATCGGCGCAAAGCTGCTCGCCCGTCGCAGCGAAGAAGCCTGACGCCGGCTTCACGCGTTGCGATTGAAATCCTGCAGTACCGCTTCCAACCGCTGCCATTGCTGCGCACCACCGGGCAGCCCAAACCGCAGCCAATTGCGGTTATGGGGAAAGCTGCGGACGAGAATACCCGCGCGCCCCAATACCTCCGCTAGTGCCGGAGCACGCGCGCACTCCGCCAGACGGAACAGCTGCGTGCCGCCAACAATCGTCAGACCTGCATCCTGCAAAAGATGATCGAGCCGACGGCAGTCTGCAGTCAGCGTCTTTGCCATGGCAGTAAGCCACACGTCATCGCACAGCGCTGTTTTGCCAATCTCCAGCGCAGGGCCAGCAACAGCCCATGGCCCCACTTCAGCGCGCAACGGGGAACACCAGCGCTCGTGCGCGATCGCAAATCCCAGCCGAACCCCCGCCAGGCCATAGGCCTTGCCGAACGAGCGCAGCAGCACGGCCGATGTCGGCAGGTGCGAAGCTAGGCTGGCATCACCGGGCGCAAAATCTGCAAACGCCTCATCGACCACCAGCAGCCCGTCCCGCACAGCAAGCTCATCGGCAAGGTCGCTCAGCTCTTCTACGGAAAAAATGCGGCCTGTGGGATTGTCCGGATTGACGACGATAATCACACGCGCCGCGCCAACCTCTGCAATGCTGGCGACTTCCCGCACCCGATGCCCGCACCGCTCCCACGATGCCGCATGCTCACCGTACGTCGGGCCGACGATCGCCACCTCTGAAGCATCGATCAATCGTGGCACGATCTGAATAAGTGCCTGACTGCCCGGAGCGGCAACGATATTCGCATCGAGCGGAACGCGATAACGGCGGCGCGCCGCCAGCAGCAATTCATGCTCGGCTGACGATTGCGGCAGATGACGCCATGCACCCGGCGTTACCTCCGGTACCGGATAGGCGTGTGGATTGATGCCGGTCGACAAATCGATCCAGGGCTCAGGCGCATCGGGATAGCGCGCACGCGCTGCATCAATGTCGCCGCCATGGGGAAGCGGTTCTAAGCGAGGCGCTGTCATGCTAGCACCAAATCCCGATCAAGCGCCTGGACTGCAATCCGATGTATCCCTTCACAACCCTCATTGCCATGGCGCTGGATGTGGCATGCGGCTACCCCACATGGGTATTCACCCGCATCGGCCATCCGGTAAGCTGGATCGGCGGACTGATAGCATGGTGTGAGGCCCGCTGGAACGATCCGCGGCTTTCCTTCGCACACCGCCGCCGCAACGGCGTGTTGGCCCTTTGCGTCACCTTGGCCGCCACCGCTGCGGTAACCATTGCTATCGTCGTTGCGCTCGGCCTTCTGCTGCCGCGGCCTTGGGACATCATCTGCACCGGCGTCATCGCCAGCACACTGATCGCCCAGCGCAGCCTTGACGAGCACGTGAATGCCGTTTCCAGCGCCCTGCAGTCGGGCGGTCTGGATGCCGGCCGCCATGCCGTGGCGCAGATCGTCGGACGGCGTACAGATACCCTGGACGAAGCAGGCGTCAGCCGCGCCGCGATAGAAAGCCTTGCCGAAAACTATTCCGATGGTGTCGTCGCGCCGCTGTTCTGGCTGCTGATCGGTGGGCTGCCCGGCGCAGCGCTCTACAAGGCCATCAACACCGGCGACAGCATGGTCGGACACCGCAGCGAACGCTACCTGGCGTATGGCTGGGCATCCGCGCGCCTCGATGATCTCGTCAACCTGCCTGCATCCCGGCTAGCTGCGGTGTTTATAGTCCTCGCGGCGGCCATTCTGCCGGGCTCGAATGCACGTGATGCAGTGCGCGCCGTCCGCCGCGACGCCCGCCATCACGGATCGCCCAACGCCGGCTGGCCGGAGGCCGCCTTCGCCGGAGCGCTCGGTTTGCGCCTGGCCGGTCCACGCATCTATGGCAATGAGACGGTCACCGGCCATTGGATGGGTGATGGCCGCCCCGAAGCCACAGCCGCCGACATACGCCGCGCCTTGCGCCTTTACCGCACCGCATGCCTGCTGCAGTTTCTAACCGTCGCCGCGCTCGCGCTGCTGCTCACGACCTGATATCTGCCGCCAATGGACAAGCCCTTCTCGATCACACTCGCGCCGCCGTTCCTCACCGCTACGTTCGCACAACCGCAACGTGTCCTGAGCTGGTCCATGCTGCGCTCCGGCATGGTGATCGCGAACCGCATCACCTGGCTGGAAGTCCGCAACGCTGATCTGCCAGCAGACGCAGATCCGTTTGAAGTTATCGGTAAACGGGTGAGCGACGCTGGCCTTGACGACGCGGTGGTGCTGGTCACCTCGCGCGACATCCGCCGCCATCACCACCATCACGCGCCGGTAGAAAACGTGCATGCCCACTGCCTGACAACCGCCGGGCTCTCGAACAGCGAGCGCGTGGGCACACGCCTGCACATGCCGCCACCGTTCGCGGGCACCATCAACACGCTGGTGCACCTCTCCCTGCCGCTGACGGACGGAGCAATGCTGGAAGCGCTTTCCATCGCCACCGAGGCCCGGACAACGGCAATTCTGGAAGCTGACCTATATCGCGGCGGAAAACACATTACCGGCACCGGGACCGACTGCATCGCGATTGCCTCACCTGTCAGCGGGCCAGCGCAACCCTATGCGGGCAAGCACACCGCGGTTGGCGAAGCTATCGGCGCCGCCGCCTATCACGCGACAGTCGCCGCGATCGACGATTGGAAAACCGATTGTGCGGAATTGAACAAAGCGATGCGCGCCAGCTGATGCCATGCAACGCATTCATCCGCATACGGTTTTTGAATCATTCCAGCCGACATAAATAATTTGACGCCAAACTGTATGCGGCACTCGCTCACGCAGCTTCCCGCAGGTTGCGAACACGGCCGATCTGCATACACCCTTGTCGAATAGCACAGTGGTCTCAACGCTTTGTCGGCAACACTGTTGCAACCAATCGGCCCCCACTTTGCAAGCGCCTGTTTCCACCAAACGACGTAGAGCGTGGCTGATAAACATCAGCTCCTGAAACAGTCTGAATGTTGACTCTCAGATGCTTGACTTAGTCAGTCAGGTTTTGCTCCTTACCTAATCAAGATTGCTGCAGTCGAGTTTTCCGGCGCGCAACCTTAGGTTTTTGTATTGCGTAAGGGGTGGGGTAATGCGTACTCATAATGAGTGGGAGTCCGTCTGGGCGCTTGATAATTCGAGCCCAGCTGAAACTGAGACCAGTGGCGACGCTGCAAAAGGCAATCGGCGCCTTTCTTTTAAATCTCACTTACTTATCGGCGCAGCTAGCGTCATTGGTGCACCTGCTGCTGCCACAGCTCAGGAAGCAGCCGAACCTGTTCCTCTTCCGACCCTGAGCGTCGAAGGCGCCGCCAAGAAAAAGGCCGCCGCGAAGAAGAAGGCTGCGCCCAAGAAGGCCGCCACTCAGCAGGCCTCGCCAGTACCGCAGGCACCGCAGTTCGTTCCGCAGCAGCAGCAGGCCGATCCGCTGCCGGGCCTCGCTGCTCCGGTCGCTCCGGGAGTGTACAACGCCCAGTATTCGACGTCGGCCAAGGCCACCGGTCCGCTGCTCAACACGCCCCAGACGGTCAACGTCATTCCCACCGCGATCATCCAGGAGCGCAAGAGCACCAACCTGATCGAAACGCTGAAGAACACGCCGTGCATCACCATCGACGCCGGCGAGAACGGGTTTAATACTGCCGGTCTTCAGTTCGCGATCCGCGGCTTCAATTCGACCGGCAATGTTTTCAATGACGGTGCACGCGACAACGGTGTCTACACGCGCGACACGTTCAACATCGAGCAGGTCGAAGTATTCAAGGGCCCGGCAGCCGATAACGGACGCGGCTCTGCAGGCGGCTATGTCAACATCGTCACCAAGACGCCGAAGCTTGAGGATTTCGTAGAGGCAACGGTCGGCATCGGCTTCGATGACACCAAATCCGAAGCACGCCGCCGCGCAACATTCGATGTTAATCAGAGCTCCGGAACTGTTGCGGGCCGCCTGAACTTCTTCATTCAGGATGGTGGTGTCGCCGGCCGCGATGTCGCCGAAGCTAACGCGTGGGGCGCGGCCCCGTCATTGGCCTTCGGTCTCGGAACGCAGACGCGCGCTATTTTTGCTTACGAGCACTATGAGCGCAACGACCTGCCGGACGCTGGCGTCCGTCTTAATCGCCGTGCGGAAGGGCTGACGTTCGGTGCGGGTGGAAACCCTGTAGACTCTGTCGGCATCGGTGGCGCTGGTCCCCGTCCGAACGGGGGCGGATCGTTGTCCCGCGATACGTTCTTCGGTCGCCACACGGACTTCGATGACACCGTAGCAGATACGTTTATCGCTCGGTTCGAGCATGATCTAGCTCCCGGTGTGACGATCTCCAACCAGACTCGCTGGAACCAGGTTGACCGTCAGGCCGCACTCTCCACGCACGCGACGACCTTCACGGCGGCAAACCAGAACAGCGGTCTGCAAGGCGGCATGGGTCTGTTCACCTACGACCGCAATAACGAAACGCTGACCAACCAGACAAATCTGGCCGCGCGGTTCTACACGGGTCAGTTCCGACACACGATCTCCACCGGCGTAGAGTTCTCGCGCGAAGAATCGTTTGCCCGCCGCGCTAGCAACCAGACCGCTGATATCGGTATCGATACCGCTGCTGTCTATGCCTATGACACGATCGATTTGACACGGCAGTGGCAAGTCGTCGGTGGCATCCGTGTCGAGCACTACGATTTGAAGATCAACGGTCAGGGCGTTCCAGGCGGATTGTATACTCAGACCGAAACGACGGTCGGCGGCAAAATCGGTGTTGTTTACAAGCCGGTTGAGAACGCCAGTCTCTATGCCTCATACGGGATTTCACATCTGCCGCACGGTTCGCTGATGTCCAACCCGGACATCTCGCGCGATGGTGGCAATGCGTTCCCCGGCTTCGTTGCCGGCGCAGATCCCGCCGAGTTCCACAACTACGAAATCGGCGCGAAATGGGACTTCTTCAACGGCCGTCTGTCCACCACCGCTGCGCTGTTCCGTACCGAAAAGCACAAGTCTCCGATCGTCGGTGCCGATCTTGCAGCAGGTGACCCAGCCGGAGCCAATATCTTCCGTGGCTACGGCGAGCAGGTCGTGCAAGGTATCGAGCTTGGTATTGCCGGTAACCTCACCGAGCACTGGAAAGTGTATGGTGGCCTGCTCGTCATGGAAAGCGAGCGCAAGCATAGTGCCTACCTCGATGGCGTACGCCGCAATGGTGGCAACGGAACAGGCGACTACGGTACTGCACTGCGCACCGATGGCGACGAACTCGCCTTCACTCCAAACGTGACGGCAACGTTCTGGACTACCTATGACGTCACCAAGGAACTGACACTCGGCGGTGGCTTCCAGTACGTCAGCGACTCCTACATCGGTCGTCCAGATGATGCCCTGCGTATCATCAAGAATGGACGCTACGGCAAGCTGCCCGGCCACTTCATCGTCAACCTGATGGCGTCGTACGACATCACCGAGAACATTGAGCTGAGCCTCAACGTCGATAACGTCTTCGACGAGACATATCTCACCTCAGTCAACTGGAACGGCAACTGGGGTTACGTGGCTCCGCCGCGCACCTACTGGCTGTCGGCCAGCTACAAGTACTGATCTACCCACCAACCAACACCGGCCGCAGGACCTCCCGCCTGCGGTCGGTGCACTACTCCCCACGACGAGACTGCCGGGCCCCCGTCCCGGCATTCTTGCTTTTTTCGGAGCTCCCACAATGCTCGTGACCATCCCCGATGTCCTCTCGGCCGACGAAGTGGCGCACATCCGCAGCGTGCTTGAGAGCACCGATTGGGTCGATGGTCGCGTCACCGCCGGTGATCAGGCGGTGAAGGTCAAAAACAATCTGCAGATCCCGATCAATTCGCCTGAAGCGCAACAGCTCGGACAGATCGTCCTCAATGCGCTCGGCAAGAATCCCAAGTTCATGTCGGCCGTGCTGCCGCTGCGCGTGCTGCCGCCGATGTTCAATCGCTACGACGAAGGCATGACCTTCGGAGCACACGTTGACGGTTCGATCCGCGCCCTGCCCGGAACCGGCGAGCGCCTGCGCACCGACGTATCCTCGACGCTGTTCCTAACCCCGCCGGAGGATTACGACGGCGGCGAACTGGTGGTGCACGATACGTATGGCACCCACACCGTGAAGCTGCCCGCTGGCCACATGGTCGTCTATCCCGCCACCAGCCTGCACTCCGTCACGCCGGTGACACGGGGCAGCCGCTGGGCGTCGTTTTTCTGGTCGCAGTCGATGGTGAAGGACGACTGGCAACGGCACATGCTGTTCGATCTCGATCAATCGATCATGCGCATCCGCGCGCAGATGCCGGACGACGATCCCGCTGTCGTCAGCATCACTGGGCACTATCACAATCTCATCCGCGCCTGGGCCGAAGTGTAAGCAGCAAAGCGTAAAGCGAGTTCCGTCATGCGTGAGATAGAGTTCCACACCGAAGTCGGCGCTCCGCAAAAATATCGCCCGCTGTATGTCAGCATTTACGCCGATGACGATGATACGTCGGCCGTGCAGGACGCAAACCGGGATGCGCGCAGAACGGAGCAGCTTGCTCAGCAGGGCTCACCCTTCGCGCAGTTTCTGCTCGCCCATATGTACCTGTCTGGGCAGGACAAGCCACAGGATTATGCCGCCGCCTACAGGTGGTTTGCACGCTCTGCCGCCTCCGGACGGGCCGACGCGCTGAACATGGTCGGGCGCTGTTACGAATGCGGCTGGGGCGTGGAAATCGATCGCGCTGAAGCCGCCCGCTGGTATCGTCTAGCGATCGAACAGGGCCATGCCTGGGCCATGTTCAACCTCGCATCATTGATGATGCAGGGCGACGGCGTAACGCAAGACGCGGAAGGCGCACTGGCGCTGTTCGTGCGCGCCGCACGGCTGGGCAACATCAAGGCCATGAACATGATCGGCCAGTACCGCGAGGATGGCTGGCGTGGCCGTGTGCGGTTGCGCTCCGCCGCGCGTTGGTATCAGCGTGCAGCCGAAGGTGGCTGCTTCCGCGGACAATATAATCTGGCGCGTTTTCTTGCCCGCATGGGACAGACTCAAACCGCCGCCCAATGGCTGCGCGTGTCGTTCGCCGCTGCTCCTCCACAGTTCTGCCGCGAGGTCGGAGAAATGCTGGCCAACCATCCGGACGCGAACCTGCGCGATGCTGCCTGTGAAGCATTGCTCCGCGCCGAAACGCCGGCGCGTCATCCCGCAGCATAGATCCGAACGCATTCCTGCGCGTTTCTGCCCGCGCAATCACTGCGCGCGGCCCTGGCCGGATCGTCACCCAGCAGCGACGCCCGCACCGGGCAGCCGGCAAAACTCTGCGGATCTCGTATTAAAACATCACGCAGCGCAGCCGCACCGCTCGCGCTACAGCTTGAGTTGCAGCGGATCTGTCACCAGCAAGTCCCGCCCGGCATCGCTCAGCGTCCGGCAGCCAGTCAGCGCCATCGCCAGTTCAAGCTCATCGCGCAAGATACGCAGCACATGCGCCACGCCGCGTACGCCGGCAACCGCCAGCCCGTACACGATCGGGCGCCCCACCATCACCGCTGACGCACCGCACGCGATGCACTTCAACACATCCGTGCCACGCCGAATGCCGCCATCCACCAGCACGGGTGCGCGGCCCGCAACGCGATCGACAATGCGCGGCAGCACGGTGAGTGTCGGCGGCAGCGTATCCAGCGTGCGCCCGCCGTGATTGGAAACGATGACACCCGCAGCCCCATGCTCCAACCCGCGTTCGGCATCGTCAGCGTTCAGAATACCTTTGAGGATGACGGGAAGCGATGTATTCGCCGCCAGCCATTCGATGTCGCTCCACACCGCCGCAATAGGCAGGAAGTGCTCGAACACGACGCTCTGCAGTGCGGCCGAAGGCACATGCTGCGCGTAGTCGCCGAGATTGACCGCGCTCATCCCGTCCGGCAGACGAAAACCAGCCCGCTGCTCGCGATTGCGCGCGCCGCTGACCGGCGCATCGACCGTCACGACGATGGCTTCATATCCGGCAGTCTCCGCGCGCCGCACCAGATCCAGCGTCGCCGCTCGGTCCGGTTGCATGTAAAGCTGGAACCAGATGCGCGGACCCGCGGCAACGGCGATGTCCTCCAGCCGCATGCTCGCCAGCGTGCTGACAACAAACCCCGCGTCCAGCGCCGCTGCAGCAACCGCTGTTGCCTGCTCGCCATCGGGATGCGCCAGCATCTGGTGCGCAACCGGCGCAACCAGAATCGGATGCTCGAATGTCTTTCCAAACAGCTCTACGCGTGTGTGCCCACCCTTGCCATGACGGAGCACGCGCGATTCCAACCCGACACGATCGAACGCTTGCCTGTTCCAGCGGGCGGTTATTTCATCCGCCGATGCACCGGAAAAATACGCCCAGGCGTTGGTGTCGAGCGTTTCGCCCGCGAAGCGCTCGTAGTCACTGAGGCTGACAATTCCGTTCGGAATATCCGCCAATGTGGGCAATGTGTCGGTCAAGCGATGTGTCTCATGTCAGCAATGCGTGACGCATATTTGGCATCACAACCACCGCAGCGCCAGTCAATAGTCAGTGTGCAAGCCGCGCTGCATATTGGCTGACAGACGATCACCGCCAACCTATTTTGTGAAGCGCTTCATCCTGGCTCTAAACATCGGCAGCAACCATGCATTCGGAAGATTGGGTTTCGCATTTCCCAGGGTTGCACAGCCTTCCCGACGACATTCTTGCTGCCCTCATCGCCAGCAGTCGTGTCGTTCAGCTTCCCGCCGGTACGCGCATATTCGGACCCGGACACGCGCCGGACGCATTCATTCTGATGTTGCGCGGAACCGTGCGCGTGCAGCAGGTGTCCGATACCGGCCGCGAGATCGTGCTGTATCGCGTTTCAGCCGGCGATAGCTGCGCGCTGACGACAGCGTGTCTGATGGGCTATGACGACTATCAGGCTGAAGCATTAGCCGAAACGGATGTTGCCGCCGTCGCCATTCCGCGCGCAACGTTTGACGACATTATCGCCCGCTCGCCGGATTTCCGCCGCTTCGTTTTCACCGCCTTCAGCCGCCGCGTCACCGACCTGTTCCGTGTCATTGAGGAGGTCGCGTTTGCGCGCATTGATGTGCGACTGGCCCAACGGCTTCTGGAGCGCGCCAACACTGATGGCCACATTGAGCTGACGCACCAACAGCTTGCCGCCGAGCTTGGCACCGCGCGCGAAGTGATCAGCCGCCAGCTCAACGAATTTCAGCGCCGCGGCTGGATCACCACCTCCCGTGGCGCCATCGACATCACGCAGCCCGAAGCGCTGCGCCAGCTTGCCACAGCGCCGTAGCACCGGGTTGCGACTCTGCACGGCAAACCCTGTGACTTGGTCACATACGGCCCCGCACCGGGCAGCTATCCAGTACCCAACCAACTGGAGCTGCCGCCATGATCAAGAATATTGGAACCTGGGACCGAGCCCTGAGAATTACACTGGGGCTGGTGCTGCTTTCGCTTGTATTCGTCGGCCCGCAAACGCTGTGGGGCCTTGTCGGCTTTGTTCCGCTGCTCACCGGGCTGGCCCGCGTCTGCCCCGCCTATAGCATCACCGGTGTCAGCACTTGCGGGCAGCGCTGCGCAGGCCCCAAATCCTGATCGAGCTTCGCTCGCCCGTTACTACAGGCCAAAGGACGTCCAGATGGATCAGATATTCGCAGCCAACAGCACGCTCGCCGCAACAATTGGTGGCGTTCTCATCGGCCTTTCGGCGGTACTGCTGATGGCGACAACAGGGCGCATCGCCGGTATCAGCGGATTCGTTTCGCGACTGTTGCCGCCCTACACAGACGACGGCTTTCTCGCGCGCATCGCATTCATCGCCGGGCTTGTCGCAGCGCCTCTTATCTACAGCTTCGCAACTGGCAGCGGCATTGGCATTTCAGTTTCCAGCAGCGTGCCATTGCTGATCGCAGCCGGATTGCTGGTCGGCTTTGGCGCCGTGCGCGGCGGTGGCTGCACCAGCGGTCACGGCGTCTGCGGCATCGCCCGCCTTTCGCCTCGTTCGATCGTTGCGACGCTCGTGTTCATGGCAACCGCTGTCGCAACCGTATTCATCGCCCGCCACGTGATCGGAGGCTGACATGCAGATCATGATTTCATTTGTTGCAGGGCTTCTGTTCAGCCTGGGGCTTCTCATCTCTGGACTGATCAATCCTGCCAAAGTGCAGAACTTCCTCGATCTCGCTGGCACCTGGGATCCCAGTCTCGCCTTCACGATGGCCGCCGCCATCGCCACGACGACAATCGGCTATCGGCTGGCGTTTCGTAATTCCAGGCCGCTGTTCGCTGACGCGTTCCAACTGCCGATAGCCAAGGCCATCGACGTTCGGCTTGTTGGCGGCGCCGCGGTGTTTGGCATCGGCTGGGGCCTCATCGGCTTCTGCCCGGGGCCAGCGGTGGCAGCACTCTCAACCGGATCGACATCGGCCTTCATCTTCGTTGGCGCCATGCTGGCCGGCATGTTTCTGGCGCGCACACTCGAACGGCCATCTTCTCCATCTGCTCCGCAGACAAAAATTTAGTGGAGGTCACCATGAGCATTCCCCACACTGTCGATCTCAGCGTGAAGCCGCCGATCACCGCGTTCTTCGATGAACCAACCAACACCATCAGCTATGTGGTGAAAGATCCGCATTCCAACGCGTGCGCCATCATCGACAGCGTCATGGACATCGACTACGCCGCCGGACGCATCGCGTATGAGTCCGCAGACGAGATCATCGACTTCGTCAAGAAGAACGATCTCAAGGTCGAGTGGCTGATCGAGACGCACGCCCACGCCGATCACCTTTCAGCGGCGCCGTATATCCAGAGCAAGGTCGGCGGCAAACTGGGCATCGGCGATAACATCAAGATCGTACAGGAGGTGTTCGGCAAGATCTTCAACGAAGGCACCGAGTTCCAGCGCGACGGCAGCCAGTTCGATCGGCTATTCAACGATGGCGATACGTATCAGATTGGCTCGATGACCGCGTTCGCCATGCTGACGCCTGGCCATACGCCCGCATGCATGACGCATGTGATCGGCGACGCCGCCTTCGTGGGCGACACGCTGTTCATGCCCGATGGGGGCACCGCCCGCGCCGACTTCCCCGGCGGTGATGCCCGCACACTGTTCCGCTCCATCAAGCGGGTGCTCGAACTGCCGCCTGAAACGCGTCTGTTCATGTGTCACGACTATGCGCCCGGCGGCCGCGAGATCAAATGGGAGACCACGGTCGGCGAGGAGCGCGAGCACAACATCCACGTCCGCGACAGCGTCACGGAGGATGAGTTCGTTGCCATGCGGGAGGCCCGGGACAGCACGCTGGAGCTGCCGAAGCTCATCATCCCGTCGATCCAGGTCAACATTCGCGGCGGAAACCTGCCCGAGCCCGATGAATCCGGCAAACGGCATCTCAAGGTGCCGATCAATGAGCTATAAGGTCCTCCAACATAGCAGAGGAGGAAGCAAGCCATGGCCAAGGAGCTAACTGAAGAACTGTCGGTGGCGGGGCAGATCGGCCCCGCCGAGATGACGGATCTGGCGGCCGAGGGCTTCCGGTCGATCATTTGCAACCGGCCCGACGGTGAAGGCGCCGATCAGCCTTCGTTTCCCGAAATTGCCGCTGCCGCGGCTGTCGCCGGGCTTCAGGCTCGCTATGTGCCGATCACCGCTGGCCAGGTGAGCGACGCCGATGCCGCCGCGTTCGCAACGGCGCTGGCTGAGCTCCCCAAGCCGGTGCTCGCCTACTGCCGCAGTGGAACCCGCTCCACCATCCTCTGGGCGTTGACTGAGGCCGGCAAGCGTCCCGCCGATGACATCGTCAACCGCGCCCGATTGGCCGGATACGATGTCACCGGCGTGATGCAGCGCGCGGCCAAGGACGGTGCGCCAGCAACGGATAAGCCCGTCGCCAGCCACGATATCGTAATCGTCGGCGGTGGCGCGGCCGGAACCGCCGTTGCCGCAAGCCTGCTGCGCCGCGCTCCGGACCTCGACATCGCCGTCATCGATCCGGCCGAAACCCATTACTACCAGCCCGGCTGGACGATGGTCGGCGGCGGTATTTTCAGCGCCGAATCGACAGCGAAATCGATGGCCTCAGTGCTGCCCGGTCGCGTCACCTGGATCAAAGCTGCTGTCGCCAGCTTCTCGCCGGAAACCAACAGCGTACTGCTCGAAGGCTGCCGCGCGATCCGTTACAACCACCTCATCGTCTGCCCCGGTATCAAGCTGAACTGGAACGGTGTCGAGGGTCTCAGCGAAACGCTCGGCCACAACGGCGTAACATCCAACTACCGCTACGATCTGGCGCCCTACACGTGGGAGCTGGTGCGCAATCTGAAATCCGGCAAAGCCATTTTTACTCAGCCGCCGATGCCGATCAAATGCGCCGGCGCGCCGCAGAAAGCGATGTATCTCTCCGCTGACCATTGGCTGCGTACAGGGCGGCTCAAGGATATCGACGTCAGCTTTTATAATGCGGGCGGTGTGCTGTTCGGCGTGCCCGAATATGTTCCCGCGCTGATGAACTATGTCGAGCGCTACAACGCGCAGCTCAAGTTCAATCACAATCTCATTGCCATCGATGGCCCCGCTCAACGGGCATGGTTCAAGAAAACCGGCCCCGATGGCTCAACGGAAACGGTCGAGACGTCGTTCGACATGATCCACGTCTGCCCGCCGCAGCTTGCACCGGATTTCATTCGCGCCAGTCCGCTGGCCGATAGCGCCGGATGGATCGATGTCGATCACGCCACGCTGCGCCACAAGCGCTTTGCCAATGTCTATGGACTCGGCGATGCCGCCTGCACGCCGAATGCAAAAACTGCGGCGGCGGCCCGCAAGCAGGCGCCCGTCGTGGCAGAGAACATCCTTTGCGATAAAGGTCGTCTCACGATAGTTCGCGCCTATGACGGCTATGGTTCGTGTCCGCTCACCGTCGAGCGCGGCAAGATCGTGCTGGCCGAGTTCTGCTACGGCGGCAAGGTCACGCCCACATTCCCGCGCTTCGTCATCGACGGCATGAAGCCCTCGCGCACCGCGTGGCTGCTCAAGGCGCGGCTGCTGCCGCCGATCTACTGGCGCGCGATGCTGAAGGGCCGCGAGTGGCTGGCTAAACCGAAAGACTTTGCCTGATGCTGCAAGACCTGCTGGCGACCGCTTCCGGCGTGCTCGTTGGCTTTGTGCTGGGATTGGTGGGCGGCGGCGGATCGGTGCTCGCCGTCCCTCTGCTGGTTTACGTGGTTGGCGTGCCCTCACCCCATGTCGCGATCGGCACCAGCGCCGTCACAGTGGCGGTAAGTGCGCTGGCAAATCTGATCGGCCATGCGCGTTCCGGCCATGTGAAATGGCCATGCGCGCTGGTGTTCGCCACCGCGGGTGTCGTTGGCGCGGCTGTCGGTTCAACACTTGGCAAGCAGTTCGATGGCCAGAAGCTGTTGACGTTATTTGGCGCGCTGATGATCGCGATAGCAGCCTTCATGTTCTGGAACCGCAATACCGAGGGCGATATCAGCGTTCGCCTCACGTCCGGTTCCGCGCCCAAACTGATGCCCTGGCTACTGGCCTATGGCAGCGGCGTTGGCGTGCTTGCGGGCTTCTTCGGCATCGGCGGTGGCTTTCTTATTGTGCCAGCCATCATGGCCGCCACCGGCATGCCGCTCATCTTCGCAATCGGATCGTCGCTGGTTTCGGTGTTTGCATTCGGCCTGACAACTGCGGGCAATTACGCCGTGTCCGGACTGATCGACTGGGAACTGGTGGCGTTTTTCATCGGCGGCGGCATCGTCGGTGGGATTTTTGGTCAATTTGCTGCGCGCGCCTTAGCCTCAAAAAAGCAACTTCTGGCTACTATGTTCGCGATGTTCGTCGCTGGCGTCGGTGCCTATGTCGTGTGGCGCGGTCTCAGCGGGACGTAACGGTGCGATCGCATGGCATTTCAATGCGCGAGCGGCGAAAACTGCAGATTGCACGTCGATACTACCGCGCGTGGTTAACGGCAATAAAACCTACCTTAGGCTGCATTCACCGTGACCCGTCATTGCCACCATTTCCGGTCTTATTGCCACGACCTGCCGAGACAATATGTGCCAGCGTCGACCCCAGTCCAGAAACACAAAACCAAATAAGAGCTTGAAAAATATGCGCACTACGCTTGCCGTTGTAACCCTTCTCGTCGGCGCGACGGCCGCCGCCGCTGACTGCACCAAAGAGGTAAACGACGCTTTCGCCAAACTCCGCGAGTCCTCCGCGTTCCGGATGCAGACCAAGATCACCAATGCCCAGGGCAGCCTGACGATGAGCAACGACTACGTGCTCCCTGATCGCATGCACCAGACGGTGTCCATGGAAAAGGGCCCGGGCAACATGGAGATGATCCTCGTCGGCGATAAGGCCTGGAGCAAGCAGGAGAATACCGGCTGGGCCGAGATGCCGCCGAATTTCGCCAGCTCCATCGCCAAGCAGATGAAGGAAACCGTCGCCGAGCCGCCCAAGGACGTTCAGGCCTATGAGTGCCTCGGCGATGTCGAGTTCGAGGGCAAGACCTACAAGGGCTTCAAAGCCAAGCTGGCTGCCAAGGAAGGCGCTCAGGCTCCGGGCGAAGCCAACGTGCAGACGGTCTATGTCGATAAGGATCTCGGCATTCCCGTGCGCAACATCGTGACCTCCGAGAAGGAGCCGGACAAGCTGCTGTTCGACGGCAAGTTTGAGCTTCGCGACGGCCTGAAGATTGAACCGCCGAAGGTTTCAGACGCACCCTGATGCGATTGCGCCTGAGTTGAGCACGCGTTCGAACGCTCGCGCAACCCGGCCAAGCTGAATGAAGATCACGAGGCTCGCGCGGCACCCGCCACGCGGGCCTTTTTTGTTACGTGTGCAAGGGAGGGTGGCTTTACACGGTATCTGCAGTCCGCCGACGTGGCAGAGCCACTGGTGCGAAGGCTTTCTGGCATGCTGAAACACGCGGGGGCGCTGAAACACTTCGGAGGCGGGCGAACGTGGCTGGTTAAGAAGAGCCGCAGAACAGATCAAACCTGCGGATCAGCGACGTACGGTGCTGCTGCTCAGAGCCCCGTTGTTCAGCAGCTCAGGCGCCACGTCGCTCACCATCGGGCAGGCCAGCGTTGTCTGCAGCGCTTCGATAACCTGATCGGCCGTATCCGTCGCCGCATAGATGCCGCCCGTCTCATCGGCCAGACAGCGGGATTCGAAGCTGGCGCCGGGCCCTATCGCACTCGCAATCTGATAGCTGATGACGTGAACAGTCGTCTGGGCACCCTCTTCACGCAGCGCCTGCGCCAGCGCACACGGAGAACCGCCGCACGTTTCCTCGCCATCCGTCAGCAGCACGATCGTCACCGGTCTGTTGCGGAAGTCGAGCACCTCGGCCGCCCGCCGCACCGATGTCGTCAGCGGCGTTTTACCGTCCGGTTGCAACCGGTCGATGCGCGCCATGATTTTGTCCGCTGCATCTTCTGATGGGCGCAGTTCCAGAGAAATGTTGCTACAGGCGTCGCGTCGGCCCGGGCCGTAGGTGATCAACCCGATGTGCCGGCGCTTGGAAACCTGTGGCAGCACATGGGCCAGAGCTCCGCGCACGGCATCAATGCGGCGCAGTCCGGATTTCTCACCGGAAGAAGCAGCCATCGAGCGCGACGCATCGAAGACGATCATCACGTCTTCGGTGCAGGGCTGCTGCGCCTGCAAACCACCGGAAAAAATGGCCAAACAACCGACAGCGGCAACAACCCGGGCCACAAATACCACCCCGATATTACCGACCGATCGGTAGCGCTGCAGCGATCGGAAATGCGTAACGTGCTGAGGAGACGAGCCGACGATCAGTTCGAAAGGTTCGCCCCGAGCAGCTTTCACGGCCTGGCACCGCCGCTAGCTTCAGGTGTCGGCGTCGTGCCGTCGCTCGCCCGGCCAGCAGCTTGCGAAACTACAGCCAGCGCCCGCGCACCGCCGCCCGTGGTAATGCGCTTCACTTCCTTGCCGGACGACATATCCAGCACCGACACATCACCCGAGAACCAATTTGCAACGTAGGCCTTCCGATCATCGGGCAATATCGCAACGCCCTCCGGGAAGCGACCAACCTTGCCGGTCGCAACGGATTTCAGCGTCTCGGCGTCAATGATGGTAACCGAGCCCGCACCCTGGCTTGCAATCAACACTTTCTCGCCGTTGCGGCTGGCGGCAACGCCATACGGCATCGGCCCGGTCGGGATCGTTGCCTCGGTCCGCAATGTCTTGATGCTGACAACGGAAACGTTGGCGCTCTGCACATTGGCGACGTAAACGCGCTGGCCGTCGGGCGACGCGGTCAGGGCGAATGGCGCCTTGCCAACCGGGATCGTCGCCACCACAGCAAGCGTCGTCGTATTCAGAATGCTGAGCGAATTACCTTCGCGATTGGCTACAAACACCAGCGATCCGCCCGGACTTGCAACGATGCCCGCGGGGGAATGCCCGACCGGCGCGCGGCGCAGCACCTGACCATCAGCCGGGTTCACCGCCGTTACGGTATTCGCATTCCAGTCGCTGATGAAAAGCGTCCCATCGCGGCTGACAGTGATACCGAAGGGCGTGCCCTCCAGCTTGATCGAGCGCACGACCTT
Organism: Hyphomicrobium sp. D-2; assembly: GCF_029872155.1. Lineage (GTDB taxonomy): Bacteria > Pseudomonadota > Alphaproteobacteria > Rhizobiales > Hyphomicrobiaceae > Hyphomicrobium_A. Next base: position 191,038 of record NZ_JARXLA010000003.1, on the reverse strand, counting down.
ACGTGCAACGGGATCGATCACCGAAATTTCAGATCGCTCGGGGTGGGTGACGTAGAGTGCTGATCCGGTCGGATCAACCGCTATTCCGGCTGGGGCGAACGCCACCGGAATGCTGGCAACAACCTCGTCAGAACCAGTATCGACGACGCTGACCGTCGCCGCGTCCTGGTTGACAACGAAGACCAGCACCTGATCGTTAGCCGCAAATACCGGCACCGCAAATAGCAATGCCATCAGCCCAAAAATCAGGCGCTGGATCTTCTTCATGCTGCTTACTTACTTCGCTTCGACCTTGGCCTTCAGACCGTTCAGGCCTTCGGTGATGTAGTCCTTCATGGCCTTGATGGCCGCAGCGTCATTGCGGTCAGGCGCAGGCTCGTTGCCGGTGTCGGCGCGATAGAAGCGACCCATCCACTTCACAGTGCTGCCACCATCTGCACCGGGCTTTACGGTGATCTCAGATGTGTACGAGCTGACCGGAAGCACATCGACCTTCTCGCGGTTGAGACGGTAGAGGTAGGTCATTTCCGTGTCGCTGTAGTAGTCGAGACCTTCTTCCAGCTCACCACCGTTCTTGAGCGTGATGGTGCGGGTTGCGCCGGAATCGACACCACCCTTGCCTTCGCTCTTCGTGAGAGCCGGATTCCAGTTAGCGATGCCGCCGAAGTCCTTCACGATTGACCATACTGCGTCTGGAGGCGCTGCAATCTCTATGCTTTCCTCAACCTTCTGCGGGGTTGGGCCGTGGGCCCATACAGGCGAGGCAACCAGAAGGGCAACAAGGGCGGGCATGAGAGAGCGCAACAAACTCATATAGTCTCCTGTGGTTCAAGTTGAGTTGTGTACAGAACGAATTGGCGACCTGAACGCACTCACCGCTGCAATTCCATAAAGCAGAGTGAGAAGCGCAAGTGCCAAGCTACCGGGAATGATGCTCACATCGACCGAGCGTTCGAGAGAACGGGCATGGGCCGCTTTGGTGAACTCATTCGCCAAACTGCGATCATCGCCAAGATAGGCGTAAGTCAGGCCAGTAACGCCTGCAAGCTTTTTGAGATACTCTTCTCGCACGATCGCAAGATGTTCTTTGTTGTTAACTATGGCGTTGCCGAACGGCGCCCACTTCGGGTGATAGCCCGGCCGGGATTCGGCATCGGGTGGCGGCGGACCGGCACGGTTTTCCTGCGGAATATCCTGCATGGAATAAACGCCGATCTCACGACCGTCGGCATCGTACTTCAGCAGGCGCGAACTCGTGTGGCTGCCGATGCCGACTACAAGTCCACCCACATCGCCCGGCTTGCCTTCATAGGGCTCAAGCCCGCTATAGGGCAGCGGCGGCAGCTCGTGGCCATCCGTGATAAAGATCAGATCGGCCTTATCGCTGTGGGCGATGCTCAGCGCGCTGAAAAGACCCTTTGAAACAAAGCTGTCGCCCTGCCAACCCATGCGCCAGTGAATGTGCGGAATAGAATCGTGCAGCGCCGAGAAGTTCGCGCACACCTCAACGGGCTCATAAAGCACGAACGTGCGTCGCTCGGTGAAAACGCCCAGACCCGCCTTTGAACCGCACGGAAGCTGCGCCAGCGTATCTTGAATTGATGCCTTGGCCACGTCGAGGCGGCTTGCCGGTTCGCCCGCAAGCTTCACATCGCGCGTGTTCATGCTGGTTGTGATGTCGACGACGAACATCACGTCATAGGCGTCGCGCTGAAGCATGATACGCGGCACGAAAATGGCCAGCAGCGTCAGCAGCAGTGCTCCGGCCGCAAGCCACGTGCGCGGATCTTTGAGGGCGGGCAGTCTCATGGCAGGCCCTGCGGCGTGCCGGGAAGATCAGACCAGAGCTTTTCCGGTGTTTCCAGCGGATCGTCCTTGTCCTCTGGAACAGCCTGCGGAAGATCACGCACCAGACGCATGGCAACGTCCAGATTGTGCTTGGCGTCCCAGTCTTCGGGATCGATACGCAGCGCGCTGCGGTACTCAGCTTTCGCCAGCTGGACGAGAGGAATGGCCTTATCGAAGTTGCCCTGCTCGATCGACCTGATGGCAACGCGCATCCGCGAGTTTGCCATGTTGTAGAGCATCCGCGCATAGCCATCTGGCTCAGCACGCAACGCGGCCTGATCCAGATACTGCTGAGCGTCATCGAAATGGCTGCGCTTCAGAAGGAAAGACGCGCGCGCCTCCAACAACGCCGGCGGAGCCTCAGCGGCATCGACAGCCAGGTCCTTACCAGAACGCAGAGCGGCGATATCAGCGTTGATCATCTGCTTGTCGACATACATCCAGCTCGACAGAGCCAGAACGGCAGCGCTGATGGCAAGCACGGTGCCCAGCACGGCAGTCTTCATGCCGCCGAGCGTTTGCAACAGGCCACGTAAAGCTTGCTTCATGTCTACGCCGCCTCCTTCAAGCGTTTCGTTTCATTATCCGTCGCCTGCCGCGCAGCAGCGACCGTGCTGCCTGCTTTGCTACGCGTCAGGGCACCACCGGTTTCAAGACGGACTTCAGCCAGCTTGGCCAGCAGCAGCAGCAGCAGCGTGCCGGCTGCAATGCCATAGGCCAGATCGGACAGATCAATTTCGGGAATGCGCTCCTGATAACGGATCGGATTGCGCTCCAGCTTGTCGATCTCTTCAATTGCGTCAGCGATTGCTTCGGGATTCTCAGCCTCGAACGCCCGATACGGCACCTTCAGGCTCTGGAAGAACAGATTGAGATGCCGTTCAGGCATTGCTTGCGGCGTATCGGGAACGCCTTCACGGGGCGGATCGAAAATGCCCGGAGCACCGGCCGTGCGCAAATACAGCCAGTAGAGGTTCACCGGACGCTTGGCTATCTGCTCGCGCAAACGCTCCTGAACACGACGATCGATAACAGCAGCACCGTCCGAAACCAGCAGGATGGCTCGCGATGCAGCTGTCGGATCAGCCTCATGCATGGAAAGCGCCAGTGCCAACCCCTGCCCGACGTTGGTGTATGCAAGACCTGGACGCGTAATAGCGTCAACAGCGCCCAGCACAGCATCCTTGTGGCTGGTAATCGGCAGCACCGGCATCGCCATGGTCGAGAACGCGGCCACACCGAAGCGATCGTGGTCGCGCCGATTGATGAACTCACGCATCAATTCACGCGCTACTGATGACTTCGAAGCTTCCGTTTCCGTTGCCTGCTTGCCCGCGAAGGTTTCGTCCATGCTGCTGGAGCGGTCGAGCAGCAGCACAACGTGCGAACCCTCACCAACACGTTCGACCGTCTGCCCCTTGAGGTGCAGTCCGCCAATTGCAGCCAACAGCGATAGGATCGCAAGTGCGCCAAGCAGGTGCAGGCCGATATCGACCGCGCGCGACAGGCCGTCAGGCTCCACGCCCGCAAGCGACGGATACCCCTGGCGGCGCTGTATCGCGAAAGTCAGCGGTAACAACGCGAGCGGAATTAACGCGAGCACCCAGGGATATGTGAGCGCAAGGTTCATCCCGCGCTCCGTTCCGCCACCGCCAGCTTGGAGCTGAGATCCGTCAGCGCTGAAAGCGGCAACTGCTTGCTGGCGCCCTCAACATTGTTGCCGAAGAACGTCTGCCGCGACGAGGCGAACATGGCCTCGACTTCCGTCGCGTAGGGCTTGAACTCCGGATGATCGGCTAAGAACCCATCGACGTCATCGGCCAACACGCGGCGTCCGGCTCTGAGATCGAATGCCCGGTGGAGCCGCAACAGCGCCGTGCGATAACCGCTGGCATCCTGCAGCTTGCCTGCATTCGAGCGCAGATAACGCGCCGTGTCAGTGAATGGCCGGGCAGCACGCTTGTGGAACGGCCACCACGCCTGATGCCACGCCAGCGCGATCAGCGAACCGAGCGCAATCAAACCTGACACCAGCATAGCCGTGCGCTCGCGCCCGGTCGTCAACGGATACGGCACCACATCCGGCTGCAGGGCAACGGAGCTTCCGCTGCTTTGGCTGCTGGATGCGAACAACTGACGGATCGGCGAACTGATGAACTCGAAGCCCGGAACAGTTACCTCACCCGTTCCCGAAGCGCCGGCAACCTTCAGCGCAAAACCCGGAATCGTGAGCTTGCGTGGGTCGAGCGGCGTGTAGAACGTCTGGTAGTTCAACACCAGTCGGTAGGTCGTAGAACCGCCGCCGCTGGATTCGGTATCCAGCTTTACGTCGTTGAGTTCCAGCCAGTAATTGACAGGGCCGGCCAGCGGAACCGACGCCATCTCCAGCGTCTCGCCAGCATCAACACGCAGTATCACTTCACGCGTCAGCGTATCGCCGAGGAAGTAGCCAAACGAGCGCGGATCTTTCAGCGCCAGAGACGGCTCAGCCGATACCGGAGCCGACGCTACGAACAACGCAACCAAGCCGAGCAATATCACTCGCATCATGCCACACCGCCCGCGAGATACCCGCTTAGTCGTTCCCAATCGATACGATCTTCCACCACGAAGGGCGTGCGGCCATATCGGCCCGCGATCGATTTTAGATCGGCTCGGCGGCGTCCGCTCCTCCTTTGCCATGCCTCCCACAAGCGCGGGCGCATGACGACGAGACGCCGCCGGCCAACCTCTAAATCGGTGAGCGACAGAAGCCCCCACCGAGGTAGCCTTTCAAGTTCCGCAGTGTCAGACAGCACGATCGGAATGATGTCGTGCCGGGCAAGAGCCCCAAAGATTGCCTCAATCTCCGGGCGCGGCATATAAAAATCTGAGATGAGAAATATCACCTTTCGACCACCGCCAACCAGCGCTGCGGCATCGACCATTCCACCGGTGCCGGCGCCGCGGGGGGTGAAGTTCCGCAACCGCCGGAGCATCTCAACCTCACTGCCGCGTGCACGGGTGGCGAGAAACGTGAGTTCCTTCTGAACTTCTGCGTCGCAACCTATAAGGCCGAATGCATCGCCAGCCCGGCGCACAGCCGAGGCCAGTGCCGCGCAAAGATCGGCTGCAAGGCGCATCTTGTCAGAAGCGCCCCGGAAACCCATCGACGCTGACACGTCAACCAGCGCATAAACCGTGACCGTTGCCTTTTGCTCAAAGCGACGGACGTGCAATCCCTCAAACGGATCGCGCGCACTGACGCGCAGGTCCAGTCGCCGCGGATCAGGACTGCGCAGCAACGGCGCCACGTCACGGAAGAAGCCCCCGGCTCCTTCGCGCTTGCCGCGATGGGCACCGGCTCGGACCTCCGAGCTGCGCCAGGCCAACTGATAAGGAAGATCCGGCGGCGGCGCATCGTCTTCAGGCCGGCGCGGATCGATCATGGCGCCGGCACCCTTTCGAACAGCTGGCGAACCAGTTCCCGAACAATCGGCTCACGCCGAAGTTCATAGATCGGGTCGAAGAAAATGCGATGTGCCATGGTCTCAAAGAACACAGAACGCAAATCTTCAGGAACAACCATCGTCCGATTATCGAGGAATGCCGCAACGCGCGCTGCACGGAGCAGGTAGCTCATTCCGCGCGGACTGGCGCCGCCGGAAACAAGGCGATCCATGTCGACGTCGGGGATCTCGATGCCAGCTGCGGCAGGATTACGAATTGCCTGCCAAAGATCGAGCGTGTAACGCTGCAGATCTTCGCTGGCCGTGACGCTTTCCTGAATCGCTGCAGCTACTTGCGGCAACGCCCGGTGATCGAGAATAGACTCACGCACGCTCTCAATCAGCTTGTCTCCATCGTGGAAACGCGGATCGAATGCAAGCTGACGCCGGACATCAGGATCAGTCGGCGTGGAAATGTTGATTTCCATCAGGAAGCGGTCGCGAGCGGCAGCCGGCAGTTCAAATGTTTCTTCCCGCTCGATGCGATTGCGATCGGCAAACACCAAGAGGTACGGGAAGTGATATTCCTTGTTAAAGGCCGCAATCGAGCGCTCAGCCATAAGGCGCAGCAGCAGCGAATGAACCTGCGGACGGGCGCGGTTGATTTCGTTGAAGAAGAAGACTGTCAACTCACTGCCGTAGCGAATGACAGGACCCGGCTCTACGCGCGGACGACCATCTTCACCGATATAGGTGTGGTACACCATGTCGGCAGGCATGAGGTCGATTGTGCCTTCGACACGCTCGTACGCACCGCCCAGACCGCGCGAGGCCGCGCGAAGCAGAGTGGTTTTGCCGACGCCAACATCGCCTTCTAGCAGCACGTGGCCGCGGGCGAAAATGGCGATGGTCAACAGATGAATATTGCGCTGCTGGCCGATTACGACCTTACCAAGCTCCGTTTCGAAATCGATCGCGTGCTGGCGCCACGATGAAAGGTCGATTCCTTCGGAAGCCTTGACCGCCTGCAAACCTTCGCGGGACAAGGTAGCACTCCTGTGCGCCGGGGCCGACATACGTCAGCAAGTGAAATGAAAAGCAAACGTCAGACAAGGTGGAGGGGTGCGGATACCCGCACCCCCAGTGTCCTCGGGAGGAAGCAGCAATAGTCGTGTACTGCTCCGAGGAGCCACCTAACACCCAAATTAGTTCGGGATGTCTTCCACGTCGTAGATCCACTCGCCGCTCTTGACGAAGTGCGCAGTGCGCTTCGCGTTGCGAGCTTCCATTTCCTTGATCGAGTTGCCCTGCTTGGCGAGCTCGGCCGGATCATGCTTCGGGTCGTACTTGGAGCCAGCAATCTTCTCCGGATAGCCCGGCTTCGGCTCCCAGCAGTTGCCCGGCGCCTTGCACTTGGTGCCGTCGTAGGCGAAAGCGGACGAAGCGGCGACGAGCGCAGCAACGGCCGTAGCGATGAACACAGTCTTCGTCATGACAATTTCCTCCTGGCTTTCCTTAACGTCTTAGTTTGGCGGTATTGCCCGCCTTCTTGCTCGCGCCCACCGGAAGCGAACATTCTTTTAATGGCGCATCGTTCCGCACACATCGGCCGGTACAGCCTGCGCCAGTTCAGCGGTGCCATGCTCAACGCTCTTGTCTTCGACATAGGGCTTGAACACTTCACGCTGCTCAGGTGTCAACCAACGGGCCTTCTTGGGATCCTCAGCGTACAGATGGCGAATCCAAGCCATGATGTTCAGGATCTCGTTGATCGACTTATCGCTGTGCGGGCCCATCATGCCCTGAGCGCCACCATAGATCGTCTCGAAGAGGCCCTTGTCAGTCCGGTTCTTCGGATAGGTCCAGTACGCGTCGTTAAGGCCGTGTCCAACCTTACCTTCAGCAACGTGCCCGTGACAGCCGGAGCACGACGACAGGTAGAGGAAGTTGCCCAGCGGCAAGCACTCAGCCTTTTCGTTGTACGGGTTGACACCGGTTTCAAGGAACTGCTTGACGGCAGGCGGCTCGGGATCATCCTTTGGCGCAATATTCAAGTCGAGAATATCGCCCGTAATGGTGTTACGGAAAGGATCCAATGCCATCGCTGCTGCCGGCAGAACTACCATTGACAGACCAACAAGCACTATCTTCGTAAGTTTATTCATCCTTGACGTCCCTCTGGGGTCTTCGCGAGCTCGTCCAGGGGAATGCCTTCTTCCTTCAGGATGCTCTCGATTTCGGGTTTCGCTTTTTCTAGCGCAGCATTGACCTCAGCCAGCAACTCCTTGTCATCCTTGCGCACTGCGATCGACTGATCAAAGTGGAAAGGCAGATGCTGTCCGTCGCTGCGCGTTGCGTTGTCGGGAACTACAACGAGCTTCAACGCATTGCCGCGATCCTTGGCATAACGTGCGACTTCAGGAGAAAACACCACGGCAAAATCGGCCTTTCCGGAGGCAACGTCATCGACATAGCGCTGCGGATCGACACGAATGTACTGGTTACGCTTGCTCTTGAAGCCGACCAGCGACTTCATGTAGTTGAAGTTCGAATTGAAAAGACCAAGCTTCTCAAGCATCACCTGCGCCGGGCTGTCTTGAGACATACCGATCTTCGATGCCTTGAGAATGTCCGGGCTGTCCCAGCTCGTAATGTCGAGCGGAGAGTCCGAACGCATTACGAACACGTAAGGCGCGCGATAATAGGGATTCGACGTCAGAACCCGCTCATCACCTGTGTCGAGGCCAATCACAACATCGCAGTTGTTTTTGTCGAGCTGATCCCGAACGAGATAAATCGCAGGCTTATCCGTCCAAACGAACCTGGCGCGCTTGCCCATTGCTTCGGCAAGAACATTGCCAATTTTGTTTTCGAATCCTTTCCCGTCACGCATTGAGTAAGGCTTCTCAACCTCGGAAGCACAAATGCGGAGGACAGACGGATCTGGCGGAGTTGTTTTCTTCTTAGCTTCCTCTGCCGTTGCGGACAGAACGGTGAAGCTTCCCGCCATCACGGCAACCGACAAAAACGCGAAGGCCGACTGATGGAATTTTGATGTCTTGCTCATATTGACGCTATGCTTTCATGAAGCAGATCTGCTCCGGCGCCGAGCTTATCTTGAGTGTTCTACGCCCGACACTAATCGCCACTTTGGCGATGATGCGGAGACAGCATCCTAACCGTTGGAGGAGTGTACGGATCGGCGCTGTGGGTCGGGCGCCCCCGCCAGGTTGCCTAGCAACCCAGCGGGAACGTCCAGCTCCTCATCAGAGCTTCGGCAGCTGCGGCGGATACTCGTCGAGCATCACGTCCTCAGAGTAGGGGCTCTTGCCGTCAAGCGAGAAGACAAGAAGACCACCACCCATCTGGGTCCAGTTGGCGAGATGCTTGAACGCACCCACGGCACCGAGACCAGCAGTCGGATCGTTGAGGTCGAACACCAGACCAACACCCGGCCAACCACCAACGCCGTAGTAGATGGCGACGTACTGGGTGCCCTTGTGGAGGTAGGTCATCGGGTAGCCGATAGCGCCCGACGGCATCTTGAACTTCCAGAGAAGCTCACCGGTATCGCTGTCGCGAGCCTTCAGATAGCCATCCAGCGTTCCGTAGAACACCAGGTCGCCACCGGTAGCAAGCGTACCACCCCAAGCGGCGAAGCGTTCCATCACTTCCCACTTATAGTCGCCGGTGATGGCGTTGTATGCCTTCACCTGACCAAGGCCGAGGTAGTTCTGACGGTCGCCCTTCGGACCCGGGTACATCCACAGCGTAGCACCGACGAAGAACTGGCCGGCGCGATACGGCAGCATGAACGGTTCCCAGTCCATGCAGATGTGGTTGATCGCCATGTAGAACAGCTGGCGGTTCGGATCGTAGGAGTCGTGAGCCTGATCGTGGTAACCCATGGCCGACGGGCAAACGTTCGTTGCCTTGTGGTCCATGCGGGTGCCGTACTCAGGATCGCGGACCGGGATACCGGTCTTCAGGTCGACGTGCGTCCAGACGTTGACGGTGTCGTCGATCTTGTCAGCGGAGATAAGGTCGCCGTTGGTACGATCGAGGGTGTAGACGATACCGTTGCGGTCAGGATGGGTCAGCAGCTTGCGAACCTTGCCCGACTTGTCCTTCTGAGTGGAGAGCATGATAACGTTCACGCCCGCGTAGTCCCACTCGTCATGCGGAGTCTTCTGGTAGCCGAAGCGAAGCTCACCGGTGTCAGCGTCGCGAGCCATGATGGTCATGGTCCACTTGTTGTCACCCGGACGCATCGTCTCGTTCCACGGAGAGGGGTTGCCCGATCCGTAGTAGATCAGGTTCTCTTCGGGATCGTATGCGTACCAGCCCCAGTTCGTGCCGCCACCGATGCGCCAGGCATCGCCTTCCCAGGTCGACGTTCCGAGACCCTTCTGGCCGTAATGCGGGTTGGCTTCGTTGAACTTGTCGCCGATACCAACTTCGTCATCCGGACCCGTGGCATACTTACGCCACACCTGGGCACCCGTCTTAACGTCGTAAGCGGTTGCATAACCGCGAACACCGAGCTCAGCGCCCGACGAACCGATGATCACGAGGTCCTTAACAACGTAAGGAGCGATCGTCAGCGTCGAACCGACCTTGATGTCGGAGTTTTCGAGCTTCCAGAACTCTTCGCCCGTCTCAGCGTTCAGAGCAACAACGTGGCCGTCAAGCTGGTTGTTGATGATGAGGGAAGGGGTCTTACCATCGCCCGGCCAGTAGGCCAGACCGCGGTTGACGAGGTCGCAGCAAGCAACCGAGCGCGCAGCAGGATCCTGCTTCGGCTTGTGCTGCCACTTGATCTTGCCCGGATTGTTCAGGTCCAGAGCATAGACGTTGTTCGGGAAGGAAGAGTTAATGTACATCACGCCGTCAACGACGCGCGGTGTACCTTCGTGACCGTGGAGAAGACCGGTCGAGAACGACCAAGCAACCCGCAGATTCTTTACGTTGCTTTTATTGATCTGCTTCAGCGGGCTGTAGTTATTAGAGTCGTAGTTCTTACCGGTCATAACCCAGGCTTCGTCACTATTCGACAGCTCAATGAGCTTGTCGTTGGCGCTAGCGCCAGTAACGAAGCCTACCAACGCCGCAATCGATGCGGACGCCAGCAAGCCTGACTTGAGGTGTGCTTTCATCAACAAACCCTCGCGTTTTCGCTCCCAGGACAAAGGCGGTTCCTTAAGGATACAGATGACCTCGCTCGTACATTTTGTATGAGCAATAAAGTCCTCGCCGCCTTTTTTAGAGGTGCAGTGATCAGTCGCAGTTACTCGTCTGAGCTGCACGAGCTGAGTAAGGTTCCTTGCGGAATCCTGTCTCGGCCGTGAGGAAAGCTAGAACGCACATGTTGTCGCGTCTTTAGGTCAACTTCCAAGAGTCTCATGGCAAAGGTGGCAACGTGTGTGCAAGTCAGTGCCGTCGCGCTGCGCCGCAAAGCCGCGCTAGGATACCGAAGTGTCGCACTAGAACTACCCAACACTTTAGTGGACCGGGAAAAACGCCCGATCGAACTTCCAAATGGGTGAACTCAATATGGCCCTCACTAAGCACTTAATGCCGCCGCTCCGATTGCCATCATGCTGCGCTTGCACATTGATTGTGGCCCTAGCTTTCGTACTGACTGGCTGTGGAGAAGAGCCGACTCCAGAGGCATCCACCCCGCCAACCCCGGTTTCGACGGAAAAAGCCACGTTTTACAATCTGACTTGGCTCAGGCAGATCGATCCGACCCCCGCGGAACAGTGGCTCGCAAGCCGGGAAGTGGGGCATGATCTTGATCTCTACGACCCAGCAGTCGCTAAGATGCGGGAAAAGCTGGATATTGCGTCAAAGCGCTTTCGCGATCATCCGCGCATGATTGCCAACCGGGCCGTGCAGCTGGAAGGAATGCTGCAGGAGAAGAAAATCGCCGAGCGTGCGCCGGAAATTATTGATACGCTGTGCGAGGTTCAGCTTTCTGGCCGGTCGGTTGAGAGCTTCTCATCGTTGACGCAGCAATATTACAATTTGCGCATGGAAGGGCTGGACCGAGACAAGGCTATTGTCGCGCTGCGGCAGCAAAATCCGTAAGGTTCATGACAGGTTACTGACAGCGGGCGGGAATTCTTGCTATGCGTTAAGTCATGGCAAGAGACTCGCAACGCGAGGCCCTGCCCCCTCTTGCCAATTGCCGCCTGGCACCCAACCTGTTGCCAATAATTCCCTTGCAATCGCCCTTCCCACCTCACATAGGGATTAACTGTTACAATATTTCATCGCAGAAAGACGCTGTTGAATGAAGGTTCTGGTCATAGACGACCATCCGATTGTCGCTCAAGGCTGCCGTCGGCTTCTCGAGGATGCGGGAGTTGACGAGATTTTCGTGGCTGCCACTCTTTCCGAAGGGTTCCGACTTTATCGGCAAAAACAGCCCGACCTTATTATCGTTGATCTTTCCATGCAGTCTGGCGCGCTAGGAGGACTCTCCTTTATCCGCCGCCTACGCGTCCACGACGAGCGCACTGCGATACTCGTTCTCAGCATGCATTCCGACCGCATGATCGTCAGCCGCGCCCTGGAGGTCGGAGCTAACGGCTACGTGCTGAAGGACACCTCTCCTGAAGAGTTCTCAAAGGCATTCCGCCGTGTGCGTGACGGCCAGCCCTATCTCAGCCACGACCTCGCCTCGCAAATCGCGTTCATGGAAGCGCGTGGCGACCGCAACCCGCTCAGCCGCATGACGCTGCGTGAGCTGCAGACGCTATCGCTGATTGCCGAGGGCAAGCCGTACATCTCGATCGCAGAAGAACTGCACGTGAGCTACAAAACGGTGGTGAACACCTGCGCCCAGCTTAAAGCCAAACTGGGTGTGCGCACGCTGCCTGAACTGATGCGCATTGCCATTCAACATCTGCCGAACATGCCTGGCCGCTCGACGCTGTAACCGCTGCTCCAAGCGCTACTGAAAAACAAAAAAGCCCTCGATTGCTTAGGCAATCGAGGGCTTTTGTCTTGTATATCGCCAGAAGGTGCGGGTCAGAAAACCTGCATCACTTCTTTTCTTCTTTCTTGTCCTGCTTGGTCTCAGGCGGGCAATCCGGGCCGATATATTCGCCATCGAGCGTCACGCCCATGGTCTGGAATCCATCCGGCGGATCGAACGTCATCTTCATGATGGCGCGGTAGCGCTTGTTGAAATCGCCGCCGAAAACCGTGCTCATGGTCTGCTTGGCATATGGCCGCTTGCAAACGATGGTGACGATAGTTTCCGTACCGGCCTTCTCAACCTTTGGCTCGCCGCAATCGCCGTTATCAGCCGGCATTGCGATGCTATCATCGGGACCAATACAGGTATCGATGGTGGTCTTGCCAAGGTTGGCGGCAACCGTCGTGATACGCCAGTGCCCCGGCTTCCGCTTCGGAATGTCTGCCTGACCCAGCTCTACCTTTTCGGTAGTCTCCGCTGCCGGCTTCTGATCTTCAGCCGTGGCAATTCCAGCGACAGGCAGCGCCAGCCCAAACATAACGGCGGCGCAGATTGTTGTTTTTACGCGCATTCGCATTTCCTCCCAATGGGTTGAGAACCTAGCTCAATCGCCCACCGAGCGAAGTGGAGCAAGTGGCCCAATCCGATAATATCTATCTCCCCGATATATTGGATTATTTTCCCGTAATGCGCGCGACTTCGCCGGCTGCTGCGGCGCACAAACGGAAGCGGGCGCGCTGATCGCGCAAAGCCCGCTCCTCAATACCTTCCCTATCGGTCAGCTTTTCTCTTCGACGCGCGGATCCTGCCCGCCACGCAGAATTGTATTTCCATCGTAACGCGAGCGCTGATCCACGGCCGTACTGGCCCAGTCCTGCTCGCTCATCTGACCGCTCTGGCCGTACGCGGCCAATGCATTGCCATAGGTCACCTTGCGCACATCGTCAGCCGATACGCCCGCCGCTGCCAGCAGCTCCGCCGTCTTCGGTACCGACAGCGGATCGGAGATGCCCCAGTCGCACGCGGAATCGACGATCAGCTGATCGGCGCCGTACTGGCGGACGATTTCCAGCATACGCGGCGCGGTCATTTTTGAATGCGGGTAGATGGAGAACCCAGCCCAGAAACCGCGCTCCGTTACTTCGCGCACGGTCTCTTCGTTGACGTGATCGATCACAACCCGGTTGGGCGCGAGATTGTGCTCGATGATGATGTCCATCGATCGTGATGCGCCCTTCTTCTTATCGCGGTGGGGCGTGTGCACCATGACCGGAAGATCCAGTTCGCGCGCCAGATCGAGTTGCAGGCGGAAATACTTTTCCTCAAGCGCGGTTTGCTCGTCGAAGCCGATCTCGCCGATGGCCACCACGCCTTCCTTGGTGGCGAACTCCGGCAGAATTGCCATCACATCTTCGGCCAGCGCCTCGTTGTTGGCCTCCTTCGAATTGAGACCGATGCAGCAGTAATGCTGGATGCCGAACTGACTGGCGCGAAAGCGCTCAAAGCCGAGAATGTGAGAAAGATAATCGCGATAGCTGCCGACGTTGGTGCGCGCCTGCCCAATCCAGAAAGCCGGTTCGATCACAGCCACGATGCCCGCTGCGGCCATCGCTTCGTAATCATCGGTGGTGCGCGAGATCATGTGCGCATGCGGGTCGATAAAGGGCATCGGAAATTCCGTCCTGTTCTTTCATGCCTGCTCGACGAACATCGTATCAGATGCGCAGCGCCGACACATGCTGTTTGTGATATTATCCGCTTCAGGGCAGGCTGGGATGATCGGATAGCTTGGCGATGCCGGCATCATACAGCCGATCCCAGGTCAATTCGCCAGAACGGATCGATGCGGTCAGCGGTCCGTCAGCATCAAGCAGTGCAAGTGCTTCGGGCGTCGCGCATTCAAACAAAGCCAGCGCACCCGCGCGATGCTCGTCCCGATCCGCGGATCGGAACACCCTAGCCAGATCGTCCAGATAGCGATTGCCGGCAAACGGCCCAACACAACGCCACAGCTCGGGACTGACAACGCGGCCCGCCGCCCAGCGCTCGTGCGCATAGTCGACCAGCATGCGCGCCAGATCAGCGTTGCGGCGCTCGTCCAGCTTCACGATGGGAACCAGTGTGCTGTTGATGAAGAGCGTCTTCACAACCATCTGGTTCCACATCGCCTCGCTGAACTGCTCGGCGGGATAAGGGCTGTTGTGCGCAACGGCTTCGAAGATTGGCTGCACAGCGGAGCGAATGCCCTCACCTGCCGTCGCAAGATTTGCTTCCGCGCGCGGATACAGCGGCAGGCCGCGCAGCAACGCGAGCTGCTCACCGATTTCGCCGGAGCGGAACAGGCGATCAAGCCGCGCAGCGAAGCCTTCTGCGCCCGCCGATGAATCAGCGCTCGCCAGCAGCAGGAAAACCCGGGCCGCCTGATCAGCCGACCAGTCGCGCGCATTGAAGCCCGGCCGCACCGCTGCAGCGACTGCCAATTCCTGTGCTGTCAGATCAAGCGGCGCTTTACCGACCTTACGCGGCGCCAGCCCGATCGACATGGTGAGCACGGGCGCATCGGGAGCGGCTGCGATTTTTGCGGCCTGATCATCCAGCCACTGGAGCGCTTCCGGACTGACGCGCGCAGTTAGCCATCCGCGCAGCAAGCCCATCCGGGTTGCGATTTCAGATCCATCCTGCATCGTTCAGCTTCCCCCGCTCGCGTATTCCGGAGCGATCGCGTGTTTCCGCAATCGCGATGCACTGCCGCCTTGCATGAGACCGATGTTGCACCGTTTCGGATGTAGGGTCCAAAGCAGCAATGGTCTAGGTCGCGGGTACGAACCGTTGCAGAACCAGCGTGAGCCCGAAACAAAGGAGGCATGCGATCGCCGCATAATGCACGCCCGTCGTGGTCGCGAATAGTGCATCAACCAGCGAAATTGCTGCAATAAGCAATGCGACCGCCTGCGATACGTCACCCGTAGCGCGCCGCCGCAGAAGCGTTGCAACACGCCAGCCGACCGCCGCAAGCATGACATAGATCAGCAATGCGAGCGGCGAGAATGCTCCGGCGACGGCCGCAACAATAACAGGCGCCGCCAGCAGCGAAAGCGGCCACAGGCTCGTGACACGATCAACGTTTTCCATCCGCGCCGTGAACGTGAGCCCGGCAACGTAAGCCAGCACGGCGGCGGCCGGAACGAGCACATCGAACTGCACGTCCGGGAACACCACCAGCCCCGCGGCGACATAAACCAGCGCGCGGCATAGTCCCATCACGAACGGCGCAACCGGATTGCCCTTGTGATGCCAGTTGTAAAGGATGATGGCACCGCCCAGCGCAAGCCCCGCAAGGCCCGCCTCCTCGCGCTCAAATGCCAGCAGCACGATGCCGAGGACCAGCAAAGCCGCGCCGACCGCAAACACCAGCTCCGGCGCGATACTGCCAGAGGGGATGGGACGTTCGGGACGTTCACGCGCATCGATCTCGCGATCAAAGGCATCGTTGAGATACATGCCGCCGACGTACATCAGCGAAATGGCCAACGCGGTGACGGCCGTGGATAGCAGTGCGCCGCCGCCGGCCAGCGCACTGGCGGCGATCACGTTGCTCCACACCGTCGGCAGGTTGGAAACGCGCCCCAGCAGCAGCGCAGTGCGCCATGGGCCTATGCGCCCAGTTGCTCGCGAACCCATTGCAGCTCCCGCGCGATATCGTTGCTGATGTCGCCAGCCCGCAGATCGGTGGGCAGCACATCCCAGGTGTAGGTTTCAACTTCGAGGTGAGGCGCGAGTGCGCTTTCCCTGCATGCAGCCAGCAGATCGATCAGCGGCGCGTGGGTCGATTGCAGCACGCCCGACGCCTGCCAGAACAACGGCACATGGCAATGCACGCGCCATTCCGTGGCTTGTGCACTGCCATCGAGCGCGGCGATTGCCTCGGGCAGATCGAGGTAGCGGGTCAGCTCGCCACCACGTTGGGCCACGGTCTGATGCAGATAGACGCCATCGTCGAACGCCAGCAGAAGCCGCGCTGCCTCCGCGTCGGGCGTGGGAACGCGCAGCGCAGCGCTGAGCTGGATTTTCGGCACGGCGATGCCGGCCTCGCGCAGGCGCGCCATGCTGGCGACGGGATCTTCGAACTCGACAGCGGCATGACAGACATCAAAACAGACGCCCAGATGCTGCCGCAGACGCTGCTCAGCCACCATGAGGTCGTCGATGTTGGCGGCATGCGCGAAAGCTTTTACGGCGGCAGGCGCAAACACCCGACCGTTGAAGAACGCGATCGCCTCGTCGGTTGTCTCAAGGAAGCAGTGCGGTTCGGGCTCAAGCGCCAGGCTGATGTGCTTGCCGGTCGCTTCGCTCAACGCGTGAAGCTGCGCGGCGCAAGCGATCAGGTTATCGACGATAGCGGCGATGTCGGGTTCGGTTGCGATAGCGGGCTTGAAGCCGCCCGGCACGGTGCTGATGCTGCCAGCCATTCCGTCGGGCAGCAGCACGCTCAAAATGTACGCCGCCGCATCGGTGAAGCGCAGACGTTCCTGCGTGCGCCAGTCGGGCTCATAGACCTGCTCTTTCACGCGCGTGGCGTGGAAGGTGCCGTAGGGAAACGCGTTGACGGTGAAGACGTAGAAGCCGGCGGCATCCAGAAACGCCTTTAATTCCCGCAACCGTTCGGGATCAGCGAGATCATCGACCGCGGCTGCCGAAAGCCGCAAGCCGACACCCATCGGTGCATCGGGAGAAACCTGCTGCTTGACCGCCGGCAGATTGCGACGGAGCGCGGCATAGATTTCCTCCCAGGTCTCACCGGCGTGGATGTTGGTGCAATAGGTGAGGTGTGGCGTACCGGGCAGCGACAGCCGCATCAATTACCGTCCTGTGGACGTAGCCATTCGATCGCTTCATCGATCAGCGCGTGGTCCATTTCATGCACATCCACGCTGATGCCGAGATCATTCAACAGTGTGATGGTGAGCTGACCGCCCAGATGCTCGCGGAACTCTTCAAGACCCGCCAACAGCAGGCGCTTGCCCGCATCGTTGCGCATATCGCAGGACGGATGCCACAGATTGAAGCCCAGCCGTTCCAGCAGCGCCCGGACGCGCTCGTCTCCGCCCGGAGGCATCAGGCCCGCCAGAACGGAATAACGCGTATCAATGGCGACACCGATGGCAACCGCCTCACCGTGGCGCAGATCATAGTTGGACAGCGCCTCCAGCTTGTGCGCGGACCAATGACCGAAATCCAGCGGCCTGCCGCTACCGCGCTCAAACGGATCGCCTCCACCGGAGATCTGCCGCATGTGCAGCAGCGCGCAATGGCGGATCAGACGGTCGAGCGGTTCAGAGGTGAATAGCGCCAGCGCCTCGGCCTTCTCTTCAAGCCAGTCGAAGAATGCGCCGTCGCGGATCAATGCCACCTTTACCGCTTCGGCCATGCCGGCGCGCTTGTCGCGTCCTGGCAGCACATCAATGAAGGCTGAATCGTTGATGACGGCAGCGGGCGGCACAAACGTGCCCAGCATATTCTTGAAGCCGAACGCGTTGACGCCATTCTTCACACCGACGCCGGAATCGTTCTGCGCCAGAACCGTGGTAGGAACGCGAATGTGCCGGATGCCGCGATGGGTTGTTGCGGCCACATAGCCAATCAGATCCAGCAACGCGCCGCCGCCGATGCCGACCACGTAGGCATGGCGATCCATCTTGTAGCTCACGAGCAGGCGCTGCAGGCGCTCAACCAGCGCGGGATCGTTCTTGCATTGCTCTCCGCCCGGAACGAGCTCCGGCGGCCCGACCAATTCCATCGCATCGGCATGCGCAGCAGCATAGGCTGCGATGCGCCGCTTGAGATCGGGCATCTCGCGCACGAGGCCTTCGTCGATAAAAAATATTGTGCGCCGCCGCGAACCGGAACCCGATCGTTCGATGGATTCGGCAAGGATCTGATTTCCTTCCGAAAATAGATCCCGCGTGAAATAGACCGGAAACTCGTATGGCACCGTGAAGCGCTGAACGAAAGCCCGCTCTTCGCCGGTGCATTCGATTTTCGCTAGTGCATCGCTGACCGATGAAACCACTTTCGCCGCTTCCCCTTCCAACACCCTGCATTTGCAGTGGTATTTTTGACCCAGAAACAAACCGGGCTGGCTTTACTTCTCGCATCTTGGACAGCGCCAGCATTCGTGTCTGCGCGGTACAAAGACGGAAGCAACCGGCCTTAATCATGCGCGGTTTGCCAGGGGCAAGCAACGGTTTTGCTTCATCTTTTCGCGCGTGGCCACGGTGCACGCGTTGGACTGTTTCAATGTTTGGAAAAAATCGAAGGAATAAACAGCAAAAATGCTTACCTCGTCAGCCAAAACGAGGTCAATTTGTGCAATTCGTGAGGGGGTCCATTGCCGCAGTGACATTCATTCACTAGCGTTCGGCTTGCGTGGCGAGGCGCTCCACAAACACTCGGTTAGCTGAGTAATTGGATGCGATTTCGTTCGCAACGTGAAAAATGGTCGCTACGCGACAGATCGAAGACATCCGATCGCAGGGCGACTTTCAGAGACTTATGAAATGGGAGAACGCTCTATGAGAATGCGGTTGCTGCATGCCGCTTCGATGGGCATGGCCCTCGTTGGAGCACTGGGAACGACCGCTGCGGTCGCCCAGACTGTGCCGACAGAGCCATCGCAGGTCGCACGGCCGCCTGGAAAGCTTCCAGGTGATCCGAAGATCGCCCTCGTCAAGGTTGCTGATGGTTTCAACGATCCTGTTGGCGTCGCTTCGGCATTTGACGGTTCGGGTCGTATCTTCGTCGTCGAACGCGTCGGCAAGATCAAAGTCGTCAAGGACGGCAAGACTCTTGAAGCTCCGTTCCTCGACCTGACCAAGAACACGCCTCTCGGCTCGGAAGTCCAGACGGGCTTCGTTGAGCAGGGCCTCTGGTCCGTGGCGTTCCACCCGAACTTCAAGGAAAATGGCCACTTCTTCGTGAGCTATTCGTCCTTGCCGTTCAATGGCGCGCACATCATCGCCCGCTACACTGTTGATCCCAGCAGCCCCGACGAAGTGACGGTCGAACAGGCCAACAAGTCGGTCAAGGTGATCATGAACATCCCGCAGCCGTACTATAACCACTACGGCGGTGGCATTGCGTTCGGTCCCGATGGCTATCTCTACATCGGCAAGGGTGACGCTGGCTGGGAGGGCGACCCCCTCAACGCCGGTCAGGACACCAAGGTGCTGTGGGGCAAGATCCTGCGCATCGACATCAACACGCCTGACGATGTTGCCTACTCTATCCCGCCGACCAACCCATTCGCGAAGGCCTATCAGGACCGCATGATGGCCCTGTTCGGCATCACCGAAGAAGGCTTCTCCAAGATTCACATGGGCGCACGCCCTGAGATCTGGGCCTACGGTCTGCGCAACCCCTACTCGCTCGACTTCGACAAGAAGACGGGCGCGCTGTTCATCGCTGAAGTTGGTCAGAACCACTGGGAAGAGATCAACTGGCAGCCTGCAGACAGCAAGGGTGGCCAGAACTACGGCTGGAAGTTCAACATGGGCACGCACTGTCACCCGTCGCTGGGTCCTGATGACAAGTGCCCGATCGTTGGCACGCTGCCCGTCGCAGAATATCCGCATCAGGAGCCATATCCGGGTGCAGAGAAGCTGAAGGACGGCTGGGGTTGCTCGGTTCAGGGTCTTGGCGTTGCCAACTATGCCGGCATGAACAACGTGTACCTGACCGGTGACTGGTGCTCGGGCCGCGTGTTCGGCACTGGCTGGGATGGCAAGAAGTGGCAGATCCAGGAACTGCTGCAGACCTCGCTGCAGTTCACCTCCGGTAACGTCGACGAAGACGGCACCGTTCTGGCTGTGAACTGCGACTGCTTCTACACGGACGACAAGGGCCCGCTGGCTAACCCGCCGGGCGCTCTGTGGCGTGTCGTAGCTGCTGACAAGGTGCCTGCCGGCGCCGAAGTCGCCAAGACGAAGAAGTAATCGCTAGCCGATCGCTTCGGCGGCAGGGCCTATTGCTTGAAGAGCTGATGCTTGCAGAAAGCTATGCTTGTAGAGTCTGGGCCCTGCCCCCACATCTGAACCTCAAGACCACGGCATGACACTTGGTGATTGCAGTGGTTTTAATCGATTGTGCTTCTGTTCGGAAAACGGGTGCCACCTATTCCGCGGCTGCACTGTGAAGTGTGCTCAACCCAGGCAATCGGCCACGCAATTGGCCTTCAGTTTCCTGGGCGCACTCTATCTTGAACGTGCACCGATCCCGGGCGCACTTTAGGAAAGTTCCGCCTCCATGCCGGTCAAACTTCGCCACCTTTCTGCTGCCGCGTTTGTTGCGTTTGCCTTCGCTGCCACTGTTCCCGCAGTTGCAGTGGAGTTCAAAAGTGCGCTTGACGACTCCCCGATCGACATGGATCCGATCAAGGGGGAAGAGTTCACGGACGCCGTGAAGAAATTCCATGAGACGGGCGAAAACCCTTACAACGGCAACGCCGATGAAATTGCTGCCGGTCAAAAGCTCTACAACGCCAACTGTCAGGTCTGTCATAAGCCGGACGGTTCAGGCGGCATGGGCCCAGCGCTGAACGACGACGCGGTTGTCAATCCGCGCGCCAACACAGACGTCGGCATGTTCGAGATCATTCACTCCGGTGCCGCTGGTGCCATGCGTCCGTTCGCCAAGCGCGGCATGACGCAGGATCAGATGCTGAAGATCATCGCCTTCATCAATACGCTCAAGAAGTGAGTCGGCTCAGCCGCAACAATCGTCAGTGATGCAGTCTCTCCTGGTTCTCAATATCGTCGGCCTTACGCCGGAACTCATTGGCGATCACACACCCAACCTGAAACGGTTCGCGCAAGCGGGCGCAATGCGCCCCTTGCGTACTGTGACGCCCGCCGTAACCTGCTCCGCGCAGGCGACGTTCCTGACCGGGTTGCCGCCCGGCGGGCATGGCGCGGTGGCGAACGGCTGGTTCTTCCGCGATCTTTACGAAATCTGGCTCTGGCGTCAGTCCAACCGCCTGCTGAGCGGCGAGCGCGTGTGGGATGCCGGCAAGCGGCTCGATCCCGCGTTCACCTGCGCCAACATGTTCTGGTGGTACAATATGGCGTCGGACGCGGACATCGCTGTCACGCCGCGCCCGATCTACAAGGCCGATGGCCGCAAGCTGCCGGATTGCTACGCGCAGCCTTCGCAGCTTCGCGATGAGCTGACGGAAAAGCTCGGCCCCTTCCCGCTGTTCTCATTCTGGGGCCCCGCGACGACGGTAGCGTCCTCGCGCTGGATTGCGGACGCGTCGCTGCATGTGATGGAGCTAAGCGATCCGACGCTGACGCTCGTTTATCTGCCCCATCTCGATTACTGCCTGCAGCGCGTCGGCCCGGACGATCCGTCGATCGCCAAAGATCTGGCTGAGATCGATGCGGTAGCGGGCAGCCTGATCGATGCGGCCGCTGCGTCCGGCCGCGATGTGATCGTTCTATCCGAGTACGGCATCGTGCCGGTCAACAAACCCGTGCACATCAACCGCGCGCTGCGTGAAGCGGGGCTGCTAGCGGTGCGCGTGGAACAGGGCGGCGAATTGCTTGACCCGCCACAGTCGCGGGCATTCGCGGTGGCCGATCATCAGGTGGCGCATGTGTATGTGCCAGACCCTGCGCATATTGATGAAGTGCGCGCGCTGCTGCTGAAGCTGGATGGCGTGGCCGAAGTCTGGGGCGAGGAAGAAAAGCGCGCCAACGGGCTGGCGCATGAGCGCTCGGGCGAACTCGTCGCCATCAGCGAACCCGACGCGTGGTTCACGTATTATTATTGGCTGGATGACGCGCGCGCGCCGGATTTCGCCCGCTGCGTGGAGATTCACCGCAAGCCGGGCTACGATCCGGTCGAACTGTTTCTCGATCCGGCAATCAAAGCCCCGAAACTTGCAGTAGGGTGGCGCCTGTTGAAACGTAAGCTTGGCTTCAGATCGTTGCTAGACGTGATTCCGCTGGATGCATCGCTGGTGCGCGGCTCGCATGGTCGCGCCGATACGCCGGAAGCGCGCAGCCCGGTAATCATGTCGTCGCGGGCGGACCTTCTGCCCGCGGGCACATGTGAGGCGACTGCCGTGAAGCAGATCATGCTCGACCATATTTTCGGGCGGCAGGCGAGCGATGGCGCATCGTCATCACAGAGGCACACGCCGTGATGATCGACGAGCTGGAACACGTCATTCTCGTCGACCCCGACGACCGGCCGCTGGGCACCGAGCGCAAGATTGAAGCGCACGTGGAAGGCAAGCTGCATCGCGCATTTTCAGTGCTGATCCACGATGGCAATGGACGCATGCTGCTGCAGCAACGCGCGCCGGAGAAGTACCACTCAGGCGGGCTGTGGACCAACGCATGCTGCGGGCATCCGCGTCCCGGCGAGACGGCGATCGACGCTGCGCGCCGCCGTCTGATCGAAGAAATGGGCATCGATTGCCCGCTGGTGCCTCTGCATTCGCTGACCTATCGCGCCGATGTTGGTAACGGCCTCATTGAACATGAGGTGGTGCATCTGTTCGTCGGCCATTGGGACGGCGCTGTTGCCGCCGATCCGTCCGAAGTTTCCAACTACGCCTGGAAGACGCTGGACGAAACGAGGGTCGAAGCGCGCGACGAACCGGAGCGCTTCACCGCTTGGTTCCGCCTGTATCTGGATCGACAGGATACTGACTGGTTTGCAGCTTAGGCTTTTCTTTCTTTGCACCGGCGACACCGCTCCGGGGCGCCGGCCGCCGGTGCATTTTATCGCACTGGCGACTCCACTGCGAGAGCCGGCCACCAGCGCTGATTGGTGCGCACCAAACCTGCTCGGCTCCGCACATCGTCATCCCGAAGACGGTCGGGATCTACGCCAGCTTCAACACCGGATCGGGTGAAGGTGCGTGCGTTCTTCTTGGCCGCGCGTCCCTCCAGCCAAATCATTGCGGAGACTTGCGTGGATCCAGACCTGCGCCGGGGGGACGTAACGCTATATTTGCGCTGTCCGGTCAGCTGGCCGCCTGCGCAGTATGGTGCACATTCCAGGGACCCGGCCGCCGTGCTTGATTGTCGCCTCGCATCGATGAGCGAAACCACGAGTGGCGCTTAAGTGGAATGGGGCTAGCGGGAACATGCCCCGCAATTATGCGCCGTCATCAGCTGTCTTGGCTTCGGCAGTCGCTTTCGTACCGGCATCTGCCGCAGCCTGCCCGGCATCGAGCGCCTCGGATTTATTTGCAGCATCCGGCTTGGCAGCAGCGGTTTCAGGCTTTGCGTTCGACGTCTCGCCGGCAGTCGCCGCGTCGTCCTTCTTGCCGAACGTGCTGCCCGCTTCCTTGAACTTCATCGCGTGTGCATCGTCAGCCGAGCCTTTGGTGCCGGCCACGATGCCGAACTCCAGCGGTTCATCCTGGGCATATCGCTTTCCGAGCTTGTGCGCGATCTCGGCGCGCGCAGTTTCTACGCCCAGATAGAATGCGTGGCCCGCGTCGGCCCGCGTATCAATGTGCGGGAACAGCTCGAACGGATCCTGCCCAACCGCATGACCGTTGCGGTTGTAGATGTGAATGCCATCCTCAGCGACTTCGATGCGATAGTTCTGGTCGCGGATCTGACTGGCCAGAAACTCGATCTCTTCCGGCGTCGATGCAAAACCCTTGCGGTCACGCAAAGCCATCAGACCGCCGCCGAACCCTTGCGGCAGCGCGTTCGCCTGCTTGGCCGCGTAATATTCGCGCCGCGCATAGTCGAATTCCTTGATCGCGGTACGGCAGTGCGGGCTGACCTGCACCGCCAGCACCGCAGTGATGTTCAGCTCCGAACAGATGCCCATCAGCAGCGCATTGATGCCGGTGGTGTCAGCGTCGGTGAGTTCGGTCAGGTTGCCGATGCCCATCAGGATCGGAATATCCGGCCGTCGCATCCGAAGATCGTAATAGCGTGCCACCGAAGCGGCGAAGCCATAATGGATCGGGTCAAGGATCGGATCGGCATAGTACGGCCGCCCCTTCGCGATCATGATGTCGATGACGCGATCGAGCGATGCCATATCGGCCGCGCCCGATGACACCAGCACCGGCGCTGCCGGACCCTCATCGACAATCGAGATGTTCTTTTCCGACAGGCTCAGCAGGAAGTCGGCGCCTGCACGCGTCGCGCGCGATAACTCCTCGGAATTGAAACTGTCGACGCTGACGCGCGCGCCGTCGGAATGCAGCGCGGCGATGGTTTGTTCCAGATGCGGAAACGGACTGTCTGGCAGACAGCCAAGATCGATCACGTCGGCGCCTTCTGCGCGTAACTTGCGCGAACGCTCGATGATCTGATCGATCGACATCGCGGTTGCATCGACGATCTCCGCGAAGATCGTCATGTTGTGCTGGGAGAGATCCACCTTCTGCCGCGCCTGCCCCAGATATTCGGGCAGGTCGGCGATCTCATCGGGGCCACGCTCAAATCGCGTACCGAAAAAATCCGACAGCCGCTCAAGGTCGCCACGGAAGCGCCCCGGCATGATCACGCGGTCGACGCCGTCCGGCAGCTTGAGGCGCCGCTCGACGATGTCGGTGGTCATCAGTGCAGCCACCTTGACGCCCACGTTCGCGACAACGGGCTCGATGGTTTCACCACCGAGCTCGTTCGCCATTCTTTTCACCCGCGGTTCCGCCAGCGAACCGGTGACCAATACGACGCGCTCTGTCATGGGCCGAATGTCTCAATACCAGGGGGCCGCCGCAAGGGCCCCGCCTGCATAGAATTGTGAAGCAGAGGTTGCGAACAATTTGCTCATTACCGCAACTCCAGGCCGCATTCGGCAGAAAAATGCTTCGAAAGCCCCGCAAATCAGCAGGGCAGCGTTGTAGCCGCTGGCAACTATAGCCGCTGAAAGCCCCCGCGGAAATTGAACCGACGTCGCGGAGCAGAGCTTTAGCCGACATCGGCCTCATTTGCGGGAACACACCAGCCAACACAACCGAGTTTGAAACCTCTTCGGCAGCGAATGTACCTGCCGCACCCATGACCACGGCGAAGATCACGGCGAAGTGCTTTCCCTCACTCCATCGGGGGCAGTAACAATTTAGATGTCGAATAGGATTCCGCGATGCTGAGATACTCTCTATCGCTGGTCTGGATCATGGCGCTGATGATTTCATTGCCGGGCGCGCGCCATGCCCGGGCGGGAGAATGGGGCGCCTACGACACCGCCCAATTCGACACCCTCATCGACAAATGGCGCAAGAGCGGCAAGCAGCCCCGCCGCGCCGCGCTCAGCGTCGCCGTGGGCATCAACGGCGAGCTTGTATTCACCCGTGGTTACGGCGAAGCGCGCCCCGGCCAGATCGCCACCGAGCGCACCGTCTATCATATCGGCTCATTATCGAAGCAGTTCACTGCAGCGGCTATGCTGAACCTGCTGGATCAGGCCCCCGTTGCGCCGCGTTCACTGGCACCTCTTTCTCTGGCGTCGACTGTCGATGCCGTTCTGCCGGGCTTCGAAAACTGGAGCGCGCCCGAAACCGGCTCGCCGGTTACGATCCGTCGCCTGCTGACAATGACATCCGGCCTGCCCAGTCTGCTCAACCGGCCACCAGCGGGGTCTGATCCTTGGGGCCGCATCAGCACCGGCGAATTGCTTTCAGCGCTGAAGGATCTGCGCCCGAGCGCACGCCGCAAGATATTCACCTACGACAACTTCAACTACTTTGTGCTTTCGCAAATCATCGAAGCGGTGAGTTGCAGATCGCCGGACGCCAACGCACGCGGCTTCATGCCGTTCGTTCGTTCCACGCTGCTAGCGCCTCTTGCGCTGGAAGACACCGGCTTTGTCGGCGACCCGAAATCCTATCGCGCCGCACGCGTAGCAACGCCTTCATGGGGCAACACACCTTCACACATGCGCCGTCCGGCATTTGTGCAATCCGCATGGTTACAAGGCGCAGCCGATATGGCCAGTTCCGCGACGGATCTGTTCAAATGGAACCGGGCCATCATGCGCAACACTGCGGTTGCGCCTGCCAATCGCATGTTGATGTTCTCGAATGCCGCGCGCGTAACCCTGACGAGATATTACGGCATGGGATGGTTCATCGACCATGATGCCGGCTGGGACTGGTATACCCACACGGGATATGTTCCGGGCTACACAGCATCGAATGCGATTGTGCAGAACCCTGCCAACGGCAGCTGGATCAGCGTGACATTGCTGACAAACGCCGATGGCGTGCGCGATCTGGACAAACTATCCGAGGCTATTGTTCGTATCGCAAAGCGACATTTACCCATGGTTGTCGCGCAGCCCAGCGAACCGCGACCGGCGCTGTTTTTTCGCGCGATCCAATTTTCTGAGCCACCCGGTCCGCCGCCGTATTTAACCGGCCGGTGATGCGGAAACCGGCGCGCGCGAGGCATCACGCCGGTGACTTGCCCGGATAAAATATTGCCACTGGCGCGGCATAGCTAGGCAACTCCAGCGTCGACGGTATTTCCTCACCCGTCGCCAGAAACTGCGGCAGAAAATGAGTGTGCGCGCCGTCGGGAGATTTGCCACCGGGCGGGGGAATCGGCGCAAAAACCTCAATGCGGGCCTGCGCCGTTTCAACAACGCGTGCGGGACTGTGCTGGATGATATCCATGCCCATGCCCGCCATCACGGTGGACCACGGCTGACCGATGAAACCACGCAGCTTGGCCGCCAGATCAGCGTTGCCGGTGCGGACGCAGAAGCGGCTGAAGCGGCGATCGACACCCAGATCAAACAGCGTTTCGCTGCGGTGATCGGCATTGATCGCATCGTTGTCGGCGCCCAGCGATGTGACCGTCGAAGCCTTCGACAGCGTTGCGCGCACCTGCGGAAAGCCAATCACCGTTGGACCATCATCGTCGAACGCGAAGGCACGCAACTTGTCGGAAGCACTCAGCCGGAAGGTTGCATCGTGCGCGCGGGCGGTCACGCCGTCTTCGTCGATCGTAACGGTGATGTCGCGATCGGGTCGGCATGGAAACTCCGCCACTGCACCGGGTGGCCCGACCACCCAGGTGCCCTGGCGTTGCTCGATGGTTTTGGCAACCCAGGCCTGAATTTCATCGCTTGTCGACGGTAGCAGGCGCACGCGTACGGCCAGCGCCTTGAAGCGCTCCGGCAGTTGCTGCCAGATCGCATCGCGCGCAGCTTCACCCATGCCCGCCCACGCGCCAATCTCATCGCCGGTGCGCGCGCAGCCGAGACACAGACCTGACGCTTCATCGAGTTTACAAACGCCGATGCAGGGCGAATGCCGTTGGCGTCTGGCGGCTAAATTCATTTTCGTTTCCCCAGATATCTTCAGGCAGACAGTTCAGCCGGTCGCGCTTCTTGGCACCACGACAAGCTTGTCTTCATCCTCACCGAAAAACGCCTGCACACCATAGACACGCTGCAAATTCTCAGCGGTGAGAACCTGACGCGCAGGGCCATCCGCTTCCAGTCTGCCGTTACTGAGCAGCAGCAGCCGCGTACAGAAGCGCGCGGCCAGCGAAAGATCGTGACACGTCATAAGCACAAGTCGTCCATTGGCGGCCAGCCCCGAAAAGATCTCGGTGACGCGAATTTGATGGGCCGGATCGAGCGCTGACGTTGGTTCATCGGCAAGCATGACGGAACTCGCCTGTGCCAACGCGCGGGCAATCAATACGCGTGAACGCTCGCCGCCCGAAAGCTCGGTGATTGGCCGTTCGCGCATGTCAGCAACATCCGCTTCACGCATGGCCGCTTCCACCGCATCGCGGTCCACGGCTTTCAGCTGCTGCATCGGCGCGATGTGCGGAGTGCGCCCAAGCGAAACGACGGTTTCCACCGATAGCGGCCAGGTGGCATCGCGTTCCTGCGCCACGTAGCTCATATTAAGCGCCCGTTGTTTCGCCGCCATCGTGCGTAAATCGACGTTATTCAGGCTGATGCTGCCTGTCGACGGGATCAGACCCAGCAACGCCCGCAACAGTGTCGTTTTGCCGGAACCGTTGGGGCCGATCAGACCGATGAACTCGCCACCCTTCGCGGCAAACGACACGCCCTGCACGATCTCACGACCGCCCAGCGAAACATGCAAGTTCTCGACACTGAGGCTCGTCATACCAGCCTCCGGCGCTGCTCAAGGATGAGCCATAGAAAGAACGGCGCGCCGACTATCGCGGTCAGAACACCAAGCTTCAGATCGCGTCCCGGCGCAATGACGCGTACGGCGATGTCAGCCGCCTGCACCGCTGCGGCACCGCCCAGCGCGCTGACCGGCAACAGACGGCTCGGCTGCGAACCAACCAGCGGACGCAACAGATGCGGCACCACCAGCCCGACGAAACCGATGGTGCCTGAAACCGCGGTGGCGGCGCCCACGGCACTGGTTGTGCCCAACACAGCAACCAGCCGCACACGGTCAGGCCGGATGCCCATGCTGGCCGCTACATCCGGACCAAGGGACAGCGCATCCAACGAACGGCCAAGCGAAAACAGCAGCACACAGCCAAGCACAATGAAGGGCGCCGACAGCCAGACGTGCAGCATGGAGCGATCGGTCAGCGATCCCAGCATCCAGAACACGATTTCAAGCGCCGCAAACGGGTTGGGCGAAAGGTTCAGAGCCAATGACGTGAACGCCGTCGCCAGCGAGCTGATTGCAATGCCCGCAAGGATGAGCATCAGCGGCGTTGCATGGCGCCCCGCCAGCAACAGCAACGCGCTAACCGCAATAAGCGCACCGCCAATCGCCGCGAGCGGGAGAGCGAGAGGAAACAGCGCCGCAAGGCCGGTATAGATGGCCAGCACCGCGCCCAGCGAAGCCGATGCGCCGATGCCGAGCACGCCGGGATCGGCCAGCGGATTGCGCAGATAGCCCTGCAATACCGCGCCCGATAAGCCCAACGTGGCGCCAACCAAAATCGCAAGCATTGCACGCGGCAACCGGATTTCCTGCATCACAAGCTCAGCCGCACGATTACCGATGCCGATCAGGCCGAGAAACGCCGTAACCGGATCAAGCCCGGCAGGACCTACGCCAAGCGACACGCAAAACAGCACCCCGACGAGGCCGACCAGCAGCCCCACAAGCAAGCCGAACTTCATGGATGCGCCTGTCCCACCACTTTGCGGCGCGCCGCGTTGAGAATGGCGACGGCTTCAGCCGTGAACGGCCCGCCGCACACCCAGTATTTGTCCGCAACACCGGTCATCGGTTCACCGCCCAGAATGGCTTTCAACGCCGGATGCTGAAATGTCTCATAGGCGAGAGCGGGCGCTTCACCGGCCAGCCGTTCACCGGCGATGATATCCGGATTTGAAATGATGATTGTCTCCAGCGGCAGGCGCGAAGTGCCGGTAAGCCCAAGCTCGGAGCCAAGATTGCGCAGACCTGCAGCGTCAACCACCTCCGCCGCGAGCGTTCCGGCCCCGGACGTATAGCTGTTGGCGTAGTGCAGCGCGCTGAGCGGACGCTTCAGCGCTTCGCCACCGCGAGCTTCGGCAAGCCGCCGATGAAATTCGGCAATGAGCTCCTTTGCCCGTTGCGGCCGCCCCAGCAATTCGCCCATGCGCAGAATGTGCTTCTCGATGTCCTCGAATGAACTGGCGGGCTCGAACTGCTCAACGCGAAACCCCAGACGCTTCAACATCGCAACGCTTGCTCGACTGGTATAAGTGCCAGCAAAAACCATGTCGGGTGCCATAACGAAGATCTCTTCGGCCAGCCCGTGGTTCACAGCATAGCGCTGCGCCTGCGTAACCATCACAGAACTGGCGGGGTCGCTGGCAAGGTGTGAAACGGAAACAAGCTGGCCTTCATCCGCCATCAGCATCGCGAGCTGATCCGTACACAAATTCATCGACACAACACGCTTGGGAACGGCCATGACATGGACGGAGCACACGCCCATCACAGCCGCGACAGCCAATAGCCGCATGCCCATGCGCAAAATCAATGTTTCGGCTCGAAGCACATCCCACATAAAGAGACCGCTACCTCACAGCATCAATTAGTCCGGCAACGGATTGTAAACGCAAGCGTCAAAATCCGTTGCAACAGAATGCAGGGAGCATCGGTCGGGTTCGGCTTACGCTTGGATCGCGGGACAACCAAATGTCCCGAACCGATCCGGCATGCACGGAGCAGAACTGCTGGCGCGCCGCGCGCACCGCAATGCGTTCATTCCGTCCGTTGAATGCGTGTCGAAAGAACGGACACCGCAAACGGCAAACCTGACGTTGCTCCCCTTCGGTTGCACATCGCTCGCCACTCCGGGTTTCCGTTCCTCCGTGCAGCCCGCACGCAGGATGGGCGACCTGTGACGGCAGGTTTCCTGGCTCACGGCTCCAACGCGATCCTGCCAACCTTCCCAGCAACCAAATCCGGCGCCAGTGGCAATCAAGGCAAGACGCTTGCCGCTCACAGTTGCGGGCGCAGCCGCAGATTTGGCAGATCACACTGCCTCACCGCGTTCCCATGCACCGTCACGCCCCTACTTGCGTCGTATTGGCGGCCTGATGTCAATGGACAAATAGCCCCCGGCGCCAGCGCAAGTGTTGCATGCGCCATCCCGCTGGTCGCCTCAGCCGCTAAGGCTGCGTCGCGACAGCCGATTTACCATCCCGCAAGCATCCATCGCCCACAGTACGCCGCTGCGAACAAGCCGGGATGGATCACATGAAGCCACTGGTCGACCCGCGCTGTGGCGACATCGAGGATGATGCCTCCAGCACAAAATCAAATTCCCTGCTGATGATGGCCGGTAACATGCTGGGCGAGATCAGCTTTGCCAAGCTGCTCGTTGCCTGGCTGGCGCTGTTCATTGTGCCGGCTGTCATTATCGGCGTGACGCCGCTGATCGCGTCGGCCTGGCTGGCCAAGCTTGCCGGCAAGCTGACGCCCGCGCTTGGCATCGTGCCGCTTGCGATCCTCGCCATCATCATCATGCTTGGCTGGCTGTTTGGAAGACGACTGCTGCGGCTGGCCGAAAGCAGTTTCTGGTCGCTGAACGCGCTGGTGATCGAACCCGTTTATATCGTCTGCCGAGAGGTTATGCGGCACATTGCCGAGAAACTGCTCTCGGACGACGCAAGTCCGCGCAACCGCGAGCGCATACGCGCCTGGGCCGCCGCCGCTTCCGGACTGGTGATCTCGCTCGCCGCTCTCGCCGTGTTCCTCGCCGTATGGCCATCCACGCAATGGGTCGGCCAGCTCAGCGATCTCGCCGCGCCGCTGCATCTGGTGTGGGCTGCAATCGCGAACACCGTTGCGGTCACCTGCGC
Organism: Hyphomicrobium sp. D-2; assembly: GCF_029872155.1. Lineage (GTDB taxonomy): Bacteria > Pseudomonadota > Alphaproteobacteria > Rhizobiales > Hyphomicrobiaceae > Hyphomicrobium_A. The sequence continues at coordinate 159,484 of NZ_JARXLA010000003.1, read as the reverse complement.
CTATCTTGCCGTCGCTGCGTTCGCCTGGGGCATCGCCGACGCTACCATGCCACCACCGCGCGATTTGCAGCGCTTTGCCGATGCGGGGAACGGCGGCCGTGCGTGGCGTATCGCGCACCTTTCCGACATTCACACCGTTGGCGAGCCCTATGGCTTTCGCATCGAATGTGGTCGCGGCGGACCGCAGGGCGATGACCGTTTCCGCCGCCTGCTGACGCAGCTTGAGACCATTCACGCCGATAATCCACTGGATTGCGTGCTCATAACCGGTGATGCGACAGACGCTGGACGATCAGCCGAATGGGCGGAATTTCTCGACGCACTGGCAGAGCATCCGGTTCTGGCAGAACGCACGCTGGTGCTGCCCGGCAATCACGACATAAACATCGTAGACCGATCCAATCCGGCCCGACTTGATCTTTCAATCGGGCCGAACAGCCGCCTGCGCAAGATCCGTACCCTCTCGGCGATGGACGCGGTGCAGGGGCAGCGCGTTCATACGGTCGATCGCAAGCAGGAGACCGCCGACAGAACACTGGCGGCAACGCTGGCGCCCCATGCCGACGAGATAAAAGCGTTTGCCGACACCGGCCGGCCGGTGTTTTCAACGCTCGCGTCGGATCTGTGGGCCGATGTGTTCCCGATGGTGCTGCCGCCCGAAACACCAAACGGGCTCGGCGTTATTCTGCTGAACAGCAATGCCGACGCGCATTTCTCGTTCACCAACGCGCTCGGGCTTATTTCCGTCGAGCAGTTCACGGCGATGGAACAGGTGTTGGCGCAGCATCCGGATGCGGGCTGGCTCATCGCCCTCCACCATCATCCCATCGAATACCCGCGCAAGGCAAAGGTGCTGGCTGAACGCATCGGCACCACGCTGATCAACGGCAACTGGTTTTTACGCCGACTGCAACCCTATGCCGATCGCATCATACTAATGCACGGCCATCGCCACATTGACTGGATCGGCGAATGCGGCGGCATAAAAATCGTTTCAGCGCCATCGCCGGTAATGGAATCCAGAAACGATGGCACGACCTATTTTTACATCCACTCACTGACGATCGACAACACGGGCCGGTTGCAGCTGCTGACGCCGCAGCGCGTCGACGTCGCCGGCGACCGCGACAGCACGACCATCACGCCACGCCTGGAAAGCGTGCAGCACAGCTAACCGGGGGACACAATGGTGACGGACAACGGCAGAACCGCGCTTATCATCTGCGCGGCAGTGCTCACGATTGCGCTGGCCTATTTTGCGCGCTCGGTTTTTGCACCGATGGCGCTGGCGCTGTTCGGGATCGCCGTCGTCTGGCCCGTGCAGCGGCGGCTTGAGGCGCGCATGCCGCAACTGGCGGCGCTGGCGATTTCGCTCTTCCTCACCATCATCGCAATCGGCGCGTTGCTGCTCCTCAGCGTGTGGGGTGTTGGACAGGTGGGACGCTGGATAGCGCTTAACGCGGCGCAGCTTCAACAGGCATACGCGGAGCTGGCACAATGGCTCGAAGGGTTCGGCATCTATCTCAACGGCATCTTTGTCGAGCAGTTCCACGTTTCGTGGCTTGTCCGGCGAACGCAACAGATCGCGACGATGCTTAGCGGGCTGACCGGATTTTCCGCGCTGGTGCTGGTGTTTCTGATGCTGGGGCTGCTGGAGGTGCGCGACTTGAAGGCCAAGGTTGTCTCAGCCTGGGAGCCCGACACGGCAAATCGTGTGCTGCACACCACCGGCCTCATCGCCGAAAAGTTTCGCCGCTATGCAGCCATCCGCACGGCTGCGAGCGTGCTCACCGGTCTACTGGTGGCGCTGCTGTGCTGGCTTCTCGGCATTGACCTGGCTCTGGCCTGGGGCGTGCTGGCGTTCGCGCTCAACTTCATTCCATTCATCGGCCCGTTCATCGCCACGGTTCTGCCAGCAGCGTTTGCCGTCGTGCAGTATCAATCGTGGGAAGCGGCGGTGCTCATCCTCGCCAGTTCCTCGGTGGTGCAGTTTCTCATCGGCAGTTATCTGGAGCCGCGCCTTTCCGGCAGCGCACTTTCCATCTCACCGTTTCTGGTAATTTTCGCGGTGTTTTTCGGTGCGCTGCTATGGGGCATCACCGGCGCTTTCATCGGCGTGCCGGTTGCTATCGCGATCCTGACAGTCCTGGAGCAATTTCCCAGCACCGCATGGATGGCGGAGTTGATGTCAGGCAGCCCGAAGCGGCATGACGCGCCGGTTGCCTGAAGCGACGCTACGCTTTGTGGCGATGAGAGAGCAGAGAGCCGCCCCGCGAAAAATGCGAGGCGGCGCCGTTATCAGGCATCGTACAGGATACGGCCCGAGCGGGGCTTCTGACCGGCGGGCTTGTCACCGGCCTTGAACGGCTTACCGGAACGGCCACCGGCCTTTGCATCATCGCCGAAACGCTTGCCGCCCTTGGCAGGGGGCTTCGAACCGCCGCGACGCAGCGGCTGTTGGCCTCCGCGCGCACCGCCGGCTTTTGCACCCTTCTTGTCGCTCCAGTTCGCTCTTGGCTTCGCCCCGTCGCGATGCGCACGTTCGCCATCCTGTCGTCCCGTTTCACCGTCGCGGCGGTCGGCACGATGACCGCCTGCGTCGCCGTCACGCTTCTTCCAATCCGGACGCGGACCGCGATCGCCTTCGTGACGCGCCTTACCACCGTCGCGGCGATCGGCCCGATGGCCACCTGCGTCGCCGTCCCGCTTCTTCCAGTCCGGACGCGGCCCGCGATCACCTTCGTGGCGCGGCTTGCCACCATCACGACGGTCGGCCCGATGGCCGCCTGCGTCGCCATCGCGCTTCTTCCAATCCGGGCGTGGACCGCGATCACCTTCGTGGCGCGGAGGCTTACCACCGTCACGGCGATCAGCCCGATGACCGCCTGCGTCGCCGTCCCGCTTCTTCCAATCCGGACGCGGCGCGCGATCACGGTCGGAGCGATCTTTTCCGCCGTCGCGGCGATCGGGACGATCAAAGCTTCTTTCCGCGCGGCGCTCCGCTGGAGCTGCGTCCTGTGCTGGAGCCTTGGCTACTGCTTGCTCACCTTCGCGATGCGCAGGCGTGTCGCGCTCAGCGTGCTGCTCAGCTCCGCCTTCATGCTGCGTCTGCGGACGATCTGCGCGCGCATCCGGGCGGCGCTCGCGAGGCTCACGTTTGCCGTCGCGATCCCACTTGCGATATGGGCGCGCATGTTCCGGCTTTGCATCTCCGGCACCTGCTCCGGCGGAGGCGCCGTCATTCGCCAGCGAAATGCGCCCTTCGTTGCTCGGCAACGTCTGCGCGGTTTCAGAGAAACGATCCGCGGCGTCGGAAACGATCTGGAACCGCGTGTCGCGATCGAAAATGCGGATCGCGCCGATCTCGGCTTTCGTCACACCACCAGCGCGGCACAGCAACGGCAGCAGCCAGCGTGGATCGGCATTGCGCTCGCGGCCGATGTTGATGCGGAACCAGGTCATCGGGCGACCATCATCATGCACCGGACGCGGGCTCCGGCGTTCGCCAGCACCTTCTGGCCGTTCACGGCGGAATCCATCAGCATTGCCTTCGCGGCGCTGCCACTCACCGCGTGGCGCGCGATCACGATCTGTGCGGCGCGGCGGCGGGCCGGTATCCTCGGCCAGATCTTCCGGCGCGGGCAGCTGCGCGCGATGATAACGCACCAGCGCCATCGCGATCTCTTCGGCGGAATGCTGCTGTTGCAGCTCCTGCGCCAGCTTGGTGTCATCTTCGGTAGCGGGGTCAGTGAACATCGAAGCGCCAAGAAAGCGCTGCTGATCCCGCGCGCGGATTTCATCGGCGGTCGGCGCCGGCGTCCACGTAACTTTCAGCTTCGCCGCGCCCAGCAACCCTTCGGCTTTGCGGCGGCGGTTGAACGGCACGATGATCGCGCACAGACCCTTGTTGCCTGCGCGACCGGTGCGGCCGGAGCGGTGCAACAGCGTTTCAGCGTCGTTCGGCAGTTCAGCGTGGATGACCAACGCCAGATCCGGCAGATCAAGCCCACGCGCCGCAACGTCGGTAGCGACGAGCACACGCGCATGACCAGCGCGCAGTGACTGCAGCGCATTGGTGCGCTCGCCCTGCGTCAGCTCACCGGACAGAGCGACGGCAGAAAATCCGCGCTCGTTAAGGCGCGCGTGCAGACGCTTCACGGATTCGCGCGTGGCACAAAATACGATAGCAGCGCGCGCCTCATGGAAGCGCAGCACGTTCACAACCGCATGTTCAACGTCGTGCGGCGCGACACGCATCGCCTGATACTCAATATCAGTGTGCTGCTCGTTCTTGTTTACGGTCTCGATACGCACGGCATCGCGCTGATACTGGCCAGCCAGCGTTTCAATCTCGCGCGGCATGGTTGCCGAGAACAGCAACGTCTGGCGCTCAGCGGGCGTGTCGTCGAGGATGTATTCGAGATCCTCACGGAAACCGAGATCGAGCATCTCATCGGCTTCGTCCAGAACCACCGCCGACAGCTTGCTCAGATCAAGGCGGCCCCGTTCAAGATGGTCGCGCAGACGGCCCGGCGTGCCGACAACGATATGCGCGCCGAAGTTCAGCTGGCGCGCCTCGGTACGCACATCCATGCCGCCGACGCAGGTGACGACCTTTGCACCGGCATCCTTGTAGAGCCAGTCAAGCTCGCGCTGCACCTGCATCGCCAGTTCACGCGTCGGCGCGATGATCAACGCCATCGGAGCGCCAGCTGGAGGCAGCGTTTCGCCATCACCCAGCAGGGTGGGCGCAATCGCAAGGCCGAACGCGACAGTCTTGCCGGAACCGGTCTGAGCCGAAACCAGAAGATCGCGCGATGCCTTGTCGGCTTCGAGTACCGCAAGCTGAACTGCGGTTGGGGTCTCATAGCCACGCGTGGCGAGTGCACGCCCGAGCGCTGGATGGGCAGAAGAAAAATTCATTCAGGGATGTGCTTTTTTCAAATGCAGAGGACTGACGGCGCCTCAAGGTTTCGGGGTTGCCATCGCACACTGCCAAGGATCTTGTGATTTCAGATGCCTAGCTGGTTTCGTGCTTTCCCACCAGCAGCTTGTTGATCCGAGCCGGGGGCTGCGAAAAGCCGTCGCGGGCCGTGAATATGCGAAATGCGGGGGTGGATGCCCCATCAGACAGCATTGCGGGCAAATTCTTTCCGCATACCGCCATGAAAACAAAAGATTTTCCGACATTCTTACGGTTCTGGGAAGTCGGCTGAAGGCGGTGGCAGAACGGCTAGGCGTCAGTAATCCCACTCGACGCCGACGCCGATCTTGCTGTTCCCGTCGGCGCCCAATTCACCCCGGGCCTTTAGATTTTTCGTCAGATCGTGGTCGATTATCACGCGGCTGGAACTGGCGCTGCTGCCCTGGCGCACGCCCACGTAGGTGTTTTCATCGACGTATTTGCCGGCCGAAACTTCCGGCGAATTGTTAGCGCCCGTGGTGACATCCAGCACATCGACACCCAGCGCGCCCTTGACCTGATCGAAGGTGCTCGGCCCGCTGGAGAGGCCGCCGATCTTGTCGATCTCGCCCGCAAGGCTGGCAAGCTGCATCGGCGACAGTTTCGCCAGCGACTTGTTGAACAGCAAACGCGCGACGACCTCATCCTCCGGCAGCGCCGGACTGGAGGAGAAGCGAAACTTCGGCGCGGAAGCAGGACCGCTGACGAACACAGAGATCGTCGCACCATCGGCCTCGGCAACTGCTTCCATGTCGAGGCTCGGTTCAAGATCGCCGGTGAAGATCAGACGCCCGTGCTTGAACGCAAGCTGACGACCGAGAATATCGAGCGTTCCGCGCTCGGTCGAAAACCCGCCCTTCGCGGCTGGCCGGTCGGCGGTGCCCGTGATGCGCAGCGATCCGCCGAGTTGCACGTCAAGTCCGCGCCCCCGGACGAAAATGCGGTTCGCGGCTTCAACACCCAGATCGATGCGGATGGCCATGGGCGAGCTGTTGCGCTCAGCAACTTTGGGCTTCAAGCGCCCGGCGTAGGAATCCGGCTGCGCGTTGACATGCTTCAGATCCAGAGACGAAACCGAATGCGGCATCTGGCTGGGCACGATGATGTCGAGACGCTTGATCTCGACCAGACCGCCAGCCTGCAATGCCGCCAGCGTGCCGTCGACGTTCAGCCTGCCATCAACTTCGCCCGACATCATCTGGCGATCATCAAACTTGAGGCCGTCAATATCGAGCTTCACATTGATGGCCGGATCGGCGTTCTCGATCATCAGCACGCGGCCTGATAGCGCCAGCGTGCCGCCCTTGTCGCCGTTAGCCGTGATGCGATCGATCGTCAAACCGGTGCGGGTGAAGTTCGCGCGGCCCTGCACATTGACGAGCTTCAAACCGCTGGCAGGATCGTTCACCTGCACGCCATCCAGCACCGCTTCACCCGCAACTTCCGGAGCTTTGGCAGGGCCGGATGCATCGGCCTTGATGCGCAGCGTGCCGCTTAGACGCGTGTCGCGATCCGCCAGGGCCGCATTGCCGAGCGCCAGCGGAACAACACCATCAAGGTGGGCGCGATTGATCCGCTCGGCCTTGATGTTGTATTCGCCCGTCGCCTTCAGCTTGAGGCCCTGCGCCCCGCCCGCCTCAACATCGGCGCGCGCGGTACCGTCTTTCATCGTTGCGGTGAGATCAACGCCCAGCGGCGGCAGAAACTGCGCGCGCGTGGCCGCTGCCGCGGCGCCCGTCCATTTGAATTTCGCATTGGCGTTCGGCATACTTGCAGCGCCGCGCACGACAGCGTTGCCATCGATGACGCCTTCAAGGCCCAAGGTTTCGTCGAACGCATTCGCCAAGCTGGCGGGCAGGCGTTTCACATCGGCCTTGATATCCAGCGTTTCGCCGCTGACCCGCCCGGAAACCTCAATCCGCCCGCTGCCCGCCTTCAGGATCAGGCGCTCGATATTTACATCGCCGTTGCGGGAAACAATCGTCGCCGGGCCATCAAGCGCCGTAGCGATGCCGGACAACCCGGCCTTCAGTTCCGACAGCGTCAGGATACTTGCATCGCCATCCTGCGCGAGCTTGCCCGCGACGTCGAGACGGCCATCGCCATCGACTGCAGCACCGACGCGGAACGACGATGCGCCCGCACTGTCCTTGGCTTCGAAGCGCAGGCCGTTGATGCGTGTTCCGCCGGCGTCAATTGCCGCCACGGTCGCGACGCCGGAAAACCGCAGCGCATCGACATAATCCAGCACATCGATATTGGCGTTGAGCTTGCTGAGTTTGGTGGTACCGGCATTGACGGCCGGTGCGTTGGCGCGAATGGAAATCGCAGGCTCTCCCGCCGCCGCCATGACAACCTTCGCGCTTGCCGAGCCCGACAGCGGCTGGCCGACGAGCGATGTCAACACGCCCAGTTGCGGCGCATCGAGATCAATCTGGCCAGTGGCGCGCCCAGTCGGCGGGACGCGCACATCCGCCGCCACGCGCAGCGTTCCGAGCGACAGCCGAAGCTTGTCCGCGAACACATCGCCAACCGCGTCCTGACCGACCCGGCCCGCGCCCGCAATCACAGTGCCATCGAGATCGCCGCTGATTTTCAAATCGCCCGCGTGCGCCGTGATGGGACCGCTGCCCGCAAACGCAATCGTGGCACCGCGCAGAGACTTGCCGCGCAGCCGCAGGTTTTCGGCGCCGATATTTACGTCCGTTGTCAGATCGCCTGCGCTGCCGCCAAGGTTGGCGGTGATGAGAAGCGCACCGGCCAGCTCCGGGCTGACGCGGGCCAGATCCTTGATGCGCGCTTCAGCGTTGAGCTTGAGCCCGCTACTGTTGAACAGACCGCGACGGTTCGATGGCGCGGCAGCGTCGGCCGCCAGTTGCTCTAGACCTTCGCCGCTGGCGTTGACGGCAAGATTTCCCCCCGCGACCGAAAACGTTTGCAGCGTCAGCCTGCCGTTCGCGTCGGTGGCAATTTTGGCTTCCAGTTGCATTGCGCCGCCGAGCAATCCGTCGAGCGCAGCCGTGCCGAGCGCAACTTCTTCGGCGCCACCCTGGAGAGAAGCGCTCACGGCTCCATCGGAACGCGATACATTGGCGGCGGCGTTGAAAGCCGCGCGGCCGGATGCGCTGCCGCCGACAAATCCCGACAGGTAGCCCAAGTCGACGAGCTGGATGTTCGCCTTAGCCGCAATCGCCTCCAGCGTGCCGGTAATATCGGCGGTGGCGGAGGCTGCTGCGGTGGTCAAGAGCGCGCCGTTGACGGCGAATATGCCTTGACGGTGTTCTGCGTTGCCCGCGGTCAGCTCAACTCTCGGGCCCAGTGCCTTAGCCAACGCCGGATCGCTCGGTGCAAGTCCATCGGCGACAACCTGCAACTTGCCCCCGGTTACATCGAATGCGCTGACACCAGTTGGCACGGCCTGCTGTCCCGAAGCGGCAAGGACAACACTCTCGGTGCTGCCGAACGGGCCTTTAATCGAACGCGCATCGAACAGCATATCAATCTGCCGCGCCGTCTTGCGGTCCGGGATCGAGACACGCAGATCAACCGCGCCGAGCGTGATAACCTCGCCGGTGCCAAGCTTGATCGGAACGCCCGCCTCGCGTTGCACAGACGCATTTTGCGAAGGCGCACCAGCGTCGTTGCCGTCACCCGCAGCCGCGTCCGTTTCAGAAGCCGACGACGCAAGCTGCGCGATGATGTCTCCGTAAAAATATGGCGCGGCAGGATCGACGCCTCCGGTCGCGGAAACGCGCAGCACGTCACTGACGATCGCAAGTTTTTGTAGGCCGATCGCCTGATCGCCGCTCACCGTGCCTGCCGCGCTCAGTGTTGTCTTGCCAGCTAACACACCAGCCAGCGCACCGGGCACAAGCTGCTGCAGATAACCCTCGGACTGGAGCGCGAAGCTGTGACCTGCTCCGCTGCGATCAACGCGTGCCCCGCCCGCCAGAAACGGCCGCTGGTCAGCCGCCATCGACCATTGCGCGCGCCAGGCGTCGATCGGTCCGTCGCCATTGAGCTTGAAATCAAGTGCGGGCTTTTCCGGCAGATCGAGCGCGGTGGCGATCAGACCGTTTGCCGGCTCGGACGCCGCTGCCTGCACCCGCAACGCATTGCTGGCTGCGTTGTAATCGCCACTGAGTGTCAGACTACCGCCCGGACCATCAAGACGCTGAATTTCAAGCGCCAGGGAAAGCGCATTGCTGCGGTCCTTCAATTCGGCGCGGGCTGCGATAGAAAGCTCTGCCGCCAATCCGAGCAATGGTTCAGCCAGCGACACCTTGGAGATTTCGAGCCGGCGCGCGGCGATGGCGATAAATGGCAAGCTGCCGCTGCCATCGGAAGCGGGCGGCGCGGCGGTCGTATCCGCCGGCTGCGCTTCGGGCGCGCGCAACACATCTACATGCGCGACGGTGACATAGGCGATATCGAGTTCACCGGTGAGAAGGCGCATCGGCGACCATGAAAACCGGATATCGCGCACGAACAGCCAATCGCCATTACTGTCACCGACAACAACTTCCGCAATCCCCCCTTCAGAAAACAGTGAGCCCTGCAGTTGGCCGATGGCAACAGTACGTCCGTCGCCCGAAGCAAAATACGACGCAAGGCGCAACGCTATCGCCTGTCCCGCCGTCGTCATCAGCGCAAGCGACGACAGCGCCATCACCGCGAGCGCGACGACAACAACTGCAAGTGCTCCGCGAGCGAGATATTTGCCTTTCAGCGGCATCAGAATGACTGACCCAGACCGACATAGACGCCGAACTTCGGCTGTCCTTCGGTGTGGGTTGTCGGCATGGCGAAATCGAGCCGCAGCGGCCCGAAAGATGTGTAGTAACGAAGCCCGATGCCGGCGCCGACATAAACGGGCTCGTTGAAGGTCGGGAAGCTGTCAGGCGAGACGACAGCAACGTCAACGAACGGCACCAGCCCCAGCGAATCCATGATGCGCCAGCGTAATTCCGCTGAACCGCCGACCATCGACAGGCCGCCGACGACCTGTCCGTTGAATGTCGGGCCGAGGCTGCGATATTCGTAGCCGCGCACCGATCCACCGCCGCCGGCGAAGAAGCGGTATGTTGCCGGAACATCGGCAAGCGATGCACCGAAATCGCTGCCGATGACGAAGCGGCCGGCGAGGATGGCGCGCCCCTCCGTATCGAGCGAACGGTAGCTGGCGAACGAGAGCTCACTGGCGCCAAATGTAGCGCCCGAAGCCAGTTCAACGACAGGCGCAAACCGGAAGATGGCATTGACGCCGCTGCTCGGATCAAAGCGATCATTGCGGCTGTCATAGAGAAGATCGCCGTGCAGGCTCAACAGCGTGTAATTGGTGGTGCCGAACGCGTCCTCGATCCGCGATTGCGTCGCTTCGAAAGCCATCGATCCAGACAGCACACTGTCGAAACGATGCGCGAGACCGACGCGGACATTGCCGGAAAGGCTTTCGTAGCTTTCAGGCCGCTCGCGCACGAGCCGGATCTCACTGAAAAGATCGGTGTCGATATCCAGCACGCCGGGCTTTGAGAAAGTGGCGCCAACGTCAAACTGCAGCCGCTCGAAACCATCGGCACCGATTTGCGAAACCGTTGCATCGACGCGCAGCTTCTCGCCTTCGCCAAAGAGGTTGCGATGGCCCCAATAGGCCTGCACCTCGGCGCCGTCGACGGTTGAAGCGGAAACGGTAGCACCGAAAAAGCGCGCCTTACGCTCGATGACTTCGACGGTGATCGGGATGCCGCCGGTATCATCAACCTGATCGCCTTCGATCACGCGCACCGATTCAATGCTTTCGAATTTGCGCAACCGTTCGCGGCTCTGTTTCAACTGGCGCGGGCTGAAGCGCTCGCCGGGGCGGATCGCGGTTTGGTCGGCGATGCGGCGGGAATCCAGATCAACCGAACCCGTTACGTTGACCCAGCCGTATACGGCGGGATCGCCCGGCGCGACCATCAGCCGAACATCGACAACATGGCGCGCATGGTCGGCCTCAATGTCCTTGTCGGTGATCTGCGCGAAGGGATAACCGCTCGAACGCCATGCCTCTACGATCCTGTCGGAAGCAGCGACGATGAGCGCCGACTTTGCGGGCTCGCCTTCGATGAGGCCGAAGCTCTGCGGATCTAGCGTGGGCGCTGCTTCGGTCGGCGGATTGTGTTCGATCCGCACGCTACCAAACAGAAAGACCGGCCCGGGACGAATATTGATCACCACCTCAACCGGCGGCGCGCCTTCCGCGCGCTGCTCCAGCTCTTCGGGCTTGATGGCTGCCAGCGGAACGCCGTCGATGGTGATCTGCACATCGCCGCCGTAGCGGGCTTCGGCATACAGCGCGGCGACGATGCGCTCGACATCAGTGCGGGCCCGCGCCACCAGCGCGAGCGCGTCAGACGCGCCCTGCTTGGACTGCTCGATCAGAATGGAAGCCGGCGACAGCGCCTTTGCCAGCGCCTCGTCCTGACCTTCGACCTGAAGCGAAACCGCATAGGGGAATGCGCCTGACGGCGCGGCATCGTCTCCGAGAACGGAGACGCCGAACAGCTCCAGGGCCATTGCCGCTTCGGGTTGTGCGAGCACCACAGCGGCACTCAACATCAGCCCGGCGGCTATCTTTCGGGCACATGGCAATGCGCGGCCTGTGTCTTGCTCAACTTCCAGGGCGGAACCGCGCGCAAATTATGACGTGTGATCAACAGGTTGGCCTGAACCGCCCCAAACAGGTGCCCATAGCAGCACCAAATATCACCCACGTGCCAAGTTGCAGCGCAATTCCAAACGAATCTTAACAGGTCAACTTTGGAAAACTTAGCCACCGAAAACAAGTGCATACGGGCCTCAGCACGCCAGGTTTTGACAGCCCCGACATTCCGGCTCCGCTCTGCTGTGTAAGCAGCGAAATATCCTTCGTCCGGAATCGGAGAGCACCCCGCTCCGGCAAAATTCGCTGCTGATTTTTTTTTTGCCATGGGGGCACAACGTGCGCCGCTTTGCCGCGCCGATGAATGCCTGATGAACACCACATGAATGGCCGATGAACTGCGCATGAATGCGAGCTGAACGGCGATGCCTCGGCGCCCGCCAAAGACGCCCTTCTGTTCACTTTGACGGCACTTCTCCTGCGGCATCCGGGCTCGCGACGTCAACGCGACACATGCAAAAAACGCAACAAAAACAGGCGTTTTCTAAATATCGGAGCAGGTTGATTCAGAGCAACCTCTGCCTTAATTATTGATGCTTCCAATTTCATCGAATTTCTAGATACGCCATCAATGGCGTCCACGGACAATATCCCTCAAGGCCCATGACGGGTCATTTGCAGGGAACCTATGCAGCTCGACTTGCAGACCATCTCAATCGTGTCGTGCGCGGCGACGTTCATGATCGGCGCGATCTTGCTCGCCATCTGGTGGCATGATCGCAACAGCGCGCTCATCGGCTGGTGGGGGCTGTCACAACTGGCGATGGGAATTGGCCTCGGCATGGCTGCTTGCGGCGCGGCGATGAAGCTGCCCGCCCTCGTCGCGTTCGCCCAGGCGTTGATCATCATGGGCACCGCAGTCATGTGGATGGCTGCCCGTGAATTCAACGGACGCACATTCAACGCACTGCTGGTGGCAGCATGGCCGGTTGCCTATGTCGTTATAGCCGCGCTGTTTGTCATTTCGTTCGATCAGCGGCTGATCGTGACGTCCACCACCATTGCGGCCCTGCTGCTGCTGACCGCATCGGAATTTGCCCGCCCCGGCCAGGATCCTTCCAGCAGCCGCTGGGTCGCCATGCTACTTTTGTGCTTCACGGCGGCGAGCTACCTCATATGGCTGCCGCTGACGCTGTCGCTGCCCATCCTTGAAACCGGCCGCGGCGAGTTCAGCGCGTGGTTTCCCGCTGCGCTCCTGCTGGCAATGCTGGCCCGCATCGCCCTCGCTTTCGTCATTCTCTTCATTGCCCAGGAACAGCAGGAACGGCGCCAGCATGCGTTCGCGCGCACCGACGCGTTGACCGGGCTGCCTAATCGCCGCTCGCTGTTTGAAGCTGCCAGCCGGCTGCGGCAGGCGGTCCGTCGCAGAAAGACCGCAACCGCCACGTCGGTGATGATCCTTGATCTCGACCACTTCAAGCGCATCAACGACAACTACGGTCACCGCGTGGGCGACAACGTTCTGCAGTATTTTGCGCGGACGCTCGTCAGCACTCTCGATGAAGACACCATCGTGGGGCGGCTTGGCGGTGAGGAATTCGCAGCCATCCTGCCAAACACCCCGATCGAGGTCGCGCAGGCCGCGGCTGAACGGGTGCGCATCGCGTTTGCAAACTCCGGCGCTTTCATCGGCGGCATCCCCGTGGGCAGCACGGTGAGCATCGGCGTGGCATCGCATGTCGGCACCGATTACGACCTCAGCGCACTCTTTCACCGCGCCGATGGCGCGCTTTACGCCGCCAAGCAGGCGGGCCGCAACCGCGTGCATTGCGCCGATACGCTCAGTCAGGATGAGGCCGCACTCGACTCGCGCTGGCTCGAAGAACAGCACCCGCTCACGGCGCAATCGACGCGGCGTTTCCGGGGCTCCGCTGCGTGATCGGCCGGCAGGAATGACCACATTGAAGTTGTCCACAACTCGTCCACAGCTTGTTCATGGCGTGCACCGTTAAGGCGCGCTGTGCTGACGCGGGCGCTGGAAAGACGCAGGGCCATCCCCCCGGTTGGCGACTATGTTTGGCCCAACCAATCGCGCTGGTAGCTGCCGCGCCCCATGCCATCTGGAGCTGGCCCGCCTGCAGCTGGTATTCTCGCCATACGAGGGAACGAACAATGGATGCTGCGACGCTGTTTATCGTCATGTCGCTGAACGCTGGACCCAAACGGACGATCACGCAGAAATTCCCGTCCATGGAAATCTGCACGCAGGTTGCCGACGACCTGCGCAAGAAGACATCGCTGCGAACCGCCACGCATTATTGCGTCAAGCGCAAGCCCGATGCTGAAGAGCAGAAGGCCATTGACGATGCGCGCCGTCGCGCGACTGCGGCCATAACCAAACAGAAGCGCGCTGCGGCCCAGGCGAAGGCCAGCGCACAGGCAAAGGCGCAACTCCAGGCGCAGGCTCAGGTTCAGCAACCGGGCATGCCGCGCGATTTCTTCTCCGGTCCAACGCCGAGCCAGAACTGATATCGAGCGCCTGATCGCTGTATCGACGGAGCGGATGGTTGCAGCAGCCATCCGCTTTTTTGCATCCAGCTTCCCGCGCCGGGGATGCATTCGACTGCTAGAATACCTGCGCAAACAACCGGCGATGGATCAGGCGATGTTCAAGCTTGCAGAGAACGGCACCAACATTCGCACCGAGCTTCTGGCCGGCCTCACGACCTACCTCACCATGGTCTATATCGCCTTCGTCAATCCTTCAGTGCTGGCCGACGCAGGGATGGACAAAGGCGCGGTGTTTGTCGCCACCTGCCTCGCGGCCGCGTTTGGCTCGGCAGCGATGGGCCTGCTCGCCAACTACCCGATCGCCATTGCACCCGGCATGGGGCTCAATGCCTATTTCACCTATACGCTCGTGCAAGGCATGGGACTGCCATGGCAGAGCGCACTGGCCGCCGTGTTCGCCTCCGGCGCGCTGTTTTTCGTCGTCAGCGTAACGCCGCTGCGGCAATGGATTATCGACAGCATCTCGCCATCACTGAAGCTGGCAATCGCAACCGGCATCGGCTTCTTTCTCGCCTTCATCGGCCTGCAGAACGCGGGCCTGATTGCACCCGACGCGGCAACATTTGTGAAGCTCGGAGAGGTCAAGACACCGGCGGTCGGCATCGCGGCGGCCGCGTTCATCCTGATGGCTGCGCTGACTGCGCGACGCATGCATGGCGCCATTCTCATTGGCATTCTCGCGGCCTATGCGGCGGCCCTCATACTGGGCATGGCCGAATTTTCCGGCCTCGTAGCCATGCCGCCTTCTATCGCGCCTGTATTCCTGCAAATGGATCTGGGCGCGCTGTTCGATATCGCAATGGCGAGTGTCATTCTCACGCTGTTTTTCGTCGTGTTGTTCGACAACACCGGCACGCTGCTGGGCATCACGCGGGCCGCAGGCATGACCCGCCCCGATGGCAGCATTCCCAACCTTGAGCGCGCGCTGACGGCGGACTCCACCTCGGTGATGGCCGGAGCCGCGCTCGGCACATCCACCACCACCAGCTACATCGAGAGCGCGGCCGGCGTGAACGCGGGCGGGCGCACGGGTCTCACGGCGATTACAGTCGCAGTGCTGTTTTTGCTCACGCTGTTTATAGCGCCGCTGGCAGGTTCCATCCCGGTGTTTGCGACCGCACCCGCGCTGGTACTGGTCGGCTGCCTGATGGCCTCGGCGGCGCGCGACATCGACTTCGACGATGTTACCGAAGCGGTGCCAGCAGCAATCACCATCATCTCGATGCCGCTGACGTTTTCCATCGCCGACGGCCTGGCGTTCGGCTTCATCGCCTATGCGGGCATGAAACTGCTGGCGGGCCGCTGGCGCGAACTGCCAGTGGCTGTGTCAGTTCTTGCCATACTCTTTGTGCTGCGCTTCGCGCTGCTATAAGCAAAACCTGTGTGCAATTTACGTTTGATGAAACAAGCTTTCCCCAGCTAATCTGTCCGAAAGACAAGTTTGGATAGCCGTAGAACACCAGGCCGGATGATCATTGCTGCAATGATCATTAGGCCAAGGGTGAGGCATGCTTCGACTAGTTTTTGCGGCGCTTATTGTAGCGCTATCGCATCCGGCATTGGCGGATGCGTTCGCTGACTATCGAGCTATCCAGATCGCGCTGGCATCAGCCAACGTCACCGACGAAACCGTAGCGAAGGCGCGAAACCTTTTTCCTGATCAGATTACATTGATCGAAAAGATGGAATCGGCCGCCCGTTCCGACCAAGATTATTTCATCGCCAAACGGCAGACCGCGCAGGCGGCGTATCACGACTTCATTCTATTGCCAGCAAATCAAGACGTGCTGCACGGCTTCATTGCTCATCAGCTGGCATTTCTAGAAAAACTGTCGGTGTCGCAAGAAGCGCGGCCGGGCATGATCCTGGCGTGGGGCTGGGCAACTTTAAGTGAAGCCGCGGTGATCGGATATGAGGCGACTGGTGACCAACGTTTCATAGATCAGGCGCTACGGATATTCCGGGTTTCCTACGAGAACACCGACGATGCGCGTGGCATAACGGAAGACTTTAATCGGGAGAATGTGCGCGGATGGAGCTTTGACCATTATGGCAAGACAGGCCGCGAGCACACTTTTGCCGGCCGCATAATCGCGCCCATGCTGCGGCTGGCCATCGCGGTCAAGGGGAAAAACATTCCGGATGCAACGGCCCGCGAAATACAGAAGCATGCGGCCGACGGCATCGAAATTTTAAAGGCGCATCTTCAGTTTCAAATTATTGACGGCGACAAGCGCTACTACAAATACATTTTCACGGGTGAGCAGGACGCATTCAATCATATCGCCTCCTACACATTGGCGGCCAGTTATGCCTATGAGCTAACCGGAGACAAAGAATTCCGCGACGTCTGTGACGGATTTTTGAATTATCTGTTTAGTCACGTCGAGGTTGGCGAAAACGGCGCCTACGCTTGGGATTATCAGATCAACGACGACCCCAAAAAGCGGCACCGCTCTGAGCTATGGAAGGAAGCTATTACAATTTCGGCTATTGCCTACATGAACGAGCGCGGAATAGGGGTGGCCAGCAAGCACAAAAAGGGACTTACGCGAGGGTTCACAACCTATATAGCGCGGCAGAACCGTACTGTGCACGCCAAAATGGGAACAGATTATTTTCCGCTTACGGCGTTCAATCTGATGAAAACCGATTACATCCACGTCCAGCTGTTCATGAATTACATGCCGCTTGACCAGTGGTCGCCGGAGATCAGGGAAATCATACTCGACACAGTTGCATCGCGATCGGATCTGTTTCCGGAAGGGCTGCTTTCGGGTTTCTTCTCGGCGCCTGCCTATGCGCATATGTTGCGGTATAATGCAGATGCGACGATTTCGAGTGTGATGCAAAAAGTATTGGACGTTTCAAAAGATATTTGGGGCAGCATCAAACCCATCACCGGTCGGTGATGGATCAGGCTGATCGCAGCATTTGACCGGGCAAACAGCGGATCAAAGCCGCGTAGAGCCGTTGCAAGGTGATGCCCTCGCGGCAGCGCAAGGTCGCCGCGTATGCTTGCCCTAGCTTTTCAATAATCAGCTGCACCACGCCGGGGCGGCGGCTGATGCCGAGGGGGCGGACTGGCGTAGCCATATTCTTGCTGGCCGGCGTCACGCCTGCTCTCCGATCGGCGGATCTGTCGCGCCGGGCGTGGCTGAGGAACATTCTCCTGCATGCCGGTCTCCTGCACGCCGGTCGCATCGCTCGCCAGCGCCTTGGGCGACGCGGGCTGCTCCGGCATATGCTGCACGGCTTCAGCGGTCGGCCAGATGGCGGGCCGGAGCCACCAGATGCTCATGACCGCCGTGGCGGCCAGCACCATCGGCCCCAACCAACGCCGAACCGCACCGCCGCGAGGGCGCGCAGGACGCCATTTCACATCAGAATTTTTCCGCATAACTTTGATAATTCAACGCTTTACATGTTGTGAGAATGAAAGATAGCTGCGGGTGTAACACCCCATAACAAGAAGTATGATCGCAGCTCCGGGGCCAGGGTATGACCGCCCTACAGGTCCGATGGATGATCCGGCACGGGCGGATTGAGAGAGCGCCCTGTCTATTGGCAAAAGCCCTGCCCCACAATCGCAAGCCACTGACACTTCAAGCCGCAGGGTATCCGCGCCCAGACGTGTGAGCTGTGTGCAACGCACTGATTGTGCCTCTCAGGGCATTCTATCCAGGGTCGCAATCGCGGGTTCTGTTACAAAAAGGTTGTAGCACCGGGGCGATTGCAGCGACGGTTTTAGCCCTACCGACCGTTTTCATGATCGACGCCGCAGTGTTGCCGCTTTGCAGTCTCTGGTCAGGGGCAGATTTTGGGACAGGAACGCCAGTGAGAAAATTCTTCAAATCATTGTTTGCGATCCTCGCCATTGCCGGCATCACAGCCGCTGCGATCTATTACACGCAGGGCAGCAACACACCCCAGCGCGGCGGCTTCCGTGGCGCTCGCATGGCTGGTCCGGTGCCAGTGGTTGTTGCCGATGCAAAGCTGGCCAACATTCCGGTCTGGCTGGATGGTGTGGGCACGGCGCGGGGCCGCAACACGGTAACTGTGCGTCCGCAGGTCGACGGTCAGATCCTTTCGGTCGATTTCAAGGAAGGCCAGGAAGTGAAGGCCGGTGATCTGCTCGTGCAGATCGACCCTGTCACCTATCAGGCCCAGCTAGACCAGGCGCTGGCCAAGAAGGCGCTCG
Source organism: Hyphomicrobium sp. D-2 (assembly GCF_029872155.1). Taxonomy (GTDB): domain Bacteria; phylum Pseudomonadota; class Alphaproteobacteria; order Rhizobiales; family Hyphomicrobiaceae; genus Hyphomicrobium_A. Next base: position 141,106 of record NZ_JARXLA010000003.1, on the reverse strand, counting down.
ATGAAAGCCAGCTCGCCAACGCCAAGCTGGATCTGGAGCGCTACACCAAGCTTTCCTCCAACGTCATCGCTGCCAAGACCGTGGACACCCAGCGCGCGCTGGTGGCTCAGCTCGAAGCGCAGATCAAACAGGACGACGCTGCGATCGAAAGCGCGCGCGCCTATCTGAATTATGCCAGCGTTGTGGCGCCGATTTCCGGCCGCACCGGCATGCGTATGGTTGACGTCGGCAATCTCGTGCGCGCCTCCGATGCCGGCATCGTCGTCATCACTGAAGTGCAGCCGATCTCGGTTGTCTTCACCCTGCCGCAGCAGGATCTGCCTTCGATCAACCGCGCATCCGCCAAGCGCGCACTGAAGGTGGAAGCGTTGGAGACCGACAGCAAGAGCGTGATCGATACCGGCGAACTGCAGGTGGTCGACAATCAGGTGGACCAGAACACCGGCACCATCCGGCTGAAGGCCGACTTCGATAACAAGGATCTGCAGCTCTGGCCTGGGCAGTTCGTCAACGTGCGCCTGCTGGTTGACACGCTCGATCAGGTTGTCGTTGTACCCACCGCCGCAATCCAGCGTGGTCCGGAAGGTGCGTTCGTTTACGTCGTCGATGCTGAGAACAAGGCTCGACTGCGCAATGTGACGATCACGCAGCAGGACGAAAACCTTTCGGTGATCGCCAGCGGCGTTGCCGCCACGGATAAGGTCGTCACCACCGGCTTCTCGCGCCTGAAGGATGGCGCCGATGTCCGCGTCGATGCCCCCGGTGACGCTGCTCCGCCGCCTGCAACCTCCGGCGCTGGCCGTGAAGGGCCTTCGCAGGCGTCCGCACGTCGCGGCGCGCCCGGCGATACCGCATCGATCAATGGGCTGGCTCCCGCAACGGCAGCAGCTGCTGCTCCGGCGCAGCGCTCCAACCGTGGCAACGGCGAAGGCCGCCGCCAGCGCGACGGCGATGCTTCGGGTAAGGGCGCGCCCGGTGCAGGCAAACGCGCCAACGTCGAAGGCTCCGCTTCGGGTAACGCGCCATGAGCGTATCGGCCCCATTCATCCTGAGGCCGGTCGCCACCTCACTCCTCGCCTTCGCCATGATCCTCGGCGGATGGCTGGGCTATTTCTGGCTACCGGTTTCATCGCTGCCGCAGGTTGATTTTCCCACCATTCAGGTGACGACCCAGCTTCCCGGTGCGAACCCGCAGACGATGTCTACGCTCGTCACGGCGTCGCTGGAGCGCGAGTTCGGCCGCATTCCCGATCTTGCGACGATGACATCGACGAGTTCGTTCGGGCTCAGCAAGATCACGCTGCAGTTCAACCTGGGCCGCGATATCGACGCCGCTTCACAGGATGTGCAGTCGGCCATCAATGCCGCCGGTTCGACGCTGCCGCGCAACCTGCCATATCCGCCGACGTACGCGAAGGTGAACCCGGCCGACAGCGCTATCGTCACGCTGGCGCTCACGTCCGACATCGTATCCATGCGCGAATTGAGCGATCTGGCCGATACGCTGATCGCGCAACGCCTCTCCACCGTCAGCGGTGTTGGCCATGTCTCGGTTGAGGGTGGCATTCGCCCTGCCGTGCGCATCCAGGCCGACATTTCGCGCCTCGCCGCGTATGGCCTCAGCATTTCCGACGTCAACAGCGCGATCACCAGCTCGAACGTTTCCGGCCCCAAGGGCTCGCTCGACGGAACGCATCAAAGCTATTCCATCGCCGCCAACGACCAGATCGCATCGGCGGCTGCCTATCGCGACGTGGTCATCGCATATCGCAACGGCGCGCCGGTGCGCTTGAAGGATGTTGCCGACGTAACCGAGGGGCTGGAAAACGCCCGCGTCGGTGGCTGGTACCAGAATTCGCCCGCTGTCATCATCGACGTGCAGCGCCAGCCTGGCGCCAACGTCATTGAAACCGTCGAACGCCTGACCGAAGAGCTGCCACGCATCGAGCGCGCGCTGCCGACAAGCGTGAAGCTGACGCTGGTGCATGACCGCACCGATACGATCCGCGCGTCGATCCACGACGTGCAGTTCACGCTGGTGTTGTCGGTGGCGCTGATCGTCATGGTGGTGCTGGTGTTCCTGCGCTCCGGCCGCGCCACCATCATCGCCGGCGTCGCACTGCCGGTGTCTCTCATCGCTACGTTCGCGGTGATGTATTTCTTCGGCTTCTCGCTCGACAACCTCTCGCTGATGGCACTGACCATCGGCACCGGCTTTGTTGTCGACGACGCCATCGTGATGATCGAGAACATCGTCCGCCATATCGAGAAAGGCCAGAAGCCGCTGCGTGCTGCGCTCGATGGCGCGCGCGAAATCGGCTTCACCGTCATCTCGCTGACGCTATCGCTGATTGCAGTGTTCATCCCGCTGCTGTTCATGACCGGGCTTGTCGGCCGCATGTTCCGCGAGTTCGCCCTCACGCTCACCATCGCGGTGACGGTGTCGGCCGTTGTCTCGCTGACGCTGACGCCGATGATGGCGGCCAAGTTGCTGAAGCATGAGCCGGAGCGGCGCGGCAACGTTTTGAGCCGCGGGTTCAACTGGGTCTTCGATGGCATCATCGAAGGCTATCGCCGCAGTCTTGAGGTTGTGCTGCGCCACCAGACCGCGACGCTGATGGTGACTGCGTTGACGCTGGTGATCACGGTGTGGATGTACGTGGCGATGCCCAAGGGCTTCCTGCCGGCGCAGGACACCGGCCTCATCACCGCCACGCTGGAAGCCGAACCGCAGGTATCTTTCACCGAGCTTAGCCGCCTGCAATCGGAGGTGGCCAAGCTTGTCAGCCAGGATCCGACCGTCGCTGGCGTTGTCGCCGTCGTCGGTGTCGGCCAGCTCAATCCGACGCCGAACATCGCGCACCTGAAGATCACGCTCATTCCGCGCGCACAACGCGAGGTGCTTGCAGCTGGCATTGTCGAGCGTCTGCAGCAGGCGGTCTCGGCCATTCCCGGTATCACGGTGTACTTCCAGCCGGTGCAGGACGTGCAGATCGCCACCCGCACCAGCCGCGCGCAGTATCAATATACGCTCGTCAGCACCGACATCGACGAAGTGAAGGAGTGGACGCAGAAGCTCGCCGCCGAGCTCGCCCGTTCGCCGATGCTCAGCGATGTTAACCTCGAAACGATGAGCGAAGGCGCGCGCATCCGCGTTGATGTTGATCGCGAGGTTGCGGGGCGCCTTGGCGTCACCGTGCAGGCAGTAGCCGACGCGTTGAACGATTCATTCGGCCAGCGCCAGGTTTCCACCATCTACGCGCAGGCCAACCAGTATCGCGTCGTGCTGGAGGCGATGCCGCAGTTCCGCACCGACCCGTCGCGGCTCAACCGCCTTTTCGTACCTTCCAGCAACGGTGCGCAGGTGCCGCTTACCTCCGTCGCCAAGATTACGCACACGACAGCGCCGCTGGCCGTCAGCCATCTGGATCAGTTCCCGGCCGAGACCATCAGCTTCAACCTTGTGCCCGGCGCTGCGCTTAGCGACGCGGTCGAGATCGTCGCCCAAGCTGAAGCCGCGATCGGCATGCCGTCGTCGGTCACCGGCAACTTCTTCGGTGACGCCAGCGAGTTCGCGGCATCGCTTCAGAGCCAGCCGTGGCTCATCCTCGCCGCCATCGTCACCATCTACATCGTGCTCGGCATTCTGTATGAAAGCCTCATCCACCCGTTCACGATCCTCACCACACTGCCATCGGCCGGCATCGGTGCACTGTTGGCGCTGATGCTCGCAGGACTCGATCTGTCGCTGGTGGCATTGATCGGCATCGTGCTGCTGATGGGCATCGTGAAAAAGAACGCGATCATGATGATCGACTTCGCCCTCGACGCCGAACGCGAGCGCGGCCTCAACCCTCGCGACTCCATCGTCGAGGCAGCGCTGCTGCGCTTCCGCCCCATCATCATGACCACGCTGGCCGCTCTGTTCGGCGCGCTGCCGCTGGCGCTTGAAGGCGGCGTCGGCTCGGAGCTGCGCAATCCGCTCGGCATCACCATTGTCGGCGGCCTGATCCTCAGCCAGCTACTGACGCTCTACACAACGCCGGTGATCTATCTGGCGATGGAACGGCTCAAGGCACGGCTGACCGGTGGTTCGCCCGCAGCTGCAAACGCAACGCCGGCAGCGAATGCGGCTGGCAACCCTGCCGCAGCAGAATAGCGGAGCGCAGCGCCATGAACTTCTCCGCTCCGTTCATCAAACGCCCGATCGGCACCGCGCTGATGGCGATCGGCCTGTTCCTGCTCGGCGCCACCGCCTACTACGATCTGCCCGTCGCCAGCCTGCCAGCGGTGGATTTCCCGACCATTCGCGTGCAGGCCAGCAGCCCCGGCGCCGATCCGCAGACGATGGCGGCCACCATCGCCGCGCCCATCGAACGCCGCCTGGGTGAGATTGCAGGCGTCACTGAACTCACATCTTCCAGCTCGCAGGGCTCGGCCAGCATTCTGGTGCAGTTCGATCTCAGCCGCGACGTTGATGGCGCCGCGCGCGATGTGCAGGCGGCGCTGAACGCAGCCGCGGCGGATCTGCCCGGTGATCTGCCGCAGGTGCCGACGTTCCGCAAATACAATCCCTCAGCGTCGCCGGTGCTGATCCTGGCGCTAACCTCCGACACGATGTCGCCCAGCGAGGTCTATGACACCGCGGACACCATCGTCGCGCAGCGCATCTCGCAGGTGCCGGGCGTTGCGCAGGTGGATGTCAGCGGCGCGGAGCAGCCTGCAATTCGCGTGCGCGTGAATCCTACCCTGCTGGCCGGTGTCGGCGTCAGCATGGATGAAGTGCGCAATGCCATCACCGCAGCCAATGCGCTTGAACCGGTTGGCGTGATCGACGGCGACAAGAGCGCGTTGACGGTCGAGACCAACACGCAACTTCTCGATCCCGACGACTACGGCGCGCTTGTCCTGAAGACGAGCAACGGCAACGTCGTGCGGCTGTCGAATGTCGCCAAGGTCGAACACGGCACGCTCAATTCACGGTCTACGGCGCTGCATGACCGCAAACCGGCCGTACTGCTCATCATCCGCAAGCAGCCGGACGCCAACGTGCTGGAAACGGTCGATGGCGTGAAGGCGATGCTGCCTAATCTTGAGCGCTGGATGCCTGCGGGCGTCGATCTGCACATTGTCACCGACCGCACCATGACCATCCGCGCCAGCGTGCATGACATGCAGTTCACGCTGGTGCTGTCCATCGCGCTTGTGATGGTGGTTGTGTTCGTTTTCCTGCGCCGCATCACACCGACGATCGCGGCGGGCATCACGGTGCCGCTGTCACTGGCCGGAACATGCGCCGTCATGTGGGCGCTTGGCTATTCGGTGAACAATCTCACGTTGATGGCATTCGTCATCGCGGTCGGCTTCGTTGTCGATGACGCCATCGTCATGATCGAGAACGTGTTTCGCAATCTCGAAAAGGGCATGGAGCCGATGCGCGCTGCCCTTCTGGGTGCGCGCCAGATCGGCTTTACCGTCATATCGATCAGCGTGTCGCTTATCGCCGCGTTCATTCCAGTGCTGTTCATGGGCGGCGTGATGGGCCGCATGCTGCGCGAGTTCTCGGTAACGCTCGTCGTCGCGATTGCGGTGTCAGTCGTCGTGTCGTTGTCGGTTACGCCGATGATCTGCGCTCACTTCATCAAACATAGCAACGAAGGCATTCGTAATCGCTTCGACCGGATCGTCGAGGCGGCCCTTGACTGGATGGTTGGGCTCTATGCCCGCACGCTGCGCGTCGCGCTTCGGCACCAGATTGTCACGCTGTTCTCGCTGCTGTGCGTGATCCTGCTGACCGCGCATCTCTATGTGCAGATCCCCAAGGGCATGTTCCCCGAAGATGACACCGGCCTCATCATGGGATCGGTGGAAGCTTCAGCGGATGTCTCCTACGAGGCCATGCTTAAATTGCAGATGCAGGCGCTGGACGTGGTGCTCGCCGATCCGGCGGTCAACAACGTCGGCTCGTCGCTCGGCGGCTCCGGACCTGGCCCCGGCGGCAGCACCACCGGCCGCATGTTCATCGATCTCAAGCCGCTGGAGGAGCGCGGCGGCGTTTCTACTGCGCAGGTCGTGCAGCGCATGCGGGGCAAGTTCTCGCATATCAAGGGCGCGGAGGTGCGCATGTTTCCGTCGCGCGATATTCGCGTCGGCGCACGGCAGGGCAATTCGCAATATCAATATACGCTGTGGGATCCGGATATCGACGAGCTGAACGAATGGGCCCCCAAGGTGCAGGCCCGCATGCGCAGCATCCCCAGCATCATCGATGTTTCCGACGACCGTCAGGCAGGCGGCCTGCAGCTCGACGTCAAGATCGATCGCGAGGCCGCTGCGCGCATGGGCGTGCGCATTTCCGACATCGACAGCACGATGAACAACGCGTTTGCACAGCGGCAGATTTCTACGATCTATGCCCAGCGCAACCAGTATCGCGTTATTCTTGAGGTTGATCCCCGCCTGCAGCGCGATCCATCCGACCTTCAGCATATTTTCGTGCCCAGCGCCGATGGCAATTCGCAGGTGCCGCTGACCAGCCTCATCCGCATGGAGAAAACCACCGCTCCGCTGCGCATCAATCATCAGGGGCCGTTCCCCGCCATCACCATCAGCTTCGACATCGCCCCCGGCTTCACGATGGAGCAGGCGCTGAACGACATCGAGCAGGCGATGGCGGATCTGCACACGCCGTCAAATCTGCGTGGCGAGATGGCTGGTGATGCGGCGGCATTCGCCGCGCAGTCAACGCAGCAGTTGTTTCTCATTCTGGCGGCGCTTATCGCCGTCTACATCGTGCTGGGCGTGCTTTACGAAAGTCTGGCGCATCCCATCACAATCATCTCGACGTTGCCATCGGCGGGGCTTGGGGCGCTGCTGGCGCTTTACCTCGCGAAGATGGAACTCTCGATGACGGCGCTCATCGGCGTCATTCTTCTGATCGGCATCGTCAAGAAGAACGGCATCATGATGGTCGACTTCGCGCTCGATGGTGAGCGCGAGCGCGGCATGAAGCCAGCCGCCGCGATCTATGAAGCGTGCCTGGCCCGGTTCCGTCCGATCCTGATGACAACGCTGGCCGCGCTGCTTGGCGCCATACCGCTGGCATTCGCCGAAGGGCCGGGTTCTGAAATCCGCCGTCCGCTCGGTATCACCATCATCGGCGGTCTGTTCGTTTCGCAGTTCCTAACGCTGTACACGACGCCGGTGATCTACCTGATGCTCGACCGCGTACACCGCAAGCTTGGCGGCGCTGCGCCTGCAAAACTGGACGAAGTTCCGTCGGCGACGGATGTTGAGTTGTCGAGCGATGGCGCGACCCCGGGCCCTGCAACCCCAGCATCTGCGGCGACCTGAGCATCGGCGCATGAGCTGCGCTGCACCTTAGAACCATTATGGATTGCTGCTACCGTCCCGGCCTGCTACGCAAGGCAAAAGCCCGTCTTTCGTGCCCCGTTAGCTGTCTCGCCGCGGTGCTGTAACGAACCATGACCGGGCCGCGAACAGCCTATGGGGCGATTTGTGGTTCAGACGCTGCGAGAGGAAGAATGGGCTGAGCAGATGCGAGCGGCGCTCGCTGGCGACGATGCTGCGTATCGCGCCTTGCTACATGCGTTATCGCAAAGTTTACGTTCAGCTATCCGGCGCGGTTTCGCCCATGCAGGCGCGCCGTTAAATGATGTCGAGGATGTACTGCAGGAAACGTTGCTTGCGCTGCATCTCAAGCGCAATACGTGGGACCCGGCGCAGCCACTTGGGCCATGGGTACGTGCTATTGCGCGACACAAGCTGATCGATGCACTGCGCCGCCGAGGCAGACGCATTCAGGTGCCGATAGACGCAATCATTGGCACGCTGGCGGCCGAAGAGGACAGCAGCGAGCTGGATCGCCAGGATGCACAGCGCCTCGTCAACGGTTTGCCGGGACGACAGCGCGATGTGGTGCAGGCTGTCAGCATCGATGGCCAGTCGATCAAGGAAGTGGCCGAAAGGTTGCAAATGAAAGAAGTTGCAGTGCGTGTCACCCTACATCGCGGATTGAAAGCGCTTGGCGCCCTGCACCGGGAAGACGACCGCACATGAAGACTGACGAACTGATCAATGCGCTGGTCGCTGACACGGCGGTGCCACCATCCCCGGTCCATCGCATTGTATGGATCGCCGCCGCGCTGGCTGCACTGGTGACCGGAGCGCTATTCTTTGCCTGGCTGCCTGTTCGCGGCGACATGGCATCAGCCCTGACCGATCCGCGCTTCCTGTTCAAATGGGCCTTTACGCTATCTCTGTTTGTCTCCGCCCTGGCCGTAGCGACCTTGCTCATGCGCCCGGAGCAGACACAAAAAGGACCGCTGCTGCTGCTGGCTGCGGCACCGGCGATTTTGATTATTGGAATAATTCTCGAACTCATCGCGCTGCCCGCCGAACAATGGCTGAGCACCATGGTCGGCATGAACTCGCACGGCTGCATCGTCACGATACCGTTTCTTGCTCTCGCGCCGTTGTTGGTGCTGATCATGGCGATAAGAAAAGGCGCGCCCACGCGGCCAGCCTTTGCCGGCGCGGTTGCCGGTCTCGCCGCGACCGGCATCGCGGCCAGCTATTATGCAATGTACTGCCGCGACGACAGCCCGCTGTTTTTGGCTGTCTGGTATATTCTTTCAGCTCTGCTTGTGGCCGCCATCGGCGCACTGATCGGATCGCGACTTTTGCGCTGGTAGTACCGTGCGCACATTTGTTGAGCGCGACATAAGACAACGCTACCTTGTTCAAATCAAAAATGAAGAACAGGAGCGCATGGGATGACTAAAACAGAACTCGAAACCGTGTGGGCACCACGCCTGCTCGGCCTGCTTCGCATTGTTTCAGCATGGCTTTTCATGATGCACGGCACGCAGAAGCTGTTCAATTTCCCCGAAGCCACGCGTGGCCAGCCGGAGCTGTTCCAGCTCACCTGGTTTGCTGGCGCACTTGAAACCTTTGGTGGATTTCTTCTTCTTATTGGTCTGTTCACGCGCCCGGTCGCGTTTGTACTCAGCGGTCTGATGGCGTTCGCATATTGGATCGCCCATGCACCGAACAGCATTTATCCGGTGCACAATGGTGGTGATGCCGCCATCCTGTTCTGCTTCGTCTTCCTGTATTTCGTGGCCGCCGGCCCTGGCGCGTTCAGCGTCGATGGCGCGCGCGACGGAAAGTAACCGCGACCTACGTTACAGGGGCGGGCCAGGCTTTCGCCGGGTCCGCCCCTGTTGCTTTGCTGCCCGACTGGCACAGGGAGGAAAGGCCTACAAAAGCTTCAATCCGAGGCGTTATGAAAGATTGCCGTAACAGCCTGTCGGCATGGAGTTTACTTTTTGCGAGTAATATCTGCCGGATGACCGGTTCCGGTGCACGCCGGTTCAGCATGATCTGTGAGTTGTAATGCGTCCCAGCTACGTCATTCTGATCGTCCTCCTGGCCGCAGCGGCTGCCGTCGTCGCTTATGGTCCCGTGCGCGGACGCACCGTAAGCGCGGGCATTGATGATCTGCGAACGCAGCTCGATACCGCCAATAAATCGCTGCAGGGCTATTTCGCCAGCGGCAGCGGGGCTGCAGCCCCAGCGCAGAAATCCGCAGCGTCCGGCCAGAAGGCACCGACGCTGACCGTCGCCCAACCTGCATCGCGCAAGATCATCGAGTGGGATGAATTCACCGGCCGCTTCGACGCGGTTGAAAGCGTGGATGTTCGCGCCCGCGTGTCCGGCTACTTGACTGAAGTCAACTTCAAGGACGGGCAGGAAGTGAAGGCGGGCGACCTGCTGTTCACGATCGACCCCCGCCCTTTCGAGCGAGCACTGGATCAAGCCACGGCCCAGCTCAATCAGGCCAAGGTAAGCGTCAACAACGCAAAGCTGGATGTCGACCGCGGCCTGCCGCTGCTCAAGCGTGAGCACATCTCCAAGAAGGCATTCGACGACCGCGAGAACCTGCTGCGTGACGCTGAAGCGCTGGTGAAGATTGGCGACGCGCGCGTGAAGGCGGCCGAGCTGGAACTCAGCTTCACGCGTATCACCGCGCCCATCGCGGGTCGCATCAGCCGCACGTATGTGACGCCGGGCAATTTCGTCAGCGGTGGCGGATCGGAATCGGCTTCGACGCTGCTGACCACGCTGGTGAAGCAGGACCCCATCTATATCTATTTCGACATCAGCGAAAACGATGCGCTGAAATATCAGCGGATGTCGCAGGCACAGGGCAAAGGTGCGCAGGGCATCGTGGGCGCCACCGTCGGGCTCGAACTGCCGGACGAAGAAGGCTTCCCGCACACCGCAAAACTCGATTTTCTTGAGAACCGTCTGGATCAGGGCACCGGCACGCTGCGCGCACGCGCTGTCATTGCCAATCCCGATCGCTTCTTTTCGCCCGGCATGTTCGCCCGCGTGCGAGTGCAGGGCTCGCCTGAATACACCGCGCTGCTGCTGCCGGATGAAGCAATCGGCACCGATCAGGCCAACCGCTTTGTCTATGTGGTCGGCGACGACGATATCCCGGTGCGGCGCACCGTCCAGCTTGGCCCGATGGACAACGGATTGCGTGTCATCCGTAAGGGACTGGAGCCGGAGGATTGGGTTATCCTGCGCGGCGAACAGCGTGTTCGTCCGGGCATGAAGATCAATCCGCGCCGCTCTCCTCTCACCGTGTCTAACGCAGAGGCAAAGGCAGGCAGCGCGCCGGCTAATATACCGCCTGCTCCGGTAAGGCGGTAAGCCCCATGCGCTTCTCCCGCTTCTTCATCGACCGGCCGATCTTCGCCACCGTCCTGTCGCTCATCATCGTCATCGTCGGCTCGATCGCTTACCTGACACTGCCGGTTGCACAGTTTCCTGAAATTGTGCCACCCACAGTGTCCGTCACCACCACCTATCCTGGCGCCAACGCCGTCACCGTCGCCGATACGGTTGCCTCCGTCGTCGAGCAGGAGATCAACGGCGTCGAGGACATGATCTACATGTACTCGCAGTCGACCGACGACGGCACCATGTCGCTGAGCGTTACGTTCGACATCGGCACCGACGTCGACAAGGCGCAGGTGCTGGTGCAGAACCGCGTAGCATCGGCCGAACCCCGCCTGCCGGAAGAAGTGCGCCGCAACGGCGTGACGGTTGAGAAGCGCTCACCGGATCTGTTGTTGGTCGTGCACATGCTGTCGCCCGACAACACCTACGATTCCGTCTACGTCTCAAATTATGCGCTGCTGAACGTGCAGAACGAGCTGGCGCGCATCAAGGGCGTTGGCAACGTCACGCTGTTCGGCGACCGCCAGTATTCAATGCGTATCTGGCTTGATCCGGAGCGCATCGCGCTGCGTGGCATGACGGCCGAGGAAGTGCTCACTGCCCTGCGCTCGCAGAATGTGCAGGTCGCCGGTGGCGCGCTTGGCCAGCCGCCGCAGGGTGATGTCGGAGCCTTTCAGGTTTCGCTGCAGCTTAAGGGCCGCCTGCTTGAGCCAAGCGGATTTGAAAACATCGTCCTGAAAACCGGCGAAGATGGCCGCGTAGTGCGTGTGAAGGACGTCGGCCGCGTTGAACTTGGCGCGCTCAATTACACCACCTACGGCTATCAGGACGAGCACCCCGCGATGGTGCTGATCGTCACCCAGCAGCCGGGCTCCAACGCGATCGAAACCACCAACGCCGTCAAAGCCGAGATGGCGCGCCTTGCCGAGCGCTTCCCCAAGGGGCTGGAATATCGGATCGTTTATAACCCGACCGAGTTCATCGAAGAATCCATCGACGAGCTCTACATCACCATCGCCGAGGCGGTGTTTCTCGTGATCATCGTGGTGCTGCTGTTCCTGCAGACATGGCGCGCCACGATTATCCCGCTGGTCGCCATCCCCGTCTCGTTGATCGGCACCTTCGCGGTGATGCAGGGGCTGGGCTTCTCGATCAACATGCTCACGCTGTTCGGCCTTGTGCTGGCCGTCGGCATCGTTGTCGATGACGCTATCGTTGTCGTCGAGAACGTAGAGCGAAAGCTGGCCGAGGGTCTGTCACCCATCGAGGCCGCGCGCGTGACGATGGATGAAGTGGGCACCGCGCTCGTCGCCATCGCGCTGGTGCTTACCGCCGTGTTCGTGCCGACCGCGTTCGTCGCAGGGATCACGGGACAGTTCTATCAGCAGTTCGCTGTAACCGTCGCAACCGCCACCGTCATATCGGCTTTCAACTCGTTGACGCTTAGTCCTGCGCTGTGCGCTTTGCTACTGAAACCGCACACCAGCCACGAGAAGAAAAGCCTGCTCATGTGGCCGGTGCACGCATTCTTCCGGGCGTTCAACTACGTCTTCGACAAACTGTCAGAAATCTACGGCGTGTTCGTCCGCTTCATCATCGGTATTTCGCCGTTGATGCTGATGCTCTACGCCGTGTTGCTGGGCATCGCTGGCTGGATGCTGTTTCACACGCCCACCGGCTTCATCCCGAAGATGGACCGCGGCATCATCATCGTTTCGATCCAGCTTCCGCAGGGTGCATCGCTGCCGCGCACCGATGAGGTGATCCAGCGCGCGAACAAGATAGTGCTCGAAGTTCCGGGTGTCGCGCATACCTCCGCATACACCGGGCGGGCCGGATCAACCGGATCGAACGCCAGTAATTCCGGCACGATCTTCGCCATCGTCGAGGATGCGCGCGAACGGGCCAAACGCGGCCTCGACATTGATGTCGTCGTTGATGACATCCGCAGTCGGCTGGACGGCATTGAAGAATCCAAAACCTCCGTGTTCGTTCCGCCGCCAGTGCGCGGCATGGGTGGGCAGACCGGATTCTCCATGCGCCTGCAGAACCGCGCCAACATGACACCGGCCGAGTTCCAGGCGGTTGCCGACGATTTCATTGCCGAAGCCAACAAGCTGCCTGGCATTTCCAACGTCTTCACCAGCTATTCCAGCGGCACACCGCAGCTTTACGTCGACGTTGATCGCGACAAGGCGCAGATGCTGAAGGTTCCGCTGGAGGCCATCTTCGAAGCGCTGCGTGTTTATCTCGGCTCGGCCTACGTCAACGACTTCAACATGTTTGGACGCACGTTCCGCGTGACCGCGCAGGCTGATGCCGATTTCCGCACCGATCCGCAGAACGTCAGCCGCATCCGCGTGCGCAACGAAATGGGTCAGATGGTGCCGCTCGGCAATCTGATTTCGTTCCGCAACATCTCCGGCCCCGATCGCGTGCCGCGCTATAACCTGTTCCCGACGGTGGAAGTGAACGGCGCACTGAAACCCGGTATTTCCAGCGGCCAGGGTCTGGCAATGATGGCGGAGCTGGCCAAGCAGGAACTTCCCGAGGGCATCACCTACGAGTGGACCGATCTTTCCTATCAGGAGGTCAAGGTCGGCGGCACCGGTTACTACATCTTCGTGCTGTCGGTCGTGTTCGTGTTCCTTGCGCTCGCCGCGCAGTTTGAGAGCTGGTCGCTGCCGCTGGCCATCATTCTCATTGTGCCGATGTGTCTGCTTAGCGCGCTGTTCGGCGTGCGCCTGCACGGTCAGGACATCAACATCCTGACGCAGATCGGCTTCATCGTGCTGCTTGGTCTGGCAGCCAAGAACGCCATTCTCATCGTCGAATTTGCGCGCCAGCTGGAAGATCAGGGGCGTGATCTCGTAACGGCCGCTGTGGAAGCCAGCCGCCTACGTCTGCGTCCGATCCTTATGACGTCACTGGCATTTACGCTCGGCGTCGTGCCGCTCTACATCGCCACCGGCGCAGGCGCGGAAATGCGCATCGCGCTTGGCACCGGCGTTTTCTGGGGCATGATCGGCGTCACGCTGTTCGGGCTGGTGTTTACGCCGGTTTTCTACGTGGTGGTGCGCCGCTTCTCGATGCGCCGCGCGAAATCGGAGCCGGAAGCGTTGCACGCACCAGCGGAGTGACGCCAGCTGAGTAAACGCTGCATGCTTGAACGTTGGCGTGCAATCGCCGTCAGCGCTTGACGATCAGCCCGGACACGTCAACGCGGTCCTGCCAGCCACTGCGCTCCAGTTCCGGATCGAGATGCTCCTCCGCCGGCCAGCCGATGCACAAATACGCAACCAGCCTCCATGTGGCGGGCACATCCAGCGCTGCCGAAACGACATCCGGCTCAAGGATCGAGATCCAGCCGACACCAAGCCCGTGCGCGCGCGCCGCCAGCCACAGCGTCTGCACGGCGCCAACCACCGAATAGCGCATCGTCTCCGGCATCGTGCGGCTGCCAAGTCCGGCCCCCGCATCCGTTGCCTCATCGGCGAAAACGGCCAGATGCACCGGCGCGACGTCGAGCCCTTCAAGCTTGAGGCGCGCATAAAGCCCGCGACGGTCTTCGCCATAGGACGCAAGCGCATCGGCGTTCGCGCGTTCAAACGAGGCCCGCACCTGCGCGCGGCGCTTAGGACATTCCACCAACACGAACCGCCACGGCTGACTGTAACCAACCGAGGGCGCGCGGGAGGCAAGCGCGATCAGTTCGCTCAACAGCGCGTCATCAATCGGCTCAGGTCGGAACCGGCGCACATCGCGGCGCCAGAACACAAGCTCCCGCAAACGCGCGCGGAACGCGTCATCAAACTGAGGCGGATTGTGTCGCCTGTCGCCGGTCATCTCGCTTCTCTGAGGCTCCTGCTGCCACGCTACTCCTGCCGCCGTTCTATCCTACCCTTGCCGCGGGACAAACGGAGGCCGATAAGAAAGCCGCTAAAACCTCTGCGGCAGATCGGACCCGCCCGTGACTGATGAAACGCCACGCTTCACCCTTGTGCTGGGCGGCGCCCGCTCCGGCAAAAGCCATTATGCTGAAGAGTTGATAAAGCGCCTGCCCGCGCCGTGGACCTATATTGCCACGGCTGAGGCGCTGGACGAGGAAATGCGCCAGCGCATCGCCCATCACCGCGACCGCCGGGATGAACAGTGGCAGACGCTGGACGCGCCGCTGACGCTCGCGGAAACTATTCCGACGCTTGCCGGCCCGACACTGATCGACTGCCTCACCCTGTGGCTCAGCAATATGATGTTCGCCGAGCGCGATATCGATGCGGAGACTGAGCGCCTGATCGCTGCGATTGCGCGCGGCAACCATCGTGCGCCAATCGTTGCGGTGTCGAACGAGGTGGGGATGGGACTGGTGCCGGAAACCGCGCTCGGCCGCGCCTTCAGAGACGCGCAGGGGCGCTTGAACCAGCGCATGGCAGCGGCGGCCGACCGCGTCGTTTTCGTTGCGGCCGGCCTGCCGCTAATTCTGAAGTAACGGGCGTTTACTGAGCCGACTGTTATGCGCGCTCAATCGCGTTCGGCGTCACAAAACCCGCTGCAAAGGCGATCCGGTGCACAACCAGCAGCACCGCGAACCCAATCACCTCGACCGTCGCCACGTACCGCACGACATCGTAACGGAACGCGCCTTCGCCGTGCGTGAGCACCAGTGTGCCAGCATAGATGCCTGCCTGATAGACAAGGAATGCCACCGGGAGAGCAGCAGCAAGCATCGCGATCATGCCGTAGGGCTTCAGTGCCAACACAATCGCGCGCGCCGCATAGTAGCCCGCAATCGCACCGGCGCCCATGAACAGCCCCCAGCCGAACGCCTGCAGCTCAAGCGGATAGCCGAGCACGCCGAAGCCGTAGGCCTGATTGGCCAGCCATGAGGCGCCAACCAGCCACGCGCCATCCTCATATTCGGTATCGAGTGCAGCCAGTGCTGCAACCGCCGCGAATGGAAATGCGCATGCGAATACCGTCGTCGCGACGATACTCGCCGCGACAAGAAATACAAACCACATCATACGTTTGACGATGGCTTCCGACATCTCAGAAATCCCCCAATATTCTATTTCACGCCCATCGATACCATGGGGCGCGTCAGATATTCTGTGCCGCAAACTATGCGATCCAAACGGCCAGAAGAAGCAGCAGCAACGTTTCGGTCACCTCAATGCTGGCGCCGAGGCAATCCCCCGTGATGCCGCCAAGCCGCCAGCGCCAGTATAGCGCGACCGCAGGAATGATAAGCAGCGCCGCCAGCAACACGGGCGCAAACCACACCGTTATCAGTGTCAGCACGGCGGCTTCGGCTGCGATCAATCGCGGATCGATCTGCCATGCGAAGCGCTCGCCCGAACCCGTTGCGAGCGGCGGTACGGCAAGGCTCCACACCGGCGCGCCCAACCGCACCCAGGCAGCAATCAATATCAGCGGCATAAAGCCCGCCTGCGTTGCCACTTCCGCCAGCAGCACCAGCTTGGCGATGAGCTGCAGGGCGATGGCAATCGCTCCGAACGCACCCAGATGCGGATCGCGCATAATCTGCAGCAGCTTTTCAGGCGAGCGGTGCGATCCTGAAAGCGCGTCCGTGACATCGCCAAGGCCATCGAGGTGCAGCGCGCCCGTCACCCACACCCACGCCACCAGGCCAAGCAGCGCACCGATCCACGGCGAAGCCAGTCCGCCCACCATGACTGCGGCGGCAACGATTGCACCAACGATGGCGCCAACAGCCGGAAACCACAGCGCAGAGCGGGAAAGATCGGCGGGATCGAAAACATCAACCGGCGGCGCGGGCAGCCGTGTCAGGAACTGCAGCGCATGGGAAAACGACCGGATGTGCGCCTTGATGTTCATGGCTGGACGACCTCAACGATCTCTCCCCATAGACCAGCTTGCGCATCGCGGCCAACCCTCAGCGTAATGCGCGTTCCCGGTTCGATCCGGAATGTCCACAGGTTGGCGAACGGAATGGCGCACGCCACCGACAGCGCCGCGCGGATCGGCCCGGCGTGGGTGACGACCAGCGCAGTTTCCAGTGGCGTTGAGGCGGCGGACACCGGATCAAGCAAGCGCCGCAGTGCCGCCGCTACCCTCGCCTCCAGCATATGCCAGCTTTCTCCGCCGCCCGGCGCCGCTGGCGCATCAGCCGAGCGGTAGAATGCCATGAAGGCATCCGCCGTTTCCGCGTCCGCACGCAGCTCCTCCAGCGTGCGCCCGTCCCACGCGCCGAAATCAAGTTCGCGCCAATCGTCATCCATGCGCACGCTGAGTTTCCGGGCCGTCCCGATTAGTCGCGCCGGTTCAAGCGTGCGCAATCGCGGTGATGAAACGATGGCATCCCAATTGCGGCCCTGCGTCTGGCGATAGATCTGCACCCTGCCCAAATCGGAAAGCGGCGGATCGCTGCGGCCGATCAGGCGCCCCGGCGTTACTGTCTCGCCGTGACGGATCAGATCGATCAGCACCGATGCCGCAGCTTCGCTCATGGCACCGGACCTGAAACGCTCGCCTCTTCGAACGTCGCCATCTGATTATGAAGCGCACACGCGAGCCGCAGCACCGGCAACGCCAGCCCAGCGCCCGATCCTTCACCGAGGCGCAACTTGAGATCGAGGATAGGCTCAGCCGCCAACGCATCCAGCACCAGACGATGCCCACGCTCCGCCGAGCGATGCGAGTAGATCAGCCACGGCACGCAATCCGGATTGATACGACAGGCGGCCAGCGCAGCGACAGTGACGATGAAGCCATCGACGAGCACCGGAATGCGCCGCTGCGCAGCAGCGATCATCGCGCCCGCAAGCGCTGTGATCTCCAGCCCGCCGACACAACGCAACACCTCAATCGGAGAAGCCTCGCCACGATCCAATCCGTGCAGGCTTAAACTTGCATCGATCACCTGCGCCTTGTGCCGGATGCCATCGTTATCGAGACCGGTGCCCGCGCCGACGACGTCCTGCGCGCGACATGCCAGAAATGCAGTAGCAATCGCCGCCGCCGAGGTTGTGTTGCCTATGCCCATCTCGCCCAGAATGACGAGATCGGCGCCCGCTGCCGTTGCTCCCTGCACCGCGCGTTTGCCGGCATCGAACGCGAATGCAAGCTCTGCATCTGTCATCGCCGCCTCACGCGAGAAATCGCGCGTGCCGCGTCTCGGCTTGTCGCTGATGACACCGGCGATGTCGGCTTCACCCAGCGTGCCGACATCGACCACCGTGAGCGGCACGTTCAGTTCGCGCGCCAGCACCGAAACAGCAGCCCCACCGTTGGCGAAATTGTGCAGCATCTGCACGGTGACATCGGAAGGATACGCTGAAACGCCCTGCGCCGTGACGCCATGATCGCCCGCGAACAGAATGATCGGCGCGCGCTGCCCGCTCGGGCGCTCCGTCGCCTGCAACGAGGCCAGACGCACAGCAAGCAGCTCAAGCGCGCCAAGCGAACCCGGCGGCTTGGTCAGTTGACCCTGCCGTTGCTCCGCCGCTGCACGATGATCCTCTGACGGCTTCGGACACGTCGTCCTGATCCAGCTTGCGCCCACGCCCGTTGTGCTCCTGTCGGTCTTCGCGATAATCCGCGAGGGTGCACAATGGTCGCTGGCGCTTGCGCGTCAAGACGCCCATGCGCCTCAGGGCTTCATGGGCACATGGCTATCAAGCCTGTCAGGCGACAATCCGGCTTTGGCAGAGCAGTACGATGGCGAGCCGGAAAGGTCGGAAAGCCGCTTTATGCGGCACGTCCTAAACCGGATCGAGCGGCCGCCCAGCCACCAGACGATAGAACTCTGCCCGCGTTTCCGGTTCGCGCCGGAAGCATCCGGTCATGCGGCTGGTAATCGTAACGACGCCGGGCTTCTTGATGCCACGCGTGGTCATGCACTGGTGCGACGCTTCGATCAGGATCGCCACGCCCTTGGGTTTCAGCACCGTTTCCATCGCATCGGCGATCTGCGCCGTCAGCACCTCCTGAATCTGCAGCCGTTTGGCGTAGATCTCCGCCAGCCGCGCAAGCTTGGAAATGCCGACAACGCGTTGCGAGGGATAGTAGGCAATATGCGCGCGGCCGATGATCGGCACGATGTGATGTTCGCAGTGCGACTCAAGCCGGATATCGCGCAGCATCACGATCTCGTCGTAGCCGGCGGTTTCCTCAAACGTCGTGCGCAGGATCTCGACCGGATCTTCCGCGTATCCGGAGAAAAACTCCTCATAGGCGCGGGCAACGCGCCCCGGAGTTCCAACCAATCCCTCGCGGTCTGGATCATCGCCCGCCCATTCAATCAGCGTGCGCACGGCCGCCTCGGCGTCTTCCCTGCTCGGCCTTGGCCGCAACTGCCGCTTCACCAGATCTTCGACAACAGCATCCATGGTTTCTTTAGTCTCCATTGCTCCGTTGGCGTATTTTCAAGCTGCGCCGCCAGAGACAGGTTGTTCAATGCAGGTGCGGCCGCGCCGAAAACGGGCGATTGATGCAGAGGAACAGGCGGGAACAGCCGCTGCCGCTTATGCGCGGCGAGCGATGCAAAAGCGCGTTATCCGGGAGCTCTTTGCCAGCGAACAGACCAACGCCAAATTGCGGCATCGAGAAAACCGGGCCTTGATAGTCTTCCTGCTGTGCAAGCGCCTGCTCTACATAACCGGGCGGCACCCACTGCGTGCCCGCTCCAACATAGGTGGTCACCAGCCGCGCCAGCGTGACATCGGTGTGAAACTTCCGGCATGCATCATCCGTTACCACCTCTAGCCGCAGCTCAACCTCGGGCGAAGCGGTAGCATTGGCAAACAGCGTCACGAGATAGGCCGCATCGTGGATGAGCAGCGCTGCCAAAACCGGATCGAGCGCGTCGCAGCGCTCTAGCACCTGCGATATCCGGCGCCCCGCATCGGCAGGCGATGCCATCAGGCGCAGCGATGGCACGTCCTCCAGATCGAGACGCGCAAAGCGCGCCTCGATCTCGGATGAGAAACGCCGACGCCAGAGTGCAAGCCGGCAGTGCGGCTCACGCCAACGCCGCAAGACGCTCGGAAGCTCAGAACTGAGCACCCCTTCGAGCGGCGCGTCATCTTCACCGTCAACGCGGTAACGCTTGTATAGCGGTTCAATCGTCACGCTGCTTCCCGCCCCCAGCTTGGAAACGGATCCGGCAGACGCGACCACGCGCCGGTGTCGACAGCCTGATCGGACGGCATATCCAGCAGGCACGCATCCAACTCAGCCGTGATGCGTTCGCGGTCCATCTCGCCGGTGCCGATGAAGACCAACTCCTGGCGGCGATCGCCCCATTGCTCGTGCCAGCCCTTGCGGATGCGCTGCACCAGATCGTCATCCTCCGGCCAGTTCTTGCGCGGCACGGCGGCCCACCAGTAGCCCATGGCTTCAGTGCGCACGAGCGGCCCCGCCTGCGACATCTCCCCGACGAACGCAGGGCGCGATGCAAGCCAGAAAAAGCCCTTGGCGCGCACAACACCCGGCCACGACTTGTTCAAAAACGCATACAGCTTCGTCGGCTCGAACGGCCCGCGCGCGCGATAAACAAAGCTAGAAATGCCGTACTCTTCCGTTTCCGGCTGGTGATCCTTGAAGCCGTTCAGCTCCTTGAACCATGTTGGATGCTGGTGCGCGGCATCAAACGAAAACAGGCCCGTGTCCAGAATTTCCGATAGCGCAATGTTGCCGTGGTTGGTCTCGATGATGCGCGCGTCGGCGTTGAGCGCACGGATGATAGAGCGCGCCATTGCCACCTGCTCCGGCGCGGCAACGTCCGTCTTGTTGAGCACGACGACATCGGCAAATTCGATCTGCTCGACCAGCAGCCCAACGAGTGAGCGCTCATCCTCGTCGCCCGCAACTTCGCCGCGATCTTTCAGGAAATCCTGCGAGGAATAATCGTGCAAAAGGTTCGCCGCGTCGACAACCGTCACCATGGTATCGAGACGCGCAACATCCTGCAGGCTGCGGCCATCCTCATCGCGAAATTCAAACGTCGCGGCGACGGGCAGCGGTTCGGCGATGCCGGTCGATTCAATCAGCAGGTAATCGTAACGGCCATCCTTCGCCAGCCGCTCCACCTCCTGCAGAAGATCATCGCGCAGCGTGCAACAGATGCAGCCGTTCGACATCTCCACCAGCGTCTCTTCGGTGCGCGACAGATTTGCGCCGCCCTTGGACACCAGATCGGCGTCGATGTTCACCTCGCTCATGTCGTTAACGATCACCGCAACCTTGCGGCCTTCGCGATTGTTCAGCACATGATTGAGCAGCGTCGTCTTGCCAGCGCCCAGAAATCCGGAAAGCACCGTAACCGGCAGACGGCGGTCCGTTTTGGCGACGGATTGCGCCAGAAAAGAAGTTAGTTTGTTGTCCATGGATGGCCTCCTTGCGCACCATAGATGCGGATGTTATAACATCCGTCAAGAGGTCACCTGAACAAAGTTGTCGATCGGCAGCCGTCAGCTCAGTGATCGTCATCCCTTTGTCAGCAATCGCCGGTTGTCAGTCGCAATGAACAAGCCAATGCGCCGAACATCGAATGCTACCCATGCCGAACGCGTGCTGGAGGCCTTGCGGAAAGCCGAGAAGCCGATCAGCGCCTATGAGATCATCGCGTCCATCCGCACCGACAGAGAGATGGCTCCGGCAACAGTTTACCGTGCACTCGATCGGTTGATCCGTGAACGGCATGTCCACAAGCTGCAGTCTCTCAATGCCTACGTTTCGTGCCGTCACAATCACTGTTGTGACAGGCCGGCATTTGCAATCTGCGACCGCTGTGGCGTCGTGAACGAGTTTTCCGCGTGCGGACTTGGATCGCTGCTCGACCAATCCTGTCAGGCGAAATCGTTCGCGCTCGAAACGGTCACGATTGAATTACATGGCACCTGCCATGCCTGCCAGAACCGGCAGGAAGATTGATCACATCCACCACGCGCGCGGATTTGGCCGTGATGGTTGGATGCATGAATTGGCTCACCGCGCATGTCGGTCCGGGTTGGGACAGACATGCAGAAGGGGGAGCGATGGGCCACGCGCCCGCTGCGGAAAACCCGCGTCCGCAATTGGGCACAGGCTGCCGGGCAACCCCTCGGCAGCCGATTTACAAAAGGAACGCACCCATGAAGCTTGCAACCTATGCCGACTGGCGGCGCTGCATCGAGGTTCAGTGCGGCATCCCGCTGACTGCGCCTTACATAGCCGAGCGCATCCGAATTCTGTCGGATCAGACGTCGGACCAAACGCGCAAGTTTGTCGAGGTCTGGGGTGATGCGCATCGCCAGCGCGTGCTGATGTGGTTCAAACAAGCCGGCGCCGAGGTATAATCTTTTCGGCCCCAATACCCCAACACGGTTAGCGGCATCTGTCGGGGCAAAGAACAGTCAAGCATCTGCCAGCCAGCACGGTTGCTGCGCCCCCTTTATCCAGAGCGCAGGTCACACACTATCACTCGCTAGCAGCGGGCGCTGCACAGCGAGCACAAGCGCACGATGCAGGATGTTTCCCATCAGGCTCGTGCTCGCATCCGGCGGAAGCTGCTGGCGTACTCTTAAGCGACACTGCCAGATCCGCCACCTGCGTCTGCATGGTCTTCGGTGCTTCGAACGCAACGGCTGGCATGCTTACCCACCCGACAAGCGCTGCTGCGCCGATCAACGTGCCTCTGGTTTTCATAGCTCCATCTCCTTACCCATACCGTCCGTACGATTGGCACTCCTTAGGCCACGCCCCTGCCGCGCCGCCAATAAAAGCACCGCAAATATTTCGGATATTATAACATATAGAATGTGGCGACCGTACGTTGCACAGCTTAAGCGACAGCGATTGCAAAACGCAGCGATCTCAGGCTCATCTGCATGGGGCAATCCGCTTGAGCGCAGACAAATCCTGACGACTATCATGCGGAGTAAACTTACGGCGCCGCCGCTCAATCGAACATGAAGGGACGCGGACCAATGACCGGATCCACCACGGGCCAATCATGCTGTGTTGTCGGCGCGGGGCCGGCCGGGCTGATGCTTGGCTTTCTGCTCGCGCGCGCCGGTGTCCGCGTCACCGTCATCGAGAAGCACGGCGATTTCCTGCGCGATTTCCGCGGCGACACCATCCATCCTTCAACGCTGGAGGTGATGCATGAACTCGGCTTTCTTGATGAGTTTCTAAAACTGCCACACCAGCAGGCTGTGAAACTGCACGCGGAGATCAACGGCCAGCAGGCGACCATCGCTGATTTTTCGCGTCTGCCCACCCGCTGCAAATTCATAGCCTTCATGCCGCAGTGGGATTTTCTCAGCTTCCTTGCCGACAAGGCGCGCGCGTTCCCTAACTTCGACCTGCGCATGGGTGTGAAGGTCAGCGGGCTCGACCGCAGTTCCGGCCGCGTCTCCGGCGTTCACATCGTCAATGCAAGCGGCAATCCGGAGACAATCGCTGCCGATCTGGTGATCGGTGCCGACGGGCGCAATTCATCGGTGCGGCGGGAAGCGGGGCTGGAAGTCGAAGACCTCGGTGCATCTGTCGACGTGCTGTGGATGCAGGTTTCGCGCCGGGAGGACGATCCAGCCAAAGGCATGAGCCACGGTGGACCCAACCAAGGTTTGATCCTGATTGATCGCGGCGAATTCTGGCAGTGCGGCTATGTCATTCGCAAAGGTGGTTTTGCGGAAACCCAGGCGGCCGGCCTGCCTGCGTTACGGACCAAGCTTGCCGCCGTTGCTCCGCTGCCTGCCGACCGCTTCGAGGAGATTGCCGACTGGAGCCAGGTGCACTTGCTGAACGTGCGCATGGACCGCTTGAAGACCTGGTGGATCCCCGGCCTTCTGTGCATTGGCGATGCGGCACACGCAATGTCGCCGGTTGGCGGCGTCGGCGTAAATCTGGCCATTCAGGATGCCATTGCCGCCGCCAACATTCTCGCTGTTCCGCTGCGCACTGGCGCGCTGACTGATGCAGACCTTCATGCCGTGCAGAAGCGCCGCGACTTTCCAACCAAGGCAACGCAAAAGGTGCAACTCATGATGCGCAGCCGCCGCAAACCGGGTGATGAGAGCAAAAGCAGCGGCCCACCGGCGTTTCTGCGCGCCATCGGCCACTCCCGCCTGTTGCCGCATTTGACCGGACGGCTGATCGGTCTAGGCTTCCGCCCCGAACACATCAAAACCTGATCAGGCATCCGCTTGCGCACGCTTTATCTATTGCTTGGAATGTTCTTCGTAGCGCTCGGCTTCATCGGTGCGGTGCTGCCGGTGCTGCCAACGACGCCGTTTCTTATCGTTGCGGCGGCATGCTTCGCCAGGTCATCGCCACGGCTTGAAGCATGGCTTCTAAACAACCCAACCTTCGGGCCGCTGCTGCGTGACTGGCGCGCGCGCGGCGCTATTCCCTGGCGGGCCAAGATCATGGCGCTTGCGGGTTGCGCGTTCGGCTATGTCGTCTTCTTTATCGGCAGCGAACCAACGCTGTTGCCCGCACTTGCAGTTGCGCTGCTGATGGCAACGGGCCTGATCTACGTTTTTTCCAGACCCTCCTGACCTGCACACGTCTACATTGCGGCCATCCATCGCCTTCCGATACAGATGCATGTTGCAATAATGTCGTACAACACTGCGTTTTCATTACCGCAACAGTAAACATTATTGTTACCACCACCCTATGCATGCAACTTTCGCCGCGTTTGCGTAGCGGGAGTTAAGAGTAGTGAGCGTACTTTGGCGTACAGTGTGCGCTGCAGCCGTTATGGTTGCAGCGAATGCAGGGTCTTTTGCGTGGGCACAGGATGCGGACGTTCCGCTACCGCCGGTGGAGGTAACGACCTCGCCACAATCGAAGGCCCCAAAGAAATCAGCAGCTAAGAAGAAGCCGAAAACGCAGGCTTCCACACCAAGCGCTGTTTCCGCACCAGAGCCGGCATCGCCCATCACGGCCAGCGGTGCGTCGCCTCTCCCGCCGTCTGATGCAGGCTCTGTCACTGCCTCCGGAAACGCGGTCAACGCCGCCGCTCAAAACGCCGCCACAGCCCGTGCCCAGGCGCCTAACGGCGTCATGATCATGGAAGGCGCGCAACTGCAGCAGTACAGCCATCTCAGCATCGGCGATGTAATGCGGCGCCTGCCCGGCGTGACATTCCCCGGCGTGAACAGATCGCGCGACATCAAGCTGCGCGGCATCGACAAGGCCTACACGCAGGTGCTGCTCGACGGCCGCCCGCTGCTTGACGGCGACACCAGCCGCAACATGGAAGTGGACCGCATTCCCGCTTCGTTTATCGAGCGCATCGAAATTACCCGTACGCCGCTGGCCAGCATGGAATCCCAGGGCGCCGCCGGCACGGTGAACATCATCACGCGCCGCTCATTCGGTCCATCGGGTGGCCAGCTCACCCTCGGCGCCGGACGCATGCCCAACAACGGCTCGCCAGGCGAGATCAACGCCTGGCAGGGCGGTGAAGCCGGTGCGGTGCGTTATTTTATTGCAGGCGGTTATCAGCGCCGTCTGGTGCAGGAAAGCTCCAGCGAGCTCACATTCAGCACCAACGGCACCACACCCGATCGCGGCGAGGTTGCGCCCCAGCATCGCAAGTTCGACGAATATACCTTCCTGTCGCGCTTCGAGTGGGACATCAACCCGGCCAATACGATCATCGTCGCGCCGAGCTACCTGAAGACCACCGAGCAGCGCGAACAGAACGCATTCCGCTTGAGCAAAAATCAGCAGTACGTTGACCGCGACACCAAGGAATCGCGCGAGCGTATCCGCGAAGCGTATGGCGTCGCGACCGAATGGCTGCATGATTTCGGCAACGCCACCAACGCGCGAACCTATTTCGAATACCAGCGCGGCCGTGAGGACACCTCACGCCACACCGTGCGCACCGAATTCAACAGCAGCGGCGCTATAACCAGCGGACCAACCGTACAGGCGCCGCGCTTCGTGCCGATCGACGTTGAACGCATCGCCGCGGGCAGCGCAATCAAGTCGCGCATCGGCCAGCACACGGTCGAGGCCGGCGTTGGCTGGGCCCAGCGCCTGCACGACGAAAACGCGATCATCGGCTTCGTGCCTGCTCCGGTGCCGGAGCGCACCTATCAGGTCACGGAAGACATTTATCATGCGTACATCAGCGACAGCGTCTCGCTGTTCGGCAACGACCTGCTGACCGTCGGCCTGCGCATGGAGCACTCCATCACCGAGACCATCAACGATCAGCGTCTCCAGAACGAAGTGTCTGCCACCGACTTCAATCCATCGCTCAGCTATCGTCTCTCTGCTGCGGAAAACCTCGACTTCCGCCTCGGCATCGCACGCACACTGCGCCGCCCCGACCTCAGCGAACTGACGCCTACCCTCATTGAAGAGGACGGCACCTACGCTTCGCCGGACGAGCGCGGCAACCCCGACACCACGCCCGAAAAGATCTGGGGCCTGGATGTCGGCACGGACTATTACTTCTTCGAGCGCACCGGCCTAGTGGCAGCGAACTTCTTCGCCCGCTCGTTCGAGGACAAGATCGAATACGCGATCGAGCGTGACACGACGACCAATCGCTGGGTTCAAACGCCGCGCAATGCTGGCGATGGCCACCTGTACGGCGTCGAGCTGGAAGCGCGCCTGCCGATGGCGTTCGTCGGCCTCACCGACCTAACGCTATGGGGCAACGCAACGGCGATGAAGTCGGAGCTTACCGACAGCGTCACCGGACAAACCCGTCGTTTCGCCGATCAGCCCGGTCTGCTGACCAACATCGGCTTCGACTATTACGTGCCGATGTGGGCGACGACATTCGGCCTCGGTTACAACCGCACCTATGCCTACGATCAGAATATTCTGCAGACCAACGGCAGCTATGAGCACACAAGCTTCTCGGCTCTGGATCGCCTCGATGCATCGGCGCGCATCTCACTGGAAGAAAATGTTGTGCTGAGCATCACGGCCAGCAACCTGCTGCGGGCCGACGATATCCGCACGGTCACGACCCGCAACGGCGCCGGTGCAATCACTGCACTCACCACCAGCCGCGAGCCTTCGCCATCGGTGTTCTACAGCCGCCTGTCGCTGGGCTGGTAATGCACGCCAGCTAACAAGCCGGACAGCATACAAACGAAAAAGCCCCGCTGCGGATTGAAACCACAGCGGGGCTTTTGTTTTTCAGACGCCAGCGACAGGAGCCACTCAGCGTTCAGTCGGAAAATCACGCTCAGCTAAAGCCCCAACAGAGCTGCGCCCGCAATCGCCGCAAGAAACAGGAACCACCAGAAACCGCCGGGCGCCAACGACAGCACGCCAACCACGGCGATGCCCGACATAGCCGCCACCAAAACCCAGGCGACAATGCCTTCATCGATCGGCCAGATGGAAAGGCAGACCCACAGCGACAGTAGCAGCGCCAGCGTTCCGAAGATGCGCAGCAGCCAGGACGGAATCCTTGTGGCGACCACATGCGGGATGTCACGCTTGCGATGCGTCTGCGATGCCGCCAGTCCGGAAAGCCCGCAATAGGCGAAACAAAATGCTGCGGCGATCATGTCAGCGCCTCCACGTTCCGGCGCTGAAAGGTATTCTCGGCTGCGGCGGATATGTTGCCCAGCTTGATCGCGACTGCAGCTGCGCCAACACCCATTGCAACCACCACCAGCTCGACGCTGAACCGTTGCCAGTCACCGTCGGCCGCATAGGTGCCAGCCCATTGCCGCGTTGTCATCCAGTTCAGCACGGGCAAAGAGCACGCCATCAGAGCTGCCAGTCCGAGTTGCTCCCGCCACGCCATCGCTGCGCCCCTCAGGTAGGCATGCAGCAGCGCCGCCACCCACACGACGAAGAAGACACGGATCTCAAACATCGCCCGCTCCTCCAGCCCGACAGCAAGCACCCGATTGGCCCAGAGATAGGAGATTGACGCGAGCGCCAGCCCGGCGATGACAGCAACATTGATGCGCCCCACCGCCAGCCACCACAGTCTGTCCGCCCGCGACGCACGATCGATGCGCGCCGAGCGCTTGACAGTGAACATCACCAGACCGGTTGCCATCGTTCCTGCGCCCATGAGGCCAAGAACGAAATACAGCCAATGCATCGCGTAGCCGCCGAACCAGGCCAGATGCAGCCCAACCACAAATGACTGGAGCCGTTCGGCAGGCAATGGCGCCGCCAGAGGCTGCACGATGTCTCCGCTGGCGCCATCGAACGCGACGCGGCCTGCATCGCGCACGATGCCGACATCACGCGAGCCGCGCACCTCGACAACGCTTGCGCCGCCTTTCGATGGCGTTATGCGGATGCTGGCCATTTCACTGCGTGGCATCGCGGGTTCGGCCTTCTCGACAAACGCGCTCAGCGGCAACATGCCCCCTGGGGAGGCTTCCCGCTTGCCGCCACCGCCGCCCTGCGCCGATTGCGACATCGCCTGCCGAAATGCTGCCTGATCGCCATTGAACAGCGCCGACACACCCGCAGGCACATACAGGAAATAGAAGTAGGCCAGCCCAGTGAAGCCGATGACGAACAGGAACGGCAGCGCGAAAACACCTAGCGCCGTATGCCCGTCCAGCCATGCGCGCGGGTATGCCGATCGCGGCCTGAACACAAACAGCTCGCGGAAAATGCGCTTGTGAATGATGACGCCGCTGATCAAAACCGCCAGCATCATGGCGGTGGCAAGCCCCACGATCCAGAAGCCGATTTCGTTGCTGCGCCTGTCGATGTTCAGACGGTAATGCAGCGCCCGGAAAAACTGGGCACCCATCGTGCTGCGCGGTTCATATTGTTCTCCGGTGAGCGGATCCATCGCATAGGTTTTGATGTCACCCCGGCCGCCGAATGAGATGCGCAGGTCCGGATTACGCGCGTCGGGAAAGCGCACCATGGCACGCGCATCGGATTGTCCCTTCTCGGCCCAGAATGCTTCCGCGGTTTGCACCGCTCGCGGCGTTGCGCCCAGCTCAGAGTGGCTCGGCACGCTGACTTCGGGCTGCATCCACAGGGTGATTTCCGGCGCAAACACAGTGAGGCTGCCGGTGAAGAAAATGACAAACAGAAGCCAGCCGGCCGTCAGCCCAAACCAGGTATGCAGGCGCGTCAGCGAGGCGGTGGTGTTGAAGGGTTTCGATTGCTCTTCTGCAGACGCTGCCGCAGCAACGCCCGCACCTTGATCGTTACTCACCACAGTGCACTCCCGCTAACGATGGGAAGAAAGCCAGCGGCGCAGATCAACGCGAACGTCGCAAACACCCTTATCGTGCGCGGACAGGCAAACGCCCACACCATCAGCGCCGGATAAACCAGCAAGCCCAGCAGCGATGTGACGATGACAGCTTCTGAATCCGCAAGCGGCATGATCTTCGCCAGCCAATAGGCAAGCACCCACGTCACCGCATATCCGCCGGCGATTGCAAGCACGGCCCGCATGGCGATAGCTACGCCTCGATCCGCACGATCAACCGTATTCGGCCCCGTTACCATTACCGGCCTGCCCCCATCATTATTCCCCAGTCACCCTGCCAGATGGGAATCATCGTGCCAGACCAGCACACCGATCGCCACCCGAAGCATTTCGCTCAGGCATAACCGCCGAAGTGCCACATCGCCATCATGGCGTGCCACCTTGCTGTGTGAAGGCCGATGCGCCGCACCGGAAGCATCTGCGATAAGCGGTCGCTGATGATGGGCTGCCTGCAAAGGCGATTTTAGGATTTAGCGCGATTTTCGGCGCATTTTGCAGATGGACAGGCCGGTTTGGCGGACGGTTCCAAGTCCTCTGTGGGAAAGGTGGCCGAACTGTCTCGGATTAGTCGTGCGAGGCGCTAGACATCCGTCAATGTCATCACTATAAGGGCCGAACTTCGGTGCTGGCTCTTGCCTCCGATGCAATGCCCAGGTAGCTCAGTTGGTAGAGCACGTGACTGAAAATCACGGTGTCGCTGGTTCGATTCCGGCCCTGGGCACCATTTAAAATCAAGCACTTAGACCCAGACAATTCGAGAGCGGATGCACCACTTCATCACCGTTCTGGTCTCGGCGTGGGATTTTTCTCGCCCGGTTAGCCGTAGCGCGCTGTCGCCATCACCCCCCAGCCCATTCCGGGGCGTGACGCTAGGCTATCGGCGCGTCCGCCCTGATCACTCCTGATCGCTTTCGGGGCCGCCGATGGAAGGGCGCAGGGCGCGCTCCAGATCTTCGTCGCCGTCTTCGTCGGCATCCTGCTGACCACCAGCGATCACGTAGCCGCCGCCCAGCCAGCGGCCCAAGTCGACATCGCGGCAACGGCGGGAGCAGAACGGGCGATATGCGGTGTCGGTTGGCTCGGCGCAAATCGGGCACCGGCGACCGGAGGCTGGTTTAGAGCCTGTTTCCTGATCAGCCATGGCTTCTCAAACTCCTGACAAAAAAGGTACGCGGTCAGGTGGGATCGAGTTCCGCCGCGCGCACCCAGGCGAAATGGATCGGGAACCCTTCGGCTGCCAGCATCTGCACCACTTCGGTCAGCGGCAGGCCAACAACGCTGGAATAGGAACCGACGATTTTCTGGACGAACGAACCGGCCAGCCCCTGAATTGCATAACCACCGGCCTTATCGCGCCACTCTCGCGAGGCGATATAGGCTTCGATCTCTTCGCGCGTGAGGTGTTTAAAGCGCACCCGGGTGTCGACGATCTTCTGCTTCATACGATCGTCGGGCGTGATCAGGCAGACACTGGTCAGTACCCGATGGGCTCGGCCGGAGAGAAGCTGCAGACAATTTGCAGCTTCCTCGATGTTTGATGGCTTCATCAGAATGCGCCGGCCCACCGCCACTACGGTGTCAGCAGCCAGGACATAGGCCGAGGCGATGTCCTTGTCGTTCGCGATCTGATCGCGGGCGGTTTCCGCCTTGGCGCGGGCGATACGGGCTGCATAGCCGCGCGGCATCTCGGTTCTACGCGCCGACTCATCGATTGAGGAGGGACGCAGCGCATCCGGCTCGATCCCGACCTGCGACAGCAGCATGAGACGGCGCGGGCTTGCGCTGGCCAGCACCAGCCGGGGACGCGCGGCCTCATCAGACTTATTGGCGCTCCGTTCCCGCGCCAGCTCGCGCCGCAGCGTATCGCGGCGCGGATGATCGGTTCGGCTGAGCGCGCTCAGAAATGCGGCCTTGGCAGACATCGCAGGCGTCACCTTGAGAGGAAAACATAAGAACCCGTGGCGGTTCGCCATCGCACGGGCGGATCACCGCCATGCAGGCAAAACCCCAACCCGGCCTGGTCACAACAGCCGGAGTGCTTTTACAAAGCTCAACGACATTGCAAAGGCATAGGCCGAAAAGCAAGGGGCTTCACCTTTTGCACGTCACGTGCGGGCAAATTGGGATGCTGCCGCAGTTTCATGATGATACGTTACCGCGCTGCAATACCATCGCCACAAACCACCATATTTTTTCAAACGGGATTGCCTCGGAACATGCTTTCCAGAAGTGCCATCACCGAATTTCTCGCCCAGACGTCGCTTTTTGGCCCGATGGATGAGGCGATCCGGCACACCATTGCCGGCGAGATGCGCGCCATCGGTTTTAATGCCGGACAAACCATCTTCGGCCGCGGCGATCCGGGCACCGAGATGTATCTGGTTGTATCGGGCCGCGTGCGGATCTCGATACTCAGCCCCGAAGGCCGCGAGCTTTCGTTTGCCCATGCCAGCACCGGAGCCGTATTCGGCGAGATCGCGATGCTGGATGGCGGCCTGCGCACCGCCGATGCGACAGCGGTCGATGCGGTGAACGTACTGTGCCTTTCTAAACCAGCTTTCAAACGCCTGCTTGAAACGCATCCACGCGTGGCCGAAGCCGTGATCCGGTTTCTGTGCGGCCGCATCCGCGACGCTGACCAGCAGCTTGAAGCCATAGCGCTGTATCCCATCGAGGGGCGGCTTGCCCGCTTCTTTCTGGCCACCGCCAAGGCAGCGGCGCCGGATGACACTGAAGGGCAAATCGCCGTCGACATCAGCATGTCGCAAAGCGAGCTCGCCCTGCTTGTCGGCGCCAGCCGCCCGAAGGTGAATGCCGCCCTGGCGCTGCTGGAAGCAAGCGGCGCAATCGTTCGCAGCGGCACGCGCATCACTTGCAGCATGAGCGAACTTGAGGCCATCGCCGGGACCGCATGAGAATGTTCGAACGGCTTGGCGCGCGACAACACATCTGCACCGCGACGCGAAAGGTGCGCGAGCTGGGCCGTACGCTGGCGGCTGCGGGCACCGCGAGCTATCCGCCCGATGTGCGCCGACGGCTGAAGATCCTCAACGTGATGTGCTATCTGATCGCCACCACGACGCTGATCTATGCCGCACAGCAGGCGCTGACCGACTATCAGGCCTATGCACCAATGGTGTGGGTCAATGTCGTACTTGCCGCTGTGGTGCTTGTGGTGCCGCTGACCCATCGCATCAGTGAAATATCCGGTGGCCTGCTTCTTGTCGGTGCAGAGTATGCGGCGCTGCTGGCGTTCACGCAATTCTTCAGCCGCGAAGGCGGCGCCAGCCTGCAATACATCATCGCCGCCGCTGCTCCGTTCGTCATATTCGGTCTGCAGCGCATTCGTTTGATCGCGCTGGTGGTGATTTCCGGACTGGCGCTGCATCTGTTTGCGTGGTTCCGGTTTCCTGCACCAGCCGACCTGACAGCAACCGAACGCTCGGTGCTCGACGCGAATTACACGCAGGCAGCGATCACAACCGTCGGCCTCATTGCGGCATCGGTCTACTATGCATTTCATCTGGCCGAGCAGGCCAAGGCCGAGACCGACGCCGTGCTGCATAATGTTTTGCCGGATGTCATCGTCGAGCGACTGAAAGCTGATCCCCACACACTGATCGCCGACAATTATGAATGCGGATCGGTGCTGTTCGCCGACATCTCGGGCTTTGTCGGCATCGCGCGGCGTCTTGGCGCTGCTGCTACCGTCGATCTGCTGAGCCGCATCGTGACCGAGTTCGACAGCCTCGCGACGCAGCATGGCGTCGAAAAGATCAAGACCATCGGCGACGCTTATATGGTCGCCTCAGGGTTGCCGGTGCCGAGCGACGGTCACACCGTAAAGCTGGCACGCATGGCGCACGATATGCTGGCCGCCATAGAACGCCACAACGCTGCAAGCGACTTCGCCATCGGCATCCGCATCGGCATCGCGTCGGGGCCGGTTACAGCAGGCGTCATCGGCAAGCGTAAATTCAGCTACGATGTCTGGGGCGATCCGGTGAACCTCGCCAACCGCCTTGAGGCCCGTTCGCAAACGGGGCGCATACTCATTTGTCCGTGCACACACGATCTGCTCGGCAACGCATTCCGATATGAAGCCTGCGGGCCGATGGAGATCAAAGGGCTGGGCATGCAGGAAGCGTGGTTCCTGCTTGGCGAAGCGCTGCCGCCGGTCGATCATCACGCCGCTTAAACGGTTGGTCCGCCGCCAAAGCCGAAGCGCTGTTTGATGCGCTCAAAAAGGCCGTCGCGCACAGCGCGATAATCCATCAGCGTCTGCTCACGCGTGCCGTGTCCCACCATCACCGTGGCATCAATCGTCGGCCAGTATTCAACGTCGACGGCCATCGTACGCGTAAGCTCCAGCGCCTGATGGTGAGCTTCCGGCGACAGTGAAACGATCAGATCGAATGAGGTGTCATTCAGCTCGCGCAGCGTGTGCGGGGTATGTCCTGAAACATCAATGCCGATCTCATCCATGACTGCGGTGACGAATGGATCGACCTCGCCTGCACGCACGCCCGCCGACGCGACATAAACACGATTACCCGCCAGATGGCGCAGGATTGCTGACGCCATGACGGATCGAACCGCGTTTGTCGTACAGGCGAAGAGCACGGCACCGGGCAATGGTCCGGCTTCCATATCCGGCGCCCCGGTTTGAGAAGCCGTAAGTCCGGCAGTGCCGCCGCTGCTCGCGAAGTCGCGAGACATGGCGCTAACCCTTCCAGTGCAACGCGCAGATAAGCGTGAACAGCCTTCGGGCCGTGTCTATGTCGACGGTGATCTTGCCCGCCAGCCGCTCCAGCAGCGTGCGGCTGCCCTCGTCGTGCAGGCCGCGCCGTCCCATGTCGATGGCCTGGATGCGCGATGGCGGCGCCGTTCGGATCGCCTCGTAATAGCTTTCGCACACCAGGAAATAATCTTTCATGATGCGCTTCAGCGGTGTCAGCGAAAGCATGTGGGTGATGAGAACTTCATCCGCCTCACTGCTGACGACGAAAACCAGCCGATCGTCCATCAAAGCGAGATTGAGCTTGTATGGACCCTCATCGCGACCTTCGAGGGCAAACGAGTTGCCCTCAAGAATGTCGAAAATCGCGACCTCTCGCTCATGCTCGATATTTGAATTGCTGGTCGCGATGGATTTTTCATCCAACGTGATTGCAACTAGCCGCGCACGGGGAAGATCCTGGCTCTCGACCTCGGTCGTCATGATGATGCACGCTCTGGCATGGGTTGCTGCTCCGATTGCAGGCGGATCTCGGCGGATGACCGATGCGCCTCCAGCCCTTCGGCGCGGGCGAGCGCCATGGCTGCGGGCGCCAGCTCGGCCAGCGCGTTGCGATCGAGCTTGAGGATCGAGGTACGCTTCATGAAGTCCAGCACGCCGAGGCCAGACGAAAAGCGCGCCGTACGCGATGTCGGCAGCACGTGGTTCGGCCCGGCGACATAGTCGCCGATCATCTCCGGCGTATAGGCGCCCAGGAACAGCGCACCGGCATTGCGGATGCGCTCGCCCAGCGCCTCGGCATCCTGCGTAGCGATTTCGAGATGCTCAGCCGCGATCCGATCCGCAAGAGCAGGTGCTTCATCCAGAGACTGAAGCTCGATGATGGCGCCGAACACGTTCCAGCTTTCGCCGGCGATGTTGCCACGGGGCAGCGTCTGCAGCTGGCGCATTACGGCAGCCTCCACCGCACGGCCAAATTCGGCGTCGTCCGTCATCAGGATCGATTGTGCTGCAGTGTCGTGCTCAGCCTGCGCCAGCAAATCGGCCGCGATCCACTCGGGATTGTTGTGGCGGTCGGCGATCACCAGCACCTCGGAAGGACCGGCGATGCTGTCGATGCCAACGGCGCCGAACACCTGACGCTTGGCAGCGGCGACATAGGCGTTGCCGGGCCCAACGATCTTTGCAACCGGCGCAATCGTTTCGGTGCCATAGGCGAGCGCAGCCACGGCCTGCGCACCACCAACGCGATAAACCTCTTCAATGCCAGCCATCTCGGCAGCGGCCAGCACCAGCGGATTGATCTCACCGCGGGGCGCAGGCACGACCATCACGATGCGTGGCACGCCGGCCACCTTGGCCGGAATGACATTCATCAGCACCGAGCTGGGATATGAGGCAAGCCCACCCGGAACATAGAGGCCAGCCGACTCGACCGCCGTCCAGCGCCAGCCAAGCTCGGCGCCACGCTCGTCCGTGTAGCGCTCATTGGTCGGCAGCTGGCGCTGGTGATGCTCGGCGATGCGGGCCGACGCAAACTCCAGCGCTTCCAGCGTATCGGCGCTGCACGCTTCGCGGGCGCGGCGCATTTCCTCGGCCGAGACGCGCAGCCCCAGCGCTTCGAGATCGACGTGATCGTATTTTTTGGAAAGATCGATCAGGGCCGCGTCGCCACGGGTCCGCACGTCATCAATGATGGATGCCACCGCCGCGCCAACATCCGCCGACGATTCCCGCTTCTCGCCCAGGAACTGAGCGAAAGCTGCATCAAATTGGGGGTCACGCGTGTTCAGCCGCTTGGGCATGTCGTAATCGGCCCTGCGGCCGTCTCCTGAATAAGTGTGATCTGACCTGATTTATTCGTCGATTGTGTGGACCGGTTTGGATTGGGCACGCCAGACGGCGCCCAGATCACGCAGCTCGGCCTCAATGCATTCGACCTGAAGCTGAACCGCAGCCCCACCGGCAAAATGCAGCGTGATGGAGCCCGATGGTTCCTCGGCAGGGTCGAAGGTTAGGGCCAGCAGTTCCAGCACCGCGTCTTTGTTCTGCAGGTCAAACCCCAGAACGCGGGCAGCCTTTACGCGCTCAAATCGCAGACCTGAGCGGCGGCGTTGGCCTTCGGCCTGCTCCGTCTGGACTGCTGCTTCCCAATCGAACCGGTTGGCGATAGCAGCAAAGCGCATCTCGCGGCTGAGATAGGCCATATCGCCGACGCGGATGATCGCATCCTGCAGATGGCAGGAGAGAACCCGCAGATCCTCCGGATCAAGGGCGATCAGCTTCAAGTCTTTCATATGCCGGCATCCCAGCCATTCGGCCCAAAGGTATGGCCACAGGCCCTCAAACGTTGATAGCTTCGCAGCCCTAGCGGTGCAACACAACTGGCCCGACCACATTGGCCAAGCGCCCATCGGCCGCATCGGGGCCACACCGTAACTTGTAGCAGCGCCCATTCCCGCGCCGTGCGCCACGTCAGCATGGCCCAGACACAAGGTGATGCAATGAAAACCGATAACAAATCGCTGGACGAAGACCGCTTTAATCTCTCCTTACGCCGGTTTCTGAAGCAGGTGGGGATCACCTCCCAGCGCGAAATCGAAGCTCTGGTGCGGGATGGAGAGCAGCACGGCGCCCAATTCGCCGATAGCGGTAAATTGCGGGTGCGGATGGTGCTGACCGCCGAGGGAACCGGCCTGAGGCACGTGATCGAAGACGACATCGACCTCCGATAAACGTATTCCACTGACGCTTCAGACAACGGTGGCATCAGCCGCCGAGCTTTCCATGCGGCCTCCACAATCCGACTGTCCGACCTTTGGGTGGGCACCGCCGCGCAGAGGCAGCAGAGGTAAAAGCCGACCCGCCCTGCCGGACCAACGCATAATATTTGTCAGAACATGCAGCTGACCCGTGACGCCGCATTTCGTCTCTGAACCGGTCTATCGTCGCTCTGAAACGCGATGCTGACTGACCAAAAGCCCCGGCATCCGGATGCGTCGGCCATGTCTTGGTCAGCAAAAGACTAACCAATGGCCGCAAAATCGAATCTTGATTTTCATATGTCGTGAAGTTCCGATCTTCTATTTTAGCTGGTGATCGCGGAAATCAAGTGAGGCTTTATGCTTGGTCCCAGCGAAGACCGTTTTACCAGTGCTACGCTCCGCGAAGCGGATCGCATCCGCGCACTTGAAGAATACCGCATCATCGGCAGTCCAGCCGACCCCGACCTTGACCGCATCGTAAAGCTCGCTGCCCGTGTGTGCCGGGTGCCGATGGCGGCACTTTTTATCGTCGGGCGCGATCGCGTGCACGTCAAATCGCAGTATGGCGCCGAGCTTGGCGACCTGCCGCGCCACGAACGTATTTGCACCTATATAAATTCGCAGGACGCGCTGTTCTGCGTGCCCGATACCGCAGCAGACCCGCATCTGGCTGGATCGGCAATCGTCCGCAAGAGCCCAGGCATCCGCTTTTACGCCGGCGTCCCGCTCGTTGCGCCATCCGGGCACAAGATCGGCGCGATATGCGTGTTCGACCCCAAGCCCTGGTCGAAGTTCTGCAGCAAGGATCGCAGAGCACTGGAGGACGTCGCCGCGCTGGTGATGGAGCGCCTGGAGATGCGCCGCGTGCATGCTGCCAGCGATGACGGCGATCTACGGTTCGAACGTATCGCCTCAACATCACCCAATGCAATCGTATGCGCGGATGCACACGGCGGCATCACGTTTTGGAACAAGTCCGCTGAAGCGATGATGGGCTATTCCGCGCATGAAGTACTGGGCCAGCCTGTCAGCTTTGTCTTTCCCGATCGACTGCGCCGTACCCAAACCGCAAAGCTCACTCGTGCCGTTCGCAAAACCGCCGCCGATCGTTCCGCACCGCGGGCCGGATTCATCGTACGGCATCGCGACGGCACAGAGCTGGAACTCGAAATGACGCTGTCCGTGACGCGCGATCACGATGCGGGCTTTGGCGCGGTGTTGCGCGATATCAGCATTGCCCGGCAGGGCGAGCATAGGCTCTATGCACGCGCTGAACTCGATCCGCTGACCGGCCTGCCTAATCGCTGCCGCTTCCTTGCCGCTGTGCGACAGCTTTCAACCAATGGCAGCGGCACGCTTTTCCAACTGGATCTCTCCGGCTTCAAGGACATCAACGATTCCCTCGGTCACGGCGCCGGTGATCAGCTTTTGAGCCAGGCCGCAGCGCGTCTTTCAACCCTCACCGCTGCCAAGGCCAAGGTTTCCCGTTTCGGCGCCGATGAGTTCGCAGTCTACTGGCCTGATCTTTCCGCCTCCGAAGCTTCGAACAAAGCTGAAAATCTTCTCAGTCTGTTCGACTTGCCGTTCCTTGTTGATGCTGAGGTCGTCTACCTCGGCGTCAACATCGGCATCGCCCGCTGCCCGGATGATGGCACCAACGCAGAAGAACTCACCGCCAATGCCAATCTCGCGCTGGAACGCGCAAAGGCAACCCGGCGCCGCGGATATGAGTTTTTCAAGCCAGAGATGCGCCAGGTGGTCATTGCACGGCGCACTATTGAAAGTGAGCTGCGCCAGGCACTGGCAGCGTCACAGTTCGAACTCTTCTATCAGCCGCAGGTAATCCTCAACGATGCTTCGATCATCGGCGCGGAAGCACTGCTGCGCTGGCGTCATCCCACGCGCGGCCTGCTGGCTCCTGGCGCATTTCTCAGTCACTTGGAAAAAGGCCCGCTCGCTGCGGATGTGGGCAACTGGGTTCTGCGCACCGCATGCAAGCAGGCAGCTTTGTTGCGCACCCACCATCCCAATTTCCGCGTCGCGGTAAACTTGTTCGGCGCTCAGTTTGATGCCGGCGATCTGATGTCCCGGGTGGAAGACGCGCTGCTCACTTACAAGCTGCCCCCAGAGGCGCTAGAGCTGGAAATCACCGAAAACATCATGCTGCGCGGAGAGCATGCGATCGTTGTCCCGCTGCGCGAAATGCTGTCTCGCGGCATAAGCATCGCCTTCGACGACTACGGCACAGGCTTCGCTTCGCTCAATCTCTTGAAGCGTTTTCCTGTCTCGCGCCTCAAGATCGATCGTTCATTTGTGCGCGATGTATGTGCCGACGAAGAAGACGCTGCGATCGTACAGGCAATCATTTATCTGGGTCGCTGCTTCAAGCTCAACGTCACCGCTGAAGGCATCGAAACAGAGGAGCAGGCAGAAACGCTGCGCATGCTGGGCTGCACCGAAGGACAGGGCTATCTGTATGCCGAGCCACTGTCTGCCGCAGCTCTCGCCAACTACCTCTGTCGAAACGACGCCCGCACCGTAGCGTAACCCTGCGCAACCTGTGCTTTCCAGCCGCCGCTCCGTGCAGCTCCATCAGCACAGATCGTATCACGATCAATAGCAATGCTGGCGCAACGTCCAACCCTTGACCTTGCAGCGCTCATTGCCGCTGCGATCAACGTTGCACACGCGATTTGGCAGACGCTGATAGGAGCAATAATAGTTTCCTGCCTGCCCTTCATAACCGCGCATGGGACGGTCGAATTTATAGTCCTGCGTGTAGAAATCCTTCGCGCCCCGGGCGTCAGCCTGCGTTGTAGCTCCGGCAAAAAACGCCGCTGCGAGCAAGGCGGCTGAGAAAATGCGGCAATCCATAATCAAAAGCTCCATCGTATTGGCCGCTCGGCTTTCGTGCGGCGTGATCTACGAAGGAACAATGGATTGAAACCGCCCTTGGGGCTGTTCCCGACGTGACAGCGATGAGGCAGGCAAGCGACGGCTTCAGGTGTCGTCCAGCGCCAACGCTTCCATCACGGTGAACCGGGTATCCGTGATCGACGCCAGTTTCTCAGCCTTGGCGCGACTTGCGAGAGCCATTGAAGGAATGCGGTCCGGACGGCGCAGAAAATTTCCCATCGCATCGGCCAATGCTTCGACGTCTCGCGCTGGAACAAGCCTGCCGTTCACCTGATCATCAACGGCCTCGCGGCAACCGGGAATAGCGCTGGTGACAATCGGCCGACCGGTGGCGAGGGCATTCAACACCGGTTGCGGCATGCCTGCCAAACGCGCGGGATAAACAAATACGTGTGCCTGCTCCAGCAGATCGGCATCGGCATGATCATCAAGGACGCCGAGAAACTCGATGTCTCCCGAAGAAGCCAGCAGCGCAGGATCAACGGTCTGAGCATCCGCATCATCGTCCGGCAAGGCAGCCAGAAGAAACCGGGCGTTCGGCGAGCGCTGACGCAACAGCGCAGCCGCCGCGCAATAGTCCTCCACCCCTCGACGCACATCGAGACCTGCGACCATAAGAAAACTGATGCCCTGAGTGATCGGCGGCAGCGGCTTCACTGGATATGCCTCCAGATCCACATCGGCGCCCGGCGTCAGGGAAACGGGCAGCCCCTCGGGAACGATGCCAAGCTTTTTCAGCAGCGCAATATCATCGCCATTATGAAACAGCGCGACATCGGCACTGCGCAGCGCCTGACCATATCGCCAGGCAGGCATTTCGTTTTCGGCGAGTGTGCCGGTGAAGCGATGCTCGGGCAATGCGCCAACAATGACGACTGTGCGCGCAACATGCGCCCGCTTTGCAGCAAGCGCGCCATAGATCATGGTACGGCCGCCGCTGGCCACGACAACGTCGGCCCCCCAGCGCACCAGTTGCTGCCGGATCGCGCCGACCGCCTTCCAGTCGGACAGCAGCTTCCATCCGCTGTCCTCCGCGCCAATAATTGCGTGCTCGACACCCAGCTTCCCAAGCTGGTCCGCTTCTGCCTTTTGCAGCTCCGACGACAGAACGAACGCGCGATGTCCCTTCGCCACCAGCTCTGCGAGCAAAGCGGGAAAATTCTGAATGGCGTTGACGCCCGGACACACAAAAGCAATGTGCTTGCTGACAGCCTCAACCACAGACGCAGCCTTCAATGATCAGTGGAGCGTACGCGATTGCGTCGGCCAATCGCGCGTGCGCTCATCATCGACCAGAAGCGTCGATATTGCGCCCTCTGGATGATAGCCTTCGACATTCCGCAGCAAGACGGCATGAAGCGCATTCAAATCGCGTGTTTCTACAGCCGCTGACAATTGCGACAACTGCCGCCGCAAATCATCTTCGCTCAGGAAGGGCTCATCAGAGCGCCAGATCCGCGGATGCTCGGTTTGGCTGGTGTTGTCGCCGATCAGAAGCTCTTCATAGAGTTTCTCGCCCGGACGCAGGCCAGTGTACATGATGGCGATGTCGCCATCGGGCTTTTCCGCGTCCTTTACATCGTAGCCCGATAGCCGAACCATCAGGCGGGCCATGTCGTCGATCCTGACCGGCTCGCCCATGTCGAGCACGAACACCTCGCCGCCTTCTGCCATGGCTCCGGCCTGAATAACGAGTTCGGCCGCCTCGGGAATGGACATGAAATACCGGATGATGTCCGGGTGCGTCACCGTCACCGGACCGCCGGCCTTTATTTGCCTGCGGAATTTCTGAACCACTGAGCCCGAGCTATCGAGCACATTGCCGAAGCGCACCATCGTGAACACCGTCGGCCTGCCCTTTGCCGCTGCTGCCTGCAGCACCAGCTCGGCCATGCGTTTGCTTGCACCCATGACGTTGGTGGGTCGCACAGCCTTGTCGGTGGAGATCAGCACGAACAGTTCAACGCCCGCCGCCTGCGCCTGCTCAACGAGTGCAGCGGTGCCGAACGTGTTGTTCTGCAGTCCTGCGATCGGGTTCTGTTCCACAATCGGCACATGCTTATAGGCTGCCGCGTGGTAGATCACCTCGACGCCGTAATCGGTCAGTGTTTCACGGACCTTCGTAGCGTCACATACCGAACCCAGCACACCTACTATTTCCGGGCGTGGCTCATCGGGCTGCATGCCACGCACCACTTCTGCGACTTCGTCGTTGATCCGATAGAGCGCTATTTCCGACAGCTCAAAAAGCACGATCCGGCGTGGGCGATGCTTGAGAAGCTGGCGCACAAGCTCCGATCCGATCGAACCACCCGCACCGGTCACAAGGATCGATTTTCCCTGCGTCTTGCGCATGAGCAGCTTCGCATCGGGCGGCACCCGGTCGCGTCCGAGCAGGTCGTTCACCTCAAGACGGCGCAGGTCGGCAACGCTGACCCTGCCAGAGGTTACATCTTCAACGTCGGGAAGCGTGAGCACCTGAACGGGCTGTTGTTGCAGCTCCTTCAAAATGCGCTTTCGCTCATGCCGCCGATCATTGGGAAGTGCAACCAGCACTTCCTTGACGTGATAACGTTCGATCAGGCTGGGCAGTCGCCGGGCATCGTGCACCTTCACGCCGGCAACATACTGCCTCCAGACCGAAGGTTCGGTGTCGACGAAAGCAACGGCCTGGCGCGCATTGCCCCGACGCAGCGTCTCAAGCAACTGGACGCCAAGTTGTCCGGCACCAAAAATGATGACCGGCGTGCGCTCCACATCCGCTGGCAGCTCTGAAAGGCGCACGCCTGCGCTTTCCAAAAGCATCGAGATCATTTCGCGGCTGCCGGTGATGAACAGCGTGGCCAGAATTCCGTAACCGAACAGAACCGAGCGCGGCGGGGCGGCGGGCTGGCCAGCCATGAACGCCACCAGCGACCAGATCAGCACCGAAAGCCAAATGCAGCCGATGATGCGGGTATGACCCCGATAACCGAGATAGCGGGTTACAAGACGATAGAGCTCTGAAATTGCAAACGTCGCGACCGTAATAAGCGGCCCGCTGAGCAGGATCAGACCGACGGCGAAATCCGGTGGAATGTATACCGTGTTGTAACGGATAGAGAGGGCAATCCACAGCGCGAGAATAAGCAGCGCCAGATCCAGCCCAACCAAGATTAAACGCTTATTAAGACGCGGAAGCTGCAGTAGAAGCGTTTGCCACTCTTGCAAAGATCTAGGGCGCTGAGAACCGTTGGTGCTCATAAAGCGAAAACCTTTGAAATGGCCGCTATTGCAAACTTATTGGGCGGTAAGAAAGACTGCAGATCTAGGAAACGGCCTTAAACTTACCAGACACCGGGCCGACCTCCGCCAGCTCTTCCCCAGAATTCCACCTAATGTCACCGTTTTTTTGACGGAATCGATTACATGCGCCGGCGTGACTTTATCGCCGCAGCGAGCGTACCCTCGTCCAGATAATCGAGTTCACCACCCACAGGCACGCCCTGCGCCAGTCGCGAAACCACAATCCCGGTCGGCGCCAGCTGCTCGGTCAGGAAGTGGGCGGTGGATTGCCCTTCCACCGTTGCATTGAGCGCCAGGACGATCTCCTCAACCTCTCCCGTCGCCGCCCGCTCAATCAGGCGGGCAATATTCAGCTTCTCGGGACCAATGCCATCCAGAGGCGACAGGTGCCCGCCGAGCACATGGTAAAGCCCGCTCACAACCCCGGCGCGTTCCAGCGCCCACAGGTCGCCGATCTCCTCCACCACCACGATCAGCGAGCGATCCCGCCGGACGTCCTGGCAGATGCTGCACGGCACAACGGTGTCGAGGTTCCCGCAATCGGGGCATTCCACAATTTTTTCAACCGCGTCGGATAACGCTTCCGTCAGCGGAACAAGCAATTCGTTACGGCGTTTTATGAGCGCCAGCGCAGCTTTTCGTGCCGACCGTGGCCCAAGCCCGGGCAAGCGGCCGAGCAGGCGCACGATGCGTTCAATTTCTGGACCGGAAACTTTGCGTGTCATGAAAAGCGCTTAGCAGTTTTTGAAGGAGGCGGGTCGGCTAAGCCGAGCGCCTCTTGGCTTGCGTGTTTGGCAGGTCGTGAACTGACTTTGCACGATACGTCGGTCAAAGCAGGCACGATGCAGATCAAATGCTGCAGGTGCTGCTTATGCACTAATTTCCAATGCGCCGGTACCTTTGGCGCGTAAAGTGACTGGGCTAATCTGCCGCCACGCATAACTAGGGGTTTTCAACCCTCGATCCCCGGGAGGACACAATGCAGCTTATCGTGAAGCCAGAAACACCTTCGACGGCCCTAGCCCGTGTCGGGGCTACTCTCAAGGTCCGCAGCCGCTACGACAA
The DNA here is from genome assembly GCF_029872155.1 of Hyphomicrobium sp. D-2. GTDB lineage: Bacteria > Pseudomonadota > Alphaproteobacteria > Rhizobiales > Hyphomicrobiaceae > Hyphomicrobium_A. The sequence goes on along the minus strand of NZ_JARXLA010000003.1, from coordinate 97,353 downwards.
CTACATCGGCGGTGAGTGGGTTCCGCCAGTCCAGGGTCGCTACTTCGAGAACCGCACCCCCATCACCGGCGAACTGGTGTGCGAGATCGCCCGCTCCACTTCCGAGGACATCGAGAAGGCGCTCGACGCCGCCCATGCCGCCGCTGAAACGTGGGGCAAGACCTCCTCGGCCCAGCGCGCCCTGATCCTCAACCGGATCGCGGATCGCATGGAAGCCAATCTCAATGCGCTGGCCACCGTCGAGACCATCGATAACGGCAAGCCGATCCGCGAGACGATGGCTGCCGACCTGCCGCTGGCCGTCGATCACTTCCGCTATTTTGCAAGCTGCATCCGCGCCCAGGAAGGCGGCATCTCCGAAATCGACGAAACCACCATCGCATTCCACTATCACGAGCCGCTGGGCGTAGTCGGCCAGATCATCCCGTGGAACTTCCCCATCCTGATGGCTGTGTGGAAGCTGGCTCCTGCTCTCGCCGCTGGCAACTGCGTCGTGCTGAAGCCCGCCGAGCAGACCCCATTCTCCATCATGGTGCTGGCCGAGTTGATCGGTGACCTGCTGCCGCCGGGCGTGCTCAACATCGTCAACGGTTTTGGCGTCGAAGCCGGCAAGCCGCTGGCGCAGAACCCGCGCATCGCCAAGATCGCCTTCACGGGTGAGACGACCACCGGCCGCCTCATCATGCAGTACGCCTCCGAGAACATCATTCCGGTCACGCTGGAACTGGGCGGCAAATCTCCGAACGTGTTCTTCGCCGACGTCTTCAACGAAGACGACGCCTTCTTCGATAAGGCCCTCGAAGGCTTCACCATGTTCGCGCTCAACCAGGGCGAAGTCTGCACCTGTCCGTCGCGTGCGCTGGTTCAGGAAAGCATCTACGACGCCTTCATGGAGCGTGCCATCGAGCGCGTGAAGAAGATCGCGCAGGGCAACCCGCTCGATCCGAACACGATGATCGGTGCACAGGCTTCGTCTGACCAGATGGAGAAGATCCTCTCCTACATCAACATCGGCAAGGAAGAGGGCGCGAAGGTTCTCACCGGCGGTCATCGCGGCGTGCACAACGGCCTCGAGAATGGCTTCTACGTCGAGCCGACCGTGCTGGAAGGCCACAACAAGATGCGCATCTTCCAGGAAGAAATCTTCGGACCGGTGCTGTCGGTCACGAAGTTCAAGGATGAAGCGGAAGCCCTGGCCATCGCCAACGACACGCTCTACGGCCTCGGTGCCGGCGTGTGGTCGCGTGAAGCCAACACCTGCTATCGCATGGGCCGTGGTATCAAGGCTGGCCGCGTCTGGACGAACTGCTACCACCTCTATCCCGCACACGCGGCGTTCGGCGGTTACAAGCAGTCCGGCATCGGTCGCGAGAACCACAAGATGATGCTCGACCACTACCAGCAGACCAAGAACATCCTGCAGAGCTTCAGCCCGAAGGCACTTGGATTCTTTTGATTGAGTGGCGCCGGCGACTCTCCTCCGGGGAGCCGGCCGCCGGCGCCGACAATCCGCAGTCACGCTGCGAAGCAAAATCGGCACTGGCGGCTTCTCAACGAGAGTCGCCGACGCCCAACCAAAGACAATCCATTCCCCACAGCGCGGCCCCAAAAGCCGCGCTGTTTTTACAAGAGGAACAGCCCAATGACTGAAGCCCGTCCGACACTGCGTTCGCTGCTGGCAATGCCATCCACCCCTGAACCGCTGTCCAAATCCGCGCTGGTGCTCATCGACTGCCAGAACACCTACCGCGAAGGGATCATGCAGCTCGAAGGCGTCGAGCCGGCGCTGAAGGAATGCGCAAAGCTGCTGCAGCGGGCCCGCGATGCCGGAGCGCCAGTCATCCACATTCAGCACGATGCGGGCCCAGGCTCGCCTTACGATGTACGCGATCGTATTGGCGCCATCGCCGATGTCGTTGCACCGATCGAAGGCGAAACCGTCATCACCAAGAGCTATCCAAGCTCATTCGAGCAGACCAACCTCGACGCCGAACTGAAAAAACTCGGCGTCACCGATCTTGTGCTGGCCGGCTTCATGACCCACGTCTGTGTGAATTCCACCGCGCGCGCCGCCTTCAACCACGGCTATCGCCCCACGGTTGTCGGCAACGCCACGGCAACGCGTGCGCTCGCCAATCCGCTGGGCGGGACACTTTCGGCTGACGCGGTACACACCGGTGCGCTCACCGCGTTGACCGACATGTTCGCCATCGTCGTGCCGTCGTCGGAGGCGGTGCCGGACTGATCGCGAATTATTGATTGCAGAATTCCGGCCTTCCGCTCCCAACAGGCCCGGATCACGATTACCGGACTGGCAAGGTCTGGTACGACGGGCTGGAGCATGTTTCCCTAGGGCGCATGCTCCAGTTCCCTTCAATGAGGAGGCAGGAATGGTCGATCGCGTTTCGCTCACCCCGGCAGCGGAAGAGCTGATACACAAGCTGGTCGCCGTACACGGCCCCCTGATGTTCCACCAGTCGGGTGGATGCTGCGATGGCAGCGCACCGATGTGCTATCCGCGCGGCGAATTCCGCATCGGCGAGCGCGATGTGTTTCTCGGCGCCATTGCCGGGTGCCCGGTTTACATCTCCGGCCCGCAGTTCGAATACTGGCAGCACACGCACCTTATCATTGACGCGGTTCCCGGACGCGGTTCCGGCTTCTCGCTCGAAGCGCCGGAGGGGCTGCGTTTCCTCACCCGTTCGCGCGTCTATACCGAAGCCGAATATGACGAGCTGGAGCGGATGGGCGAGCCGCTGCGGGGCCCCAACGCCATGGCTGAAGCCGGGCTCGCCTGATCACGCCCAGCGACCGCGCGGCGGCACAACGCTGCCTTTACGCTCGCCTGTGGCCATCCCGCACTAGGAAATCACTGCGATCGCCCCGACATTCCGTAATGGATTCCGCTTCGGCATCGCCGCCGCATGCCGCCGACGCTACGGAAAACTGCATGAAGCTCGCTATACTCGCTTTCAGCCTTTTGTTCGGCCTCGCAATCGCGCAGTCGGTGCACGCTGAAGCTGCGCCCGCCAGTCCCGTCGAAAACGATTTCGTCATCGAATTCGACGACGAGGACGAGGATGATGACGGCGCCAGCGCCGCTGAAGAGGCCGCGCCGCCCTCTAAGCCACCTGCTCCGATCGCCAAGGAAGCACCCTTCAAAGCCCTGCCCGGACGCTGGGTCGGCGACGGCCGCATCGGCATCAAGGACGGCAAGCCAGAATTGGTGAAGTGCCGCGCCACCTATTTCGTGAACGATGCTGGCGACGAGCTGCGCCAGAACATTCGCTGCGCCTCGGCCGGCGGCAAGGTCGAGATCAAGAGCAGCGTTGTCGCCCGGGAAGGCAAGGTCACCGGCACCTGGGAAGAGCTGATGTATAACATGCGCGGCGACATGGCCGGCGAAGTGACAGAGCGCGGCTTCCGCATCAAGGTTGCCGGCGATGGCTTGAGCGCCAACATGGATGTCATCGTCGTCAACGACCGCCAGATCGTCGAGATTCAGTTCTTCAACAGCTCACTGCGCGGACTGATGCTGATCCTGAAGAAGGGCTGACCTCAGCGCGGCGCCAACGCTACCGGCGGCCGAAGAGCTTTTCGATGTCGGCGAGCTTCAGCTCCACATAGGTCGGTCGGCCGTGATTGCACTGGCCGGAATAGGGCGTCGCCTCCATGTCGCGCAGCAGCGCGTTCATTTCCTGCGGGGTGAGGCGCCGACCCGAGCGCACGCTGCCGTGACAGGCGATGGTGGCGCACACTGCCAGCAGCCGATCCTTCAGCGCCGTGCTGGTGCCCTCGCGCACGATGTCGGCTGCAAGGTCGCGCACAACCGCGGCGACGTCGCCATCGCCCAGCAGCACCGGCACCTCGCGCACCACGACAGCACCGGGGCCGAAGCCTTCCAGCACCAGCCCCAGCTCTTCCAGCTCCGCCGCCTTTTCCGTCACCGCGACCGCTTCATCGTCATCAAGGTCGACAACCACCGGCACCAGCAGCCCCTGACGCGCAACGCCGCCCTCGCGCAGCATTGTTTTCAGCCGCTCATACACAAGGCGTTCGTGCGCGGCGTGCTGATCGACGATGACGACGCCGTCCCGCGTTTGGGCAACGATATAATTCTCATGCAATTGCGCGCGCGCGGCGCCAAGAGGCCGGTCCTGCGATTCCTCCGCTACTGGCGCTGTAAATGCGCGCGCATCGGCGCTCGGCCCGTCCATAATGTCGAGCGGCGCCTGCATCGCCTCGGCCATTCCCGGCGCGGGTGCATAAGGGCTGCGTGCGGGATAAACGGCGCGCGCCGACTGGCCGTAATCGCGCGCGTATGATCCAGAAAATTGTGCTGCACCGCTGCCGGCATCAGCCGGCACGGCATGAACGTTAGCATTCGCGTTGGCATGCAGTTCATGCAGCGCCGCAGCGCCATTGGCCGCCGACGCGCGATGCCCCTCGCGATGCAACGAAGCCGCCAACGCATTGACGATCAGCGAACGGACGGAACCGGCGTCACGGAAGCGTACTTCCGTTTTGGCGGGATGCACATTCACATCCACCTCATCGGGTGGCAGCTCAAGAAACAGCGCCAGCAACGGCTGGCGGCCGCGCGGGATCAGGTCTCCATAGGCCGCGCGCACCGCACCGATCAGCAGCTTGTCGCGCACCGGACGGCCGTTGACGAACAGAAACTGTTGCGCCGCATCCGGACGGTGCAGCGTCGGCACACCGGCATATCCATTGATGCTCACATTCTCGCGCACACCGGATACACGCACCGCGTCATCCATGAATGCGCGGCCCATGATGCGGCCGAGCCGTTGCAGCAGGCCATCCGGCCCCGCAGGTTCACGCGGCAGGCGCAGGTTCGAGCGCTCGCCCATCGTCAACGTGAAGCCAACGCCGGGATGCGCCATCGCGAGGCGCTTCACCACCTCGCTGACGGCCATGTTCTCCGCCCGCTCCGACTTCATGAACTTGAGCCGCGCCGGCACGGTTGAAAACAGATCACGCACCTCGATGCAGGTGCCGGCATTGGCTGCTGCCGGACGCAACTTGCCCTTGGCGCCCCGGTCGACATCGAGCGCAAAGGCATCGGCGGCATCGCGTGCGCGCGACACGATGGTGAGATGTGCAATCGAACCAATCGAAGGCAGCGCTTCACCACGGAAGCCCAGCGTGCTGATGGCGAACAGGTCTTCCTCGGAAAGCTTCGATGTGGCGTGACGCTCAACGGCAAGCTGCAGATCGTCGGGCGGCATCCCGCAGCCAGTGTCGGTCACGCGGATCAACGACAGGCCACCGGACGCAGTGACGACATCGATCTCGTCGGCGCCTGCATCGAGCGCGTTCTCGACCAGCTCCTTCACAACACTCGCCGGCCGCTCGATCACCTCACCGGCGGCAATGCGATTGATCGTGTGCGGCGAAAGCTGCCGGATCGCCATTTCCCTGTTCCCTGTCGTCGTGCCCGCAGCAGCGGTTCACGCCATCTAGTTTCGCGGCCGCGCGGCTGCAAGCTGTCGTTCAGCGCCGATGATATGCCCGATTCTGTCAGCGGCCTTGAGTTGCACAGGGAGCCAATCCCCACATGGCAAATGGCTGTCCGGCTGCGACAAGCTGTCGAATGCTACGAAAGATGAAGGATAGAAGCGGAAAAATGCGGCGTTTTCAGCCAACTGCGACGAGCATACGGCTATCCATTCGCGTCGGCTTCGTCCATCTCTTCGGCCGGGCCGCACCGGCGGCCATGAAACTATGTGGAGATTACATGCGCCTCGACGCCATCCCGATCGGTATTAATCCTCCCCTCGACATCAACGTCATCGTCGAAGTGCCGGTGGGCGGCGAGCCCATCAAGTACGAACTCGATAAAGCATCTGGTACGCTGGTTGTTGACCGCTTCCTCTACACGCCGATGCGCTATCCGGGGAACTACGGTTTCGTCCCGCACACGCTGTCGTCCGATGGCGATCCGATCGACGTTCTGGTCTGCAACACACGTGCGATCATTCCCGGCGCGGTGATCAACTGCCGCCCCGTGGGCGTGCTGGTGATGCAGGATGAAGGCGGTGGCGACGAGAAGATCATCGCCGTGCCCAGCAGCCGCCTGACCATGCGCTACGACAAGGTCGCCAACTACACCGACCTACCGCATATTTCCATGCAGCAGATCGAGCACTTCTTTGCACATTACAAGGATCTGGAGCCCGGCAAGTGGGTCAAGATCGACCACTGGGGCGACTCTTCCGAAGCGCGCCGATATATCGCCGAAGCGATCGAGCGCGCCAAGAACAGCAATCACGACTGATCCTGTTCGCAGCAGCACCCACCTGAAACGCAAAAGGGGCCGGTCATTCTGACCAGCCCCTTTTTTTATTATTTGGCGTTTCCTGATTTCTTCTGCGCTGCAAGCGCGGTCGCGGAACTAACCGCCCTTCGCCTTGGGCTGCTCAAGCTCCGGCTTGCCGACAATCGTCACAATCAGATTATCGGTGTTGAGCATCCGCTTGGCAACGCGCTTCAGATCATCCAGCGTCACAGCTTCGATCAGCGCGTTACGCTTCTCGATATAGCTGGGATCGAAGTCATCCATGCGCAGGCCCAGAAGCTGCGTGGCGATCTTCGCGTTGGTGTCGAAACGCAGCGGATAAGCGCCGGTCAGATAGCTCTTGGCGTTGTCCAGATCTTCCTGCTTCAGATCGCCGTCGGCCATCTTCTGCAGTTCCTGGCGAATGATATCCAGCGACTTGCCCATCATGTCGTTGCGCGTTGCAACGCCGCCGGAAAACACCGATGCATGCCGGAACGGATACACATAGGTGTAGACGGAATAGGCCAGGCCGCGCTTCTCACGCACCTCCTCCATCAGCTTGGAGGCAAATCCGCCGCCGCCGAGGATCTGGTTGAGAACGAACGCCGGAATGAAGTCCGGATCGCGGCGCGGCATGGCGCCCATACCGAACACCGCCACCGACTGCGGCACGTTCATGTCGACGACATTCTGCTGGGCACCGGCGACGGGATCAGTAATCGAAACGGGTGCCAGTTCGGCCTTCTCGGGCAGGTCACCGAACACATCGTCCAGCATCTTGCCGAGCTGCTCCGGCGTGATGTCGCCAACAGCAACGACCTTCAGGTTGTCCTTGGCGAACACGCGCTTGCGATAAGCTTCAAGCTCAGCGCCGGTGATCTTGCCGAGGCTCGCCTCAGTGCCGCTCGCCGGGCGCGCATAAGGATGGCCCTTGAACGCGGTTGCATACCAAGCGTTTTGCGCAACACGGTTGGGGTCACGCGCGGCGTAGGCAAGCGATGCCATCAGCTGCTGCTTGATGCGTTCCACCGCATCGGCATCGAAGCGCGGCTTGGTCAGAGCCAGCTTCAGCATCTCGGTTGCTTCGGGGCGATACTGGCTCAGCGTCTCGAAATTGCCGTAGAAAGCATCCTTGGCATCTTCGAAGTTCATACGCATGGAGAGATCTTCCATGCGATCCTGAAACTCGCTCGACTTCAGATCACCCGCACCTTCATCCAGCATGGCTGAAAGGAAGTTGGAGACACCCTCCTGCTCGTCAGGATCCTGCGCGCTGCCGCCGTCGAATGCGAACCGCATCGCCATCATCGGCACTGCGTGCTCTTCAACCAGCCAGGCTTCAATTCCACCCGGGCTTTTCACTGTCTGAATCTTCATGGCGTTAGCTGGCAAACTCGTGCTGGCAAAAAATAGCAGGGCGAAAGCGGCGGACAACACGGTGGCGCTGCCACCAATCTGGCGAACCGCCGAGCGGACGCCATGACCGCAGAACGACAACATCAACAACGGACGACCACTCGCGTGCATATCACAGGCCCTCGACATACTCATCTGATGCATACGGCTGCTCCTCCAGGATCAAGAGCGCGTATGGACGGCGGGCTGCTCGGTGGTGCTGCTGCCAGCACCCTTGCCGTCGTCCTCAGCTTCCGGCAGCAACCATCCGGTTACGGAGTTTTTCGCATCGAGATAAGTTGCTGCGGCCTTCTTCACTTCGTCCGCAGTGACCTTCGCCAGCGCATCCGGCCAGCCTTCGACATCGGCGATCGACCGGCCAATCGTTGCCGACCAACCGTATTGCCGGGCCAGAGTCGCCTGATTGTCGCTCTGATAGATGAAATCTGCCGTCAGAGATTTCTTCGCGCGTTGCAGCTCAAGCTCGGTGACACCGTTCTTGCGCACATCGTCAAGCACTGCATCGACCGCTTCTTCAACGGTCTTCAGATCCTCAACACCCGCACCGGCAACGGCGTAGAGCGAAATGGTGCCTGAATCGAGTGAGCTGCCGGAGTAGCCGCCGCGCGCGGTGGCAGCCACCTTCTTGTCGACAACCAGCGAACGATAGAGGCGGCTCGTGGCGCCATCGCCAACGATCTTCATCAGCACTTCAAGCGCTTCAGCTTCGCCCGGCTTTCCGGTCACGTAGCTCGGCACCATGTAATAGCGATGGAACGATGCGTTACCCGCGCGCGGATCCTTCAGCGTCAGGCGACGCGGCACTGCGTGGGGCGGATCCTGCGGACGGTTGCGCGTGTCGACGTCCGGGTTTGCGGGAATCTTGCCGTAGGTTTCCTCGGCGAGCTTCTTCACTTCCTCCGGCGTCACGTCACCCGACACAACGAGGATGGCGTTGTTGGGCGCGTAGTAGCGCTTATAGAACTTGAGCGCGTCCTCGCGCGAAAGCTTCGCCATCTCGTGCGCCCAGCCGATGACAGGAATGCCATACGGATGCGCGAGATAAAGCGCTGCACTCATCTGCTCGTCGAGACGGGCAGCGGGGTTGTTGTCGATGCGCGAACGGCGCTCCTCGATGATGACCTGACGCTCCGTCGCCACCTCGTCGTCGGTGAGACGCAGGTTCACCATGCGATCTGCTTCCATCTCCATCAGCGTGCGCAGGCGATCCTTTGCGATCCGCTGGTGATAGGCGGTCAGATCCTGACCGGTGAATGCGTTGTCTTCGCCACCCAGCCGCGAGATGATTTTCGAGAAATCACCCACTGCGATCTTGTCGGTGGACTTGAACATCAGATGCTCAAGGAAGTGCGCGATGCCCGAGGTGCCCTTGGGCTCATCGGCGGAGCCGACCTTGTACCAGACCATATGCGTCACAACCGGCGCACGATGATCCGGAATTACGATCACTTCCATACCGTTGGAAAGCTTGAACGCGCTGGCGCGCGGTTCAGCCGAAGCGGTCTGTGGTGCAAGAGCGAGCATGAGAAAAACCACCAGAGTGAAGATGGAACGGCTGACGCCGGGCATGTGCATCGATTGATCCCCGATTAGGACCTGAAAGCAAGGAACTGAGGCCGATGGCCAACTGAGAAGAGCGGCATTCGCGGGCGATTGGACAGGGCTGGCGAATGCTCGGCAATCATCTGGCTAGCCACACCGTTGTCAAATGACAACGTGTTCATCTGATGCATGCTTACAGGATGCCGGCAGCGCGGCATATGCCGCTTGAACGCTTATCTCAGCTCACCCATATCATTTGGCATCCGGTTGCCGCCCAGGCGGGGCCGGTGCGTTGGAGGCCAGGGTTAAGGCTCTTGCGGAATATTGGTCGAGGTCGCTTGAGGAAGGACCCGTAATGTCGCGGATTTCGCTGCTCTCCAGCCCCTTTCTTTTGGGCTTTGAAGATATCGAGCGCCTGATTGATCGGGCTACAAAGGGTTCGGCCGACGGCTACCCCCCTTACAACGTTGAGCGCATCCAAAGCCCGGACGGCGATGCCGACATCCTGCGCATCACGCTCGCAGTGGCGGGGTTCACCCGCGATCAGCTTGAGATTACCCTGTCAGACAGCCAGCTCACCGTCCGCGGCAAGCAGTCGGACGACAAGGCGCGCGAGTACCTCTACCGTGGGATCGCAGCGAGACAATTTACCCGCACATTCGTGCTAGCCGATGGAATCGAGGTAGAGTCTGCAGACCTTTCGGACGGGCTTCTAGCCATCGACCTGAAACGGCTGGAACCCGAACGCCAGGTTCGGACTATCAACATTATCGACAGAAAATAGCGGTTCACTACGTTTTACCGATTAGCCCTGCCGCAATTTCGCAGTGGGGTCGGGGCCGGGATGTCTGGCCGTCCGCTGCGAAGCGGAATGTACAGCTCCGGCATGCAGAAGGAGTAGCGTCATGACCGAAGCCGACAAGACCACCTATTACTATCCGCGTCATGTCATGACCGACGACGAGTTTGCTATCCTGGGTGATGGTGCTGTCGCATACATCAAGACGCTGACGTTCGACGAGGCCACACGCATGTTTCCGGCCGTCGACGGTCTGCCCCAGGGCATCAACCTGTTCTCACTGCATGGCGCCGACGGTACACCGCTTGCCCTGACCGACACTCGGCAGGCCGCAATCGGACATGCGTTCGACGACGATCTGGAGATCGCGAGCGTGCACTAATTTGAGTGTTTGCCAGCCTGCTGGTTGCGCTGGCTGACAATTCGGGATCGTGGAGCTCCGGAGAAATCCGGAGCTCTTTTGTTATGGGGCTTGCTTGCGTGCTACGGGCCGCCGACGCTCGGCAGAGCCCACTTCCTGCCTCACCAGCTCAGGTGCGGTAGCTGGCAAACTGCCCGCGGGCGCGGAAGCGCTCCAGATAGGTCGGCACGATCGCGGCAACACCGGTGGGCGTCGGCACACCCAGCGCCGTCAGTGTCCGTCCCTCGTCTTTCGCCGCAGCGCTCACCACGTTGTCGTGTTGCAGCAGCTTCACCTGATCCAGCGTGATCGGACGCAAGGCGTTCGGCAGCGGCCAGGTCAGCGCGGCCTGCACTTTTGCCAGCCAGAACGGCAGACGCAGATAACCCCGCTCGCGGCCGGTCCATTCCTGCGTCAGCTCCAGAACTTCCTTGAACGACAGCTCATCTGGACCACCCGCCTCATAGACAGTTCCGGGCTTGGCTGCGCCTGCCGCAGCAACCGTGATCGCCGTGGCGATGTCGCCCACGAACACCGGCTGGAAGCGCGTGCGCCCGCCGCCGATCAACGGCAACAGCGGCGACATGCGCGCCATGGCTGCAAAGCGATTGAAGAACTGGTCTTCCGGGCCGAAAACCACCGATGGGCGGATGATGATGGCCTCAGGGAACTCCTCCAGCACTGCAGCTTCGCCCTCGGCCTTGGTGCGGGCATAGTGGGACGAGGAATTGATATCGGCCCCGATCGCCGAAATGTGCACGAAATGGCGTACGCCCGCAGCCTTGGCCGCCCGAGCAATGGCGCGCGGCCCGTCAACGTGCACCGCCTTGAAGGTCTGCTTGCCGCCGCTGGCCAGAATGCCGACCGCATTCACAACCACCTTGGCGCCCGCAAGCGCACGGGCCACCGATTCCGGATAACGGACATTGGCCTGCACGGGCGCGATCTGGCCCACAAAGCCGCCTGTCTGCAGGAAGCCCGCCAGATCAGGACGGCGGACCGCCGCGCGAACCCGCCAGCCCTGCTTGGCCAGCGCCGTCACCGCATAGCGGCCTACAAACCCCGAACCGCCGAAAACAACCGCCAAACCCTGGTCGTCAAGCCGCTCTGCCATTGTCTTCTCCGTGTGTTCGGTGCTGCGTTACGCCATAGCGCGGATTGCAGAAAAGGGCACGGGTGTTGAAAGGTCGCGCACAAGCCTCACACGATCGATTGACAAGTGCCGCGACCCCATCTAACTCACCACTCCAGTGCCCAGGTGGCGGAATTGGTAGACGCACCAGCTTCAGGTGCTGGCGCTCGCAAGGGCGTGGAGGTTCGAGTCCTCTCCTGGGCACCAACGCTTTCCTAACCCATTGGAAAGACGTAACTACCGAGCATCATTGATAATTTCGGACACCACTGTCACACAGAGGTGCCCCACAATGGTGTTGATGATGGCCCGCCCAACAACCCGTTCACGTTCCACCAAGGGACAGTTCAAAAAGCGCGTTCCAAGCGACGTGCTGGCGCGAGCTCGCGGTCAAGAAATCTTCTTCTCGCTGCCGAAGGCATTGAGCGGTGACGAACGCTTCGTCGTCAGGGCAAAGTTCGGAACGCACGTCGAGTTCTCGCTGCGCACCAACGACCCCGCACTCATCAATCTTCGCCACGGCGCTGCGCTGGAGCAGTTTGAACGAGGCTGTGCGGCCCATCGGCAAGGCCCGCAGGGGCTGACACACAAGCAGCGCATCGCGCTCGCAGGCATCCTCTATCGCGACCTGAAAGAGCTGTTCGAGGATGATCCTGTCGACGCCAACTGGTGGCGTATAGTTGCAGAGGTCGCCGAGTGGGTATTGGTGCCACCGCCGGGCCCGCCATTGATGATCGAAGCCTATCCGGGCGAAGCTCAGATCATAGAGCTTGAGCGTTACGTGGGACCGTTCCTGAACCCAATCCTCAGCAGACACGGGATCATCCCCGCTGCCGAAGAACGCCCTGCTCTCTTGCGCATCTTCGCCAAGGCTTTGATAGACGCCGCCAAGACGCTCAAACGATTTGCCGAAGGCGATTACACGCCGGACGATGCCGTCACCGCCAAGTATCCAAAGTGGGACGGCGCTCAACCCAAAGCACCCCCAGCGCCCTCGCTCTCTTCCTCAGCCTTGACCGCTGCCAAGCTGTTTGCGCTTTGGCATGGGCACCCGGATCAGAAAGCCGTCAAACCTTCTACGCTCGCGTCTTACGCGCCCATTTTTGAAAAGCTGACCGCTTTCCTTACCGACAGATACGGACGCGAGCCCAGCGCAGCAGAGCTTGGCCGCGAAGACTTCCGCGCGTTCATCGACATGCGCTCCACCGTTGATGGCGTTTCGGCCAAGACGATCAACGACACTGACCTCGCTGGTATCAATGCCGTGTTCAACTGGGCCGTCGATCAAGACCTTCTAGCCTCGAACCCGGCAAACCGCGTCAAACGCAAGGTGCGCAAAGGCGCAGAGAACAGTAACAAGCGGCGCAAGACGTTGAATGATGCGGAAGCGCTGGCAATCCTCCGCCACGCCTTAAGCGCCGCCTCAGGCTCGTCGCGAGCCAACCGCAAACTCGCCGCTGCGAAGCGATGGGTGCCGTGGCTCATGGCGTACACAGGCACCCGCGTCGGTGAAATGGCGCAGCTTAGAAAATGCGACGTAAGCATATATGACGGCCATCCCGCCATCAGCATTACCGGCGACGCTGGAACCGTAAAGACGGATGGAATGTGGCACGTTCCCTTGCATCCGCATCTGATTGAGCAAGGCTTCCTCGACTTCGTCGACGCCGCTGATGACGGCACACCTCTTTCTTACGCCGCGTCCTGACCTTTACCGCGCCGACGCCAAACCAAGCCGCACCAAAGACCCGCGCGGCATCCTCGGTCCTCTGCAAAGCGTGAAGAACAAGCTCGCTGAGTTCACGCGCGAGGTCATGCCCGACACAAACGGGCCAGCACCCAACCACGGCTGGCGACACAATTTCAAAGCGCGAGGTCGTGGCATGATCGACCCAACAGTGCTGGACGCTTTTGGCGACCACGCACCACGCAGCGTCGCCGAACGATATGGCCGAGACGAACTCTTCAAGGCTATGGTGGCGCTAAGCAAAATTCCTCGGTATGAGGTGGGGTGAGAAGCCCCGGCACTGCGCCAGCACGAGCTCGCAATGGCAGCCCCTAGGGGAAGGCCTTAGGCTGCGCGATAATTTGAACGATCAATGGCTTGCCGCGCCGGATAGGGGTATCCGACCAGTTCTGCAAATCCCGTCTCCAGCACACAAGCGAAGTGCAGATGATTTGGGTCACAGACGCGAGGATAGAATTCAACACAGGCTGCTAGCTTTCTCCCCCCAGGCCCCTTACGCTCTGCCGAGCTTTGCAGGTCGATGCTCACCGAGCTTTCACCTGCTGTCAGATATTGAAGCGACGATTGGTTGATCAATTGAGATGAGCAATTTCCAGAAGCCTGCGGTGTTGGATGCTGCCGCGTTTGAAAACATTCAGAAGTGCTCCCAATCAAGCACAACCATTAAAGAAGATTGCTTACGACGATTAGCTCAATGCGGTGACGACAAGGATAAGGCGAAGACCGCATATAACGCCTTTATAGCTGCGCATGTTCGACAGGGAAATCCTCCTGCCGATCTTCTCCCGGACGAAGGATTGGGGACGCTTGTCGCCGAACTCCCGTTCGTTCGTAAGACAGCGGAAGCACTTCAACTCAGCCCGGCCGTGCTGCAACGAAAAGTCGACAGCTGGCTGTCGTTCGAGGAGAAACGCCGCGGCAACCAACCGTTTTCTGAGCATGAGCGAGCCGATGCGATGGCAATCCTCACGCTAAAGGTTCCAACTCGACAAGATGGGGGGCTTTGGCTCTTCCGCAACCCGCGACGCAAGCCGAACACCTTTGATGGGTTGTTAGATGACGGCCAACTGCCGCAGCGTCTCGGACTGATCTTATCACCGGGACAAACGCGGCTGACGTTCAGCTTCAGAGCTGCTCACGTGAGTGACGTCCGGCGACCCAAGTTCGCGGATGCTACTTGGGATTACTTGCCCTATTGGGACTGGAGAGGAAAAACCAAGCCGCTGGCACCGCTGCCTGCCGAAGCCGGGTTAGAAGAGGTGGTAGCAGAGCCCCCGGCAATTGGTCAGGTTAACCAGACTGTTAGACGTATTACTATATCTTCGGTGTGAACTTAGGTAAGGTCGTTCTGTGCCAATGACAGCGTCAATTCTGAAGATTTTCGAAGCGTACTCCCGTGGCGAGGTAGTTGATCGCGACGGCCATACCGCTTTGGATGAGCTTATTACCGAAGCCAATGGCGATCCAAAAACCTGGTTAGGCAGAGTGGAGGCATTCCTTCGAGAACCAAGGCCTTGCCCAACGTCTTACTGGATCGCTCTGGAATTTCTCCTGGCCTACTCTTCCCTCCGTTCTCCACTGTTGCCGAATCTTCTGGAAGATAGGCTGGCGGGCGACCGTCTCGAAGCGAGGGCACGGGCGAGCATTTATTCCATGCTCGCTATGCTTGGAAAACCGGTGGCAGCCGATACAATTTTCAAAGACACACAGCTTCAGGCAGAAGAACCACTTCGTTGGCTCGATCTCGCCTTGCCGTCAATCGCAGATCCGGACTTAAAGACAGATTTGGTGCGTGCCGCTATCCGGCAAGGCCATCTCAATCCAAAGCAATTTCTCGCGAGGCTCGAAGAGTTCAGGATTGTTGCTGGCCGCCAATTCGGGAATTGGCTGCACACTATGGTTCAATGCTTCACCATGGCCGACCGGACAGAACTTACGTCCGCGCTCGCGCCCTTCGGACTGAGGCAGCCCCACTCCTACAATCTTAGTGAAGCTAAGCCCATCAAGAGAGGTATCCGCCAGCTGAGAGAAAAACGGCAAGAATTGTCGCTGGCGTGATATGAAAAAGAACAAGGACACGGACCTTTTCCTATTCGCGAGGCCGTTCGGCGAAGCGTCTACCGCACTGATGGCACCTTGGTGGAATGCCGTCCGGACTTTTTGCTCCGCGCCCCCCTCGACTTGGCTCAATAGAGAGTTCGCCGAGGCGGTATCGTTCCCCTTTAGGGGGCCACATCGGATCGCAACGCAAATCGATCCTCACCTCGCCTCCAGCAAACTGAAATTCTTGCACACCCTTCGCGCTGGCTCAACTAGCAGGAAGAGGGCACAAAACAATCCAAACATTGGCTTCACGCGACCGTACGCGCTACTTTTGAACCAATTTAGACACCCCCTCGTGGCCTGCAGCATTACTGAAGGACTGTCGCCAACAACTCCGGTTGCGGACGTGCGAAACCGGCCGAAGCAGTATCTCTTTTCGCCGTTCTTCTTTCTAAGGCAGATGTTGGTCTCTCCCGAGTTTGGCGCCTCCGACGCCTACGCTCATGCACTTATTCGGGCTGAGCTTTTCGCACTCACTTTAGAGTTCTCTGAGCGCATCGAGGGAAAGCCGGATGCTGAGGGCGACGCGTTCGACCGAGTTCGTGCGATCATCCGCTTTGACCAGGTAGCGAACTCTTTGCAGAAAGCGGAGTCGTATCGCGAGAATAGAGATACCTTTTACCCGGCGACGCCGACCGACTTCATCGTCGGCCACTTGCTCGCATCTCGTGGCTTGGCTGTCCTGGCCTTTGCGCCGGGAAAAATGCGCTATCAGCCAGCTCGCAAAAACGAACGGCCACTCTTGGGGCGCGACACCTTCCTAGCCGGCAAAGAACTTGTTTCGAAGACCGCGGTGTATGAATTTCGATTCCTGGACACGGTTCGACGACTTCCTTCGCCGTCAGAGCTAGTCAACGAACTTGACGGCTATCCTGTGCCGCTACCTGGAGGCGATGCGATATTCGCCCGCGGTTTACGCTCCACCGGTTCAAATGGCCTCGTAGGGCAGATCTCCGGGGCCTCTGGTTCTGGCAAGACGTCCCTAGCGCTGGCGTTGGGCATCAGCTACGCCCCGTTGGGAGTGTCGACTCTCTATGTCTCATGCGAAGAACAGCACGAGGATCTACGGAATCGCATCTTAACTCTAACGCCGCCGTTCATAGCGCGGACCGCGTCGTTCCCGAGAAAGATCGAGGATTGGTTCTATTCCACGCATTTGGACCACAACCAATCAGAGCACACTCGCAAGGCCGTCTTCGACTTTATCGACGAAATCATAGCTCTTTATCAGCGGGAGGGCGTTGAGCCATCATCTCAAACTCCACCCGGCTTGCCCGCATGGTTCGTGGTCTTTGACGGACTCCACGAAATGGTTTCTCGGGAAAATCCGGATCAACAGGTCGAACTGCTAAGATCGCTGGTGTCGAAGCTGCGATCGCTTGGAGCGTTCGTACTCATCCTCACCGCAGAAATAGATAGCCCCGCACTGCGGGAGCTTGATTATACCGTCGACTTCGTTGCGCGGCTAGATCAGGACTCTAATCAGGAGTCGCCGTCGGAGTACAAGCGCAAATTCATTCTTCACAAAACACGACTCCAGTTTGCGAGGACAGGCACCCATACCCTTCACATTTCGAAACGAGACGGTGTCAAACTTTATCCGCACCTTTCCGCTGAGCTGGACTCCTACGCCCATCTTAACTGGAAAGCGCCGGATAAACAGCGGTACTACGATTTTCTTCTCACGGGGGTCAACGCGGACGATCCCAGACCGCTCGTAGAGGTTTTTGAGCGCGCTCAGATATTGGTCGCCGGACGTGGTAGCACGGGAAAAGCGGGATTCGCCCTCAAGCTTCTGATGAAGCCGATTTTAGGCGAAGTTGACACTCAGCGCAGCCTTTTTGACAAAGTCAGCGACGCGCAGCATCGGTACCCAGACCCACGACGCATAATGGTCGTGTCATTCCTCTACAATTCAAGCTACTATCAAGACTTGCAAAGGCGGATTGAAACCGCACTAGCATTAGACTCGCGCGAGAAGTTTCGAAAGCAGATAATCTTCGTCGATCACCTTCCGCTGTATCCAGGGTTTCTGGCGCCGGAGGTTTTCTTATCGAAGGTTATCGAAAAGTACGAAGGCGCTGCAGTCAGCGGTTGTCCTTATCACGGTGTACTTATTGATGGCTTGCATAACGTTTTTTTGCAGTTTCCAAGGCTACAGGCGACACCGACGCTCTGGTCAATCCTCTTCCAATTGATGCGCTTATTTGGCCTTACGCTGGTGACCACACATACCCACTTCGACGTTCACGGGTTGGAACGGCCGAGCCAATTCCGGTCCGACGTGGAACTTGCGAGCCAGCGAGTGAGTCCACTCCTGCAGGCGCTCGTGAACTCAGCGGATTTCTACTTCGATCTTTCGCGCACGGACCCCACCTTCGGGATAGCATCCGCAACTGTCCCGATCGAGTTGGTCACAGCCCTCGGACAGGATGTTAGGCCGTCACAATATGGTTGGGATAGAGAGCGTTCAGTGGTAGTTTTCGCTCGACCTAAGTAGGTCGCGGGGAACTACCTTCATGGATTTGCGGGGTGATGCGCTGAATGCAAAGTCTCTGCTCGTTGGGTTCGGTGAGAGCCCATACGCATCAACAAGTAATGGCGGATGGAGCGAGACCCCATTCCAACGGTGGATCAAGTTCAAAGAGGCCTATTCTCAGCGCTTCGTGCGCGACGCGCTCGCACTGAGTAAGTTTACTCCTACTCACTGCATTGACCCATTTGGGGGCAGCGGCACCACATCCTTGGTATGCTCACAACAGGGTATCAGGTCGACAAGTATCGAAGTGAACCCCTTCCTTGCCGATGTGATTTCGGCGAAAACAAATCCTTCCGATCGAAAGACGCTGTTGCGCAATTTTGAACGCGTCAGAGCCACACTCTCTCAGGTTCAATTGCAGCCGCTAGATCGCACGTTCCGCGAAGCGCCAAAGACGCTATTTGAGCCCGGACTGAATGGTCGCTTTATCTACACGAAAGCGGTTGGCGTTCGCATCCTGACGTATCTGGCCGCGATTGAGCAGCTCAGAGATGGGAAGGCAAAGCGAACTCTGAAGGTTCTGCTGGGCGGAATTCTCGTCTCGGTCAGCAACATCGTCGTGAACGGCAAGGGACGTCGCTACAGAAGCAATTGGCAGGCCAGGTCGACAACAGCAGTCGATGTAGATCGCTTGTTTGAGGCTGCGGTGATGCAGTGCGCAGCTGATCTTGATGAGATAGCGAATTCAGCACTCTCACCCACTACGCTGCTGAGAGGCGATTGCCGATCTCTCATCCACAAGTGCAGTATCGGCGATATTTCCATCTTCTCGCCACCGTACCCAAACTCGTTCGACTACACAGATGTTTACAATCTTGAACTCTGGACATTGGGGTATTTGAAATCACGAAATCAAAATTTGTCACTCCGGCGGGCTACACTCCGCTCCCATGTGCAGGCCACCTTCGAATATTCTAGGGTTACGAGAACCCCGCAATTGACCAAGACGCTGAAGAAGCTTGAAAGAGCGCGTGAGCACCTCTGGGATCGACGCATTCCGGAAATGGTCCAAGGCTATTTTGACGACTTGCATCTCGTGCTGTCGGGTTTGACGCGTAGGCTCGCACGGCGGTCGCTCATCGTGATGGCTGTGGGGGATAGCCGTTACGCCGGCATCAATGTGCGAACCGCCGAAGTTCTCGGTGAGATGGCAGAAACGATGGGGCTACATGTGGTCAGTGCGGATCGAATTCGGCAGATCCGCGCCAGTGCACAGCATGGCGGCGACCGGGAACTAGCTGAGACACGGGTCGTACTTCGAACCTGAACAACTCCGGGCTCGGGGGCTGTTGCCAAAGCAGCCCTAGCGGTAGGTGCTTTCCCTGCAGATCTCAGAGTCTTTTGGACCAGACCAGCTGCTGCCGTTCGACCTGGGAACTACAGCGCGAGGTATAGATGACCGCCAGCCGGAGGCGATGAGAGAGGGCTGTTCAAGGCGCGCCCCCAGGTTAATGACCAATCGAGTTGGCCGGTCGTATTTGGGTATACCCCGGCGAGATAGTGCGGTGAGACGCCAATGACGTCTCATTTGGGTTGCCAGATGGACAAACGAGACAGTGTGAGTTACGGTCTAGACCCATACGAGACATTGAGGGGAGAGGCCGATGGCTATTTATGGCTATGCGAGAGTAAGCACGACCGACCAGGAGTTGGAGATCCAGGTCGAAAAGCTGGTCGGCGCAGGTTGCAGTATCGTTCGCGAGGAGAAGGTGAGCGGCACTACCCGTGAGGGAAGGGCCGAGTTGGAGACACTGCTTCAGTTTCTCCGATCCGGCGATGTTCTGATGGTCACCAAGGTGGACCGGCTAGCCCGCTCGGTGGGCGACCTTCAGGAGATCGTCAAAGCAATTAAGGCCAAGGGCGCCGCCCTGAAGGCCACCGATCAACCAATCGACACGGGCACCGCGGCGGGCAAGTGCTTCCTGGACATGCTGGGAGTGTTCGCCGAGTTCGAGACCAACCTCCGCCGAGAGCGGCAGATGGAAGGGATTGCGAAGGCGAAGGCCAGAGGCGTCTACGAAGGCCGCAAGCCCACCATCGATGCGACTGAAGTGCGCCAGCTGGCAGGCGAGGGGCTCGGCGCGACGGACATCGCCAGACGCCTCGGCATTGGACGGGCTTCGGTCTACAGGCTGCTTGGCGACACGAAAAATGTGTAGCAAACACACTTGACGGGTTTTGTGACGAACCTATATTGCGTGTGCAATAACACGTAAGGTAGGTACGCATGAACACGCTGAAAGCCCTTCGAACTCGGTTGCACATGACGCAAAAGCAGGTTGCAGAGCGTCTCGATACTACTCAGCAGACGATCCAGCGGTGGGAGAGCGGCCAAACTGAAATTCCCGCCGCTCATCTCAAGGATCTCTCGATCCTCCTCGGATGCAGGATTGAAGAGTTGTTGGGCGTAGATACGCAAACCAAACGCAACGCGGAGGGCTTTGCCCGAGCCCGACACGATCTCCCGTGGGGTACATTCAAGGTCAGCTTCTCCTTTGGCGAACGACTGTATCCAATCGACGAACGAGAGCGCGATGCGCTCTTGGAGAGGTTTCACTCTCAGATCGACCTCAAGAGACAAAGCGGCTGGGTAGAGTTCACGACGCTGGACAATCGCCTAGTGTTCCTCAATCCGACGTTCGCGCTGAAACTCGACCTGGTTAGCGACGAGGAGGAGGAGATGCCATTCTTCGCTTCTCCAGAGGCATACAGAGCCCTGACCAGCGCCCCGTTAAAAAAGATCGGCCCGGTTCTCCAGGATGAATGCACTGGTGTGCTCGTGTCCCTTAACGTCGCGGATGAGCGAGGCAAGCCCGACATGGACAAGGCGGCCGAAAAGCTCAATTCGCTTGAGGTGGTAACCTGCAACGGACAATCGTCCACGCCGTATTTGTCCGACGACGTGGCAACGAGCGTCTTTGTCCTGTCGGACGACGGCGAGATCGGTCCCAACACCTTCCTTACCGTGTCGGTGGGTGATGGAAATTACGAGATCGTCAACCTGGGAAACATTGCAGCCATCGAAGTCTCGGTCGAAGCGTACCTCGCTCACCTGGCAAAGGATGGCGACGACGCCTGAGCCCAGCTGGGCCACGCTCCTTTCCGTCCCTGCCTTCCCCCCCTACGGCTGCAATTTATCGAGGATCAATGAACCGAACTTGCCGAATACCCGGCTGCAGCACCGCTGTGGCCTCAGGCTTCTCGCCTTACTGCGCTGGACATCGCGCCAATCTGCGCCGCCATGGCGAGCCGGAACAGAAGGCCATCACCAAAGCTCAAGTAAGACCCTACCAGACGCTCGTTAGAGCGCGGATCGCCAAGAACCCGCACAACCCTGCGTGGACCGCGCTAGAGACGCGTTGGCGAGCACTGGTGGACCATGCCGAGCACGTGATCGCCGAATACGAGCGCGGTCGCGCTGGATCGCAAGTCGAACGGCTGGTCGCCCGCGAGATCGTGAAGCTGGGAAACACCACCGAGCCTCGCATAGTCGTAGAGGTGACGATGGCGATGGTGATGTTGCGTGAGTTTCGCCCTTGTTGCTTCCGCTCCGACCACGCGTTTTGGGTCCAGCTCGGACGCCGCGTTCGGGGCCTGTCGGACCTCAACTTCGGGGAGCGATACGTCCACGCCACGGGAAAGGTGAAGCGCTGCTACCGCGAACTTTCGCCACGAGCCGCCGTCGTGCTCGGACGCTGGCTTGCGGAGACGCTCGGCATCGGCGGTCTTTATTTGGCCAGACTAGATCGAGCGGAGCACGAAAAACAAAACGCCGAGCAACGCGACCTTCACAAGGCACTAGCGCAGCTTTCCTAAGGGACCTGAATGAGCATCGAAGCTGTTACCACCGATACGACAGTCCTCCCTCGACGTAGACGGAAGCATGAGCCGCAGCGCCACCAATGGTTCGATCAGTGGTTGGTCGCGAGGCCAGGACCACTGAGGACCGAGCGGAGGCGGCAAATCAGGATCGGTGGAGAGCCAATTGGCATATTGGATTACGGCTCGATGTTCACTCGTCTCGCCTATGCCGAGCTGGGGGTGCCTGCCCCTCCCGGCGACCTCTATGCCATTCCCGGCTACGAGAACTATCGAAGCGGGATCAAGCTCGCGATGAACTGCCTGCTCTTTGACGGCGGACCGCGGCGGAGCTGGCCAACCGGGTTGGGCATTGGCGTTGGGGACGATGTGGACGCGGCGGACGACAGCCAATCCGAGGCAGCTCGCTACGAAGCTCGGTTGCCAGCGAGAGCCACCGTGGCATCAACTAAGAATGCGATCCTGGGCCTTCATCCCACGTTGGAAAAGGCATGGGGTCGCCGCCTAGGTTACCGGCTCATGTTTAGGGAGAGCGAGATCATGGTGCGGGTACTCAGGACGCTGTCCTCGAAGGGTGTCCCCGCCCTGTGCCTTCACGACGGGCTGATCGTGCCCGTGTCTGCCTGTGGGCTTGCACGACAAGTCATGGCGACTTCTGCTCTTGAATTAGCCGGTGCCGAGTTCCCTGTCGCCGACAAGACATAGTCCCAGCCTCTGGTAATCTTCCTGCATCACGCCGCGAGGAGTCGTCTATATGAGTCTTTGTTTAGGGGGCTCCTCACTGTGTGCAGGTGGAGGGGGCTATTAGAGGGATCGTCGTCGTATGTATCGTCCCATACCTCGTCTACCTATCGTCCCTCTACCTTTCCCTCCACTAACAGGACCCGTAAGGATACCTAAGCCCTTTGCCTCCATCGGCGGACCGTCGGAATAGAGATTGATCGCCCATATTGCTTTTTTAGAGAAGCCAGCGGACTTAACTTGCACAGACCTTGAAATTCCCCAGAGAGGCCATCCTCCTGCTGGCGCACTACGGAAAGAGGCAATTGAAGAGACCCAACGGGATCGTACCACTCGCCGCACGCGGCGTTTACGCCACGCCTGCTGGAAGCAGCGCTCTCAGGCCACGACAGACTGCCACCACTTTACCTATCCAAAGAAAGCGCACCCCTGAACTTGAAGAGCGTCATCGGCAACGGATCGACGAGCAGCAACAGAAGCGAAACGCGGCCGCGAGCGAAAGTCTGCGGGAGTACCATCGCACCGGCAAATCCCCTGAAACTCCGGCCGAGAAGGTACGACGTGACAAGGCCGAGTTGAAACGGATCAGGAAGGTGCAGGCAGCAAGACAGCGCAAACAACCACGAGGAGACACGAACCCACTCTGACAGCGCTTGAAAAGTGCCCCACAACACTGCTACACAGAGCGTCATCCTAGTCCGATTTTATCGTGATGTTTCAATGGGGTACGGAGCGGAATCGTCAGTCCTCTCCTGGGCACCATCCTTACAGCTATAAACCCTTTGAAAACCACGCGATGTTTTGGTCGCGCCGGGGTAACGAGTAGCTAGTAGGCAAAATACGTCGACATTTACGTCGACCGTCCATCTTGCCGCCAAGGAGCGGAAGACGGACATGGCCAACAAGCCCAAAACAGCACAGCCCATTAATCGCGGTGGTATTTGGTACCTCCTGAGCAGGGCGCCCAAGCGCCTCACCTAGCTCGATCGGCGGGGCACCGTGACGTTGGTACGGCATCCCCGTGCAGGATGACCCGAGCGCTATCCGCGCTAGAGTGCTCGTGCCAGCACGACGAGAAAATGCAGCAGCATTGCCTCGGCCTCTCTCCCAGGCTGCATTTAAAGATGCCCACAAAACCAAGATTAGAGGGTCCGCATGGATAAGTTCTCGAAGGCCTGCTTGGTTCGGATTTGCCGATAACGGAGGATATGGCAGGGTCGAGTTGCCGGAAACGTCACTCTATCAAAGTGACGTAGACACTCGCACGCTAAAGAGAGTCCCTAGTATCAGCTGTATTTGAGCAAAGGTGAGAGCATGACCGACACTATGAAGGCAATCGTCCTCGGTAAGTTCGGTGGCTACGACGCCTTCGAGATGCGCGATGTTTCTGTTCCGCCTGTCGGGCCCAGGCAAGTCCGCGTGCGCGTCCACGCGACGGCCATCAATCCGCTGGATTATCAGATCCGTCGTGGTGACTACGTCGACTACGTGCCACTTCCCGCCATCATCGGTCACGATATTTCCGGCGTCGTGGAGGACAAGGGGGCGAACGTAACCGAGGTAGACGTAGGCGATGAGGTTTATTACACGCCCAAAATCTTCGGCGGTCCCGGCTCATATGCGGAGCAGCACATCGCCGATGTCGAACTGGTCGCCCGCAAACCGCACAACATCAGCCATCTGGAGGCCGCCAGCCTGACGCTGGTTGGAGGCACAGTCTGGGAAGCTTTGGTGACCCGCGCCCAGCTTGCGGTTCACGAGACCATTCTGATCCACGGTGGTGCCGGCGGTGTGGGCACGATAGCGATCCAACTTGCCAAGGCGATAGGCGCCCGGGTCATCACCACGGCGCGCGCTAGCAACCATGAATTTGTGCGCTCACTCGGAGCGGATGACGCAATCGATCACACATCGGATGATTACGTCTCAGCCGTTGCCGAGCTGACCAGGGGGCAAGGTGTGAATGTCGTGTTCGATACCATCGGCGGCGATGCCCTGACGAAAAGCCCGCTCGCTCTGGCGGATGCCGGACGGGTAGTCAGCATCGTCGACATCGCGCGGCCACAGAACCTGATCGAGGCTTGGGGCAAGAACGCTGCTTACCATTTTGTGTTCACCCGCCAGAACCGCGGCAAACTCGATGCGCTGACCAACCTTGTCGAGCGCGGCCTGATCAAGCCGGTGATCGGCGCGGTGCTACCTCTAGCTCGCATCGGCGACGCGCATGAATTGCTCGAAGGCGGAAGCTCCCGTGGGCTTCGAGGTAAAGTGGCGATCGATGTTGTCGGCCAGACTGTCGAACTTCCTACGCGGCGATAGATACATCGCCGAACGGTATAGGGATCGCCCGATGTCGCAATCGGGACGGCATGCGCCGTCCCATTCGTTTCATCGAACCCATCGAAAGCTCAGAACTTCCAGTTGAAGTGGCCACGCAGACCATTGTCGGTGAAGTCGCCTGAGTACTGTCCCATGTAGGAGAGGCCAAGCGTCATATCTTCGGCGAGAATGGCATCGGCGCCCACTTCGAACAGCGCGCTGTTCTGCGCCACCGGCACACCGCCTATGCCCATGCCGATACCGGTCGAAGCGAACGCGAGAGCCTGCACCGGCGTCACATCCCCGAATGCGTACTGCCAGGCAAGCGAGGCATGCGGGATCACTGTCGTTCCGCCCCACACCATTGTCGTACCGGCGCGCGCACCAAGCGTGCCATAGCCAAGATCCATGCTCTGGCGACTGCTCGTGAGGCCAGCTACAGGACCGCTCTCCGTGAACCCGCCCGTGCCGACATGTACGTAGGCGAGACCCGCAAACGGTTCGATCACGCCGCCATGAACAAAGACCGGATAGGCGAGTTCGGCGAACAACTGACCGACGTCGCCATCGTAGCTTGCGCTCTCACCTTCGATGAAGCCGGGGAAGGCAACTGTGCGCGAAGTATCGATGCTGTTCCATGTCCATGTACCACCAGAGCGGAACGCGAAGTCGCCGATCCCGCCGCCGGCGTAGCCGCCGAGAACGTAACTGTCGATGTCGGCCGAGCTGAACCGCCCGGCACCGGTGCTGAGGCTGGTGTTGAGATAGCCCGTTGCCAGACCTGCGCGCCAGCCTCCACCAACGTCGCCGTCTGCACCCAGCACGAAGCCACCGAGATTGCGATCAGTAGTTGCGGCATTGTTGTTCGAGTCATACTGGCCCCACGCACCGAATGCGCGGCTCCAGAACGCGACATCCCGGCCGGCCCCCGGAGCCACCCGTTGCGCACCATCATATCCGGCCCCCAGCGACATGCGCGAAGAGGTGTCGATCGTGGCGACGTTCGTCGGGGCCGCTGCTGCGAGCACGATCGGTTGGCCGCCACCCGCACCGGCACCCCCGTAATACGACTGGATCAGGCGGCCGGTGATCGCCTCGCGCACATAGCGGCTATCGTCCGCCAATGCGGAACCGACCGAAGCGTGGATCTCACCCGACAGCGCGTTGAACGCCTGCTGCGCATCCGCGATGCTGCCGCCAACAACTGCCGAAAAGAGCGGATTGTCTTTCGGGAACTGGTCCAGCGCCTTTGCGACGGCGATCTCGTTCGGTGTTCCAGCAGCCGATGTCAGCGATTTGTAGCCGTCGATCAGCAGGTAGACATTGT
The DNA here is from genome assembly GCF_029872155.1 of Hyphomicrobium sp. D-2. Lineage (GTDB taxonomy): Bacteria > Pseudomonadota > Alphaproteobacteria > Rhizobiales > Hyphomicrobiaceae > Hyphomicrobium_A. Next base: position 71,165 of record NZ_JARXLA010000003.1, on the reverse strand, counting down.
TGAAATCATAATCGAGGCTGTAGAGAACGAACGCTGACGTTGTCTCAACGCCCTCAAATGTTCCGGTCACGCCGAAGTCGGCAGTGAGGATCGCGTATTTCAATAGGCTGGGAACACCGCTGACGAGAACTGTGCCGCCGTTGAGCGTCATGTATCCGTTGCCATACAGCAGGTCTGACTGCGCGCCATTCACCTCAACCGCGAACTTCGAACCGACCTCGAACACACCGTCACCGGCCACCGTCAACGTACCGATGGAATTGCCCGGTGCGACGGTGCCTCCCGATTGTACTTCGAGCGCACCGATCCAATCGCTGCCGCCAAGCGTACCGGTACCACTTACGATGGCCTGAGTGTTACCCATGTTGCCATTGATGTAGGCCGTGCCGCCTGTGACATTCATCGTGCCGCCGAAGGCATTGTTGTTAGCGGTGAAATTCGTATTGCCCGCGAGCACGTTGATTTCAGAGTTGGCGCTGCCGCCACCCGAGATCACTGGCGAAAAATTCATGCTGCCGGTGTGATTGAAGACGATCGCGCCATTGCCTGCGCCGAACGCGACGGTTGGCGCACTGAGTGTTCCCGCGGCAACTGCAGGATCACCTGCTTTCGCGCCGAAGATCAGCGTACCAGTTGAGCCCGCGTCCTGCGCCAGTTGCACGGTTCCTGGTGTCGTGGCGCTGCCGCCCGTTGCAAGCGTAAGAACACCAGTGCTGCCGGCATCTCTGCCTATAGCGATGTTGGGTGCAGTGGCCTGCGCTCCGTTGCTGACCGTGACGGAGCCATCCGCGCCACTATAGACGCCAATATTTAAGGTCGCGAAAGAGGCGCTGAATAGCGCCGAGTCCGTCACGGTAACATCCAATGCGCCATAGTAGCCGATGTAGGCACCGTAGTCGGCGTTGAAATGGGTTCCGGCACCACTCACGAGCATGGTGCTGCCGCCATCCCCACCGCCGCCATAAAGATAGTCGGTCGTTACGCTAGCGCTGTCGGTGATGTTGAGTGCACCCGTGCCGCTGTGCCACTCAATGTAATTGTCGACCACAACCTGTGTCCCAGCGCCGGAAATGTTTACGGTGCCATTTCCGCCGCCATCATAGCCCAGATACAGATAGCCCATGTAATTGGTGGCATCGAACTTCATTCCGCCGGTGATATTGAGTGTGCCGGTGCCGCCGTAGCCAGCGTAGAATGTACTGCTGGCGTCCCAAACGGTCGATGCGCCGGAAATATTCAGCGTGCCTACACCCCCTGTCTGGCTGCCAATATAGACTGTGCCTGAATCGACGAATGCACCGTCAGTCACGTTCATTATGCCAGTGCCGGCCCTGCCAACGGTCAGGTCTCCGCCAACGTCTAACGTTGAGTCCGTCCCGCTCACATTCACCGTTCCGGGGGCCGCAAGAGTATTCCATCCCAGAGTCATCGCCTGCGAGGTAACGACGGAACCTCCGTTCTCAATGTTAAGCGTGCCGGTTGAGGGGCCGAAGCCGACCTGAAAGTCGGCGCCTGTGTTCGTCCACGTGGACCCGACGCCAGATACGGTTGCTACGCCTTTGCCGGTGCCGCCAGGAGCTGCACCCACACCTGCTGTGGTGCTCGTTAGCGTGGCTCCGTCGAGAATGTTGAGTGTTCCATCGCCTCGCGTACCCGAGATAACTGACGTCGCGGTGACCGCCGTACCCGGTCCGGTAAAGTTGACGATACCCACACCGGTAGCCGTTGTTCCAATCGAGAAGCTACCGGTAAACGTGGCCGTCGCACCGGCGGATAGATTGAACGTGCCGTTGCCGGATTGACCGATAACGGTCGCGCCCGAAGATGAAACACTCGATCCGGTCCCGGTCACATTCAGTAGACCTGTCGATCCCGTGTTTGAAGCAACGGTCAAGCCACCGTTACCGACAGCGAGGTCCGCGCCATTTTCAACGGTAACGGTTCCGGAGCCTAGGTTTCCGACACGCATACTGAAGGCCGACCAGCTCACATTGTCGATCGTCGCAGTTCCGACGCCCGTGGCGGCATCACCGATGATTACGTTTGCTGCCGGCAACGTATTCAGCGTGGCGCCATTGCTCACTGTCAGCGTGCCTGTGCCCGCACCACCTATCGTGAAGCTGCTGGTGATGTTCCATTCCGCCCGTGAGCCGGAGAGCGTGGCCGTACCCGTCGAGCCTGCTTGCGCACCCAAAATGGTAAGCGCCGAGTAGTTGTAAGAGCCCGTCGTATCGTCAATCGATGAGAACGTACCAATGCCCGCATCGCCGATGGTGAAGTTGGCACCCGGTCCACCAAATGCGCCGCCTGCGCTGACGGTCACCGTGCCATTGCCCGATGCCGATGTGCCCAGAACTGCAGAGTTGACCTGAAACGTGCCGCTGATCACGTTGAGCGCGCCGGTTCCCGTCGTGCCGACAAGCAAATCATCAGACGGATTCATACTGAAAGGTGGCGAGTTCTCAGTTGTTCCATTGATCACCACATCGGCTGCGTGCCCGTCCGGCGAAACGCTCAAAATCGCTGTGATGGCGAGTGCGCTGGAGCACATACTGAAGATGCGGCGTTGCAGGGCGCTGCGCATGCTTGAATCCTATTTTTGCGAAGTGAGACGGGTGCTACGCTCAAAGGACGCGCCAGGCTGTTAAATGAGCCGACTCTGAATGACGCCACAGACGGTAAGCCGTTTAGACGAACGACCGCGTCGCCCGAAAATCACGTCAGGCGCCAATCCGCGGAGAGCAAGGACCGGTCAGGTCCGCTCAAATTCTGGCAATACACAGCATTCAAAAAGGCGTGATTCTCGGGGGTGCGATATCGCACAAACGAAAAAGGCTGTCGCCATCGCGCAATCGGGAAAAAAATATATCGCTGCCGGCGCGCTCAGCAGTCGCGAGGTGCCGCAACAGCGACAAACCCAGCATGCCGCCAGGCGCTATTCGCGTCCGTTCATGTCGAACGTCGAACGCACTATGAGCGTAATCGTTTAGCTATAGCTTGCTTCAAGGCCGTTGACGGAAGCTCGCCGTACCTCTGCTTGTACATGCGGGCGAACTCCCCAAGATTGGCAAAATATTCGCCCGCTATCGTCGTTAGGTTTTCGCCCTCGCGCGCAGCAAGAATATGATTGCGAACCGCTTCCAGCCGGCGCTGCGCGACCCACTGCATTGGCGTACAATCGAAAGCCGCGCGAAAGGCATACTGCAAACTCCGACGCGAAAGCCCCGTTATCGACTCCAGCTCGGTCAATGTAATCGTGCTGGTAAGATTGGCATCGATGTATTCGCAGGCCAGACGAAGGACAGCCCGGGGTGCGCCAGCATCCGGCGCTGATGCGGAGAACGCATCGAAATTCAAAAGCAGAGCGACAACCCGAATAATGGCGTCGTCGAGAGCGGCTCTCGCAATGAGATGCTCATCACCTTCAAACAGATCCATGGTCGCCGCCAGGCTGTCAATCACACGGCAGAAATCAACGCCGGTGCGGGGAAGCTTGACAGGACAGGGCCTTGAGAACGAGAACGCCGAACCACGCGCAAGCGGCCTGCCGCCAAGCATCACTTGCGTGACGCGGTCGAATTCGGCTCGATCAACATCTATTCCTATGACGGAGCGAGCGGTCGAACGCGCCGAACATCCCCCAGGCGGCAAATACAATGCGCCCTGATCCGTTCCCCACTCGAAAGTTCGGCCGTCGTGCTGCGTGGTTGTAAATCCATGCAAAGGAACCATAAGCAGCCCGCTGGGAGCGCCTTGCGCTTCGACGTGAAATGCCGATGAAGCCAGCGCCACCAGCCTCACACTCCGCGTTTTGATGACTGCCGTCTGGGCGCGAAAAGAACCATCGGCTTCGGCAGAGCGGTGCTTCATCTCCAGCGAGCCCATCCCTGCCAATGCCTCAGACATGCTGTCGGCATCGCGGAATTTAGCAGCTCTGGTATGACCAAAAGCAAGGCGAGGGAGATCTTCGTAGGATTTCATCGCCACCATCCAAGGTTTCTCGCACCCTCAGAAGGCAGTACAGAGACGACCCCGCCGGGCGAGCCCTATTATACAGGCTCGCGCGCGATGTACATGATGTTCTTTGAACTGATCAGCAACTGATCGTCCTGAGTGACTCAGCTCACGCATGCCGCGAAATCGCGAGCGATCGACTGGCATCCTTAGCGGACTTTGACCGGGAAACATCCAGCCGAGCGGCACAATTTTAGCATCGTCCCGCGTGCGCAATCTGATTTACGTCATTGTCCCGGTGCGCCTGGCATCCAATGACGTACCAATCACAACAGTTAGAAGTTTGGGTTTAAGTTTGCGCGGCTGACCAGCCGTAAACACCGCCGCGCGCCGTCAGCAAGCTGAATATGCTTCTGATTATAGGCGCTCTACCGAGGCGTCACTTAGCCGTCACAGCGCACCACCTCCGGTAGCGACAGCGGTGGGTGGGTATCCGCCTTCCGGATCTGAACGCCGACATCATCCGATCAGTATGGGACTGCGCAGCTATGCATGCGCTCGAAGGAAATGAGACTGGCCCATCCAATTGGCAACCGGGGTATCCTCCCAGCGCCGCTCCAGCCAAAGGCTTGGTCCCGTCACAAAACGCGGCAATCCCGGCAATAGAAAATCGGCAGTTGCAATCTCGACCTTCCCCCATCCGGCGTTGGCAACGAGATCCCGCAGCTCGTCTGACAGAAACGCCATTTCCTGTGGTTCCAAGTGCGCCAGACGGCGCCCTAAGGATGTTCCGAACAGGAAACGGCATATCGGATTATTCAAATTGGGCTCAATGAAAGCCATCCCGCCATCGTCAGCTACAAGTTCTCGCAGCCGGCGAAGCACCTGAGGCAATTGCGGGATCAGATGATGCAGCACCCCGTTGCCGAAAAACAGATCCGTTCGCTGCAGCGCTGGCAGACCATCCGACAGTACATCCAGAACCCGGAACTCGAGATTGGGCAGAGCATATCGGCTCTTGGCTTCTGATATGAATTTCTCCGATAGATCGATCGCAAGAATCTGACAGTCGCCGCAGGCTCGCGCCACGTCAAAAGCCATCTCTCCTGTGCCGCAGCCCAGCTCAATAGCATGGCGCGCCCCGCCATCGCGAAGCTGCTTAGCGAACCAATCCGAGCGCCGTTGCGCTCTCAGGACAGAGGTGCCCCGTTTCGGAAAGATCTGATTAAAGCCCCGTTCGTCTTGTACGAACATTGACGCGCGCTTCTGCATCAGTCGCCAATCCGAGCCCATGAACAATACGGCTGGTGGGGATGGCGGCGCAGCGCGAGATTGTTGAGGCCGAACACCTCCAGCGCAGCCAGCGTCTCCCCGGGGAAGTGCGGACAGTTCATTTCATCGAAGACAACAATCGATCCCTTCACGAGACGCGGTTTGATCGCTTCCAGAACATCGCGGGTGGGCTGGAAGACATCCATATCGAGAATGGCAAGCGAAACGACAACATGCGGATTGGCTTCGATCCACGCAGGAACCGTCACCGACGCATCGCCTCTGACCAGATGGTAGCGCGTAATGTGCGATAACGGAGCGTTGGCCTCATGCAGACCAAGCAGACTCTCAAGCTGCTCTTCATACCGTTCTGGAACAGCATAATCGCCCTGATCGGAGAACGTGCCATCCTTTGCAACGACGGTCGAGAAGCCCTCGAATGTATCGAAGCCGTATATATGGCGTGAATGATTGTAGGGTTCGTATATGCCGCGAAGGTTGGTCAATAGGGCGGTGGTCGCGCCGTACTGGACACCGAACTCGCAGATCACACCAGGCACAGAGACGATGCTCCGGTAAATCTCATCGAGATAAAGGATACGCGAGAGCGCCTGCCGCTTGAGATATGCGTTGGCATGGTAAGCCCACTGCGGACCCGTTGAAAATCCATGCTGCTGAAACATCTCGCGCAGGCTTTCGTCGATATCCGACTCGCTGCCCGACCGCTGAATGAACTCTCCATTGGTCTTGATGACGGCGGTGTTTTGCGCGGCGGTGCTCAGGTTCGACAGCTTGTCATCGTTGGCCATTGGAAAGGTCCTTTGTCGTTTCTTTTTCCGTTGGGAAGTTTAGGCGGGTTCGTTCGAAGACCAATGGTTTACGACGCACCTGACCGTATATGGCAAGGATGTATTCACCGATAAGTCCGGTAACAAACAGCTGTACACCACCAAAGAAAAACACCGCCGTAATAAGCGTGGCTATGCCTGGCGGTGCAAACTCGCGATACATGATGAGGCTCGCGGCGAAAATCGCAACGGCATAAAGAATTGCGAGAGCAGCGATGAAGAAGCCGGTGAAAAGTACGATGCGAATGGGGGCCGACGTGAACGTAATCAAGCCGTTCATGCCCTGATCGATCAGCCGCAACAGCGAATTCTTCGAAATTCCTCGCTTGCGCGCCACCCATCGATAGGGAACGCCCACCGCATTGTATCCGATTTCGAACGTCATCATACGCATGAACGGATACGCGTCATCGATCTGTCGCATGGCATCCACTACCCGCTTGTCGACGAGTTGAAAATCGCCAACGCCGGGGGGAACCCCCATCTGCGAAACGCCGGTAAGAAGCCGGTAGTAGGCGCCGCGTACATTGCGCATGATCCAGGACTCCTCGCGGGTCGCCCGGATACCAAAAACCACCTCAGTGCCCTGTTCCCAGTGCTTTATGAATTGAGGGATCAGTTCCGGCGGGTCCTGCAAATCGGCCACCATGCACAGCAGAACCGCATCACCCGAAGATGCCATCACGCCATTGTAGTTCGATCGCAGCGGACCGAAGTTGCGTGTGTTGACGATCACTTTCACATCTGGATCGGCAGCCGCGATTTCCTGCAGTATCTCGGCGGTTCTGTCAGTCGAGGCATTGTCACAAAAAATGTGTTCGCGGCGGTATCCCGGCAACTTGTCTGCGAACAGCGCCTTGATGACCTCATAGCACTCGCGGATGTTCAACTCCTCGTTGAAGCACGGGGTAACGATGGAAATCGTCTTCATCCTGTCCGCCTAAATACGATCAGTTCGTTGCCCAAGAACGACAGCACGGCGATCACCGGAGCAGCAACGATTTGCCCAATCAGAGGATCCTGCCCAAAACTGACGACCATAGAGATCAGGCCTGCGTTTATCATTCCCAGCACCGCATAGACCGTCGCGAATGGAATGAGCGTCCCCAGCCCTGTGGAGTTGAAAACCAGGCGCCCCATCGTAGCGTGGGAGAACAGCACGCAGATCGGAACGGCGATAAAGCCCGCCAGCAGATAGTCGGAGAGAAGCCATTGCAAGGTGGCGAACACGATCAAGGCCACAATCGTGTTCAACAAGCCCACAACTAGGAATCGAGCCAGTATCAACTGTGCTTTCTACCCACGCAGACATATGTCCCACAACCAATCGCGCGCAGAACCGGCAGCCGTTCGACCAGCGGTTCCACAAACCCCAACACTCGCGCAACGCTATCGGAGCAGAAATAGGGGACAAGCCCCGAATAGTCGCGCCGAACGATTTCAAGCCCCTGGTCGCGTAGCCACCTGTCGATCCGGGCAGGCGGAAACGAACGCTCTCCGTGCTCGATATGATAGCTTGATGTCTTCTCGATCAGCTTCAATGCAGGATTGTAGCCGTTGGGCTCCAGCACGAGAACCGTACGCGCGACGCGGGCGGCCTCGGCCACAGCGCGCTCAGGCTCGTCCATGTGGTGGAGTACACCGCGCAAGTGCGCAATGTCGAAACTCTGATCTGGAAATGGCAGCCGATAGGCGCTTTCGGCAGCGAACTGGATATTGCGATCGCCGACACGCTTGTCAGCTGCAGCGATGGCGTTGGCTGCCGGATCAATCCCAACAATGCGCTTCGGGTGCGTTTGATCATACAGCACGACCGTAGCGGCACCGTCACCGCAGCCGATATCAATCACGTCAGCACCGGAAAAATCCAGCGCTTCTGCTACTGCACGCGATTGGCGAGCCACAGCGACAATGTTTGAGAGTTGAGTACCCTGCGTATAGACATAGGAACCTAGGGTTTCTACATCACGATCAAATGGCACTTCTTCGCGTGTATCTGACGAACGAGACATAGAAGCCCAATCTCGAGAGATCTGCTCTCGAAAATAACTATTTCACTCCCTGCACTACTGCGCGCGATCGACAGGTGCATATAATATCACTTGTCTGCCATAGAGCGGATGAAGCGCTGTGGCAACGATCTTATAATCTTTATCAAGGTCAGATCCGAGTGATGTCACGAAGGCTGCGGTAAACGTTCGGGGCGCATCGCTTCGCACGATCCAGGCCTGCTTGCGATCATCCGGATTCAGTTGCGCAACCGCTGCCGACGCAAGGCGCTCGGAGAAGTCGTAGCCGTTGACCAGCCACGGAAAATACGGCGCCCGCCCCCCCAAGACCAACGCTGCCCCGGGCAGTTCACCCGAAAAATCCAGCACTACACTTCCGGGCGAAAATCCCGCCGCTGCAGCTTGGCGGCGAAGGTTTTCAATAAAATCTCGGGTGGGCGCATCCACCCGCAACAACCCGCCACCGACGGGCACGGAATGTTCTTGCGAATTCAATCCAGCATGAATCCGATAGGGCGATCTGTCGGCGGCGTACAGCGCAGCGAACGCAAAGAACGTGGCAAGCAGAGCCACCGCCATGGTGCGCCAATCGCGTCCGCCAAAGCACAGGTAAGCTGTCATAATAGCCGCGCATAACGGCAGAGAGACGTAGAAGCTGCTTTGAAACAACAGAGTGTTGCCGGTTCCAAACGCACAGATCCATGGCAGCATGTGTCCCAGCGAAACAATAGCCAGCAGCCGCCAGTCCGGCCTGGTCGGCGCCCACGCGAGACAATTGGCGACTGCCGCCAGGCTCACCGTCATGGCGATGGCCCCTTGGCCGACGCCGTATGCGGGAAGCCGCGACACCAATACGCTGACGGCCGCTACGGCAGCCACGACGCCACATATTTTTGCCTTTTGTGGAGGCAGCCTGAAACTTGCGACTGCCGCGGCCAGCGCAACATAGTAGCCAACTGGCCCAACCGCACCCTGGATAAATCCCCCTCCCGCCGCCGGCGTTGCGCCGAACACCTCGATATAGGAGCGCGCCTGCTCAATCGCGAGCGGCGCATCAAGGAACGTCCCAGCTGCCAGCAGAAAAAGCGCTACGCAACAAATCGTGCTTTGAGCAACATGCAACAAAGCGTGCCGCGTAAAGCCGCGCAGGATCAGCACACCGCAACCATAGACAAGTGCGAAGCCGACGGCAGTTGTCGGCTTGCCTGCAAAGGCCAGCAACCCTGCGGCACCGATCGCGAGAGCTGAAAGCCAGTCGGAATATTTATTGTAGATGAGGACAAGCCCGGTCAACAGCAGAAATGCCGCCGGCAACGGAAGCCAATTGTAAGAGGGGGTCGGAAGCCAAACGAAATAGTAAGTCACCGTAGTGCCAGCGCACGCCAGCGCAAGCAGCCAACCACCGCATTTGTCTGCCAAGGAATTTGTCCTGCTCCGGGCAGTGACGGCGAGGGAGAAACCGGCGGCAAACAGCATTAGGGCAAGCAATCCGAACCTTCGCAGAGCAGCGGGGTCGGAATCGAAAAGCCGATATACCGGTGAAAGAAAATGCCCAAACGCTGAGCCAGCGATCAGATAGGATGCGGGCTGATCAATCCAGAGAAAATAGTAGGACTCATCGGTCAGATCCAAGCCCTTATCCAGGCCGATATAAAGATATGACAGCGCTGAAATGCATGCTGCCATCAACGCACAGCAAAACAGCAGCCATGCCGAATTTCTGCTCACACCAAATCGTTCAGCTGCATTCATTCTGATCTCGTCAGGTTGGCAACAAGCTCTTGAACGATATCGATGGCCTTCCGCTCCGGCACATATCCGATTTGTTCCGCTGCGTGATAACGGGACCAGTAGTGCGTGCGTCCGGTGGATGCGATATCCTGACTCTCAACGCTCCAACGAAGCCCCAGCGCACGTAACGATTCCAGCAAGTCAAACTTGCTCACCGGTGCCAATGAATAGGTATCGACAGCCACGTTGACGACCGGGCGTTCAGACGCCAACTCTATAAGCGTTGCAAGTTCCAAAGTGCTGATATAGTCGCGCACAACATTCTGATTGTTGGTGCGCATGACCTGCCCGGTTCGGATAGAATTCACGATATCGCACACCAGATAGCGTGTGCCGAGGTCCAGGAACTCGCTCACAAACCCGAAAATCCGGATATCAAGAATCCGCCGCTCCGGCTGAGCACGATGTCGAAGTTCCGCCGCGAGCTTGGACGCACCGTACCAATCTGACGGGCGCAGCAGGTTTAGCGGGACAGTTGCAAGCGTTGTCTCGGACGCGGGCCCGGACTCGAGCGGGCCGTATATCGCACCACTGGACATATACACGGTCAGGCAGCCGGGATTGGCCTGCGCGACCACGTCGACAAGATCCTCAATAGCCAGCGTCAGCCGATAGAACTCAGGCCCGGCGTTACTCGCGACAGCCGGATCACCAATGCCAATCGCGTTTATGATCACGTCGACGTCATGCGCACCCAGTTCATCCAGCGTGTGATGCTGGACATGCTTGGCAGCAAACAGCGCGCGCGTAACCTCGGGACGACGAGAATAGAGCGATAGAGCAACATTCTGCTGGCCTATGTAAAAATCGGCCAGCGCCTTTCCGATGTGGCCCGTGGCCCCGAGTATGGCGACACGCCTCACTGGCCAAGCATTTCGGAGGCGACCGCAGCGGCAGCATCAGCATCGATGCCGAAGGAGTGGCGCAGGAACTCCGTGCTGCCAACCTGCTTGGGATAGGTCAATCCGATTGCAATATCGCGATAGGCACGGGAGGTGCCCTCTTCCATGAGCAATCGCCTGAGGCCCAGCTCGAGCGGTCCGCCGACATAACCCTCAAATATGGACAGCACCGGCACAGCTCCCGGCAAGCACCGCTTCAATCCTGGTGCCGGGAAAGGTGCCAACACCGGAACACTGACGACACATGCCGAGATCCCGCGCTCGGCGAGCAGCGTGCGCGCATCAAGCGCCGTTGTTACGGCCGGCCCAGTTCCGACGATGCAGATGTCGCTTCCATCAGCGACACGGTGCGCGGCTTCGTCGAACTTCGAGAACTGCGGCACATCGAACGGGCGCCCGGATTCGCGAGAAACACGAATGTATGTGGGGCCCGGACTTGCAAGCGTCAGGCGGTGAACTTCCGCAAGCTCTGCGGCATTTGCCGGGCTGAGCACGCGCATCCCTGGCAATGTTGCCAGCAGAGCCGCATCCTCGAGTGAATGATGCGATGGCCCCAGCGATCCGTACGACAGACCAGCACCAACGCCTACGATGATGACTGGCCTTTTATGATAGCAGACGTCGTTGCGGATCTGCTCATAGCATCTGGCTGTTACGAAAGGGGCGATCGAATAGACATAAGGCACGTAGCCCGTATCAGCTAGCGCAGCAGCCATCGTCATCATGTTCTGCTCGGCAACGCCGGCGTTGATGAACCTGTCGCCAAGGGCGCATTGCAAAGGTTCGACAACCGAGAAACCCAGGTCGCCTGTCATAAACAGCGAGTCCAGATCCGATTTGCAATGGGTGAGGATCAGATCAACCAAGGCTTCGCGCATTATTCGAATTCCTTGCGGTCGTCACCGGTCGCGGGGCGATAATGGGAGGCGACGGTGTTTTCGATACGCGCAATGCCCTTGCCTTTGACCGTATCGGCCAGAACAATTTTAGGTGCGTCAGTCACCATGAGGCTGGAGGTCAAGGCATCGGAATCATGACCGTCGCAGCCTTTCACGTCCCATCGGAAGCTAGACCATTTCGCCCCAAACGGCTCAAGATCCAGAACCTCAGCCGTTGTCCCAATGCTTTGGATTTTGTTGTAATCGACCACTGCAGTCAGGTTGGACAGCTTGTGATGTCCCGCAAAAAGCGCTGCTTCCCAGACCGAGCCCTCGTCGCATTCGCCATCGGAAAGCAGACAGAAAACCCTGCCGGAGTGCCGGCGCAGACGTTGCCCGAGGGCGAGCCCGGTTGCATAACCCAGACCGTGCCCCAGAGAGCCGGTTGAAAAATCAATCGCCGGCACATCGCCTGTTCGCGTCACGTGTCCCCAAAGGGAGGTGCCGTTAGAAAGGTACACCTCGATATGACGGTCCTCGATCATCCCCCAAGCATGCAGCACAGCATAGTAGGCCATCGCCGCATGACCCTTGGAAACGACAATGCGATCACGGGTTGGGCTATGTACTGTGTCAGGGCGCAGATTGCTGGTAGCCACCATGGCGTCGAGAATTTCAACGCAGCTCAAGGAAGAGCCCAGATGCGCCGATTTGGCGGCATATGACATCTCGACAATGGTATGCCGAATCTTTCTGCAACGGCTTTCCGTAGAGCCAGATTGATTGCGATAGAGCATCATTGCCTCAGAGAATTGTCGCTTGGGCGGCCAGAATGTCCTCAATCTGGCGGCGCGAGACTTCAGCCATGTCATCGCCGCGCAGATAGGCCTTGTACCATTCCGCCGTAAGCTCAAGCGTCCGATCAAACGTAATCGCAGGATGCCAACCCAGACGGACAGCCGCCTTGGTGCTGTCCACCTGCAGCGTGTTTGTTTCTTTCGGCTGTACGACGTCCGTGATCTGCACTGGCAGTCGAGCTCCCCAGCAGTCGGCAAGCCGAGACACGAACTCGCCCACACTGACCGTTTGCGCGGCCGGAGGTCCGAAGTTCCAGGCGTTTTCAGTCGTGCGCCGATCCATTACCGCTTCCGCTAGACGCAGATAGCCGAGCAGCGGCTCGAGTACGTGCTGCCATGGCCGTGTCGCAAAAGGATAACGCAGCACCAATGGTGCTTCCGATTCGATGGCCCGGACCAGATCCGGCACCAATCGATCCTGGGAAAAGTCACCGCCGCCGACGACATTGCCCGCTCGCGCGCTGACAGCAACGCACCCTTTGCCCGAACCGTCCAGGCCATACGCCTGCCGGTAAGTTGAGACGACGAACTCGGCACATGCCTTGCTGCCGGAATAAGGGTCAGCGCCTCCGAGCGGGTCGTTTTCCCGATAGCCGAACGCCCAGTTCTGGTCGGCATAAACTTTGTCACTGGTGATGATGATGGCCGCCCGGACAGTCGCCGAGTGTCGTGCCGCCTCAAGGCAATTGACCGTGCCCATGACATTGACGCCGTACGTTTCTATCGGAGCGAGCAGCCCGGCTCGAACCAACGGCTGCGCGGCCATATGAAATACGACGTCAGGCGCGAAGCGGTCGAAGGCAGCCGACAACGATTCTGAATCGCGAATATCGTTTCGGAAGTCATCGGTCAGGTACTGACCCACCCCCGCAAGATCGAAGTGAGAAGGCTGTGTCGGGATCCTGTCGGAGTAGCCCGCGACGTGCGCACCTAGCCTGTGTAGCAGCAGACAAAGCCAACTACCCTTGAAGCCGGTATGGCCGGTAACGAGAACGCGCCGGCCTGCCCAGGCGCTTGGGCGCTTCACCACATTTTCCATTTGGCTGCGTTGCTATCCCATAGCTCCTCAAGGAATTGCTTGTCGCGCAGCGTATCCATCGGATGCCAAAAACCTTCATGACGATAGGCACGGAGCTGGTCGTCCCGTGCAAGGGCTTCCATCGGCGCACGTTCCCAGATAGTCGCGTCCCCATCTATCCTGGACAGAACATCGCGCGACAGCACGAAAAAGCCACCGTTGATCCAGCCACCGTCCGCATGCGGCTTCTCCTCAAAGGCAGTGACTTTGTCGTTCTCAAGATGCAACGCGCCGAAGCGCCGCGCAGGACGTACAGCCGTGACGGTCGCCTGACGGCCGTGGTTTCGATGAAACTTCAGTACGTCGGGAATGTTCACGTCGGCAACACCGTCACCGTAAGTCAATCCAAACGTGTCATCGCGAAGATACTTCTCAACGCGGCCCAAGCGACCGCCAGTCTGAGTCTGCTCGCCCGTATCCACAAGGGTTACTTTCCACGGCTCCGACAATTGCCGGTGGATTTCCGTAGCGCCGCTCGACAAGTCAACAGTAACGTCGGCTTGATGGAGAAAGTAATTGTGGAAATATTCCTTGATTAGATACCCTTTGTAGCCGAGGCAGATGATGAAGTCATTGAAGCCCCAATGACTATAAATCTTCATGATGTGCCAGATGATCGGCCGCCCACCAATCTCGACCATGGGCTTCGGCCGCTTGTCTGTTTCTTCGGCCAGGCGTGTCCCCATGCCTCCAGCCAGAATAACAATCTGCACGGCATCAACCTCTGCGTTAGTGATTGCTGTGAGCTAGTATGTGCAAAGCGCTATATGCGTGAATTGTTAGAGCCGCGCAACACTGGTTCCCCGGTGTGGATAAGCTACCAACCGCGTCGCTCCCTCCACCAATTCCGCGCTGGAACTGCCCTCACCTGCCGCAACGTTTTGCCAACCCATTGGAAAGCCGTACCTTGAGTCCGGGAAGGCGTCCCGCGGGCGTTTGAAAGCACGCGCGTAGCCGCCAAGTGCGTTTCCTCCGCTACATCGAGCGAAGGCGCACAAAAAACTGGCACTGCAGCGATGCAGTGCCAGCCTCGACTGCCTGTTTCTCACCGACGAGAGTACACCTCAGAAGCGCGCGGTTGCGCTCACTCGGGCCGTGCGGCCGGGCGACGGCACCGAAGCGGTCGTCAGCGGATCGAAATAATAAAGATCCGTGATGTTTTCGATGCTTCCGTCGATCCTGAAGTGTTCGTTCACTTCATAGCTGCCAAAAACATCGTAGGCGACGAACGGGTCCCAGATCTGCTTGAAGCGGTTGGAGGTCGACTCCAGATAGCGCTCGCCCGCGAAGAATATGCGACCACCGAGTGTCAGCTTCTGGTCCAGTACACGCGTACCGACAGTGATGGTTCCCGTATGCTTAGGCGGAACATACGGCGATCCGTAATCGCTATCGGGCTCGCGGCCGTCGCATTTGGCGTCGGAAATGCAGTATGCGATTTTCGTGTAACGGGTGAGAGCCACATCCGCGAAAACTATTCCGGCATCGTACGAACCTGAGATTTCAAAGCCGTCAAACTCCGCTGTCTTGGCGTTGCTGAACCACAGACCGCCTGCCTGGCGCTGTATGCGCAGAATGTAATCGTCATAGGTGTTGTTGAAATACAGAGCCTTCAACCGCACGCGATCGTTTTCAGTGAGCAGTTTCTCACTCACGTAATTGACGCCGAGTTCATACGTTTTTGCGGTTTCCGGACGCAAGTTCGGATTTGGAAATACCGACTCTCGATACATCGTTTCGCGCAGGCTCGGCGGTCGCCAACCCTCGGAATATTTGCCGAACAGCTGCACGCCATCGAACGGCGCGATGGTGATTGCCGCGTTGGGGTTAAATCGATCGCCCGTTTTCGGCGACAGGATCGGATTTGGTCCCTTGGACTCCATTGCGAACGTGTCGTAGCGCCCGCCGCCCTGCAACTTCAGCCATTCGAGCGGCGACCACATCGCATTGAGATAGCCGCTGTGCATGCTGCGCTCGCCAACAACCATGGTCGTGGTTCCGGTCGGGCGCAATTGGAGGGCAGCATCTTCGTTGAGATAATCCCAGCCATACTTCAGCGATAGGTCGCCAACCGGCACATCCAGTTCCGAAGTATTGCTGACGCTGTAGCCGTGCGTGAAAACGGCGCCGTCACCCTGTACGCCCTTGAAGTCATCGACCTGATCCGACGCCCACGCACGGGCAACAAAGTTGATGAGCTTTGAGTCCGATGGATTGTATGTGAACTTCGATGTGTAGGTATCGACATTCACTTCGTTCGGCCCGTACTCCATCTTCAGCCAACCGAACGCCGTCAGCATATCGGCGCTCTCTTCACCGTAGCGGCTGTTGTAGTTCATATAGCTGAGCTCTACGGATGCACTTTCCGTCAGGTTGAGCTTGCCTTTCACCAGCGACGATTCCGAACTCTGGCTGGTGTTGAACACTTCCTCGCCGGGGAAGTAGGTCAACGCCCACGGACTGGGAACGAAGCGGACAGAGTTGTTCTTGTCATTCTTGCCCGCGAAGTAATTTCCTTGCTCGCGACGCGACAACGCGGCGACGATTTCAACCCTGTCCGTCATGATACCAGCAGCAATGCTGCCAAAGCTGTTGTCCAGCGATGGACGATCCGGGGAATCCATGCCCGGCACCATGGAATACAGGGTTGGAACCACAGTGTTGCTGCCCATTCCACCGCGCAGGCGCAGACCAACGGTGTTGCCGTCGCGCACGACGTCGCCGGCATTTATGGTACGCATGTTGACCGAACCGCCCATCGCGCCAGGCATGCTGCCGGGGCCCTTCTCAATGTCGACCCCACCAATCATTTCCGGATCAACGAACGTTCGGCTGTCGTAGCCGGCATAACCCGTAGCGACAGAACTTTGCTGCACGGCTCCGTCAACCATGGTTGCGACACGCCCTTGCCCCTGCATGCCGCGAATGTTCACATCGATTTTCGAACCGTTTCTGTTGCCGCGCGCAAGAACGCCGGTCGTGTTCTTGAACATATCGCCGGTGCTTGTTGGCGGAACGCGGTTGATCTGCTCCTGTGAAATGAACGCTGCCGATCCGGCCGTGATATACGGCGCCTCTTCCGCTGCCGCCCAACTGCTGCCTGCTCCGCCCGAGACATCAATCGTATCAAGAGCTATCGCGCCGTCGACCGTGGCTCCGGCGTCAGCGGCGCTGTTCGGGTCAACAAGGGTGACCGACGTGGCGCCCGTAAATCTGTAGCTGTAACCGGTGCCCGCCAGCAGTTTGTCGAGCGCCTGACGTGCGGTGAGATTACCGCTCACAGCGCCGCTCTGAATGCCCGATGCGATCACGCCGCCGGAAACAATATTGACGCCTGACGCAGCCGAGAATGCGACGATGGCATTGGCCAGCGGCTGGGCCGGAATGGAAAATGCAATCGTATTCTGGGCCGCTTGACTGCTCGCCTGCGTTTGCTGTGCGGCCACCTCAGCCGAAATGGCAATGCCTCCGACGAGCGCCGTTGTCCCCACCAAGGCCGCGCTAAAACGCTGTGCCCGCGCGCTGCTGCGCGTGAACTTCCCCCACGCCATACTCAATCAACTCCAACGCATTACTAACTGCGCATCTACTTCGCGCTACACATCCGAGACGAGTGGGAAATGCGGATTCTTGATTCGTAGCGTAGATTTTTTTGGCAGGGCGATCAGCGCGCGTGCAGCAGGGTAAGCAGCGGCGTGACGCTGGTGACCGACAACGGCAGCGCGTCCTGAAGCTGGTTCAACGCGCCATCGACATCGGAAAGGTTGACGATCAACGTCACCGGATGCGCCGCCAGCGCCGAATTCATCACCACCACGCGCCCACGCCGCCAGCGGTTCAGCGCCTCGACCACACGGTCCAGCCTCGTATTCACGAACACCAGCCGGCCTTCCCGCCAGGCCAGTTCAACCGCTGGATCTATCGCGTGCGGTGGCGATATTGCCCCGCCGGGCGTGAATGTGGTCTGTCTGCCAGCATCGACGCGCATATCGCGCCCCGCCGATGTAGCGATGCGAACTGCATGCTCCGTCACCGTCACGAGCACGCCATCGGTTCCGTCGGCGACCGAGAATGCCGTGCCCAGCGCGGTGACGCTGCCGCCTTCGGCCTCGACGACAAACGGGCGCCCCGGAACAGCGGCAACCTTGAAAAACGCTTCGCCCCGATGAAGCACAATGCGCCGGGTCTGCGCGTCGTCATCGATGGAAAGGGCGGTGTCGGTGGACAGCTCCGCGATGCTGCCATCCGGCAACGTAACGGCGAGGCGCTCGCCAACTCCGGTGCGATAATCGGCGAACGGATGGCTGCGATAGAGCCCCCAGACACCTCCGCCAATCAGCAACGCCACCACGCCTTTGCCTACCGTCCGGCGGGTTACAGCCTTGCGGCGTCGACGCTGGGCTTCCGGCAGCCCTGCCAGACCGCTCCAAAGATCTTCGATCTGCTGAAACGCCTTGCCATGCGCGGCGTCGCGATCAAGCCAAGCATTGAACTCGTTCCGGTCGGCAGCAGTCACGCGGTCAGCCCGCAGGCGGTTGAACCATAGAATGGCCTCCCGCTGCAGGGGATCGAGCCCCGCCTCAAGTTCTGGATCGAACCAGCTCGGCTTGCGCTTTGTCATCGGTGCTCCCGGGGCATGACACGCGCGACAGTCTCGCCCCTCCACTCACAAGACGATTGGCGCTTCAGGTTATTTGATTGCGGGATCAGATTTTCTCGCCGTGCCCGTTGCCACGCGCATGATCGATGCAACGCTGCAACAGAACCATCACACGCGTCATCTGGCTGAATGCCGTGTTGGGCGAAATGCCAAGCCGTTTGCCGATGGCCGCGAACGTCATTCCATCCAGGCGCGCGAAAAACACAAAGCGCACAGCGGCCGGCACTTCGTTCAGCGCGCTTTCTATGATGGCGATCTCCTGCCGGGAAATGACGAGGCGCTCCGCCGAGGGCGCATCATCCGCCACGATGGCCAGCGCGGCATCGCTATCCTGCACGGCCGGCAGATAACGCTGCCGACGGGCCCAGTCGACCGACAGGTTCGCAGCCGTGCGGAAAAGATAGGCCTGCGCATTCTTGACGCTGGCTTCGGCCTGCGCGCGCAACAGACGCAAAAACGCCTCCTGCGTAAGATCGGCCGCCAGCTCCGGCGATGCGCCGCGGCGGCACAGATAACCCTGCAGCTCCTTGTGATGCAGGCGGAACAGCGCCGCGATATCGATCGTTGCCCCGGTCATTGATCCGCTCCGCGTATCGGCGAGCCAAGGCGCTGCCGCTGAACGGGAAAATGCCGATGGGGCTTATGGTACAAAGACAGCAACAGTACTTCCCCACACTGACACGCGAATACCGACGTAAGCGCCGCCCAAAAGCTGGCGCCCAGAACTCTCAGCAGAATTCCCCAGAGTGATACGGCTCGCCATTTTTCCCGGCAATCCCGCTAGTTTAGAGCCGCTTCAGGGTTGCCGGCCGGCGCGCTCGGAAACATTACTACAATCGTAGACTTAGCATTTGAAATCGCAGGGTTTTGCGCCACTTGCAGTACGACTGCAGGTTGCGCCACCGCGGAAGTGCGCGACCGCTGAATGCGCCGAACGCGTGACAATAGCGCCACGCATTAAGCCCTGAGATGAATGGCTACGCTTCCATTCCGGCCCAACAGCGGATGCAGCCGGGACCGTCGCCAGCGCTCGCCTCGCCCCGCGCCCGTTATCATCGAGGCGCATATAGACATATCAAGTTCTTATTTAGCGACCGCACAACGCGGGTGTTACCTGCTTTACCGATGCGGACGAATTTCTGAACAGATCGCCCCCCATTGCCGGCGCGCCATTCTGGCTGTCCGCACGCCTGCGCAGCGACAAAGCTCAAGCGGACCAAGCACCATGACGGCCAACATCCCCGAAAAGATCAACGTCCTCTGGTTCATTCCCACGTTCGGCGACAACCGCTATCTGGGTTCCAGCGTCGGATCGCGACAGGCGGATCTGCCATACCTCACTCAGGTTGCGCAGGCTGCTGATACGCTTGGTTACTATGGCGCTCTGCTGCCGACAGGTAGAGCCTGCGAAGACAGCTGGATCATTGCGTCGGCCCTGGCGCCACTCACCAAGCAGCTCAAGCTGCTGGTAGCTGTGCGGCCGGGACTGCAATCGCCCACCGTCGCTGCGCGCATGACGGCTACACTTGATCGCGTCTCCAACGGACGCCTGCTCGTCAACGTCGTGACCGGCGGCGACCCGGTGGAGAACCGCGGCGATGGATTGTTTGTCGATCACAAGGAGCGTTACACGCTCACGCGCGAATTTCTTGACGTCTATCGCGCCGTGCTATCGGGCGAATCCGTCAACTACAACGGCCAGTTTGTGCAGGTTGAAGACGCGCGCCTGACATATCCGCCCGTTCAGTCGCCCTACCCGCCACTGTATTTCGGCGGCTCATCGGATGCCGCGCACGACGTGGCAGCGAAATCCATCGACAAGTATCTGACGTGGGGCGAACCCCCTGTCGACGTCGCTGCCAAAATCGCCGGCGTGAAGGCCGCCGCAGAAGCCCAGGGACGCCGCATCACGTTCGGCATCCGACTGCACGTGATCGTGCGCGAAACCAATGAAGAAGCTTGGCGCGCAGCCGACAAGCTCATCGAACATCTGGATGATGACGCAATCGACGCCGCGCAGAAGGTTTTTGCGCGCATGGACTCGGTCGGTCAGAACCGCATGACGCGGCTGCATGGTGGCCGGCGCGACAAGCTGGAAGTCAGCCCCAACCTGTGGGCCGGTGTTGGGCTTGTCCGCGGCGGCGCCGGAACAGCGTTGGTAGGCGATCCAGATACCGTTGCAGCGCGCATTGATGAATACCGGCGCCTCGGCATCGATAGCTTCATCCTGTCTGGCTATCCGCACCTTGAGGAGGCCTACCGCGTCGCTGAACTACTGCTGCCGAAATTGCCGCTTGCACATGGCGCGCGGTCGGATGCGCAGGTCGTGAACATGGGGCCGTTTGGCGAAGCCATTGCCGCAACGGACAGCACAAACAACCGCTCCAGCATCTCAGCAGTTTCCGCCGGATGAGTACGCCCACAGACGACAGGCTTTATAAGCCATCGGTGGCTATCGTTGGCGGCGGCCTGACGGGCGCTGCCATCGCATACCACCTCGCGAACAGCGCTGTGCCTGCAAATATTGCCGTGTTCGAACCGCGCCCGGAGATTGGTCGCGGCCTTGCGTACGGCACAACCGATCCTGCGCATCGCATCAATGTTCCGGCCTCGAAGATGAGCCTGCTGCCCAGTGATGAAAAGCATTTCATCAACTGGATCGCGGCCAACGATGCCACCGCTGACGATCCCGATGCGCTGGCGCCCGATGGACATCGTTACATCCGCCGCGCATTGTTCGGGCGCTATGTGACCGCGCACCTGCAACCGCATCTGGACACCGGACGCATCGAGCACGTCCGCGCCGCCGTCGACGACATTACCCGCGTATCACCGCATCGCTGGCGCATCACCACCGCTGACGGGGCGTCGCATCATGCTGACGTTGTCGTATTGGCAACGACGCATCCGCCGCCCGGCATTCCAAGGGAACTGCGCGAAGGCGTTGGCGACGATGCACGCCTGATACGCGACGCAACTTTGCCTGGCGTTCTTGATGCCATAGCGCCAACAGCGCGCGTCGTTATCGTCGGCACCGGCCTGACAATGGCCGACGTGGTCGCCTCGCTGGATCAGCGCGGCCATCGTGGTCCTATATATGCCTTCTCACGCCGTGGGCTTACATCGCGCGGGCATGCACCATCTCCGTTCGAGCCTTTCGGCGATTTCACCGGCTCGGCAACATCTGCGCGCGCGCTGCTGCGTTCGGTGCGCGAAACCATCGCGCGTGCAAAAAGTCAGAACGTCCCCTGGCAACCCGTTATCGATGCTGTACGCGCCCAGGCCTGGACGTTCTGGCCCAAACTGTCCATCGTAGAGCGCAAACGCATCGTTGACCGTCTGCGTCCGTTCTGGGATGTGCATCGCTTTCGCATCGCGCCGCAACTTAAAGCCCTGCTGGATCGCCGTCAGGCTGACGGCACGCTAACACTCAAGGCCGCATCTCTCGTCGACGCCAGAGCATTCCCGGACAGACTTGAGATCAAGGTACGTCCACGCGCAGCATCGGTTCTTGAAACGGTAAAGACCGATCATCTCATCCTGACAACCGGCCCAGCACACGACGCGATACTGGCAACGCAGCCACATCTTGCCTCCCTTGCCCGCCAAGGATTGATCGCAGCCGACGCACTCGGACTTGGCATCGCCTGCGATCGGCAGGGGCATGCACGCACCGCCGCTGGTCTATCGCATAGCGATCTGTTTATTGCCGGTCCGCTGGCCCGTGCCGAATTTGGCGAACTGATGGGGCTTCCGCAGGTAACGACCTATGCGGAACTGATTGCAGGCGAAGTGGCAGCCACACTAGCGCGCTACAGTGCGCCTCAAGACGACAAGCTCGTCAGCGCTCAGTGATTGTTGCGCAATCCTCAAGCAGGAACTTGCCAGCATAACTGTCTGCCCACCGACAACACATCCAACTCGCAACAACAGGACGGACGATGTCTCAGAAGATTATCGATATCCGGTCGCGGCCGTCGTTTCTGCACGACTTCTACGGCGCGCGACGCGGAACGCCAGAGTTCGAAACGGCCAAATGGCTGAACCGACGGGTGGGTTCGCTAGACGATGAGCACTTCACGCGCGCGCATACGCTTCAGGGCTATCTGGATGAGGTGCGCGACGCCGGTGTCTGGCGCTCGGTCGTCATCGGGCGCGATACGCCGGCCATTCAAAACACGAACGACGAGATTGCAAAGATAACCTCACCACATGCTGAGCTTGTCGGTGCTGGTTCGGTCGATCCGCAGCGGCTGGGGAGTGACGCCGCCATCGCTGAGGCGGAACGTGCCATCAAGACGCTTGGGCTGCGCGCTATAAATCTGGAACCCGGATTTGGGGCGCCTGCGCTGCATTTCGACGACGCCCAGTATTTCCCTCTCTACGAGGCGTTGCAGGATTGGGACGTTCCGGCATTTCTGATGTCGGGGCCGACAACTCCGGATCTCAAATTCAACGATCCGGCAGCCGTGGCACGGGTTGCACGCGCATTCCCCAGACTGCAAATCGTCGTGCACCATGGCTTGTGGCCGCATGTGAATGAGATCATCGGCGTCGCATTCCGCTACGCTAATGTCACCATCGTGCCGGACATGTATATCTTCCTGCCGGGCGGAAACCTGTACGTTGAAGCCGCCAACGGCTTCCTGCGCGATCAGCTCGCTTTCGGATCGTCTTTCCCGTTCCGGGCCATCGGCCAGTCCATTCGTGATTATCAGGAGCTAGGCTTCAAGGACGCTGTTCTTGAAAGCGTTCTGTTTGAAAACGCCTATCGCCTGCTGTCACTCGACGACTAAAATTCTCAAGCACCTGTCCAGCAAAAAGGGCCTGAAGCGTTTTGCTTCAGGCCCTTTTTATTTCTAACAGATCAACTTCCGTCAGAAGTTGATGAAGGCACCGAATACGACAGTCGACAGACCCTTGGTCTCGATACCGGGCAGATCGACATCATGATCGCGATAGCGCAGCCAAACCGACATGGCGGCGGCATCGATCTCCTGCACAACACCGAAGCCCCAGAAGGTGGTCTCAGAGCCCTTGAGGACACGTGCCGTATCATCGAGCGGGTTCAACGGCGTGCCACCATCATTGATGAGCAACGCACCATCGTAGGCCTTCAGCACTTCGCCGTACGGAATCGTCTTGCCGATCGATGTCAGACCAAGACGCACGCCGCTCTTGAAGTACCAGGTGTTGGTGACAGGGTTGTCCTGCGGATTCGGGCTCTGATCGAGACGAGCCCAAACACCCTGAGCAAACCAGCCCGATGGGTTGTGCTGCGTATAGATACTGGCCTGCGTGTACTTCAGATTGCCCTGCGGCGGTGCACCCTTGGCGGAGTTCGTCGTTTCCGAATACGTAACGACGCCCTTCAGAGTGAAATCACCGTGCGTGTTGATGTATCGGCCAGCGACCGCAGCGTTGTCATCGTCACCCCACGATACGGAGGCGGAGAAACCATGCAGCGTTGGCGTATCATAGCGGACAACATTAAGCGGCACGCCGTTGCAATCGCCAGGACCGCCGCCGTAACCACGGCACGAGCCCGCATTACCCCAGATCAATGAATCATTCGCCGCAAAGTTACCACGCACCTTGAAGCCGAACACATCGTAGGCAACCCAGTAGGCGGCCGGCAGCGTTCCAGATGAATCGAGTGCAACAACAGCACTATCATCCGCGGGCGAAAGCTGACCAACGCTCACGCGACCGTACTGTTCGCTCTGCAAATACCAGTACGAGTAGACGACCTGAAGTGAGTTCGGCACACCCGAGAACACACCTGGTCCAACGGGCCTGTCCTGACTGGTTGTGTAGGTGTCGCTGGTGATGGCTTCAACGTGCAGCACGTAACCGGCAGAGAGATCCTTGGTGATCTGCGCCTTACCGGTGAAGTTGAAGTTACTGGCGAAGGCCGTACCCAGGCTCTGCACATAGACGTTCGACTCGACGCCGTCGTCCCAATACATCACCTGCTCGCTCACCCATCCGGAGATTTTGAGCGAAACCCGCCGATTTCCCTTTTGTGCAACGCTGCTTTCCAAGTCGGCGATGCGTTCTTCCAAATCCGTGCAGCAATTGCCGCCTAAGTCAGCAGCTGCGACTGGGCTAGCGCCAATCATCACGCCCACAAGCGCCGCCGAGAAAGCAGCTCCCGGCCAATACCACTTCATTCTCGTCCCCCAAATGCGACGGCCGAGCCGAGCTCGACCACATGCTTCCGCGGGCCAGGACTACCGATGCAATGGATGTGATTGACACGTTATCCACTGGATGCCCCCAGGCCACTCAGCACCCTTCGGCCGAAGGCATGGAGGAGTAAAATAAGTGTTTCTACTTTCTATATTCAGCCAGGTGGGAGCAACTCTATCGGACGTCGTTTTACAGCTATTACATGGAGTTATATGGTCCCATCGATTTCATCGCGCAGCGCTTCCGCCTGCAGAATTACGTCCTTTGTAACTGCCGGGGCACACATTTCGATGAAGCGATAGACGTAATCCTTACGGAATCGGCGGCGCCGCAAGGCAAAGCACGTCTGCGACGAGTCGATCCGCGTTTTCAGGGACACCTTGCTCAGACCACTGTCGTTGTTGGCGTCGTACGCCATGCTGGCGATAATACCGACGCCCAGTCCAAGTCCGACATAGGTTTTGATGACGTCGGAATCGATCGCTGCCATCGCAATGCGTGGCTTCAAGGCAAGTTTCTCAAATGCGCGATCAATCTGCTTTCGTCCCGTCAGACCTTGATCGTACGTCACCAGCGGGCACTGCGCCACGTCCTGCAGCGTCACGTTCTCCCGCCCCTGCAGCGGGTGTCCTTCAGGCACGATCACCTCGTGCTCCCAGGAGTAGAACGGAAACGCAAGCAGATCAGGTACATCGTCGAGCGTGTCGGTTGCGAACCCGATGTCGCATTCGCCGCTCAGAAGTAATGCAGGCACCTCCCTAGGGTGCGCCTGGAGCAGCACGATCTCGACATCGTCGTACCGACTACGAAATTCGGAAAGGTACTTCGGCAATACGTACCGGCTCTGGGTATGGGTTGCTGCAATTTTCAGCGTGCCGCTTTGGCCGTTGGAAAAAGTACTCGCTACGTTGCGGATATTTCCAATTTCCAGCAACACCCGATCGATGCATTTCAATACCTCAGCCCCGGGCTCTGTCAGGCCCAGCAGCCGCTTGCCGCGCCGCTCAAAAATGGCGACGCCGAGTTCGTCTTCCAGATCCTTCACGTGTTTGCTAACGCCCGACTGCGACGTAAACTGCGCCGATGCGGCTTCGGTAACGTGAAAATTTGACCGGACAATCTCTCGCACCAGCCGGAGCTGTTTAAGGTTCATTCCCGCCTCACTCTGGGAACGGTGCTTCCCATCAACTGCTCCACAGACGGGTCAAAACCGCCTTATTGCCCGCCTTCAGTGCATGCTCTGTATAGGCGCGTCGGAACGCATCCCGAAATTGCATTTTCTGAATACGTTATGACGTAAGGGCATATTCAACGCGCGCACCTTCCAGCACCGCAGCGTTGCGCGCTCCACTGAGATGCGCAAACGACGATGCCAGTTCACGCCGTGCGAGGTCTGTGTCACCATCACCCGGCACGGTAACAATCTTTGCAATGCGCCCCGGATTTGGCTGCATGATCGCGACACGGTCGCCCAATATGAGCGCCTCTTCGAGATCGTGCGTAACGATCACCAAAGTGAGATGCATGCGTCGCCCCAGTGCACGCATATGCCTCTGCAAATCCGCACGCGTTACAGCGTCAAGCGCTGAAAACGGTTCATCGAGCAGGATCACCGATGGTCTGGCCACCAATGCGCGCGCAATGGCGACGCGTTGGCTCTGTCCGCCCGAAAGCTCTCGCGGCCATTTGCTTGCGTGCTCCACCAGACCAATCAGATCGAGCGCTTCTTGCACGCGCGCGGTTCGTTCGGATCCAGGCAGCGAGGTGATCCCAAATGCGATATTCTCCGCCACTGTCAGCCAAGGCAACAGCCTGGGCTCCTGAAAGATCATGCCGACCATCGGATGCGGCGTGCGTATCTCTTCCCCTGCAACGGTAACCGTGCCGCGAGACGGTGGTTCTAGCCCGGCGATGATCCTCAACAACGTGCTTTTGCCGCAGCCAGATGCACCAACGATCGCAACGGACTCGCCGCGCTCAACGGTCAGATCGACATCGGCCAGCACAGGGCCGCCGCGTGCAAACGCTTTTGAAACGTGAGCGATATGGAGCACGTCGCACCTCAATTCTTCTGATAGCTATCCTGCCAACGCAGAAACGGCTTCGCGGCAGCCGCCAGCAGTGCGTCCGATGCTTTGCCCAACAGCGCAAACACAACTATCGCCGCGATGATCAGATCCGGCCGCCCCGTCTGCTGTCCGTCGATAAGCAGATAGCCAAGACCTTCCGCTGCGCCCATGAACTCCGCGGCCACCACGAACATCCACCCCAACCCCAAGCCACCACGCAATGCCACAACGGAGGCGGGCAACACCGCCGGCAGCAGTATCCGGCTGACGAGTTGCAGGCTGTTTAGGCGGAATATCCGGCCAACTTCTACCAGCTTGCGGTCAACCGAAGCGATTGCTCCCATGACGCCGAGATAGACCGGAAAAAATACGCCGACTGCTATCAAGGCGATCTTCGATGCTTCAAAGATGCCCAGCCACAGGATGAACAGCGGCACCCACGCTATCGACGGAATGGCACGTAACGCCTGCAGCGTCGGATCGAGCACACGCCGGCTCATCGCGAAATGCCCTGTGATTGCGCCGACAAGCACACCGGCGATGCTGCCCAACAGGAAGCCCACCGCAACGCGGCTGGTGGTGGCCAGAACATGCACTTCCAGCTCACCGGACTTCGCCAATTCACCGAGCGTTGCAATGATCGTAGAAGGCGCTGGCATAAGCCGCCCTTCTGCAAAACCGCCGCTGACAGCACCCTCCCAGATGAGCCCGAGCGCCAACGGCAGCAATAGCGGCACGGCTATGTCCCGCAGCGAAAACCGGGGCGCAGCACGTTGCACAGCGGTCAACGCCGGAGAATGCCCAACAACGTCACTCATGTTCAATTGAAACTCGGATCAATCAGCGCATCTACCGCCGCGTCGACGTTCACGTCAGGCTTTATGATGCCGCTACGCTGCAACGCCAGCCCTGCAGCTACGATGGCCGTGCGCTGCGATGCGCCCAGCGCAAACCGATCGAGATCCGTACGCTGCAACTGACGCTGCACAATCTCCGGCGGCAACCGCATGGACTTTGCGAGTAGCGTGGTCAGCTCATCGGGATGCTCAACCGCAAACGCGCGCGCCTGCTCATAGGCTTGCAGAACCTTGGCGACCAAGTCCGGGTGCTTGCTGGCAAATTCCGAGCGCACGCACAGCGTGCCCCAGGTGTTTGCCTCAACATCACGATGAAACAGCTCGGCGCCGGCTTCGAGCTCTGCCGCTGCCATCATCGGGTCGAGGCCTGCCCACGCATCGACATCCCCCCGCAGCAGCGCAAGCTTACCATCGGCGTGCTGCAGCAGAACAGGCTTCACGTCCTTCTCGGTGAGGCCCGATTCTTCCAGCGCGCGGATCAGGAACACATAGGCATCGGTGCCGCGCGTCACCGCAATGCGCTTGCCGCGCAGGTCCGATGGGCTATGAATGCCGGTTTCCTTACGCGTAACCAGCGCCGTCCATTCCGGCCGCGAATAGACCGAAACGATCTTTATCGGGTTGCCATTGACGCTGCCCAGTAACGCTGCCGATCCCGCCGTTGAGCCGAAGTCGAGCGCTTCGGCATTCAAGAACTCCAGCGCCTTGTTGGAGCCCGCGGACTGCACCCAGCGCACCCGTATGCCGCTGTCAGCCAATGCCTGCTCCAGGTATCCATTGGCTTTCAGAACGACAGAGAGAGGATTATAAGTCGCCCAATCGATACTAATCGTGCGCGGATTGTCAGCCACTACGTTCGTGGTCGCCGCCATAACTGCAAACAGCGTTGCGGCGACGAAATGCATGCTCCGTTGCAACATGATGCGCAGTGGCTCTCCCATATTGATACCAATCGATAGAACCGTAACAAATCGATGTCGCTATGGATGCCGTTTAATTCCACTAAGCAAATTCATCAGGTGAATATAGAGAGAGCGCCGTGACGGCGGCACACGGGAGCAAACCGCCGCCACGGAGCCGCATGTTAGGTGCGGCTGGGCTCGCCAAGCAGCTTGACGAACGTGTCAGCGGAAATCACCGGAGCGAAGAAGTTGTTGATACGCCGGAATGCGGCAGCTTCTTCTTCCGCGTTATTAGCGGCTGTAGCATCACCGATGATGATGGGCAGGAAGCCGTTGTCGCGTGCAGCGCGTGCATTGCCCTCAACGCACCAGTCGAGATGGATGCCAGTGATGATGATGGTCTTGATCTGCTTGCGTGCCAGGTCAAGCGGCAACGGCGTGCCAACAAACGCTGTCTGCAGTGCGAACTCGTTGAACTCCAGATCGCCCGGTTCGACCAGTGCCCGTAGCTCATCAACGAGGTCATTGTCGGCCTTCTTCTTCTCAGCCGGCCAGTCTTCCTTGCCCTTGATCCAGGACGCGTACTGCGCCTGATCGAACTCACTCTGCGGGTAGCTCTCGCGGAACACTTCGTACCCGATCCAGGCGAATGTCTTGAAGTTGCCGGCGGCACGGGCTGCCTTGGCTGCCTTCACGGTTGCGGCGAGGCTTCCACGCTCCCACTGCTTTTCGGCCGCCTGCGCGCCGTCCGGACGATAGAGGCTGTTGTTCTGGCTGACCGACAGGAATGCTGCCGGATACTTGACGATTTTAGCAAGATCGAGCGTCTGCCACTGCGGCGCCAGCTCGGGGATTGCGTGAATGCCGCCCAGCTTGGTCTTGTCGTCCGACGCGTGTGCGGTGCTGCCCACCGTAGCCGCCGTGGCCGCAACAGCGGCGACCGTGCCTGCGACTGATCCCACGAACTCTCTTCTCGTGGTGGCGGTTGATGTATTGCCCATATTGTTCCTCGTTATACGAATTATCGCGCGTGCGCATTTCAGCGGACGGATGCCACCGCAGATCAACAGCCTTAACAGCATCGCTCTGCGCGAGGTCATCCGAGCTTGGGCTAACATGCGTGTCGTGGTTCCCTAACAATCAAAAACTCATATAAACGCACAAAAAACGGGCCATAAGCTTATCGGCCAAACGCTCTCCAGTGCCGTTATTCCTCTGGCGAATATCAAAATGCCAAGTTCATATTTCTCACCATCCTCGCGCCGATGTTAGTCCACCAAGGACACGGCCCCGTGGCCTCGCCACAAGGCCTTTTGCATCGAACGCGAAGCACGCATGCCGGTAGATCAAAATATTGCAAGCACGGTTGTTGACCGCGATGGCATCCACCGCTGTGGGTGTCGCTGCCGCCGACATTCCGCGTGACGGCGTTTGCCACAAAACGCGTTGACCAGTTCACGGCGCTCCATCGCCGACGCAATCCCATTGGGGGCAATCATCATGACCAAACCATCCATCCTTGGCATTTCCGGCAGCCTGTCCGATCCGTCTCGCACGTCCGTTCTTGTTAAAGCGGTCCTTGCCGCCATCGAGCAGGAAACCGGCTATCAATCCTCGTTCATTGAGCTGTCCGACGCTGCGCCGGCGCTGTTTCAATCGCGTTCGCCTAAAGATTTGAGCGTCACTGGCAAGGCGTTTGTGCAACGTGTTGAGCAGGCAGATCTGCTTGTCGTTGGCACACCGGTTTATCGCGCCTCCTACACCGGTGCGCTGAAGCATCTGTTCGATCTGGTCGATCACAGGCACTTCTCCAACAAACCCGTAGTGCTGACCGCAACCGGTGGTTCTCAGCTGCATGGTCTCATGATCGACCACCAGCTGCGGCCACTGTTTGGTTTCCTGCAGGCGCTGTCGCTGCCGACCACCGTATATGCGGTTGAATCGGATTTCTCGAACTACGCCATTTCCAATCCCGACATTGAAGAGCGCGTTGCGCGTGTTGGCGTTGAAGCATCGACGTATCTCAAGCGGCGCACCAATCAGGCTAACGGCGCTTACGACGCACCTCTGGCGGCAATTGCCTGAAGCCTCAGCACCCATTTTTGTGGAGCACACGGATGACCAGTTCAAACTCAGCTTCTCTGAACACTCGCGAGCCGATCAAATTCGCCTACTGGGTGCCGAACGTTTCGGGCGGTCTCGTAATCAGCAACATCCCCCAGCGCACAAGCTGGGACATCAACTACAACGTCAAGCTGGCGCAGATCGCGGAGCAGAACGGCTTCGACTATGCTCTGAGCCAGATCCGTTTCACCGCCGGCTATGGCGCCGAATTCCAGCATGAGCCGGTTTCGTTCAGCCAGGCGATCCTGAGCCAGACCGAGCGCCTGACACTCATCGCAGCGCTACTGCCGGGCCCATGGAACCCGACGCTTGCGGCCAAACAGATCGCCAGCATCAATCTGCTGTACGGCCCGCGCATTGCCGTGAACGTTGTGAGCGGTTGGTTCCGCGGCGAGTTTGCCGCCATTGGTGAGCACTGGCTCGATCACGACGAACGCTACCGCCGTTCGGAAGAGTTCATCCGTGCTTTGCGCGGCATCTGGACTGAAGAGAGCTTCACCTTCCGCGGCGACTTCTACCGTTACAACAACTACTCGCTGAAGCCGAAACCGCACCCGCTGCCGGAAATTTTCCAGGGCGGTTCTTCCCGCGCGGCGCGCGATATGGCCTCGCGCGTATCCGATTGGTATTTCACCAACGGCAACACGCCGGATGAAATTGCCAAGCAGGTATCCGACATTCGCACCAAGGCTGCCGAGCATGGCCGTTCGGTGAAGGTCGGCGTCAATGCCTTTGCCATTGCGCGCAACACTGAGGCCGAAGCACAGAACGTGCTGGCCGAAATCATCGAGCACGCCAATCCTGAAGCTGTTCGCGCGTTCGGCCACGAGGTGAAGAATGCCGGCGCGGCTTCGCCCGAAGGTCAGGGCAATTGGGCCAAGTCAACGTTCAACGATCTGGTTCAATACAACGACGGCTTCCGCTCCAACCTGATCGGCACGCCGCAGCAGATCGCCGAGCGCATTCTGGACCTTAAGGACAGCGGCGCTGATCTGATCCTGCTGGGCTTCCTGCACTTCCAGGAGGAGGTTGAGTTCTTCGGCAAAAACGTCATTCCCCTGGTGCGCAAGCTTGAAGCCGAGCGCCCGTACGCACAGGCGGCTGAGTAAACGGACGCCATCGGCACTATGTCAGGAGCTTGAGAATGACACTTACCCTTGCCCACCCGAAACCGGAAACCGCTGCGCCCGCCCACGTGCCGGGGCAGCCAAAGCCATCCCAGCCCGCGCACATCATTCGCAGTGACGCAGAAGCGATCGAGATCGCACATCGTCTGGCGGCGCAATTCGTCGGCGGCGCATCCCGACGCGACCGCAATCGCGAGTGGCCGATCGAAGAACTGAACGCGTTTTCCCAGAGCGGCCTGTGGTCGATCAACGTGCCGAGAAAGTTTGGCGGCCCGGAAGTCTCGTATTTGACGCTGACAAAAGTCGTGCAGATCATATCGGCTGCCGATCCATCCATTGGCCAGATTTCGCAAAACCATCTGGGCGTCATCGCCGCCATTCGCACGGTGTCCGATGAGGCGCAGCAGAAGCTTTTGTTCGATCTGGCGCTGAGCGGCGTACGCTTCGGCAATGCGTTTTCTGAGTTTGGCTCAAAACGCGCCGCTGACTTCGAGACCAAATTCACCGATCACGGCGATCATGTCATCGTAACTGGGCGCAAGTTCTATTCCACCGGTGCCGTGCTTGCGCATTTGGTGCCAATCGTGGCTGTCGATGATCAGGGCCGCGCCTGGTACGCCATCGCAGAACGTGATGCACCGGGCCTGACCGTGATCGACGATTGGTCAGCATTCGGTCAGCGCACCACGCTTAGCGGCACTGTGCTGCTCGATGGCGTGAAGGTGTCGAAAACGCATCTGGTGCCGGGATACAAGGGCTACGACAAGCCGACCGCCGATGGCGCGATCTTCCAGATCATCCAGGTTGGCGTTGATAATGGTATCGCTCAGGCGGCCATCGACGACACGATCGCCTTTGTGCGCACCAAAGCGCGCGCGTGGGTGGATAGCGGCCTCGATAGCGCCAGCCAGGATCCCTATACGATCCAGGCCATCGGCGATCTGAAGCTGCGCCTTCATGCATCGGAAGCGCTGCAGGACCGCGCCGGTCTTGCCGTTGACCGCGCTGTTGCAAACCCGACAGCAGAGACTGTTGCCGAAGCGCAGATCGCAGTTGCCGAAGCAAAGGTGTTCAGCACCGAGATCGCAATTGCAGCCAGCAACAAGCTGTTCGAACTTGCCGGCGCGCGATCCACGCTGGCAGAACACAACCTCGATCGGCACTGGCGCAACGCGCGCACGCACACGCTGCACGATCCGGTGCGCTGGAAGTACGCCATTCTCGGCAACTACTTCCTCAACGACGTGAAGCCGCCGCTGCACGCTTGGAGCTGACGGCCAACACAGCGCAGACAAAAAGGCCCGGAGCACAGATCGTGTTCCGGGCCTTTTCTTTGAGTTGCGTGCTTGACGTTGTGTGCATTACTGCTGGCTATTCAAGCTCGAAAAGCCCACCCGGCTATTCGTCACCGTGCCAAAGCGCATCATGCGTGCGATGCGTTTCCAGATACGCACCAGGCTTGTAGAAGCGATCGTAAAACGCCGTATCGATGTGCTGGGCCTGCGTGTAAATGCTGACCCCCACGGGCGCCACCTCAGTCGGAAAGCGGCCGTAGCGATCATGGATCTCCGCCACGAGATCGATGAAGTATTCAACCTTATCTGGATCGGGTGACGACAGCGCGCGCTTCACCTCAGCCTCATGAGCATAGGGCGTTGGACGCGTGGGCCCGAACACACCATCGGGGCCAAACTTGCGACCGAGAAACAGTTTCGCAGCCTCGGCCATGGATGACACGTAGGGCGGAATGAGCGGCTCGAACGCGCCATCAAGACCAAGCGGTATCAGCTTGTCCGGTGAACCCTTGCCGCTGAAGCGGAAGCCGAATCCTGGAATGCCCTGCCCCGCGTAGGCGCCGAGCAGGCTGGGACCATTGATGCCCGTATACAGCCATCCGCCGAGACCAATCGCCTGCAAACCAAGCTGCACATTATAGGCAGCGATGCTGAGCTCGGCCGTGCTGTGCTTCAGCGCGACCGCCTCTATGGTTGCAAGTGGCACCGCGCGCTCAGAACGCAGCGTACCCTTTTTCAATAAACCCGCAGGACGCCCCAGCTTGGCACCTCGTTCATCCAGAACTGGCGAGCCCTCGCCTGCATAGATCCATAGCAGATTGAGCAGCGTTTCCACCTGATCGGCAACCGGCACGAACAGCGTGCTGCCTGGCTTGTTGGCCGCCCACTGATTGTGCGTGCCGATATGCGGAAATTCAGCGGGCAACTGCACGCGCTTATCGCCAAGCCGCACGATATGCTTGCCGAGTTGCTCGACCAATTCCTCCGGTGAACGGACCGACTGAACAGCGCCAGCGTCGAGATCGCGAAACTTGGTGATGTAGATTCCGCTGTCGTCCGTAACCAGCAGTTCGGAACCATACACCGCCGCGCCGCTGGGATAAGTGCGTCCCACCGACCGCACCGGATAGTCGCACCCGGCTTCCGCCGGACCATGGGCTGCGTGCGGGAAGCCGAAATTCCATCCCGAAACGCCAGCTCCAATGGCGATCAGAAGCGTACGCTCGAATTCGCCAATCGGCTCCGCCGCGCGTTCCGACCGATACTTGAACGGGCCATCGGGAATTTCCATTCCCGTCCCGAAGCGTCGCGAGCGCCGACCGAACAGCGCATCAAGAAGCGAAAAGCGCTGCAACTGTTGCAGCGCCTCCGGTGTTGCTGATGTGGTTTTCACCTTACGGCTTGCACGCTTTCTATTCGACATCGGCTGTCTCGGCTAACTGCGCTTTTGGAACATATGGCGTCAGCACATCATCAACCTCAACCTGCACCAGATTGTTGAACAGATTTGTCGCCACCATCAGTCCCGCAAAGGCCACCAGATTGACGAGATCGCGCTCGCTGAAACGCTCCTTCAACTGCGCCCACAGCTTCGGATCGATCGGCTGCGCGTGGCGTGCAGCGGCATAACCCAACGCAACAATTGGCGCTTCCTCCTCGCTCACTTCAAACTTATCCGGCGACGTGCCGAGATCGGTCAACGCCTTGCGGAAATAGGTGGAGCACAGCAGGCAGTTGTTGGTGGTCGAGATCGCGTGCGCGTAAAGCACAGCACCGCGCAACCCCAGCAGCTTCTTCACCTCGTCCCACAGCGGATACCACTGCATGTAGGCCGCATGAGCGGGTACGGAGTGCAACAGCGTCGCCTTCATATTCGACGGCTTGCCACGCACGGCTTGTTCATGGCGAAACGCCTCCTGATTCTCAGGAGGCGCGTCGTCATAGTTCAATTGACTGATATAGGCCATTCCGTTCCCGTTACTCCGCAGCCTGCCGGCTTTCAGTGCCAGCTCCCAATCCTTTGAAGATTGCCGTTACGGCGGCAAGCTCTTCCTGCGAGTGCCGACCAAGACCACATTCGGTCGAGACACCAAACGACTTCAGATGATTGGCGACATAATTCCAACGGCGTTGCGCCGAGTCCAGTCCGTCACTGGCATGAACAAGCCCAAGATAGAATTCCGTTTCCGGTGCGAGTTTCAACTTCGACAGCGCTTCCCAATGCTGCGGCTGATCCCAATCGCGCATGGTTGCGGCATGAATGAAGTTGATCGGCCGGCCAATACGCTCCGCCAGTCGGTTGCTGAATTCAACCACCGTGCTGATATCCTGGGGCAGGATGTTGCGGCCATGATCCTTATGGCTGTGAATTGGGCACTGGTCCGGATTGCCCATGAACGGCGAGGCACCGAACTTGGAATCGCCGTAGCAGAGATGATAGCCAACATCGACGTCGGCCGGCACCCAGCTCGTTACTTCAGCGATGGTCGAGAAAACGGAATCAAGGTTCGCCAGCGGATTCGGGAACCAGCCCTGCACCGTCACCAGCTCGGTCGGCAGATCCCACTGGATCGCAAGTTCCTCATGCGGGAAGCGCCGCAGAATTTCTTCTGTCGCCGCCTTGGCCTGCACGTTGTAAGCGGCCAGCACGCGCGCCTGATCCTCAAGCACGACGAAATATGATACGGCGTTGAACGGCGTCGGCAGCGAAATCTGGAACTTCGCATCCGGTGCAGAACGACCCTCTTCCTTGGCCTTCTTGAACAGCGGATACGACTCGGTTGCAAAATCCGGATACTGGAACGGTGGGAACGCTATATCCTCAGCGCGCACACCCGGCTTGATCCGTGCAAGTCTACGGCCAATTTCAGGCGATTCCGGCAGCACTTCCAGAAACGGGTTATCAAAGAAATGTGCCGTCTGTGTCAGCACCCAGTTACGGCGCTCACCTGTTTCGCCGTCAGGTACGCGCGCAACCCACGGACCAAGCTCGCTGCCGATATAGTCGAACACCTCATCGGCGTTTTTGAATGGCAGACTGCCGGTCAAATAGATCCCATGGTATGCGGTCTGTTGCGACATGCGTGGTCATTCCTCTTTGCGCGCGCAGCCAGTGACGCACGCGAAAAGCGCGCAGCCTGTGAACGGTTGCGGGTGATAACGGGATAAGGTGTGAGAGCAACGGCCGATGATGGTGCAGCGTGGGATCGCAACAGCTGCGGCGCGTACCACTCTCACAATTCGATGCTATTAACCGGCCAGCTTGAACACAAATAAGTAGTTCTCATTTGAATATTCACGCGGGCCAAGTCATCGCGATTTACTCGGCGGCAACGACGCCCGCGCTGACCGCCGTGCGCGCATGTGCTGTTTCCGATCGCTTGATGCTGGAGCCGAGATAGAACTCGCGCGCGTCGGCGCGGTTACGAAGCTCATCGGCGGTCCCCTCAAGCACCGTAGCGCCGTTTTCCAGCACAGTCGCGCTTGACGCATAGCGCAACGCAATGGCCGCATTCTGCTCCGCGAGCAGTATCGTAAGCCCGTCCTCGCGATTGAGCCGGCGCAGCGTATCGAAGATGCTTTGCACCACAATCAGCGCCAATCCCATCGACGGCTCATCCAGCACAAGGAGACGCGGCCGCGCCATCAGCGCGCGTCCGACCGCAACCATCTGCTGCTCGCCGCCCGATGTCAGGCCCGCAGCAATTTTACGCTTTCGCGTCAGCGACGGAAAAAGCGTGTAAACGCGCTCAAGATCGGATGCGATCTCAGCCCGCGAGGAACCGCGTCCCAGGCCACCGGTATTGAGGTTCTCCTCAACGGTCAGCGATTTGAAAACGTGGCGTCCTTCCAGCACAGGCACCAGCCCTGCGCGAATAAGATCGCTGGGTTTCGCCTTCGCCACGTCGAGACCATCAAACGTGATCGAGCCAGCGGTGATCTGCCCGCGCACTGCGGACAGCACATTCGATATTGCCTTCAGTGTCGTGGATTTGCCTGCGCCATTAGCGCCGAGAATGGCTCGCACCTCGCCGCGCGCAACCCGCAGACTGACACCATGCAAGGCGGAGACGGCATGGTTGTACACGGCCGCCAGATTATTCACGACCAACAGATCGGAGCGCTCAGACATCGGATCCTCCAATGATGAGAACGCCACCACTCCGAACTGGAATGGTGGCGCGCAATGCAACGGTTCAGTTCTTGGCGCTCGAAGCAGCACCCTGAAGTTCGGTCACCTTGTCCGCATCCTCACTGGTGCGGATCTTGATGCCCTTCTCCTTGGCGTATGCTTCCGCTGACTTCTCGATGATCGGACGCAGCAGCTTCCAGTCCGGCGCAATCCAGTCAGAAACAACGTTCCACTTCTTGCCGTCCCACTGCTGGAATGTGACCAGGCCATCGCCCTCGTGGTTGTCCCACGTGACATTGATGGAGTGGAACAGGCCCTTGGCGCCCAGTTCCTCGACACGCTTGGGATCAAGCTGCAGATGCTCGAAACCCCACCGCACTTCGTCGCCAGTCAGGGTGCGATTGCCGAAACGCTTCTGTGCAATGCGGACAGCTTCGACGTTCAGGATGCCGTTCACGATGCCGAGGTTATGGTAGACGCTGCCGATGCGCTTCTTGTCTTCCAGGTTGCCTTTACCGCCGTCGTAAACGGTTTTGACGATTTCCTGCAGCACCGGATAATCCGCACCCGAAGCCTGCGTCGTGATCGCGGTATAGCCGATCGCAGCATCACCTGCCGGGATCACATCCTCTTCCGAATTCGACCAGACATTGCCGATGATGCGATCAACCGGGAAGCCCGTCTTCTGCGCCGTCTTGATTGCCACCGGGTTCATCACGCCCCAGCCGCGCAGCACAACATAGTCCGGCTTGTAGCGACGAATGGCCAGCCACTGCGCTTGCTGCTCGTTGCCCGGATGCGGCACCTCGATCTGCTGCACTTCGTAGCCGAACTTCTCCTTCAGAAGCTCATAGATCGGGATCGTCTCCTTGCCGTAGGGCGAGCCGTGATACAGCACGACGATCTTCTTGCCCTTCAGCTTCTCCTCGCCGCCTTCCTTCGATGCAATGTAATTGATGATGCCCGACGTCTCGCTGTACGGATTGAGCAGCAGCGGGAACACATACGGGAACACGCGGCCATCGGTGGAATCGGTACGACCATGATTGACAGTGATAAGCGGCACGCGGTCCTGCGTGATACGGTCGATCATCGCGTACGCAATGCCCACCGACAGCGGGTTCCAGGCGGCAATGTTCGGCCGGCCCTTCAGGCGCTCATAAACCTCGACACCACGCTCAACCTCATACTGCGTCTCACCCTCTTCCCAGGTGAGCTTGACGCCGTTGACGCCACCGTCGCGTGTGTTGATGAGGTTGAAGTAATCGATCGTTCCGCCAAAGAAGCCCGTTCCGCCAGCCGCATATGGACCAACGCGATAGCTTTGCAGCGGGAAGAACTGCTCATCAGCGATTGCTGCTGTGGCGAATGATCCGGCGGCGACGGCTGAAAGCACCGCGCCCTTCAACAAGGCCTTGGCCCCGTAGTGTTTCATGGTCGTACTCCTTCGTTGATTAAAAAACGTCGAGTTCAGTTTGTCGGCGACTTCAGTCGAAGACGCCGCGCTATGCGGTTGCCGAGCGCTGCCAGGCCATCCGGCTCCGCAATGAGGAAAACGATGATGAGCGCGCCTACTAAGATCCGCTGGCTCATGTCGAGCACGCCGGAGTCGAAGTAGCTGCCGAACAGGAACGTGCCCGCCCGCGACAGCACCAGCGGCAGCACCACAATCAGTGCGGCGCCAAAAAACGCGCCCCGAATGGTTGCAAGACCACCGATGATGATGATGAACAGGATCTGGAACGAGCGATCGAGGTTGAAGCCGTGCGGCTCAACGGTGCGCAGGTAAGCGAACGCCCACAGCACGCCAGCAACGCCGATGATGAAAGACGAGATTGCGAACGCCAACAGCTTTGTGTGCAGAACCGGAACGCCGCTGATCCTCGCCGCCGTCTCATTGTCGCGCACGGCAATGAAGTTCCGTCCGGTCTGCGTCTTCACAAGCCGCGCCGCGAACACCGTCAGCGCGACAACGACGCTAAGTGAGAACAGGTAGCGTCCGTGCGGGCCCTCAAACACGTATCCGAACACGTTGAGCGCGGGGGCATCGATAACGCCGGACGGGTTATAGTTCGAAAACCAGCTAAACTTGGTCAGCGTCCACTGCACGAAAAATTGCGCCGCCAGTGTCGAGACCGCCAGGTAGAAACCCTTGAGACGCAGGCTCGGCAGACCGAACACAACACCGACGGCCGAAGCGATAAGTCCCGCGAACACAATGCTCGCCAGCAACGGCAGCCCTTCAACACGCAGGTTGAAGTTGTAAGCTGCATAGGCGCCCACGGCCATGAAGGCGGCCGAACCAAGCGACACCTGTCCCGCATAACCGGTGAGGATGTTCAGGCCAACCGCCGCAAGACTGAGCGCCAGGAACGGCGCCAGAATTGCATCATAAAGATAGTCCGACGCGAACAGCGGAATACCGGCATAGGCGAACACGATCACTGCAAGCGGCAGCGGCCAGGTCGGCACGCGGCCAATAGCGGAAGCGGGACGCGGCAGTGGAATGGAAGCTGTTGTCATTGTCAGGTCCTTTCCACAAGGCGCTGGCCAAACAGACCGGACGGGCGAATGAGAAGGATGGCGAGCGCGAAGACGTAGGCGAACCACGACTCGATGCCGCCGCCGAAGAACGGCCCCAGGTAGACTTCCGCGAGCTTCTCGCTGGCGCCGATAAGCAGACCGCCAACAATCGCGCCGAGAATTGAGTCAAAGCCGCCCAGCACGAGCACGGGCAGCGCCTTCAGCACGACCAGCGAGAGCGAGAACTGAACACCCAGACGCGCGCCCCACAGCAGCCCGGCAACAAGAGCCACGAAACCGGCAGCGATCCACACCGCCGCCCAGATCACCGGCAGTTTCAGGCCAATAGCGAGGGCTGCGAATTGATCATCCGCGACCGCCCGGAACGCCAGACCGATCCGCGTATATCGAAACACGATTGTCAGCAGCAGAACGATGCTGGCTGCTACTGCTGCTGCGAACAGATCGAACGTGCTGATAAAGACACCGCCGACGACATACGGCACATCGTCGATGCCAAGGTCGAGCCCGTGCACCTGCGTGCCCCACAGCAACTGAGCGCCGCCCTCAAGAACGTAGGCAAGGCCAAGCGTGGCGACGAAAAGCGTGATCGGCGGCTTGTTGACCAGTGGCCGCAGAACCGTGCGTTCTATCAGGATGCCGATAACCGCCATGATCGCCAGCGTCACCGCGAACGTAATCCAGAACGGAACGCCGCGTTCCAGCAGGCTCACAAACGTCAGCGCAGCAAACAGAAGCAGTGCACCCTGCGCAAAGTTTAAAACGCCGGAAGTTTTGTAGATCAGCACGAAGCCAATCGCGACCAGTGAGTACATGATGCCGGACAGCAATCCGCCTACCAGCACTTCTATGAAAAAGGGGAAGTCGAAACTTTCCATCAGGCGTTGCTTTCCTCGATAATGTCGTCGTCATGGGCGACACCGAGATAGGCGTCGATAACCCGTTGATCCGCGCGCACCGCATCCGGAGTTCCGTCTGCAATCTTGCGGCCGTAATCCAGCACCGCGATGCGATCCGACAGCCCCATCACCACGCCGATGTCATGTTCGATAAGCACGATGCTCGCGTTGAAGCGGTCGCGGGCTGCCAATACGAAGCCCGCCATTTCCTGCTTCTCACCGGCAGTCATTCCCGCCATGGGTTCGTCCAGCAGCAAGAGCCGCGGCTCTGAAACCAGCGCCCGGGCCAGCTCAACGCGCTTCTGCACGCCATAGGGCAGCGTACCGACAAGCCGATCGCGCACTGAAGTCAGGTGCAGCGCGTCGATCACCGCTTCAGAGCGCGCCCGCGTGTCAGCCTCTTCACGGCGTGCACGGCCAATGCCGATCACCTGCTCAATGAAGGTCGATGAAACAGTTGCCGCGCGGCCCGTCTCAACGTTCTCCAGAACGGTCAGTCCTTTGAACAGGGCGAGGTTCTGATAGGTCCGCGCGATACCAAGTCGCGCAACGCGGCTGCCAGGAACGTCAGCAAAAACCGTATCGCCGATTGCAATCGTGCCGCGGTCCGGCCGGTAGACGCCGCTGATCACATTGATGAGCGAACTTTTGCCAGCGCCATTCGGGCCAATGATTGCGCGAATTTCGCCTTCGGCGACGTCCAGATCGATGTCCGATATCGCGGTGACGCCACCAAATGAAAGCGTGACCCCGCGCAAGGTCAGGATCTGTCTGGCGCGCGCCGCGCTTTTCGCTCCGCCCCATTCAGCGACATTCGTCGACACAAGTCCCACACATCCCCCTTTCAACATTCAGAAGCTTCGACCGCAGACAAAGCTCCGCCGCTCGCTGCGCACGGCAGCGATGGCATGCATCAACTTCCAATCTTCAGTTTTTGGTTATGGCGGCCGGTCAATCACACGTCTGATGACAGACGAACTTCCTGACCGTGACGATTATTCTCGCGCGCGCCGAAATGTAGACATCGTTCCATCGTCAGACTTCTCGCAAGCGCCAAGGGGTAGGGCTGATCGGCCAGCAAGCGACGCTCAGCGTTCCTCACCACCGCCGTCAAATATGAGGCGCTGCGGTCTGGGGTCAAATATCAATTCCTGATTATCTATGCACTTTACGTGCACTTGCCCCATGGTCAGGGAGCAGCTGACATCATCACATTCCCCCAGCGCGATTGCGGTTTGGATGGTGGCCGATACCGGCAAGTCAGCATGCGTCCGACGGTTGCGTTCTATTGCGGACTATCTGCAAACCGCTGCCCAACAATAGCGGCATTTTTCACTCATTCAGTCAGACTTCGAAAAGCAAGCTCCGGCAAAGCTTCCGCAAGATAGCCGACGCTCCGATAAGATCCAGATGAGGAAAACAGGAGAGCTTTGGATGTCCCATTCGCGTGCAACCGAACGCAGTATTTTGACCGATGACCAGCTTGAAATGGTCGACAAGTCTCATCATCCGGAGATTTACGACATCGATGCCAAGGCTCTGCGTGACCTGCAGAAGCAGATACGATCCGAGAAGGGTAAGGTGCGGACCCTGGTGCGCCAGCGTCAGCGGGAGTTGCGTGGCAAAGCCGAGGCACGCGGTGGATCGTTTCCCGGCAACACCGAGCATCCGCTGAAACGCAAACAGGCGCTGTCCGCCGCGCTAAAACGTGTTAACCGCGAGCTTGCGCGCCAACGTGCACTTGAAGCGCGCGCGTCCAATGTCGATGCGGCACGCCGCGCGCTGGCCGCCCGTCGGCAGGCCAGTTTTGTCAATCCTGCGTCTTCTGATCGGACAAGAAGCGACGGGATGCAGCCAATCCCGAACAGGCGTCGCCGCAACATCATTCCCGGAAGCCAGATTGGCTCTGTGTCAAAGGCCACTAAGGTAGCGCAGGCGAAAAAGGACAACCGCGGCTGAACTGAGCGGTTGCGCCTGATAACTGCCTGCAACCGCATCACTGCGACGCGTCAACCACGGCATGCTTTGTCTGCCGTGGTTGATCGCTTGCCTGCATTGAGATTAGCGCTTCTGAGCGCCGGTAGCCTCAGCGTTATCCGCCAGCCACTTCTTCATCAGTGCAATCTCGGCTTCCTGCGCCGAAATTACTGCCTCAGCCAGTTTGCGGACTTCCGGATCCTTGCCATGCTCCAACACCACGCGGGCCATGTCGATCGCCCCCTGGTGATGGGGAATCATGCCGCGCATGAAGTCGGTATCCGCGTCGCCGGTGAACTCAATCGCCATGTCGGTATGCATCCGGTCGTTGGCAGCCTGATAGGCTCGGATCACGACATTGTCGGACGCTGCGCCTGTGCCATGCGCCGCATGGTGGCCATGGCCTGCATGGTCATGCTCCGTCGCGGAGTGTCCATCGCCCGCTTGAGCATAAGCAAGGCCCCCTGCGGCGATGAAGGCAGCGGCAACAAAGGCCAGAGAGAGTTTCTTCATGGATATCTCTTTCGTTCAGATAACGCGTGCTTCATAGCCGTCAGCCGCGAGGGCACTGGTGACAGCCTGTTCTGTCGCGGAGGTTTCAACCGTTGCGCGCCGCGCGGATACGTCGATCAGCACCTTGGCCTCGGCATCGACAGCCTTGATGGCCTGGGTGACGTGTCTGGCGCAGGAGCCGCAGGTCATGTTGTCGATCTGGATCTGCATTTCAAATGCTCCAATCATTTTAGTTGATCGAAAATCTTGTGGGGCTTCCCACCGTTGGAAGGTCAAGGCCGATTTTGAGAAATAATTTCTTGACCTTCCCATCGTTGGAACCTTTAGGAGTCCCCATAATGAGAGCATGAATTCCGTGGAGGTACCGCGTGAACGCCAGTCAAACGCGACCGATGGTCAAAGAGGGCAGCATCAGCCTGCCAATTGAGGGCATGACTTGCGCCTCCTGCGTCGCACG
This sequence comes from Hyphomicrobium sp. D-2, assembly GCF_029872155.1. Taxonomy (GTDB): domain Bacteria; phylum Pseudomonadota; class Alphaproteobacteria; order Rhizobiales; family Hyphomicrobiaceae; genus Hyphomicrobium_A. Next base: position 27,828 of record NZ_JARXLA010000003.1, on the reverse strand, counting down.
CATCGAGAAGGCCTTGAGCAAGGTCGAGGGCGTCAGCTCTGTCAGCGTCAATCTCGCGACGGAACGAGCCGACCTGCGCACCAGCGGTGCGGTCAATCGCAATGAACTCGTGCAGGCTGTGCAGGCCGCCGGCTATGACGTGCCAGCGAATAGCGTCGAGCTTGCCATCGAAGGCATGACCTGCGCCTCCTGCGTGGGGCGTGTCGAGAAGGCTCTCAAGGCCGTGCCCGGCGTTACCGATGCTACGGTCAACCTTGCAACCGAGCGCGCCAGCGTGCGCGGCACCGCTGATATCGCGACGCTGATCGATGCAGTAGCATCGGCCGGATATACTGCACGTCAGCTCAGTGCAAATAGCGGCCGCGAGGACGACGAGGCTGCTGAGCGGAAAGAAGCCGAGCGCGTCGAGCTGAAACGCGATCTTATTATCGCCGCTCTCCTGACGCTGCCAGTGTTCGTGCTTGAGATGGGATCGCACATGATCCCGGGCGTGCATCATCTTATTGCCGACACCATCGGCATGCAGGCCAGCTGGTATTTGCAGTTCGTGCTGACGACGCTGGTGCTGGCGATCCCCGGCCGACGTTTTTACGAGAAGGGCGTTCCAGCTCTTATCCGCCGCGCGCCTGACATGAACTCACTGGTCGCGGTCGGTACGCTGGCGGCATACTCTTACTCCGTGGTGGCAACGTTCGCGCCGCGCCTGCTGCCGGCTGGCACCGTCAACGTCTACTATGAGGCGGCAGCAGTCATTGTTACGCTGATCCTGCTCGGCCGTTATCTGGAAGCCCGCGCCAAGGGCCGCACCTCCGAAGCCATCAAGCGACTGGTCAAACTGCAGGCGAAGACCGCACGCGTGCAGCGTGGCAATTCGCTCGTCGAGATTCCCATCGACGACGTCGTCACCGGCGACATCATCGAGGTCCGGCCAGGCGAACGCATCCCTGTCGACGGTGAGGTCACCGACGGTGAGAGCTACGTCGATGAATCCATGATCTCCGGCGAGCCTATTCCGGTTGCAAAAGCATCGGGCGCAACGCTTGTCGGCGGCACCGTCAATCAGCAGGGTGCGCTTGCCTTCAAGGCAACCGCCGTTGGCGGCGCGACCATGCTGGCGCAGATCATCCGCATGGTGGAACAGGCGCAAGGCTCCAAGCTGCCAATCCAGGCACTCGTCGATAAAGTGACGATGTGGTTCGTGCCCGCCGTCATGCTTGCCGCCGCGCTCACGTTCGTTGTCTGGTTCTTCTTCGGGCCCGCGCCAGCGCTGACGTTCGCACTCGTCAATGCTGTGGCTGTGCTGATTGTCGCCTGCCCATGCGCGATGGGCCTGGCCACACCCACCTCAATCATGGTCGGAACCGGCCGCGCCGCCGAACTCGGCGTGCTGTTCCGCAAGGGCGAAGCGCTGCAGCTCCTGAAGGATGCCAAGGTCGTCGCCTTCGACAAGACCGGAACGCTCACCGAAGGCCGACCGGCCTTGACGGATCTCTTCATCATGCCGGACTTCGACCGTCCGCATGTGCTGGGTACTGTCGCCGCCGTCGAAGCCAAGTCGGAGCACCCGATCGCTCGCGCCATCGTAACTGCCGCTGAAAGCGAAGGTATTGCACTTCCCGCTGCGCGCTCATTTGAGGCCATTACCGGCGTTGGTGTTCATGCTGAAGTGGACGGCGCAAGCGTCGACATTGGCGCCGACCGTTACATGCGCGATATCGGTGTAGACGTAACCGCCCATACCGCCATTGCCAGCAAGCTCGGCAGCGAAGGAAAATCGCCGCTTTATGCGGCCATCGGCGGCAAGCTTGCGGCCATCATCGCCGTCGCTGATCCGATCAAGAAAACATCACCAGCCGCCATCGCCGATCTTCACAAGCAGGGTTTGAATGTCGCGATGATCACCGGCGACAACCGCGCGACAGCCGAAGCCATCGCTCGCCAGCTTGGCATTGACGAAGTCGTCGCCGAAGTTCTCCCGGATGGCAAAGTCGAAGCGGTGCGCAAGCTCAGGACCTCTTACGGAAGCCTCGCCTTCGTTGGCGATGGCATCAACGACGCGCCCGCACTGGCTGCGGCCGATGTCGGACTGGCTGTCGGCAACGGTACCGATATCGCGATCGAAGCTGCCGACGTCGTGCTGATGTCCGGCAACCTCACCGGCGTCCCTACGGCGATTGCAATTTCGCGCGCCACGCTGCGCAACATCCGGCAGAACCTGTTCTGGGCCTTCGCGTACAATACCGCTCTAATCCCGGTTGCCGCTGGCGTGCTTTATCCCGGTTGGGGGATCTTGATGTCGCCAGTGTTGGCCGCTGGCGCCATGGCGCTGTCCAGCGTGTTCGTACTCGGCAACGCCCTGCGTCTGCGCGCGTTCAAGTTCAACGATGGCATGCTGCCTTCGGGCAAAGGCGGTGCATCTTGAACATCGGCGAAGCTGCAAAAGCGTCCGGCGTTTCCGCCAAGATGATCCGTTACTATGAGGAAACCGGGCTGATCCCCAAGGCAACCCGAACGGAATCAGGCTATCGGGACTATACGCCTTCGGACGTGCACATGCTGCGCTTCATTCGTCGTGCGCGCGACCTCGGCTTTGCTGTGACGGAAATCAATGAGCTGCTTGGCCTGTGGCGAGACACCTCGCGTCGTAGCGCCGACGTCAAGAAGATTGCCAAAGCGCACATCTCTGAACTGCGCCAGCGGATCGACGAGCTTGAAGAAATGGCCGGCACGCTGCAGGTGCTGATCGACGGCTGTTCTGGCGATGACCGTCCCGATTGCCCGATCCTCGCCAATCTTCAGTCGCCTGCGGATACAAAAGCGATGAGACACGGCGCGCCGGCAAAAGGAAAACTTGACCGGCACACCGCGCACGGCGCGCAGCAATCCGCTTGCTGCCATGCCCCATCAACGTCCAAGCCGCGGGCTAAACGCAAGCCTGCTAAATAACTGCGGCACAGTCTTCTGTGCGGCATCAAGGACTGCCACACTACCGCGCATCTGATGACGAACTGCGATTACACCCAAAACTCCTTGATGGCGGGTGCTTCCTTCTTCGCGCGATCGTATCCAGCCTGCAACCCGGCCGAAACTTCCTTCGGATCCATCAGATTGACGTTGGGCGGATCAGCCTTGATCCACATCGTCTTTGTTCCCACCGCTTCGATCTGCTGAATGTTCTGTGCAATCGGATGCGGTATTCCGGTCAGAAACGGCGGCTGCAGACCATCATTGAGCGTAATGATCAGCGCGCGCTTCACACCAGCGACGAGGTCAACGTGCGCTGCGTTTGAACACATTCCGCCGTCCATGCAGTAGCGCTGCCCCAGCAGCGTCGGGCCGATGATGCCAGGAAGCGAGCAGCTGGCCGCCGCGCCATGCGCCAACGGAATGCCGTTCTTGTCTGCGGATGCCTTCGACACAACCACACGCTCGCCGGTGTAGCAATCGACAGCAGTTGTATGCATCTTGCCAGAGGTCCAGGCACTTTTGCTGTCGCCGGTGAGAAATGCCGCCAGCCGCTCAACGCCCTCACCATTGACCTTATTGTCGGATGCCAGCGCTGCATGGCCGATGGCCTGACGCGTAGCGATAGAGCCGTCTTTGGCCGCCGCATTGATCTTTTGCGCGCGCTGCTGGCTGAGGTTCGGATCGCTTACCGGCGCCAAACGAGCAAACAGCCCAGGAAAGTGACCGAAAAATTCGAACTCTGTCCGCAGGCGAAAAAAATGCCCGCTGGCGAGCGACGACCCAGCATAGGATCCCGCCGATGTGCCGACAATCATGTCCGCAAGCTCGGGCGCGTCGATGCCCTCATCGAACAGGCCATGAAAGAAGCCGCAGTACCAAGCCAGATAATACGTTCCACCGCCGCCCAACACGAGCGCACGATCCAGACCTTTGGCCAGCGGCGAGATCGTCGGTTGATCGGGAATAGGAAAGGCCAGCCCGTCGCCCGCAAACAGGCTCTGATCCAGCTCTGCGGAAAGCTTCTGGAGTGATGAAGGCGCGTCTGTAGAGGCGGCCATGGCCGGAGAATAGGCAACGGTGGCGAGTGCCGGCCCCGCCAGGTTAAGAAAATGTCTACGATCCATGGCGCGCTTCCCATCACTGCTCTGGCGCCGACAGTTACCTCCCCGCAGTAAAAATGCCGTGTGCTGGATCGGACAAATTTTCCATCCGCCGTGTGCCAAACTCGCACAGCTTTAAGGGGGCGCCAGAACCATAAAGATGCACAGCAACGCCCCGGTCAGACATCAAATAATGCGCCAAAGACATACTTCAGTGGACTGTGCTTAATTTGCGACAACACCCATGGCATTTCTCCTATCGTCGCTAGCGATGATCGTCGGCATCGCGAATCACTGCTTTGCTCAGTCAGCGGATATTTTCACATCTCCAGCATCAGAAAGATGCGCAGTTTGATGGCCGCCCGTGCGTCGCGTCTGCCAATTCAAAATTGCCCGCTAGCAATTCAGCCTCCGCGCTTATTTCAGTGCGGGCCATGGAGATATGTTCCCCATGCAGCTCAGTATTACCTCTGCTATTGCATCAATCAGTGTTTTTGCGCTCGGCTTCCTAAGCGCTTCGGCTCCCGCTTTATCGCAAACGATCATCAACATTCCTGACGGGCAGAATCTCGCCCCTGTTTCCACCGGCAGCAACACGGTCTGGGAGTTCGATGGCGATGCGTTTCTGACCGGCAACAAAAACATTGGCAGCGGGCTGGTGATGAGCGGTGTGCCGCCGGACAGTGTGATCACGCTCAACAACGGTGCCGGCGTCTACGGAAAATTCACAGCCAGTCAGTTCACCGCTGACAATATTGTCATAGCAAACGGCAACGGCAATGGCAGTGAAGGCGGTGCAATGGGTGGGAGCAGTTTGTCGATCGACGGCACGCGCCTTATTTTCAGAGACAATTTCAGTACCGGCCGCGGCGGTGCGATTTTCATATCCGGCAATTTTACGTCATCAGTCGACCACTTTGAACTCAGGGACAACTACGGCCAAGATTTTGGCGGCGGCCTGCATACCATCAACGGCAACATCTCATTCACAAACACAAATGGCACCCTGATTGTAAGTGGCAACAGAACCGACACAAGCGGTGGCGGGCTTTGGTCCAACAACGGCAGTCGAATTATCATCGATAGCCGGATCGTCACTTTCGAAGATAACATCGGCGGAAGTGGCTACGGCTATGGTGGCGGCGTCAGGTCGGGCGGAAGCGTGAGTGCGTCTGGGGAAGGCTTCCAGGCGCTCAACCCCGAAGCCATTGTAACATTCACGAACAATCAGGCTTGGTTCGGCGGCGGCGGCGTAAACGTTGAGTACGGGATTGCCATTGCCGGCACTGCCGTGTTCACAAACAACCGCGCGCTGTACGAGAACGGCGGCGGCTTTCGCACCGGTTATGGAATATCAAGGCTTACAATCGGCAACAATGGCGGCACGACAACCTCCACAGTCAGCGACAACTATGCTGGCGTTAAAGGCGGCGGCGCATATGTGGGCACCGTGTCAGTGGATGGTAGCCTGACGCTGACCGGCAACATTGCTGGCGGCAGCGGCTCGTTTGACGGCGGTGGCGGATTCTATCTGGACGAAGCGGCCAGTAGCGATATCGGCGGCGCCGGCGCGGTGCTTGTTCTCGATAACAATCTCGCTGGCTTCAACCAATCCGGCGCCGCAACCGCGTTCGGGTCTGGCGGCGCGATTTACAGCGACAGCGCTTTGTCGCTTGCTGGCAGCCAAATTTCCATATCGGGAAACAAGTCTACGAATTTCGGCGGCGGACTGTATCTCTCTGCAAGCGCAACCAGCACTATTGGCGGCGCGGCTACCACTTTGGTGATTGAGGGGAACACAGCCGGCTATAACGAGACAGGCGGCGTTTACAATGCGTTTGCAAGCGGCGGCGCCATTTACTCCTTGGCGCCGTTAATCCTGACAGGATCAAGCATATCGCTAGCCAACAACATGGCGACGTTGGACGGAGGTGCCATCCGCGCTGGCGGACCGCTCTCTATCCAAGGTCCGATGATAGCCCAGGGCAATAGTTCCGGCGGCAACGGCGGCGCGATATGGGGCGGCTCAGACGTCACGCTTTCGGTTCAGTCGGGTAGCACTGTATTTTCCGGCAACACGCACAATGGCGCTTCGACAGCGGCCGCTAACGCCATATATTTGGCAACGGGCGGGACAACGCTGAGCCTGGATGCTGCATCCGGCAGCAGCATAGAGTTCTTTGATCCGATTGCGAGCAACCTCGCGAACAGCGCGGTCGCGGTTGAAATCAATCAATCGGGCGGCTCGGGGCGTGTACTTTTTTCCGGTGAAGACCACGCAAGCTTGCAGAACCGAACCTCTGAAATCCTGGCTGACACCACGGTGCATGCCGGCACGTTCGAACTTCGCGATGGCGCGGTGTATGGCGTGAATGCGCCGGGCAGTTCATTCAATCTGACTGCAGGAGCGGAATTCGAAAGCGTCGTCAACGAAGCCAACAGCGGCAACAGCATTCGCGCCGACGATATAACACTCTCAGGCCGCACCAGCCTGCAGGGTAGTCATGTGCAAACCCTCACTTTCGACGGCAATGTCGTGCACGGAGGGCAGATTATCGCCGCCAATGGAAATCTGGTAGGCAGCGAAGTCGTCGTAAGAGGTAATTACACCGGACAGGGCGGCACACTGGGCATCAACACGCAGCTTGGCGGCGATGGATCGCCTTCCGATAGGCTTGTGATCGATGGAGGAACGGGCACCGGTACGTCCCAACTCGCGGTCAACAACGTCGGCGGACTTGGCGACCTTACCCAACTCAACGGAATTCTGGTCGTCGACGCGATCAACGGCGGCACAACGGTGCCGGGCTTGTTCGCGCTCGCCGGTCCGGTGGTCGCCGGTCCATATGAATACTCGCTCTATCGCGGCAGCGAAGATGCTTCCAATCCCAACGCCTGGTATCTGCGATCGGAGCTGAACTGCGCACTCGATCCAACTGCACCCGTCTGCGGCGATGGTATTCCCGACTGGCGGCAGGAAACGTCGCTCTATGCAGCTGTGCCAGCGATGACGCTGCTGTACGGTCGCCTAATGCTGGACACGCTGCATGAGCGGCGCGGCACGGCTGTCAGCCCATACGCGGAAGGCGCACCAAATGCTGCATGGGCGCGTGTCATCGGCCAGCATGGTGATCGCGACGGTGGCAAAGGAGGCATCTATGGCGCTGGCCCGAAGTACGATTATGACTTCTGGGCTTTCCAGGGCGGCATGGATCTCTATCGCGACGGTGATGTCAGCACATCGCGCAATCACGCCGGTGCATTCTTCGCCATCGGCCACGGCTCAGGCGATGTGCAGCATATCGGTGACGGCAAGGCGGGTGAGAACAGCTTCATGGCGTACTCATGGGGCGCATACTGGACGCACTACACACCCGACAACGCTTATGTTGACGCGCTGCTGTTAGGCTCGTGGTACGATATTGACGCTAAGTCCAACCGCATCCCGAAGATGAAGACTGATGGCGGTGCCTTCGGCGCTTCACTCGAAGGCGGCTATCCGGTTTACACGGGGCCTGGCGGCTTCAGCATCGAACCGCAGGCGCAGCTGGCCTACCAGACCATCAATCTAAACAACGGATCGGATGTCGCCGCCCAGGTGCACTTCGACAACGTCAATTCTCTGGTTGGCCGTGTCGGCGTTCGCTTCGCTCAGGACTTCGGCACACCCACGTGGCTGACGGGATCGCCATCCACCTTCACCGCGTGGGTACGACCTAACTTCTGGTACGAGTTCCTCGGCGATCCAAAGACGAAGTTCTCATCCGCCACCGGCTTCATCCCGTTCGCGGCCGACATGGGCGGCACGACATTCGAAATCAACACCGGCTTCAGCACCGACATCGGCGACGGCGCTGCCATCTACGCCAACGCGTCATATCTTGTCGGCATCGGCGAACACGCCGACGGCAACGCCTATGACGGCAAACTCGGCGTCAAGGTTGCCTGGTGATCGGCCAACCTACTCAGCAGCGCATCATCTGGTGCTTTGTTCACAACCAGTGCTTTGCATCTAGTTTCATTCCGTCAGCATTTATTCCGTACACAAACGACTACGCATCATTTTCATCATAGCAATTTACACAATCATTGGAGCTTGGCGCATGAATAATGCATTTACCCGGCGCCTCCGGAGCACGGCGACATTTACACTGTCTCTCTTGCTCGCATCGTCGATGGCAACAGTCATTCTTTCCTGGCGGCCACCACCAGCCCGTGCAGACGACCCATGGCCGGCACCAACCGACGTCGAGGGAGGCACCGGAGGAGAATCTGCAGGCTCAATTCCCTCGCCATATGCCTACGGCGGAGAATGGAACAACCCCGGCGCAGGACAATGGTTTGTGGGCAGCAACTGGCTAAGCGGCACGGTTCCCGTCGATTACACCAACATCCTCGTGGACATGGGCAGGGCAACCATCGGCGCCGGAGAGACAGCGCGCGTATCGTATATGGATATAGGTTTGGCTAATGCCGGTGAGGTGATCGTCGAAGCTGGCGGAACGCTTACAACCGGCTCCATCTACAGCTCTCTAATGCTCGGCGCCACGGCGGCCGGCAACGGCACCCTGACGATCAATGGCGGAACAGTTCATTTCGACGCCCAGTTTTCGATGGGCTTTGATGGCACCGCGTTGGTCACCATGAACGGCGGCAGTCTCTATGCCGGGTGGAACGCCCGTTTCGGCGTAAACCCCGGCTCCTTCGGACACTTCGTAATGAACGGTGGGTACTTCGAAAACCAAGCTGACAATAACTTTGTGACAGGTGTGGGCGGCCAAGGCTTGCTGGAGATGTATGCCGACGCACATGCCGTAACCGACTGGTGGTTTGTGGGTGGTGAATACTGGCGCAACACATTGCAGGGCGCCGGCGATGGTGTTGCGTCAATAAATGGAACAGCCATCATCGACTCTAAATTCGGCGCGGTGTTCGCCGCCGGTGGTGGTTCAAGCGGCTATGTAACATTCAACGATGCCTCGGTTCTCCATATACCGCAGGGTTCTTTATGGGTCGGCTACGAAGGCGACAGCTCGCTGACATTGAATGACTCCGCCAGCGTTACAACGGCCGGTCCCAGCGGCACCGGACTTTGGATCGGCGCGTTTGCAGGCTCAAACGGCGTCGTAACTCTCAACGACAATGCCAGCTTCATTACTCCAGCTGACATGCAGATTGGTGCACGCTCTACCGGTGCGTTCGTCATGAACGGCGGCTTTGCCTCGGCACGCCGTGTCGGGCTAGGCACGCAGGCGACAGGTGATGGAACCCTGCGCTTGAATGGAGGCGTACTGCAAGCCAATCAGGTTGCAGGCGGATCGGGCAGTTCAGCTGCTTACTTCGACGGTGGTACTCTGCGCGCGCTGACTGACCGCGCGGACTTCATTTCAAATCTCGATACGCTCCAGGTCGACGCTGGCGGCGCATTCATCGATTCAAACGGTTTTGATATCGGCGTCGTGAACAGCTTCTTCACAGGCTCAGGCCCCCTAAACAAAATCGGTCAGGGCAAGCTGACAATCAGCGAGAATAACCCCGGCTATACTGGCGCCGCCGCTGTTCAGGAAGGAACACTGCAGGTCGATGGTCTACTTGGCGGAACAATGGCTGTCTGGAATGGCGCCCGCCTGCAGGGCATCGGAACGGTTGGCTCGACCACACTGGAAGCTGGCGGCGTAGTCGCACCTGGCAACGCGCCATTTGGCGCACTGACGATTGCCGGCAACTTTATCGGCAAGGGCGGCACGGTGGAAGTTGAAACCGATCTCGGTGACGATGGATCGCCTTCCGATAGGCTGATCATCAGTGGTGGCACAGGATCGGGAAGCGCATATCTTTCCGTTATCAATGTGGGCGGGGAAGGCGACCTCACGCAGCTCAACGGCATTCTCGTCGTCGATGCCATCAACGGGGCCATCACAGCACCGGGTTTGTTTACGTTGGCTGGACCGGTCATCGCAGGCCCCTATGAGTACTCGCTTTATCGGGGCAGCGTCGATGGCTCTAACCCTAACGCCTGGTATTTGCGCTCCGAGATTAGTTGCGACTTCGCGCCTGAGCAGCCGCACTGCGGCGATGACATCCCTGACTACCGTCCTGAAACCTCGCTCTACGCCGCGGTGCCGGCGATGACGCTTCTTTACGGCCGGCTGATGCTCGACACGTTGCACGAACGGCGCGGTACGGCGGTCAGTTCATACGCTGAAGGCGCACCCAACGCCGCCTGGGCTCGCGTTGTCGGTCAGCATGGCGATCGCGATGGCTCGCCGATTGGTATCTACGGCACCGGACCAAAATACGATTACGACTTCTGGGCATTCCAGGGGGGCATGGACCTCTATCGTGATGGCGATGTCGGCTCCTCACGCAATCATGCCGGTGCGTTCTTCGCCATTGGTCACGGCTCCGGCGATGTGCAGCACATCGGTGACGGCAAGGCGGGTGAAAACAGCTTTATGGCGTATAGCTGGGGTGTTATACTGGACGCATTACACGCCCGAAAACGCCTACGTTGACGCGCTGCTGTTAGGTTCGTGGTACGATATTGATGCCAAGTCCAACCGCATCCCGAAAATGAAAACAGATGGCGGCGCATTCGGTGCGTCGCTTGAAGGTGGCTATCCGGTTTACGCCGGACCCGGCGGTTTCAGCATCGAACCACAGGCGCAGCTTGCATATCAGACCATCAATCTGCACAACAGCTCAGATGTCGCAGCGCAGGTGCGCTTCGATAACGTCAACTCGCTGGTGGGACGCGTTGGTGTGCGCTTCGCGCAGGACTTCGGCACGCCGACCTGGCTGACCGGAGCACCCTCCACCTTCACCGCGTGGGTGCGGCCTAACTTCTGGTATGAATTCCTCGGCGACCCAAAGACAAAGTTCTCGTCGGAAACCGGCTTCATTCCATTCGCGGCCGACATGGGCGGCACGACATTCGAGATCAACACCGGCTTCACGGCGGATGTGGGCGACGGCACAGCCATCTACGCCAACGCATCATATCTTGTCGGCATCAGCGAAAACGCCGACGGCAACGCCTACGACGGCAAACTCGGCGTCAAGGTTGCGTGGTGAAATTCACCATCCGATCCAATGTTAAGCGCGTTGCCAGTACGCCCTCAGACGCAGTACTGGCCGATCGGCCTATGGACTAAGATCAATGCCTGCCGAAAATACGAAACGTGCGTCGGTGTCGCTGCTGCTGATGTTTGTGTCCCAATATCGGAAATCAAAGAAAAGGCGCTCCACGTCGAGCCGCAAACCCGTGTTCCAATACACAATCGACTTATGCCGGTCGCCATCAACGTCTACAAAGTAGCCACCGGCGTAATATGCGTTTTCGGCGAGCCCCCACCGGCCAACCGTCGCACTCAATGTCGGAGTGAACACGCCGACATTGCCAAGTTTGTATCCAATATCGCCCTGGAGCGTCAGGCCCTCTGGCAGCGCCAGACCCTGTTCGGGCGCGTAAAAGGCGGTCGCGCCGACTGCCAGATTTTTGGACAGCGTCACGGAGGCGCCCAGCTTCAATTCAAAGAAGTCGCGATCCCAGATCCCGACACCGCCGCCGCGCACCCCGTAGATGTACCATAGCGCCCCAATATCCCATTCGATCGCGCCGGTTATAGGTCGTAGACCGATATAGACATCCTGTTCCCATGGTCCAAGAGCACCGTAGCCGACATCATCCGGCGATCCGCTGTTGATGTTCTCGGTTGAAAGCGCGAGATAGGCTATTCCGTACGTAAACTCGACGTAGGCATTGATCATGGGCTCACCCTGCGTGAATGACACGCCGAAACATGTAATCCGTCGCGCCCGTCATCACCGCAGAATACGCAAATGTAGCAGGCTGTTCAGCCAGCACTGGCGACACGGCCATAAAGCCAGCCACCCCTGCCCCCGTCACGTTCTTCCAGACCCTCATCGTCATTCGCGCCCCAGCGTATTCGTCCGCGTCGTTATCCGGTTCAATCTTGATCAGTCGCCCACACGACACGGAAGAGCACCAATCGGACAGTGTCCGACTGGTGCCTGCCATCCGGGAGGTATCGTCAGTCGATCTGAACGTCGGCCAAAGCGAAGTGGCGCACCGTTTTGCGATTGGCGATCAATTCATCCATCGTGGGCTCTTGCTTCATTGCCCGCGACAGAGCCGTGGTCATTGCTTCGTAGTTGTTTTTGTAGAGTTCCTTCTTATCCAGATTGGCATCGGTCGCGGTCCGTGGATCAAGCCAGACCGTTGTGATGATCGCGAGATCGTTAGCCTGCTCCTTTGGAATGATGCCGTTTGCAACCGCGTCAACGATGGCATCGCCGAGCGCCGCCTGCACAACACCACCCAGCAAGTCGACGTATTCAGCGCTCGTGATCGTCACTTTCGACGTCATGATTGCAGAGGGGCGAACCTGCTGATTACAGTCGCGCAGGATGAACATACGCGTGTGACCAGCAGACTGGCCCATGAGGGTCGCGAAGGCGGTGCCGACCGGCCCTTTTACCGAGCCAATGACAACCTCAGGCATTGCGTCAGTCACCTGCCCCTCGGAAGCAAATACAGTAGCTTCACCCGTCCTGAACCAGATCTCAGACATTAGTTCCTCATGTTTCCTTGAATGCGAATTAGGTTCACTGCGACGCGATATGCGTCCTGCAGAACCGCGCAGTTCTTGGGCCGAAGCTGCGTGCACACCCATGCACGCAGCCAACGGCATCAACCCAGTTGAGCCTTCAGCTCTTTGGAAATTTCGAACATGTCGCCCACGATTCCGAAGTGCGCTTCGCTAAAGATCGACGCTTCCGGATCCTTGTTGATGGCGATGATGTGTGGAACATGCTTCATGCCAGCCAGATGCTGCACCGAGCCGGAGATACCCATCGCCACGTAGACTTTGCAGGCACTCACCGTCTTGCCGGATTGACCGACCTGACGATACTTCGGCAACCAGCCGTTGTCGGCGATCGGGCGTGAACAGCCGAGGGTGAAACCCAGCGCGCCTGCAAGGTCTTCAAACTCGGCGACGTTGTCTTCGTCGGCAACGCCCCGTCCGATGGAAAGGATATATTCAGCCGCGGTCAGATCTTCGCCGTCGCTTGCAACTGGCTCGTGGAAGGTAACGTGCTTGGTGAGCGCGTCTGCCTTTGGTGCAACAAAGCTCGTCAAGCTTGGCGAAGCGGTCTCCTCCGGTGCCTTGAACGCACCGGATCGCAACGTGAGCACCACCGTTTCCTTGCCTGGAAACTCAAGCTCGACGTGTACCTTTTCCTGATAGGCTTGGCGTACGGCCACCAGATCGTCGCCGTCGTAGCGAGCACCGAATACGTCCGTTGCAAACCCAAAGCCGCCTTTGGCCGCCAGCGCCGGCGCATAGCCGAGACTGTCGATGCTGTGTGGCAGAAGCACAGCTTTCGGCGTTCGATCGGCAATCAATGCGGCGACCGCTGCTTCATACTCGTCGCTCTGGAACTCGGGCGAAGGCAGCGCAACACTGATGATTTCATCAACGCCCGCCAGCGATAGCACCGGAACAAGACGATCGGGATCGCCGCCAAGTGCTGCAACAATCACCTTGCCGCCTTTTGCGGCCGCCAGCTCCTTCGCGACGGCAATCGCTTCGGCAACCGTGGCGTTCAGTACACCGCGACGCTGCTCGCTGATAACGAGAATATCGGCCATGATGTCAGGCTCCCTTCAATTCATTGACGATCTCGATAAGGCGTTTGACCTGTTCGGGAGGCGTCCCGGTAATGAGTTCGGCCTTGCTGCGCTCAGGGATGTACATCCGCCGCACGCGTGCGGCCGAGCCATGCTCGCCCAACTGGTCGGCGGGAACGCCGAGATCTGATGGCGACAGCAGATCGACCGTTTTGGTCTTCGCCTGTTTGATTCCGCGCAGCGACGCGTAACGCGGCTCGTTGATACCGAGCTGAATTGTCAGCACCGCGGGAAGAGCGATTTCAATTTCCTCTTCAACGCCGCCTTCAAGTTCACGACGTACCGTGAGCTTGCCATCACCCGCTGAGTAGTCGAGCGCCGACACGACAGCCACGTGCGGCCAGCCTAGCAGTGCGGCAACCGCGATGCCGGTCTGTCCGTGCGCCTGATCCGTCGACTGCGTTCCAGCCAGCACGAGTTGCGCGTTTTCCTTCTTTGCCGCTGCAGCAATAAGGCGAGCAATTGCGATCGGATCTGATCCGGCGACGCTATCGTCCCATACCCGAATGGCCCGCTCGCCGCCCTTCGCAAGACACTTGCGCAATCCATCGTCTGCGCTCTCATCGCCGACGGTCATCGGAACTGCTTCCACCGTCCCTTCGTGTTTCTCCATCAACTGCAGCGCAGTCTCCCACGAATAGTCATCCCATTCGTTGAGCTCACACTCGATGCAGTCGGGATCAATCGATCTTCCGTCGTCCTGGACATCGAAATCCTCGTCGAGAATTTCGACCTGCTTAACCGGCACAAGTATTTTCATAATCATTTTCCTTTGCGTTTGAGGCGCGAGGCAGATTGACGGCAGCGTCCATGTCGGACCAGCGACAGGAGCGCTGCGTAATTTCCCGTTCCAATTCCGTACGCGCCAATCGCATGGCGGCCATAAACCTCACCTGCGGTTCCGGATCGGACAGCAGCGCGAGCAGCGTCGACATCGGCAACGTTGGCTGCTCGACGAGGGTGATACGGTTGAAAGCGTAGGGGTCTTCCGACAACTGTCGGAGAAGCGCCGATGGCGCATTGGGATTAAGGATCACGGCCCGGCGCAGGTCCGCGTTTTCGCTTGCCGCGATGCGCTTCAGCCATCTGCCGGGCGCGGCAGGATTCTTTCCAATTCCGCTCAGAACATCGGTGTCATCCTCATGCGCGAACAGGCGCATCACATCGGCTTCAAGATCAGCGCGGAAGCTGACGCCTGCACGAACCCATGGATTCTGGTCCGTTGCCAGATGACGCAGCAAATGCTGCGGGCAGCTGACATTGCGCGCAACGCTACGGCGGACATCCGACGCGGCGTCTTTCGACAGCAATGCCAGATGCTCAACGTCCAGACTTGGATTGCGCGCCAGCCATCTGCGCACAGCTGCACATTCGTCATTGGCGATGCGCGCCACGAGTTGTGCAGACAGATCAACTCGGCGCGCTGTCTGTTTGCGCACAGATGCTGCCGGATCACTTTCGTCGATGTCACAAGCGGGAATATGCTTGATGGCTTCCACCCGCACGGCGGCAACCGGATCACTCAGCAACACGATAAGCTGGTCATGCGTAACGTTCGGATTGCTTGCGAGCTTCCGTCGGATCACATCACAGCTACTGCCCAATGCCGCTGGCAGCAGATCATTTGGACATCCAGGGTGAGCCGCTATCTCGGCGCCCAGATGCTCGTCGTCGTTGGCGTTGTGCCACAGCGTACCCAGAAGTTTTTCCGTTGCGCCGGGATTGCCCGCAAGAGCGCGCCGTTCGTCCTTGCTGGCGTCAAGGGCAATAGCCTCCAGAATATCGGCCGGGGTCGACGGGTTTCCTGCCAACGAGAACCTCACGACCGGCGAGCCGCTGGCACGAAAGGTAGCCAGCAAATCCGCCGACGCGTTCCGATGCGCCGCTATGCCGCCCAGCGAGTGCTCGTCAGTCACCACTCGGCGCACATGCCGGAGCGCCTCTAACGGCGTGCGCCCGTTGCGGATGATGCGGCGATTAAGCTGGTGGTCGTTGAACCTCGCCAACGCCGACAGAATACTCGGTGGAACGAACACGGCGCTGGCCCAGCGAATGCGCGAACGCGGCGTGCGGAACAGCATCGTTTCAATCGCCTGCCGCAGTTCAGCATTGGCAAAGCCGTGGATCGCCGCAGCAATGTATTCGTCGCTGCAGTCCCAGAGCTGCTGACTGGCAGTCAGATTTGCATACGCACAATTCATGTCCGCCCCCTCACACCGGTTCCGCAACATGCTCTTGATCAACGACACTTATGGCGCTGTCATCCAGGCACTCTGCGACCAGCTCGACGACCTCACGAATTTCAAAGTTGTCTTCGTTGTTCGTCGTCTTGCGCGCGTCCTCCAGCATGTTCATGCACTTCGGGCAGCTGACGACAATCGTCTCCAGGCCTTCGATCGTAGCGGCTTCGCGCACGCGGTTTTCTGACGGCTTTTCCTTGCCGACCGGATCGGGTGTCCAGATACGGCCGCCGCCAGCGCCGCAACAAAACGAGTTGTCACGGCAGCGCTTCATTTCCACGAGATCGGCACCGAGCTTGCGTATGGCGTCGCGGGGCCCGTCATAGCCTTTGTTGTAGCGCCCGAGATGGCATGGGTCGTGAAACGTCACGCGGCGGCCATCCAGGCCCTTCTTCAGCGGAATGCGTTCCTCGTCCAGCAGGCGCGCAATAAATGCGCTGGCGTGTTCCACATCGTAACTGCCGCCAAACTCGGGATACTCGTTCTTGATGGTGTTGAACGAGTGTGGATCTGTCGTAACGATGCGCTTGAAATCGCAATCGTTCAGCAGCGCGATATTGCTTTCAGCCAAATGCTGATAAAGCCCTTCCTCGCCCACGCGGCGCACGTCATTGCCGGAGTTGCTTTCGTCCTCGTAGAGAATACCGAAATCGATGTTCGCCGCCTTCAGGATGCGCGCGAAGTCCATCGACACGCGCTGATATCGCGGATCGAACGATGCGAAGTCACCAACAAACCACAGCACGTCGACAGCTTCGGTCCGGGCATCCTTGATCTCGAAGTCGAGCTTCTTCGTCCATGCAGGGCGCTTCTTTTTCGTTTCGCCGAACGAGTTTCCACGCTTCTGGATATTCTGCAGCGCCTTCTGGACCAGCGGATCCATGTCGCCCTGCTCCACCAGTGCACGGCGCATCTCTACAATCACCGGGACATGCTCGATGCCGACGGGGCAGATCTCCACACAAGCCGCGCAGGTGCGGCATGCCCATAGCGTTTCGGTCGGCACCTGAAATACACCGTTGCCCTGTGCAATCAGCTTTTCCGGTTCCGGCTGGCGGATGCCTTCCAGCGTGTTCTCTGCCAGCTCGCGCAGCGTCAGGATAAGATCGCGCGGTGACAGCGGCGCACCGCTTGCGTTGGCCGGGCATGCCTCGTGACAGCGACCGCACTTAGTGCAGGCATCGAAGTTGAGCAGCTGCTTCCAGTTGAAATCCGTGATTTTGGAAGCACCAACTGTTTCGGCGCTCATGTCGACGGGTGGAAGCTTCTGAACGGGCAACGGGTCCCGCAGCGCCAGCGACGACATGGCGGTGAAGATATGCTTTGCCTTGCTGTACGGTATCAATGCGATGAAGGTCAGCGAAATGATCGCGTGGAACCACCAGATGCTGACACGCAGGGAGCCGGCGCCTTCCGGCGTGAAGCCGGCGAGCGAGAGAGCGTTCGCGACGACCGCGCCTACGGGCGACCACCACCTGTAATCCCAGACAGTTGGTGTATTCTGCAGCCACAACAGGCGCGCGCCTTCCAGCACAAATCCGGTGATGCCGATGATGATCAGCAGACATAGGAACGCCCAGTCTTCAAACTGATAGAAGCTGCGGTTGGCGTCCGGCGCATCGGCAGCGCGATCGGGACGTGCATAATTGAGTTTCGGCGGCTTCAGCCAGCCACGACGCGCCATCATGTACACGAGGCCAGCGACCAGCCAGAGTCCGGCCAGATCTAGCGCCAGCGAAAACAGCAGATAGAAGTTGCCGTGCCAGAACTTCAGGCCGATGAGCGGGCCCAGAATGTCGTATTCGAGTGTGATCGTGGCGGTGCCCATGAACAGCAGCGCAAAGCCGAAAAATATCAGTGCGTGCGCATATCCAGCGCTCCGATCGCGACGGCGCAGCGTACGGTGCGTGCCAACAGACACCACCATCTGCAGCAACCGATCCTTAAGCGGCGGCAATGCTTTCCGCAGCGATTGGCCACGCGCGTACTTGCGATATTGCACAAAGCAGCCGTAGAGAAAGACCGCGATCGCTCCAAATCCGACAACGTAGAAAACGCCAACAGCCCAGCCCGGAAAACTCTCAAAGAGCACCCGCGTCACGTCCTGGGGATTATGATTTCCGTCAATCATCATGGCATGTCCGGTCCCGCCGATGGCCTACGGGGGCCACCGGCTTTGGGTTCAGCTTGGGAAAAACGAACGGCGTGACGTCACAGCCGATATCGGATCTCGGATGTCGCGCCCGGCATGTGGGCCACACCCCAAACCGCAACCTCGCGGCGATAGGGCTTCGGATACTGAGGGCTTTCGTCCTCAATCTCTCGTGCAATCCGATGCCCATCGAAGGTTGCGTCGGCGATCAGCTTCGGTGCCAGTGCATCCCCGATCAGGTAGACGCCCTTGATGTCGTTTGCTGCCCACTCGCCCTGACGTTCCTTGATGCTACGGAACAGCGACACATTCGATGACCGGCCGGTTACAAGAACCAGCGTGTCGTACTCATGCCATTTGTGAGTTCTGTTTTCCGTGCGCGGACTTTGCCCGACGCCGTTGAACTGTATTTTGTGGCCGTCACCCCAGACGTCATAAAGCTCAATGCGTCCTTCTTCTGCCCGCGAAGCCCACACATCGCTGATGATCTCGATGTTGAGTTCGTTGAAGAGGCGCCGAATATTCGGATACTCGAGCGTAAAGTGCATGTACCGGCCAAGGTCTACACCCGTAGCAACCTTCACCTCATGGCCAGCTTCCGCAAGTTTGTGCGCCAGGCTCGGCGCCATGTAATACGGATCGGCGTTGAGGATCAGAACACGTTTTCCGATCGGCTTGCTGCCTGCAAATATCTGCTCAGGCGTTACCATGTAAGGCAGATCAGCATTGATGCCGGGAATTGGTGCATGGGTCAGTGCACTGTTGCCGTCACGGTTCCAATGAGCACCGGTTGCAATGACGACCTTGTCGGCGCCGTACCCCAGAATACCCTCAACATCCAACGGCTTTGCACCAAGGGCGATCTGTGAATCGCGGTTCTTCTTCACCAGCTTATTGAGCTGCGTCTCGCGATAATCGCGATGGTATCCCCACTCGCCCAGCCCCGGCAGCGACGCAACATTATTGACGTACCCACCGATCTTGTCGGCCTGATCAACAAGATGAACCGTGTATCCACGCTCCATCAAAACGCGCGCACACTCCGAACCCGACGGCCCGGCACCGACGACAAGAATGGTGTCATCTGATTTCTTCGGTTCAAACTTTTCAGGATGCCAACCGCGGCGATACTCTTCACCGGCCGTTGCGTTCTGCGTGCACACCATAGGCGGCCCGCCAATTTCCCATCGCGATATGCAGACGTTGCAGCCGATGCACGTACGAATATCGTCGACGCGTCCTTCCTTGATCTTGTTGGGCAGGAACGGATCTGCAATCGACGGACGCGCGGCGCCGATGATGTCGAGCTGGCCTGCCCGGATTACCTCCACCATCTTTTCCGGATCAGTGAAGCGACCGACTCCAAGCACCGGCTTTTTCGACACGAGCTTGATGAAGCGCTGCCACGGCAACTGATGGCCCATGCGATGGAATCGCGACGGACCTGCATCCTCGCCCCATTCCGCAATCACGCCGACGTTGACGTCCCAGACATCAACCAGCGGATCGGCTAGTTCGACGAAGCGCATGCCTTCGTCTTCGACCTGAATGCCCTCCTGCCCGCTGAGCGAATCCACCGCAAAGCGCGTTGCGATCGCACAGTCGCTGCCTACCGCACCGCGGACCTTCTCCAGGGTTTCGAGCCAGAAACGGGCGCGATTTTCCAGCGACCCTCCGTAGCCATCGGTACGCTTGTTGTAGAATGGCGAGAGAAACTGCAGCGGCAGATATGCGTGGGCGCCGTACACATAAACGATGTCAAACCCGGCATCGCGTGCGCGCAATGCTGCATCGACGTAAAACTGCTGCACCATCTTGATGTCGTCGAGATCCATCTCCTTGCAATAGGATTGGGTCTCGAAGTCCGAAGCGTACTGGCTCGGACCGCGCGGAGTTTGCCGACTTTCCAGACACGGCGCGTGCGGGCCGCCGTACCACAGCTCAACACCAACCAGCGCGCCGTATTTGTGCACCTCATCTGTCATAGCCTTGAGATTGCGGACGTCGCCGTCATCCCAGATGCGGGCCGAAACACGGTTCGTGTCGTCGGATTCGGGATGAATGGAGCAGTATTCGGTATTGATGCCGCCCCAGCCACCCTCAGCTTTCATCGAGCGGTGGGCTGCCTGAAATCCAGGCTTATCGCTACCGGCGCCGATGCAGTGTGGCACCTGATAAAAACGGTTCTTCAGCGTTTTGGGACCGATTTTAATCGGCTCGAACAACGTCGCATACTTCGAGTCCATGAGCGCTTCCCCAGTCGAAACATGCTCAGACCAAATAAGGAACAAGGGCACCCGTTCCCCCTCACGAAGAGGCAGGCCAATGAGCTAGATTGTTTTTTGCAAACAGGATCCCGTTCAGAAAAAGCCCTGCTTTTCCCGGCGAGTTCCCGTATCAATTTCAAATGCAGGCGCAGTCGATCCCTAAAACAAACGTGTTCCTGGTCAGACTGCTCGCTGGTCTATCGCGGCGTTCCCTTCATGCTTGGTGCTTCCTCCGGTTTCGTAGTTTTTATTGATTCAAACTAGGTCAGGCGACCTAAACTAGTCAAGCAGGTAAGTTCGCGATTGCGAACATCTTTGGTAGGAGGGTTTTCAGCGCCAGGACCAGACGCTTGGGGCAGCGGCCAAAGCAACATGGCTCTGCATGGAGCTTCGACATAGGCCGTGGGCAATCATCGATCACGAGTAGTACGGCCAATCAATCGGCGCTTGAAATACAGCGACAAAACGCCGGTATCGCACCGTTCCGATCCTCTGGAATGAAGGAATTGATTGGCGCTTCCAGCGCCCGCCCGCTCAATCTGCAGCGCGGCCAATCAGGCTGAAGAGAAGCATTGAAATGACGAAACCGGATATTGATAATTCTGAAACCAGCGAATCCGCAGATGATTTCAGCCTGACAATAAGCGCAGATTATTTTTTTAATACGCACACCGCCGGACGGAATCTCACGCAAAAAGGCAAGGAAGCCACTTTGCAGATTCTGGAGGCTTCACGTCTCGTTCTTATTGAAAAGGGTTATAACAATCTCACCTTGCGCGAGGTTGCGCGGGCGGCAGGCATGCGCTTGGGAAACCTGCAATATTACTATCCTACGCGGGAGGATCTGATGAAGGATCTTCTGCGCATCATCTTTTCAACTTACGATCAACGCTATGACATGATTGCTGTGGCCCAATCGCTCGATCCTAAATGTCGATTGCAGGAAATGATCCGCTTCTTGATGATCAACATTAGAGAGCGGTCGATCAACAGGCTGTTTTTTGAATTGTGGGCAGTATCGCGCCACGATCATTTCGCTGCTGAGCTTCTGGCAGAGCTGTACGCAAAATACTGCCAACGGTTTGAAGCGGTCATCGCTGAAATCAGCCCCCGAATGCCGGAAGCTATTCGAAAGAAGCGCGCGGTTCTGATCGCATTCCTTGTCGAAGGCATCATGATCCACCTCAACATCAACTCGGCTTACGTCACTGATGATGTCGACGATGAATGCATCAGCGAAGCGATGCGCCTTGCCTCCTGGCCCTGACCAGCCGGGTGCTGAGATGCTCGCCGCTGATGCTGCATTGCAGTTCAACGGCGGTCATTGCAGCTCGACACAGAGGCTGACGCCAAACTCAAATTGCCCACCGTTGCACAGTGCATCGATGAACAGCACTGCGGCTTACCGCACGCGCATTCCCCAGCGTCAACCGGCCTTAAGCGCCGCATTGCCCACGAGTGGCCCCAGTGCAAGTTGCAGACGCTCCGCGAACTGCCGGATTTCTTCATCGGTGACGATCAACGGCGGCAAGATGCGGATAACGTCGTCACTTGCTGGGATCGTCAGCACTTTGCCATGCACCCGCAGCGCTTCGGCAATCTGCGGCGCAGGCAAGGCGCATTTGATACCAAGCATCATACCGCGGCCGCGAATTTCAACGACCACGTGCGGGAACCGGCTTGCTACAGCCGCGAGCTCAGCGCGCATAAGATCACCTTTGCGCCGCACCTCAGCTAGAAATTCATCACTCTGCACGATGTCGAGCACGGCATTCGCCACCGCGACTGCAAGCGGATTGCCGCCAAAGGTTGAGCCGTGACTGCCGGGTGTCATGCCTTCTCCTGCATGTCGCGTGGCAAGGCATGCGCCAATTGGAAAGCCGCCACCGAGTCCTTTGGCCAAGGTCATGATGTCCGGCGCAACCTCCGCCTCCTGATGTGCAAACAGATAACCCGTGCGTCCCAACCCGCATTGGATTTCGTCAAAAATCAGCAACAGCCCTTGCTCATCACAAAGTTCGCGAAGCTGGCGCAAAAACTGGAAACTTACCTGCCGAATGCCACCTTCACCCTGCACCGGCTCGATCATTATTGCCGCCGTCTGCGGACCAACGGCGTTACGAACGGCAACAATGTCTTCAAGCGGACAAAGATCGAAGCCATCGACAGCCGGGCCGAAACCGTCGAGGTATTTTCCGTTGCCGCCCGCTGCCATGGTGGCCAACGTGCGACCATGGAAAGCGCCTGCGAAAGTGATGATCCGCCACCGTTCGGCGTTACCGCATGCATGCTGATAGCGGCGCGCGATTTTGATCGCGCATTCGTTAGCTTCCGCGCCTGAATTGGCAAAGAAGGCAACATCGGCAAAGCATGCTTCTGTCAGCCGCTCTGCAAGGCGTTCGGCACCGGCGATGCGATAGACATTCAACAGATGCCATAGCTTGCGACCCTGCCTCTCCAGCGCCGCAACGACGTGAGGATGCGAATAGCCCAAGGCATTCACGGCAATGCCTGCGCCAAAATCCAGATAGCGGTCACCTTCGATCGTCGTAAGCCAGGCGCCTTCTCCGTGCTCAAACAGCATGGGCGCAGGCTGGAAAATCGGCAGCAGGGCGGATGTCATTTCAAATCTCCACCAGCGTCTATCGCACTGGCATCTGCATTTCGGATTCAGTGCGCCCGTGGTGCATACGGCAAGATATCTCCACCACAGCGGCGCATTTGTTGTTCGACTAGGAAACCGTTGCGGACCACTTGGCAGGCAAGCGCCCATTCAGGATCATGTAGGCACCTAACCCGATCACCAGCCCCCAGAACGCGCCGCCGATGCCAAGCATGTTGACGTTGGCAGCCGACGCCAGGAAGGTGATGAGCGCTGCCTCGCGTGACGATGGATCAGCCATGGCGCTGGCGAGACTTCCGCCAATCGTGCTGAGCAGTGCAAGCCCCGCCAGCGTAGTGATGAACGTGGCTGGAAATGCCATGAAGACAGTCGCGAGCGTCACACCAAACACACCAACGAGCACATAGAAGCAACCAGCGGCAATGCCCGCGATCCAACGCTTGGACGGATCTTCATGTGCTTCGCGACCCGTCGCGATAGCAGCGGTTATCGCGGCGACATTGAAGGCGTGCGAACCGAACGGGGCCATGATGAGGGAACCCAGGCCCGTTACCGTCACGATGGGATTGGCGTTTGTCTTGAACCCATCATTCCGCAGCACCAGCATCCCAGGCATGTACTGGCCCGTGAGCGTGATGAGAAACAGCGGCAGCGCAACACTCAACGTCGCGTTCAGCGTGAATTCCGGCATCGTGAAGATCGGCGTAGCGAACTTCAATTGCAGACCGAACAGATCGACGCGATCCAGCACGACGAGATAAGCGACGCCGATCAGCAATATGCCGACCACGGCATATCGCGCTGAAATGCGCTTCAGCACCACGTAGGCAAGAATGAGTATGCTGACGAGAACCGGATCAACGCTTGCCCCGCCAAATGCCCCGATGCCGAATTGAAGCAGAATGCCCGCGAGCAAACCCGACGCGATACCCGGCGGGATCATGCGGATGACTCTCTCAAAATAGCCCGACAATCCGAGCAGCACAAAAGCCAACGCTGATACCAGATAGGCTCCGATCGCCTCGGCATAAGTTGTGGTAGCAAGCGCCGTCACCAGAAAAGCAGCGCCGGGCGTCGACCACGCGGTGATGATCGGCTCGCGGTAACGCACTGTGAGCAACAGGCCGGTCAGGCCAACACCAACCGATACCGACCACACCCACGATGCGGTCAGCGCCGGGCTGAGACCGGCCACGCGGGCCGCCTGGAAGACGAGAATGAACGTCCCGCCATAGTTGACGATGACGGAAATAATCCCGGCCACGATGGGATGGGTGAGATCGTTCAGGCGAATAGATGACGGCAACGGTTCTGCAGACATGCTTGTGAGTTTCTGGGAATGCACCAAAAGGCGGACCACGATGCCGCCAACACCGCTTGACATCTAGCCGACCATTGGTCTGTAATTTCATGCCAATTTGACGATCATGGTCAGACCACTTGTTCAAGCACTCCCAGCTCGAATCCGTAAAGGCATCTCTGTCTCATCCCGCAAACGCGGGTATCCCGATGCATGCCCGGATACAGCGCGCCATACGGCAACTGATTCTCGACGGAGCTCTCAGCTCAGGAAAGCCGTTGCCGGCTTCGCGCGCACTCGCGAAATCTCTCGGCGTATCTCGGGATACGATAGAATCATCGTATGCTCAGCTTCACGCCGAAGGCTTCATAGACAGGCGCGTCGGGAGCGGAAGCTTCGTGGCGGAGATATCCGAGTTTTTGCCCCGCTACCAACGCGCCAAGCGTGATGTGCGTCATGCCAACCGGGCGCCAAGTCTGAGCAAGCGCGGCGCTGCCATGTTCCAAAGCGGCGGCGTGTGCGAGCTGCTGACACCTCGTCCATTCGCTCCTGGTGTTCCTGATACACGCAGCTTTCCGCTTTCGCTGTGGGAGCGGATGCAGCGGCAGGTGTTGAAAGAGGTTGGCACTCAGGCGCTGCTGCATAGCAGTCCCCAGGGTGCAGAGCCGCTACGTCAGGCCATCGCCGATTATGTGAACCTCGAACGCGGAGCGCGCGCCAGCGCTGACCGCGTACTCGTGCTCACCAGCTCACAACAGGCGATGATGCTGTGCGCAAGCACGCTGCTCGATCCGGGCGAGCGGATATTTATCGAAGATCCCGCCTATTATGGCGCGCGCAATGCATTTGATGCTGCCGGTCTGGAATGCATTCCGGTCAGCGTGGATCGTCAGGGGGTCATGGTCGAACCGATATTGAGCGACCCGCGCCGCGCCAAGGCCATCTACCTCACGCCCTCGCACCAGTTTCCCACCGGCGCTACGCTCTCCCTGGATCGGCGTTTGGCGTTGATCGATTGGGCCGCGCGAAACCGGGCCTGGATCATTGAAGACGATTACGATAGCGAATTTCATTATGCGGGCAAACCCACTGCCTGCGTGCAGGGCCTCGATCACCGCGATCGGACCATTTACATCGGCACCTTCACCAAATCGCTGTTTCCCGGCCTGCGGATCGGATACGCGGTGCTACCGCAGGAACTCGTGAAGCCGATAACGATCGCCCGTACACTGCTCGATGGACATACAGCATCAATCGCGCAACTGACGCTGGCACGGTTCGTGGATGGTGGCCATTTCGGAGCGCATGTCCGCACAATGCGCGGCATCTATGCACAGCGCCTCGATGTGCTGACCAAGCTTGTCGTCAAACATCTTGGGGAGTTTGTCACGCCGCAGGTTCCCATCGGCGGCTTGCAGATGTCCTGCGAGTTTATCTGCGACATCTCCGAGCGCTCCGTCATCGACGCAGCGCGCCGCGTCGGCATCGAGTTGCTGGGTCTGTCAGCTCTGCATGCTGACCGCAACAACGGCAAGGCCGGATTCCTGATGGGCTTCGCCGCATATACGCCTGAGGAACTTGAGGTCGCGGTCAAGAAGCTGGCAACTACGCTTCAGCGAGAAAAACGGAAGTGATCCGGTAGTCGGAAATATCGACCGATCTGGCGCAAAGCAACGAGTTACGCCAACTCGATCAGGTGAAAGAACAAACATGCTGAAAGTCATCGCACAGGATTTCATACGCCCGGATGCCCTTGAGATTGTCCGCCCGCTGTACCGCGAGCTTGTGGAGCTGACGCAGCGCGAACCGCTTTGCATCGCCTATGACCTTTTTGAGAACCAGAAGGATGCCGGGCACTTCATCTTCATCGAGGAGTGGCCAGACAGAGCGGCTCTGGATATCCATTGCGCCAGTGATCACTTTCGTCGTCTCGTACCACTCATAAACGCGCATCAGCGACAGGATGGGACCTTCATCCTGATGGACCGTTTCAATACCGACGCTGATACATAGTCATGCACCCGCACGGCCATTGCGCTCGATCAAAGGTCTGGCCGCCCCTCCTGAATTGGCAGGGATCAAGCAGCGCACTTTCTGATAGGGACCGACAGAACGCACACGGCATATCGCCATGCGATGCGCTCAGTCGGAATCCTGAAGGAGAACTGCGATGGCAACATCGCCGGCCGCAGACCCGAACAAGCACTTTTCGGAAGAATGGATTGGCAGCGCCCACCATCCAGTTGCTGACAGCGCTGTTGCCGAAAATCGAGAGCGCCACAAAACTTGCTTTGAGCTGATCGATATCGTCGCCTGTACCGCTGATACCATGCTGCGCAGTCGACACGACGCTCTTATCCTGAGAAAAAACAAAGACGCAAATATCGCCAGCGCAATCAACACTGCTGTCTTTTCCGCCCCGCTATGCGAGCCGCTTATTCAGGTTGCAGCATTCAAGACCATGATGTTTGGCCCGGTGCCAGATCCCGCGCTTAAGACATACATACGGCGCCTCGCGAAGCGTTCCTCCGTTTTCGCACAAACGCTTGCCGATAGCGGCGTTGCAATCACCACCTGCGGCAACGATCATCATCTGACTGTCGTCGATCTGCGGCCGATGGGTGCAACGGCAAGCACGGCGCAAACAGCGCTGGCGTCAGTGGGCATCACCCTCGACATAAACCTAGCCCCACGCGATCACGATAATCCCGTGATCACCTCTTGCATCCGCTTCCCCACCGCATCCGGTACTTGTCGGACGTTCGGCACTCAGGAATATCGAAAGATAGCGGACGCAATCCTCGCAACGCTAAATGCTGTGCGAACGGGAACGTTCGACGCGAACCGCGTTGAAATTAGAGACCAATTACGTCGCCTCACGAAGTGCTCCGTACTACCGTGCTGATCAAGAGCTCGACTTCTACGTTGGCCTGAATGCTTGCCTGCGTTCCTGCCTTTAATCGAGACGCATGCTTCAAACGTGCTTATCTGACGAGTGTGCGGCGATAGACACTCGCGCGCGCCGTCCAGACACTATTCCAGCACCGGGAGCGCGAAGCCTTACGACCAATCTGGCCAAGAAACGCGGACTCGTTGGAGCGACATCCAGATCAACTCAGCGACAGTGCTCGAGCGTCCGGCCTCCGCAGCAGTCCCACGGAGCGGCGCGATGACGAGCCATCGACGACCGGCGAGGGTTTGCCTGACATCAACGCTGCGGCGGTTGGGGGTAGCGGGGAGGGGTGGCTAAAAGCGGATATGTCGCAATGCGGGTTCGCGCTGCACTACCCGGCACGACAGGCCGCAGCTTAATTCACGGCGCGACCGCGGAGTCGCCCGCCGCAAGGGTGAGGCCGGCAACGGAGCCCCCAGAGAGTTGGGCATTGAAGGTTGGTCCCGCGCCTGACCGGCCGGCGTCCCGCCAACGACCAGCCTCTCAGCTGTCACTCATCCGCAGTCCGCAA
>NZ_JARXLA010000002.1 GCF_029872155.1 Hyphomicrobium sp. D-2 | reverse complement strand
ATGTGAAATCGACAGAATGGTAGCGGATTAATTCCCGTGAGGAATGCGCAGGACGAAGCGCACGGTCCGATGGCCGATGGCGGATTGCATGGCGCGCGTGCGCAACCGCTTCGCGTTGTCGGTTGATGCGACGTCCCGACGTGGGCTCGATTCCGGTGTTGGCCCGTTGAAGACGGTGGCGCGCATTTCGCGGCAGTTCGAGCCTTTTGGAGAGCTGCACCATCCACAGGTCATACGCGCGGTTTTCCACAGCCTGTCCACAGGCCGGCGCGCATGCTGAGACGCGGTCGCGGAGTGCCGTAATATGGGGGCGATATCAGGGTTCTGGCTCAGCCATCGGCGCCTCGATTGAGGACGGACGGCAAGCCCGGATTGAGCTTAACGCCAATGCAACAGCCGTGGCTCTAGTTTAGCGAGCCGCCACAGGCAGGGCGTCAAGATCCGTATGGAGGCGTAAGGGGTTATGGTCGGGCTTATGTTTTGCGTTGCGCTGCTCGGCGCCATTCTGGTGCTTGGCCTGTACAAGCCTGCGCTGTGGGCATGGTCAGCGGCGCTCGCCATCGCCGCGCTGCTCTGGCAGTCCGACGCCTTCAATGGTTCGGCGGGCTTGTTCGGCGCGCTGCTCTGGTTTGCTGCTGCAAGTTTTGCCGCGCTCGCAATTCCGTCACTGCGCCGCGCGCGGGTGACCGGGCCGCTGTTCGAGCGTGTGCGTGGCACGCTGCCGAAGGTATCGGAGACCGAAACCCAGGCCCTTGAAGCGGGCACCGTTGGCTTCGATGCGGAGCTGTTTTCCGGCGAACCACACTGGAACAAGCTGCGTGCGATGCCGTCGGTGATGCTGACGCCGGAGGAGCAGGCGTTTCTTGACGGACCGACCGAAGAGCTGTGCGGTCTGATCGACAACTGGAAGGCGCACCATCAGCAGCGAGACATTCCGGACGAGATCTGGGACTTCGCCAAACGCCATGGCTTCCTGGGCATGCTGATTTCAAAGGCGCACGGCGGCCTTGGATTCTCCGCGCAGGCGCAGTCGCTGATCATCGGCAAGATTGCATCGCGCTCGCCTGACGCCGTCATCATCGTCATGGTTCCGAACTCGCTCGGCCCCGGTGAGCTGATCGAAAAATACGGCACCGACGCACAGAAAGAACATTACCTGCCGCGACTGGCGCGGGGTGACGACATCCCATGCTTCGCGCTGACCGGGCCGACATCGGGTTCGGATGCTGCGACCATGCGCGATATCGGCACCGTGTTTCGCGGCGAGGACGGCAAGCCCGCCATCAGCCTGTCGTGGGACAAGCGCTACATCACCTCGCGCCCAAGGCGACACTGCTCGGGCTCGCGTTCCGTCTGCTTGATCCGGACAACCTGCTGGGCAAGGGCACCGAGCCGGGCATCACGGTTGCGATGATTCCTGCCGATCATCCGGGTGTGCAGATCGGCCGCCGCCATCTGCCATCAGGCGCTGCATTCCCCAACGGGCCGACCTGGGGCCGCAACGTTGTCATTCCAGCTGATTGGATCATCGGCGGCGAAGCGATGGCCGGGCAGGGCTGGCGCATGCTGATGGAGTGTCTGTCGGCGGGCCGGGCGATTTCGCTGCCATCGGTGGCGACGGCGGGATCGAAAGCGATGCTGCGTTTCACCACGGCCTATGCGCGCCTGCGCCGTCAGTTCGGATTGCCGATCGCGCGCATGGAAGGAGTTGAGGAGCCGCTCGCCCGCATGATCGAAACCGCCTACGCCAGCGAAGCGGCGCGTGCGGTGACGGCGGCGATGGTTTCGCGCGGTGAACGGCCTTCGGTGCTTTCGGCGCTAATGAAATATCAGACGACGGAGCGCATGCGCCGCTCGGTCAACGATGCATTCGACATCCACGGTGGCCGCGCGCATCTCGCGATGGACCGTCGAACTATCTGCAATCGGCCTATCGGATGGTTCCGATCGGCATCACGGTCGAAGGCGCCAACATTCTCACGCGCACGCTGATTACCTTCGCGCAGGGTGCGCTGCGTTCGCATCCCTATCTCGTCGATGAGATCAAGGCGGCGCAGGATCCGAACGAGGCGCGCGGGCTGGAAGAGTTCGACCGCGCCTTATCCAGCCATGCGGCTTATACATTCGCGAATGGTGCGGGCGCGTTCCTGCACGGCATCACCGGTTCGATGTTTGTGCCGGCGCCGGAAAAATCGTTCGATACCGCGAACTGGTATCGCCACCTCGGGCGTGCATCGCGCAGCTTCGCGTTCGTGGCCGATCTGACGATTACGACGCTCGGCGGCCGTCTGAAGACGCGGCAGAAAATTTCCGGCCGTCTCGCCGATGCGCTGTCGGAACTTTACATTCTCGCCTGCGTGTTGAAGCGCTTCGAGGACGACGGCCGGCTTTCGGTTGACCGCACGTTTGTCGATCTGGCGGCGATGAACGGGCTTTATCGCTTCCAGGAAGCGATGCGCGAAGCCATCGACAACTTCCCGGTGGCGTCGGTGCGCTGGGCGATGCGCGCAGCGGTGTTTCCGCTCGGGGCGCGCTATCGTCCGGCTCCGGATGAACTGGGCCAGCGCGCGGTGCAGCTTGTGCTAGGTTCGCAGGACGTTCGCGACCGCCTGACGCGCTACATCTATGTCTCGCACGATCCCGATGATCCGACCGGATTGCTCGAAGTTGCGCTGAAGAAGGCAATTGCCGCTGAGCAGGCCGAGAAGAAGCTGGATCGCGCGGTGCGCGATGGCCTTGTCCACCGCTATCACGGCGTCGACTGGATCGGTGAAGCAATCGAAAGGGGCGCGGTGACTGAAAGTGAAGGTCAGCAGTTGCGCGATCTCGAAGCGTTGATCGCCCGCGTGATTGCCGTCGACAATTTCGATCCCGCTGCATTGAAGCCCAACTATCGCTCCGGTTCGCCGTTCAGCAACGGCAGCACCCGCAGCGGCTCCAATGGCGCGGGCAACGGTAACGGCAACGGACATGGACGGAGCTATGAGGCTGCGGCGGAATAGGGCCGCAGCTGTTTGCGCCGCGCGATGACGTTTGGGCGTTTGACGTGAGACCAATGTAGGCCTGCGCTGCTGGGTGCGCACGTGGGTCAGATGTGAGAGGGCAGGTCACGAGATGTTCAAGGCCAAATTCCATCCGCTCACCGATCTTGAGGATTGGCGCTTTTCCGTCGACGAATGGGGCATCGCGTGGGCCGAGTTCGATCGCGAGGGTGAAAGCCAGAACGCGCTTGGCCGTCGTCCGCTTGAGGAGCTGGGACGCATCGTTGCCGCAGTCGAGGACGGCGCGCGCGACAAAAACATCGTCGGTCTTGTGATCATCTCGGCCAAGCCGCGCGGCTTTATTGTCGGTGCGGATATCCGTGAATTCGCCGAGATGAAAACCGAAAGCGATGTGTATGAGCGGCTGCGTCCGGTGACGGCGCTGTTCGACCGGCTCGAACGTCTGCCGGTGCCCGTAGTGTGCGCCATCAATGGATTTTGTCTGGGCGGCGGGCTCGAACTTGCGCTGGCGTGCCACTATCGCATCGCCACCCGGGACGCGGGCACCAAGCTCGGCTTCCCGGAAGTCAAGCTCGGCATCTTCCCGGGATTCAACGGCACGGCCCGTTCCATCCGGCAGGCGGGTCCCATTGCGGCCATGCAGGCGATGTTGACGGGCAAGATGCTGTCGGCGTCTGCGGCGCGCGCTGTTGGATTTGTCGATCAGCTGGTCGACAGTCGCGGTGCACTGCCCTGGGCGGCGCGCAAGGCAATTCTGCGCGGGCGCAAATCCAAACCTGCCGGCTTTGCCAAGCAGGCGCTGACGAAGTGGCCTGCACGCGAGTTTCTGGCCAAGCGGATGCGCGGTGAAGTGGCCAAAAAGGTGCGCGAGGATCATTATCCCGCGCCCTATCGGCTGATTGAACTTTTCGAGCGCCACGGCGGTAATGTAGAGGCGATGAAGGCGGCGGAAACGCGCGCGTTCGCGCCGCTGATGGTTTCCGACCAATCGCGCAATCTGCGCCGTGTGTTCAAGCTGTCGGAACTGCTGAAGGGACAGGCGCCCAAGAAGCTGGCGTGGAAGCCGTTGCGCGCGCATGTCATCGGCGCGGGCACGATGGGTGCCGACATCGCAGGCTGGTGTGTGGCGCGCGGCATGGAAGTGACGCTACAGGACGTTTCGCCGGAGCAGATTGCGAAGGGCATCGCGGCACAGGGGAAATTGTTCGCGCGCAAGTTCAAGACCAAGCCACAGCGCGATGCCGCGAAAGCGCGCCTAATTGCTGATCCGAATGGCGAAGGCGTTGCGCGCGCCGACGTGGTGATCGAGGCCATCGTTGAAAAGCTCGACATCAAGCAGACGGTTCTTGCAGAGGTTGCAAACAGGCTGAAGCCTGGCGCGCTGCTGGCGACGAATACATCATCGTTGCAAATCGAAGACATCGCGGCGGGATTGCCAGATCCAGGCCGCCTCATCGGACTGCACTTCTTCAATCCGGTTGCGATGATGCCGCTGGTGGAAGTGGTGCGCGGCGAGCAATCGCGCGAGGACGAAGTCAGCCGTGGCGCTGCGTTCGTCACTGCCATCGACAAGTTTCCGCTCATCACCAAGAGCGTGCCCGGCTTCCTCGTCAATCGCGTGCTGACGCCATACATGTTCGGCGCGATGAAGTTGATAGAGCAGGGCGAGGACAAGGAGCGCATCGACGAAGCGGCGCGCACGTTTGGCATGCCGATGGGGCCGATTGAGCTGGCCGACACCGTGGGGCTTGATGTCTGCGCGCATGTTGCCCGCATCCTCGGTTTTTCATCGGAAGGCTCGCAGCTGGATCGGCTGGTCGGGGCGGGCAAGCTGGGTAAGAAGTCCGGCGAAGGATTTTATGTCTGGAAGGATCGCAAGCCGCTGAAAGGCGACCGCGTGTTCGACCGTGTCGAGATGGAGCGCCTCGGGCGTGAGTTGGTCGCGCCGCTGATCGCTGAAGCTCAGAAGAGCCTCGACGATGGCATTGTCGCCAGCGCCGATCTTGTCGATGCAGGTGTGATTTTCGGAACCGGCTTCGCGCCGTTCCGTGGCGGTCCGCTGCACTATCAGGCGGAACATGCGCTGCCGCAGGCAGCCATAGCGGAACAGTGAGCGGGGAGGCAGCACGATGCAGCGTTTCATGCGACGCGTGGCGGTGATTGGCGGAGCGCGTATTCCATTTTGCCGCTCCAACACGTTCTATGCCGACCTGACCAATCTTGACCTGATGACCGGCGCACTCAACGCGCTGATCGATCGCTATGGCCTCAAGGGTCAGCACATAGATGAAGTGGTGGGCGGCGCCGTCATCACGCATTCGAAGGATTTCAATCTCACGCGTGAAGCGGTGCTTGGCACCGCCCTGGCGCCGTCAACGCCCGGCATCACCATGATGCAGGCCTGCGGCACCAGCTTGCAGGCTGCGCTCGGCAGCGCCGCCAAGATTGCGACCGGCGATATCGATTGCGCCATTGCTGTCGGGTCGGACACGACATCGGATGCACCGATTGTCGTTTCAAAGAAGCTCGCAAAGCGACTGACGCAGGCGGCGCAACGTAAAACTTTCATGGACAAGCTGAAGACGTTCAAGGGTTTTGCGCCGGGCGAACTGGTGCCGCAGGCGCCCGCCAATGCTGAGCCGCGCACGGGCCTGTCGATGGGTGAGCACGCCGAGATGATGGCGCGCGAATGGGACATCACGCGCGATGCGCAGGATCGGTTTGCGCTGGAAAGCCATCTGAAGGCGGCCGAGGCCTATCGCAGCGGCTACATGGACGACATCGTCACGCCGTTTGCCGGTGTTTTTCGCGACAACAACATCCGTGCCGATGCCAGCATAGACAAGCTTTCCAGCCTGAAAGCGTCGTTTGACAAATCCGGCAAGGGCACGCTGACGGCGGGCAACTCCACCCCGCTCACCGATGGCGCTGCGGCGGTGCTGCTGGCGTCAGAAGAATGGGCGGAAAAGCATGCTCTGCCGGTGGCGGTGTATCTCACCTATTCGCAGTCGGCGGCGAACGATTTTGTGGCTGGCGATGGGCTGCTGATGGCACCGACCATTGCGGTTTCACGCATGCTGGATCGCGCCGGGCTGAAACTGCAGGATTTCGATTTCTACGAGATCCACGAGGCGTTCGCGGCGCAGGTGCTGGCGACGCTGAAGGCGTGGGAAGACCCGACCTACTGCAAGGAAGTGCTGGGTCGCCCCGAAGCGATGGGCGCTATCGATCCGGCCAAGATCAACGTGCACGGCTCGTCGATCGCGCTCGGGCATCCGTTTGCGGCCACGGGCGCGCGTATTGTCGGCAACATGGCCAAGCTGCTGGCGGGCCACCATGGCCGCGGGCTCATTTCCATCTGCACGGCGGGCGGCATGGGCGTGGCGGCGATTCTCGAATCGAAGGACGCGGCCGAGATCCATCAGGCGGCCTGAGCTTGAGAGCTACGTCTGCAGCCAACGCCAGTCAGGCGGGATGGTCAGCGAACCTGGTGGGGATGAACGGCGCGGAAACGGCTGCGGCGGGCCCCGCCCCCTCGACAGGGGCGGGCAGTTATGCGAGCACCCCTAACTAACATGGCGCAGCAACACGGGGTACGCATCCGGCATGGCTAAGGACAAGAGCGCGAAGGCGGCAAAGCAACTCGCAGCGGCAAAGGCACTAGCCCGTGAGCTTGCAGGGACGCTCGACCTCAACGCCTCGCTGCGGCTGTGGGATGGCTCGGTGACGCCGCTGGGTGGCAATGTCACCGGCCCGTTCGAGATCTCGATTGCCGATGCCGGGGTTATCGGGTCACTGCTGCGCTGGCCCAGCCTCGACAATTTCATCCGCCACTATGTGGACAAGGGCATCGACTTCTCCGGTGGCACGCTGATCGATCTGGGTAGCCAGCTCAATCGCGATGGCCGCTCGGTGAAGCTGAAGGGCCGCGATGCGCTGAAGCTGGCGCGCCGGCTGTCACCGTTCCTGCTGGCGCGCACCGAAGACGCTGCCGACAATCAGGGCTTCGAAGGCGAGATCACCGGCCGTCGCCGCAAGACCGCGGACAACAAGGATTACATCCAGTTCCACTACGATTTGTCGAACGACTTCTACGCGCTCTTTCTCGATCCGGAGATGGTCTATTCCTGCGCCTATTACACGGATTGGGAAAATGACGTCGCCCAGGCGCAGCGCGACAAGCTGGAGATGATCTGCCGTAAACTGAGGCTGAAGCCGGGCGACCGCTTCCTCGATATCGGCTGCGGCTGGGGTGGGCTGATCTGCCATGCCGCGCAGAATTATGGCGTCACCGCGCATGGCATCACGCTATCGGAAGAGCAGCTCGCGTTCGCGAAGGAGAAGATCAAGCGTCTCGGGCTTGAGGATCGCGTCACCGTCGAGCTGAAAGATTATTCGATGATGGAAGGCCAGTTCGACAAGATTGCCTCCATCGGCATGTATGAGCATATCGGCCTGAAGAACATTCCGGTCTACATGCGCAAAATGCAGTCGCTGCTGGCGCCGGAGGGGCTTTTTCTCAATCACGCCATTTCGCGTCGCGCGCCCAAGCAGGGCTGGTTCAAGCGCGGCATGCGGCCGGAGCAGAAGGCAATTGCGAAGTACATCTTCCCCGGCGGCGAACTGGATGACATCGGCCGTTCGGCGGTGGCACTGGAGCGCGCCGGATTTGAAGTGCTGGATATCGAAGCGTGGCGTCTGCACTACGCGCGTACATGCAAGCTATGGTGCGAGCGTTTGACTGCCAACCGCGAGGAAGCGCTGAAGCACGTCAGCGAGGAAAAATATCGGATCTGGGTGGCTTATCTCGCGGGCGTTTCGCTGGCGTTTTCGCGCGGCACGCTGCGCATCTATCAGACGCTGGTTTCCAAGAATGCCAAGCGTCCGCCCGCTGTGCCGCCGACCCGTGCGGATCTTTACCGCTAGGAGCCCTGAAGGGGCGGGCAATAAAGGCCGTTAACCTTCAAAATTGCACCCGGCGGGCAAGGTCTTGGCAGCGAAACCGTGCGATCCTAGGCGGAGTTTCGTCTCGGAGCACGGATATGCTCTCCAAAGCGACGCCACTACAACGGTTGGCGCTAGCGTTCGCCTGTGCTCTGGCGATCCTGATGGTTGCTGCGGTGGCTTCGTACCGCTCGATCGAAGCCTCGCGCGCCTCGTTCGAATGGGTTCGCCATACCGGCGATGTCATCGCAACCGTGAACGCGCTGATGGAGACAGCGGGCGAACTTGCTGACAACGATTGCATCGGCATGGGGAAGCTGTCTTGCAGCGGCGAGGTCATTTCAAGCCGTAAAGCAAGCACCGCGCTTCTCGACAGGCTTTACCAACTCACCAATGACGATCCCGAGCAACGGGGCCGCTTGGCCGACATTCGCAATTCTCTGAATGAGTATCTGCGGCTGGTTGAGATTGAGTCCGCCGGTGGTGGTAATCGTGTGGAGCGCCGTCAGGCCTGGAACGATTTTGACAACGCGTCCGAAGCGTTCAGAAATCGGGAAAATGCGCTGCTCACCCTGCGTCAGCAGGCTTCCGATGCCGAATTTGCAAAAGCAGCCTGGAATGTCGGCATTGCGATGCTGCTCGGCCTGTTGATCAGCGCGGTTGCTGCGCTGGGGGCGGTGCGCGAACTGCGTCGCCGTCAGACGGCTGAGGCGCAGCTCTCCATCGAGAAGGAACTGGCGCAGCGGACATTGGATTCCATCGCTGAAGCGGTGGTGCGTGTCGACAGCGCCGGTAAAATCACACTGTTCAATCAGGCTGCAGAGTGGCTGACCGATTGCCCACGACAGAAGGCGATCGGACGCCACGTTACGGATATCGTCACGCTGCTGGATAGCGAAAATCGTTCGCCACTTTCGGCAGATGCAGTGCTGCCCAAAAACGCGAACGACAGCATGGCGGCGCTGGAGACAGCGCTGCTGGTGCGTGCCGATGGCAAGGAGGTGCCGATCCTGAATACGGTAGCGCCGATCCTCGACAGCGACGGTGCTGTCATCGGCGCGGTAAACATCATGCGCAATGACAGCGCTTCGCGCGCGGCGGTGCAGGAGCTTCGGCACGCGGCCACGCATGACATGCTGACCGGTCTGGGCAATCGCAAGCTGTTCGATGAGCGTATAGACGAGGTGCTGGCAGGGCCGCGACCGTTGCGGCTGGCGGTGTTCTATATCGATCTCGATGGCTTCAAGAATATCAACGACAGCAAGGGGCACGCTGTTGGCGATGCCCTGTTGCAAACTGTCGCCGACAGATTGCGCGGCGCCACACGGCAGAGCGATACGATCGCACGGGTGGGTGGCGATGAGTTCGTCATCCTGCTGCCGGAGGTCGGGGACGAGTCGGTTCTAATCATGATGGCCGAAAGACTGCTGGATGAATTGACCCGGCCATACAGCATCGGGGAAGACTTGATCCGCGTGGGTGCCAGTGTCGGCATCAGCGTATTCCCCAAAGATGCAGTGACGGCAGAGGGACTGCTCAAGGCCGCCGACGAAGCGATGTACGCGGCCAAGGCCGCGGATAGCTCTGGATACTGCCTGTACTCCAGACTTGTGGATCAGAAGGCCGGAGTGCGCCGGGCCTGATCAAAACCTGATCGACACTTTGATAGCCTGAACGGCTGGACGGATCTTCACAGCGATAGTCACCGCGTTGGGCAATCTGAATTGCCCCCGTTGACATGCGTCTCTGAATGTAACTAATAACATTACATGAGATGCGACAGCCGATTGTCCGGGGTTTTGCATGTTCTGCTGCACATGGCGGAGCATGACGGTCCGTCGACCTCGGAGACGCTTGCAAGGGCGATGGAGACAAACCCCGTCGTCATCCGCCGCGTAATGGCCGGGCTGCGTGAAGCAGGATACGTGCGTTCCGAAAAAGGTCATGGCGGCGGCTGGAGCATCGTTTGCGATCTGTCGGCCGTGACGTTGCGAGACATCTACGATGCGCTTGATCAGCCGTCGCTGCTTGCCATTGGCAACCGCTCCGCTGAGCCTGAATGCCTCGTCGAGCAGGCGGTGAACCGCGCGCTGGGCAAGGTGTTCGATGAGGCCGAGGCGCTGCTGCTTGAACGCTTCGGCGCGGTGACGCTGCAGATGCTCAGCGATGATTTTCACAAATCGATGCGTGCGCGGCGCAAGAGCACGCACAGTAAGGGAGTGCACGGCCATGATGCATGACGCGATCATTGTCGGCGGCAGTTTTGCCGGCCTGTCGGCGGCCATGTATCTGGCGCGGGCGCGGCGCAACGTGTGCATCGTTGATGCTGGCACGCCACGCAATCGATTTGCCGAACACTCGCATGGATTTTTCGGCCATGACGGCAGTGCGCCCGGCACGATGCTTGATAACGGTCGATCGCAGGTGGTGGCTTATCCAACGGTGTCGTTCGTTTCCGGCAAGGTGGATGGGGCGCAATCGGCTACGGACGGCGAAGGCTTCGCTGTAACGCTCGACAATGGAGAACGGCTCGCTGCCAAGGCGCTCGTGCTGGCTTTCGGCATCAGTGATGAACTGCCAGCGATCGAAGGCCTGTCGCCGCGCTGGGGGCGTACGGTGCTGCATTGCCCCTATTGCCATGGCTTTGAATTCAGCGGCCAGAGCCTGGGCGTGATCTATGCGGCGCCGCTGTCGGTGCATCAGGCGATGCTGATCGCCGAGTGGGGACCGACGACGCTTTATCTCAACGGCCATGCGCTCGATGCGGTGGCCCGGCAGCAGCTTGCCGCGCGCGGTGTGGCCATTGTCGAGGCGCCTGTCCGGCGGTTGCGCGGTGAGGGCACAGCGCTTGAGGCGATCGAACTGGAAGACGGTTCACTCAGCGCTGTGGACGCCCTATACATCGGCGCACGCACCCACCTCAACAGCCCGGTTGCGGATCAGCTAGGCTGCGCGATGGAAGAGGGCATGGTGGGCCGGTTCATAAAAACCGATGAGATGAAGCAGACCAGCGTGCCGGGTGTTTGGGCGGCGGGCGATATTGCGCGGCCGATGCACAGCGTGACATGGGCCAGCGCCGATGGCGTCACGGCAGGGGTGGCGGTGCACCGATCGCTGGTGTTTCCGGCCTGAACTCGCACATGCACGACCTCGGGTTCAAACCTGAGGCTGGTGTGGCGCGTGCAGGGGGATTGGCCCCGAAATTACGACGCCAGCGCCTTGGCGTCTTCCTCGGCCTTGAGCTCCTTCTTTGACAGCTTGCCGATCAGGGTCTTCGGCAATTCGGCGCGGAA
Source organism: Hyphomicrobium sp. D-2 (assembly GCF_029872155.1). Taxonomy (GTDB): domain Bacteria; phylum Pseudomonadota; class Alphaproteobacteria; order Rhizobiales; family Hyphomicrobiaceae; genus Hyphomicrobium_A. The sequence continues at coordinate 903,054 of NZ_JARXLA010000002.1, read as the reverse complement.
CTCGATTTCCGCCGGCAGCTCGATCTTGGAAATGCGTGTCTGCAGGTGCTCCATCAGCTCCGCCACCGTAACGGCAGCGTCGGCTTTCAGGCGCACGAACGCCTTGGGGGCCTCACCACGCTTTTTGTCCCGGATGCCGATGACGGTCACTTCCGCCACTGCCGGGTGTTCGTAGAGCGCTTCTTCCACCCGTCGCGGATAGACGTTGAAGCCGGAGGAGATGATGAGATCCTTGATGCGGTCCTTGATGTAGAAGAAGCCGTCGGCGTCCATGCACGCGACGTCGCCGGTGCGCAGGTACTCGCCCACCATCTGGGCTGCCGTGTCTTCGGGACGCTTGTAATAGCCCTTCATCACCTGCGGACCCTTGACGCAGATCTCGCCTTTTTCACCCAGTGGCACTTCCAGTTCGGGATTACTCAGGTCGCGCAGTGAGATCATCGTGCCCACCAGCGGGATGCCGATGGAACCGGCGCGTGCCGGGCCGTCAATCGGATTGCAGGCAACCACCGGCGAGGCCTCCGACAGGCCATAGCCTTCCACCACCTTGCAGCCGGTTATGGTCTCGAAGCGCTGTTTGACCTCGATGGGCAGGGCCGCGCCGCCCGACAGGCAGAACTTGAGCGAGGAAAGATCAAAGCTCGCGATCTTGGGGTGGTTCATGATCGCGTTAAACAGCGTTGGCACGCCGGGCATGATGGTTGGCTTGGTGCGGTCGATCAGCTTCAGGGCATCGTCGAGCGCAAAGCGCGGCATGATGATGATCTCGGCCGCCTTGGCGATGCCGAGGTTCATGACAACCGTCAGTGCGAACACATGGAAGAACGGCAGCACACCCAGAACACGCTCGACGCCCGGCTCAAGGTCCGGCGCCGTGGCCGCAACCTGCTGCACATTGATATAGACGTTTGCGTGGGTCAGCATCGCGCCCTTGGGCGTGCCGGTGGTGCCACCGGTATATTGCAGCACCGCGACATCATTCTCGGGATCGATGGCAACCGGCTGCATCGTTGCGGCACCGGCCAGCGCTTCGCCCTCCAGCATGACGCGATTGGCGACCGGTGATGACAGCGGCCGCGCCAGTTCGCGGGACCGGAACAGGCGGAACAGGGCAGCCTTGGTTGCGGGCAGCAGAGACGGGAAGGGTGCCACCAGCGCGCGGGCCAGACATCCCGATTGCAGCAAGGCTTCAACCTTGTCGAACAGCACCTTCAGGTCCAGCGTGATCATCAGCTCGGTGTCGCTGTCCTCAACCTGATGGGTAAGCTCGGCTACGGTATAAAGCGGGTTGAAATTGACCACCGTTCCGCCAGCCTTGAGAACGGCGAAAAAGTAGATGATGAAGGTGGGCGAATTGGGCAGGAACAGCCCGACTTTGGTGCCCTTGCGGACCCCCTGGCGCTGTAATCCGGCCGCAGCCTGCTCGACCAGGTCGCCAATTTCACCATAGGAGAGGGTTCGGCCCAGGAAATTGGTGCAAGGCAGGTGCCCATAATCGCGTACCGCGTCGTCCAGGAGGGCATAAAGCGGCGCGACCTTAAGAGGCATGTGCCAATCGATTCCGCTAGGGTAGTGGACCTGCCAAGGCAAGGTCGGCTCAGCAGCGGCGGCCGGAGCCGGAGGGCGGACTGTCGTCATCATCCTCGAGCGTCTCCCAAATAGGTGCTCGTAGTATAATGTCGAGCCGTTGCCGGACTGTTGCGCACCCGGACGGAAAGCTGTAACAGGCCGTTCAAGCACGCCCTGTTATAGAACACCTTCGGGGCTCTGCGGCCAAGTGCGGGTTTTTCAAAAAACCCAACGGAAGCAACGGTTGCGAAGATATTTTGCTGTACCGTCAAACGCAGCACGGGGCCCGGAATACGGGCTTCGGGTGTCGTGCCGGCCGGGCTCGGCTGGCGGCAGGCTTACGCTAGACTTGCTGGGCGTTTAAGTATATGTGACGCGCCAGCTTGTTGTGCTACGGGCCTTGCACTAGCTAGGAACCAAGTAATTCGGGCCCCAGGCTTCAATTAGAGCGGGGGTGGGAGACTGAAATGGACGAAGTTGGTACCAAGATCGTCGAGATCCTGAAGAAGCACATGAAGGAACCGCGCGACGACATCTCGCTGTCGACGCCGCTGACGGATCTCAAAGATTGAGTCGCTTGATCTTGCCATGATCGTTTTTGATATCGAAGATACTTTCGGCATCGAAATTCCTTACAACGCGAACGAAGACGTCGAAGACTTCAAGACCGTCGGCTCTGTAGTCGACCGCGTGAAGGATCTCATGGCAAAGGGCCCTGAGGCTGCAGGCGCCAAGGCTTGATTAAGAAAGCCTAGATAGCTCGGGGTGCATTATCAGCACGCCGGGCTCTAGCCCTGGTTTCATGCGAGCTGCCGCCGCAACGGTGGGGTCACGGCTCGCTTTTCTCGTTCTGTTGCGGCGCCAGTAGCGCCGCTACAACCGGCAGGTATCCTATGGCAAACGCGAACGGCGCACGCCGCGTCGTGGTGACCGGAATGGGCGTCGTTACGCCGATCGGCCTCAACGTACCCGATTTCTGGGCGTCGATGCAGGAAGGCAAGTGCGGTGTGACCGCGCTTGAAGGCTTCCCGCTCGAAGATCTCAAGATCCGCATTGCAGCGCAGATCAAGGATTTCGATCCAAAGCAGCGGCTGCGGCACTTCCAGCGCGACAAGCTGGTCATGCATGCTGACCGTTATTCCTGGTTCGCGGCTGCTTCGGCCGACGAAGCCGTGAAGCAATCCGGCCTCGAATTTCCGATCGCCAATCCTTATCGCTCGGCCTGCATCATCGGGTCTGGCGCTGGCGGTCTGGTCACCTTCGAGAATTCATACCGCTCACTGTTCATCGAGAACAAGCGTGCGACCCATCCGCTTACGCTGTTGCGTATTATCGGATCGTCGGCCAGCGCGCACGTCGGCATTGAGTTCGGCATCAAGGGTCCGACATTCGCGACCTGCAGCGCCTGTTCTACGGCTACGCACGCGATCGCGCTCGGCGTTGATTATATCCGCAACAACGTTGTCGATGTGGCCATCGTCGGTGCATCGGAATCCGTCATCAACTACGGCACCATGAAAGCCTGGCAAGCACTCCATGTGCTGTCGCCGGAAGGCTGCTTCCCGTTTGCCAAGAAGCGCAACGGTACGGTTCTGGGCGAGGGTGCCGGTACGCTGGTGATCGAATCGCTGGAGCACGCCCAGGCGCGCGGTGCCAACATCCTGGCCGAGATTGTCGGCTACGGTATGTCGTCGGACGCCAAGGACATGGTGAACCCGGATATCGAAGGCCCGAACGAGGCCATGCGCCGGGCGCTGGACGACGCCAAGCTGGCACCGTCGGATATCCAGTATCTGAACGCGCACGGCACGGCGACGACCATCAACGACGCCAACGAGACCAACGCCATCAAGGCGGTGTTCGGCAACCACGCCAAGAACCTCGCCATTTCCTCGACCAAGTCGATGACCGGCCACCCGCTGGGCGCCGGCGGCGGCATTGAGGCGGCGACGTGCGTCAAGGTCGTGAACGAAAACTGGGTGCCGCCGACAATCGGCCTGGATGATCCTGATCCCGATTGCGATCTCGATTACATCCCGAATGTCGGCCGCAACCTCGATGTGACCTACGCCATGTCGAACTCGTTTGCGTTCGGCGGGCTCAACGCCGTGCTCATCTTCGGGCCCGCGCCGAACTGAAAATAACGCCTTTTTGGGCGCAACGATCAAAAGCCACGTCCCACTCAACAGTGGGCGTGGCTTTCTTGTTACGGGTGTCTGATGTCCCCCGATGCTTGCCATTTAGTCGTGTCGCTGTTTTTTTGCCCGTGCGCTAAAGGGATAACTTACCCGCATCGATGTGGAAGCAGGTAAGCGGGTATGCGGAGTGCAGAAACTCCGCATGGGGATGGCGTTGGTGGGTATTGCTGCCGCCGCGCTGAGATGCATAGAGTACGCTTCCGGGTCAGCGAGAAGGCTGGCCGGCAGGGGATTGCGGCATGCGCGTGGTTATTATTCGTGCAGGTAAGGTGGCCATCGGGGCCCGTCTGTTGGAAACTCCGACAGCTGAGCGGATCTGGGCTGCGCTGCCTATCCATGCCGAGGCCCGTATGTGGGGCCGCGAAGTTTGACTTTAACTCGCCCGTCAGCTCCGATCGCGAACCGGAAGCCCGTGAGGTTGTGAACGCGGGTGAAATCGCTTTCTGGCCGGACGGCGATGCGATCGCCATCGGCTTTGGGCCGACGCCGGTATCGCGCCGGGGCGAAATACGGATGGCGAGCCCGTGTAACATCTGGGCAATGGCCCTCGACGATGTCAGCTCGCTGCGGACGGTCTATGCCGGTGAGGGCATCTCCGTAGAAGACGCCAGCGCGTCGGTGGTGGAGCGCTGAGCGGGTCTCGCCGTTCCCGCACGCGCGATTTTTAAATTGAGATACCGAACGTGGAATGAGCGGACCGGCACTGTCGTGGGGCGCCGCTTGCGGGTGAAGCCGTCTCAAATTGTGTGGCGCTAATTCCGTTTTCAGTAAGCACATTCAAAATGTTAGGTCGGAACTAAAGTGCTGCGCGGCGGTTCACCTCCTCGGCTGACGGGGCCACAGGAGGAGCGCACATGATTTTCGGAAAATCGATCGCTGTTGCAACACTAGCCGTCGTCAGCGCCATGGCGTTGTCATTCACCGCTTTCGCTCAGGATAGCGAGGTGATCGACGGAGAAGCCCTTCTCAAGGACGAGCAGCCGCCAATCGTAGACGGTGCGGTCATTGTCGATGATGCGCCGACCGCCGTTTCGCCCGGCACACGGGTCTACGGCTGGACCGGTCGCCGCAACAGCGGCAGTTGTGGCATGTATCACTATTGGGATGGAGCCCGTTGCGCTGATGCGCGGGATCGAAGATCGCCGAGCTGTCAATTGACCAGTCATTGACCTCGGCAAACGGTGAGGCGCTGGATCGCGCCTGACGGCGGGCGTGTGAAGAAGTCTACAGCACGAAAGGCCAGCCCGGCATTGCCTGGCTGGCGCTTGACCCGATTTGGAGCGGCTCGGAACGGTTCAGGAACGGTTCGGCCTGCGCAGAATAGAGCCGGTGGAGGGCGCAGATCCCAGGCCGCGCCGAACACCCGGTTGAAGATCGTGTCCACGTGCTTGAGGAGGCTGATGGCCGAGGTCGAACAGCGCGGTCGAGTTGCTCGGCCGACAGACGCGCAGTCACGTCAGCGTCGGCCTTCAGCAGTTCGAGCAACGAAAGTCTGGCCGTCGCTTCCCAGACCTTCATCGCGTTGCGCTGGACGAGCGCATAGCTGTCCTCGCGGCGTCGCCCCTGCATGCGGTCAGCGCGAGCAGGACGCGCTGCGAATGGACGAGGCCGCCCATGCGATCGAGATTCTTCTGCATGCGCTCGGGATAGACGAGCAGCTTGTCGACCACGCCGGTCAGTCGCGCGAGCGCGAAGTCGAGCGTGATCGTCGCGTCGGGACCGATGAAGCGTTCGACCGACGAGTGGCTGATATCGCGCTCGTGCCACAGTGCGACATTCTCCATCGCCGGGATGGCGGCGCTGCGCACCATGCGCGCGAGCCCGGTCAGATTTTCGGTGAGCACCGGGTTGCGCTTGTGCGGCATGGCCGACGAGCCCTTCTGCCCCGGCGAAAAGTATTCCTCCGCTTCGAGCACCTCTGGTGCGCTGAAGGTGGCGGACCTCGACCGACAGGCGTTCGATCGACGAGGCGATCACGCCGAGCGTTGCGAAGAACATGGCATGGCGGTCGCGCGGGATCGACCTGCGTCGACACGGGTTCGATCGTCGAGGCCCAGCTTCGCCGCGACATGCGCTTCGACGCGCGGGTCGATATTGGCGAAGGTGCCAACCGCGCCCGAAATCGCGCAGGTCGCAATTTCCGCGCGCTGCGACCAGCCGCGCCTTGCAGGCGCGTCGAACTCGGCATAGGCTTCGGCCATCTTGAGGCCGAAGGTGACCGGCTCGGCATGGATGCCGTGGCTGCGGCCGATCGTCGGGGTCAGCTTATGTTCGTATGCGCGTCGCTTGATCGCCTCGAGCAGCGCGTCGAGGTCTGCGAGCAAGATGTCGGCGGCGCTGCGCGAGCTGCACCGCGAGGCAGGTGTCGAGCACGTCGCTCGACGTCATGCCCTGATGCATGAAGCGCGCTTCCGCGCCGACAATTTCGGCGACCCAGGTCAGGAAGGCGATGACGTCGTGCTTGGTGACTCGCGCTCGATCTCATCGATGCGCGTCAATGTCGAAGGTAGCGTTCGTCGGCCCTTTTCCCAGATCCGGTCGGCGGCTTCCTGGGGAATCATCGCCGAGCTGGGCCATGAGCGCGACGGTCAGCATGGGCCTCGATCTCGAACCAGATGCGAAATCGGCTCTGGGCATCCCAGATGGTGACCATGTCGGGGCGGCTGTAGCGCGGAATCATTTCGAAGCCTCTGCGAATAGGAATTGCGCAGCCCTAGCAGAAGCGGAGATGCCGAGCCATGAGCGTGTTGTTGCGCGGTGGATGAATGCAGCCCTAGCAGACGCGAGGCATCAATTTCAATCGATGCGCAATGTTTTGGCGAGGTTGAAATACTTCTGCATGTCAGTTTAGTGAAAACGATCGGGATATAAAACCCACATATGCAGTGCGCTGCTGCAACGCACACAAAAATGATCTGACTTCATCCATCGAATACTTGGGCTAGACTAGAATTCGCCACAATTAATTGTGCCTTGCACTGTGCTCACTAAGCTGTGAGTGAGGACAGTTTGTCACGCGGGCTTCCCATAAAGCCGAACTACTCCAAATGGTAGCTTTATGAAACCAAACGTTACTTAGATTGGCATATGGATCTACTATATCCGTAAAGCTACGGCTTGAATTCTTCAGGCTGGAAGAAGGCAGGAACAACGAGGGCAAAAGGCCGCGTAATGTCTGAACAAATGCAAGGCGAAATCGCTCAGCTCAGTTCGGAGCTGGAGCAACTGGACGATCTGCGAGAGGGCTACGCGAGAGTGCGGGCCAAGATTCTCGGCTATCGCCAGGCTGGAATGCGGGTTCCAGAGGAATTGACCCTACTTGAGAAGAATCTCATTGCTGAGTGCATGGCAGCGTCCCAGGGACGCGACTGAGCGTTTTTCTAGCTAGCGATATTATATAAAAAACCAAGTCCATCCTGCGCAGCTTTGCTTAAGGCGCGGCGATGGCAGAGGCACAGCGAAGGCACCCCGCGGGCATACTTTTCATGCCCGCCCGCTGAGGTGGTCGCATTTCGAGTGCAGCTTTGCCCCTGGCAGCAGATTGATGCGATCGGCAGTCGGCATCGCGATCGGTTAGCTCTGTGGGCCTGTGCTTCCGTGCCTTCAGTACTTGCAAGCGACGACCGTACAGCACGCATTACTCACGCATGTTGCCGACTGCTTGCCGCTCGCTTGTGCCGCCGGTGTGTGGCGCGTGCTGGCCAACCAGCGAAGCGTCGCTCTTGTTCTCCGCCGCGATTGGACAAGCGCTGCGGCCGATTGCTATAGCCAAACAACGTTCAGCTTCAGCCTAGGAAATGCAATGAGCACGCTGCCGCCATGCCCGAAATGCAATTTTGAATACACTTACGAGGACGGCGGGCATTACGTTTGTCCTGAGTGTGCTCACGAATGGCAGCCGGATGCGGTCGCCGCTGATGAGGGGGCTAGCGGCGAAAAAGTTTATCGCGATGCATCAGGCAACGTTCTTCAGGACGGTGATACGGTGACCGTGATCAAGGATTTGAAGCTGAAAGGCTCATCCAAGGTCATCAAGATGGGGACCAAGGTGAAGAATATTCGTCTGGTCGATAGCGATCATGACATCGATTGCAAGATCGACGGCATCGGGCCGATGAGCCTGAAGTCGGAATTTGTACGCAAAGCCTGAGGGCTTTGGCGGTCGTCATTCCCGGAGCGCGTCTTTCTTTGACAGCGCTCCGGACTTGAGATGCTTCTGGCTGGACGATGGCAGCGCGGCAATCGCCAATCAAGCCGGGCCGCTTGTTTTGTATTCAACGTTCATAGTCGGGCGGCTGACCAGATCCGGTTCACCGGCCCGCAGCAGCCTTGAGCGTACTTTCGGGCGTGCCAATTTCATCGGATGTGGGTGTGATCTGCGAACGCATCTGACGACCGGCAGCAGCTAGCGCCTCATAGTTCTTCAAATCCAGCAGTGTGATCTGACCGCTCTTCAGCAGATGATCGAGCGGCGCCGGGCGACCAAGCAGATAACCCTGTGCCTCGTCGCAACCCTCAACAGTGAGAATGGTCATCTGGTCGCTGGTTTCGATGCCCTCGGCCAGAACAGGAATGTTGAGGCTTTTGCCCAGAGCCAGCACTGCGCGGATGATGGCCTTCGCCTGCGGATTGCCCTCAACATCCAGCATGAAGGAGCGGTCGAGCTTGATCTTGTCGAACGGGAAGGTTCGCAAGGTATCAAGCGACGAATACCCCGTGCCGAAATCGTCCAGCGCGATGTTGATGCCGAGATTTTTTATCTGGCGCAGCACATGCAGCGAGCGTTCCTTGTCGCTGAGGATGGCCGACTCCGTCAGCTCAAGCTCAAGGCGCTCGGGCTGCAAGCCCGTTTCCAGCAGCACCTGCATGATATAGCCGGGCAGTCCGCCGTGGGCGAGCTGGACGGCCGACAGGTTCACCGCAACCTTATATGGCGGCTCCCAGCCGGCTGCCGTTCGGCAGGCCTCATGCAAAACCCATTCGCCAATCTGCAAGATAAGGCCGTTTTCCTCCGCGAGCGGAATGAACTCGCTGGGCGGGATGAAGCCGCGCTCAGGATGCTTCCATCGCAGCAGCGCTTCGTAGCCCGTAATGTCGCCGGTGTGGACTGAAGTCTGCACCTGGTAATAGATCGTCAGTTCATTGCGTTCGATCGCAAGACGCAAATCGGATGCAAGATTGCGGCGTGCGCGCACCATCTCATCCATGGAGGCGTCGTAGAAGCAAACGGATCTCACAACGTCGTGCTTCGCGCGATACATCGCAAGGTCGGCGTTGCTGACAAGATCGGGCACGTTGCTGGCGTGATCGGGATAAATCGCGACGCCGATGCTGGCGCCCGGCAGGATCTCATTGCTTTCAACCGTGATCGGCTTGAAGAGCTCTTTTTCCAGACGTCCGAGCAGATCGACGAGGCTTACTTCGCTCACGATGCGATGCAGCACCGCGAACTCGTCGCCACCGATCCGGCCGACGAAATCAGTTTCACCAAGCACCGCCTCCATCCGCTGCCCCAGGGCGACCAGAACACGGTCTCCGGCGCTGTGGCCACGAATGTCGTTGATTTCCTTAAACCCGTTTAGATCGATGGCGATCAACGCAAACCGGCCGTCCTTGTCGCGTGCTGTCCGCAGGTCGCCATCCAGTCTTTTGTTGAAGCAGACGCGGTTAGGAAGCCCGGTCAGCATGTCGTGGAAGGCCATGTGCTCGATCTTCTTCTGGCCTTCGCGCGCTTCAGTGACGTCGTCGTACGTAAGGATGGCGCCACCGCCGGCCATCGGCCGGCATGCGATGCTGACGATTGTTCCGTCATCAAAGTGATGTTCAACGCGCGTGATGCCGTTCTGCGCGATCCATTGATTGTGGTTGTCGATGATCCGCTGCGTGCGCACTGCATCCATTCCGGTGCGCGTGCCGACTAACTGCAGAAACTGTCCCAATGGCATGCCAACAGCGACATCTTCCGGAGAGATGTCCAGGAGTTCCATCAGGCGATCATTGTAGAGCCGAATGAGAAGGTTCTTGTCGACCATCAACAGTCCGTTGGACATGTTGCGCAACGCTTCACCGGATTCGGCGCGGGCGCTGCCGTCGATGAGGAAGCTCGTAAGGCCGGTTCCGACAATAAGCGCTGCCATGCAGGTGATCGCGAGCGCCAGGCTGCTGAATGCGGCCGAGTTCGTAGCGGCGTTCGGCAGCATCAAAGGCTCGACCTTGAACGCCGTCATGCCTGTGAAATGCAGCGCGACAATGCCTAATGCAAGCAGTGCAGCCATGATGTTGCCGGAGTGCTTGGTGCGGCGCACGCCGTAATGCAATGCGGCTGCCGACAGCGAAACAGCCAGGATGATGGAAGCGATAAGATAGGTTTGATTCCACGCCACAACGCCCTGAACGCGATAGGCCATCATGCCGGTGTAGTGCATCACAACAATAGCCAGACCGACAACGCCACCGCCGACTATCGGCGCCAGACGCGTCAGCTTGCTGCCCGCAATCAGGAAGCCGAGCGTAGCGCCAAATACTGCGATCAGTAGCGACGCGAGCGTCAGCGCGGGATCGAATTCAACCGGAGCATTGGCTTCATAGCCGAGCATCGCTACGAAATGCGTGCACCAGATTGCGACACCTGCTGTCAAAGCGGTTAGGAAATACCAGCCGATGCGCTGTGTGCCGACGGTTGCCAGGGTTCGCTCGAACAGATGAGCTGTAACCCATGACCCGGCGCAGCAGATGACTGCTGCGGCAGCCACAAGCCAGGCATTGTGCTGAAATGCAACGCACCCAAGTATTTCAAACATCTTTACGTGTTCCGCCGCGAATGCTGTCTCAGGATTTGAATCCCGTGAAGGTCGCTATCCATGCACATCAACGATTAATATTGCGCGCTGCAGTGCATGCGGCAGAAGTGTGCGAAGTATGAAGTGGGTTTGAAGAAACATCTTGATACGATGTTAAACGGGCTATTCACGCATCGGTCTGTGCAATTGGGGCGCAGGTGTCGCTTCAGCGGTTTCGGCCAAAGGCAGCGGCAAGCTTGCGAAGCCAGCCTGTCTTGGATGTTTGGCGTTTTCTGATGCGCGCAGGCATGCGTCTGCGATGATTGGAGTGCGTGTTGCCTCGGATAGCCAGCTGCTGGTCGTATGCTTGGCGCTTTTCCGGCGACTTCAATTGATCCCATGCGCTGATGACCCGGCCCGCGAGAACTGAGAGACCGTCGCGTTCTACATCCGGATGCAGCACGCGCAGGATCAGCGCCATGTTGCGGCGCAGGCTGGCACCGCTCGCCGTTTGTTCGGCACCGAGCATGCGGTAGCAATCGGCGTCCGGCGCCAACAGGATCTGTTCGACAAAGAAGCGCGCAGCGGCGGTGATGAGATCGGATTCGCGCTCCAGCACTGAAGCGACGTGCTGAGCCTTGGTTTCGTCGCCCGCCGCGATGCACAGTAAGTCATCGAGCCCATCGGGCAGCGGCGCAGCGCGGACATAACGCACGCGCGAAGGCATGTGCATCAGCTCAAGTGCAAGCTTCAACGCAGCGGCGCCATCGTTCATTCGCGGCATGTTCCAGATGCGCCCGGCGCTGTCATTGGAACATCCGCCAGAAGCCGCGTACCCGGCGGCCGGCGTATGAGGCATCCGCCCGCGCGGTTTGGCTGGTCGGCTTGCGGTGCGCGGGCATCTCAAGATCTGAGGGCGGAGTGTTTAGCAGGATCGCTCGAGGGCGAACAAAGAACAGGTTTTCCGCTTCCGCGCGCCCCACGCGATCTGCCACCATCTGCAGTGCCGCTGACAGGTTTGGAGGGCGCTTCGTGACATCGTGAGCATCGGTTGCAAAGATATGGGCGCGCCCTTCATCCAGCATGCGCTCAGCCCAATGGCGCGCACCACGTCCGAATGTTCCAAGAACCGAGCCGGCCGTTATCTGCATCCAGACGCCGGCATCGGCCAGCTTTTCGATTGCGCCATAGCGCTGGTTTATCCAGCTCAGGCGCTCGGGATGGGTGAGAACCGGTACGTATCCGTGCGCCAGCAGGTCGAAGAAAAACTCCTCCATTCGCGGCGGCGCGTTGTGGTGTGGTGGCTCAACCAGCACGTAGCGGCTGTTGTGCAGCGGCAGCAAATGTCCTGAGCGCAGCCCGGCGACGAAATCCGGCACCATATGATTGTCCGCACCTGCAACGATGCGCAGTGGAATAGCGTGATCGTCCAGAACGCCCTGCAGCCACTCAACACGGCGAAGAATGTCGGCGCCTGTATTCGGATAAAGGCCGGGTAAAATGTGGGGCGTGCAGGCGACAATGGTGATGCCATCGGCAACGAATGCGCGCGCCATTGCAAGTGCCGCATCCAGATCTGGGGCGCCATCGTCGATTCCTGGCAATAAATGACTATGCAAATCAATCATATAGGTGGAGCCAACAATCAAAAACTGGCGCAAGCAGTATATGCGCAGCGTACATTCTCGCGCATGCACTGACAACGGCGTCGGGGACAATGCGGACGGGGCGCGCGAGCTCCGGGACGAAAATTGATGGGTTTATTATTGCAGATAAATGGCGCGGTTCTCCGAGAGGTTAACGGCAATGACGGGCCGGTGCGGAGTGTCTAAGTGCGCGATAGTACGGGTGAAAATTCTGAGGTGGCGGCCCTGAGTGAGAGACTGCAGTGCTCATTTGGATACACTTGGAGGCGGGCAGTTGCTGGCGAGTTAAAAAATTGTTGCCAGCAGAGATTGTGGTGTTCCAGTATGAGTCGCGTGTCGAATTTTGCAGGCCTCGACTGGTATTTTGTGTCGGGGCGAGGGGATTGTAATGCGTACAGTGTTTTCAGTGGCGTTTGTATTTTTTGCGGCCGCATCCATCGCTCAGGCCGCTACACTTCAGCCTCAGCAGGGGCGTGTTACGTTAAACGGATCGGCTGTCGTCGTCCCAACAACCGTGCGAACAGGCGACCTTGTCTGGGCAGGCGCAGAGTCGAGTGCTCAGATCGTGTATGCGAATGGATGCACGGTGACTGTCAGCGCAGGTACGAACGTGACGGTTCCGGCTCCGAGTGCCTGTCAGGGTACTGACATGACCAACTTGCTGCTCGGCGGCGGCTTGGTTGCAGGCGCGGTGACCGCAGCAATCGTTCTCTCCAACAATTCAAGCGACAAGCCGGCCAGCCCATAACGCATGCGTTCCAGGGAGCCTTGGTGGATGCGCCAGGGCTTCTAGCGCTATTGACTTGGCGGCTTTACTTCGCGCTACGCACGGATATGGAAAAAGCATTTGCGGACTTAGTCTGCAATTCAATAGGTTTATATTGTTGACTTATATTTTGTAGTTCTGAGGTTGCGTTGTGGTTCAGCGTTCTATTTTTGGTGGTCGCGCGCGTAAGTTGATAATGCTTGTGGTGGATGTTGCGCTGGTTGTTATCGCAACTGTTTTTGCCCTTCTGCTGCGGGATAATCTGGAGCTGTCTGTTGAGCGGCTGCAGGGCCTTTTTCCCTATCTCGCGTCATCGGGCATAGCGGCATTTGTCGTGCTGGTTGTGCTTGGTAGCCACCGGACTATATGGCGGTTTAGTGCCATGGTGGACTATCTGCGGATCGTTGCCGCGAGCCTCGCCATAGTCGTACTGGCGATGGTTGCCACGTTCCTGCTGCAGCGGCTGGACGACGTTCCTCGCTCATTGCCGATCATGCAGGCTGTGCTCGTTGTAGTGATGCTGGTCGGGCCCCGGGTCTGGATTCGCGTGCGCCACGCACGACGCGGCACAACCGCGGCATCGCAGGTGCTGCCGGTCGCAAGCAATTCCGAAGAAACTGTTTTGCTCGTCGGGGTAAGTGCGCTTACCGATCTTTTCCTCCGCGCCGCAAGTCAGCTTTCGGAGAATAATCTCAAAATCGCCGGCATTCTCGGTCGTAACGACCGACAGCGTGGCCGCCATTTGCATAGCTATCCGGTTTTGGGTGTTCCGGAAGAGGTGAGCGATGTCCTGCACCGTCTGGAAGTGCACGGGATCTTCGTTGATCGCATTCTGGTTCTGCTGCCGTTCACCGACATTTCTGCAGACGCGCGCGCTGCGCTACTTGCCGTCGAAAAAAACTCCAATATCCGGGTTGATTTCATTGCGGAGCGATTGGGGCTGGTTGGGCCACCTCCGGCAAGCGAAAATGAAGCTGCCGCTGATGTCGAAAATCTGCCGACGACAATGGCTGCACTGGAACAGTGCGCGCGCCGACCGTATTTCCTTGTGAAGCGCATATGCGATTTCGCTGCTGCGTTGATGCTGTCGCTGCTGGTGCTTCCGCTGGGCGCTGCCATCGCGCTCCTAGTCGCATTTGACGTGGGGTATCCGGTGCTGTTTTGGCAGCAGCGGCCCGGTCGTCACGGTCGGCCTTTCCGGGTTTATAAGTTCCGCACCATGCGGGGTGCTCACGATCACCGTGGCCGGCGTATTCCCGATGACCAGCGGACATCGGCCATCGGATACTTTTTGCGCCGTACGCGGTTGGATGAGATCCCGCAGCTATACAACATTCTCGTTGGGGATATGGCGTTCATCGGGCCGCGCCCGTTGCTTCCGATAGATCAGAGCAGGGAGTTTGATGGCAGGCTGCTGGTAAGGCCGGGGCTGACTGGCTGGGCGCAGGTTGCCGGTGGCCGGGACATATCGGCGAAAGACAAGGCGGCGCTGGACATCTGGTATGTGCGCAATGCGTCATTGCTCACGGACCTGAAAATAGTGCTGCGTACTGTGCCGATGATCCTTTTCGGTGAGCGCACGGACCAACAACTTATCGACGCGGCTTGGCGAGATTTGCATGGTCGTCAGGTTCGCGACGCCGTGTAGCCGTAGGCTCTGGCAAGCGCGGGCGTAGGGCACTGCGTTGCGTTCAAAATACGTCAGCGAACTGGAGCGGCGCGTGTCCTGCGATGCCGCTCTACACTGCATTTCGTGTTCTCTGATTTTTCGGCCCCGTAGCTTACCGCTTTTTGCCGCTTGCAAATTTCCCCGACGGTTGCACTGAGGGAGCAGTTCTCGACCCAAAGACCAGTGAAAATGCGCGCGACGCTCCTTTGCGCATAATTTTCAATTGTTGGGATGTCATTTTCAACTCGCACGGTAAGACGCGGGTCAAGCTGTATCGGTGCGTCGATTTTCCGGCCTGGCCACTGGCCTGCACACGAATGCCAGCATTGCCGCGGGCCTGCGGCTTCATTCTCGCCATTTGGATAAGCTCAGAACGAATTGTTGGTTCGGTCGCGTTCATCGCGCCGCTAGCGTTGCCTTGCATTGAGGGCTGCACGTGTCCGTCGGTAATGCCGGTGGACGGCGGCTTGCGATTGGTCGAGGGGGCAATGGACGGCAACGACTCAGTAAATCGCCGACGCAGTGCGCACGTTAACGGGCGATCTGAGGTCGAAGCTGCGCTTCCGCTGGCAATTGGAGCGCGCGTGCGTGGTTTGCGAACCCGCCGCCGCTACTCGCTGGAGCGTCTCGCGCAACGTGCGCATGTCAGCAGGGCGATGCTCAGTCAGATCGAAAACGGACAGAGCGTGCCAACCATCCTGTTGCTGAAAAGGGTTGCGGATGCGCTCGATGTCCAATTGTCAGCGCTGATTGCGCCGCCTGAGCCGCGCCGCACTGTTGTGCTCACGCGCAAAAACGCCACTGTGCTGTCGTCGGCGGGTGGATCTTTCACGCTTAGAAATCTGCTGCCGGAACACAATGTGATGTCGGCGGACATTTTCGAGGGCAGCATTGCTGTTGACCACTCAGAGGTGTTGCCATCGCGAGCTGAGGCTACTGCCGAAAGCTTCGTCATCGTGCACGGACGCGTAGAATTGACCGTTGGCGATGATAACGCGCCGCTTCTGCTGGAAGAAGGCGATGCAGCGTATGTTGTGGAAACTGACAGTCCGCGCAGCCTGCGAAACATTTTCGATGGCGAGACGCGCTTTTACCTCGTCAGAGCACGCCTGACGAATTTGTAAATTGCACGGGGAATCGCAGCTCTTTGGATAGAGCCAATGCGTATTCGCCAATTCAATTAAGCAACCATAATTTCTGTTTCCAAGAAGACGCAAATTCATTTGCGGCAGTGGGCGTATTTGCGCTGTCGCAGTCATGATCTTTTAGTGGTCGAAATAGCCGTAATAGCAGCCGTTCTGATCGGTTTCGGCCACACCTTCTGTTTTATCCGCAGGCTTCGCCCAGACTTTTAAAATGCCCGCCGACGCGCAGGGCAAGAATCGGTTAGCAGCCAAAAAAGAGCTTATATAACAATATGTTATAGCGAACATCCCTCCATCATAACGGAGGCTTCGTCGCGCCGGCTCAAAAACTCAGTTTCGAGTTTCGTGCTGCAAGGCTTTTAGCGGAGAAATGAAAATGAAAACTAATGTGCGTTTTGTGCGCCCCGGTCAGATTGTGCCATATGCGCTTTTGGGTGCGGTATTAAGCGTTGTGCCAGCGCAGGCAGATAGTACGGATCAGCTTGAAGCGCAGCTTCGCGTTATGCAGGATCAGATCCGAAATCTGCAGCAGCAGATCGAAGACAACCGGGCCGAGGCGCGGGCGCAGGCCGAGAAGCAGGCCGCGAAGAAGAAAGACGACCTTGACCTGAAGGTGAAGTGGAAGGGTGCGCCCGAGCTGTCGAGCAAGGACGGCAAATACAAGATGAAGGTGCGCGGGCGCCTCAACGTCGATTACAACGCCATCAATCAGGATCGCGACATCACCAACTCGCCTGATGTCAGCGCCGCCGAACTGCGCCGCGCCCGTCTGGGCGTTGAAGGCGTGATCGCCGAAGATACCAAGCACAAGTTCGAAGTCGACTTCGCGAGCGATACAACCTCCGTGAAGGACGCCTTCTTTGAATATACGGGCTGGGGGCCGGACTTCCGCTTGCGCGTTGGCAACTTCAAGACCTTCAACTCGCTTGAGCACATCATGAGTGCCAACTACATCGAGTTCATGGAGCGCGCTGCGTTCATCGAGGCGTTCGGTCTTGATCGCCAGGTCGGCATCGGTGCCCTGTACGTGCGCGATCATTTCACGCTTGCGGCGGGCCTCTATGGTCCGACAGTTTCCAATCAGGTGGACTGGCTGCAGGACATGAAGACCGGCGCAGCGCGCATCACCGTTGCTCCAATCAATGACGAAGGTCACGTCTTGCATCTGGCGGCAAGTTGGCGCCAGCGCCATGGTGCGCAGGAGTTGCGTACGAATATCGCGCCGAACAACGATCAGTTCTTCAACTATCGGGCGCGTGGCGCCAACCTGCACCTTGCCAACCGCTTCGTTGCCACGCCGGCGATCTTCAACCGCGATACGTTCTGGGGCCTTGAAGCGGCGTAGTGTGGGGACCGTGGTCGATCCAGGGTGAATATGCGCAGCTTAATGGCGATGTGGCGCCGCTGTTCGTGGGGCAGGACCCAGGTTACAATGGCTGGTACGTCGAAGCCGGTTGGTTCCTGACCGGTGAGACACGGCCTTATAAGGAAGGCGAGTTTGTACGCCAGAAGGTGCTCAATCCGGTGAACGAGGGCGGGCACGGCGCCTGGCAGCTCGTAGCACGATATGATGCGCTCAACCTGAAGGACAACGCGACGACGATTGCGGCGTGCGCGACCTGCGGTATCCAGAACACGTGGCAGGCGGGCGTCAACTGGTGGCTGAACGATTACACGCGCGTGATGCTGAACTATGGCGAGTCTTCGATTGAAGGCGGTTTCCTCGCCGGAGCAAACGTCAACGACGGCGCCAAGATCAAGGGCTTCGGTTCACGCCTGCAAATCGACTGGTAAACCGTTTCACTCTCCCGTACTTTCGCAAGGCCCCGGGCTGTCAGCGATGGCACGGCCGTTTTTTGCGTGCCGCGCACGCGGACTGCTCCACTGTTTCTGCACAGGCATATCCACTGTGCGACCCAATGCGCGTTGTTTTTGGTGGCAGGCAACCACGCGATTCGCATTGTAAAAAGAGCACGCTCCGACACGGTCCACTGACACATAGCTGTATTATGAATCACGTCCTCTCCGCGCACTCAAGGCGAATGCCCGACAACGGGCACATATGGAGAGCGAAGGTGAACTGGAAATCCTATTCCGGACGGAACGTGTTTGCAGCCGGCGTACTTGCGGCGCTGATGTCGACCAGTGTCGGCGCACAGGCAGATGGCATCCACCGCGTGGAAGCTGATCTTGAAGCGATGCAGGCGCAGATCCGCGAACTGCAGCGTGAAGTGGCTGAATCTAAGAAGGCCGCTAAGAAAGACAACGACCTGAAGGTGAAGTGGAGCGGCGCTCCGGAGCTTTCCAGCAAGGACGGCAACTTCAAGATGAAGGTGCGCGGTCGTTTGCAGACCGATTACAACGCGATCAATCAGGATCGCGCGATCACCGGCAGCCCGAGCGTCAGCGCTATGGAACTGCGCCGTGCACGCCTTGGCGTTCAAGGCACGGTGTGGGGTGACGTTGACTACATCCTCGAAGCGGACTTCGCCAACGACGCTGTTTCGATGAAGGACGCCTATTTCAAGTATACCGGCTGGGGCAAGCACTTCGCCATTCAGGTCGGTAACTTCAAGACCTTCAACTCGCTGGAGCATCTGACGAGCTCGAACTACATCGAGTTCCTGGAGCGCGCCTCGTTCGTCGAAGCGTTCGGTCTTGACCGCCAGATCGGCGTCGGCCTGCTGCTGACGGACAAGCACTACACGCTGTCGGCCGGTCTGTTTGGCCCGACCACGGGTACCGAAGAAGACTTCATGCGCGACGTAGAGACGGGTTCCGCCCGCCTGACCTTCGCGCCGATCAACGAAGAAGGCCGTGTGCTGCACTTCGGTGGTAGCTGGCGTTATCGTGACGGTGCCACTGAGAACCGCACGAACATCGCTCCCAACAACGATCAGTTCTTCCGCTATCGCGCGCGCGGTGCGGACCTGCATCTTGCCAACCGTTTCGTCTCAACGCCACAGATCTTCGATCAGGATAACTTCTGGGGTGTTGAAGCGGCTTACGTACATGGCCCGTGGTCGATCCAGGGTGAATATGCGCAGCTGCACGCTGACGTATCGCCGCTGTTTAGCGGCGTCGGTCTGACCTATCGCGGCTGGTACATCGAAGGTACCTGGTTCCTGACCGGCGAAACCCGCCCGTACAAGAACGGTGCGTTCCAGCGCGTGAAGGTTCTCAATCCCGTGTTTGAGGGTGGCCACGGCGCCTGGCAGCTTGCTGCCCGTTATGACGTGATTGACCTCAGCGACAATGCCAGCCTGATTGCCACCTGCACGATGTGCGGCAACCAGAACACCTGGCAGCTGGGCGTGAACTGGCATCTGAATAACCACACCCGCCTGATGTTCAACTACAACCAGTCTGACATCACCGGCGGCAACGTTGGTGCCACCAACGTAAACGACGGCGCGACGATCAAGGGCTTCGGCGCCCGTGCGCAGGTCGACTGGTAAGCACGTTTAAGGAGCCGATGCGGTAAGCTGCGTGCCAGCAGTGCTTCCGTAACGTCTTGAGGCGGGGCCGGGGCTTATCAGCGCCGGCCTTGCCGCATTCCGGCTACGCGTTTGCGAGGGGTGGAGCAGCACCGCCCGTGAACAACAGCCTTCTTTTGACGGATGCTTTCGACACCACCAATAGGGGCCAATGCTGTTATGATCGGGCTGCGCCCGGAAACTTCGTTGACCGCACTGCATCACCCCAACCACATCGATTGTAATCCGCCATGTCCGTCAAAGTCCGCTTCGCGCCGAGCCCCACCGGGCGCCTGCATGTTGGCAATGTGCGCACCGCATTGCTCAACTGGCTGTTCGCTCGCAACTCCGGCGGCACGTTCATGCTGCGCATGGACGACACCGACCTGCAGCGCTCGACAGCCGAATTCGCCGAAGGCATCAGGATCGATCTCGACTGGCTCGGACTGCGGTGGGATGTTGAGGAGCGACAGTCCGACCGCACGGATCGCTATGAGGCAGCGGCCGAAGCGCTGAAGGCACAGGGCAGGCTTTATGCCTGTTACGAGACTGAGGACGAGCTTGATCGAAAGCGCAAGCGTCAGCGGGCGCGCGGCATGCCGCCGATCTATGATCGCGCGGCCTTGAAGATCACGCCGGAAGAGCACGCGGCCCTAGCGGCTGAGGGACGCCGGCCGCACTGGCGCTTCCGGCTGGACAACAGCGAAACTGGCAGCCTCACGCCGCTGCCGACGATTGTATCGTGGAACGATCTTATTCGCGGCGACCAGACCGTAGATGTCGGTTCATTGTCCGATCCGGTGGTGATCCGGGCCGATGGCAGCTTCCTCTACACGTTCACCAGCGTTGTCGATGACGCCGAGTTCGGGATTACGCACATCATTCGGGGCGAAGATCACGTCACCAACACGGGTGTGCAGTTGCAGTTGTTCGAGGCGCTGGGCGCGGTGCCGCCGGCGTTCGGGCATCACAGCCTGTTGGTCGGCGCCGATGGCGCGGCGTTGTCCAAGCGGCTTGGCGCGCTTTCGATCGAGAGCCTGCGCGAAGGCGGTATCGAACCGATGGCGGTGTCGAGTTATACGGCGCTGATCGGTACATCCGATGCGATCGAGGCGGTGGCCGATATCGACGAACTGGCTGCGCGGTTTGCATTCTCAAAGATTTCCACTGCTCCCGCACGCTTCGATCCGGAGGAGTTGAAAAGCCTCAACGCGCGGCTGCTGCATGCAACGCCCTATGATGAGGTTGCCGCGCGGCTGGCAGATCTTGGTGTCGGCGGTGACGCGGCGTTCTGGCTGGCCGTGCGCGGCAACATCAGTGTGCTTGGCGATGCCGCGATCTGGTGGCGCGTTGTGGCTGACAGAACCGATCCGCTAATTGAAGATCGGGAGCTGACCGACATTGCTGCCGGACTGCTGCCCGCTGAACCATGGTCCGATACAACGTGGGATGACTGGATCGCGAAGGTGAAGTCCGCCAGCGGGCGCAAGGGCCGCGGCTTGTTCCATCCGCTGCGCATGGCCTTGACGGGGCGCAACGATGGTCCGGAATTGAAGGCGCTGTTGCCGTTGATTGGCCGCAATCGCGCCGCAGCGCGTCTCAGGGGCGAGCGCGCCTGAAGGCGCTGCATCGCGCGCCCGGGCAAAGCGGGTTGTGCCACGTGAGGTGTGTGCTTGTGGCGGCCGCCGACTTACTCGGTGCAGCGTCCATAGACGTAACGATAGTCGCCCGTTGCAGCTGAGCGGCCTGCGATGACGAGATAGCTCTCGCTGCCATCGGCATCGGGCGCGAGCGACCATTGCTCGTCCGCAGCCCAGGCCGAATCTTCCTGCCCGCAATCGCTGCGAACCTGCACCGAATTATCGTCCTGCGTCGCCGCCTCGCGCACGGTGCACTGACCTTCGTGCAGATCCACAGTGTTCGTGTTGATGCGGATGCGAATGTCGGCGTCATTGGCAGCGCAGCCAGGAGGCGTTCCCATTTCAGTCGGCTGCCATGAACCGTGGTAGCGCTCCGGGATCGCTACCTCAGCGGCGCTCGTCGCCGTTGTTGCGGTCATCACGGCGAAAGCGAATGCCAGAACGATACGCATGATTGCCGATTGATCCCGTGTCAGTGTTTCACTGTTGTCTGCCGCATGCCGTCAAAGCAGGTGGCGGTTGCTCTCACTCGCCATCGGGCTTGTCATTGCTGAAACCCATCGCGTTTTCAGCGTTGCGGCGTGCCATTGCTGACCGCAGGTCGTCGAGATCGCGCAGACGGATCGAGCGTTGCGGACTGGCCAGCGAAATGCCGCGTTCGCGCAGACATTTGACCGCCTGCGTACGCAGTTCGCTGCGCACCGCGCCCGCATGGACGCCTTCCGCAACAGGTACCGACAGCGAGAAAATGAGAGCGTTTTCGGCGATATCCTCGAAGGCGATGTGGATATCGTTGCACTCATCATCGCCGCGCACAGCAGCTTCCCGCAGCGCCTTGAGCACTTCATCGGGGTCGCTGTCATGGGCGACGCCAATCTCGATGAAGGTACGGCCAGCGGGCGTATCGATGGTGGCGTGGCCTGCAAGCGCGGACGCAAACGGAATGTTGATGCCTTCCGCGCGCAGGGCCCGGACGATTTCGGCCCGCAGCTCTGTCTGTGCACCAAGCGATTTGTTGATGTCGGCCAGATAGACGCGCAGGCTGAAGTCCATGCCGTTGTCGCCCAGGTTTTCCAGCACGACGAACGGCGGCGGGTGGCGCAGGATAAGCGTGCTTTTCTCGGCCACATGCTGCAGCACGCGCATGACGTGGTCTGGATCGGCGAAATACGAAACCCGCACGCCGATCGACAACCGGCCGAGCAGGTTGCGGTGGGTGAGGTTGTCGACCGTCTGCGAGATCAGCTGCGAGTTTGGAACGATGAGGCTGGCCCGATCGAAAGTTTCGATTTCGGTGGCACGCACAGCAATGCGGCGTACGTAGCCCTGGCCTTCTTTCAGCTTCACCCAATCGCCAACCTTGATCGGCCGCTCAACCAGCAGGATGAGGCCGGAGACGAAGTTGTTGACGATGGACTGGAGACCGAAACCGATACCGACAGAAAGCGCACCGGCGACGATAGCGAGGCTGGTGATATCGAACCCGGCATAGGAAATAGCCGCCAGAGCCGCGACGGCAAAACCTATGTAGCCGGCGCCGGTGTAGATGGAATTGGCTAGGCCTGCTTCCATCCGGCCTTCGGAGAGGGCCTCCTTGGCAAGCCAGCGCTGCACGATGCGGGTTAGTGCCAGCAGCGCGGCGAACAAAGCTACCGCTGCAAGAATACGCGCCAGAGAAATGCGCAATCCGCCAGCTTCGAAGCCGAAGATGGCTGCGCGGGCCCAGCTTGCGATCTCCGCGCCGGTGAAACCCCATGAGAGCATCAGCAGCGGCAGCGTAGCGGCAAACAGCATGACGATCAGTACGCCGCGCTGAATGCGTGCGAGTTGACCGCGCCCGAAATCGTCCAGTTTGAGCCGCTGGCCGATATATTCGTTCATGCCCCGCGTGTCGCCGCTCGGCGTAGGGGCAATCCATCGTATGGCGATGTAAAGCACGCCGGTTAGCAGGATCCCCGCGCCGGTAGTGAGAATCTGGGTGGTGATGAAGCGGCCCAGCGACACAAAGCCCAGCATCGCCGTGCCGATGAGAACCACCGCCAGCGCGATCAACAGCACTTTCAGCCAGATCGGTTGCCAACGTGCGATGGGCGCGCCGGGGGCGTTGCTCGGTGGCCCGAGGGGCGTGCGCACGATGACCAGCAGGAACACCGCGTAGAGCAGGCTGGCGATAAACGCCGAAACGATGCTGGTGGACAGCGGCAGCGACAGAATCCGCACCAGGCTGCTGGCCAGATGATCGAGCGCGAACACGCTGGCAATGCCCAGAACGGCCAAGTTTACTGTGCGCGCGCTGGAATCGGAAATGTTGAACAGGCGCCACCGTGGCCGGTTGGGCTGCAGCAGCGCGCGGCTGATAGACAGCACGCCGATGACGATAATGATCGGCAACACTGTAGCCTGCGCGATGCGCGCAACCTGCCAATAGAGCAGCCCCAGTTCGTCCAGACCGGCATAGAGCAGCGCCAGCGCCGCCGTGGGTGGCAGCGCATACGCAAGCGCCACCCAGGAAGCCATGGCGGCGCGTTCAGGCAGTGACGGATTGCTGCCACCGCCACGGTCGAGGCGACGACGGATCGTATGGATGACCAGAAAATAGAGGCCGGCAAACAGCGCCGCCGTAGAGGCGATGATGCCGAGCAAGGACAGCGGGCTGAGCTTGGCCGCTTCCCACCAGTTGCCGAAAATGTAGCCGAGCTGGCGTTGCGCAAGGTGAAGCTGCTTGCCGGCCTGTTGCCATACGCGCCATTGCAGCGGCGTGTCGGTCTGGCTGAACAGGAAGCGCGTGAAGATGCCGGAGCGCGCGTTCTGCACACGGCTGATGAGCTGGCGGGCGCGCTCCTCAATCAGCGCGGCTTTCTTGATGGCGCCATCGATCTGCGCGGCCAGACCGTTGAGACGCTGGCGCTCGGCGGCAACATCAGGCGCTTCGGGCGGATCTTCAGCGCCGGGAGCCTTGCCGAGCTTGTCGATCTGCGAGCGCACTTCCTCCAGGCGCGGCTTGAGCGCTTCGGCGGAGCTGCGCGCTTTCGTTTCGAGCTTCTCGATTCCCGTGCGCAGCGTGGCCAGTTCTTTCTGGGTGCCGGGCGACTGTTCGAGGTTTTTCTCAGCGGCGTCGATAGCGCCTGAAAGCGCGTTAACGGGCTTGAGAAGCTCTTCGACCGATGGCGGTGGCGTTACTTCGGCCGCAGGTGCCGGTGTTGCGGCAGGGGCAGGGGCAGGTGCGGCGGCGGCGGGTGCTGGAGCGGGCGCAGGCGTTGTCGGCTGTACGGGTGCCGGTGCCTGGCCGGCGTGGCCCGCTGCGGGAGGAGGAGCGGTTTCGCCGGGGTCCGGCTGCTGTTGCTGACCGTTAGCCGGTCCAGCTTGTGGTTGTGCCCTGAGGCGCAGCCGGGGACCTGTGGGGTTGCTGCGCGGGATCGGATGCAACCGGCGGCGCTTGAGGCGCTGCGGCGGGAGCCGGTGGACTAGCGGTTGGCGCGATCTGCTGCTGCGTGACCGTGGCGGCACCCGGCGTCGGGGCGATGGCAGGTGGTGGGGACTGCGGCTGTTGAACCGGCTGCGCCGGAGCGGCTGCGGGCTGTTGTTGTTGGCCATTCGTTGCGGCAGCAGGAGGCGTCTGCGCCAGCGCAGGGTTTGCAGTTCCGCTGGCAACTAGCGCCAGCAGCAGCATGCCCAGCGACAGCACCAACGGCAGATAACCCGTTTGAGACCGGGTTGGCTTCGCTAGCGGACTGGGCATCAAAGCTCTCTCGACCGGGAAATGAACGACATGGGGGAGAATGGTCACTCGGCGGCTTCTCCGAGGAGGTGAGGCGGGCGCGTGGACTGCGATGCCCTTTCGATGGCGAGGCTGGAACTGCTCGGCTGGGGCCCATCGATACCGCTTTCGATCACGATGTCCACCGGGCCACCGGTCATTATCAGGTGCTCTATTCCGTCGCGGCGAATGAGTAGCAGGCGGCGCTTGGGGTCAACGATGGCCTGCTCCACGATCTCGATGCGGCGTGTCGGCTTGGCAGTGAATAGAGCCGAGAAGCGCGGGTTGCGGGATTTACGTACCACCCATGCGGCGGCGACCACGCCAGCGGCGAGAAGGGCGAACGCGAGGACGCGCAAGAGAAGTTCAGTCATTTCTTATCCGATGCGCATAAGGCAGTTAGATCGTTGACAGAATTTGAATCGCTGTTTCCAAATCTGGCGCTTTCTGCAGCCGGTTCATGCGATCTTAACCCTAATGATCGAACTGTTTACCGGGCAAGCGCAGTGATCCGAGACGTTGGCAAAGCAATAAATCAGGGCTTTTCAAGGCCCTTTGGTGATCGGCGCGAAGCTTTTTGTGTGTAATGCGTATCAGAGTATAGCGGCCATGCAGGCGACCCACGCCACCCCTTCCCAGAATCAGGTAGCCTCCCTTCGTATGCGTGAGCACGACGCCATCGAGCTGCCGTCCGCGCCCTTCGAAGCCATCAATACGATGCAGGGACTGGGCGGCAATCTGACAACCATTGGTGCGATCGCCGCCGGCGGTCTGCTCGCGGTCGGTGTTGTCGCTGGCGGGCTCGGCGCTCCTGTGCTCGCGGGCATGCTGGTTGCGCTGGCCGCCCTCGGACTTTTCTTCCTTCTCGCCTACAGCGCCGGATACATCCGCATCGGGCAGCCGACCGCAGTTGCCGATGTGGTGAAGGCTGCAACCGACAGCTCCGCCGTAGGCCTGATGGTGACCGGTGTCGATGGCGAGCCGCTGTACGTCAATCCCGCATTCGAGCGCTTCGTCGGTGATGGCGAGCGCGATGGCCGGCTGGCTCTGCAGCAGAAGCTGGCAGGCAACGCGATTGCCAGCGCGGCGCTGTTCCGCCTGACGCGCGCGGCTGAACGGGGCGAGACGCTGAGCGAAGAGTTCGCACTCGACTTCCCCGACGACACAACCACGGATGCGGGCGATGAAGTGCGCACGCTGCAGCTCGCTGTCAGCCCGGTAGCGCGCGATGGCGGACAGCGCGCGGTGCTCTGGCGCGTCACCGATGTTAGCGCCGAGCGCGAACGTGAAGCACAGCGCGTTGCCCGCGTTGAAGATGAACTGGCCGGCTTTGACGACGCCCCGGTTGGCCTTGCGTCGGTGGCCGCCGATGGCAAGCTCGTGCATGTCAACGCAACGCTGGCGCGGTGGATTGGCCGTTCGCAGCGCGCGGTTGAAGACAATGGCCTGACGCTTGCCGACATCACCGCCGGTGATGGCGCGGCGCTGGTCGCCCGGCTGACCGCTAACTCGACGGCGGCGCAGGAGCCACGCCCGCTGGATATCGATCTGGTGCGTGAGGACGGCCATCTTATGCCGGTCCGGCTGGTGGCGCGTGCAGCTCCCGACAATGAAGGCCTCACGATTGCGGCAGTGAATCTGGCCGGTGAAGGCGCGGCGGAATTTGAGGACGAAGCTGCGGCCGGTGCCCGTTTTGCGCGCTTCTTCCGCTCCGCACCGTTCGGCATCGCCATGATCGGATCGGATGGGCGCATCGTTTCCGCCAACTCCGCGTTCTGCCGCATGGTGCTGGATGGCGCCGCTGCAACCGGCACGCTGGCGCTCGATGCGCTGACGCGCGCCACGAACGCTGAAACCCGCACTGCGGTGGATGAAGGCCTGAAGCGGGTTATCTCCGGGCGGATTTACAACACGCCGGTCGAGATCAGCGCTGGGCCGAAGAACGATCACGTGACCCGCGTGTTCATGAGCCCGTTTGCCGATGGCGGCGCGCGTGAAGCAGCATTGCTCTACGTCGTCGACGCAACGGAACAGAAGGCGCTCGAAGCACGCTACGCCCAGAGCCAGAAGATGGAAGTTGTCGGCAAGCTGGCTGGCGGCATCGCGCACGACTTCAACAACATGCTGACGGCCATTCTCGGCTTCTCCGACATGCTGCTGGCCCAGCATCGGCCGAAGGACGTTGCCTACAAGGACATCACCAGCATCAAGGCGAGCGCGAACCGCGCGGCGGAACTGGTGCGCAAGCTGCTGGCGCTGGCCCGTCAGCAGACCCTGCAGAACGAGATCATCAATCTGGGCGCGGTGCTGACGGATCAGGTGAACCTGCTCAAGGGTATCGTCAGCGAGAAGTGTGATCTGAAAATCGAATCCGCTCCCGATCTGTGGAACGTGATGGTCGATCGGCACGAGTTCGAGCAGGCGCTCTACAACCTTGCGGGTAACGCCAAGGACGCAATGCCGAACGGCGGCACCATCACCATCAGCGCGCGCAATGTGTCCGAGCGTGAGACGCAGAAATTCGAGCTGCGCGAGTTCAAGCCCGGCGAGTATGTGCTCATTGAAGTGGCTGACACCGGCGAGGGCATGAGCCGCGAAGTGATGGAGAAGATCTTCGAGCCGTTCTTCACCACCAAGCCGGTTGGCAAGGGCACAGGCCTCGGTCTCGCTTCCGTTTACGGCATGGTGAAGCAATCGGGTGGCTACATCTATCCGGACAGCGAAGCGGGCAAGGGCACCACGTTCCGCATTTACCTGCCGCGCTACCACGCCGACGAAGATACGGCTCCGAAGACGCTGCAGCGTTCAAAGCCTGAACCCAAGGCGACCGATCTCACCGGCACCGGCCGTGTGCTGCTGGTGGAAGACGAAGAGGTTGTCCGCAACTTCGCGGCGCGGGCGTTGAAGCGCCAGGGCTACAAGGTGCTTGAGGCTGGCAGCGGTGTGGAAGCGCTTGAGGTGATGGCGCGCAACAAGGGCAAGATCGACATCGTGGTTTCGGACGTGGTGATGCCCGAGATGGACGGCCCGACGCTGCTGAAGGAACTGCGCAAGGACAACCCCGAACTGAAGATCATTTTTGTTTCGGGCTATCCCAACGAGGCCTTCAAGTCGGCGCTGGGGGATGAGGATTTTGCTTTCCTGCCCAAGCCGTTCTCGCTTCCGCAGTTGGCGGCGAAGGTGAAGGAAGAGCTGTCGCGAACCTAGCGACAGGACCGATGGCTCACGCTTCGGACCGATAGGGTACGAAGCTGACCATAGTCAGCGCACCGCCGGAAAAAGTCTGGACCGGATTTCCGATAAGACGCACGATCAAGCCATCAGCGGGGGTCGGTTCCTGATTCTATCGGAAGCGGAGCAGCTCCCATGTGTTAAGTTGGATGCCATGCAGAGATCCAGACCGCTTGCCTTCCTGTTGCTAGCCGCGCTTGCTTCGACGGCGCCGCTCACCGTTGCCCATGCGCAGACGACGCAGAAGATCGTGCCACGCGCCGGTTTTGCCATTGCGCCGTTGCCGACTGATGAGCCGGTGCGCGATGGCATGGATGCCATCCGCGATCTGGTGAAGGCCAACCATGCTTTGGCTGTTCACCGCAGCATGACGCCTGAGCAAGGGGTGGAATTTGCCCGCAAGGTTCATGCGGAAGCGACCAAGATCCGCCAGCAGACCAAGCTTTCCGGTGAAGCGCTGGAGCGACTGAGCGAACGCTTGTCCGAGATTGAAGCTGGCGCGGATGAGGTTGAAGGCAAGCAGCCCGGCGCTGACCCGGCGGATGGCATGCTGCAGATCGATGCGGTGCTGGAGAAGTACCCTACCGAGTTCGATCATCCGGACTGGGTGCCGGTGAAGGGTCGTCGCTGAAGTTCGAAAGTCGCTGCGTTGGCCGGCGCGCACACAACAGCGCAGGCCTACACACGTGTGTGTACCGCACGCACGCGCGCGCAGATTTATAAAAGCGCGGCTTAGAATTTGCCGGTGAGACCGATGACGGGGCCGTGCTGGATCACGTCGAACTCATAGCGGCGATGGCCGACGCCCTGATCATAATCGACGGACAGCGCCTTGTAGCCAAGGTAGCTATTGAAATCGATGCCGGAGTGGCTGCCAAGGTAGGCGGAGTAAGTGCCGATAAGCTGCCAAGTGAACTGACTGCCCCAGCCGAAGCCGCCGAAATCACCCCGCAGCGCCAGCTCATGGCCCGGAGTCGGCGTGTGCGTCAGGCGCGCTCCCATAAACAGATCGACCCAGCTGACGCTGCCGGAACGGGCCCAGGCGCCGGCGCCCGATACAACCAGTCCATCGATGTTTGCGTTACCGGCGAGCGAAAGATTTACGTCGAGATCCTGATGCCAGTAACGCAGGCCCATGAGCAGATCGAGCGTGGTGTCCGTCTCAGCGGAGGAGTTGCCCCACTTGTAGCGGTTGGTCTCGTACATGAAGCCTGCTTCCACGATCCAGAAGCTGTAGTCGCTGCGCACTGCGCCGCCGACTGAGCCATTGATGTGGGGCGTGACCGAGCGCGAGCGGGCGAACGAGCTGCTGTTGCCGATATCGGCATAGATGACGTCGGAGAACAGCGTGATGGCGCCGCGCTTGGCCTCCATGTAGCTCATCCAGACGCCTTCGAGATCGCTCAACACCTGACCGGGGTTCTGCTGCACGGAAAAGTCACGGCCGCGAACCGTCGCGTTGCCGTCCACCCAGGTCAGCCAGCCGTAGGGCGTGAAATTAAATTGCCAGCCCGATGGGCCGGGTTTGGCCGATGAAATGGTTGTGCTTACGCCGTCGGCATGCGCGGAGCAGGCCATCAGAATCGACAGTCCGCACGCAAAGGCAGCTGAGCGCATTTCAAGAGTCCTTCAACAGGATACCCACCGGTTTCCCCACTCTGTCTGATCTGCGATCAATTAGTTGTGGCATTGGTGACACGGGCCAACATCAGCCTGAGGTTGCGCGTGCGTGTGTCGTGCTACGCGCCTATGCGCTGCGCATTTTGGCGGCGCGGTGGCACGGGCGCAGGGGCCGGCCGTCAGCCGAAGATGTAGTCGATGATGTAGGTGCGTGCGTCGGGTGAGAGCCCGGCGGGCGGCTTGATGAACTTGGCGCGGTGAATCGCATTGACCGCCGCATCGTCCAGCGCCTTGTTGCCGCTGGAGTGGAGCACGCGCACGTAGAGCAGATCGCCCTGCTGGGTAATCTGGAAGGTGACCAGCACACGTCCCCACATGGCGAACGGACCGGGCCGCGTTTTCATCAGGGCGTCGATCACAGCCTTGTTGAAGGCGTCGGATTTGCCACCTGCTCCGGTACCACGTACCTGCATGCCGCCACCGGAATGCATCGCCTGCTGTTGCGGTTGCGGGCGGGGACGGCGTGGCTTGCGATCGTAATAGGCCGTGACCTGCTCCGACAGATCGTTCGCGGCCGCGTCCAACATTGCTTCAAGTGACGACAGCGAGGGTTCTTCACGCTGTGCTTCGCGCGGCTCTTCCTGCTTGTTTTCGGCCTCGCGTTCCTTCTCGTCTTCCCGCTCGGGCTCCTTTTCCTGCTCAGGTTCCTTCTCGGCGTTTTCCTCCGGCTGCTCCTCGGTCGGCGGCTGCTGTTCAGGCGGCGTTTCGACCGGCTGCGCCTGTTCGATGGGCGGCGTTGGCGGAGTGGGCTGTTGCTGCGGTTGCGGCGGCACCGGCAGCGGCGGCTGATTGGCGCCGTCGTTCCATTTTTCAGTTTTGGCGTTGAAATCGGGTTCCGGCACCAGCTCGACGCTGATCGATTCGGCGCCCTGACCCATCCGTTCGCGCTGACGCTGCTGTTCGGCCAGTTCCTGCTCGATGCCAGCGAGGCCGCCGAGGTTCAGAAACTGGGCCGCAAATAGAGACACATAAATGAGGGTGACGAACAGCGCGCTGAGCCACAGCGTGCGTTCGCTCCGGACCTGATCCGCGCGCAGCCGCTCGTCGGCATTGAGCGCGCCGATGAGGGTAGTATCGGCGGGTGGTTCGGTGGCTGTTGCCTTCTCGGGTTCATCCGCTGCCGCCCGATTGGCATCGGCCGCATCCGTGGGCCTGTCCATCTGACGCGGCGGCTCGGACGGCTCGGTCGGTTGGGGTGCGTCCAGCTTCGGTGAGGTGCTCTCCGCGATGATGGCGGCGGCGACCTTGGCTGTTTGCGATGTTCCACCTTCAGCAGCATCGTCGCTGGCAACTGCTGCCGATAGTTTTTCGACATGCGGTATCGCCGCCGCAGACGTTGGCTCAAGGCCTGGCGTCTGTTGCGCGGTAGCGTCAACGGCGATGTCGTCCTTCGTCACGCCCTGTCCCTTGCCGCGTCCGGTTCCGCCGCCAGCGGCTCCCGAATCGGCATATCAGCCTGCTTGCATTCTAGCGCGCCTGCGCTGTTCCGTTTGCGGCCATTTGGCAACGCAACACAGGCAGAACAAGTGGCTAGCTGTCAGCCGCCGCCTGCGGTGTGGCTATGCGGCATGTTGGTTGGATGCCGCTGTGTTGTCGGCTATCCGCATGCGCGGCCTAGCTCGGGACGGGAAATTTTGTGGCGGGATATACCACTCTCGACAGATGAGAACAAAAGCGGTACGTTTGAGTCGAAATTGAGTGCGGGGCGGTGTTGCCATATAGGTCCGCACGGGATGACAAGCCGGCCAGATCGGGGCCGTCGACGGGGGTGGGATGGACAAGAAGAAAGCGCTCGAAGCTGCGCTCTCACAAATTGAGAAGCTGCACGGCAAAGGGTCGATCATGCGCCTGGGCGCAAACGACCATTCGATTGATGTCGAAGCCATTTCAACCGGCTCGCTGGGGCTCGATATTGCGCTCGGCATCGGCGGCCTGCCCAAGGGCCGCATCGTTGAGATCTACGGGCCGGAATCGTCGGGCAAGACCACGCTGGCGCTGCACGTGATTGCTGAAAGCCAGAAGCGCGGCGGCATGTGCGCCTTTGTCGATGCTGAGCACGCACTTGATCCGGTCTATGCGCGCAAGCTGGGCGTGAAGGTCGAGGATCTGCTGATTTCTCAGCCCGATCTGGGCGAGCAGGCGCTGGAAATCGCCGATACTCTGGTGCGTTCCAGCGCGATTGACGTGCTTGTCATTGACTCCGTCGCTGCGCTGACACCCAAGGCCGAGCTGGAAGGCGAGATGGCCGACATGCAGCCGGGCATGCAGGCACGCCTGATGAGCAAGGCGCTGCGCAAGCTCACCGGCTCCATCTCCAAGACCGGCTGCATGGTGATCTTCATCAATCAGATCCGCATGAAGATAGGCGTCATGTTCGGCAATCCGGAAACGACCACCGGCGGTAATGCGCTGAAGTTCTATTCCTCGGTTCGCCTCGATATCCGCCGCATTGGCCAGATCAAGGAACGCGATGAGGTGGTGGGCAGCCAGACCCGCGTGAAGGTGGTGAAGAACAAGGTGGCGCCGCCGTTCAAGCAGGTCGAGTTCGACATCATGTACGGCCAGGGCATTTCCAAGGTCGGCGAATTGATCGACCTGGGCGTGAAGGCCGAGGTGGTTGAAAAATCCGGCGCCTGGATCTCTTTCGACGGTGAGCGGATCGGTCAGGGGCGCGAGAATGCCAAGACCTTCCTCAAAGATAACCCGAAGGTGGCCAACGCGATTGAAAAGGCGGTTCGCGCCAATGCAGGCCTGCTCGAAGAGCAACTGCTCGCCGAGGAAGAGCCTGACGCCGAAGGGGAAGAGCCCGATGAGGATGGC
This sequence comes from Hyphomicrobium sp. D-2, assembly GCF_029872155.1. GTDB lineage: Bacteria > Pseudomonadota > Alphaproteobacteria > Rhizobiales > Hyphomicrobiaceae > Hyphomicrobium_A. The sequence continues at coordinate 870,678 of NZ_JARXLA010000002.1, read as the reverse complement.
GTGCTTCCGGACGAGGAGGACAGTCCCGCCAAGCCCGGTCGGGGCAAGCGGTAAGTCCGTTCAGCTGCTGTCGTGAGGGCCGTTCCAGAATAGGGACTGCCGGTTGCTTGGAGCGCGGGGCGTCATGCATTGCTGACGCCCGCTTGCGGCCTCCAGTCTGATTGGAAGCGGGGCGCTGCCGGGGCAGGGGCCGCAAGCTCGGTTCGGCGCGTTACGGCATGAGTGCCGAGCGCTGCGGGAATGCACTTTCTCGGATGCCTTGCTCGTGCCACGAGGGGCAGGGCTTCACGGGCGCACCCCGGCGGCGCTGGGGAACCGGCGGCATGAGGATCGGAAAAGGGCGCCGGGATTGTGGGTGCGACATCCCGGACCGCACCTTAGCCGCTTGACATTGAGCCTTCCGATCCGCGACGGATAGGCCGGAATATCGGCGCCCTGTCGCAGACGATGGGGGCGTACGCTGCAAGCTCTATTTCGAAAGCGACCCATGGCCTCCGCCAACGACATCCGCCGCGCGTTTCTCGACTTTTTCACCCGCAACGGCCATGAGGCGGTGCCCTCGTCGCCGCTGGTGCCGCGCAACGATCCGACGTTGATGTTCACCAACGCGGGCATGGTGCAGTTCAAGAACGTGTTCACCGGGCAGGAGACGCGCCCCTATATGCGCGCGGCGTCATCGCAGAAGTGCGTGCGCGCGGGCGGCAAGCACAACGACCTCGATAATGTCGGCTATACCGCGCGCCATCACACCTTCTTCGAGATGCTCGGCAACTTCTCGTTCGGCGACTACTTCAAAGCCGATGCGATCCCGCTGGCTTGGGAGCTGCTGACGAAGGACTTCGCGCTCGATCCCAAGCGCCTGACCATCACCGTCTATCACACTGACGACGAAGCCTTCGATATCTGGAAGAAGGTGACGGGCTTTGCCGATGAGAAAATCATCCGCATCCCCACCAACGACAACTTCTGGCAGATGGGTGACACCGGCCCGTGCGGTCCGTGCTCGGAAATTTTCTACGACCACGGCGAGCACATTTTCGGCGGCCCGCCCGGCTCGCCCGATCAGGACGGCGACCGTTTCGTCGAAATCTGGAACCTCGTTTTCATGCAGTTCGAGCAACTGCCGGGTGGCGAGCGCATTCCGCTGCCGAAGCAGTCGGTCGATACCGGCATGGGTCTGGAGCGCGTTGCTGCGGTGTTGCAGGGTGTCACCGACAACTATGACATTGATCTGTTCAAGGCGCTGATCGCCGCTTCCGTACAGGCAACGGGTGTGCCCGCGACGGGTGAGCATCGCGCTTCGCACCGCGTGATCGCCGACCATCTGCGCGCTTCCAGCTTCCTCATTGCCGATGGCGTGCTGCCTTCAAATGAAGGCCGCGGCTACGTGCTCCGCCGCATCATGCGCCGCGCCATGCGCCACGCGCACCTGCTCGGCGCGCAGGAACCGCTGATGCATCGCCTGGTGCCCTCGCTCGTGCATGAGATGGGCGACACCTATCACGAGCTGCAGCGCGCTCAGCCGCTGATTGCCGAAACGCTGCTGCTGGAAGAAAAGCGCTTCAAGAGAACGCTTGAAAAGGGCCTCGGGCTGCTCGGTGACGCGACGTCCGAACTCAACGCGGGCGACGTGCTTTCCGGCGAAACCGCGTTCAAGCTCTACGACACTTTCGGCTTCCCGCTCGACCTGACCGAGGACGCTCTGCGCGCCCGCTCGATCAGCGTCGACACGAAGGGCTTTGAAACCGCGATGCAGCGCCAGAAAGCCGAAGCGCGCAAGGCGTGGAAGGGCTCGGGCGAGGCGGCAACGGAATCGATCTGGTTTGAGATCGCGGAGAAGACCGGCGCCACCGAGTTCCTCGGCTACGACACCGAGCAGGCTGCGGGCGAGATCGTCGCGTTGGTGAAGGATGGCAAGGCCGCTGCTGCGCTAAGCGCGGGCGATGACGGTGCGGTCATCGTCAACCAGACGCCGTTCTATGGCGAATCCGGCGGTCAGGTTGGCGATGTTGGCGTCATCGCCGGGCCGCAGGGCGCGTTGTTCCGCGTCACCGATACGCTGAAGAAGGCGGGCGGCGTGTTCGTCCATGTCGGCAAGATGGAGGTCGGCAGCTTCAAGAACGGCGAGACGGTCGATCTGACGGTCGATCACGACAAGCGGTCGGCCACGCGCGCCAATCACTCCGCGACGCATCTTCTGCATGAAGCGTTGCGGCAGGTGCTGGGTTCGCACGTGGCGCAGAAGGGATCGATGGTTTCGCCTGGGCGGCTGCGGTTTGACTTCTCGCACACGAAGCCGATGGCGGAAGCAGAACTCGCTGAAGTTGAAGCGCGCGCCAACGCCATTGTGCTGCAGAACTCAGCCGTTGAAACGCGTCTGATGGCGCTGGAAGATGCCATGCAGTCTGGTGCGATGGCGCTGTTCGGCGAGAAGTATGGCGATGAAGTGCGCGTGGTCGCGATGGGCGATGCAGGCCCGAACGCCAACAAGGCGTGGTCGGTGGAGCTGTGCGGCGGCACGCATGTGAAGCGCACGGGCGACATCGGCCTCGTCAAGATCGTTGCTGAAAGCGGTAGTGCAGCGGGTGTTCGCCGCATCGAGGCGCTGACGGCGGACGCGGCGCGCGGTTATCTGTCCGAGCATGAAGCGCGCGTGCGCGAAATTGCGTCGGCCCTGCACGTGCGGCCGGAAGATGTGGCCGAGCGCGTGAAGGCGCTGGTGGATGAGCGCAAGCAGCTTGAGCGTCAATTGGCGGAAGCCAAGAAGCAGCTTGCGCTGAGCGGCGGCGGTGGTGGTGGCGCGCAGGGGGCTGGCGATGCGGTGCGCGATGTCGGCAAGGTGAAGCTGCTGGCGCGCACGGTACAGGGGCTCAATCCGAAGGATCTGCGTGGCCTGATCGATGAGGGCAAAAAGCAGGTCGGTTCCGGTGTCGTCGCCATTGTCGGCGTCACGGAAGACGGCAAGGCCGGACTTGCGGTTGGCGTTACCGCTGATCTCACCGCGTCACTGAGCGCTGTCGATCTGGTCAAGGCCGGAGCAGAAGCGCTTGGCGGCAAGGGCGGCGGTGGCCGTCCGGACATGGCGCAGGCCGGTGGCCCGGATGGTGCCAAGGCCGGCGCGGCGCTGGAGGCGATCGAGGCTGTGCTCGCCTCGGCGTAAGGTTTTTGTTTTGCGCCAGCGACTCCGCTTGCGCATTTTAGTTAGCGCTGGCGACTGCGCTCCGCACACCCGCCCGCGGGGGATGTTTTTTCGCACCGGCGACACCCCTGCGCGGCACCGGCGGCGGCCGGCTCCCCGAAGGAGAGTCGCCGGTGCAAAGGAAAAGCGGTCCGAACGCCAATGGTTCGGACCGCTTTTTTATTGAGTCGATGGCGCAATGTGCCGAGCGTCGATCAATCAGGCGGTGACGCCCATCTCAACCTTCAAGATCTCGTCCACCTTGTCGAGGAAGCCGGTGGTGGACAGCCAGTTCTGGCGATCGCCGACCAGCAGCGCGAGATCCTTGGTCATGTAACCGGACTCGACGGTGCGGATGCACACCTTCTCAAGCGAGGCGGCGAACTTTGCCAGCTCCGCGTTGTCATCCAGCTTGGCGCGATGGGCGAGCGCGCGCGACCAGGCGAAGATCGACGCGATGGAGTTGGTCGAAGTTTCCTTGCCCTTCTCGTGCTCACGATAGTGCCGGGTGACGGTGCCGTGCGCGGCTTCTGCTTCGACGGTCTTGCCGTCCGGCGTCATCAGCACGCTGGTCATCAGGCCGAGCGAACCGAAGCCCTGCGCAACGATGTCGGACTGCACGTCGCCATCGTAGTTCTTACATGCCCACACGTAGCCGCCGGACCACTTGAGCGCCGAGGCCACCATGTCGTCGATGAGGCGGTGCTCGTACCACAGCTTGCGCTTGTCAAACTCGGCCTTGAACTCGGCGTCGAACACTTCCTGGAACAGATCCTTGAAGCGGCCGTCGTAGGATTTCAGGATGGTGTTCTTGGTTGAGAGATAGGCCGGATAGTTGCGGTTCAGCGCGTAGTTGAACGTGGCGCGCGCGAACTCGCGAATGGAATCGTCGAGATTGAACATCGCCATCGCGACGCCAGAGCCCGGCGACTTGTAGACTTCGCGCTCGATCGTCTCGCCGTCCTCGCCGACGAACTTGATCGTCAGCGTGCCCTTGCCGGGGAAGCGAAAGTCGGTGGCGCGATACTGATCGCCGAATGCGTGGCGGCCGATAACGATGGGCTGCGTCCAGCCGGGCACGAGGCGAGGGACGTTGCCGCAGATGATCGGTTCGCGGAAAATGACGCCGCCAAGGATGTTGCGGATGGTGCCGTTGGGGCTTTTCCACATTTCCTTCAGGTTGAACTCTTTGACGCGCGCCTCATCAGGCGTGATGGTCGCGCACTTCACGCCCACGCCGTGCTTCTTGATGGCGTTGGCGGCATCGACGGTGACCTGATCGCTGGTCGCGTCGCGATTCTGGATCGAGAGGTCGTAGTATTCGAGTGGCAGGTCGAGGTAGGGATGGATGAGCTTGTCCTTGATAAGCTTCCAGATGATGCGGGTCATCTCGTCGCCGTCGAGTTCGACGACGGTTCCAGTTACCTTGATCTTCTGCATAGGGGCCTCGAATAGAGTGCGGGGCTGGGAATTAAGCGCGGCACCATATCGTTAGTGCTGCGCCGCAACAAGAGAACAAAGGCGTCCCTTTGAGTCCCACGGTTACTATCACGAACGGCCCCCAAGGCCACCCTGTGCCAATGGTCGGCGATAGCGGGCGGCCGCTGAGCGATGTCGTGCAGGTCTGCCATGAACGCACGATCGACGTGGGGCTGGCCGAGCTGGGCATGCCGGGGCTCGACCGCGACACGCTGGAGCCGCTGCTCACCTATTGCGCCGAACTGCGCTGTGAGGCGGATGGCGCGACCTGTCCTGGCTGCCGCCGGCGCACCGAATCGGAAGGCATCGACACCCTCGACACGTTCATCGCGCGGCATGCCGAGATTGTGGTCGGCAATGGCGCGGTCCGGCTGGTGGGACAGGGCGAAGGCGTGCTGCATACGCCGAACCTGGAAACGCTGGAACGGAACTGGGCGGGCGAGGAATACTGGTTCTGGGCCCGGCGTGTGCTGCGCAAGCTGCGCCACGGCATCCGGCGCGCCAACGTGCAGGGCAGCGCTTTTGCCGGCGCGGGCGAAACGCCTTCAGTCATTCTGATGGAGCCACAACTTGCCGACAACGTCGGCATGGTGGCGCGTGCGATGGCGAACTTCGGTCTCGATGATCTGCGGCTGGTGGCGCCGCGCGACGGCTGGCCCAACGAAAAGGCGCGTGTGGCCGCATCGGGCGCCAACTACATCATCGATGATGCGGTGAGCCATGACGGGCTCGACAGCGCTATCGCCGACGTCAACTGGTTGGCCGCCACGACGGCGCGGCAGCGTGATCTGCGCAAGCCGGTGATGACGCCGCTGGAGGCCATTGAGGAGATGCGCCGCCGAATCGCGGCTGGAGAACGCTGCGGAATTCTATTTGGGCGCGAGCGTTCTGGGCTTGAGACATCGGAAGTAGCAAACGCCGACGCACTTATTATGATTCCGGTAAATTCTCGTTTCGCCTCTCTCAACCTCGCGCAGGCGGTACTGATCCTCGGCTACGAGTGGATGCGGGGTAGCGGGGCCCAGAGTTTGGGTCGTGTTACAACCTATGAGAAGCCGCTGGAGGCGGGGCTCAACCTTGGCCGCGACCGGGCGGCCACAAAGGACGAGCTGTTCGGCTTTTTTGCCCATTTAGAACGGGAATTGGAGCGGATGGGGTTCTTCAATCCGCCGCATAAACGTGCAACGGTCGAGCGTAATATCCGCACGATGTTTACCCGCATGGGGGCCACCGAGCAGGAGGTGCGCACGTTGCGTGGCATTGTTGCAACTCTGTCGAAAGGCAAGGGAGATGCCCGCAGGGGGTCAAACTGACCGCCATTATTAGGCCAAGTTTTGAGATGAGCGATGCGCCTAGAGTGGGCGGATTACTGCTGCCGACCGCATATTGGCGGCGGCCAAAAGTAAACAAGATAAGCAGGGACGGTTTTTGAGATGCGGATCATGAAATGGGCGGGGAGGGGTTTGGTATGCATGGCAGCCGTTGCTCCCGCAATGTTGTCGGCCCCCGCCAGCGCTCAGGAATTGAGCGAGAAGGCCACGCGCACGTTCATGGAGTATTCCTGGACCCTCACGCCGGAGCGCTTCACCAAGCCGAACGGTGAGACGATCCTGATCGACAAGTCCAAGCGCGATGAAGTGCAGGTTCCGCTTGATGTTGCGCGCGAAGTGATCCGCGCCGGCCGTCTGTCGGCCCATGCGCAGGCCTGCGGTCTGGCCAAGGAGCAGGGCGACAATCACAATTCGCTGATGCGCCGCCATCTGGATTCCAAGCGCTGGTCGCCGCAGCAGATCGTCTACATCAATCAGCTGCACCTCACTGTGGTTATGCTGCTGACGGGCCGCATCAAGCTGGTCGAGAAGGGCGAAGGCGAGGGCACCGACAAGGAAGTCGTGGTCGCGGAAGAAGCCCAGAAAAACACCCAGACCTGCTCCGCCGAGCAGAAGGAAAAGGTCAAGGAGATGATCGCGGCCTATGTGAAGTCTGGCCCGGCCCTGGCTTCCAGCGACAAGCCGGCCAGCGGCAGCGCTGCGGCGACGGGCTCCACCACGGTCGTTCCCAAGACCACCGCGGAATAATTAATAATACGGCGCGTCCTGGGGGCGCGCCGCTTGGCTAACGGGGGCGATATCTGACCGCCCTCGCTGATTCTCCTGCCTTTTTCTCTTTGTCTTTTCCGGTGTAGACGGTTGACGGGGCCACCGCCTGTCTGTATCAAGCCGGTTGACGCGGGCCAGACTATCGGGCCCGTGTTTTTCATTGCGCACCTGTGGCGGCCTTTCGGGGCTGCCTGTCGGCGCTCTAAGGCTTCCTGGTCGGAGGCCGTGAGTGCAGAGGAGGGGGCGCTCCAAGCCACATCAAGCAACCCGCTGGAGTGCTGTTACATGACCAAGCGCATTCGCGCCAAGTACAAGATCGATCGTCGTCTCGGCGAGAACATCTGGGGCCGTCCCAAGAGCCCGATCAATCGCCGTGAGTCGCGTCCCGGCCAGCACGGCGAACGCCGCATGCAGAAGCTGTCCGACTACGGTCAGCAGCTCAAGGCGAAGCAGAAGCTGAAGGGCTACTACGCGAACCTCAACGAGCGCCAGTTCCACAAGATCTACGTTGAAGCTTCGCGCATGAAGGGTTCGACCTCCGAGCTCATCATCGGCCTGCTGGAGCGCCGCCTGGACGCCGTCGTGTATCGCGCCAAGTTTGTGCCGACCGTGTTCGCTGCTCGTCAGTTCGTCAGCCATGGCCACGTGCTGGTCAACGGCCGCCGCGTGACGGTGTCGAGCTATCGCGTCAAGGTTGGCGACGTTGTTGAAGTGCGCGAGAAGTCGCGTCAGCTGCCAATGGTTCTGGAAGCCGTCAAGAGCGCCGAGCGCGACGTGCCGGATTATCTGGAAGTCGACCACGGCCGCATGACCGCCAAGTACGTGCGCGTGCCGACCCTGTCGGATGTGCCGTATCCGGTGCACATGGAACCGAACCTGGTCGTCGAGTTCTACTCGCGCTAGTTGACGGGATTGATCGCACGCCGATCGCCTGTAACGAATTTCAAAAGGCCCCCGGTTTCGGGGGCCTTTTTTGTTTTGTGCTTTTTTGCGCGCTGGCGACTCTCCTCCGGAGAGCCGGCCGCCAACGCGAATGGGTGCGGCGTATCTGCAGACTTCAGGTCTCTTCTTTCACCTTTTCATTCGGTGCGCCCGCGCTTTCAATCGCGGCGATATCGTTGTCGAACGTCTGCAGGAACCCGCGCCATTGAGGATGGCCAGTGCGCTCAGCGAGCGGGGCTATAATTCCGCGGCCTGTTTTGAGCAGGCGCAAGGCCGCCTCGTTATCATTCATGGCTCGATGAACTCCGCCCAATTTGCCATAGCTCACAGCCAGGTCGACCAGCCCACGGGCATTGTCGGGGTCAGCGTTGGAAAGGCGTTCTGCGATGGCGAGGCTGTCGCGGAAAGTTCTGAGGGCGTCGGTGAGGTTGCCCTGGGCGACGAGCACGTCGCCAATATGGTCGTAGGAGACGGAGAGATCGCGCTGCCATCCTGCATTGTCGGGGTCAGCGTCGGCGAGGCGTTCTGTGATGGTGAGGCTGTCACGGAAAGTTCTGAGGGCGTCGGTGAGGTTGCCCTGGGCGACGAGCACGTCGCCAATATGGTCGTAGGAGACGGAGAGATCGCGCTGCCATCCTGCATTGCCGGGGTCAGCGTCGGCGAGGCGTTCTGTGATGGTGAGGCTGTCACGGAAAGTTTTGAGGGCGTCGGTGAGGTTGCCCTGGGCGACGAGCACGTCGCCAATATGGCCGTAGGAGACGGAGAGATCGCGCTGCCATTGGGCATTGCCGGGGGCGGCGTTGGCGAGGCGTTCTGCGATGGCGAGGCTGTCGCGGTAAGCCTTGAGGGCGTCGTTGAGGTTGCCCTGGGCAACGAGCACGTCGCCGATATTGTCGTAGGACACGGAGAGATCGCGCTGCCATCCTGCATTGCCGGGGTCGGCGTTGGCGAGGCGTTCTGCAACTGTGCGGCTATCGCCGAAGGCTTTGAGGGCGTCGGTGAGGTTACCCTCGGCAACGAACACGTTGCCGAGGCCTATGCGCGCCCAGAACTCGTCGTGGGGATCGATACCTTTATTACTTAGGGAAAGCACTTTTTCGAATGCGTTGGCGGCCGCCGGCAGCGAGCCAGCTCTGAGCATTGCGTGACCATAGGCGACCTGTCCTTCGGCATTATCCGGATCGAGTTCGACGGCCTTGGCGAGCGCAACACGCGCCCGCCTGGGGTCCGACAGCCGCGCGAGGGTACCGACATACCGGAAGCGGGCCGCGGCGGTCTGGGCCGCGATGTCTCGCTTTTTCGCTTCTTCCTCGGCGTCCTGTTCCAGCAAATCAAGGGCGTCATCCGTCTCTCCGGCGGCCAGCAGTTCGGTCACCCGCTGCATGCGTGCGTCGCCCTGAGCGGCGCGGGCCTCGACGTCGGCGACCGCTTGCGTCAACGCCTGCTGTTGCATGGCGTCGGGAGGCGTGGCCCCGGCTTGGCGGATAAGGCGATCGACAATGCGTGCAGTGGCATCCTGCTGGCGCTGACTTTCCTGAAGCTGCCGTTGCACGTCTTTGAGGGTTTCATCACGCGCATCGTCGCGCTTGCGGGTAACAAAGAACCAGTGGAGAAGCTTGGCAAAGCTCGCAACGGAAATCAGCGCAGCGGCAAATTCGATCCATGCTTTGAGGTCTGGGTCCGGTCGAGCGCCGAAGGTGTCTTGAAAAAAACGCCAAAACCAGTCGGCCCAAAGGCGCAAGGTATCGAACATGGTATCTTCCCCTCAGAGGGCAACACGACCGGTGTGGGTCGTCGCTCTGATCAAAATACTATTGTTGTTATGCTCCGGTCGGCGATTTGCAACGCAGAATTGGGCATTATGGCGACGGATGTATTCCGGGTTGCGCCTGCGGACGTCGTTCAGGCGGCTAGTTATTCCGCTGGCTCGGTGCTGGGGCGATAACGGCGGCCGGGATTGGTGGGCAGCGTGACAACCTGACTGGCGGCGTTGGTGGGAGCCGTGGTTGCGGGCTGCATTGCGTGCGCTGACGCAACCTCGGGCAAAGCGTAACCGGCAGCCTGGGAGCCGTCATGTGATGTCGCGACAGAAGCATCATCCCGGGCATCGGCCGTTGCTAACGCGGCAGCTGCCTCGGTTGCGCTGCTGCGCGGTGGCACGGTGTTGGCCCAGCCGTAGGCGAGCATGGTGATGATGGCGGAAGCCGCAAAGAAGTAGACGCCCGGCATCACCACGGCTTCCGTATAGCCCGACGAATTGACGTAGAAGATCATCAGCGCCAGCACCATCACGTCGGTCATCGAATAGCGGCCCAGCCATTCCATGGTCGAGAACGAGCGCCGGCGGAACTCCGGCGATAGGTCCGGCGATGTCACCAGCGTCAGCAGGTAGAACAGCTTCAGGAACGGGAAGAAGATCGACACCGCGAACACGACGGCGCACAGGAAGTATTCGCTGTTTTCATAGAGCGCCCAGATGATGGTCGCGATCGAGTGCTCGTTGGTCCACACATAGACGGTGGTGAAGCGGATCACCGGCAGGATGATGCCGAGGGCGAAGAATACCGTCGCCAGGATGATGAGGAAGCTGAGCAGGAAGTTGCGCATGGCCGAAAGCTGGCGCGGCATTTCCAGCGGCGGCGGTTGTCCGGCGGCATAGCTGACATCGGTCTTCAGCCACGCATATGACAGGATCATCAGCGCCACGCCGGCGGTGAAGAAATAGACCGCGGGCAGGCTGGCGGCGTCGTAGATGCCCTGACTTTTCAGGAAGAAGATCGTAAGCGCCAGCACCAGTACATCGTGCATCGACCATTTGCCGACCCACTCAATGGCTTTCAGACGGCGTGAGTGGCGTCGCAACTCTGCGGCGGGCAGGGTGGAGATCAGCAGCAGGTAGAGCAGCTTCACCACCGGGAACAGGATCGAGAACACGAACACGACCGTGGCGAGGAATGTCTGCCCCTGCTGCACGAGTACGCCGACGGTGGAGAGCAGCGAATATTCGCTGGTCCAGAAGATGAACTTGGTGAGCCGCAGAATTGGCAGCGTCATGCCGAGGGCGAGGCACACGGCGGCGCTGATGATGGCCAAGCTCAACAGGAAGCGCCGGCCACCGATGCGCATTGTGTCGTCCCTCGTCAGTTTTCCGTGCCGCTGCACACGCAGAACTTCGCCGCGCCAGTTGCAGACCGGCGTGCTCACCTAAAGCGTTAGCCTACTCAAAGGCTCACAGGCGGCAAAAGTGGGGCCGCGCCAGGTTCAACAGCGCGAAACGGATTGGTGGGTGCAGACGGGGTGGTTCGGATCGGCCACAACCCAAGACGCGCTTAGGTGCTGAGAAACGCACCACGCGCATTTCTTTGCGGGCCGCTGGTGGTGGGGCCGATTTGGCGTCGGCCCCATTTCGTTCACAGCGAATACCAATACCGGAGAGTACTATTTCCAAAGCAGGGTATTGTTCTGAATGATGAGCGTCTTGGCCTTGCAGTAATCGACGGGCGCATCAAAGAACGTGCCATCGGTGAGGTGAATTTGGGTGCGGACCTCGCACTGACCTTCATCCGTCTCGAAGTCGAGCTTGATCTTGTCGCCGGGCTCAAGGCGGTTCGACAGCCAGTTCTCGCTCCACTCACCGTCTTCCTGGGTGCGGAACTCGTTCACAGTGCCGTTAGAGTCGTTTTCGACGTCAAAGTACCAGTGCTTGTCGTCATCCGCCGCGAACGCGGGGATTGCGCTGGTCATTCCTGCTGCGATTAGTGTGCCGGCAATTGCTGCCATAAGCATGGCGGTCGTACGCGTCATATGCGTCTCCTGGCGCCGATTTCTACGCAAAACGGCCCATGGATATGATTGGCCAATGCGTTGTCAACGACAGTTTCGCTGTAGTCTGACGGATGATGTGTGCAGTGAGACTGCGCAGTCACGCGGCGGGATTTGTTCCCGTTTGTGTGCGGAGTTGTTTGGATTTATGCGCGGGAATTGCGGATTCGCGAGGTGATTGTTCAGTGATGGAACGATACGCGGGCGCATTCAGACGGCTGAAATAACAAAGGGCGCCACGCGGGCGCCCTTTGTCCGATCTGGTGTCTTCCGCGCTTGGAGGCCGGCTGCGCGGAGCGCAGTCGCCAAGCGCAACGAGAATTAAGCCGTCAGCTTGCTCGCGTCGTAGCTGACGCCCCTGTCGTCGAACAACGCAGTCAGCTCACCTGCCTGCAGCATCTCGCGGACGATGTCGCAACCGCCGATAAACTCGCCCTTCACGTAGAGCTGGGGAATCGTCGGCCAGTTCGAGAACGTCTTGATGCCCTCACGGATCGACATGTCCTGCATCACGTTCACGTCCTTGAAGTCGACGTTCAGCGCGCGCAGGATGTGGTCTACCTGAGCCGAAAAACCGCACTGGGGCATGTTCTTGTTGCCCTTCATGAACAGCACGACGTCGTTCGCGGCGATCGTCTTGCGGATCCAGTCTTCAACGTCCTGCTGGGGGGTGCTCATCGTGACAATTCCATATGATCGAGTTCGCTGCGGCCATTGACCAAGGTCAGCACGCCGCTTCTAGACCGCAATGTGTGGATTGGCGCGGGGAAGTCAATGTTGTTTCAGCCCGGCGACTTCCCTCCGGGAAGCCGGCTGCCGGGCTGAAAACGAAAGCTCACTCTGAGCCCGTAGTGAGGGCCAGGGCGTGAAGCTCGCCGCCCATGCGGCCACCCAGTGCCTCATAGACCAATTGGTGCTGCTGCACGCGGGACTTGCCCTTGAATTCGGCTGTTACAACATGGGCAGCGTAATGGTCGCCGTCGCCCGCGAGGTCGCGGATCTCGACCTGTGCGTCGGGGAAGCGGGCCTTGATGAGGCGCTCAATCTCTCCGGCGTCCATGGCCATGGTGATGGTTCTCCTAAAAAGTTCGGTGCGATGTTGCCCAGCTGAGAATTAGCCTATTTGGCCGCCGCACCCAAGCGGTGGTGAGAATTGGGAGGGTTAGGGGCCTTTCGCGGGCAGGTTTGATGGAGCCCGCAGCCTTCCTGACCCAGTTAATGCTGCACTGCCGTCCGATCCAGCTGCGATAGCAGCTGGGAGAAAGGGCTCCAGAGTGTCGCAGCGAACGAGGCCGTAAGGTGATCCTGATAAATGATCTGGCCGCCCGTTTCCGCCGAACACTCGGTGGCAGAACATGGCTGATCGGAAAAATCCAGCACCCGCACGCGCCACCGAGTGGTTTTAGGCCCGTGGCTAAACTGCGGCAATGGCGGCCTCGCGCGAGGCTGTGGGTGCATAGGCGTACGCGCCCAGCAGTATGGCGAGCCCCCAGCCGCCCGAGAGCAACATCGTGAACAGGTCACCTGAACTCAGCAGGAAGATGTAGGTGGCATTGATCGGCAGCAGGAGCTCCGGCGTGCGCGCGAACATCATCATCAACACCCACGCGATTAACGCGTGTAATACGGCGCTGCCGATCAGACCCGGCCAACCGAAATTGGCATAGGCGGTCATCATTGAGGCTGCATTTACAGTCCCCTGAAGACCTTTAGATACCTCGGCCCGATAAAAATCGTCGTAGATGATCCGTGCGTAATTCTGGAATTCGCAATCGACCAACGGAGCGAGAAAGCGATAACCGCAGCCGTAGCCGAAACTGCGCTTCTCCGGGAATACGCTGAACCATTCGGATGCGACCTCACCGGGAACGATCGCGACGCGAAAAAGCAAGCTGTTGCTAAGCCTGCTCGCGTTGTTAAGCGACCCGGTTACGATCGAGCCGGTATCCGCATAATCGACAGATTGGGCTGTTCGTATTTCCGGGTTACCCAGAAACCCTAAAGCGAGAACCGTTGCCAAAGCAGCTGTCACTCCGGCGCCCGCAACGAGATAATTCCGCTTGAAGATCAGCAACAGAATGGTTGGCAGCAGCAGCAGAATGGGACCACTCTTTTGTAAAAGGCATACCGAGTACAGCAGGCCGAATGCGAGCACGCAAATGGCCAAAGCATACTTGCCGCGCCACAAAGCCAGCACCGCCGCGATAGGAAACAGGCATCGCGAAGTGATCTGGTTTGCATACATCATCCATGTTGGGAGTGATGCAGTCGTGTTCTGGCGGACCAGAGCAAAGGTGACGATGTCGTCAGCCTTTCCCGCGCTGAGCAAGGTGAAGCCGTCGAACCAGACATAGTGGATCAGAGAAACGGCAATCGCCGTAAATCCGACCAGCCAGACAAGCGCATCGGCCAGATTGCTGGTTAACAACGGGCGCGCGCGTGAGAGCTTTACCGGGAAGGCATTCAGAATTGCATACGTACCGGCGAGCACTATTCCAAATATCAGCATGCCGAGCACAGCAACAGAATGTTCGGTCGTTGCTGCGCCAAGTGTCAGCCAAGCCGTCACTACAAGCATCAAAACAAGTGGAGAGTGCGTAAGAAGCGTTTTCATTGAAACGTGCACTTGCCGCCCCTTTAATTATCCGTTGGCGGAATAAATTCAATTCGGTGAGCTTGCAAACGCGGCTATTTATAGTCGAATGGGCACTGCTGACGACGGAATGTGCGCGCACACACAGTCATTTCCTGGGGATAGTCCCTCAGGATCTAAAAGGTGTGGATTGGACCAGACTGCACGCAAAGTTATCCAATATTTCCCACAGGCACTCTCAAGTACGGGACGTACATGTCCGGTCGATGTCAGTGCGGCACGGACGATGTACGCTGCTGGGAAATATCCTGATAAAACTTGATAAGCTGATTCGATTCAGCTTCCCAACTGAACTCGGCGATGACCGCCTTGCGGCCATTCTCGCCCATTCGGCGGGCCAGGTCCCGATCTGACATCAAGCGATCGATTGCGCGCGCAATGGACGAGGGATCGGTTGGATCGACACAGATCCCGCAATCGTTGCCTTCGATAATCTGGCGCCATAGCGGGAAGTTCGAGGCAATGACGGGCAGCGATGCTGACATGTACTCGAACATTTTGATCGGGAGCAGATCAACAAAAGCTGTTGTCGGATGCAGGGTGACCAGTCCCGCCACCGATCGTTCAAGAACATCCTTAACGCCGTCGCGCGAGAGAAATCCTAGATCGTCCACGTGCGACCAGCCCGGCGAAGCTTCCAGTTCAGCGCGCAAACCGCGCTCATTTATGGATCCGGCAAGAGCGAGGCGGACGCCGGTTGAGGAGAGCGGCAGCGCCGCTACGATTTCCTGAATTCCTCGATTGGACGCAATGCCGCCAACGTAGCAAACCGTGTTGGAGGCTGCGCGCCGTTGCACATCCGGATTGAGCTCATCCAGGATCGGGTAGTTGCGAACGGCGATTGCCTTGATGCCGGCGCGGAGAAACTTTTCCTCAATCGTCAGGGTGGCGGCTACGACACCCTCAATCTTGCTGCAAACGCGATTTTGCATACGGGATGCAACGGCTGCCAGTGGGCGGCGCAGAGACGCGTGAATGTAGGTTTTGCCAAGGATGTCCTCGGGCAAATCCTCGTGCGCGTCGTAGATGACGGCCTTGCCCAGTCGGCGCAGACGGATGGCGCCGATCAGAAGCTCCGGATCATGCAGATGGCATACGTCGGCGCCGATCTGGATTGCTGTGCTGACAACACGATGTGCGCTGACGGTGCAGCGGTGAATACGACCGCCAGGCGCACCGACATCGATGATGCGAACGCCATCAAGGCTTTCATTGCCTTTACCGTCGGCAACAATCAGCGAAACTTCATGACCGGCTGCGGCGAGTGTCCGACACTGCTTCAAAAAAATTCGCGTGTCGTATCGGCCGTGTACGGAGGTCAGGTGAGCGATTTTCAAAGGCCAGTCTGCCCTCGGGAGATAGTTGGTTTTGGTTTCGCCGCAGCCGTCATGACGACCGCCAGCGTGCAGAGGTCAGGTGATAACAGAAATCGCGCGTTGACACCGCGTGGTGTCCCACGGAACTATAGCGGCAGCCAGTGCAACATGTATCTTAATCACAGCTTTAGTGGGTGATACGGGAGCATGTCTCCCGTTCGAGGCATGCGTTGATGGATCGCTGCCGATCGGCCGCACTTGCTCCGCACAATGCTGGGATGACGGCAAGGACTCAGGCGTGGTTCCCAATATAATTGAGATATTGCGATCGGCAGCCATGCTGGTCGGTGGTGCCGCCTTTGCGCAATTGCTGAATTTAGCCGGAACACTGGCGGTTGCGCGGATTTATGGCCTGCATGAATATGGCATCTACGCGATATTTATTGCCTTTCAAACCTTGGCTGTTTCGGTGGCGACGCTGCGGTTTGAACTCGCTCTGGTTGTGGAGCAATCGGAAGCAGCGGTCTACGACCTGTTTGGTTTGTCGACCTATATTCTGACTGCGGCCAGCCTCATTTTGGCGGCTTGGGTCTATCTTCCCGTTCCGTCTGTCATCTCACCCAGCAGCTTTACCGGCGACGGGCTTTTACTTCTGCCATTTTCAGTGTTTTTCGCAGGGCAGTATGTTCTGCTGGGGCAGTGGTGCGTTCGCGCAGGGATGTTCAACCAGTTCGCCATCGCAGCTACATCGCTTGCCGCTGTCACGGTTGCGGTGCAGGTTCTGGGGGGCATCTTCGCACCCACCGCGCCCACGTTGATGTTCGGTTATGCTGCGGGGCAGATTGCAGGCATTGCGGTACTTTGGCTTGGTCTGCGCAAAGACGTTAGCCTTCAGTCGGTGCTTGCGTCATTGACGCGGTTTGGCAGCTTCTGGCCGCTTGTGCGGCGCCATTACAGATTTGCGGTGTACCAGATGCCCAATTCGCTCGCGGGTGCTGCCTATGTTGGCGCCCCGGCGATTATTCTGGGCTCGGCGATTTCGCCTCAGGCGGCAGGGGCATTTTCGTTCGCGTTCCGAATGATTTTTCAGCCATTAGCTCTGCTGCCAACCGCTTTCGGTCAGGTGGTCTTTTCCAAGATGGCGCGAAGCCTGGACCGGCTGCGTGAGTGGGAGTTGCCGCTGGCCAAAGTCTATCTCGGATTTGGTCTGCTGTTCGCGCTGCCCTGCAGCATCGTCATGTGCTTTGGCGAAGATCTGGCGATCTTTTTTCTGGGCGCGCAGTGGCAGTTGGCGGGAAAAATGGCGGAAGTCATGGTTCTGCCGTGTGTCATGATGGCTTTGGTCGCGGGCTACGATCGCATCTACGACAACATCGGCGCGCAGCGGCCGGCATTTATTCTCAGTTTCTGCTCCGCGGCGATGATGATTGCCGGCGTCTTGTTCACGGTTAGCTACCTACGGGATGTCGAGCTTTTTTACTGGTTTTTCTCGCTGTTCCATTTGGCGTATTCGTATGTGTGGATGTCCGTTGCCGTGGTGCTGTGCGGCTTCTCGGTGTTGCGCGCATCCGGGCGTTGGCTGGCCGTGGTGCTTTTGATTTTGCTCGTCGCATCGGCCATTACAGCTGTTATGGCGCTTGGAGGCGGCGCACCGCTTGCCATCGCGTCAGGTGTTTTGGTGTATGCGGCCAGCGTTCTGATGGTGCAGGGTCTTTTAATGACCCGACTGCAGGGACTCGGCTAAAAGCTACGGACTTGCAAACCTTGGAACAGCTCCTTTGAAATCCGTCTGGTTCCTCAATCACTACGCGCAGGAGCCGGGCGGTCCCGGCGGCACGCGCCACTTTTCGCTAGCGCGCGGAATGCGCAACTACGGGTGGAAGGCGAGCATCATCGCGGCCAGCACGGAGCATGGCACCAATCGCGACCGGTTGGCGCCGGATGAGACGGTGCGGCTCGATCACTTCGACGACGTTCCATTCCTGTGGCTGAAGACCAGTTCGTATGCGGGCAATGGTGCGGACCGGATCCGCAACATGGTCGGCTATACACGCGCAGCGCTCGCCCGGGATAACACCAAGGATCTCACCCCGCCGGACGTTATCGTCGGCTCCAGCGTGCATCCGCTGGCGGCCTGGGCCGGCTTGCGGCTGGCGCAGCGTTACCGCGTGCCGTTTGTGTTTGAGGTGCGGGATCTGTGGCCACAGACACTGGTGGACATGGGGCGGCTGCCGCAGCGCCATCCGGTCACCTACGCGCTCCGACGACTGGAGCGATACCTCTACCAGCGTGCCGAGAAAATTGTGGTTCTGCTGCCGCACGCGCACAAATACATCGAGCCGTTGGGGATTGATGGGCGCAAGGTCGAGTGGGTGCCGAACGGCATTGAGCTTGAGATCTTTCCGCGGCCCGAACCCAAGCCGGTGGCCGATACGTTCACCCTGATGTACTTCGGTGCGCACGGCACGGCGAACGGCCTCGACAATGTGTTGCGGGCGATGGGTGAAGTTCGAACGCTGGCCACGTCGCGGCCGGTCAAACTTCGCATTATTGGCGATGGCCCGCTGAAGCCGTCACTGATGGCGATGGCCAAAGACATGGGCCTCGACAACGTGGCGTTTGAAGATCCGGTGCCGAAGCGGCAGATCGCGCAGCTTGCGGCGGATGCGGACGCGTTTGTGTTCAACCTGATCGATGCGCCGGTCTTCAAGTATGGCATCAGTTCCAACAAGCTGTTCGACTTCATGGCCTGCGGGCGACCGGTTATCTTCGCCTGTGAATCAAGCAACAACCCCGTAGACGCCGCCGGGGGCGGGGTGACCGTACCAGCGGGGCAGCCGTGCCTGTTGGCAGAAGCGATTGCGCGGCTGGAGGCGATGCCGCCGGACGCTGTCCAGGCGATGGGCGTAGCCAATCGCAATCACATCGAAGCCAATTATGAATTCGATTTGCTCGGTCGCAAGTTTGCGGGTGTGCTGGACGCCGCTTGCGAACATCGGCAACAGCGCTGACGCCTCTGCCCATTGCGCCTGAATAACTGGGCTCGGCTGGGTCCATGCGAACGGGGATCGTAAGGCCCGGAATTCTCAGCGGGCGTTATTCTGTTGTGGCGAAAGCAAATGCTGGCCCCGCTGGCGCAGGTATTCCAGGCAGTCGCGAAAACCGTCGAGGTTGGAAAGCGCGCAGTTGTCCGGAACGTCTCGCATTACGAGGGGTATGCCGCTTTCGCTGATCGCGACTGCGATCATCAGGTTTTCCGCCAGTCCAAAATCTTCGATGTCGGCGGCGGCGCTTTCGCTGTCCCATCCGTGCTGGCCGCCGGAATGAACGGCGCGCACGCGCGCGGCGAAATCGGC
This sequence comes from Hyphomicrobium sp. D-2, assembly GCF_029872155.1. Classification (GTDB taxonomy): domain Bacteria; phylum Pseudomonadota; class Alphaproteobacteria; order Rhizobiales; family Hyphomicrobiaceae; genus Hyphomicrobium_A. The sequence continues at coordinate 851,833 of NZ_JARXLA010000002.1, read as the reverse complement.
GGGGTTGTTGGAATAGCCGAGCACCGGGCGCCCGAGTGCGCGCATGAACCCGATTTCGAACGCGGTGCCGCTGTCCATCGATACGCTGCGGAATGGGGTGCAATTGGCGATTGTTAGGTCGCAGGTGCGCATCAACGCCTCGTTGCCGAGGCTGATGCGCCGCGCCAGCTCAGCCGGGCTTAGAGCGGCAGCGCCATCGATGCAGTTGTCGAGTGGATAGACACCTTCGAAGCCAAACTCCGCGCACATGCGTTTTTTTATCTCGCCCTGCTCCAAAGCGTTCGGAAAGAAGACTTCAGGGCCGGCGAGGTAAATGCGCAGCGGAGTTTTTGCTTCAGTGGGCATGGGAATCTCAAGGCTATGAGGGGACTGGCTTTAAAACGGATTGCGGGACTACGCGGCAGTGGTGCGTCCAGTGCCAAATCATGCGGCGTACTGCCGGCGGCGCCGAACACGCCGCGCAAAGATAGCATCGCTGCGCAGCGATTGGGCGGTGGGAATGGGATCAACACCACGCGGTGCTATCTCAAACGTGCAGCTGCCGGTTGAATGTTTCCTATTTGAATTGCGCGCACGAAAAAGCCGCCGAAGCCTTGCTGGCTCCGACGGCTCCTGTTCGTCATGTGGGGCATACGGCGGATTGCATTTGACGCCGCACGATCAGCTTGATCGGATTAGTACATATCCGAGATGGTGCGACCAACTTCAGCCAGCGTCTTGTTGCGCTCCTCAAGCGAAGCGTCGGAATCGGTGAGGAAAACTGCGGCGATGATTGGATCGCGGTTCGGCGGATAGATGATCGCCAGCTCGTTGGTTGAGCCGTGCGCGCAGGTGCCGGTCTTGCCAGCTGCGGTCCAGCCCTCACGCAGGCCAGCCTGAATGCGCTCCTTGCCGGTGGTGCTTGCCTTGAGCCATTCCGTCAACTGATCGCGCGATGCGTTCGACAGCACGTTGCCGAGCAGAATGCGGTGGACGGTCGATGAGATGACGCGGGGCAGCGTGCCATCGCGCGGATCGCCCTTCGGCACGTCGTTCAGCTCGGGCTCCTTGCGGTCGAGGCGCGTTGCGGCATCGCCCAACGAACGCAGATATGCCGTCAGCCCCTGCGGACCGCCGACGTTGTCAAGCACGAGGTTAGCGGCCGTGTTGTCGCTATGGGTCACCGCAGCCTGTGCAAGCTCGCGCAACGTCATGCCGTCACCGCCGACGCGATCCTTGGTGATGGGCGAATGGTCTACGATGTCGGCAGCGGTGAACTTGATTTTGCGGTCGATGTTGTCTTCGTCATGGTCGCCGCGGTCGAGCACATAGGCGCCGGCCAGCAGCTTGAAGGTGCTGCACAGGGGGAAGCGCTCGTTCCAGCGGTGGCCGTAGCGCTCGCCGTTCTGCGTATCGATGATGGTGACGCCGAGACGGCCCTTGGCATTCTTTTCGATTTCAGCGAGGCGGGCTTCGACGTCGATCTTGGGTGGTTCTGCCGCGTTCGCCACTGCGCCAGTTAGCGCCAGGACAGCAACGGCGCACGAAAGAACAGCGCGTTTGGTGATCGGTGCAGACATTTTTTGTTTCGCTCCCAGAAGTAGTTATGGCCGGAGTGTAACCTCCGGCCATATCTTTGGCGCAGTAAATCCGGCGTGATCTGGCTTTTTAGTTATCCAGGAACGAACGCAGCTTGCGCGACCGGGAGGGGTGCTTCAGCTTGCGCAGCGCCTTGGCCTCGATCTGACGGATGCGCTCGCGGGTTACCGAGAACTGCTGGCCGACTTCTTCCAGCGTGTGGTCGGTGTTCATGCCGATGCCAAATCGCATACGCAACACGCGCTCCTCGCGCGGGGTGAGCGAGGCCAGAACCCGCGTTGTCGTCTCGCGCAGGTTCGACTGGATCGCGGCGTCGATGGGCAGAACCGCGTTGCGATCTTCGATGAAGTCGCCCAGATGGCTGTCCTCTTCATCGCCGATCGGCGTTTCGAGCGAGATCGGCTCCTTGGCGATCTTCAGCACCTTGCGCACCTTCTCAAGCGGCATGGCGAGCTTTTCGGCCAGCTCTTCCGGCGTCGGTTCGCGGCCGATTTCGTGCAGCATCTGGCGCGAGGTGCGGACGATCTTGTTGATCGTCTCGATCATGTGCACCGGAATACGAATGGTGCGAGCCTGATCGGCGATCGAGCGGGTGATGGCCTGACGGATCCACCAGGTGGCGTAGGTCGAGAACTTGTAGCCGCGGCGGTATTCGAACTTATCGACGGCCTTCATCAGGCCGATGTTGCCTTCCTGGATGAGATCGAGGAACTGCAGGCCACGGTTGGTGTACTTCTTAGCGATCGAGATGACGAGACGCAGGTTGGCCTCGACCATTTCCTTCTTGGCCTGGCGGGCTTCGCGCTCGCCCTTCTGCACGGCCTTGACGATGCGGCGGAACTCGGGGATTTCGAGACCGGTTTCAGATGCCAGGGTATGGATCTCGCCGCGCAGCCGCTCGATGCGATCTTTCTCGTTGCGGATGAACGTCTGCCACTTGCGGCCCAATGAGCTGACCCGGTCGAGCCAGGTCTGATCGAGCTCGTTGCCGAAGTATTCGTCGATGAAAGCCTGGCGCGGCACGCCACAGCTTTCAGCCAGACGCATGAGCTGGCCTTCCTGGCCAATCAGCTTCTTGTTGATCGCGTAGAGCTGCTCAACGAGGCTTTCAATTCGATTGTTGTTGAGCGACAGGCTCTTCACGTCCGCAATGATTTCATCGCGGTGCTTGTCGTAGGCCTTTTGATCCTTCTTGGAGCCGGCTTCACCCGCAAGCTGCTGTTCCAGCTTTTTATCGTGCTGCTTGCGCAGCTTCTTGTAGGCAGAGGCAACGCGGTCAAAGGTTTCCAGAACCTTCGGCTTCAGCTCGGCTTCCATGGCTGCGAGCGACAGCGAGTTCTCGTAGTCGTCCTCGTCATCCATCTCGCCTTCAGGTGCGCCCTCGGCTTCACCTTCGCCGTCCTCGCCTTCGCCTTCAGCAGCGGGCGGGACCTTGGCTTCCGGTCCTTCGTAGGTGGCTTCGAGATCGATGATGTCGCGGAGCAGAATTTTGCCTTCGTTCAGCTCGTCGCGCCAGATGATGATGGCCTGGAAGGTGAGGGGGCTTTCGCACAGGCCCGCGATCATGGCTTCGCGGCCAGCCTCAATGCGCTTGGCGATCGCGATTTCGCCTTCACGCGACAGCAATTCGACCGATCCCATCTCGCGCAGGTACATGCGGACGGGATCGTCGGTGCGCTCGGTCGGCTCGGCGCGGCCGGTCGTGGTGGTAACGGCCGACTGGGTCGTGATTGCGCGGCTGCCGCCGCCGTCTTCGTTGTCGCCGTCGTCGTCAGCGCCTTCCTGAGCCTCGTCAGCTTCGTCGGAATCGACAACGTTGATGCCCATGTCGGAAAGCATGGCCATCGTGTCTTCGATCTGCTCGGAAGAGACCTCTTCTGAAGGCAGGACCGAGTTCAGCTCATCGTAGGTGACGTAGCCACGTGCCTTGGCAGTCTTCAGCAGCTTCTTGACAGCCTGATCGGATAGATCGAGCAACGGGCTGTCGCGCTCGGTTGATTCCGCCGCCTGCTTGTCCTGCTCTGAGCTCTTCTTGTTCGCGGTTGCCGTCTTGGTCCGCGATCCGCCGGCCGGTGCTTTCATCTTCAGGGCTTGTTTCAAGGGCTCTTATCCCGATCTATCGGCGCGCATTCATGCCATTGCGCGGCAATGCGCCGCATCCCCGCCCGACGGTGCTCAAAAGGGCTCGCGCAAAGCCCGCTGGCGCACCAAAGGCTCCCCAGTTAATTCCGGCCCGTCGCTCCAAATCGGAGCATGAGGCCGTTGTCTGCTCTCTCGCTCGCAAGGGTCGCGCCACCATTACGCTTTAATCTGCCGATAAGGCCTCTTCACTTGCCCGCGCAAGTAGGCCCTGGATCTCGCAGATGCGCGCAAGCGCGTCCTCGGAGCCGTCCCGGTGGTAAGCCTGGACAGCTGCTTCGAGCGACTTCTGCAAGCCGACCTGCCGCTCATGCAGTGCGAGGGCGTGGCGCCAGCCATCTTCCACCTCAGCCTGCGGGGCATTGGGCTCCGCGAAACGATCGCTTCTATGTGTAACTGATCGCTCGACAAGGTTAACAACCCTATCAAGACCAGTTACGCTCAATTGGGAGCGTAGACCCGCGCTGTCAAGCTCATTCTGTACAGCTTGAACAGCAAGGATGCCATTGCGCAACTTTCCCATCGCGTCCGAGGCAAAGGTGATTTGCGCGATTTCCTCCGCGTGCTCATCAATTAGCCATGGGTGATTGAGCAGCGTTTTCAGGATTAACGCTTCCCGGGGCGGGGCGAGTTCCGCCCGCATGGCCAGTTCCGGGCTGGCGGTAACCGGCCGTGGCGCGTTGCCGCCGCGCGGCGGCATCTGCCCCAGCCGCGCCCGCTCGCGCAGGCGCCAGTCGGGGGCGGTGTTGTTCCGTCGCATGCCACCAGCGGGGCTGCGGCGCGGGCCTTCGCCACGGGCGATCTGGCGCACGACCGTGCGGTTCATGGCCCAGAGCGTCTCGCGCATCTCCCGTTCGTAATGGGCGCGAACGGTTGTGTCCTCGATTTTGCCGACAAGCGCATTGAGCCGAGCTTCAAGTGCCGCCCGTTGCTCCGGCGTCGAGATATCCTGGCCTTTGGTCTCGCGCTCCCAAAGCACATCGAACAGGGCGCGGGTGCGCGAAATTTCTTCCAGAAACGCTTCCGGGCCCTTCTGTCGGATCAGGTCATCGGGATCGAGCCCGCCGGGCAGGAATGCAAAGCGGATGCTTTGGCCGGGCTTTAGCAGCGGCAGCGCTGTCTCAACGGCGCGGAAAGCGGCCTTCTGGCCAGCGGCGTCACCGTCGAAGCACAGCACCGGTTCTTCAGCCATGCGCCACAGCAGCTTGAGCTGATCGTCGGTGAGGGCAGTTCCGAGCGGGGCGACGGTCTCATCGAAGCCAGCTTCGGCCAGCGCGATCACGTCCATATAGCCCTCGACCGCGATGATGCGGCTTTTATCGTGGGCGGGACCGCGGGCGCGGTGGGCGTTGAAAAGATTGTGGCCCTTATGGAAAAGCGGCGTTTCCGGCGAGTTGAGATACTTGGCCGGCGCGTCGGGATCGAGGGCACGGCCACCGAAGGCAATCGTGCGACCGCGCAGATCCTGGATCGGGAACATCAGGCGGTTGCGGAAGCGGTCGTAGGCGACCGGTATGTCATCGCCGCCGATCAACATGCCGGAGGAGATCATCTCCTCGACCGTGAAGCCCGCCTGCGCCAGATGCTCGCGCAGAGCTGATTTGCTGTTGGGTGCATAGCCGAGCCGGAAGGTGGCCACGGTTGGCCGGCTCAACCCGCGCTTTTCGATATAGCGGCGGGCTTCAGAACCGGCTCCGCTGGTCAGCGCGTTCTGGAAAAAGGCGGCGGACATTTCAACCAGCTTCAGCAGCCGCTCGCGCGCATCCTCACGCGCTTCATCGCGCGCCGATACCTTCGGCATCGGAACGCCGGCCTGCTCGGCCAACCGCTCGACCGCTTCGGGAAACGACAGCCCTTCGGCCTTCATCAGAAACGTGAAAACATCGCCGTGCTCGCCGGTGGCGAAGCAGTGGTAGAAACCCTTCTGGTCGTTGACTGTGAAAGACGGGGTCTTCTCGACCTTGAAAGGCGAAAGCCCTTTGAATTCGCGTCCCGCGCGCTTCAACGCCACCTTGCGCCCGACAACAGAGCTGACGCTGATGCGGGCGCGGATTTCATCCAGAAAATTTGGCGGATAACGCATTTCGACGCCAGCCAGGTTACGCGAAGAGGGTGTGCGCATTTTTGGGCACTTCAATGTCGTAGGATGATTCGGCAGTGTGATTGTTACCCGCGATGCGGATGCAACCGATTGTTGCCGTAATCCACAGGGGTGGAGGGGACGACGATGCGGCGCTCACCCTTCGCGTGCGAGTACCCAGGGCAGAGCGCGCAGGGCTCAGGGAGCAAGGCTCCCCGGCGGCCAGTGCGCCGCCCATGCGGAGCGCCATAGGCGCGAGAGCTAAGAGCTGAAAACGCCCCGCCGCCGCAATGGGCTTCGGGGCGTTTGGATGCATCGCAAATGATAGGGACGGCGGTGCTGGCGCTCCGCCGGAGGCCTTAGCCGAGCAGAGACTTGGCCAGTCCGCTGGCTTTGCCGAAGTCCATCTGGCCGGCGTATTTGCCCTTCAGAACGCCCATTACCTTGCCCATGTCCTTAGCGCCTGCCGCGCCGGTCTCGGCGATTGCGGCGCTGATGGCGGCCTTGATCTCGTCCTCGGTCATCTGCTGGGGCAGGTAGTCCTCGATGATGACGACCTCGGCCAGCTCCTTCTCAGCAAGGTCGGGGCGACCGCCGGAGGTGAACTGCTCAATCGAATCGCGGCGCTGCTTCACCATTTTTGCCAGCACCGTCAGGATATCGGCGTCGTCGATCTTGTCCTTGCCGGACGGACGGGCATCGATATCGGCCGCCTTGATGGCCGCGTTGATGAGGCGCAGGGTGGCGACGCGCTCCTTGTTGCCGCCCTTCATGGCCGCCTTCAGGTCGTCGTTGATCTTGTCGCGCATGTTCGCCTCCTTCGCTTGTCAGAGGGCTGTTTAGGCGTTCAGGCCGGTCCGCCGCAAGGGCGGGCTGCGATCATCGCCCGCAATTTTTGTCGGTTTTGACCGATCCGGGCACCGAGCACCCGTCACACAATCAGGTTATTTCGGCATGTTAGGGCATGGCTCACCGCACCGTATTAAGCCCATGCAGAGCATTGTGCGAAAATGCGGCTGGGGTGCGCGTCGGTGAGCTGTTGACCGGAACCCGTGGTTCCCATAGGTTCCGCCGAAATTCCGCCCCTTAAGCATCGCGTCCGCGCGGCGTACCGGCCATGCCCGCTGCGCCGCCCATACGCGCGAACGCCGGAGCCGCCAGTGACGACGCAGCCATCCTCAACGCCGCCGCCACCGTGGGCAGATACCCTGCCAACAGCACGCATTGTTCTCGCCGACGGTACCGTCATATCGGGCACCGGCATCGGAGCCACGGGAACCGCAGTCGGTGAAGTGTGCTTCAACACCGCCATGACGGGCTATCAGGAAATCCTGACCGACCCATCCTACGCGGGCCAGATCATCACCTTCACGTTCCCGCACATCGGCAATGTCGGCGTGAATACCGAGGACACCGAGAGCGCCAGCCTCGCCGCCCGTTCCGGCGTGCGTGGCGCTGTGCTGCGTGCGCCCATCACGGGCCCGTCGAACTACCGTTCGGCGCAGCACCTGGATGAGTGGCTGAAGGCGCGCGGCATCGTCGGCATCGCCAACGTCGACACGCGCGCACTGACGGCGCGCATCCGCGAGCTGGGCAATCCCAACGGCGTCATTGCGCACGATCCCTCCGGCAATTTCGACATCGACAAGCTGAAGGCGGAAGCCAAGGCGTGGCCGTGCCTTGAGGGCATGGATCTGGTGCCGGAAGTCACCAGCGGTCAGAGCTACAACTGGGATCAGACCGCGTGGGTCTGGAATCAGGGCTATGGACGCAACGAGAATCCCGAGTTTCACGTCGTCGCCATCGACTATGGCCTGAAGCTCAACATCCTGCGTTGCCTGGCTTCGGCCGGATGCCGCGTCACGGTACTGCCAGCCAACGCCACCGCCGACGACATTCTGGAGCGCAAGCCCGATGGCGTGTTCCTGTCGAACGGCCCGGGCGATCCGGCTGCGACGGGTGAATATGCCGTGCCCGCGATCCAGAAGGTTGTGGCCTCGGGGCTGCCGGTATTCGGCATCTGCCTCGGCCACCAGATGCTGGCGCTGGCGCTGGGCGCTAAAACCAAAAAGATGCCGCAGGGCCACCACGGCGCCAATCATCCGGTGAAGGATCACGCCACCCAGAAGGTGGAGATCACGTCGATGAACCACGGCTTCACGGTGGATCGCGACACGCTGCCGGCGGGCGTTGAGGAAACCCACGTTTCCCTGTTCGATGGCACCAATTGCGGGTTGGAGCTCAAGGGCAAGCCGGTGTTCTCGGTACAGTATCACCCCGAGGCTTCGCCCGGTCCTCAGGACAGCCACTACCTGTTCAAGCGCTTCGTGGACCTGATGCGCAGCCAGAAGGCCGGTTGATTTCCGCCCGGATGAACGAAAATCGAGTGCCCCAGCGGCGATGCCTGGGGCGCCGCTAAATAGCACGGGACCCTACAGAACATTAATCACGGCTGGCATTCCGGCCCCGTGATGGCTGCTGTAGGGTCACTTCCACGCGACTGAAAGGCCCGTATCAACTCTATCGGCCCGGAAGGCGGGCATGCGCACAAAAAACCGATATAAGCGCGTGCAAAAGCATAAGCGAGGAAGCGCGAGAATGGAAAAGCAGATCATGGTCCGGGTTGTGACGGTCCTAGCCCTTATGATGTTGGCCGCACCGCTGGCCCATGCCGCCTGCAAGGACGAGGTGGCGACAGCGTTGGACCGCCAGCGCAACAGCAGTGGCTTCCGCATGGAAACCAAGATGTTCACGGAGGACGGTCTCGTCGACATGACCGTCGACTACGTGCTGCCGAACCGCCTGCGCCAGCACGTGACCTCCAGCAGCGAGCCGCGCCCTGTCGAGACGATCGTGATCGGCAACGAGGGCTGGACGCGCATCGACAGCGGCAACTGGGAAGTGCTCGACAAGGAAATCGCCGTCGCGATGGCCGAGCAAATGCAGGAAACGCTGAAGGATCTGGAAAAGGACAAGATGGGCGACTACGAGTGCCTTGGCCGTAAAACTGTTTCGGGCAAGAACTATCTCGCCTATCAGGCTGAGAACCCGGACCAGCTCCCTATGGCGGGCGAGGCCAAGGCCGCCGATCGGCCCGTGCGCGTGATTTATGTGGATTCGATTACGGGCCTGCCGATGCGCAGCGTTTTCACGCGCGCCAACGCTCTGGAAAATCCGTTCTTTCAGGCTAACTACTCGTATCCAGTGGACTTGAAGGCGCAGCAGCCTGAGGTGAAAGCCGCAGCGGATGCGCCTGCGGCCGCTGCAGCGCCGGTTGAAAAGCCCGCTGAGCAGAAGTAGGTGGATGGCGCAAGCGCGCTTTCCCCAAACTTTTTTGATCGCGCCACCGCCCTATCGATCAGGCGGTGGCATACGTGTGCGGAAATGGGGCTATAGCCAAACTCCCCGATCATGAATAAAAGGCCGGCTCATGCCCAAACGCACTGATATCAAGTCCATTCTCATCATCGGGGCCGGACCGATCGTCATCGGACAGGCCTGCGAATTCGATTACTCCGGCACCCAGGCCTGCAAGGCGCTGAAGGCCGAGGGGTATCGCATCATTCTCGTCAATTCGAATCCGGCCACCATCATGACGGATCCCGATTTGGCGGACGCGACCTATATCGAGCCGATTACGCCCGATGTCGTCGCCAAGATCATCGAGAAGGAGCGCCCCGACGCGCTGCTTCCGACCATGGGTGGCCAGACGGCGCTCAACACCGCGCTGGCGCTTGAGCGCATGGGTGTGCTGGAGAAGTTCGGCGTCGAGATGATCGGCGCGCGCGCTGAGGCCATCGACAAGGCTGAAGATCGCAAACTGTTCCGCGAGGCGATGGATCGCATCGGTCTCGAGAGCCCGCGCGCGGCAATTGCTTCTTCGCCGCCGATCCGCGACGAGAACGGCCATATCGTACGCTACGACACGGCCACCGGCTTTGCCGAGGCGATGCGGTTGCTGGACCAGATCGGTCTGCCGGCAATCATCCGTCCGGCGTTCACGCTGGGTGGTACGGGCGGCGGCGTCGCTTACAACCGCGAAGAGTTCGAACTGATCGCGCGCTCGGGCATCGACGCCTCGCCGGTCGGTCAGATCCTGATCGACGAAAGCCTGCTGGGCTGGAAAGAATACGAGATGGAGGTCGTCCGCGATAAGGCGGACAACTGCATCATCATCTGCTCGATCGAGAACGTCGATCCGATGGGCGTGCACACCGGTGACTCGATCACCGTCGCGCCTGCGCTGACGCTCACCGACAAAGAATATCAGATCATGCGCAACGCCTCGCTGGCGGTGCTGCGTGAGATCGGCGTGGAGACCGGCGGCTCGAACGTGCAGTTCGCCGTCAACCCGGACGACGGCCGTCTGGTCGTCATCGAGATGAACCCGCGCGTGTCGCGTTCGTCGGCGCTGGCATCGAAAGCCACGGGCTTCCCGATTGCGAAGGTGGCGGCCAAGCTGGCCGTTGGTTATACGCTGGACGAACTGGCCAACGACATCACCGATGGTGCAACGCCGGCGTCGTTCGAGCCGACGATCGACTATGTCGTCACCAAGATTCCGCGCTTCGCGTTCGAGAAGTTCGCAGGCTCAGATGCCACTCTCACCACGGCGATGAAGTCGGTGGGTGAGGTGATGGCCATCGGACGCACATTCGCGGAAAGCGTGCAGAAGGCGCTGCGTTCGATGGAGACCGGGCTTTCCGGCTTCGACGATATTCAGCTTGAGGGGCTTGGTTCGGGCGACGACAAGAACGTCATCCGCGCTGCCGTTTCAAAGCCGACACCTGACCGGTTGCTGAAGGTTGCGCAGGCGCTGCGTCTTGGCTTCGACGTCGAGCAGGTGTTTGAATCGTGCCGCATCGATCCCTGGTTCCTTGAGCAGATCAAGGAAATCGTCGATCAGGAAGAGCGCGTGAAGGCGCACGGTTTGCCGAACAGCGCCGAGCAGCTTCGCAATTTGAAGGCGATGGGCTTTGCGGATGCGCGGTTGGCGACGCTGGCCGGGATCACCGAGAAGGAAGTGCGCGCGCACCGTGCTTCGCTGGACGTGCGTCCGGCGTTCAAGCGCATCGACACCTGCGCAGCCGAGTTCGCAGCACCAACTGCATACATGTATTCCACGTATGAGCGCGGTCTCGACGGCGCGCCGACGTGCGAGGCCAAGCCTTCGAACAAGCAGAAGATCATCATCCTCGGCGGCGGTCCGAACCGCATCGGCCAGGGCATCGAGTTCGACTACTGCTGCTGCCATGCGTGTTTTGCGCTGACGGCCGCCGGTTTCGAAACGATCATGATCAACTGCAATCCGGAGACGGTTTCGACCGATTACGATACCTCCGACCGCCTTTATTTCGAGCCGCTGACGGCTGAAGACGTGTTGGAAATCGTCAACAAAGAGCAGTCCAACGGTACGCTAAAGGGCGTGATCGTGCAGTTCGGCGGCCAGACGCCGCTGAAGCTAGCTGCCGCGCTGGAAGAAGCGGGCGTGCCCATTCTCGGCACCTCGCCCGATGCCATCGATCTGGCCGAGGATCGCGACCGCTTCAAGGAGCTGATCGAGAACCTGGGTCTGCGTCAGCCGAGCAGTGGCATCGTCCGTTCGCCATCCGAGGCCCGCGCGATCGCCGATCAGGTTGGCTATCCGGTGGTGATCCGTCCATCGTACGTGCTGGGCGGACGCGCGATGGAAATCGTGCACGATGGCGCCGAAGTGGATCGCTACGTTGCACGTCTTTCGGCAACGCTCGACCGCCCATCTGAACTCGTCGTTTCCGATAAGCGTCCGCTGCTGATCGACCGTTATCTGACGGATGCGGTTGAGGTGGATGTCGACTGCCTGTCCGACGGCAAGGACACGTTCGTTGCCGGCATCATGGAGCACATCGAAGAGGCCGGCATCCATTCCGGTGACAGTGCCTGTTCGCTGCCGCCCTATACGCTGGGTCCGGACATGCTGGCCGAACTCGATCGGCAGACGCGCGAGCTGGCTCTGGCGCTGAAGGTCGTTGGTCTGATGAATGTGCAGTTCGCGATCAAGGACGGCGTGGTGTTCGTGCTTGAGGTGAACCCGCGCGCATCGCGCACGGTGCCGTTCGTGGCCAAGGTTATCGGCAAGCCGATTGCCGCCATCGCCGCGCAGGTGATGGCCGGTACGCCACTGGCGGACTTCAAGCTGACTGCGCCCACGCTGAAGCATGTCGCGGTCAAGGAAGCGGTGTTCCCGTTTGCACGCTTCCCCGGCGTCGATCCGATCCTCGGACCGGAGATGCGCTCGACCGGTGAGGTCATGGGCATCGATTCCGATTTCGCGATGGCTTTCTACAAGAGCCAGCTCGGTTCCGGCCTCAAGCTTCCGATGCAGGGGACGGTGTTCATTTCCGTCAAGGACACCGACAAGGACCGCATGGTTGCGCCGATCCGCGAGTTGGAGAGCATGGGCTTCAAGATCGTCGCCACGCGCGGGACCAAGCGCCATCTGGAGGCTAACGGCATCCAGTGTGAAGCTATCAACAAGGTATTGGAGGGGCGGCCGCACATCGTTGACGCGATGAAAAACGGAGACATTGCGCTCGTGTTCAATACCACGGCAGGCGCTAAGGCATTGGCAGATAGTAAAGATATCCGCCGGTCAGCCTTGCTGAGCCATATTCCTTACTATACAACTGTTGCCGGAGCGGTGGCGGTTACCAGAGCAATTAAGGCTCTGAAGGCAGGTACGTTGCAAGTTGCCCCTTTGCAAAGCTTCGTGGCGGACCCATCCTAAGCCGTTGTGGGCCGTTCCAGCCGTTTGGGTGGAGCGGTCCATTTCACGCGTAACTGCACACACATGTTGATCGGCAACGACCGTCGGTGGTCCTGGCAGACGCCTGCCAGGCCGAAGGGAGATATTAGGTAATGAGCATGGAACGTGTCCCGATGACCGTTGAGGGCTTCAACACGCTTGAAGTTGAGCTGCAGCGCCTCAAGTCGGAAGAGCGTCCCCGGATCATCCAGGCTATCGCTGAGGCGCGCGCGCACGGCGACCTGTCGGAGAATGCCGAGTATCACGCAGCCAAGGAGGCTCAGGGCCTGAACGAAGCCCGCGTTGCCGATCTGGAAGACCGGCTTGGCCGCGCTGAAGTGATCGACACTTCCAAGCTGTCGGGCGACACGGTGAAATTCGGCGCAACGGTGACGTTGATCGACGAGGACACCGATGAAAAGGTCAAATACAAGATCGTCGGCGACATGGAAGCCAGCGTGAAGGACGGCAAGATCTCGATTTCCTCGCCTATCGCGCGGGCGCTGATCGGCAAGGCCAAGGGCGAGACGGCTGAGGTGACGACACCGCGCGGCGCGCGTTCCTATGAGGTCGTGAAGGTCGAGTGGAAGTGAGAACGCAGTAGGCCACGCACGGGTTTCGTTGCAGGCTTCCCCGTTCGCACTACAGACGGTTCTAGCGAGCGTTTCGCTGTATTCTCACGGCGCCATGGGAAGCCTTGGCGCCGTCAGCGTATAGAGCTGGATCGCTGGCTTTCGCCCTGTGCTGCTAGAGTGCTTGCGGAAAAGTGGAAACCGGTTTTTCGACAAGAAGCACTGAAAAACAAACGGCTAGAGGCTTTCCGCGATTCAATGAAACACTGAAAGGCTCTAGCTTTTCGCCTGCGCGCTGCCGATGGGAACGCCGGGTTCGCGCTTGGCGCGGCGGATGGTCAGGAAGGTTTTGACGCTGGCGACGTTGGGCGCGGCGGTGAGATCTTCCAGCACAAAATCCTGAAACGCGGGCAGATCCTTGGCGACGCATTTCAGCATGAAGTCGCTTTCGCCCGAGAGCATGTAGGCTTCGCGCACGATGGGCCAGCCAAGCACACGGTTTTCGAACGCGTGCAGTTCTGCTTCGGCCTGATTGTGCAACCCGACCATCGCGAATGCGGTAAGCCCGAACCCCAGTGCGGCTTCGTCCAGCAGCACGGTATAGCCGGCGATCAGACCGGCCTGTTCAAGCGCGCGCACGCGGCGTAGGCAGGGCGGGGGTGAAAGGCCGACGCGGGAGGCAAGCGCGACGTTGGTGATGCTGCCGTCAGCCTGCAGCTCCTTCAGAATGCGCCAGTCTACCGGGTCGAGGCGCAACGCCATCGGATGAAATCTCCGCGAAGATCCGGTAACGGGGGCCGCGCCGGAGCCGGGAAGTTGCACGATGCAATCCCGTTTGGCTAGAGCCTGGGCACCTTCTCCGAAGCGTGATCAGGACCCACCCTTCCGGGAGAAGCCGGGAGTCCACGCGTCGGGGTGAGGGTGAGCACAGGGCATTCATTGAGCAGCATCGGTGGTGCAGAGCATTAGCATTGAGAATTGGCGCGCTGCGTTCAGCGCGCTAAACCGCGTGTCGGAACAACAGGGGCGTGCAAGGTATCGGATATGAATGCAGCCACTGACACAGTTCGGCCGCTGGCAGGCAAAACCGCGTGGATTTTCACCACCGGGGCCGCTGGCATGGACGCACAGACGCGCGGTGTCGCCGATGCGTTGGGGCTGGACTATGCGATGAAGCCCATTTCGCCGCGCGGATTTTTCAAGCTGCTGGCGCCGTGGGGGCCGGTGGCGCCGTCCGAGCGCTTTGGCCAGACGGGCAGCGTATTCGCGCCATCGTGGCCGGATGTGGCAATCGCGCTGGGCCGTTCCGCGGTGCCGTATCTCAAGGCACTGCGGCGGCGTTCGCCGCGAACATTCACGCTGATGATGCTGGACACGCGGGCAGGGCTTGGCGTTGCGGATTTGATCTGGGTGCCGCAGCATGATCGTCTGCGCGGATCAAATGTCATCACGACGCTGACAGCACCGCACAGCTATTCGCCAACACGCATTGCAAATCTGCGCGCAGTCATGCCGGACGATATTGCCGCGCTGCCCGCTCCACGGGTTGCCGTCATCCTTGGCGGCAAAAATGCGGTCTATGACTTTCGGCCTGAGGACGATGAGCGGTTTGCGGGCGCGCTGCGTTCGCTTGGCGCTTCGGGTGCAAGCTTCATGATTACGCCATCGCGCCGGACCCACGCGCGCCTGCTTGAGGTGACAGACGCAGCGACGCGGCCGTATCCGCGCATCCTGTGGGATGGAAGCGGCGCTAATCCCTATCCTGACTTTCTGGCGCACGCCGATGCGTTCGTCGTCACGGCCGATAGCGTGAACATGACCGGCGAGGCGGCTGCAACCGGACGGCCGGTGCTGGTGCATACGCCTGGCGGCGGTTCAGACAAGTTCGGTCGTTTCCATGAAGCGCTGCGTCAGCACGGCGCCACGCGTCCGCTGCCCGATCGGCTGGATGCGCTGCCGAAATGGAGTTACGAGCCGCTCTATTCGGCCGACACCATTGCGCGCGAGGTTGAACGCCGCTGGTTGGCGACGCGGGAAAGACGCTGATGTCGGAAGCGGCAAGTGCGCCATCGGATGCAGGCGTGCTGCGTGCAGGCGGCACCCTATCGCTTCCCGAGCTGACGCCCGCTGCGCGTACGTGGCGCTGGATTGAAATGGCGCTCCTGTTTCTCGTGGCGCCGCTTGCCGTCGATTATGCCGTGCACACCGAGCGGGTGCCGGTGTTCATTGCGTTGCTGCCGGTGCTGTTGCTGGTCGCCATATTTCTTTTGCTGGACCGCACATTTTCTTTCCGGCGTGAACTTTCGCGAGGGTTCAGCATCGGCCAGTTGGTGTCAATTCTGGCGGTGTTTGCGCTCGGCTGTAGCCTGGTTGCAGCCTATGTGCACGAATATCTGCCGGGCCAGTTTCTGGAGTTGCCGCGCAACCGTCCTGAGGTGTGGGAGCGCATCATGCTGCTGTATCCGCTGATGTCGGTGCTGGCGCAGGAGCTGCTTTATCGCACGTTTTATTTCCACCGTTACGGCGTGCTTTTCCGGCACGTGTGGTGGGCAGCGATCCTCATCAATGGCGTTCTGTTCGGTATCGGACACATTGTTATCGGCACGCCTCTGGCGATTTATGGCACCATGGCTGCGGGCGTGCTGTTTGCATGGCGCTATGCGATGACGCGTTCGTTCTGGGCTGTGTTCATCGAACACACGCTGTGGGGCTGGCTGGTATTTACGATCGGGCTCGGGCGCTATTTCTTCACCGGCGTCGGTATTCTTACCTGGCGCTGAATGGCGCGGCCAAAGCGCATTTTCGGTCTTACGCATGGGGAACCGCAAACCTATTTAACGCCAAGAGGAGCAATCGATGGCTGATCCAGACGATCTCCTGGCCGGACAGAATTGCTGGCTCATCAGCGATGGCAAGGCGGGTAACGATGTCCAGTCGCAGGGCATTGCAAATGCGCTTGGTCTTTCGATCACAGTGAAGCGTGTCGCTCCGGGAGGTGTTCACAAGCTGCTGTCACCCTGGATCGGCGTGCCGCAGAATGATCGCTTCGGCGAGCAGGGGAGCAATTTTGCGCCGCCGTGGCCTGACATTGCGATGGCGATCGGTCGATTGACGACACCATATATCCGCGAACTGAAACGTCGTGCAGGAAGTGCAACATTCACAGTCATTTTGCAGAATCCGAAAGTGTCCTCGAAGACAGCTGATCTGTTCTGGGTTCCTGAGCACGACAAGCTGCGCGGTGATAACGTTATTACATCGCTGACAGCGCCGCACGGCTTCACGCCAATTCGGTTGGCGCAAATACGTGAGACAATACCTGAGAAATTCAGCGCGTTGCCGTGTCCGCGTGTGGCGGTTCTGCTCGGTGGATCGAACGGCGATTACAAATATTCCTCCGCTGCGCTGGAGCGACTGGAGCGCGCAATAGTGGCTTTGGGCGAAGCCGGCGCCAGCCTTCTCATTACGCCGTCACGGCGTACCGAAGCTGCAATAGTGGAACGGGTACGGCACGCGAGTGCGCGCTTTCCAGGCGTGTTCTGGGATATGCTGGGCGAAAATCCCTATCCATATTTTATCGCGGTTGCCGACGCTTTCGTTGCGCCGGCTGATAGCATCAATATGACCGGTGAGCCCTGTGCCACGGGCAAGCCCGTCTATGTCTTTCATCCTGACGGTGGTTCCGCGAAGTTCACGCGTTTTCACCGGGCGTTGGAAAAGCATGGCGTGACGCGACCTCTGCCCGAGCCGTTTTCCAATCTCGACGAATGGACATATGCGCCGCTGAATTCAGGTGGCGATATCGCAAGGCAGATCGCGGCGCGTTACGCGAAGTTCAAAGCCAAAACGACAAATTGTGCTGCGGCACAATAGAGACGCATACAGAACATCTGTTTGCGGTGTATAATCACAAATACCGATTGGTAAGGCAGCGGCGCGCGGGTGTAACTGGCAGCAGCATGTGAGGGAACTGCAGCGAACCAGGAGCGCAAACATCATGTCCGCATCCGCTAAAGACGTCGCCGCCTCGTTACTCAGAAGCTTCCGCAACTCAAACGAAGAATGGCATCCCTACCGGCATTGGTTTCTCCAGAACTGCCTGCCTCAATCGACGGTTGATGACATTCTCGACCTTCCAATCTCGGCGGCGGACCTCGGTGGAGTTTCGGGGAAACGCGAGCTGCACAATGCGTCGCGTCACTATTTTGATGTTGGCAATCGCGCCGAGTATGCCTGCGCAGAATCTGTCGCAGCCGCGCTACAGGACCCGCGTGTCACGGCGGAGATCGAGCGCACGTTTGGCGTCAGGCTGAGCGGCACGTATCTACGCATCGAGTTCGCGCAGGATGTCGATGGGTTTTGGCTGGAGCCGCATACAGACATAGGTGTGAAGGCGTTCACGTTCCTGCTTTACCTGTCGAAGGATCCGACCCATTCCGATCTCGGCACGGACATTTACGATGCTGAGAAGCGGTGGGTCGGGCGCTCTCCGTTTGGGTCGAACTCGGCGATGATCTTTGTGCCGTCGAACATCAGCTATCACGGGTTCGAGGCGCGCCCGATAAACGGCGTGCGCAAGTCGCTTGTAATCAACTACGTGACGGATGCCTGGCGGGCGCGCGAACAGCTGTCCTATCCTGAGCAGCCTGTATCCGTCGCGGCTGCAACGTTCGCCTGAGGCAAGCGCTCCGCGCAAGGCTGGGCAGGAAAGTTGTCTTTAAAAAACAATACACTATATGCGAGGGTGAGGGGTGGATGTGCACCCCTTGCCCTATTGCGGCTGCGTCCTGAGCATCGGTCGCGTTGAGAGGCGCGGCCTGATCGGCTAGAAGGCCGCAAAGACCAATCCCGACACTCGCGATTCGAGGAGGCCGCCCCCGTGGCGAACCCGCAATACGTCTACCACATGCACAAGCTCTCCAAGACCTATCCGGGGGGCAAGCAGGTCCTGAAAGATATCTCGCTGTCGTTCCTGCCCGGCGCCAAGATCGGCGTCGTGGGCCTCAACGGCGCGGGTAAGTCGACGCTGCTGAAGATCATGGCTGGCACGGTCGACGACTTCCTCGGTGAAGCGCGTCCCGCCGATGGCATCCGGGTCGGCTACCTGCCGCAGGAGCCTGAGCTCGATCCGACCAAGGATGTGCTGGGCAACGCGATGGAAGGCGTTGGCGAGAAGAAGGCCATCCTCGACCGTTACAACGAGATCGCGGCCAACTATTCCGAAGAAACCGCCGACGAGATGACTGCGCTGCAGGATCAGATCGACGCGCTCAATCTGTGGGATCTCGATACGCAGGTGGAGCAGGCGCTGGATGCGTTGCGCTGTCCGCCGGGCGACGGCGACGTCACCAAGCTTTCGGGCGGTGAGAAGCGCCGCGTGGCGCTGACGCGTCTGCTGCTGTCGAAGCCAGACATCCTGCTGCTCGACGAGCCGACCAACCACCTCGACGCTGAAAGCGTTGCGTGGCTGGAGCGCTATCTGAAGGAGTACGAGGGCTGCGTGATCCTGGTCACCCATGATCGCTACTTCCTCGACAACATCACCGAATGGACGCTGGAACTGGATCGCGGTCAGGGCGTTCCGTGGAAGGGCAACTATTCGAGCTGGCTTGAGCAGAAGGCAAAGCGCGCCGAAAGCGAGAAGTCGGCTGAAGATAACCGCCAGAAGCACATCAGCCGAGAGCTGGAATGGATCCGCTCATCGCCCAAGGCACGGCAGGCCAAGTCGAAGGCGCGTATTACCGCGTTCGATAAGTTGGTCGAACAGTCCGGCCGCGAGGACGTCGGCAAGGCGTCGTTCTCGATCGCCGCTGGCCCGCGTCTGGGCGACATGGTGATTGAGGCTGATGGGCTGACGAAAGCGTTCGGCGACCGTCTGTTGATTGACGGATTGTCCTTCAAGCTGCCGCCCGGTGGCATTGTCGGCGTGATCGGTCCGAACGGCGCCGGTAAGACGACGTTGTTCAAGATGCTGACGGGCAAGGAGCAGCCGGACGCCGGTTCGATCAAGATCGGTCCGACGGTAAAGCTGTCGTACGTCGATCAGAATCGCGATCACCTCGATGACAAGAAAACCGTCTGGGAGGAGATCTCCGGCGGTCTCGACATCATGAAGTTCGGTGACAAGCGTGAGATGTCATCGCGCGCGTATTGCGGCTGGTTCAACTTCAAGGGTGCAGATCAGCAGAAGAAGGTGGGCTTGCTGTCGGGTGGTGAGCGCAACCGCGTGCATCTGGCCAAGATGTTGAAGGAGGGCGGCAACCTGTTGCTGCTCGACGAGCCGACGAACGACCTCGACACTGAAACGCTCGGTGCGCTGGAATCGGCGCTGGAAGACTTCCCCGGCTGCGCCGTGGTGATCTCGCACGATCGCTTCTTCCTTGATCGTCTCGCTACGCACATTCTTGCCTTCGAGGGCGACAGCCACGTCGAATGGTTTGAAGGCAACTTCGAAGCCTACGAGGAAGACAAGAAGCGCCGACTGGGCGATGCGGCGGTTGAACCGCATCGGATCAAGTTCAAGCGTTTTGAGCGATAAAACAAATGCGCTGGCGGCCGGCTCGCCGCGGGGGGAGTCGCCAGTGCAACCAACAAACGCTGGCGGCTGGCTCCCCGCGGGGAGTCGCCAGTGCAACTAACGAAGAACAACTTTGAAGCGTGTTTGTTTGGTTTTGTAATGCTGCTCCGTTGTGAGACGGAGTTTTTTCGCCCCTTTGCCAGTCGAAGCATCGACCATGGCGTTAAGCAGCGTGCTGAATAATCATATGCCTGTGTAGACAGGAGTATGAAGCATGAAAGCAATTCTTTCATTGATGGTACTTGGATCCGCAGTCGTATTTGCGGCGCCAGCCTTTGCCGATCCTGCGCCGCCGACGACGAAGGAAGCCTGTGACAAGGCAGAGGGTTACGATTGGGATGCCGCTGCGGGCAAGTGCATAGCCGAAACGCCAGGCGGCTGACGTTTGGCAGATCAATTCGGCATCAGGCGATGGTCCTGTGGACCATCGCCTTTTTTGTGCCTGCAGCAATGCGCAGGTCAGAATGGAGAGCTGTATAAACGAAAAACACGGCGCCCCATGTAGAGCGCCGTGTCTTGTCTGCCGTGTTTTGGCAGCTGAAGCCGTTGTTACTTCTTGACGTCGGCCTTGGCGCCGTCAGCTGGCGGCATGGCTTTGATTTCCGCTTCCGTCATTGAAAGAATGATGCCGTCCGGCTTCACTTCGCTGATCTTGTCGGCGGAGATGTCATAGCGCTGACCACCGAGGCCCAGCGTCGTTTCAGCGTCCATGTAAACGTTGGTGACGCGATCTTCCGGATTGCGGATCAACTCTGCGATCTCGCCGACCTTCTTGTTGTCGCTGCTGTAGACCGACTTGTGCAGCCATTTTTCCATGTCGTTCCAGGCCACCACGAACGGCGTACCGCCAAAGCGGGTCGTGTCGGTGACATGCGTGCTTTCCGGAGCAACGCCCGGTGTCCGAATTTCAGTCGGTGCGGTTGCTACCGTTGTATCGGAGGGCCGTGAGAACAGATACCAGCCGAGACCGAGCAGACAGAGTGCTGCCAGTGCGGGGAGCAACCAGCTGCCCTGCGATGTGCCCTTGTCGGTCGTATAGTTTGCAGACTGATACGACGAACGCGTGCTGGTTTGTCCGGTTGCGGCGGTCTGCGCCTTGTCGAGAATACCGGAACTGCCGAGGTAGTTTGCAAACTCCGATGGCATGGCGCGCATCACGTTGTCTTTCTGCGATGCAAGCAATTGAGCGACGCCGCCGGCGCCAGCATTTTGCTGCTGCCCGAGCACACCCATAACCACCGGGGCGAGCAGGCCGAGCATGCCCTTGGCGCCGGTTTCACCGGCACCGGAGTAACGGCCAACGGCGTTAGCGAGAGCAGAGGTCGTGCCGCCACCAAGAACAGATGACAGCGAGTTGAGCCCTTCTTCGGCGACACGCGCCTGTTGCGGTGTGCCCATCATTCTCGCGGCATCGGCAAGTACGCCCGGCTGCTGCTGATCGATGGCGTTCTCGATCTTTGCAATCCCGCCCGGCTTCATGACCGAAGAGGTCAATGCCGACAGAATACCCGGGATGCCAGCACTGACGCCTTTCTGCATGGAAGATAGATCCACGCCCATGGCGGATGCAGAACGGTTGAGCATTTCCGGCGTGATGAACTGACTGATAAGGGTAACGAGGTTTGGCGTGCTGGACATGGAATTCTCCCTGTTGAGACGCAGGCCCCCGTCACTGCGCTGACCAAAGTTCGGCGGCTTCATCGTTGTTCGCAAGGCGCGCACATCGGATTTTGTCTGATCTAACGCCGTTCGCTGCGGGTTCCGTGGCCGCTAGTTAATGGCGAGTGGGCAGCATTGTGAAACTTTGCGCGCAACTGCTTGCAAACGTTCTGACGCCAATAAACACGTCGAAAAAACGCATCGGTATTGCTGCAATTGGAATGCTTCTGGAAGCGTGCGAGTTCCTGCCATAGCGGTGTCAAAATGTGCTGCTTCGTGCCGTCCCATGTAAGCTGTATCGGCTTGCGAGGATGTGCATGACATAGATCTGTCATGGGCCGGATCTGGCACGGGGCATCTTGGGGCACGCTTTGGGGGAAAGTTGAATGGCGTTATTCGGCAAGCGGAATGGAGATGTCGACCCGGCGGCAACAGCCGCGCATGGCGTTTCTGCTATGGAGGGCGGCAGCATCGCGGCGGTGCTATCTGCGGTCGCGCTTATCTTTTCAGCCTATAGCCTGTGGGAGACATCGCTGAAGGAAGCGGATGTGCGTGTGTTTGTGCCACCGGTCATTCACTTTGCAGCGCCCTATCAGAACTCCAACTTTGAAGTTATCGCGGTGCCGGTGACGATCACAAATGAAGGTGCGCGTACGGCCACGGTGCTTTCAATAGAACTGACCGCCACTGACCCGCGCAGTGGCGCCGAGAAAAAGTTCTATGCTGCCGACTTCGGTCGCTGGACGATGGAGAAAACGCGCACCGGCGCCTATGAGCCGTTCGCGCCGATCTCGCTTGCGGGGCGTACCAGCCGCACCGAGCAGGTGCTGTTCTACACGCGCGGCGCCGATCAGAAGCCCGATGAGCTTATTCGGGCCATCGGCCCCTATCAGTTCGAGGTGAAGCTCGATCTGGCCGAAAACAACACCCGTCCGGCGGTAAGCTTCGAGCGTTCGCTGCTGAATTATGACGCGCGGGCGTTTAATGAAGGCACTTTGCCGCTCTATAGCGCCGATTGGCGGGCTTCCAGCAACGCACCGGAAAATTGACGCGGGGCGGCCCCGTGACAAGGCCGATCCGCCACCTTAGATGACAGCAGCACAACTCGAAGCGTGAGCAACGCGCCGATGGCGGCCCGCCCGCTGGCCGTCTGCAAGGAACTGTCATCTATGACGCAGAATTCAGGCCGCGCATCCGACGCGGTTCCGGCTGCCAGCAAGGCCACCCGCCGGGATTGGATCGGCCTTGCCGTGTTGGCAATTCCGTGCCTGCTCTATTCGATGGATCTCACGGTGCTTTATCTGGCCGTGCCGGAGATCGTCGCGGACCTGAAGCCAAGCGCCGCCGAGCTGCTATGGATCGTCGATATTTACGGCTTCATGGTCGCGGGCGCGCTGGTAACGATGGGCACGCTGGGCGACCGCATCGGCCGCCGCAAGGTGCTGATGTATGGCGCTACCGCGTTCGGGCTGACGTCGCTGCTGGCGGCCTATTCGACCAGTTCGGAAATGCTGATTGTCGCGCGCGCCTTGCAGGGATTGGCGGCGGCATCGTTGGCGCCCTCGACGCTATCGCTTATCAGAAACATGTTTCTCGATGGCCGCGAGCGTGCGTTCGCCATCGGCGTGTGGGTTGCGGCGTTCTCGGCCGGCGCAGCGGTGGGGCCGGTGTTCGGAGGCATCATCCTGGCCCATTATTCGTGGGGTGCCGTGTTCCTCATCAACGTGCCATTGATGGTCATGTTGCTGGTTGTGGCACCGATCGTGCTGCAAGAGTTCAAGGATGAAAATGCCGGCCAGCTGGATATCGCCAGCGCCGCGCTTTCGGTTGCCGCTGTTCTTTGCGTCATCTACGGCATCAAGCACATGGCCGAGGTGGGTTGGGATCCGGTTGCTGCGGCGGTGATGCTGATCGGCGTTGCGTTGGGCTATGTCTTCTTTCGCCGTGAGGAGCAACATCCCGATCCACTGATCGATGTGCGGCTGTTCAAAACGCCGGCGTTCAGCGCCGCACTGGCCACCAACATGCTGGGCCTGTTTATGATGCTGGGCTCGTTCTTTTTCATCACCCAGTATCTGCAGCTAGTGCTGCGCATGAACCCGCTTGAAGCGGGCCTATGGATGGCGCCGTCTGGTATCGTGTTCGCGCTGGGGTCTCTGGCTGCGCCATATCTGGTGCGTCGGTTCCGGCCCGCGTACGTCATCGGGTGCGGGTTGCTGCTGGCTTCGGTCGGCTTTGCGCTGCTGACGCAGATTGCTGGCCTCGACAAGCCATGGCTGCTGTTTGCCGGCATGATGATCTTCTGCACCGGTATGTCGCCCACGGGTGCGATCACCACCGACATCGTAATGAGCGCCGCACCGCCGGAGCGGGCGGGGGCGGCATCCGCCATATCCGAAACCAGCTTTGAACTGGGCGGCGCCACGGGCATCGCCGTGTTGGGAAGCCTGTTCACGTTCGTCTATGGTCGGACGATGGATGCTGCCCATTTGCCGAGCGTTGTGACGGCGGAAAGTGTGCCGATCGCACGCGGTACGCTGAGCGGGGCGATAGAGGTAGCGAAGACGCTGCCCAACGCAGAAGCTTCAGCGCTGCTGGATACGGCGCGCGGCGCGTTCGTCTATGCGTTTGAAGTTGCTTCAGCGGTGTCGGCCAGTTTCGCCGTGCTGGCGGCAATCTTCGCGCTCTATTTTCTGCGCAACGCCAAGGCCGTTCCGGTTGAGCACTGATGGCTGATGCGGCGGCCTATCCCTTTTCAGGGGGAGGCGCCGGAGCAGGGGCATCCGCGTCCCGGCTCAGCGCATAGGCGCGGGAAATTTCCGCGCCCAGCAGCACGATGAGCGCCGTGAAATAGACCCACAGCAGCAGAATGACGAGCGATGCGGCCGCGCCGTAGGTCGACTGCAGTCCCTGACGGCCGATGTACCAGGCGATGGCCAGCTTGCCGCCGGCAAACATCAGGGCAGCCGCAACGGCGCCGGGCCAGGCGTCCGACCAACGCACCTTGGCGTCAGGGAACCACTTGTAGAGCATCGCGAACAATCCGGAGAGGATGAGCACGGTGACGCCCGTGTTCAACAGTTCCCAAAAGCGTGTGTCGATCGGGATATCGCTGGCCCAGGACGAGAGCGCTGTCAGCGTGGTGCTGATGACCAGCGATGCGATCACCAGAAAGCCAAGTGCCATGACGCCCAGCAGCGACATGAAGTACGTGCGGAGATACCAGATCACGGTTCCGCCGGTGGGCTGGCTGACATCCCACACGGTGTTCATCGCCTCTTTGAGCTGCACCACGACCGTCAGAGCGGTCACCAGCAACAGCCCGATGCCAATTGCCGCCGTGAAGCTGCTCGCTTCGCGCGAGGCGGCACCGTCCAGCATCGTTTCAATGATGGCTGCGCCTTCCGCGCCCAGCAGATCGCGGGACTCGGTGCTGAGCGTGCCGCGCACAGCGTCCTCTCCGAACGCGAACCCGGCGATGGCGATCACGATCAGCAGCAGTGGGCCGAGGGAGAATACGAGGTAATAGGCAAGGGCTGCACCCACGGTGGTGCTGCGGTGCTGGGACCAGTTCATCAGCGCGGTTTTCAGGATCGGCCACATCGGTGCAGGTCTCCGGCGGTGAGCAGCATCTGTCACCACCATCGATAAGCAACCCGCAGCCACTCCGCCAGCGGGAATGAGCGGCGTTCGCAGTTCGGTCAGGGGGCGACAATCAGCTTCTGCGCGGTTTCGAGCGTGTCGGCTTCCGTTGCGGGCTTATCCCAGCGGATGCGGTGCACGCGCGGAAAGCGCATCGCCAACCCGGACTTATGCCGTGTTGAGGGAAAGACAGCATCGAAGGCTATTTCCAGCACGAGGCTTCGCTCCACCGCTCGCACCGGCCCGTATTGATCGACCGTGTTGGTGCGGATGAAGCGGTCGAGCCGCACCAGTTCCTCGTCGGTGAAGCCGGAATAGGCTTTGCCGACCGGTACCAGTTCACGGCTTTCAGCAGTTTCAGGCGTCGAAGCATCGCTCTTGCGCCAGACGCCGAAGGTGTAATCAGGTGATCGGACGACCGCTTGCCCGAACGCGCTGGGCATACATCAGCACGCAATCCAGCGTCAGCGCGGCGCGCTTCCATTTCCACCAGTGGCCCTTCGGGCGACCGGAAAGATAAGGGCTTTCGCGGTGCTTCAGCATTAGTCCTTCGATGCCGGCTTCGCGCGTATTGGCCCAGATGCCGTTCAGCGTATCGAAGGTGTCGAACTCGACCAGCGGGCTAACATCGGTGCGACGAGGGGCGTGCATCCGGTGCCATTGCTCTAGCCGCATCCGGCGTTGATCGAAGGGCATGGCGCGCAGGTCGTCGGCTTCATCCAGCAAAATGTCGTAAAGACGCACGAATACGGGATAGTCGCGCAGCATGCGTGGCGTCACCGCCTTGCGGTTGAGCCGTTGCTGCAGATCGTTAAACGGCGCAACGGTGTCATCGCGCACGACCAGCAACTCGCCATCCAGCACGACATTGTAAGGCGAGAACGCCGCGACGATTTCAGGGAAGCTGCGCGAGATGTCGTCGCCCGTGCGCGAGAACAGCCGCACATCGCCATTCATCGCAACGGTCTGGATGCGTATGCCATCCCACTTCCATTCAGCGGCGATTGTTTCCGGCGCAAGGTTCGCCCAGTCGCCTTCCTCAATCGGGTGGGCCAGCATCATCGGACGGAAAACCGGCTTGCCCTCGCGGTCGGGCGCGGCGACGGCCATCGAGCGAGCGAAAAGATCACTGTAGGCGGCACCAGTGCGTGCCAGATTTCTTCGATCTCGCTGAGGTCGTGGCCGCTCATCTGCGCCAGTGCTGTCTTGGCGAGGCGGGCTGACACGCCGACGCGCGGTGCTCCGCCGATCAGTTTCAGCAATGCCCAGCGGCCACGCACGTCGAGCCGGTCGAGCAGGCTGCCGAGCAGTGGCGTTACCGTGTTGCGATCGGCCAGCTCCAGCGCGGCCACGACATCCGCCAGTCGGGGCGGGGGCGGTTGCGCGCCATCACCGTTGCCGCGCGAAGGCCACAGCAAAGCAACTGTCTCCGCAGTGTCACCGACATAGTCGCGCGAGAGCTGATACAGCACCGGGTCGATCTTATCGGACATCAGCTCAGCAAGGGCGCGGCGGAGCGGCAGGCGCGGAAACAGCCCATCGGTCAGCGCGGCGAGGGCGAAACCGCGATCGGGATCGGGCGCAAGGCGGAAATACTCCGCCAGCAGCGCCAGCTTGCCGTTACGCGATGGCGTCGTTGTGAGGCTGTCGAGCAGATTGGCGAACAACTGCACCGCTAGTCATCCTCGTCTTCGCAGCCGACCAGTGACAGCGCGCGTGCTTTGCGGCCCATCAGACCAAGCTGATAGACAAGCGCATCGTCGCGTCCGTGTGTGACCCAGACATCTTCGGCGCCGGTTTCGGTAATGGTTCAGCAGCTCGGCCAGTCGCATGGTCGGAAATGACGAGCGGCAGCTCGACGCCGGTCTGGCGGATGCGTCCGCCTGATGCGCATCCAGCCCGATGCAAACGCTGTCACCGGATCGGGGAAGCGGCGTGACCATCGGTCGTCAACGGCTGATGGAGGACACAGCACCAGCGCGCCCGCAAAATCGTGGTTGTTGTCCAACGTCGCAGGGCGTAGATCGCCGAGGTCGACACCGTGCCGCCGATAGAGTTCGCACAGGCCGATCAAAGCGCCATGCAGATAAATCGGCGCATCGTACCCGGCGTCGCGCGCAAGCAGTCACGCGTTGCGTTTTACCCAATCCATAGGCGCCGACCAGATGCGCGCGCTCGGGCTGTCGCGCCAGTGAAGATAGTAGACGCCCAACTTCGGTGTGGGCCGGTTCGTGGTGAAACACCGGCAGCGCGAACGTCGCCTCGGTGACGAAAACATCGCATGGAATGAGTTCAAAGGCGGCGCATGTCGGATCGGCGGCGCGCTTGTAGTCGCCGGAAACCACTGCGCGCTGACCCTGCCATTCCAGCACCACCTGTGCCGAGCCAAGTATGTGCCCGGCGGGAACGAGGTGCACCGATACGCCGTTGACGGATTTATGTTCGCCATAGCGCAAGCTTTGAAACGAAGCAGCGCACGTCTCGCCCATGCGCAGCTTCATGATATCCACCGTTGCTTCGGTGGCTAAAACCGCGCCGTGGCCAGACCGCGCGTGATCGCTATGGCCGTGCGTAATCACCGCGCGGTCGACGGCGCGGGAGATCCGATAAAGAACTGGCGTGCTCGCAGTAGAGCCCGCGATCGGTCGGGTAGAGCCACTGCTCCACCGCTCCGGCGGCCATGCGCGTCTCCCATTAAGGCCGACTGAAATACCGGCCCTAATGTGGGGGCTGAAGCAGCTTTGCGCCACCCGTTGCGACGACCTGACGGAGCAGATGCCGCCGTCCTGGTCGCTGCAGCTCAGTTGATGAACGCCACGATCAGGCCAACGACGACAAGGATGGCGCCGGTGATTGCAACGACGAGACCGGCGACGCTGTGGCCCGAGGTGCCGGGCTCCAATGTCGCTGCTTCCGGTTTGAGTGGGTTGTAGAAAACATCGACGGGCGTGCCGCTGGCGAAGCGCGCAACGTCTGCATCGGCTTTTTCCTTGGCGCCGGCATAATTGCCAAATCGGATGCGGTTGCCCGCGAAGGCTTTGCCATCGACATCGTAACTGTAGGCAATACTGGCGATGTACTGCCTGCCGCCCTTGGTGCGATAGGAATCGACGACGGCAGAGGTGACGCGGCCCTGTGCGCTGGGCCATGTGAGCGAGGCTTTCCCCAATGCGCGGGTGCGTTGAACGAGCCAGCCGCCGATGACGGCGCCAGCGAGACCGAACCCAAACAGGCCAATGAGAAATACCCAACGGTCGGGATCTGCGGCCGGCGCGCCTTGCGTCGGGCACGACATGTAAGCGGGCGATCCGGCTTCCGCACCCCACAGGATCACAGCTTCGCGGTCGGCATTGTGCGCAATCCAAAGGGTCTTGTCGGCCGGGATATCGCCCGTCCCTGCCGTTATGGTGTAGCCGGCGGCTTCATAGTTGCGCTTCGTTTGCGCTTGTATCGCTTCGCTGGTCTCAGTGTTCGCGGGCCAGTGCAGAAACGCATAGTGCGTGCATATGCGGCCGCCCTGCGCTTCCGCCACTTGAGCCATCAACGCCTGCTTGGCAGTTGGGTTTTTGTCCGTCCACGTTTCAGCACCCGGAGCACTGGGCACGCCGGTGCGCCAGTCGCGATCAAACGGGCGATCGGCAGCGGTGGCGGAAGCAAGGAAGGCAATCGAAAATATCAGTTGCGCGATAATGCGCGCTGCAAAATTGGCGGCCATGTCCCCTCCAGGGCACTATTGCCGCCACGCCGGTTGAAAAGGTGACGCTGCTGGCGGCCCGAGCACTCCTGACGGAAAAATGCGCGGGCCGCCATGACAACTTTCGCCACCGAAATGCGGGAAATTTTGCGCCGGATGCCCGGTGCGGTTTCCTGTGCGAGCAAGGCTGCCGAGGGTTATGCCAGTGCGGTCAGGTGCTCGAATTCGGTGTCGCTCAGGCTGATGTCGACGGCCGCCACGTTCTGCTCAAGATGTTTCACCTTGCCGGTGCCGGGGATGGGCAACATCACCGGGCTGCGGCGCAGCAACCACGCCAGCGCGATCTGGCTGGGACTGGCGTTGTGGGCCTTGGCGATGGCATCGAGCGGCGAGCCGGGCCGTGCCAGTTCGCCGGGCGGCAAGGGGGAACCACGGAATGAAGCCGATGTTGTGGGCTTCGCAGTGGTTCAGAACATCGTCGCTCTGGCGGTTGGTAAGGTTGAACAGGTTCTGCACCGTGGCGACGGAAAAATATTTCTGCGCCGCTTCGATGTCGTCGATCTGGACTTCGCTCAAGCCCACATGGCGGATCAGGCCTTCGCGTTGCAATTCGCGAATGGCATCGAACTGTTCATCGCGCGGAACATCTGGGTCGACGCGGTGGAGTTGCCACAGATCGATCCGTTCAACGCCCAGTCGGCGCATGCTGACAAACACCTGCTGACGCAGATAATCGGGCCGTCCGCACGGGTTCCACACATTGGGTGCCGGGCGGATCAGGCCGCCCTTGGTTGCGATCACCAGCCCATTATAGGGATACAACGCCTCATGGATCATGCGCTCGCTGATCTCGGGGCCGTAGCTGTCGGCGGTATCGATCAGGTTGATGCCGAGTTCGGGCACGCGCTTCAAGGTGCGCAACGCTTCGGCGGGGTCATCGCTTTCGCCCCACACGCCGCTGCCGGTAATGCGCATGGCGCCGAAGCCGAGGCGATGCACTTCAAGGTCGCTGCCTATCTTGAAGGTTCCGGACTTGGCGGCGTTGGCTGTCGACATTGGCGAAGCTCCTGAGGCGTGCGCTGTTGGGCAGGGTGAGATGCACGCAAGTTAGGTATTGAAAGGACCGACGCAAGGGCAATGCGGGCTACATCGTTTGTCGATGCTTTCGGTGCGGCTATCGCGTCCCGCTTGAACATCGCGTTGCGGCACCCGACAATTTCCACAAAGGCACCTACGAGTTAGTACGAATTGCCGGGCAGGCGTTTTATCGCTGGCATAGATATTGGCCGTAAATCGCCTCCGACGGAGCATCCGGGAAGAGGGCCACGCCTTGCGTCTCAGCGGATGTCGTTCCGTGGTTTGCGTTTGGTGCCGGAGGAAAGTTTCATGGCCGATAAGTCGAGTTTTACCCCTGAGGAATGGAAAGCCATTCTCGCCAGTCCGATGCTTGCAGGCCTTGCAGTAACGCTCGCTGAGCCAAGTGGTCTTTGGGGCATGTTGAAAGAGAGCATGGCAAGCGCGAACGCCCTGATGACAGCGGGCAAGAATCCTTCCGCTTCGCCGCTGATGAAGGCCATTCTGGCCGACATGGAAACATCTGAGGGACGCACGATTGCGCGTGAAGAAATCAAGATCGATTTGAGCGGGAAGTCGCCGGCTGAGATCAAGCAGGAAGTGATCACCAAGCTCGGCAAGGTTGGTCAGATCCTGGATGCGAAGGCACCGCAGGATGCGCCCGCGTTCAAGAGCTGGCTGAAGTACGTGGCCGATCAGGTGGCTGAAGCTGCGTCGGAAGGTGGCGTAATGGGATTTGGCGGCACGCAGGTGACCGACAATGAAAAGGCAACCGTCGATGAGGTTGGCAAGGTTTTGAAGGTTGCGTGATCACGCTGTGGCCGTGTGACTGAACCGACCTTTGCGCGTCGACATGAACATTTCCGCGTCCCCAGATTTCATTCTGGAGGCGCGGAGCGCGATAGCCAGAGAAGGCCGCTGGCTCTACTTGGCTTCAGGGCATCCGATAGTGCATGGGCTCAGGCAGCGGAGGCTCCTGTTCAGTCTGGCTTGGCTCGCCGGTGGCAGGTGCCGTCGTCGCGGCGCTACCGGCGCTGCTCTCTGCATCCGCAGCGTCCCACTTGCGCGGCACCCACAGCAGTGCAGCGATCGCCGCGAGGCAGACAAGCACCAGACCGGCGATGCTGGCAACGTCAGCGCCCGAACCCACCAGACGCGTAAAAACAGAAGCAACGATACCGTATTTCAACACCGCGAGAGCGGCCGCGATGGCGCTGCCCATCTTGCCGATGGCTTCCAGATCTTTGTCCCGGCGCCGATAGAAGAAAAACACCATCAGCAGGGTCCAGATGCCGAACGCCAGACTGAGTATCGGCGTGATGAGACTGAAGGTGCCACGCCCCGTCAGGCCATACAGCGCGCCGACGGACTCAACGAACGCTTGCGACATGAACGGAAAGAATAGCACCGCCGCCGTGCCGATGATCACCGAGAACTCGATGCGTCTGGCGCTGGCGCGATAATTGGTTTCGATGCCGCGATAGCGCGCCACCAGCAGGATGGAGAGCGTCAGCAGCACGAGCAGAAAGAACACTTTCATCGGCAGCGTTGCGGCGTGGACCTGCGCTGTCAGCGAGCGGCGATCGTCCTGCGTATAGGTTTCGCTGACCGCAGCGCTGAGGCGCTGTTGCGCGATACAACACTCCGTGTCGCTCTGCAGATGCGGCGATGAAGTTAGGGCGGTGGAAGCAAAGCAGAAGCGCTTGCGCTCCGGCGCCGCTTCCGGCTCTAGAAATACGTCCCGATCGCATTTGCGGATGAAGTCGTTGAGGCCCCAGCGGGACTGGCTGACGGTGCGCAGGCCGTGCAGTGCGTTGAGCACGGGCAGACGTTCGCACACGCCATCCTCGGTGCAGGCTTCACCCTGATCGGCCTTGAGGACCGCGGGCGTGATTTCCCACATCGAACGCTTGGGGCTGGCGAGAAGGCTGGCGGCAATCGCGTACGACAGACCAGCGAGAACGAGGAAGCCAATGGCATATCTCAGGCGGCCGAAACGGACATACCGCCAGTAGAAGTCAGTGAGAGCAGCTGCTGGCACGAAGAAGGCAAACAACGCCACGATGCCGAGCGTCGGGAAGAACAGGAACAGATGGCTGTCCATCGACACCAGATCGAACCATCCGGTGTCCCAGAACTCATAGCCAAGGACGGCGGTGGTGGCCGTGAAGGACACGCTCAGGGCGAGAAATACAACGAATACGAATATACGCGGCCAAATACCAATATCGCGAGACTTCACCGCTGCCCCCAAGGCAAAAACTCTATTTATTGGCACCAGCGACTCCCTTGCTGGGAGCCGGCCGCTGGCGCTTAGCAAACATTTTTGACGCGCGTTGCCTTCGAGACAAGGCACGGTCGCAGGTGGATCCCCTCGCGCTACCCTAGCCCCCCGGCAAAAGTTGGGCGTTGGCCGCCGGGTTGGCTCCAGCCGACAAAGCCCATCGGCAACTCGAAAAACGCTGTCTGCCGCCAATTATGCGCCTGATCTTTCGGCGTGTCGGGACGGAGCAGGCGTAAAGTTAAGGTGGTGGCCATCCGGTCACTACGAGCGAAAAAATGCGGGTGGGGCTGGCTCACTGCAAAGAGGTGCGCAGCTAAGTGGCCCCCAGAACCCGTCATCGGTGACGGGCGCACAGCGGCTTGCCCTGCTTGCCACTCAAGATAGTGCGTCTCGGCAGGGCAGCATCGATAGGCGGGTCGGCGATATTCGCAATGGCCGCAAATCGCATCCGGACCGTTCGCAAACGCTCACAATTTCAGCGGTTTATGTAGTCATGGGCTTTGCCGATATTGCAAATGGGGGAGTTCGCTCCGTTTCCAGCCGCAATGGAAGCCGCCGTGAAGCAGCACCGGGTGCGCACCTACAGATCCGCCGACCGGCTTCCACGGGAGCAGCAACTCGCATGGAAAATTGCCGAGGTCGCGGCCGATCCCGTCGCCGTTGAGCCGCTGGTGGCCGAGATGATCGGCAACCGTCTGATAGACAGCGCTGGGGTGGCTGTTGCTGCACTGGGGCAAAGGGCCGTGGCTGCCGCGCGGGCGCAGGCACTGTGCCATGCCTCCACGCGGGGCGCGACGGTGTTCGGGCTTTCCGCTCAGCGGCCGGTGTCGCCGGAATGGGCCGCCTGGGCGAACGGCATCGCGATAGCGGAGCTGGATTTTCACGACACCTTTTTCGCCGCCGACTATGCGCATCCCGCTGACAATATTCCGCCTGTGCTTGCGGTGGCGCAGCACTGCGGGCTCGATGGCGCTGCACTGCTGCGGGGCGTTGCCGCCGCCTATCAGATCCATGTCGCGCTCACCAAGGGCATCTGCCTGCACCGGCACCGGATCGATCACGTAGCGCATCTGGCCCCCGCCGCCGCAGCGGGCATCGGCGCGGCGCTCAATTTGCCGGTCGAGGTGATCTATCAAGCGGTGCAGCAGGCGCTGCATGTTTCCACTGCGACGCGGCAGGCCCGCAAGGGTGAAATTTCGAGCTGGCGGGCCTATGCGCCCGCCCTGGCAGGCAAACAGGCGGTCGAAGCCGTTGATCGCGCCATGCGGGGGGAGCGCGCGCCATCGCCCGCTTGGGAAGGCGAGGATGGACTGATCGCGTGGATGCTGGAAGGTCCGGACGCAGCCTATCACGTGCCGCTGCCGGAGCCGGGCGAGCCAAAGCGCGCCATCCTTGAAACTTATGCCAAGGAACATTCTGCCGGTTATCAGGGTCAGGCCATGATCGACCTTGCGTTCCGGCTGCGGCGCCGGATACCGGATCTGGCGCAGATCGAACGGATCACAATTGAAACCAGTCAGCACACGCATGTGATTGCCGGTTCCGGCGCCAACGATCCGCAGAAATACGATCCCGACGCCAGCCGCGAAACTCTGGCCCATTCTGTGATGTACATCTTCGCCGTCGCGCTGGAGGATGGCACATGGCACTATGAACGGTCCTATGCGCCGGAGCGAGCTTGCCGCCCCACGACGGTTGAGCTGTGGCGCAAAATTGAAACCATCGAAGATGCGCACTGGACGCGCCGCTATCTCAGCAGCGATCCGACGGACAAAGCGTTCGGCGGACTGGTGGTGGTGAAACTCCGGGACGGTTCGTTCCTGAGCGATGAGCTTGCGATGCCCAATGCGCATCCACTGGGGGCATCACCATTTCATCGCAAACGCTACATCGAAAAGTTTCGCATGCTTTGCGATGGTCATGTGCGAGCGGCCGAGCAGCAGCGCTTTCTGGATCTTGCGCAGCAACTACCGACTTTGACCGGGCAGGGGATCAGCGGCTTGACGCTAGCGGCGGAGCCCGGCACGCTGGGAACGCACAGCCCGCGCGGCATTTTCGATTATGCTGATTGCGCCGAAGAAGCCGTCGTCGTGCACGCGTTTGCGCGTTGAGTTGACGTCGTTTTTGTAGGGCATCAACACGAAAGAGGGCGGGATTGCTCCCGCCCTTTTGCTTGCCGCGTCATGTTGCAGCTGAAGCGGTGCCCGTCAGTGCAACTTCGCGCGCGCCTGCTCCGCTGCCGCAACCATGTTGACGAGCGCAGGGCGCACCTCATCCCACTTGCGTGTCTTGAGGCCGCAATCGGGATTGACCCAGATTTGATCCGGCGACAGATGCTTGCGTGCCTTCTGCAGCAGATCGACCATCTCGGTCACGTCTGGAACGCGCGGTGAATGGATGTCGTAAACACCCGGGCCGATCTCGTTCGGGTAGCGATAGCCGACGAATGCATCTAGCAGTTCCATCTTCGAGCGCGATGTCTCGATCGAGATCACGTCCGCGTCCATGGCAGCGATCGCGGCGATGATATCGTTGAACTCCGAGTAGCACATGTGGGTGTGGATCTGCGTCGCATCATCCACGCCGGAGGCGGTAATCCGGAACGCATCCACGGCCCAGTCGAGGTAGTGCTGCCATTCGCTCCGGCGTAGCGGCAGGCCTTCACGCAGAGCAGCTTCGTCGATCTGGATCATCGCGGCGCCAGCCTTTTCAAGGTCGGTGACCTCATCACGAATGGCCAAAGCGATCTGGCGGCAGGTCTCGCTGCGCGGAATGTCATCACGCACGAACGACCAGTTGAGAATGGTCACCGGGCCGGTGAGCATGCCCTTCATCGGCTTCTTGGTCAGCGACTGGGCGTACTGCCACCATTCGACCGTCATCGGCTTGGGGCGGGTCACGTCTCCGAAAATGATCGGCGGACGGACATAGCGCGAACCATAGCTCTGCACCCAGCCGTTCTTGGTGAAGGTGAAGCCGTCAAGCTGCTCACCGAAATACTGCACCATGTCGTTGCGTTCGAACTCGCCATGCACCAGCACGTCGATGCCGATTTCTTCCTGCCAGCGCACGGCAGCTTCCGTTTCCTTGCGCAGGAACGCGGTATACTCCGCGTGTCCCAATGCACCCTTCGCGTTGGCGGCACGGGCCTTGCGAACTTCAGGCGTCTGCGGAAACGAGCCGATCGTGGTCGTGGGATATGCGACGAGTTGCAGCCGTTCACGCTGTGCCTTCTGACGCGCAGCAAATGGCGATTTGCGGCTTGCCATTTCCTTTGTGACGGCGGCCATGCGGGTGGCAACAGCCGGGTTGTGAATCTTCTGCGAAGATTTGCGCGATGCGGCGGCGCGCATGGATTCCGTCAGCTCTGCCTTGACGCTGTCGCGGCCTTCGTTCAGTGCGCGGCCAAGCGTTTTCAGTTCGCCCAGTTTCTGGGCGGCAAATGCCATCCAGTTCTTCAGCTCCGCGTCGAGCGTGGTTTCCAATTCAAGGTCGATCGGCACGTGCAGCATGGAACAGGACGGCGCAACGAAAATCTTGTCGGCGCCACGTTGAGCAACAACAGGTTCAAGTTTGTCCAGCAGCGCAGGCAGATCAGCGCGCCACACATTGCGGCCGTCGATGACGCCGAGCGACAGCGTCAGCGACTTCGGCGCCTTGGCGAGCACGGTTTCAAGCTGTTCGGGCGTGCGCGCCAGATCGAGGTGAATGCCGCCGACCGGCAGCGAGAGGGCGGCATCGAGATTGTCGCCATAGGCGCCGAAATAGCTGGTGAGCAGCAGCTTCAACTGCGGCACGGCTTCGGCGAACCGGCCATAGGCGGTCTGCAGCGCCAGCGCAACGCCATCGCCGAGATCGGTCGCGAGGCAGGGCTCGTCGATCTGCACCCATTCCGCGCCGGCCTCAGCGAGTTGACGCAGAACTTCAACGTAGACCGGAATGAGTGCGGACAGCAGCTTCAGCGTGTCGAAGCCTTCGGTCTTCGATTTTGCCAGCGTCAGGAACGTCACCGGACCAAGCAGAACCGGGCGCGTCTTGATGCCAAGCGCGTGCGCCTCCTTGAACTCATCGACCGGCTTGGTGGATGTGAGCGCGAAGGATTGATCGCTGGAAAGCTCCGGCACCATGTAATGATAGTTGGTGTCGAACCACTTGGTCATTTCCATCGCCGGAACGCCAAGGCCGTGCTGGTGTCCGCAGCTCAGATAAGGATGTTCAACGGTGCCGTATTCCTGGCTGCCGCGCGCCATCGCGAAATATGTATCAACCGATGTCTTGCTCTGCACCGGTCCATAGACGCTAGGGATCGCACCAACCATCGCGCACACATCGAGCACATGATCGTAAAGCGAGAAGTCGTTGCTTGGAATGTGATCTATGCCGGCGGCGCGCTGCCTGGTCCAGTTGGTGGCACGCAGCGCGGATGCACTTTCAAGCAATGTCTTTTCGTCCGACTTACCGGCCCAATAGCTTTCCAGCGCCTGCTTCAGCTCACGCCTGGGGCCGATGCGGGGAAAGCCAAGGTTCGTTACGGTTACAGACATAACATCTCCTTTCGCCGCTTTTCACAGCGGCGTGCGGTTGTCAAAATGAATGTTGAGTTCAGGTCAGGCCGGTTCCGGCGCCATGCGATTGACCGGGATGGGGCGTCCCTCGTCATCGACGGATACCATCTCGAACTTGCCGCGCATGGCGAGCTCGCGTTCGCCGCCCTTGATATGCTCGGCGATGACATCCACGCTTACGGTCATCGACGAGCGGCCGATGCGCTCGACGCGCGCACACAGCTCAACCAGTTGTCCAACGGCAACCGGCTTATAAAAGTCGACGTGGTCAGCCGCAGCCATAACCACGTTGGCACCTGCGCGGCGGGCGGCGGCAATAACGGCCGCTTTGCCCATCAGATTGAGAGCCGTCCCGCCGAACAGGGTGCCATAGTGGTTGGCCTGCGCCGGGAAGATGATCTCAGTAAACCGCGTCTCGTTGGGATCGGCGGCGTTCATATGATCAATCCTTCCGGTCGTCTTGCTCAGCCATCCGGATGATGGGGATCATCTGATCACCCCACTGTCCCGAGCCGTTGTGGATGCGCGAGCGTCGCATCAGTTCGACCGTGGCGCCGGCTTTCACCGCCGCCTCGATCTGCTCGTTCAGGCGATGCAACGTGTCGGCCACGCGGCGGATGAGGGTTTCGACTTCCTGGCGCTTGCCGGGACCGCCAAAAGGTTCGCTCATCGGTATGACTTCCGCTGTAGCCATCGGTTGCACTCCTGGTGCTGTGTCGTTCGGTTTGCTCATTCGGCAGCCGGTTTGAACTGGGCAGTCTCGGTCGACTCGGACATTGCCGTGGTCGATGAAGCGCCGCCCGTGATCGCAATCGATACGGCGTCGAAGTAGCCGGTACCGACTTCGCGCTGGTGGCGCGTTGCGGTGTAGCCCTTCGCTTCGCTTGCGAACTCAGCCTGCTGCAGCTCAGAATAGGCAGCCATGCCGCGATCGCGGTAGCCGCTGGCCAGTTCGAACATGCCGTAGTTGAGCTGGTGGAAGCCAGCCAGCGTGACGAACTGGAACTTGTAGCCCATGGCGCCGATTTCACGCTGGAAGCGGGCGATGGATGCTTCGTCGAGCTTGGACTTCCAGTTGAACGACGGCGAGCAGTTGTAGGCCAGCATCTTGCCCGGATACTTGGCATGCACGGCTTCAGCGAAGCGGCGTGCATCTTCCAGGTTCGGCGTCGACGTTTCCCACCACAGCAGGTCGGCGTACGGCGCATAGGCAAGGCCACGGGCGATGCAGGCGTCAACGCCATTGCGCAGCGTGTAGAAGCCTTCCGGCGTGCGCTCACCCGAAACGATGAACTCGCGATCGCGCTCGTCGATGTCCGACGTGATCAGCTTGGCGGATTCTGCATCGGTGCGGGCGACGATGAGTGTTGCAACACCCATGACGTCGGCAGCAAGACGAGCTGCAACAAGGTTGCGGATGTGTGCCTGCGTCGGGATGAGCACCTTGCCGCCGAGGTGGCCGCACTTCTTCTCCGAGGCAAGCTGGTCCTCGAAGTGAACGCCAGCGGCGCCAGCTTCGATGTAGGCCTTCATGATCTCGAACGAGTTGAGCGGTCCGCCGAAGCCAGCTTCAGCGTCGGCAACGATCGGTGCGAACCAGGTGTCGACGCTCTTCTTGCCTTCCGAGTGCTCGATCTGGTCGGCGCGCTGCAGCGTGCGGTTGATGCGGCGGGCGAGCTCGGGTCCGGCGTTGGCCGGATAGAGGCTCTGGTCGGGATACATAGCGGATGCGGTGTTTGCGTCAGCAGCGACCTGCCAGCCGGAAAGGTAAATGGCCTTCAGACCGGCGCGCACCATCTGCATCGCCTGGTTGCCAGTAACGGCGCCGAGCGCATGGACATATGGCTCCGAGTGGAGCAGCTGCCACAGACGCTCGGCGCCGTGCTCGGCGATCGAGTGGCGGACGGGTAGGGAGCCACGCAACCGCTGCACATCAGCGACGGAATATGGACGCTCAATGCCGTCAAATCGCCCCTTCGGAGCGTGGGGTACTAGGTCATTGAAGTCGGCACTTGCCATCGTCGCGATCCCTCTTGTCAAAATCTGATATTCGCATTATGCGCAACTAACAAATGTACGAAACGCCTGAAATTGTGGATGTTTGTAAAGCTTCGACTGGGTGTTTGCGAAGTTTGCAAATCGGGAGCCAAGCCATTGAAGAAGGCATTCATCGGGGTCCATTTGCGTCGCCTGCGGGAAGAACGCGGCCTCACGCAGCTTGCGCTTTCGAAGGCGCTGGAACTGTCGCCGAGCTACGTCAATCAGCTGGAGAAAAACCAGCGTCCGCTGACCGTTCCGATCTTGCTGAAAATCAACGCGGTGTTCGGCGTCGATGTACAGATGTTCTCCGAGGACGAGGAAGCCCGTCTCATCGCTGACCTGCGTGACGTGCTGACCGAGCCGCCGATCGATGAGAAAATCGCCATCACCGAGATCCGCGAGATTGCCGCCAACATGCCGGCAGTCGGACGTGCCATTGTCAGCCTGCATCGGCGCTACCGAGCTTCGATCGAGCGTTCAGATGCACTGGCGCAGCGCTTTGGTTTGACGGCTGAGGAAGGCGGCGCGCCGGTGCAACTCATGCCGTATGAGCAGGTGCGCGACTTTTTCTATTCACGCCACAACTACATTCATGAGCTGGATTCAGCGGCTGAAAAACTGTTCATGCGCGCGGGGCTGCAGGTGGGCGATGTTGCAACCGGCCTGAAAGAATATCTGCGCAAGAAGCACAGCGTGCGGGTGTTCGTTGAGACGAGCGCGGATATTCCAACGACGCAGCGCCGTTATGATCGCAATGCGGGCACGTTGCAGTTGTCGTCGGCACTCAATCCGGGGCAACAGGCGTTCGAGATGGCAACGCTGCTGGCCTATCTGGAACACAGTGACGAGCTTGACGATCTGGCAAATGAAGCTGCAGCCGGCAGCGATGAAACCTATCGTCTGGCGCGCATCGGCTTGGCGCATCATTTCGCCGGTGCATTGCTGATGCCGTACAAGCCGTTTCTGGATGCGGCCGAGCGCATGCGCTACGACATCGAGCGTCTGGAGCAGCGCTTCGGTGTTGGCTTCGAAACCGTCTGCCATCGCTTGAGCACGTTGCAGCGCCCCGATGCCCGCGGCGTGCCGTTTTTCTTCGTGCGAGTCGATCGCGCCGGCAACATCTCCAAGCGCCAGTCGGCGACCGACTTCCACTTCTCGCGCGTCGGCGGCACATGCCCGCTGTGGAACGTATACGAGGCGTTTTCGGTGCCTGGACGCATCGTGACGCAGCTTGCCCGCATGCCGGATGGACGGACCTATCTCTGGATCGCACGCACGGTGTCGCGCGCAATCGGCGGCTTCGGAACCCCGGCGAAAACGTTTGCAATCGGGCTCGGCTGCGACCTCAGCCACGCGCATCGGCTTGTGTACGCCAAGGGCCTCGATCTCAAGACGCCAGACGCCGCGGTGCCGATTGGTGTTGGCTGCAAGGTGTGCGAGCGGCCCAATTGCGCGCAGCGTGCGTTTCCGCCCATCGGTCGACGCACGGTGGTCGATGAAGCCGAGCGGCGCTTCAATCCTTATCCAGTCGAATAAAGCGGTGAATGGTTATGCTTGGCACATGTGATCTTTCGGATCGGTTCCCCGACGCGCGCGTGGCAGCGCCGGTGTTGCGCGATTTCGGCGGCCGCCGCACTTTTTCCGGTCGGGTCGTTACGGTGAAATGCTTCGAAGATAATTCGCGCATCAAGGAACTGCTGGCGACGGCGGGTGAGGGGCGCGTGCTGGCGGTTGATGGTGGTGGCAGTCTGCGCTGCGCGCTCATGGGCGACATGATCGCAGCGGATGCGGTTGCCAACGGTTGGGCCGGTGTTGTGATCGATGGCTGTGTGCGTGACACGGGCGTGCTGGCAACCCTCGACATCGGCATCAAGGCGCTGGCGGCAAATCCGCGCCGCTCCACACGCAGGGGAGAGGGCAGCGCGCATATCGACATCAGGTTTGCGGAAACGCCGGTGCGCGAAGGCGACTTTGTCGTCGCGGATGACGATGGGGTTGTGTTCCTGTCGGCAGAGCAGGCCGCCGAAGCGGAACTCGCCTGAGCCTTCAATTGTAAGGTTCTGACCCGTTATTCTGACAGCGATTGCGGCGCCGGGCCTGCCTGCGCGTAAGCCGGAATAAAACGCTACAAATGAAGCGCAAATAGCAGGGTTGGCGCTGGCGGAAGCGGCAAGACATTCGATCCATGCTGGACGCTGGGGTTCCGGAAGGATGCCAGCCATGAAAGCTCTCGTTTATCAAGGTCCGGGTGCGAAGGCGGTTGAAGACCGCCCGAAGCCGAAGATCCAGGAGCCCGGCGACGCCATCGTCAAAATGACCAAGACGACGATCTGCGGCACGGATCTGCACATCCTGAAAGGCGATGTGCCGACCTGCAAGCCGGGCCGCATTCTCGGCCATGAAGGGGTGGGTGTTGTCGACAGCGTCGGCGAGGCGGTGACGCAGTTCAAGCCGGGCGACAAGGTCTTGATCTCGTGCATCTCATCGTGCGGCAAGTGCGACTACTGCCGGCGCGGGATGTATTCTCACTGCCGGACGGGTGGATGGATTCTCGGTAACGAGATCGACGGCACGCAGGCGGAATACGTCCGCACGCCCCACGCCGACACCAGTCTTTATCCGCTGCCCGATGGCGTCGACGAAGAAGCGCTGGTGATGCTGAGCGACATCCTGCCAACGGGTTTTGAGTGTGGGGTGCTGAACGGCAAGGTTGCGCCGGGCTCAACAGTGGCGATTGTCGGCGCCGGACCGATAGGGCTGGCAGCGTTGCTGACGGCGCAGTTCTACTCGCCCTCGCAAATCATCATGATCGACCTGGACGACAATCGGCTGGGGCTTGCACGTCAGTTTGGCGCCACGCACACAATCAACAGCTCCGATGGCAAGGCCGCAGAAGCTGTGATGGCATTGACGGGCAATCGTGGTGGTGTCGATACGGCCATCGAGGCTGTCGGTATCCCGGCAACGTTCGAGCTGTGCGAAAACATCGTCGCGCCGGGCGGTGTCATCGCCAACGTCGGCGTGCATGGTCACAAGGTCGATCTGCACCTTGAGCGGTTATGGTCGCAGAACATCGCCATCACGACGCGGCTGGTGGATACGGTATCGACGCCGATGCTGCTGAAGACGGTGATTTCGCGCAAGATCGATCCGAAGAAGCTCATCACCCATCGCTTCAAGCTGGATGACATTCTTGCGGCCTACGACACGTTTGGGCAGGCAGCGAAAACGCAGGCGCTCAAGGTGATTATCTCGCCGTGAGCTGCGGGTGGATGGGCTCAAGTACGTAGAGTTTGAAACGACAAACGGCGCGGCTTGATTGAAGCCGCGCCGTTTTCTGTTAAATCGCGAGCGCTGTCGCGCCCGCCGTCAGAATGTATTGCCGCGGAACTGGCTGACTTCGCAGGCCATGCCCTGTGCGGTGATATCCTTACAGATGGCCTTTGCATCAGCCACCGTGTTGAGCGGACCGGCGACAAGACCATACGTGCGCTTGGCGCCGCTGCCGCTTACGACATAACGTGCGTTGAGCGAGCGTACCGCTTCCGGTTGGCGGTCGTTGAGGATTGTCCAGCTGAGACGCAGGGAGTCGAGTGACGGGCCGGTGGCCAGCAGCACGCCAACGGGCGGCGGCGCAGCCTTAGGTGCTTCGGCCTTCTTGTCGATGCTGCCCGTCTCGATCGATTTCTGCTTCGCCGGCTCAGCGGCAGCGACCTTCGGAGCGGTGACTGCTGTTGCGCGCTCATGGGCCTCGACGGCGGTGCGCTCGATCGCTTCCATCTTTTCCATGATCGCGCGATCACGCTGGGCGCCTTCGTCGACGCTGGCTTTAATCGTTGCGACTTCCATCTGCATCTGGCCCAGGCTTTCCTTGACGGGCTCGATGTCGGCCAGCGCGCGTTCAACGTGCCGCTGGGTTTCGGCGATGGCGGCATTATCGCCACCGGCGGGCGCGCCTGCTTTCCATGCGGCCACGAGGTCAGGCTTCATGCCGATGAAAACGAGATAGCCGCCGGCCAAAACGGCCGCCAACACGTATAGCAGCACGTACGGTGTGAACGTGCGGCGCGGCGCTTCTGGGCCGAAGGACGATTGGACGGACATTCTTCTGATCCACGGGTTCGGACGCGGCACATGGTCTGAACTGACGGCGGGCGGGGCGTCTTTGAAGCGCGCTCCGATAGGCCAGCCTTTGAAAGATGAGCGGAGATTCGGGTGAGTCGGCCTTGCGCGGCAACGCAGTGGGCGTCGAATCGCGCCGGTGGCTGTGGACGGAGAACTATGGCCGCGTAAGCTATTGAAATATTAGGTGCTGAATCTAAGCGTGTGCTTGCCGGGCCACAGCGGAAACATTGGGGATCGCCACAGGCAAGACCGGTGCGCAGCGAGTTCGGGCGATTATCGGGCCGTATGCCGGTGAGGCGGTCGGACGGTGACGCAGCCCATTGTTTACAGGGCTGCCGTTTCACGGAATGCTATGGTCTTTGCCGGCACTTCCTGTTTTTGCGCTCGCCGCTGTTGTTCTGTTTTCCATTATTGATAGACC
Source organism: Hyphomicrobium sp. D-2 (assembly GCF_029872155.1). Classification (GTDB taxonomy): domain Bacteria; phylum Pseudomonadota; class Alphaproteobacteria; order Rhizobiales; family Hyphomicrobiaceae; genus Hyphomicrobium_A. The sequence goes on along the minus strand of NZ_JARXLA010000002.1, from coordinate 808,599 downwards.
TGTGTTGCCCAATAATTCTGACGGATTCGCAAATGAGCCGCCCCCCATTGCTCGTCGTCGTTCTCGCGGCCGGTCAAGGCACGCGTATGAAGTCGGCACTGCCGAAGGTGCTGCACAAGGTTGCCGGGCGTTCGATGCTCGGTCACGTTCTGGCGCTGGCGGAAAGCGTTGAGCCGCAATCGATCGCGATGGTTATCGGCCCCGATGCCGATATGGACGCGGTGCGGTCCGAGGCGCTGAAGCTGGTGCCGTCGGCTCAGATTTTCGTGCAGCAGGAGCGTCGCGGCACGGCGGATGCCGTGCTGGCAGCGCGCCAGGCCATCGCGGCCCATCAGGGCGACGTGGTCGTGCTTTATGCCGATACGCCTCTGATCCCCCCGCAGACGCTGGCGCGGCTGCTGGCGCGTCTGGACAGCACTGCCGTTGCCGTTCTTGGTTTCGAGGCCGCCGATCCCACCGGCTATGGCCGCCTGATCCTGGAGCCGGGCGAGATCGTTGCCGCGATCCGGGAGGAGCGTGAGGCATCGGAAGCCGAGCGCGCCATCCGCATGTGCAATTCGGGTGTTATGGGCTTCCGCGTCGATGACCTCGCCGGACTGCTGGGCCGCATCGGCAACTCCAATGCGAAGGGCGAATTCTATCTCACCGATGCCATCGAGCTGGGCCGCCAGCAGGGGCTGTCGTCCGGTGTTGTCGTATGCGAGGAGGACGAGGTTCTGGGCGTCAACTCGCGCGAGCAGCTTGCCGCCGCCGAGGCGATTTTCCAGCGCCGGGCCCGCACGCAGGCGATGCGCGACGGCGCTACGCTGATTGCGCCCGAAACGGTCTGGCTGTCCTATGACACTCAGATCGGCCGCGATGTCATCATCGAGCCGAACGTCTTTTTCGGCCCCGGTGTCACGGTTGAGGACGGCGTCGAGATCAAGGCCAACTGCCATTTCGAGCAGGCCCACATCGGCAAAGCTGTGAAGATAGGGCCGTTTTCCCGCCTGCGGCCCGGCGCGGTGTTGGGCGAGGATGCGCACATCGGCAATTTCGTCGAGGTCAAGAACGTGACGCTTGGCGCCGGCGCCAAGGCCAATCATTTGTCGTATTTAGGTGATGGGACAGTGGGCGCAGGGGCCAATATCGGCGCCGGCACCATTTTCTGTAATTATGACGGCTTTTTCAAACACAAGACTGAAATCGGCGCGAAGGCATTTGTTGGTTCAAACACATCGCTGGTTGCACCGGTGAAGATTGGCGACGGGGCGTATATTGGCTCCGGCAGCGTTATCACGAAGGACGTAGCATCAGGTTCTCTGGCGCTGGAGCGCTCCGGCCAGGAGGAACGTCCCGGCTGGGCCGAAAAGTTTCGGACCATGATGTTGAGACGAAAATCGAAGGCTGGATAGCATTGGCAGGGCGGCTGCCTGCGGCTTCGGGGCGCAATTAATTACAGAAACACACTGTGATTTGAGAGAGATATTAAGCGCCGCCTAGCAATATGTTTGGGCGCTATCGGGAGGGATTCTTCAGCATGTGCGGCATCGTCGGCATCATCGGCCAGAAACCGGTTGCAACCGATCTCGTGGACGCGCTGAGACGGCTGGAATATCGCGGGTACGATTCCGCCGGTATCGCCACCGTCGAGAACGGCCACCTTGAGCGTCGGCGCGCTGAAGGCAAACTGCGCAATCTGGAGGGACGGCTGCTGCAGGAGCCGCTGAGCGGCCACACAGGCATCGGCCATACGCGCTGGGCTACCCATGGCCGCCCTACTGAGCGCAACGCCCATCCCCACATGAACGGCAAGGTGTCGGTGGTCCATAACGGCATCATCGAAAACTTCCGCGATCTGAAAAATGAGCTGGCCGCCAAGGGACACGTGTTCGAAAGCGACACTGACACCGAGGTGATTGTCCACGTTCTGGCCGACGAAATGGCTGCAGGTGCGGGGCCGGAAGAAGCTGTCGGCCGAGCGCTGAAGCGGCTCGAAGGCGCCTTCGCGCTGGCCATCATTTTTGCTGGCCATGACGATCTGATGATTGCGGCCCGGCAGGGCAGCCCGCTGGCCATCGGCCACGGCACCGGCGAAATGTATCTTGGCTCCGATGCCATTGCGCTGGCGCCATTCACCGATGCGATCACCTATCTGGAAGAGGGCGACTGGGCGGTGCTGCGTCGCACCGGGGTCGAGATCTTCAACCGCGATGACAAGGCGGTCGAACGTCCGTTGATCAAGTCGGTGGCGTCGTCGCTGCTGGTCGACAAGGGCAATCACCGCCACTTCATGGCGAAGGAAATTCACGAGCAGCCGGAAGTCATCAGCCACACGCTGGCGAATTACATCGACATGGGCGAGGCAACCGTTGCGGTGCCAGACTTCGGCGTCGATGCAGGCACGCTTTCGCGGGCAACCATTTCCGCCTGCGGCACGGCCTATTATGCCGGTTTGGTCGGCAAATATTGGATCGAGCGCTATGCGCGCCTGCCGGTGGAAATCGATGTCGCCTCGGAGATGCGCTATCGCGAGCCGCCGATGACCGCTGGCGGCCTGGCGCTGTTCGTTTCGCAGTCGGGCGAAACCGCAGACACGCTTGCGGTGTTGCGCCATGCACGCGCGGAAGGCCAGCGCGTCGCCTCGGTGGTGAACGTGCGCACCTCGACGATCGCGCGCAGATCCGATGTCGCGATGCCGACCCTTGCCGGTCCGGAGATCGGTGTTGCTTCGACGAAGGCATTCACCTGCCAGCTTTCAGTGCTCGCATGTCTCGCCATCGGCCTTGGCCGTGCACGCGGTGTTATCGATCGCGAGCAGGAACGCGCGCTGGTGCAGTCGCTTGTTGAGGTACCGCGCCACATCTCCAACATCCTGCGCAACGAAAGCCAGTATGAGGCGATCGCCAGCATGCTGTCGAAGGCGGGTGACGTGCTCTATCTGGGCCGCGGCACCAGCTATCCGCTGGCGCTCGAAGGCGCGCTGAAGCTGAAGGAAATCTCCTACATCCACGCCGAAGGTTATGCGGCGGGCGAGCTGAAGCACGGCCCCATCGCGCTGATCGATGAGAACGTGCCCGTCATCGTCGTGGCGCCGAAGGATGCGCTGTTCGAGAAAACCGTGTCCAACATGCAGGAGGTTGCGTCGCGGGGCGGCCAGATCATCCTGATCTCGGATGCCGATCCCGAGGAGGTCGGCTGCAAGGTGGCGGCGCATATCGCGATGCCCAAGGCGACCGAATTCACCAGTCCGCTGCTCTATGCCGTGCCGGTGCAACTCTTGGCCTATTTCACCGCCGTGGCTATGGGCACGGACGTCGATCAGCCCCGCAACCTGGCAAAATCCGTTACTGTCGAATAGTTTGCCGTTGCCTGGATGCTACCGACTCTGAATTGATGCTGGACTTGGTGGTCGGAAAAATGGTTCCGATTCCAGCCCCGGATTTGCCTCGATAATATGCTTGGCTTAGGGTCAAGTCGGGTCGGATGCCGGGACAGGGAGTTATGCTGACAATGCAGGACATTATGCGCATCCGCGCGCGTATGTTCACCGGAACGGCATGCATGCTGGCTGCGGCGGCATTTGCAGCGTCTTTCGCTGTGGTTACGCCTGCGGTTGCCCAGGAAGACGGCCCCGGACCATCGGCTTCCGAGCAGGCGCAGCAGGTGTTTGCAGCCGGCAAGAAGGCATATGCGACCGGCAAGTTTGACGATGCGATGCGCGCCTTCGAGGCTGCGATTCGCGGCGGCCTGCCCAGCAGCCAGATGCCAAGCCTGCTCTATTATCGGGGGCTCACCTTCCGCAAACAGGGCAAGCCCGGCTTCGCCATCTCGGATCTGACTAGCGCGCTCTGGATCAAGAACGGCCTTTCCGACGCGGAGCGCGCCGACGCAATCAAAACGCGGGAGCTGGCCTATAACGAGGCGGGCGTCGCCAATGTGCCGCCTGTTCCGCAATCGCCATACGCCGCTCCGCCGACGCTTGGCTCTTCACCGGCTGCACAGGTCGCCTCGGCTGCCTCCGGTGCGGCTTCGGGTGCAGGGGCCGCTGGCATGTCCAGCGCGCCAGCCGCGCCGACACCGTCATCGTCCAGTTCCAGCGGCGGGATCACGGGCTTCTTCTCAAATCTTTTTGGCGGTGGATCGTCGGGCAGCGCGCCGGCGCCCGCGCCTGCACCGGCGACATCGGGCTGGAGCACAGGAACTGAGGTGGTCGCGCAGCAGCCGTCTAGTCCGGCTGAAGTTGCCACGCCGTTCGTTACTCAGGTCGCAACCGTCAATAGCGCAGCGCCCACCGGTCAACCGGCCGCGCGCGGTGCTGAGAAATATCGTCTTCAGGTCGCATCGGTGCGCACCCGTTCAGAGGCTGATGCGCTTGCCGGGCTGCTATCCGGCCGGCACGGTGCAAGCCTGGGTGGCCGCAAGCCGGTGGTGGATGAAGCCGTCATCGGCAGCATGGGCACGTTCTATCGCGTTCAGGTCGGCCCTTATTCCGATACGGGAGAACCGGAGCGTCTTTGCTCAGCGCTGCAGGCCGATGGCTTCGATTGTATGCTGCTGATCCAGTAGCGTCCGCGTTGACGTTGGTTGTGCCTAGGTCGTCATCCTATGGTTCAGCCGAGATGGTATGCCGGGCTGGCATAGTAAATCCGGGAGTTCCGCTGTGTGGAACTCTGCCTGCTGATCGGCGCGATGAACGGGGTGAGGTTTCCAAGCGGAAGACCATGAGCGAACCAGCCGGTCCCCCAAACGGTTCTCCTGATGCGACGGCAGGTCTGCGCGCCGGTCTTCGTAAGCTGGTGCGCGAGAAGCCCAAAAGCGGCGGCTGGCAAATCGGCACGCGGCTGCGCAACTACTTCCTGACCGGCCTTGTCATCGTCGGCCCGGTGACCATCACGCTTTATATCGCGTGGTGGTTCATCAACGTCACCGACGCCTGGATCAAGCCGTTCGTGCCCGCGCCTTATCTGCCGGACACCTATCTGCCGTTTCCCATTCCCGGCTTCGGCCTGATCGTTGGCTTCTTGATGTTGACGCTGATCGGCGCACTGGCCGCCAACCTGTTGGGTCGGACGCTCATTTCGTTCGGCGAGCAGATGGTCAGCCGCATGCCAATCGTGCGCAACGTCTATAGCGCGCTGAAGCAGATCTTTGAATCGGTGGTCAGTGCCACCGGACCCAATCAGGCGTTTCAGAAAGTCGGCCTGATCGAGTTCCCGTCCAAGGGACTGTGGTCGATCGTGTTCGTGACCGGTGAAACGACGGGCGAGGTGGGCGCTGTGATGCCCGGCGGTGAGGAAGACCTGCTCACCGTTTTCATGCCTACCGGTATCGTTCCGCCGACCGGATTTGTCTGCTTCCTGCCCCGGCGCAATGTGCTGTTCCTCGATATGAACATTGAGGACGCGGCCAAGGTCATTATCTCCGCCGGTATGGTGACGCCGGAATCGCAGGCGAAACTGCGCGAGATGGCTGAGCAGGCACGGCGCAAGCAGAAGGGCTGAGCGCTTCGCCATCGATGCTGGCGTATGACCTCAGCGTCCGGGCAGCGCTTCCACACCCAGCACGGCCATCGCGATCGGCAGCGTGATGAGCGCGGCCAGCGTTGAAATCAGAATGACCGCCGAAGTGATCGCGGCCGGGCGGCGATACAGTTCCGCCAGCATGAATGGGCCGGTGCCGGTGGGAAGCGCGGCCAGCAGCGTTGCCATGATGGCAAGCTGGGTTGGCACACCTAACAGCATGGCGATGAAGAACGTCAGCGCCGGATGCAGGATCAGCTTCACCGCGCTGAGCGCTACGGCAGCGCCGGTCTCAGCGCGCGTGACAGGGCGCGGGCCGGCCAGAAACAATCCGATGACAACGAGCGCGGCAGGGCTGGCAGCGCCACCCAGCAGCTTCAGAAATGTTTCCGCAGGCTGCGGCACTGCCAGGCCGGTGGCGTTGTAAAGCGCTCCGGCGACCGGCGCGATCAACAGCGGATTGCGGACCAGCGCACCACCCACCTTCAGCGCCAGCCGCAATGGATGGGGCTCGCGCTGACTGCCGATCTCGATCAGCACGATGGAGGAGGCAAACAGCACGCAGACGGTGATGATTGAGGCAATGGTGACCGGCACCAGGCTGTCGGGCCCGTAGACCATGAGAAACAGCGGAAAGCCCATGTAAGCGGTGTTGGAATAGGAGCCGAGCAGGCCGTCAATACCGCCATCGGCTAAAGGCCGCCGCAGCAGCAGACTGATGCCGACGCTGGCATAAAAGACGATGCCGCAGGAAAGCCCGAAGGCAAGCACGAACCCCGGCTGATACAGCTGCTGCCAGCTTGCGTGCGCCATCACGTCAAACAGCAGCGCGGGCAGGGCCAGATAGACGACGAACTTGTTGATCTCGGAAACCGCCGCAGCGCCGATGGACCCGCCGCGCCGCGCGATGAACCCGCACAGGATGAGCGCGAAAATGGGGGCGACGATGGCGAGCAGGGATAGCAAGGCGATGTCCGGTTGGGGATGTCGGTTCAGGACGACTCTAAAACGAGCTGGGGTGAGAACCAATGCGTCGTCCTGCGCAGCGCCAATAGCGACATTGCGGACGCCGATGATTGCTCCGATTGCAGCAGATTCACCCGACTTGGGTTAGGCCATAGAAGGCTAGAACCGATTTAGCAAAAGAGAAACGACGATAACCGGTTATCTTGCAACGTGCCTGGCGGTTTTGCCGATCGACGCCATGTCGTCGCTGGACCCGCGTCGCGAGCGGTCCTAAATCATCACAAATGTGATACGTCCCCGACGACACCCTTGAAGCAAGCGCGAGCAGAACCCCGTGCCATCCACCCTCAAGATTGCCCTCGCCCAGGCCAACGCCACCGTCGGCGATATCGATGGCAACATCGACGCCATGCGCAGGATGCGGGAACGCGCCGCTGGGATGGGCGCCGATGTCGTGGTGTTTCCCGAACTGTTCGTCACCGGATATCCGCCGGAAGATCTGGTTTTGAAGCCCGCTTTCGTCGCGGCAGCCAAGCACAGCGTCGAGCAGTTCGCTGCCAGCATGGGCGATGGCCCTGCAGTTCTCACGGGCACGGTTTGGCCGCATGAAGGCAAGGTCTACAACGCCGTTGTGCTGATCGATAACGGCGCTGTCGAAGCGGTGCGTTTCAAGGTCGATCTGCCGAACTACGGTGTGTTCGATGAAAAGCGGGTGTTTGCCGCTGGCCCGATGCCGGGACCGGTCAACGTGCGCGGTGTGCGCATCGGTGTGCCGATCTGCGAGGACATCTGGGGGCCGGACGTTGTGGAATGTCTGGCGGAAACCGGCGCGGAAATTCTCATCTCGCCGAACGGTTCACCGTTCGACTGGAAAAAGCCCGATGTGCGCATGAACATTGTTGTCAGCCGTGTCGTCGAGAGCGGTTTGCCGATTGCGTATGTCAATCTTGTCGGCGGGCAGGACGAGCTTGTATTCGATGGCGGATCGTTCGTTCTCAACGCCGACAAATCGCTCGGCGTGCAGCTGCCTGAGTGGGAAGAGGCACTGGTGCTGACAACGTGGCACCGCGAAGATGATGGCTGGCGCTGCGCAGCGGGTGAGTGTGCGGCACTGGAAACCGATGCCGGCGCCGCATACCGCGCGTGCGTGCTTGGCTTGCGCGACTACGTCGACAAGAGCGGCTTTCCCGGTGTGCTGCTCGGCCTTTCCGGCGGCATAGACAGCGCCCTCGTGGCGGCAATGGCCGTTGATGCGCTGGGGCCTGCGCGTGTGCGCGCCGTGATGCTGCCCTACCGTTACACCTCGCAGGAAAGTCTGCGCGATGCCGAAGCGTGCGCGAAGGCGCTGGGCATCGATTACACGGTGCTGCCGATTGAGGATGGCGTTGCAGGTGTTACTGCAAGCCTTGCACCGCTGCTTGCGGGCACCAACGCCGATGTCACCGAAGAGAACCTGCAATCGCGGGTGCGCGGCACGATGCTGATGGCGCTGTCGAACAAGTTCGGCAGCATGGTCGTCACCACCGGCAACAAGTCGGAGATGGCGGTCGGCTACGCGACGCTCTACGGCGACATGAACGGCGGCTTCAATCCGATCAAGGATCTTTATAAAACTGAGGTCTATCGCCTGTCGCGCTGGCGCAATGAAAACCTGCCGAAAGGCGCATTGGGGCCGGCGGGTGAGGTGATCCCCGAAGCGATCATCATCAAGGTGCCGAGTGCGGAATTGCGGCCGAATCAGACCGATCAGGATTCGCTGCCGCCCTATGATGCGCTGGACGATATTCTCATTTGCCTGGTCGAAAACGAGATGCCACTGGCTGACATTATTGCACGTGGCCATGCGCCCCAAATCGTGCAGCGCATCGAGCGGCTGGTGTATCTGGCGGAATACAAGCGGCGGCAGTCAGCACCGGGCGTGAAAATTTCATCGCGCAACTTCGGTCGTGATCGCCGCTACCCGATCATCAATCGCTTCCGCGAAGGCGCTTAAGGTCATCGCATTGCACGTTTCATTATGTTGGCCCTGTAACACTTCTGCACAGGCCTACACTTCTGCACAGGAAGCTGCTCGGTTTGTCAATTTGGTGACGGGAAAACCAAGGCTGACCGGGGCGCCCGACCATTGAGATCAGCTCTCAATATCAGCTCAGAAAACCAGCCCGGTATTGCGGCGTGGTGGATGGAGGCGGTTGTGAGCTGGAATTTGAAGCCCGTGCGTAATGCTGCGGTAGGGGGTATCGCGGTTGTGGCGCTTGGCGCCGGGGCGGCGGCTCGAGCAGACAATACCGATCAGCTTGAAGCGCAGCTTCGCATTATGCAGGATCAGATCCGGCATCTTCAGCAGCAGATCGAAGAGAACCGGGCTGAGACTCGAGCGCGGGCGCAGGCAGACGCCGAAAAGCAGGCCGCGAAGAAAAAAGATGACCTTGACCTGAAGGTGAAGTGGAAGGGCGCGCCCGAGCTGTCCAGCAAGGACGGAAAATATAAGATGAAGGTGCGCGGGCGCCTCAACGTCGATTACAACGCCATCAATCAGGATCAGGCTATTACCAATTCGCCTGATGTCAGCGCCGCCGAACTGCGCCGTGCCCGCCTTGGCGTTGAAGGTGTCATCGCCGAAGACACCAAGTACAAGTTCGAAGTCGATTTCGCGAGCGATACGACGGCGGTGAAGGACGCTTATTTCGAATACACCGGCTGGGGGCCGGACTTCCGTCTGCGCGTCGGCAACTTCAAGACCTTCAACTCGCTTGAGCACATCATGAGCGCGAACTTCATCGAGTTCATGGAGCGCGCCGCGTTCGTCGAGGCGTTTGGCCTCGACCGCCACGTCGGCATCGGCGCAATCTATGCACGCGAGAACTTTACGCTTTCCGCCGGTTTGTTCGGTCCGACAGTGTCCAATCAGGTTGATTGGCATCAGGATGTTAAACTGGGATCAGCGCGTGTTACGGTCGCTCCCATCAATGAGGAAGGGCACGTGCTGCATCTGGCGGCGAGCTGGCGCCAGCGCCACGGTGCGCAGGAATTGCGTACGAATATCGCGCCGCTCAATGACCAGTTCTTCACCTATCGCGCCCGCGGCGCCAATCTGCACCTTGCCAACCGCTTCATTGCCACGCCGGTGATTTTCGACCGCGATACGTTCTGGGGTCTTGAGGCGGCGTATGTGTGGGGGCCGTGGTCGATCCAGGGCGAATACGCGCAGTTGCATGGCGATGTAGCGCCGCTGTTCGCGGGGCAGGATCCCACCTATACCGGCGGATATGTCGAAGTGAGCTGGTTCCTGACCAGCGAGACGCGACCCTACAAGGAAGGCGAGTTTGTCCGCCAGCAGGTGCTCAATCCGGTGAACGAGGGCGGGCACGGCGCCTGGCAGCTCGTAGCACGATATGACACGCTGAACCTGAAGGACAACGCCACGACGATTGCGGCGTGCGTGACTTGCGGCATCCAGAATACGTGGCAGGCAGGTGTCAACTGGTGGTTGAACGACTACACGCGTGTGATGTTGAACTACGGTGAATCATCGATCGGTGGCGGGTTCCTCGCTGGCGCCAATCGCAACGACGATGCCAAGATCAAGGGCTTCGGTTCACGCCTGCAAATCGACTGGTAAACCGCTTCACGACTTCCGAACTTCGCGAAGCCCCTGGGTGACAGCAATGATAGCTTCGGGGCTTTTTGTGTGCGGTCAGTTGTGCCTTCAGCGCGCTAGGCCCGCAGACCGCCGCGAGCCCTTTGCTGGCATGCAGCCGGGGCCGAGCTCTGGGCCGCCTTAAACCACCTGTTGAATTTCCATCACAGCCAAGCCGGCATCGGCGTTCGCCGCCGCGTTCCATTATAGCGAACGCATTGAAATAGAACCAAAAAACCTATCATCATCGGATTTTTCATAAGCTCTGCATTTCTTGTTGGTTCGGTTTGATCCAGCCGCTGACTAATTCTCAGCTTCCCGACTTGGGGTCAGGCAAGCAGAGGATAGAGCGATGAAGTTGACGATCACGCGCCGGCAGGTGATTGCGCTGGCAGTTGCAGCGGGGCTGGCGAGCGGTGCCGTTGTGGCCAATGCGGCGGAGAAGTCGCTGCTCAATGTTTCCTATGATCCGACGCGCGAACTTTATCAGCAGTTCAATGCGGAGTTCGTCAAGCACTGGAAGGAAAAGACCGGCGAGACGGTCAAGATCAACCAGTCACATGGCGGCGCTGGAAAGCAGGCCCGCGCGGTGATCGACGGCCTTGAGGCTGACGTCGTTACGCTTGCTCTTGCCTATGACATCGATGCGATTGCTGAGAAGACCGGGAAGTTCCCGCAGGACTGGCAGACGCGCTTGCCGAACAACTCCTCACCCTACACCTCGACCATCGTGTTCCTCGTGCGCAAGGGCAATCCCAAGGACATCAAGAATTGGGATGATCTGGCGAAGCCGGGTATCGGCGTCATCACACCAAATCCGAAAACGTCGGGCGGTGCGCGCTGGAATTATCTCGCAGCGTGGGCCTTCGCTTTGCAGCAGCCCGGCGGCAATGAAGAGAAGGCCAAGGAGTTCGTCTCCGCTGTGTTCAAGAATGTGCCGGTGCTCGACTCTGGCGCCCGTGGTTCAACCACGACGTTCGTGGAACGCAATATCGGCGACGTGCTTCTGGCGTGGGAAAACGAGGCATTTCTCGCCATCAACGAGCTTGGTCCTGACAAGTTCGAGATCGTAGTTCCCTCCCTTTCCATTCTCGCCGAGCCACCTGTGACGCTGGTCGATGAGAATGCGAAGAAGCACGGCACGACTGAGCTGGCGCAGGAGTATCTGAACTTCCTGTACTCCCCGGTGGGGCAGAAGCTGGCGGCCAAGAACTATTACCGCCCGTCAAAGCCGGAGCTGGCCGACCCTGAGGACATCAAGCGTTTTCCGGAAGTGAATCTCATCACCATCGATGACGTGTTCGGCGGCTGGCAGAAGGCGCAGAAGGATCACTTCAACGACGGTGGTCTGTTCGACCAGATCTACGGTCGGAGCTGACGAGATCACTCCATCTGCGGAGCGGTGTGAATGCACCGCTCCGCAGGTCCGTGAAGATCACACGCACGCTAGCTATTCGTCAGCATACGCAGATATCAGCAGACGCAAATAGTGGAGCAGGACCATGACCACGTATCTCATCGTTCCAGGTCTTCACGGCAGTGGCACTGACCATTGGCAAACGTGGCTTGAAGCGCGCCTGCCGAATGTTGAGCGCGTGCATCAGGCGGATTGGGGAACGCCAAATCTGGAATTGTGGTCGGCACGGGTGCGCGCTGCCATCGATCGCGCGGATGGTCCGGTTGTTCTGGTGGCGCATAGCTTCGGTTGCCTCGCTTCGGTCGAGGCTGCGGCGCAAAGGCCGGACCGCGTAGGCGCATTGATGCTTGTCGCACCGGCAGATCCCGAACGGTTTGATGTCGGCGTGTTCCTTCAGGATGGGCGGCTGCGCGCACCATCGGTCGTTGTTGCCAGCACCAATGATCCCTGGATGTCATTTGATGGCGCGGCCCATTGGGCTTCGGCATGGGGCGCCGAACTGATCAATCTTGGCCCGGCTGGACACATAAATGCTGCCGCCGGTTTTGGCGCGTGGCCGCGTGGGCTCAAAATTCTGGCGGACCTGCGCAATCGCGTTTCGCCATCGGCACCCAGATCTATTCGTCGCGACGCTGTGGCCTGCGCAATAGGGCAGTGAACGGAGCATCGCCGGTAGCAAGGTGGGACTGTCTGGGGAAAGGGGGGAGCAGGTCAGTTAGGGGAGTGAGTTGATATTCGGCGGCGTGTGTTTCGCGCCGCCTTACGGTTTTTAGTTGCGTAGCGTAGCTTAGGAGTAAGCGTAATGTATGGGGGAGTATCAGGCGGGGGTAGCTTGCGGGCTATCCTGGTCTCGGTGGGTTTATTAGCGGCGGCAGTCCCGGCATGGTCAGCCGATCTCGGGGGGGATTGCTGCTCGGATCTTGAAGAACGCGTGGCCGAGCTGGAAGCGACGACGGCACGCAAGGGCAACCGCAAGGTTTCGCTCGAAGTCTCCGGACACATCAACGAGGGCGTGTTGTTCTGGGACGACGGTTGGGAGAGCAACGCTTATGTTGTCACCAACGACAACTCGCGCTCCCGTTTCCGCTTCCGCGGTAAGGCCAAGATCAACAGCGATTGGGAGGCGGGTTATCGCCTTGAGATCGGTGTGCGTTCGAGCAACTCGAAGCGCTTCACCCAGAGCGGCACGGTGGCCGCAGCCTTTGATTTGCGCGACTCCCATTGGTACGTGAAGAGCAAGACCTACGGCACTGTCGCGGTTGGTCTGCAGAGCACGGCAACCGATGGCATCACGGAAATCAATCAGGCGCAGACGCGTGATTTCGCCAAGTATTCCGATATCGAAGATACCGGACTGGGTCTCAATCTGCGTCGTAGAGATGGTGCGTTGGCTACATCAACCGCGGGTGGTGCCAGCGCGTATTCCTATTATACGTTGCTGGGCGGCTATGGCGATCAGCCGGGCGATGGTGAAAAGCGCTTCAATGGTGTGAGGTATACGACGCCGGAAATTTCCGGCTTCACCGCTTCAGCCTTCTGGGGCCAGGACGACTACTGGGATATCTCGCTGGCATATTCGGGCGAGCATGCGGGCTTCAAGATTGAAGCCGGGCTCGGCTACGGCGAAATCACCGATGGCACCCAGACACAGACTGCATGCGCTTCAATCGGCGGTGTTGTTGTCGGCAGCAACTCTGATGCGAAGTGCAGTCAGTTCGGCGGCTCGGTCAGTGTTCTGCACACGGACACCGGTCTTTATGCCAACTTCGCTGCCGGCATTAAGAAAGACGATCTGATCAACCAGACAAATCTGTTCGCGTTGCGCAATGCAAATGACGAGCAAACGTTCTGGGCGGCTGAGGTCGGCATCGAAAGAAAGTGGAACTCGCTGGGTAAGACGACCGTCTACGGTCAATATTACCACTACGAGGGTGGCGCCAGCAGCCGACGTATCGCCGGTGCTTTCGCAGGCACCGCAAATGCTGCGGCAGTGGTGGAGACTGGGGTTGAATCCTACGGCTTCGGTCTGGCGCAAGGCATCGATGCAGCGGCCCTGACGCTTTATCTTTCGTACCGCCATGTCGAAGGTGAACTCGGCGTGGTCAACACCGATGGCGCTGGCAGGGCAGTGGCCGGTGCCGCATCGGGCGTGCCGCTGGAAGACCTGAACCTAGTGTTTGCCGGTGGCATCATCAAGTTCTGAAGCACCAGCAACATCAGAACACGAAAGAGAGCCCCTCGGGGCTCTCTTTTTGTATGCGCGTGCCGGTTACTCTATCGGCAGCAGGTTGTCGTGTAGTGTTCGCTATATGCGCAAATGTGAAAAAGAAATCGGAAATTGATTGTTCGTTGCAGGGGCTCGGCTGGCTAGTTGTGGAGATGGGAGCGGGGGCAACGAATTGGAAACCTCCTCGTCGGGGCTGCTTTTGTAGAGCGGCTTGCCGCGATGGAGCGGTATTTTCAACGGCGCAACCTGTTCCGCTTAGGCAACGTAGACTGAGGGTGAAATGCCTGGCGTCCGATCTCCTAGAGTACTGCCCGGCTTCGGCCTATCGGTTGGTTTTACGGTTTTCTACCTGTCGCTGATCGTTCTGGTGCCACTTAGCGCGGTGTTCATCAAAAGCGCTGAATTGAGCCCCTCCGAGTTCTGGTCGGTGGTGACAGCGCCGCGTGTGCTGGCTTCGTATCGGCTGAGTTTCGGCGCGTCCCTGTTGGCCGCTGCAATCAATGTCGTGTTCGGCTTGCTGCTGGCGTGGACGCTGGTGCGCTACAGTTTTCCAGGCAAGCGGATCGTCGATGCGCTGATTGATCTGCCGTTTGCGCTACCGACGGCCGTTGCTGGTATCGCGCTAACCGCGATTTACGCTGGTAACGGCATGGTTGGTAAATACCTTGAGCCACTGGGCATCAAGGTCGCCTACACCCCACTGGGTGTGGTTGTGGCGCTGATCTTCATCGGCGTGCCGTTCGTGGTGCGTACGGTTCAGCCGGTGCTTGAAGACCTCGACGTCGAGTTTGAAGAGGCCGCGGCATCACTGGGTGCAACACGTTGGCAGACTGTACGCCGCGTTGTTCTACCCATGTTGGCGCCGGCGCTTCTGACAGGCTTCGCCATGGCATTCGCGCGCGCCGTCGGCGAGTACGGATCGGTGATCTTCATTGCCGGTAACATGCCGATGGTTTCGGAAATCACGCCGCTCATCATCATCACCAAGCTTGAGCAGTACGACTATGTCGGGGCCACAGCTGTGGCAGCGGTCATGCTGATCGTGTCGTTCGCACTGCTGCTGATCATCAATGGTTTGCAGGCATGGACAGCCCGCAATAATCGGAGTGGACGTTGATGGCCGGGGTTGCTTCACACGCTTTCGGTTCCAGCGCGCACGCCGCGCGGTTCGAAAGAAATCCGGCTGCTCGCGAGCCTGCGGCCGTCAAGTGGCTCATCATAACAGTCTCGATGCTGTTCTTCGCGGCGTTCCTGCTGTTGCCGTTATACGCCGTGTTTTCGGAGGCGCTGCGTAAGGGTTGGCAGGCGTATTGGGAAGCACTGGTCGAACCGGACGCGGTGGCATCCATGCGTTTGACGCTGCTTGCGGCCGCAATCGCGGTGCCCCTCAATCTGGTGTTCGGCATCGCTGCGGCGTGGGCAATCGCGAAGCACGATTTTCGCGGCAAGCACGTGCTCATCACGCTGATCGACTTGCCGTTCTCGGTGTCGCCGGTCATCGCGGGTCTCGTTTATATTCTCGTGTTTGGCGCGCAGGGCTGGTTCGGACCGTGGCTGTCGGAGCACGATATCAAGATCGTGTTCGCAGTGCCCGGCATCATCCTAGCGACCATCTTCGTCACGGTTCCGTTCGTTGCGCGCGAACTCATACCGCTGATGCAGGCGCAGGGCCGGGAAGAGGAAGAGGCGGCGTTGGTGCTTGGCGCAACCGGATGGCAGACGTTCTTCCGCGTGACATTGCCGAACATCAAGTGGGGCCTGCTGTATGGCGTCATCCTGTGTAATGCGCGTGCGATGGGCGAGTTCGGTGCGGTGTCGGTTGTTTCGGGTCACATCCGCGGACAGACGAATACCATGCCGCTACAGGTAGAAATTCTCTACAATGAATATAACTTTGCTGCGGCTTTCGCGGTGGCGTCTCTGCTGGCTTTGCTGGCGCTGGTGACGCTGGTCATCAAGACCGTGATTGAGTGGCGACTTGGACGCGAACCACATCCGATTGGGGCACCATGAGCATCAGAGTTGAAAATATCCAGCGATCCTTCGGTGCATTCAAGGCGCTTGACGGTGTAACGCTCGATTTTCCCACCGGCGAACTCGTCGCTTTGCTGGGCCCGTCCGGCTGCGGAAAAACGACGCTGCTGCGCATCATTGCCGGCCTCGACTTTGCCGACAGCGGCCGCATTCTGCTCGACGGCGAGGACGCTTCGTCAACGCATGTGCGCGAACGTAAGGTCGGGTTCGTGTTTCAGCACTACGCGCTGTTCCGGCACATGACCGTGTTCGAGAATGTCGCCTTCGGTCTGCGCGTGAAGCGCAAAGACCGGCCGGCAGATAAAGTCATCCGTGCCAAGGTGACGGAGCTTTTGAAGCTTGTGCAACTCGACTGGCTGGCGGACCGCTATCCTTCGCAGCTTTCGGGCGGCCAGCGCCAGCGTATCGCCTTGGCGCGCGCACTTGCGGTTGGTCCGAGCGTGCTGTTGCTCGACGAGCCGTTCGGCGCGCTCGATGCCAAGGTTCGTAAAGAGCTGCGGCGCTGGCTGCGCCGCTTGCATGACGAATTGCACATCACGTCAATCTTTGTGACGCATGATCAGGAAGAAGCACTGGAGCTCGCCGACAGGGTTGTGGTGATGAACCGAGGCAAGGTCGAACAGGTTGGGGCTGCCGAGGACGTTTATTCGAACCCGGCGACGCCGTTTGTCTATGAGTTCCTGGGCGCGGTGAACGAGTTCCGTGGCAATGTCGTGGGTGAAGGGCTGCAAGTCGGCACCGACGTCATTCCCCAGGTTGGGCGCGGCTTTGGCAACGGGCAGCAGGTCGTCGGTTTTGCGCGTCCGCACGAGCTGGATATTGTGGTCGATCATGCAAACACGAACATCGGTGTGCCCGCACGTGTGAGCCGTATTTTGAGCTTCGGACCTGTGGCGCGGATCGAGTTGTCCCGATTGAACGGTGGTGGACAGACGACTGAGCAACAGTATGAGGTTCAATTGCCGGCACAGCGCTTGGCGGAACTTCAGTTGACAACCGGGCAAGCCGTGCGCCTCTTGAGCAGCCGCTTGCGTCTATTCGATCAAGGATCAGTGAAGTGAACTTTCAGCAGCTACGCATCATTCGCGAAGCAGTACGACGCAACTTCAATCTTACCGAAGTGGCCAACGCGCTTTACACGTCGCAATCCGGTGTAAGTCGCCACATCAAGGATCTCGAAGACGAACTGGGCGTTGAGCTGTTTGTCCGGCGCGGCAAGCGGCTGATCGGGCTGACGGGGCCGGGGCAGGAGCTGGTTCCGATTGTGGAACGACTGCTGCTCGACACCAAGAACATCAAGCGGCTTGCGGACCAGTTTTCGAAAACGGACAGCGGCGATTTGACGATCGCCACAACGCATACGCAAGCGCGTTATGCCTTGCCGCCGGTTGTGGTGCAGTTCAAAAAAGCGTTTCCGAACGTGCGCCTGATCCTGCATCAGGCCAGCCCGAAGGAAATCCTGTCCATGCTGATGGACGGCAGCGCTGACATCGGCGTTGCAACGGAGGCGCTTGAGGACAAACCTGAGATTGCAGCATTCCCGTACTATTCGTGGGAGCATGCGGTGATCGTTCCGCCGGGGCATCCGCTGACGCAGGCCAACCCATTGACGCTGGCAGCGATCGCAGAGTGGCCGATCATCACCTACGATGCTGGCTTCACTGGCCGTTCGCACATCGACGCTGCGTTCGATGCCGCAGGCCTTGAGCCCGACATCGTGATGACCGCGCTCGACGCTGACGTGATCAAGACCTACGTCGAGCTGGAACTTGGCGTCGGTATCATTGCGTCGATGGCCCACGACAAGGGCAGGGATTCTGTCTCGCTGTTGTCGGCCGATGGGCTGTTCGCGCGTAACACGTCGCGCATTGCCGTGCGTCGCGGCCGTTACCTGCGCGGCTTCGCCTACAAGTTCATCGAGCTGTGCTCGCCTGAACTGACCGAGCCGGTGGTGCGCGCCAAGCTCAACCCCAAAGATGCCGCCGAGCTTGCATATTGATAATGGTTTCGTCCGGGACCCGGCCGTTGCCGGGTTTCGGGCGGCTCAGCCACGCTTGTGTGCGAGGCGCCAACACGCGCGTGCACGCAGGACGCCTGCAACCCAAGCGATCGGCCAAGCGACCGGTAAGAAACGCATCGGATGTGCGGCAGGTTCAACCGAGGCGCATGGCCCCCGATAGAATCCTCGCTCGATAGCCCTACAGCGCGCGCAGATAAATCGTGTTTACGGAATGCCGGTCCATCGTGACAATTCGGCAACCGGTACGCTAATTGCGCGCATATACAGCGCTTGTCGACCAGTTAGCCAGTCGGTGCGACAGCCTCCGGCGATCGGATGTGCTACTCGAGCACCTACGACTAACTTGACAAAAATAGTCATATATTGTGTTGAACAGTTGTGCTGGATTGCCAGCACGTTCGACGGTGCACGTTGAGTTCAAAGTGATGCGCGTTATGGCGTCATGGGGGAAGCAACGATCCTCACCGGTTTTTCCCATGATGAGGGAAGGGCGCGATGCAAGAGGACGATATTCGGTGGGGCGTTTTTATCAACCACCGGGGGCCGCTCGTTGATTACGCAGCACCGATTGTTGGTTCGCGCGATATCGCCGAGGACGTGGTGCAGGATGCGTTTCTGCGTATTTCTTCGGCGGGTGTGCGTGCGTGCAACAGAGAACAGGTCCTGGCATACCTCTATCGCATCGTGCGCAATCTCTCGTTTGATCTGATCCGGCGGCGACAGATCGAGCAGAAGCATGTTCAGGCGGATGCGCCGTACTGGGTGCAACCGCAAACCGCTGCAAATCCGGAAGAAGCGGCGGTGCTTGCCGACGAAATGAGGATTGTGGCTGAAATTCTGGCGGATCTTCCGTTGGAGGTCCGCATTGCGGTCGAGATGCACCGGTTCGGGCAGTTCACGCTGGAAGATATTGCGCGGCATCTGGGGATTTCGGTGCCGAACGCCCATCGGTATGTGAAAATGGCGATGTTGAAGATCGCCACCCGGCTCGAAAACACACGGAGCTGATGCCTGGCAGCCGTCAGGCAGTGAATAAAATTCCATGCAGATCGTCTCTATCAGGCACATTGATGCGCTGCCGATCCGATTCGGCGCCATGCTTGCAACGAAACGACGAGACCGATCTTGAGCGAGGACGACAAACAGGATCCATTGCTGGAGGATGCGATCGATTGGTTGCTGCGTTTGCAGGACAAACCAAACGACGCAGCGTTGCGGCGCGCTTTCGCACAATGGTTGGCCCAATCTCCCGCGCATGCCGATGCCTGGCAGCAGGCCAGCCGGGGCTGGGATGCGCTAGGCAGTGCGCCGCCCGCTTATGATCATCTCTGGCGAGGCGCCCAGGCCGCAAAAAACCTCCCCGTCCGGGTCGAGGCAACATCGGCGCGACACGCGCGGCGTTGGCGCGGGCGCATGGCGCTCGGTATCGCCGCTGCCGCCTGCGCCGCAGTGCTGGCCGTGTTCGTGCTGCCGGTGGTGTCGCTGCATATGCGGGCCGACTACATGACCGCAACCGGCGAGACCCGTACGATACAGCTGGAGGACGGCAGCACAGTTACGCTTGCGGCGGGCAGTGCGATGGCGACCCGTTTTTCCAGCGGCGAACGGTTGGTGGACCTGCTGGCCGGTGAAGCCTTCTTTGATGTCGATCCCGATGCGGCGCGGCCGTTTGTTGTCAACACGGGCGATGTGAAAGTCCGTGTTGTGGGCACGGCATTCAATCTGCGGCTTTCGTCGCGGACGGCAACCGTTGAGCTTGAGCGCGGTGCAGTTGAGGTGCAACTCGACCAGAACGGACGGCGCGCTGACGAGCTGCTTAAGCCCGGCAACATGATGGTTGTCGATCTCAGCACCGGAGCAACGGTGAGGCGCGAGATTGCACCGGAAGACATCGGCGCGTGGCGAGATGGAAAGCTGTTCGTGCAGGATGCAACGATCGGTGAGGTGATCGAGCTGCTGCAACGCTATCAATCCGCATGGATCGCTGTGCCCGACCCAACACTGGCCGATCAACCGGTCACAGGTCTTTACGATCTATCGGATCCCGATCGAGCTCTGCGGGCGCTGCTGCAGCCCTATGGCGGACAGGTGCGACAGTTGTCGCCTTACCTGAAATTTGCAACGCGCTTCTGAGCAGCGCGGCCGTGCGTGACATGCGCGCGTAAAAAAATCGTTCCGCCCGTGTAAAAAAAATCCGAGCTCTTCGTCTTTGCCGTAACAGCGCGTGTGTGCTTGCGCGCTGAAGTAAACGCGGTGAGTGAGTTCGTACATGCGTATGAGTAAGCGTAGAATTGGACTGATTCTACATAGTTTGACGACGACCGCCATGATGGGGCTGATGCCGGTGGTCGTTGCGCCCCATTCTTCGTATGCGCAATCGTCGACCGTTGACGGCAACGCGCGCAATTTCAACATTCCAGCGCAACCGCTAGCTTCAGCGCTCAATGCGTTCGGACGGCAATCCGGATTTCAGGTGACGTCCGCTGCTGCGGCTGTGCGCGGTGTAACATCGCGTTCGGTCAGCGGCACGTTTACGCCCCAGGACGCGCTTTCGCAGTTGCTGGAAGGCACAGGCATCTCGTTCACTTTCAACGGTGATGGCACTGTGCTTATCGGCGGTCAGGTTTCGACGGGAAACGATGGCGCTTCCGTTGATGGTGCCATTGCGCTGGATACGATTGATGTTTCCGGCGGCGCGGAAGGTGGCTCCAGCGGCGATGCGCCCTATGAAACCGCAGCGCCCGTGAGCACGACCACCGCGGAAAACCTGCAGGTTCGCTACGGCGGCGACGTGAACCAGGCGATGCGTAACACGCCTGGCACGTTCACCCGGCAGGGCGGTTCGCAGCCGGCATACTCCGTCAATATTCGCGGCATGAGCGGCTATGGCCGCGTCAACAGTCTGATCGACGGCGTGCCGCAGACATTTCGCAACGCTGCGGGCCACGGTGCTTACGGCGGCACGTATCTTTACATGCACCCGGAGTTCATTTCCGGCATCGACGTCACGCGCGGCGTCGTTGCTGGTGCGCATGGATCTGGAACACTGAGCGGCGCTGCGAATTTCAGCTCGCTCGGCGTCAATGACGTTCTTGCTCCGGGTGAGGATCTGGGCGGGCTGACACGCTGGAAAGTTGGCTCCAACGGCTGGAACTGGTCCGGTCTCGCCGCGGCAGGTGCGCGTCACACGAGCGAAGATGGCGGTGAAATCAGCTTCATCACTGCGTGGGCGATGACCGAAACCGAAAACTATCGCAACGGTGACGGCGATTTCATGCGGGTGAATGTCGATGGTGCCCGCGCGCCGGCGCAGAACAGCCCGGGCTCACGGCTTGCAAAACTGCAAATCAAGCCGAACGACACCCACAACTTCAATTTCGGCTATCTGAAGTACGAGAACGAGTTCACTAACTCGTATTACGATTGGCTGATCGACAACAACACCTACTACATGAATTACGCGCTGACGCCGGGCAACAATCTCGTCGATGCGCGGGTAAACCTCTACTACAATCAGACCAACCTGCTGTACGAGCCGAACAGCACCAGCAGCAGCTATCGTGGGCGCACGACAGAAGCGTTGGGCTGGGGCGGCGACTTCAGCAACACAAGCCGTTTCGCGTTGTCGGATGAGCTGGGGCTCAAGCTCTTTTACGGCGCCTCCTACAACATGGACGATTACAGCGTGACCTATCGCGGCGCCAACGCGCCCGGAACGCTGGAGAAGGCGAGCGGTTTTGCCGACGGTACGCTGTCGTGGGGCATGTTCGATTTCATCGGCGGCCTGCGCTACGACCGCTACGACCTTGCAGGCATACGCCAGGAGCGCACGCAGGGCACGGGCGGTGGCTGGCTTGAGGAATGCCCTGCCGGTCCCACGAACTGCCCGGCGGAAGACGTCGAGAAAACCGGCAGCCAGTGGAATCCGAAGGGCACGATCGCGGCGAAGCCGTTCGATTGGCTGCAGCTGTATGGCACCTATGCGCATACGTTCCGGCCGCCGACCGCGCAGGAAGCGTTCTGGGGATTGGTGCCGTTCTATGACGATGTGGGCTCCGGCATTTTCAACAATCTCGGACTGCTGCCGGAGAGCAGCAAAGGCTGGGATATCGGCGCCAATTTCACCTGGAACAACGTGCTGCGCCGTGATGACCGCTTTCGCATGAAGGTCGGATATTTCCGCAACCATATCGAGAATTACATCACCAACGATCTGGTTGATATCGATCGTCGTGCGGGCACGGGTGTTTTGTATCAGACGTCGGCAGTCTGGGTGAACGTGCCCGGCATCACGACGATGAGCGGCATCGAAATAGAAGGCGGCTACGACGCTGGCATCGCGTATGCCAACTTCTCCTTCACCGCATCGGAAACCAATCTTCCGCACGGTTGGGGCATGGGTTCCGACATCGGCAACGGCGATATCGACATGCTGCCGGACAACTATGGCATGCTCGATCTCGGCGTGCGGCTTCTCGATCGCAAGCTGACGCTGGGCGGCAAGGTTCGATACACCGGCGGCAGTTCCTTCCGTCGCGTGATCGATGGCGAATACTACGACGTGCCGGCCTATGCGTTGCTGGATCTCTATGGAACGTACAGTTTCAGCAACTACAGCAAGGTGTTTTTCTCGGTCGAGAATCTGACCAACAAGCTTTACGGACTGGCGTTGAGCGGCGACGGCCTTTCAACCGATTACACGCGTGTCAATCCAACAGGCCGCGGCCTGACGTTCATCGCTGGCTTCGAGACCAAGCTCGGTCATCCACTCGACATTTCCGGAGCGGGCAGCATCTGGGAGGCGTTCTCGAACTCTCGCGGCGCGGCAGCAGATACCTATGACTGGAGCGGCGCCTACACCGGTTTGAGCATCGGCCACAACTGGAGCAATACTGCGGCCGATTTTTCGTTCACGCAGCCACGCCCGCTGAGTTCATCAATCAACTCTAGCATCGAGACTCTCAAGGGTGGTTTCTTCGCCGGCTATAATCAGCAGTTTCAGAACAACCTCGTTGTCGGCATGGAAGCCGATGTCAATGTCGGTGCATTCGGCGGCGGCGGGCCGGATCGATTCTATTCCTACTATTACAACGCCAGCAATTACCTGCGGGGCATGATCACGACGCATCAGGACTTCTCTGCAGGCCTGCGTGCCCGCGCAGGACTGGCGTTCGGGCGCTATCTGCCATACGTCACGGCCGGCATCACCGTTTCGCGTTACTCGCATGAGGAAATAACGCGGTTTGAGAAGGGCCAATACACGAGCGCGACACCCGTGCCGTTCGGCGGCGGCAAGGACGTGCTTGTTGGAATGACATTCGGCGGCGGCCTTGAGCATGCGCTAACCGACCATGTGACGTTCCGAACCGAGTATCGCTACAGCGACATCGACAGCCTGAAAAGTTTCTCATCGAACGGTGTCGAGTACGACATTGAAACAGGCCCGTCGCACGATCTCGGCTTCGGCGTCAGCTACAAATTCTGACAACTGAACAATGGTGGTTCCTTGCATGGAATCGCCGCCCACCACGCATGTGAAATCCGCGGAGCTACAAGCTCCAGCATCGAGAGTTCAGTAAAGGTAGAGTTCCATGTCTCGCGTTTCATTCAACAACGTAGCTGTATCCACCAACAACGTCGCTGCGGGCTTTCGCCTGAGCAGCTTCCGGCGCGCCTTGCTGTTGAGCGCAGCCACGGCATTGACGTTATCGTCAGCGCAGGCGGCGACCTGGACCGGTGGCGCCGGCAATGATGACTGGTTCAATCCGAACAACTGGCGCAGCTACAGCGGCAATCCGATCAGCCCGTCCGCTGAAGCTGCGATCATCGATAATGGCGCCAGCGTCATGATCAACGGACAGAATGGGTCAACGTCACAGCTCAATCTCACCAAGGGTAAGCTGACCATCATGGGCGGCAGCGTGTTTACGCTGACCAGCAACAACATTCGTCTGGCTGAGTATGGTGGCGGCGAGGCAACGCTGATCGTTACTGGAACCGGAACATCCGTGACGATGAACTCCACCATGCATATCGGCGGCCGCGATGGTGGTAACGCGCTGCTGCAATTGGCCGATGGCGCGTCACTGAAAGCAAACACGCTTTCCATCGGTGCCGAAACTGCCGGCAGCTCTGTCTTCGCTATCGGTGGTGTCGAGGGGGCAGCGGCGGCAGGTACCGGCACGCTGACGCTTGCCAGTTACGGTAGCGTGCTGTTCAACGGCAAGGGCACTGTTGTTTTCAATCACACTGGCACTGACTACCAGTTCGGCACGGCCTTCGCCTCACAGGGCCTTCTCGCTGACGATTCACAATCCGTGATCCGGCATATTGCTGGCACGACGACGTTTAGTGCTGACAGCGCGCGCTTCAGAGGTGGCACGGAGGTTTCTGGCGGCACACTTTACGTCGACGGTGCTCTGGGCGGCACGATGGACGTCAGCGGCACCGGTACGCTGGCTGGCACCGGTACGGTCGGCAGATCGACACAGGCAACATCCGGCGGCACGGTTGAACTGCTCCGCACTACGACGATCGGCAACGGCGGCACGCTGGCTCCGGGCGGAACCACCACCATCGGAACCATGAACGTCGCGGGCGATCTCAATTTTGAAGACGGATCGAATTATCGCGTGCGCATCGCCGAAGACGGTGTGAGCGACAAGACCGTCGTCGGCGGTAACCTGTCGATCGACAGCGGCGCGAACGTTCAGGTCGCATATGACAGCGGCATCACCTATCAGAGCGGCTGGAAATACAACATTCTTGAGTACGGCGGCACGCTGACCGGCCAGTTCGCGGCGATCCAGGATTCGATCCTGCTCAGCTATGCGCTCGATTACAGCGAAGCAGGTAAGGTCGGCCTTAAAATTTCGCTGGCCGGTGAGAACGGTGGCGGCGTTGTGGGTGACTGGTTTACGCCGGAAACATGGACTGACGGCATCGTTCCAGACGCGACGCACACGGCAGTCATAGACCGTGACCGCGACATCGTCGTTGATGGACGCACCGACGCGGTCACGCAGAACATTGCATTCGGCACCGCGGATGGCGGCGGTACGCTGACCATCAAGAACGGCGGCAAGCTGCAGGCTGGCGGCCAGCACATCTTCGGCGACTACTATTACGCCTACCTCGGCAATCACGTGGATGGGCCGGCGCAGATCTTCGTGCAGGGCGCCGGTTCGACGTTGTCCTTTATCAATCCGGCCAACGACAAGTCGGTGCCGGTTGTGTACGTCGGCTATCGTACAGGCAGTTCGATGACCATCTCGGCCGGTGGTAAAGTCATCGACGCCGAGAGCGTCTACTTCGACAATCACGGCGCTTCATCGACGATGCTCACGATTACGGGCGCGGGATCCGAGCTGGCGCTTTCGGGAACCGGCACATCGCCGGGAACTGTGGGCATCAAGCAGGCGCGCATTGCAAACGGCGGCCGGATCGACACCAAGGGCGGAACGATCACCGTCGGCCGCTCCGCCATCGGCGAGCATTGGATGGAGGTAGATGGCCAGACAACCACGGTGGATGCGGGAACGCTTTCCATCGCGCGCGCCAGTCCGCCTGTTGGTGGTGAAATGCATGCGCACGTGACCGTATCAAACGGCGCGACTGTAACGGCAACCAAAGTTGACATCGCGAGTGGATTTGCGAGCTCCAACAGCACCAACACATTTGGCACATTGAACATCGGCGCCGCCGCGGGTGAAGCAGCAAAGGCTGCGGGCAAGATCGTGATTGCGCCCGATGCCAACCCCGCCAACTATTCCGGTCTGACTTTCGGGCAGGGCACAGGTGCGCTTGTGTTCAATCACACAAACCAGAATTATGATTTCGCGGCCAACATCCGAAAGGATGGCGTGCCGGGCAGCGCAAGCATCCAGCATCTTGCCGGCAACACAACCTATAGCGGCGATGGTTCTGCATTCGTTGGCACAACGACGGTGAGCGGCGGCACACTACTGGTAACCAACAATCTTGCCAGCACGTTTGCTGTTTCGGGAACCGGCATTCTCGGCGGAACAGGCACGATTGGTTCCGCAGCGGCGGGCACCGAAGCCAATCCGGTTGCAGCTTCGCTTGTTACCATCGGCAACGGCGGCACGCTAGCGCCAGGTCTTTCTGCGACGATGGGCACATTGAATGTTGCCGGTGATCTGGCGTTCGAGGCAGGGTCGACATATCGGATGCGCATCGCGGAAGAAGGCGTCAACGATAGCGTCAGCGTTGGTGGCGACGTCACAATTGCGCAAGGCGCGAAGATGACGGTTGCCTACGGCAGCGGCATCACCTTCGCTGACGGCTGGAAATATCAGGTGCTCAGCTATGGCGGCGCGCTGACCGGTAGCTTCGACGACATTCAGGATTCGGTGCTGCTCGCCTATACGCTGACGCATAAGGAGGATGACAAGGCGCTGGAGTTGGCCATTGCGCTGGTTGACGACGGTTCGGAGCCGTCCGGTCCCGATCCAGATGCAACATTGAAGCCCTTCGGCAAAACCGCCAATCAGATTGCAACCGCGGGCGCGCTCGATTCACTTGGCCAGTCGAATGCGCTTTGGCTTGCTGCTGCCAGCACGCCCGATGAAGAAACCGTGCGCAAGGCATTCGATCAGCTTTCGGGTGCACAGCACGTCTCAACCCGTGCCGCCTTTGTGCAAGACAGCCGCCTTGTTCGTGAGGCCATCAATAACCGGCTGCGGTCCGACGATCTTCACACCAAACGCGACGGTGGCGAGCGGGCATCGTTTTGGGCTAGCGGGTTTGGTTCATGGGGTGAAACGGAAGGCAGCAATGGCATCGACACCGTTGACCGCACGGTAGGGGGCTTCCTGGTTGGTGCCGATGCGCCCACCGTCGACATCTGGCGCATGGGCGTGCTGGGCGGTTACAGCAATTCATCCTTCAACACCGCGCTTTCCGGCACCAAGGCCGATACGTTCCACTTCGGTGGCTATGCTGGCGCGCACTGGGAGAAGCTGGCGTTTCGCTCCGGCGTACATACGCGTGGCATGACGTTTCCAGCCAGCGCGGGGTCGGTTTCGGCACGGTGTTAGGTGACTTCGCCGAGACGCTGAAGGGCGAATACAATGGCCACTCGCTGCAGGCTTTCGGCGAGCTTTCCTATAGCTTCGACGTCGCCCGCGGTATGACCATCGATCCTTACGCCAACTTCGCCCATGTGCAGGTCATCACCAACGCATTCACCGAGGCCGGCGGACTGGCCGCGTTATCGGTGGCCCGCGATACGCTGAACACGTCATTCTCGACCATCGGCATGCGCTTTGCTTCGGCCTTGACCCTTGGCGGTGCGACGGCGGTGGTACGCGGCGGCATCGGCTGGCAACACGCTTTCGGTGACGTTGCACTGCATTCGGTGCACACGTTCGCGGCCGGTGGCGATGACTTCACCGTGGCGGGCACGCCGATTGCGCAGGATGCAGCCGTGGTGGAGGCCGGGCTTGACCTCAAGCTTACGGCGGCTGCTTCTGCAGGCGTATCATACAGTGGGCAGTTCGGCGATCGCACGACTGACAACAGCTTCAATGCGCGGCTGAAGGTCGGCTTCTAAAATCGCGAAAACCGTTGCCGCCGTCGAACGCTCCGATGGCGGCAACGGTCTCATGACTATCTGCGTGGCAATAGCTAAGTGGGCAGTCGGCTGACCGTTAATACCTAGAGAGCAATCCCTGCCGCCACGCCGCTGGCCCACGCCCATTGAAAATTGTAACCACCGAGCCAACCCGTTACGTCCACGGCTTCGCCGATTGCGTACAGCCCCCGGACATTCTTGGCTTCCATCGTCTGCGATGACAATTCATCGGTGCTGATCCCGCCGGCCGTAACCTCAGCTTTGGCAAAGCCTTCTGTGCCGTTGGGACGAAACCGCCAGTCAGAAAGCTGCCGCTGAACGGCTTCAAGAACCCGGTCGGGGCTGTTCGCCAGCTCTCCACCAAGTCCGATGCGTTCATCCAGAGCCTCAGCAAGACGCGCTGGCAAAGTATGCGCCAGCACCGAGCGCAACGCGGAACGGGGGTGCGTGCGCTTTGCGTCGACGAGCCGAGCTGATCCGGGTGGCAGAAAGTCGATTCCGATCTCCTCGCCTTGCTTCCAATACGAAGATATTTGCAGGATGGCTGGGCCGGACAAACCTCGGTGAGTGAACAGCGCAGCTTCGTGAAATTCGACCTTGCCGCAACGTGCAACGACATCGGTAGCGACGCCGGACAGCGACTTGAACAGGGCTTCGTCGCTGCCAAGCGTCAACGGTACGAGCGCGGGTCTGGGTTCAACGACCGTGAGGCCGAACTTGCGGGCGATGTCATAGGCAAATCCAGTCGCGCCCATTTTCGGAATGGACGGACCGCCCGTGGCGATAACGAGTGCGGGCGCGGTCACCATCTCATCGCCGCAGTTAATGCGGTAAACGCCGTCGGCATGTTCGAGCTTGCTTACTTGGCGCCCCAACCGCAGCTCCACGTGCCCTCTTGCGCATTCGTGCAGCAGCATGGCGACGATCTGTTTGGCGGAGCCGTCGCAAAACAGCTGACCCAGCGTCTTCTCGTGCCAGGCGATGTGATGGCGCTCGACCAGCTCGACAAAATCTTCGGGGCGAAAGCGTCGTAGCGCCGACTTGGCAAAGTGCCGGTTGGCGGAAATGAAGCGCTCCGGCGACGTGTGCAGATTGGTAAAATTGCAGCGGCCGCCGCCAGAAATGAGGATTTTCTTCCCGGCCTCATTGGCATGGTCGATCAGCAGAACGGAGCGTCCGCGCTGGCCTGCGGTGGACGCGCACATCATCCCGGCCGCGCCGGCGCCGATCACGATCGCATCATAGTTTCTGGGTGGTGTCTGGCTCACGAACCGAGCTTGCCTCATTGCTTTTGCGAGTGGCTAAGGCAAATCCGTGCGGCAAGCCCACGGATCGTCCGCCTCTTTGATAAACCTACACGCTGTTGGGGTGCGGTCATACGCGCCTGAAGAAGGCGTGGAGATAACAGAGCTACAGGACATTGGAGAAGGGCGGAAATCACCGCGGCGGGAGCGTCGATTGCCACGATCTGCTCCATCGACGATCCGCTTCGTGACCACGCCCGAGAATGGTCAGAGTACCCATATAGAGCGCAGTTTTTATTTACACAACCAGGGTGACGAGCGCTCATCAAACCATCGGCCGCTTCGACCGGTCTGCCTCGAATAACGGATATGATTGGCGGCGGCTGCAATAGCCCGCAGACGCAGCAATCGCAAAAGCACCATTGCGATTGGCCATCGCATGTACGCACAAGCTTTTCATGTTGACGACGAAGCAGTGAAGGGCAGGGCGGGCACTCGGCGTTTTGAGATATCGACGGCGCGTCGATATCGGACCTTGACTTCAGCAGGCATTCTGACCGAGCTCAGGATAATGTATAACAGTCAGTGGACTGTGTGAATTTTGCGACGATACTGATTATAACGCTTTGGTGCCGCTAATCGCAGATCTGCGCGTTTGGCGAATCACTGATGCTGTTCTGTGTTCAGATCAGTTGGAGTTCGCTCCATGGCGCACGATGACGTCCAGTGCTCTAGCCACGTTCATAGCACGCCCAGCTAGCGCGTCAGGCACACTGATGCGATGCACAGCGCCGCATTCCCAGCTTTCATCGGCATGGCCGGACACTGTTTTCCGAGAGGAACGGTCATGATGCGTTCATGGCATACGCACGGCTGTGCAGTTTCGATCATCGCGATGCTCGCAGCAATGCAGGCGTCCGGCACGCAAGCGCAGCAGGTCAAGGCCGACACGGGTCAGAATCTAACGGCCAATGGCCTCATTGATACAAGTCCGGCGACGGCAAGCGCAGGATACGCCCTATGGGCACTCAATGGTGGCACGATTGTCACCGACGGATTGTTGACCGCGATAACAAGCGGAGGTCATGCGCATGCCGTCTATTCAGAATTGGGCGGAAGCATCATGCTCAATCAGCCGGGCTCAACGGTTACCACTTCGGGCGATGATGCAGACGCGCTTTTTGCATTTACCGGCGCAAGTATCACAGCAGACGCGGTGACGGTTAGCACTTCGGGGCAACGAGCTTTCGCAGCCATAGCGCTGAATTCTGGTTCGACCGTCATGCTTGGCAACGGGGTGGTGATCACCACAACCGGAATCGGCGCAGACGGTCTCTATGCTTTTAATGGCGGGCAGATCACAGGCAATTCGATTACGGTGAACACTTCAGGCGCAGGTGCATACGGCGCGCGCGCAGCAGATGCCGGCTCGCTTATAGCATTGAGCAACGGGACCCAGATCACCACCACAGGTGACAGCACCTATGGCCTGTTTGCTTCTTTGGGCAGCACGATTGCCGCCGATGGCGGCGCAGTTCGCACAACCGGTCTTGGGGCACACGCGGCCGTTGCATCCGATGCTGCTGTCATGGTCTTGCAGAGCGTTGAGATCGAGACTGGAAACGATAACGCGTATGGATTGAACGCAACGTCTGGCGGGCTCGTCACCGTTTATGGGGGTCAGGTGAGCACGGCGGGTGGGTTGGCTTTCGCTATTCGTTCAGCGGGAGACAATACGGTTGTTTCGACGTATGACGCCGAAATCTCTACCCAGAGCGACGGCAGCCATGCGCTGCATGCGGAAACAGGTGGAACAGTCAGTGCGGCAGGCGGCACCATAAATACAGCCGGCATCGATGCCCACGGCGCATGGTCCTCAGGCGTGGGCGCGGTTGCTTCGGTATCGGGCGTCGAGGTGTCCACCCAGGGTGTCGGCGCACATGGCCTGCATGCTGAAACAGATGGCCACGTCGCCGCGCAGGGCGGTACCACCGTTAGTACTGCGGGTGCCAACGCCCATGGCGCGTGGGCATCGGGGGCAAATACGATTACGTCGCTGCAGGGCGTTGAGGTGTCCACCCAGGGTGTCGGCGCGCATGGCCTGCATGCCGAAACAGGCGGCTTAGTACTCACTGACGACAGCACCATCAGTACTGTGGGAAATAGCGCCCATGGTGCGTGGGCGTCGGATGCCGGTTCGCTTGTTTCTCTGGAGCGCGCTCAAGTCTCCACCCAAGGCGACGGTGCCCACGGTGCGCATGCGGAAACAGGCGGAAGGGTGAACGTCAACGCAAACAGCGCCATCAGCACTGTAGGCACTAACGCCTACGGAGCCCACGCGGTCGGTTCCAGTTCGGCGATTTCTATCCTCGATGGTACACAGATCACCACTTCGGGTGGCAGTGCATATGGCCTCCATGCTTTGAACTCCGGTGAGATCTTGGCCGATGGTGTCACGGTCAGCACCTCGGGCTCTGGATCGGACGGCGCACGGGCTGAAGGTTCGGGCAGCAAAGTGACACTTCTGAACGGAACAGACATCATCACTACGGGGAGCGGCAATGGCCTTCATGCTTTTGACGCCGGCGAGATCGTGGCCGATGCAGTTACGGTCAACACCTCGAGTTCAGGCAATGGCTATGGCGCTTATGCGTTTGGAAGCGACAGCCTGATCACGCTGACAAACG
The DNA here is from genome assembly GCF_029872155.1 of Hyphomicrobium sp. D-2. Taxonomy (GTDB): domain Bacteria; phylum Pseudomonadota; class Alphaproteobacteria; order Rhizobiales; family Hyphomicrobiaceae; genus Hyphomicrobium_A. The sequence goes on along the minus strand of NZ_JARXLA010000002.1, from coordinate 777,268 downwards.
GTACGCAGGTTACGACCTCAGGTGACAGCTCCTCAGCACTTTATGCGTTGAACGGTGGCAGCATAGTAGCCGACGCCGTTGTCGCTCGCACATCAGGCGATTTTTCGACCGCAGCCAGCGCAGGATTTGGCAGCAACATTACGTTGCGGAACGGCACTCAGATCTCGACGACTGGATATGGCGCGTCTGGTCTTTTTGTAATGAGTTCCACAGCCCAAGTTTTAGGTGGCTCTTCCATCGTGACAAGCGGCGGTGAAGCAGCGGCGATAGCTCTTTACGATGCAAGTGTAACGATCGCGGACGCCACGATAGCCACATCTGGAGCGAACTCTGCAGCCGTTTATGCTGTTGGTCCCGATCCAAGTAGCATCACCATAACCGACAGCACTGTGACAGCGGCTGACGGTGCCGGTTTCAATGTTACTGGCGGGACGTTGCAAGCGTCCCTCACAAGCTCGACGGTGACCGGTGGCAACGAGTTGCTGAATGTCGGCGCCGCAGCGACTTTGGGCATCGACGCGACGGGATCGACACTGAACGGTTCAGCAACCACGGCAGCTGGCGGCGTCTCCATTGTCGCTCTTACCAACTCGCGCTGGAACGTAACGGGCGATTCCAACATCTCATTTCTGGATAACGCTGCGGGCAGCCTTGTGCAGTTCACGCCGCCGGGTTCGAGCGCGGGACCGTTCAAAACCTTGACGGTCAACGATTACCTCGGCGCGGGCGGCACGCTTGGTGTCAATACACATCTTGGCAGCGATGGATCGTCATCCGATAGGCTGGTGATCGATGGCGGCAACGCGATTGGCACCTCGTTGCTGTCGGTCAATAACGTCGGCGGTGGTGGTGATCTCACGCGGTTGGACGGCATTCTCATTGTTGACGCACTTAACGGAGCGACGGTGCCAGGCTTGTTCGCGCTGGCCGGCCCCGTCGTCGCCGGTCCGTATGAATATTCGCTCTACCGCGGCGGTGAGAACGGTGCCAATCCCGATAATTGGTACCTGCGTTCAGAGCTCGATTGCGCGCTGGATCCATCAGCACCGGTGTGTGGCGACGACATCCCTGATTGGCGGCAGGAAACCTCGCTCTATGCAGCCGTGCCGGCGATGACGCTGCTCTATGGCCGTCTGATGCTGGACACACTGCACGAACGGCGCGGTACGGCGGTCAGTTCATACGCTGAAGGCGCACCAAATGCAGCGTGGGCGCGTGTGATCGGCCAGCATGGGGATCGCGACGGCGGTAAGGGTGGCATCTACGGCGCCGGCCCGAAGTACGACTATGACTTCTGGGCCTTCCAGGGCGGTATGGATCTTTATCGCGACGGCGATGTCGGGACATCACGCAATCATGCCGGTGCGTTCTTCGCCATTGGTCACGGCTCCGGCGATGTGCGGCACATCGGCGATGGCAAGGCGGGCGAGAACAGCTTCATGGCGTACTCATGGGGCGTTTACTGGACCCACTACACACCTGAGAACGCCTACGTCGACGCGCTGCTGTTAGGATCGTGGTACGATATTGACGCTAAGTCCAACCGCATCCCGAAGATGAAAACAGATGGCGGCGCCTTCGGTGCATCACTCGAAGGTGGCTATCCGGTTTACACCGGACCCGGCGGCTTCAGCATCGAGCCACAGGCGCAGCTCGCCTATCAGACCGTCAACCTCAGCAACGGATCCGATGTCGCCGCACAGGTGCACTTCGGTAACGTCAATTCACTGGTGGGGCGTGTGGGTGTGCGCTTTGCGCAGGACTTCGGCACCCCGACCTGGCTGACCGGAGCACCATCTACCTTCACCGCATGGGTGCGACCCAACTTCTGGTATGAGTTCCTCGGCGATCCAAAGACGAAGTTCTCGTCTGCCACCGGCTTCATTCCGTTCGCGGCTGACATGGGCGGCACCACGTTCGAGATCAACACCGGCTTTTCCACCGACATCGGCGACGGCGCGGCCATCTATGCCAACGCATCCTATCTCGTCGGCATCGGCGAACATGCAGACGGCAACGCCTACGACGGCAAACTCGGCGTCAAAGTCGCTTGGTGAGCCGGAGAGACAATCGCCCTGACGCTTCGAGAGGATAAGCGGACGCCGCGGCTCGAAGTTGCCGACGAGCGCTGCCGCCGCGATGATCCCGTAGTTCGCGACCAACGTCTTCAGCAAAAGACAAGGCTACCTGAGACGGCAGAAATCTCAAATGCCGCCGAAGCTGCCAGTCCATTTTCGGGATCATCCTCCGCGCCTCAACCGAACGGTTGAGGCAGCGCGCCCGCGAACCTGAGAAGATCGCAGGCAGCGAGATGTCAGGTCTGGCGGAGGGTTGGAATGCAGGTGTCCCGATGGATGGCTCCGGTTGGAGCCGCGGTCGTAGTCGCATTTTCAACTTTCGTGATGAGTGGCAGCTCCCCCGCCGAAACCGTTGGCGAAGCGCCGGCTACTGCCGCGATTAAGGCAGGCGATGTTGCCGTCACCGGCTTTTCCGGCACGGTGCTGGCCAGCGACAAGCTTCCCCCAGGCGTTGATCCTCTGGATCGAACCTTCATCGACGTGAGCGCGCCATCCTTGCGCATTTTCGATGCATCGAGCCTCAACGGCACGCTCGCCGGCCAGTTGGTCAATGCGCCGTTGCGACTGGCTGTGCCTGCCAAGGACATTGGTCAGGTCTTCGCGCTGGCAATCGATCCGAGCGACAACGGCGGCCCACCACGCATCTTTGCGGCAGCAACGTCCGCCTTCGGCCTGCGCATCGTTGGTGGGGGGCGCGCCGCCGACGGGCACCCGAACCGTTTGAAGGCTGGCACACCTGACGCGACCTTCATGGAGGGGCAGTTCGGCAGCCTGTCCAGCAATAGCCCTGGAGCGATCTACAAGATCGACGGCGCAACTGGCGCTGTCTCGTTGTTAGCCGACACCGCTTTTTCCGGCATCCCCAACACGGGACCAGGCATCGGCGGATTGGCGTACGACCGCAAAACGCGCACGCTCTATGCGTCCGACCTCGACACCGGCCTGATCCATCGCTTCAGCCTTGAATACAACGCCGCCGATCTCGGACAATACGACCACGGAGTTACCGGACTGCGCGCGGCTGGCAAGGAAGCAGTGTCAGACGATGGCAAGCGCCTTGAAATCATGAGCAACGCGTTCAAGGCGGACGATCCCGCAACTTGGGGCTTCACCCAGACCGCGCGTCGCATCAATGCGCTGGCCGTGCACGACGGTCGCCTCTATTACGCCGTCGCTGAAGGCCCTGAGATATGGTCCGTCGGCCTAAGTGGCGGCGCTTTCCTCGGCGACCCGAGGTTGGAGGTTACGGTTGATGCGGCCAAGCCGTTTCCCGTCACCAGCATCGCCTTTGACGCCACCGGGCGGATGTTGCTCGCGCAGCGCAGCCCGGTGCAAAACCCCTACGATTACGGCAGCTTCACCGAACCCGGCGCGCAGGTGCTGCGATACGTGCAGGAGACACCAGACGACCCCGGCACGCCCGGGTTATGGAGCAAGGTTCCCGCTATCTACGCCATAGGCACCGCCGATGACAGCAATGCAGCCAGCGGCGGCGTCAGCCTGCAATACGGCTACAAGCCCGACGGCTTCCTTGACCTCAACACCTGCTCCGCCACCGTGGCGGCCACCGGCGACACGCTTGCAGGCATCGCCAGCGGCGTGCAGTTCAACGCCTTGGAGTTGGTGCGCCCGGCGAACGTCCCACCGACGCAGAGCGCATTTCTCGATTACACTACGGCACAAGATGACTCCGCCATTCGCGGTCACGTCGGCGCCGTGGCGGCACTGTTGCTATGTGGCGTCGACGCAGGGTTTCCGCCCATCGCCGAAGGCGGCCCACCGGTCGAGGGTGGCGGCGCATTTCCTCCGGTTGCGGAGGGCGGCACCGAAGGAGGTGGCGGCGGAACGTTCCCACCGGTCGAGGATAGCGGCGGGGGTGGTACGACTGCCGATGGGGGCGGTGGCGAAACCTTTCCTCCTGTCGAGGGCGGCGGCGGCACGACCGATCCTAACGCGCCCAATCTCGCGCCGACCAAAACCCAGACCTGCAAGCTGGTCGCGGCCGACAAGGCCGAGTGCGAATACCTCATCAACCTCGCCAACACCTCGCTAGTGCCGTTCGTTGCCAACGACGTGATCTTCGAGGACCGCTTCTCGGTTGCACCGCAGTCATTCGATATCGGCTTTTCAGCCAACAAGACGGCAACGGGATTCACGACAGAGCCGAATACTTTCGGGGCGACGACGATCCCGCCTGGCCCGCAGGACTTCAGCAACCAGATCAAAGCCACCTTTGCGGTTCCGCCCGGCGGCCTCACGGTCGAAAACTGCATTACCGTGAAGCCCGGCAAGGGCGGCGAACCGGCAAGGCCGGACCTTGCGAAAGCCCAGGAGCCGCCGCCGCTCCCCGATCTTCCCGCCAGCACGAGTAACGGATTTGATCGTGCCGTCGCCATCTCTGGCGTGCCCCAGTGCATCCAGCGCGGTTCGGTGCGCGATTGCTCGTGGATCGTGACGCTTTCCAATTCTGGAACAGTGCCGGTCGGCGCCAACTTCTCCGTCACGATAGCCGGAACCAATCCGGGTCTGGGTGCCGGTCCCGGCGTCGCTACGAACCAGGAAGGAAACACGACGCACTTTACAACTGCGCCCCAACTGCCACCGAAAGGGCAGAGGAGTTTTGAAGTGCGGGGGACGTTCCCTGCCGAGCCTGCGGGGCCGATCACAGCTACTGCAACTGTCAGCAACGGGGACGCCGCGGACGTCAATGCCGCTAACAATGCCGCATCGGCAGCGTCCGGCACGGCCGCGCCTCAGGTCGTTCCATCGACCGGCGTGACAAGCGAAGACGCCAATCCCGACGATAACACCTCGTGTATCGCGTGGAATTCCAACACGCCCGACGATCAGGGTACGCCAACGAACGAGCCGACGCTTCCCCCGCCCGTTGTGGACGAGCAGCCCGAGCCATCCGTGGCCGGACAGCTCTCCCTGCTGAAAACGGGCGTGGCCTGCCAGGCCAAGAAAGCCTGCACGTTCACGTTCGCGATCAAGAACACATCTGCCAACGACTTCGACGGCGACGTTGAGTTCGACGATTCCATCACTGGCGATGGTGCCATCTTCGGCGCGACTGCGATCACACCGGCGCCTGCTGCGCCATGGTCGTGCGCCAAGAACGGACAGGGCTTCAAATGCGCGGCGAAACTGAAGATCGCGGCCAATGGCGCCGCTCCGCCGTTGAGCCTCACGTTCGATCTCGGCGCCGGGATTGGCGCCGTGAAAGAAGTGAAGAACTGCGCCACGTTGAAGGGTGCTGCGGCTGCATCGTGCGCCACGCTCCCGCTTGAACCGGAGCCGAACCCAGCCGGAGGACAGCCGAAGCTCACCATCACCAAGACGGGCCCCGCCGAATGCTCCGACCTCGGGGGCTGCAACTTCACCATCGCAATCAAGAATGAAGGCGATGCCCCGTTCAACGGCCCGGTCGTCGTCAACGAGGAACTGACGCTCGACGGCAAGGCCGCGCCCGAGGCCGTCCTCGTTCCCAACCAGACCTGGACGTGCACGCCGGGAGGCAAATCCACCTGCACCAGCATTCCGGCAATGATCATCGGCCCGCAGGGGACGGCGACGCTGAGACTGCGCACCGTCTTCAGTAAGCAGACCGGTGCCAAGGTGATGCAGAACTGCGCCAGCGTTGTCGGTGCAGCGGCGAAGTCGTGCGTCTCCGTCAATCTTCTTCAGGGTCCCAAGCTCGTTCTGAAAAAGGAGCGCGTCGACAGCGTTTGCGATCCCACCTGCACGTTCCGCGTCACGGCTACGAACGTTGGCAACCAGACGATCAAGGGGCCGATCAAGATCGTCGACTTCCCCAGAAACATAAAGAACGACTTCGGCCTCACGGATATCAAGGCCGAAGTTGTCTCCGCGACTATGGTCGCCTCGGTGGCCAAGGTCTCGTGCAACAAGCCCGGAAACATCTGGTGCGATATCAACTCTGACTTGCCGCCCGGGGTTTCCACGACATTCGACCTAACGACGACGGTCGGTCTCATGGAATTCACCGGCGAGAACTGTGTGCTGCCGCGCGACCAGATCGCCGGCACGGTGCCGGCGGTCTGCACCGCGATGTCGGGCCAGCGAGCCGCAGGACCCAATCTCGCCATCGAGAAGCGGAACTTCGGCACGTCGAAACAAGGCGTGGACCACTGCGAGCTGAAGGGGGAATGCCTCTTCATCATCCGGGTGACGAACACCGGGAAGAGCGATTTCGTCGGGCCTATCAAAATAAATGACACCATCTCACTGGGCGCACCGGAACTCCTCCAGGAGGGGCCGGGCGGCAACGTGGGATGGAACTGCACGAAGGCTGGGGCGGGCGGCATTGGCGCCGCCTCTATCGACTGCACCATCCCAGGTGCACCCAACCCGCTTAAACCGGGCACGTTCGTCCCCTTGGCCCCCGGCAAGTTCATCGAGCTTGGAATTTCCGTAAAGCCCGGAAAGAGCTGGAAAGACAGCAATATTCTCAAGAACTGCGCCGAGCTTGTCGGCGCCCCGCCCAACATGGGCCCGATCAAGAGCTGCGCCTCGCAGAAGCTCGATCCGTTTAAGGTAAAGGTTACAAAAACCGGCGACCAGTCATGTCAGCCCGGTAGCGAATGCCGCTTTGAACTCGACATTTTCAACGACGAGCAAATCGTCCACGACGATCCCGTGACCGTGACGGATAAACTGTCAGGACTGTCGTCGGCGCAGATCGTATCCATCACTCCGGCAGCTGGCGCAGATCCGTTCCCGTGCACGCCCGCACCGACGCATGTCCCATTTACATGCACGGGCCACATGAATCTGACACCCGGTGAGCACAACAAATACGTCATGATCGTGCGGCTGCCCGCGGATGCGAGCGCAACATCGTTCTCCAACTGCGCGACGGTGGGTAGCACTGATACGTTAGGTGCTGCATCCGAGCCGGCTTGCCACAGCGTGCAGCTCGCCCCGCCCGATCAGCCGTTCAGCCTCAAGATTGATAAGACGGGCCCAGCCACCTGCGCACCCGGAAGCGAATGCGTCTTCAATCTCACGCTGACCAACACGGGACGGGCTGAGCACAAAGGCGCAGTGACACTCACCGATGGCCTATCCGGCATAGATTCCATGCCCATCGTGTCGGCTGCTCCGTCACTGCCGTGCACACAGCAGCCGCAGGCCATTCCGTTCAACTGCAGGACCGGTGACGACTTCACGTTGCCGGCCGGGGCCGCGCGCAAATTCACCATCACGGCGCGTGTTCCGCGCAGCGCCGACACCTTCACCAATTGCGCATTCGTCGCCGGTGGGAAGGCCTCGGCACGTGATGGTGCCCAACCGTCATCGTCATGCGTGACGGTGAGGTCGCCTGAAAAAGCCGAACCAACCAAGCCAGAATGCAAGGGCGGAATGATGCTGACGGACGACGGCCTTTGCGCCTGTCCTTCTGGCACCACGTGGAACGGTCGCAATTGCATCACCCGCGATCCAACGCCTCAACCCGTATGCAAGGGTGCACGCCCCATCGGCGTCTTCCCGAACTGCTGCCCACGCGGCACGCACTTCGAGCGCGGTGCCTGCCGCCCTGACAAGTCTGATGACGGCAAGCCGGACGGCGGTGCAAGCGGCGTCATACTCCCGCCGACGGTTTGCGATGGCGCACGCCCGATCGGCAATTGGCCTAACTGCTGTCCGCGCGGCACACACTTCCGACGCGGCGCATGCCGGCCAGACAAAGACGACGCTGGAAAAGACGGCGGCGGTTCAAGCGGCACCAAGCCACCGCCGGCCGTCTGCGAAGGCGCGCGTCCGATCGGCAACTGGCCGAACTGCTGTCCGCGTGGCACGCACTTCCGCCGTGGCGCATGCCGCCCCGACAAGACCGATGACGGCAAGCCAGACGGCGGCGCAAGCGGCATCAAGCTGCCGGTTTGTGAAGGCGCACGCCCGATCGGTAACTGGCCGAACTGCTGTCCGCGTGGCACGCACTTCCGACGCGGCGCATGCCGGCCCGACAAGCCCGATGACGGCAAGCCAGACGGCGGCGCAAGCGGCATCAAGCTGCCGGTTTGTGAAGGCGCACGTCCGATCGGTAACTGGCCGAACTGCTGTCCGCGCGGCACACACTTCCGACGCGGCGCATGCCGGCCCGACAAACCAGATGGCGGCAAGGAAGACGGTGGCTCAAGCGGCACCAAACCCGGCTGTCCGATGGGCATGACCGGCACGCCGCCGAACTGTTGCCCACCCGGAACTCGCTTTCAGAATGGCACGTGTGTGAAGCCTACGATCAAATGCCCACCCGGAACACACTTGTCCCGCTCCGGGCAATGCGTGCCCAACGCAGAGCCAACACCCACGCCTTCCAAGACAGAGGAGCCGAAGAAGGCCAGATGCTCCGGTGGTAGCCGCGGGACGCCGCCCAATTGCTACTGCATCCCACCATCGAAATTCCTTGGCGGGCGGTGCCGCTATATTCCGATCCCTGGACCTTCGAAGAACGAAAGCGACAAGATCATCGTGAGGTGATGCAATCATCTCATCGCAAAATCATTGAGCCGCGCGCAGCGGTCCCTGCGCGGCTCAATGGCATGGTGACTTTGCTCATCTCCGTTGTAAGGCCTTGCAAAATTCAGCCTTGCGGTACGTGGCCACTGCTGCCATTTCCCTTCTCATCAACTGGCCGGGCGTGCGAATATCATCCGGTCCGCGCCATTCGCGATGGGGTTTTGATCCGTGCTTCAGGCTTGGCTTTCGATTGGTTTTGTCGTCCTTATTGCCGTTCTTTTGCTCGCCTTCATTCTGTGGCGCAGGGACAATCACATCGTTGCTGTCGCCGCGCTGCTTGTTGGTGTTCCGCTCTGGTTTGCGTGGGAGTACGCGCGTCCGACGTGGACGACGGGCGTCGTCACCGGAACTGAAGTACGCCGCAGCGATCCCGATGCCCGCGGCAACACCACCGACGTCCAATACATTTACATGCGCAACCGGTCCGACCGCGGGATGGAGCTGACCAACGAAGATTCCTGGTGGTGGCTGAAGCGGAACAGCGAGCGCATTTTCAATGATGCCAAGACCGCCGACACGCGCCAGACTGAAATGACTGTGATGTGGAACCGGTGGCGCTCCACGCTCTTCAGCTGGTATCCGAACGTGATCGCCATCGGTCCGGCCGGTTCGTGGCCGTTCTGGTCGTTGCGCACAATCGGCTTCTACAGCGTCTCGATCGCTCTTTGGCTCGCGTACTTCTACGGCTTTGTCTGGCTAACCCGGTCGCGCTCACCGGAGGAGTGAGTGAGCGTTCGTGCCGGCTCATGCCGCCATTGGTGAGGTTTCAACATGCGCATTGTACTCGCTGTCCTCGTCCTTGCTGGCCTTTTCGGCAGCGGCGCACTTGCCGAACCAACAGCTTGCGAACTCGTTTCCGCCGCCGACATGAGCACCGTTCTTGGCAGTGCGGTCGGCGCTGTGGCCGATGATCGGGGCGGGCAGACCAAGTGCACCTATGAAACCGCTGGCGGCGAACTGGGTGCTCCTTACGCTGAGGTGCAGTTGAACTGGGGCGACGGCGAAGCTGGTATGAAAGGTGCGGGCATCATGGAATCGGAACTCGGACCTGCCATGGGAGACCTTGCAGGTCTTGGCGATCAGGCTACGACGGTCGGTCCGATGATCCTGATCCGGAGAGGCGATGACCTGATCACGCTCGTGATCTCCGGCATTCCCGACAACACGACCGCGGCCAGGAGTATCTACGGTTTGATCGATGCGGGACTGACTAAGGCTGCGGCGCCCTGATGAGCCACTAGCCAGCGTGGCTTGCGAATAGGCAGATCGGGGCCGTAGCCATCGACCCCACATGGGCATGGCGCTTGCACGCTTGGATGGCTGTAGCGCGCGCCTCCGTTACCGCTTGCGGCAAATCCTGCTTGAGCACCGCTGGCTCAGCGACCAGTGCTGTTGCACATATCGGCGCGCGGACTATAGGTCAGCAGCAATGCAACTAGACAAAACAAACAACGTTCACGGATCATTATCGACGAGCTACGGCTCGTCGGATGCATTGCGGCGTGAAAACAGCGTAATTAGGATTGCAGCTTCTTTACAAGCAACGTCGACTGTTAGAGCACAAGCATCATAGCGGCGAATTTGGAGCAGATATTCCTTGAGCGAAATTGAAGCGCTCTCGTCGACCATCGAGAGCCTCTATGATGCGGCAGTGGATCAAGATCGCTGGGCGCATGCGCTGGAGAAAGCCACTCTTTTCGTGAAGGGAACGGCCGCCAATCTTTTTTGGCAGGATGCGGCTACGAACGAAGCGATCACGTTCCACTCTTGGGGATGCGATCCCGTCTACGAACAGCTCTATTTCGAAAAATACGCGGGCCTCAATCCATTTTTTCCGGCGTTGGCGTTCGTCGAGGTAGGCCGAGCGGTGGCGGCGGAAGACCTGCTTTCGCACGAGGAGTTCCGCCAGACGCGCTTCTTCAAGGAGTGGGTTGAGCCACAGGGTTTGATCGACGTCCTTGGGGTAAATCTCGAGCGCACTGCTACAAGCACTGCGTTTTTCTCCATTCGCCGCAGCAAGGAAGATGGCATCGTCGACCTTGCAGCGCGGCAGCGATGCGCGCTCATCGCTCCGCACATTCGTCGGGCAGTGTCGATCGGCAAGGTGGTGCAGAACGCGAAGTCGGTGCGTGGCATGCTGAGAGCGGCGCTGGAGCAGGTGCCGGCAGCCGTGGTGTTCGTTGCTGCGAACGGGCAGATCGTGTTCGCCAATCAGGCCGCAGAGGACATGCTTAAATCTAGGCAGATCCTGATCACACGCCGCGGCGTGGTCGGCGTCACGAGCCAGGCGGCGGACAAGCATCTGCGTGCGGCTCTCGCAGCGGCCGCGCGCGGTGATGCGGCACTCGGCCTGAAAGGCATCGACATCCCGCTGGTGGACGCGGAGGGCCGCCACTATCTGGCGAACGTGCTCTCCATCGTCTCCGAAGCTCGGCGGGTGGCTGATGCAGGCGAGGCAGTTGCCGCGCTATTCATCCGAGGAACGACATTCGCAACGCGGACACCACTAGAGGTGGCGGCGCAGCATTATGGTTTGACGCCGAGTGAGCTTAGAGTACTCGCAGCGGTGCTGGAGGCCGGAACGGTCTCTGACATCGCGGATCGGCTCGGTGTTTCCAAATCGACCGTCAAGACACACCTAAACCACCTGATGGCGAAGACCGGAACACACCGGCAAACCGATCTTATCAGGCTGATGCTCGGTGCCGGCCCCTAGCGACGTAGCACGGCTCGTCGGCGGCCAAAGATTGAGCAAGCATAACATTGGACGTTGCCGCCGTCTGACACCTCTGTCCAGCGACCGTGGTCCGAGCGCATGGCGCTCGTCACTGAGGGACACAGCCGACTTGGCAGCTGCAGGAAAAATCAAGCCGAACAATAGCTATGCGATCGACAGGATCGAAATAGAGGGAAATTGAATCGGCGCCATCCTTGCACGGGGACAACCTGCACGAAATACCGTCTTGGGCAGCGAACAGAAACACGCGTCTTCCGACCCTCGGAGCCCATCGACGGCCCAATTGGGGATGTCGGACATTGCCGATGCGCCTGCAGGCCGGGTGATGTATGCCGGCCGCAGCGTCATTTGCAGAAGTTGGCAGTAGGGCCGCATTCGCTCAAACCGTGCGAGCAGAGCGCACACAACGGTAGCTCTGTCCCAAAAAGCTGCGGTCGAACATCAACGCAGGGTTCTTAGAAGCGCCAAACAGAGGCCGCGACATGAGCGGGCATTATGCCTGCCGTACGCAGGTGCCATGCCCTTGCCGACCACTCCCCAAATAATCACGCTTCCCTCCGTGCTTACGCACCAAAACAGAAAGAAAACGGGAGGAATGCATGACTTTGGACTCTTCAATTCCGGAACACCTTAGATGCCCGCGCACGCGTCATCGTCGGATGACGGATACTTGGAAACCGCCTTATCCGGCATTTTCTGCGAAAGTTGACCCGACCGTCGAGCAGATGGTTATGGCCTACCTGGGTGTTCAGTCGAAAGACGAAGCCAGTAACGGCAAAGCTTGCGCCGCCTTTCAGACAATCCGCGAAAGCCTGAAGCTTCCCGACGGTCCAGCCCGGCACGACCTTGTCCAATTCGTCGACGCGGTCGGCTGCCTCAATCTCATCATCGTGGCCTATTGGAAGGCTCCGGAGACGTACGCCAAATGGAATACGAGTCCTGAAATTGCCGGATGGTGGGCATCGGACGATCGCTTGAATGATGGCGTTGGCTATTTTCGAGAGATCTTCAGCCCGCGCATGGAGCAGTTCGAGACGATCTTCACCCACGACTACGGTCCATTCGAGGGCGTGAGCGTTCTTTTCGGAAACATGAGCGAGCCGATTTTTGAGCATGGATATTGGGGTTCCATGCGAGATCGTTTGCCGATTTCACAGAACGATACGATAGAACCGTCCGGCAGCCTGACTGTTGTGCAAGGGCGGCCTGCAGCAGGCGGCCGCGTGATCATCAGTGGGCATCAGAATCTGACGCTTATACGCTCAGGCGAAGACTGGCGCCGAACCGAAGGTGAGGAGCGCAGAACCCGGTACGAAGAAATTGAGCCTGTTTTGCACCAGGGCATGGATTTTCTTCGTGATGACGGACTTGAGGTTGGCTGCTACTCCAACCGCTATTGCCATCATATCGATGAAAACGGCAACCTGGAGGAGCGTGGATTTGGTGTCAGTTTCTGGAATTCTCTGGCTGCACTAGAGCACTGGGGCGAATCCCATCCGACGCATCTGCAGATCTTCGTGACCTTCATGCGCAACGTGAAGAAGTTCAAAGAGCTGACGCTCTATCATGAAGTCTCTGTGTTCGACGCATCCAATCAGTATTTTGAATACATCAACTGTCATCCAAAGACAGGCCTGCTGCGCGCTGTGTAGTCGACATTGGTGCGGCAGCTGTGTCGGCTGCCGCACCTCAACATCGCTCGTTGCGCTGGGCAACATTTGATTGGCTTAGAGAGATATCATGGGCACAGAGACAAAAGTTGCGGTCATCACCGGTGCGAGCAGCGGCATCGGCCGCGCCATCGCCGAACGATTTTTAGAAAACGGATATCGGCTTGCTCTTATGGCGCGCTCGGAGGAGGGACTGCTCGAAATCAAACGAAAATCGCTGGAGAACGTGATTGTTGTTCCAGGTGACGTAACCAAAGCTGAAAGCCTCGACCGGTTGGTGGAGCAGGCGATCAAGACCTATGGAGCAGTCGACGTTATCATTCCGAATGCTGGCGCTGCGAAGGTTGTGCCGTTTACGGAGAGCGGACCTGATGCGATAGCAGAGCAGTTCAACTTGAACTTTGTTGCGGCGACTGAAACCGTCAGAAAATTCCTACCGCATATCGCCCCTCAGGGCAGCGTAATATTCATCACCACTTTTTTGACGACAGTCGGCTTCCCAGGGCTTGCGATCTACAATTCGAGCAAGGCTGCACTGAAGTCATTTGCACAGACGCTGGCTGTTGAACTTGCGCCGCAAGGCATTCGCGTGAATAGCATCGCCCCCGGCCCAATCGGCACCCCGCTGTGGGGCAAAGTCGGCCTGCCCGCCGATGTGCTGGCAAGCGTTGCGGAAGCGGTGAATGCCCGTCTTATGCCGGGAAGATTTGGCGAACCTGCTGACATTGCCGATACGGCTCTGTTCTTGGCATCGCCCGGTGCCAAGAATATTTATGGTCAGGAGATTGTTGTCGACGGCGGCTATACGATCGGCTGAGGCATAGCCTCCCGCTGCGCAATGCTCAGGCGTCTTTGCAATTTTATCCCATCGTTATCGTGTAGCGGAATTGAAGGCGGCCTGATCACCACGATCGGCCGCCTTCATCACAATGAGTCCTAGCTTGAGATAGGCGCCAAGATAGGCAAAACACCGAGCATTCAGCGCCGCACAGTGCACAGGCAGAAACGAAGACAATAATAGTCGCCGTTTCAGTTGACAGCCGTAACGGGGATCAATACAGTCCGCGTTATGGCTCACATCACCGTCAGTGTCGAATACGCAATTCACTGCTTGCTCTGGCTGGCGATTTCCGATGATCGCGCCTTGAGTAGTCGGGACCTTGCCGAGTTCCAGGGCATTTCGCCGACCTTCCTCGCCAAAATTCTTCCTAAACTGGAGAAGGCTGGGATCGTCGGCGCGCATGAGGGCGTGCGGGGCGGCTACCGTCTTGCCCGCCCAGCATCTCAGATCAGCTTTCTTCAGATCGTTGACGCCATCGAGGGTGAAAAGCCGCTCTTCGATTGTCAGGAAGTGCGTCGGCGATGCGCTCTTTATGGCGATTGTCCGCCTAAGTGGGCGTCCGGCGGCGTGTGCGCAATCCATGCCGTGATGCTGCAGGCTGAGAAGGCGATGCGCGCCAGTCTTGCGCTTCAGTCGCTCGGCGACATCGCAATGCGTTTCAATCGAATAGCGCCAGCAAAATTCTTCGATGAAATCGACGAGTGGGTCGACGAACGCATGGCTATCCGGACAGGCCGGAGCGGCAAGCCGGAAGCTTAACTGGACTGGTGTATGATCATGAGAATGTTGCGTCCTCGCGTAAGCAGAGGCCTGTTCGTTCGCGGGTTGTTGGCGATTGCTATCGTTGGCTTTTTGGCGGTCGAGTTGCGTTCGCCTGCGATGACAGCCGAGCCGCAGCGCGTCAGCGTTGATGTTGCGTCTGTCGTCGCCAAATCCATACGTCAATGGGATGCATTTAACGGGCGTGTCACCGCCGTTGAATCCGTCGAAATAAGACCTCGCGTCAGCGGTTACATCGACAGCATCGCCTACCGTGAAGGTGAGGAAGTTCGCCGCGGCGACTTGCTGTTTAATATTGATCCGCGGCCGTATCGGGCAGCAGTCGACAGCGCAAAGGCGCGATTAGAGCGTGCCCGCGCTTCTGTACTGATCGCCAAGCTCCGCGACCAACGGGCAAAAAAACTGCTGCCTAACAATACGATCTCGCAAGACGAAGCTCAGTCCCGTCACGCCACTTATCTGCAGAGCCAGGCGGACGTCCTGGATGCGGAGGCGGTGCTCGCCATTGCTGAGCTCAATCTCGAATTCACGCAAGTGCGGGCACCTGTGGACGGCCGCGCGGGTCGTGCCATGTTGACCGTGGGGAACCTTGCAATTGCAGATCAATCGTTGCTGACGACGGTTGTCTCGCAGGATCTTGTGTACGTGGATTTTGATCCCGACGAGCAAAGCTATCTTCGCTACAGCGCCAAGGCGAGCAAGGCCGCAGCAAATGGGCTGCCGGTGCGCATCGCTTTGGCCAATGAAGAAGGCTACCCAAGTGCCGGTACGGTCTATTTCATCGACAATCAGGTGAATCCAACCACGGGTACGATCAGAATGCGTGCGCGCGTAGACAATGCGCAGCGCAAGTTCACGCCTGGACTGTTCGCGCGCGTAGAATTGGCCAACGTAGATGAGGTGCAGGCGGTACTTATAGACGAGAAGGCGGTGCTAACCGATCAGGACCGCAAGTATGTGTACGTACTCGCAGCCGACAGCACTGCACAGCGCAAGGATGTGCAACTTGGACGGTCTGCTGAAGGGCTGCGCATCATCACCTCCGGTCTATCGGCTGGCGATAAGGTGATCATCGGCGGCCTGCAAAGAATCTACGCGTCCGGCACCCCCGTGGAAGCATCCGAAATTCCCATGTTCGTAACATCGAAAGTGGGGACACTATGAATGTTTCCAGCTTCTTCATCGCACGGCCGATCTTCGCGATAGTTCTCTCGATTATCATCTTTGCGCTTGGCTTGATTGCGATGCCGATGCTGCCTATCGGCGAATATCCGGAGGTGGTTCCGCCAAGCGTGATAGTGCGCGCGACCTATCCGGGCGCGAATCCGAAAGAGACTGCTGAGACGGTCGCGACGCCGCTGGAAGAGGCGATAAACGGCGTCGAAGGCATCATGTACATGAAGTCTGTGGCCGGTTCCGACGGCAGCTTGCAGATCGTTGTTACATTCACGCCGGATGTAGACCCCGATACTGCTGCGGTGCGTGTGCAAAACCGAGTCGCTCAAGCGCTAAGCCGTCTACCGGAGCAGGTGCGCCAGTTCGGCGTGACGACACAGAAGCAGTCGCCCACGCCGCTTATGTACGTGAGCCTGTACTCGCCTGACAACCGATACGATACGCTGTACCTGCGCAATTACTTGATCCTCAACGTGAAGGATGAGCTTTCGCGCATTGTCGGCATTGGCGACGTCGGTGTGTACGGAGCGGGCGACTATGCGATGCGTATTTGGCTGGATCCCGATAAGCTTGCTGCCCGCGGGCTTGCCGCCAGCGATGTGCTCGGTGCGGTGCGTGAGCAGAACGTACAAGTATCGGCCGGTCAATTGGGCGCTGAGCCGTCTCCGGCCACGACCGATCTGCTGTTGTCGATCAACGTGCGAGGCCGATTACGCACGGAGCAAGAGTTTGGCGCCATCATTATCAAGACCGGAGAAGATGGAGAAATCGTTCGTCTCTCCGACGTCGCACGGGTCGAACTTGGTGCCGGCAATTACACGTTGCGCGTCTTTCAGGGTGACCGGAATGCAGCAACGGTTGGCATCTTTCTGTCTCCGGGTGCAAACGCGCTAGGTGTCGCCGATGCCGTCTATGCAAGGCTGGATGAACTCGCAGAAAGCTTTCCGCCCGGCATTACGTATCGCGCTGTCTGGGATCCGACAATTTTTGTCCGCGAGTCCATAAGTGCCGTCCAGAGTACGCTTGTTGAGGCCGTTCTTCTGGTCGTGCTGGTCGTCATCGTGTTTCTGCAGACTTGGCGCGCTTCCGTCATTCCGCTTCTCGCGGTGCCGGTGTCAGTCGTTGGAACATTCGCGTTTCTCTATGTGCTCGGCTACTCAATCAACACGTTGACGCTTTTCGGTCTCGTGCTGGCGATTGGCATCGTGGTGGATGATGCAATCGTGGTTGTAGAAAACGTCGAGCGTTACATCGAGCAGGGTTTTTCGCCGCACGAAGCAGCCCGGCGCGCCATGCAAGAGGTTTCCGGGCCGATCATCGCAATCTCTCTGGTGCTGTGCGCAGTATTTGTGCCGATGGCGTTTATGTCTGGCGTGACCGGACAGTTCTACAAGCAGTTCGCAGTCACCATTGCGATCTCAACAGTGATATCGGCAATCAACTCTCTGACGCTATCACCTGCTTTGGCGGCAAAGCTGCTCAAGTCGCACGCGGAACCGAAAGATTGGCTCTCCCGGTTGATCGAAGGCGGGTTCGGATGGTTTTTTCGTCCGTTCAACAGCTTCTTCCAGCGCTCCGCGCGTGGCTATCAGGGAGCAGTGCGTGCCTCACTTTCGCGGCGTGGCATAGTGTTCATCATCTACTTCGGGCTGCTGTCTATGGCAGTACTGTTGTTTCAGCTGGTGCCGGGTGGATTTATTCCGACGCAGGACAAGCTCTATTTGTTCTCCGGATCCAAGCTGCCTGAGGGGGCATCGCTTGCGCGAACTGTGGAAGTGACGCGCAAGATGGATGAGATTGCTCGCAGCGTCGATGGGGTCGAGTTCGTTCCAGCATATGCCGGATTGAATGCGCTGCAGGCGGTGAATACACCGAACGTCACGACCTCATACGTCATTCTCAAACCTTTCGATCAGCGCGATCGTACGGCCGGCGAGATCAACAAGGAATTGAATGCCAAATTTGCCGGCATCAAAGACGGATTCTCATACGCATTGATGCCACCGCCCATTCAGGGTCTCGGCAACGGCTCAGGTTACTCGCTTTACCTGAAGGATCGCGGAGGGCTCGGATTTGGCGCACTTCAGCAGGCGCTGAATTCATTCCAGGCCGAGATCGCGCAAACGCCAGGGATGACCTATCCGGTGAGTTCGTATCAAGCGAACATTCCGCAATTGGAAGTCAACATCGATCGCCTGAAAGCGAAAGCGCAGGGTGTGTCGTTGACTGCATTGTTTGATACGCTGCAGGTTTATCTCGGCTCCGCGTATGCCAACGACTTCAACCAATTCGGGCGAGTGTACCGCGTGATGGTGCAGGCCGATGCGCCTTTCCGTCAGCAGGCCGAAGATATCCTGAGCCTGCGAACGCGCAATGACCGCGGGGAGATGGTTCCTATCGGTTCAATGGTTAGCATTGAGCCAACTTACGGCCCCGACCCAGTCGTCCGATACAACGGTTATCCGGCGGCAGATGTAATCGGCGATGCCGACCCTAGAATTCTGTCTTCATCGGAAGTCATCGCAAAAATCACGGATATTGCCGAGCGGGTTTTGCCACGCGGCATTCAGCTTGAGTGGACTGATCTCAGCTATCAGCAGGTTAATCAGAGCAACGCGGCCGTCATCATTTTTCCGGTTGCGGTGATGCTGGTCTTTCTGGTGCTGGCTTCACTGTATGAAAGCTGGACTTTGCCACTGGCCGTCATCCTGATCGTTCCGGTTTGCATTTGCGCAGCACTGCTGGGCGTTTGGTTGAGCGGGGGTGATAACAACGTGTTTGTGCAAGTTGGTCTGGTGGTGCTGATGGGGCTGGCTTGCAAGAACGCAATTCTGATCGTGGAGTTTGCTCGCGAGCTTGAACTGCAGGGCAAAGGCGTCATCGAAGCCGCGCTTGAGGCATGCCTGCTGCGCCTGCGTCCGATCATAATGACATCGGTGGCCTTCATTGCCGGATCGGTGCCATTGCTCCTCAGTTATGGAGCGGGCAGCGAAGTTCGCCAGGCGACTGGCGTGACAGTTTTCGCAGGGATGCTTGGGGTCACCCTTTTCGGTTTGTTCCTGACGCCAGTCTTCTACGTGGCCCTGAGGTCATGGAATCGTAAGCAGTCAACGCCAGAGCTCAAGGCGATGCAATCTTCGGCGCAAGATCATTCGGATGCGAGTATTGCGCCATGACTGTAAAGAGCGCGCGTGTCGGGGCCGCCGATCTGTTTGCCGATACGCCCTATGACGCAGTGACGTTGGCGTCGATGATGGAAGCTTATGCCGGCGCCTGTCACGAATTGACGACAAGCCACGGCGCACCAGCCTGCTGGGACAGTGAGACCCAGTTCAAGCTTACTGCACGAATACTGAAGGCGGTGGCCTCCGGGGAACGCGATCCGGACCGCATCAAACGTCTGGCGGTTCTTGCTCTTGATCGTGATGGCAGCGAAGGCCGACAGCGAACGAATGAGGAAAAGGAAGTCTAACAGACCGTGCGTAGTGCGCGGCTAAAATAAGAGGAGTCAGCTATGAAAAAGCTCAAGTCACTCCTGATCATCGCCACGATGATTACGGCCACCTGTGCTGCGGCTCACGACACAGGCGAACCGAGCGCAAAGGTATCCATCGTGTTCGACCAAGCGCTGCCTAATGTTCCGGGAAAGAGCATGCGCGTCGTCCTGGTGGAGTATGATCCGGGCGCGGAAACTCCCTCCCACCGTCACCCCGGTTCAGCGTTTATCTACGCGCGCGTTCTGGAGGGAGCAATCCGTAGTAAGGTCAACGACGGTCCCGAACTTACCTATCGTGCCGGCGAGAGCTGGACTGAGAAGCCGGGCGATCATCACCAAGTGAGTCAGAATGCCAGTAACACTGAACCTGCCAAGCTTCTGGTCACGTTCATAGTCGACACGGACGATAAGCAAATCGTTATTCCGGACTGATCGGCGATGGTTGATTTCGTCAATCAGCGCGAGGTTTGAACCACCTCGCGCAGCAGAGGAAATGCCGCGAGCCGATATGTCGACGCCCTGCGCGTTCGGCGTTGTCCAGTCGAAAACTGGCGGATTGCTCGATCGCGAAGGCCTCACGTCTGCCATCTGACCGCCCAGAGTTTCCGCTGTGTCCTCATTAAAAGACGCCGCGTCGTCGCCAGTGTGTCTGCGCGTCTTTGTATTTCAGAAACGGCGGATCGCTTTCCTGGTCGGCGGCAATTTTGTCGTTGAATGAATCGTTCGGCGAACTCTCGGCAGGTTTCAGCGTTGAGGCGGGATGAGGAAAAGCAAGGATCGCTCCCCGATAGAGAACACTCTGCTCGCTGCTATTCCGGCGCGAGAATTGGAAACGTTGGCTCGCAAGCTGACAGCGGTCCCGCTCGACTACAAGACCATTCTGATCGACGACGAAGACCCGCTCGATTACGTCTACTTTCCCTCATCAGGTATAATATCGGTGCTGGCCGTATATGCCGACGGCAACACCGCCGAGCTCGCGACCATCGGGCGAGAAGGCAACAGCGGTTTTCAGGAGATGCTCGGCGCGCGCAGTTCTGATGTACGGCTGCTGGTCCAGATCGCTGGTACGGCCATGCGGTTACGGCGCGCGGATTTCAAGAAGGCGCTCATTGAGCTCCCCGGCTTTCAGGCCATGATGAACTTGCACCTGCATACGTTTTTACATCAGGTCATGCTGTCCGGGGCCTGCAACGCCACCCACTCGGTTTCCAAGCGCCTCGCCAGATGGCTGTTGACCATGGCCGATCGCACCAATCAGGATACTTTGCATATTACCCATGACCTGATTGCCGAAATGCTCGGAATCTATCGCCCCACGGCCTCCAAAGCGCTGGCCACCCTCCAAAATCAGGGCTTTGTCCGCGTTCTGCGCGGTCGCATCGTCATCCTTAATCGGCCAGCCCTCGTCGCCTACACGTGCGAGTGCTACCGCCTCATCCGGCTGAAGACCGAACGCAATCTTCCTTCGACAAAGTAATCTAGAATACCGACAGCGACGCCCGTAGCCACTACTGCTTGCAACTTAGGTATGCAAGGATACGTAGATGCGCGCACGGCGGTTGATCGAAGACAGCGCCTTGACCTCTGAACGTTTGAGCGAACTTTTCAAGACGTTCGATGAGGTATGGTCTGAAGTCGCGTCCAAGTATTCCGGCGCGGAGGAGGACGCACGAACGCGGCTTGCTCAGGCCATTCTGACGGCCGCAAAAGAGCACGGCGATGATCTGCAAAAGCTCAAGGCGGAAGCGATGCACATTCTCCAGCAGACGGATCCCAAGTCATAGGTGCTGGATGAGAAATGGCGGCTGTGGGTAGGCTGTCATTCGTGTTCTCGGATTGAATTCCGCGGGTGGAAAAGAGGCTCTGCGCTTGGCGGGCGCAGAGCTCCTCAATCGCTTGCTCACAAATTCAAGTCAGGCGGCCCGCTCCATCGCGTGCTCGTTGACAGCGCCTTCCGCAATTTTTGTCAGCAGTGCATCTGCTTTGATTTCTTCCTGCAGATTCTGATCGAGCAACTTCACGGCATCTGGCATGCCAAGCATTTCGGCCCAACACTTCAGAGTGCCATAGCGTGCAATCTCGTAGTGTTCGACAGCCTGAGCCGATGAAATGAGCCCTGCGTCCTGTGCCGGCTGGCCCTTGAACTCTTCCAACACTTCCTCACCCTCGGCGATGATGCCCTCAATCGCTTCGCAGGTTTTGCCTTGGGCGCGCTTGCCGCAGATCTCGAACACTTTCTGCAGTCGCTCGACCTGACGCTCGGTCTCGGCGCAATGGTCGTTGAATGCCTTCTTCAGTTCGGCCGTTTCGGCGCCACGCGCCATCTTCGGCAGCGCCTTAAGGATTTTCCGCTCGGCGTAATAGATGTCTTTCAGGGTTTCATAAAACAGGCGATCCAGCGCTTTTTCCTGCATGCTCGTTACTCCGTGGGGTTTGGCGTATCAAACGCATCTCGCGCCTATCGCGTCATGCTTTTGTGCCCGACCGTTATGATCGATCCCAAAGGCGCGTAGGCTGATGTTCATCCGCGTTCGCTAAACTCATCGCGAGCTAACCGGTTGCAGCAGCTGACGGATTAATTTGTAAAAACCATGTCTCTTGGTTGCCCGTCATGGCGCAGGTTTTCGCGTGTTCAACACAAGAAGGCAGCAGGATTCACGAGGAAGCCTGCCACCCTTTTAAGACGCGGGGCTGGGACTTTAATCCCAATACGTCGATGCGCCGTAGTGTTGATGCGTCTGGCTTTCCCAGGATCGATCGGACCATGCATCGTCAGAAAAATCGGGCGCGTCGCGAAGCTGCGCTTCCGTGATGCCGGTGCGATAGCCGTCAAGGGTTGAGTCGTAGCGCAACGCGGACCATGGAATGGGATAATGGCTATGCGCCAACCCCAAAAATCCGCCGAAGCTCATCACCGCATAAGCTACGCGGCCGGAAAGTTTGTCGATCAGCAGATGATCGACCTCGCCGATGTTTTTGTTATCGGCGCCATATACGACAGTACCCTGAACATCCTCGCTAGAAATGAGTCGATGATCGGGATGCGCGGTTGCTCTTGCCATTGGTTCGTCTCCCTTTAGTTTCGAGTTTACAACCGCATTCACGGTGAAAATGTTCCCCGATGGCTAAAATGATAGCGTGCGCAACTGGTCCAGCGTCGGCAGCGCAAGTGCTATTGCTTATGTAGCGAATAACGCCTGCGCTTCGCGAGCGGGCACAGTGGCCACTTTCGGCGACGTACTGTGGTTTTCACATTTGCTTTGTAGTCGCCCAGCTATCAACACGCGCTTCTGAAAGCTGCGGGTTGATGCGCGAACGTCCAGATAGTTCGTGCATGACCTTCGATCCTTATTCCACCGGTATCATGACTGTGAGATCAAGAGCCTCGGGGTTCTGCAAATGTCTTGACACAGTATGCAGTTCGAGAGCTGGGTCGGCTGCCGGTGTGCGTCCGCTGGGAATGATCCAGCCGTTGCAAAGACGATCATACGTCGCCGGAAGCTCGAGGTGGTGGCCCACGTGTTGCCTCTCCTATAACGGCGAGCTTTCCAGCAACATTGAGGATCAC
This sequence comes from Hyphomicrobium sp. D-2, assembly GCF_029872155.1. Classification (GTDB taxonomy): domain Bacteria; phylum Pseudomonadota; class Alphaproteobacteria; order Rhizobiales; family Hyphomicrobiaceae; genus Hyphomicrobium_A. The sequence continues at coordinate 754,376 of NZ_JARXLA010000002.1, read as the reverse complement.
GGCGTCTCGGGCCGTCTCAACTGGCGATTTTAAGTCGCGCTGATTTTGGCCGCATCCGTGTGAGGCATCTCCGCGGGATGACTTTCGCGGCCATATGCCTGGCCGCAACACATGAGAGACTGCGGGCAGGTAACGCCGGTGCGGAGCTGTCGCACTCGGGTTTGGCGACGTGCTCAACTATTGAGCGCGTTGTCGTCGTTTTGGGCACGGGGAACCGCAGTTTGCAATTGCGGCCAGCCGCCGTGGCGTTGTTTCATCGGAGCTGAAAGTCGTCTGAACAGTTGGCATGACGCTTGCTGTTCTGATGGTGTTCAAACTTGCGGCGTTCAACGAAGGGCGCCCTAGTCAGGCAAAGCTGCCACAGGAACCGGTGTCGCTGTTTCTCGCGATTCACGGCTCCGTTGGCAGCTTTTTTGTTTTTGGCTGATCCGGGGAAACGTCCGTGCGCCTATCCGATGACTTTGAAGGGCAGGAAATGGAGGTTCGTGGCTTGGGCTCCGGTGAGCGCAGGCGAACGCAGTTGTGTGGGCGCAGCGCACGACGCTGGCGGTGTTGCATTCGACCAGGAAGCACATGATGACGGCCAGCAGCGCGAAGCGCGCGGTTAGAAGCGTCTGCCCCTATTGCGGCGTTGGCTGCGGGATCGTGATGGAGGTGGCCAACAATCGGATCATTAAGGTATCCGGCGACAAGCAGCACCCGGCGAATTTTGGACGCCTTTGCACCAAGGGAAGCACATGCGGACAGGCCGTTGCAGCTAGTGGCCGTGCCGAGCGGGCGTATGTTCGCATGCCGAAAGGCAACGATCAGGCGCCTGTTGCAATCGATCTGGCCATCAAGAAGGTGGCGTCCGGGTTGCGTGCAATCCTTGATCGGGATGGGCCCGATGCGCTTTCGTTTTATGTATCTGGGCAGATGTCGCTTGAGGCGCAGTATCTGGTGAACAAACTCGCCAAGGGATATGTGCGCACCAACAATATCGAATCCAATTCACGCCTGTGCATGGCAAGCGCCGCGAGTGGCTACAAACTTTCGCTTGGAGCCGATGGGCCACCGGGTTCTTATCAGGACTTCGACAAGGCCGATCTGTTCTTCGTCATTGGTGCCAACATGGCCGACTGCCATCCGATCCTGTTCCTGCGGATGATGGATCGGGTGAAGGCGGGGGCGAAACTCATTGTTGTCGATCCTCGCCGCACCGCGACGGCTGAAAAGGCCGACCTCCATCTGCAGATAAAGCCCGGCACCGATCTCGCATTGCTCAACGGGCTTCTACATCTTCTCGTCCGGAACGAGCACATTGATCGCGACTTCATCGCAGCTTGCACGGAAGGTTGGGAACAGATTGAGCCCTTCCTGCAGGACTATCCGCCCGCGAAAGTGGCTGAAATAACCGGACTATCGGAAGACGATATTCGTACCGCTGCGCAGTGGATTGGCGAAGCGCCGGAGTGGATGAGCTGCTGGACGATGGGCATCAACCAGAGCACGCACGGCACCTGGAGCACAAATGCGATCTGCAACCTGCACCTGGCGACGGGAAAGATCTGTCGCCCCGGAAGCGGGCCATTCTCTCTCACCGGCCAGCCAAACGCCATGGGCGGTCGCGAGGTGGGATACATGGGGCCGGGCCTGCCGGGCCAGCGTACGGCGGCAAGCCTGTCAGATCGTACATTCATGGAAGATCTCTGGAATATCCCGCGGGGCGCGGTGCGCGCGGATGTCGGCGGCGGCGCGGTGAACATGTTCGAGGACATGGCGCGTGGCCGCATAAAAGCGTGCTGGATCATCTGCACCAATCCCGTCGCGTCAATGCCGAACCGGAAGACCGTTATCGAAGCCCTTGAAGCGGCCGAACTTGTCATCACCCAGGATGTCTACGTCGACAATGAAACCAACGTCTACGCGGACATCATTCTGCCGGGCGCGCTTTGGGCGGAAGCCGACGGCGTGATGATCAACTCCGAGCGAAACATTACGTTGATGCCGAAGGCCGTTGATCCACCCGGCGATGCGTTGCCAGACTGGGAGATCATCGCGCGAGTTGCGCGTGAGATGGGGTACCATTCCGGCTTCAATTACACCTCGGCGGAGGAGGTGTTCGACGAGATCAGACGGACGTGGAATCCGCGTACAGGATACGACATTCGAGGTGCCAGTTACGAGCGATTGCGCCAAACGCCGTTACAGTGGCCCTGTGCCGCGATGAACGGAACCGATCGCAATCCGATACGGTATCTGAACGATGGTGTCAGTCAGAGCGAGTTTGTGAACGGCGATGGTACGCGTCCGGCAATTGCATTTCCTACCGAAAGTGGCCGCGCAGTATTTCTGGCGCGACCGCATGTGCAACCCGCGGAAATGCCCGATGAAGATTATCCGTTCGCGCTCAACACTGGCCGTCTCCAGCATCAGTGGCACACGCTCACCAAGACCGGAAAGATAGAAACGCTTTGCAAGCTCAACCCGGGGCCTTTTGTCGAGATTAATCCGCACGACGCGCAACGCCTTAACATTGTCGATGGCGGTAAGGTGGAGTTGCGCTCCCGACGGGGCAAGGCGGTGCTGCCGGCCAGTGTCAGTAGTCGCGTGCAGCCGGGAAATTGCTTTGCGCCGTTCCACTGGAATGACGTGTTCGGCGAAGACATCACAGTTAATGCTGTGACAAACGATGCCGTGGATCCGATCTCACTGCAGCCGGAATTCAAGTTCTGTGCCGTCGCGATAGCGCGGGTTTCAAGTTCAACTGAAAAGAGGCCCGCGCCCATGGAGGCAGACAGAGCAGAACGCTTCAATGTAATGGCGGGAGAGGAAGTGTTAGTTGGCGGCATGCAGCATCAAACGGTGGCGCTGGACGCACTTGCCGTGACATTGAAGCTCAATAATAACGCCACGCCATCATTGGATGAGAATGAGAGAACCTATCTTGCAGGTTTTCTGGCGGCGCTGAGAGGGCATGAAAGCTGGCAGCGCACGGATGGTGTTCCGGTTCTGCCGTCTGCAGCCCCGTTGGATTTGGCGAAGCAGCTCTATGTAAACGGCTTGCTGGCCGGGCTGTTCTCACGGGCGGACGTGGCGCCGACGCAGAATGCAGAAGCAGTGCGCGCGTCCGGTGTCGGCATTGGTGATGCGCAGGCTGATCGGAACGCGGTGCTTGTCCTGTGGGCGTCGCAGATGGGGACTGCGGAAGCGGTTGCGCAGCGTTGCGTCGAACGTCTAACGGCGGAAGGACGCGCTACAAAGTTGATTGCGATGGATAGTGCGACGCCTGCGGATCTTGCCCAGACGCGCTTTGCGTTGCTGTTGACGAGCACGTTCGGCGACGGTGATCCGCCGGACAACGCGGTCGCGTTCTGGAGCGCGTTAAGTGCTGAAACAGCACCGCAGCTTGCCGGGCTTCGCTTCGCAGTGCTGGCGTTTGGAGATTCAAGCTACGATCAATTTTGCGGCTTCGGACGCAAGCTGGATGCTAGACTGGCGGAACTCGGCGCATTGCGGTTGATGTCCAGAACCGAATGCGAACCGGATTACGAACACGTTGCCGCTGTCTGGCTGGATGCGATGGCGGCTTCACTTCCCGCGTCAGAAGACCGAGCCGTTGAACAATCAGATAGCGGTGCCGACGATTCATCCCGATCGCGTAACAAGCATGCGGTCGGTCATCAGGCGGTTGCTCCTGACGTCTTGGCAGCAGCGCCCGCAAAATTCGGACGAAGTACGCCGCTTGAGGCACGGCTTGCGTTCAACCGGCTGTTGAGCGGGCACGGCTCCGCCAAGGAAGTGCGCCAGTTTGGCTTCGATGTGGGCGAGTCAGGCTTCACGTATTCTGTCGGGGATGCGGTGGGCGTTTGGCCACGTAACTGTCCGGACCTGGTTGCTGAGATCCTTGCGGTGCAGGATATATCGGCAACAACGCCGGTGCGCGTAAATGACCGCGAAATGCCGATAGCTGAAGCGCTGCAGCAGCACTATGAAATCGCCCGCGTCACCCGCCCGTTTCTGGAACGTGTGCGAGACTATCGGCCGGATGCGCCGTTCGTGCCGTTGCTTGACGACGCGCGGAAGGATGAACATACCCAGTGGATGTGGGGGAAACAGATCGCCGACGTTATGGGCGACATGCGAGGCCGGATGTCAGCCGACGAATTGCTCGCGGCGCTGAGGCCGATACAGCCACGCATTTATTCGATATCTTCCAGTCCGGCGGTGAACCCGCACACTGTTGAAACGACAGTGTCGGTTGTCCGATATGCGTGCGGCGATCGAATCCGCAAGGGCGTTTGCTCGACGTTTCTCGCTGACCGGAGCGAGACCGCTGATGTGCGGATCTTCCTGCAGCAGTCGCCCCATTTCCGGCCGCCGCGCGACCCCGATGCACCCATCATCATGGTGGGACCTGGTACGGGGATCGCGCCATTCCGCGCGTTTCTGCAGCAACGTCAGGCCGAAGGGTGCCAAGGAAAAAATTGGCTGTTCTTCGGCGAACAACGGCAGGCCAGTGACTTCTATTACCGCGAAGAACTGGAGACCTGGTTGCGCGGTGGCCATCTATCCCGTCTTGCGTTGGCGTTTTCGCGCGATCAGACGGACAAGCTTTATGTTCAGCACCGGATGCAGGAGGACGGGGCAGAACTCTGGCGGTGGCTGGAGCGGGGCGCACATTTCTATGTGTGTGGCGACGCAAGCCGCATGGCGAAGGACGTTGATGCAACGCTTAAAGATATCGTTGCCCGTCACGGCACCATGTCTGTTGAAAACGCCGCGGCTTATGTCGCCGCAATGTCGCAGGAGAAGCGTTACGTCAGGGACGTCTACTGACGGGTGTCTAAGAGATATGCCGAATGCAGAGTAATGCCAGCTGCTGCGGCACCCTAGATAGGGCTTCCGGTGTGTTGACACTGTCCAGCATGCGACAGCGTCTCGCCCTTGCGCCGCCTTTTTGGCTCACGCAATATTGCCCGCCGCAAACCGCAACGGTCGAAGACATTGCCAAAATCAAACTCTGACAATCCGGGCGAACTGCTGAAGATCCTTGTCATTGATGAGAGGCCGATCCGCCGTGCTATCCTCGAGGAGGGATTGCGGGAGGCTGGGTTCAAGAACGTCATGTCACTTGATACCGCCGCAGCGCTCGTCCAGCAGATCTACACGCTTGACCCCGATGTGGTGCTTATCGACCTGGAGAACCCCAGTCGTGATGTGCTGGAGCAGATGTTCCAGGTCAGCCGAGCCGTGCGGCGGCCGATCGCGATGTTTGTCGATCACAGCGACAAGGCAACGATTGAAGCGGCTATCGACGCGGGCGTCTCGGCCTATATCGTAGACGGATTGAAGAAGGAACGGGTTCGTCCCATCCTCGATATGACCATCTCGCGATTTCGCGCCTTCGATCGCATGCGCACCGAGCTTGAGGAAGCGAAGACGGCGCTGAAGGACCGCAAGTTGGTCGAAAAGGCAAAAGGTATCCTGATGAAATCGCGCGGCCTAGACGAAGCTGCAGCGTATGCACTTTTGCGCAAAGCTGCGATGGCGCAGGGCAAGCGGATCGCCGACGTGGCTGAAGGGCTCATCACCACTTTCGATCTTTTGAAGGACTGAGACACCCATGGCAGAGGACACGACTGAGCGCAGGGTGGTGGATCGTGAAGTCCACGCAGGTTTTATTCCGCTTGTCGACTGTGCGCCGCTGGTGATCGCAAGTGAGTTGGGTTTCGATCGCCAGTTTGGTTTCACGTTCCACCTGCATCGTGAGGTTTCGTGGGCAAACATTCGCGATAAGCTCGATGTGGGCGTGCTGGACTGTGCGCACATGCTGGCCCCGATGCCTATAGCCGCGACGCTGGGGCTCGGCCGCGCGACGGAGCCCGTTATTGCGCCGATGTCACTCAGCCTCAACGGTAATGCGATTACGGTTTCACGCGCCCTTTATACAGAGATGTGTGCGCGCGACGTCGCCGCGATGGGCGGCGATGGCATGGCTGCGGCGCGTGCTGTCGCGGCCGTGGTTCGCAGCCGTGCCGGAAGCGGGCAGGAGCCGCTGACGCTCGGCATGGTCTATCCGTTTTCGTGCCACAACTACGATCTCCGCTATTGGCTGGCTTCCGCAGGCGTCGATCCTGACAACGACGTCAATCTGGTTGTCATTCCGCCGCCGCTGCTATCCGAGAGCCTAAAAGCTGGTCGTGTTGATGGGTTTTGCGTCGGCCAACCATGGAACAGCGTATCCGTTGCCGAAGGTCGCGGTGTCATCGTTGCGACCAAGAATGAACTCTGGCCAATGAGTCCGGAAAAGGTTTTGGGTGTGCGTGAGGCATGGGCCGATGCCAATGGAGAACTGCTCGCCGACATCGTACGGGCGCTGACGTTTGCTTGTCGGTGGCTGGATGTGCCAGCAAATCGTGTTGCCGCCGCTGCTATTCTGTCGCGACGTGAGTATGTGAATGTCAGTGAGGATATACTGTTGCGGCCGCTGACCGGACGGTTGGACAGCGGGCTGGCTGAGCGACCCATCGTCGACGAGGACGCTGTGGTGTTCCATCGCGACGGGGCGAACTTTCCCTGGCGTTCACATGCCGTGTGGATCATCACGCAGATGATCCGCTGGGGACAGGCGCGCGAGCCTTTTGACATCATGGCGCTCGCTGAGCGTGTTTATCGTCCGGATATTTATCGCGCGGCGGTTGATGCGCTTGGCGTTACCGTTCCCGAATCCGATTTTAAAGACGAAGGTAAAGTCGCCTCAACGTCATTACCGCAGGCATCGTTCTTCGGTGGCGATGAATTCGATCCCGCCCACGCGCTTGGCTATCTCAAGGGCGTTCCGATCCGGGCGGTAACTGCGGACATTGAAGCGTTCGCTGAATATAATCCGTAAGCTGAACAGCATCTTGGCGCGGGAAGTGGCAATTGCCCTGTGCGCTGCACGTTCTTTACGCACCGCTGTAGGTGCGACAGGATTTCAGGAGACGCGCAACGCATTGTTTTTGAAGTATAATGCCAACATCTCCAAACTGGCACGCATCTTGATTAGTAGATAGCGACTGAGGGGGAAGACCTCCTCGATCTGACGCGGTCCAATGGCGGATCGCCTGGGCAACGCTGCCTCGAAGTTCGAACACCACGTGGTGGCCGGACTCTCGAAGCAGCGTTTTTTGCATTTTGGCGTCCGCAATTATCGCGACGTCCTGGGGAGAAGAGCATGGGGTTTTCTCGAGTTCTGCGCGGTAGCGGCACACTTATGGCAACGCTCGTTGCTGCGCTCGCTGTGATGACTGGGGCGCCTGCGCGTGCGGGCGAGCCTGAGAAGGATGTGCTGAAGTTTGGCTTCATCAAGCTCACGGACATGGCACCGCTGGCCATCGCGAAGGAGAAGTTCTTTTTCGAGGATGAAGGCCTGCAGGTCGAGCTGGAGGCGCAGGCCAACTGGAAGGTGCTGCTCGACCGTGTGATCACCGGCGAGCTCGATGGTGCGCACATGCTGGCGGGCCAGCCGCTAGGCGCCACCATTGGCTATGGCACGCAGGCGGATATCGTCACGGCATTTTCGATGGACCTCAACGGCAACGCCATCACGGTTTCGAATGCTGTCTTCGAGGAGATGAAGCCGCATCTGGAAGCAGGACCGGATGGCAAGCCCAAGCATCCAATTTCGGCGGCGGCGCTGAAGCCCGTAGTCGAGCGCTTCCGTGCCGAAGGCAAGCCGTTCAACATGGCAATGGTGTTTCCCGTCTCCACCCATAACTACGAACTGCGGTATTGGCTTGCGGCGGGCGGTCTTAGCCCGGGGTTCTATTCACCCGACAATACGTCGGGGCAGATCGTTGCCGATGTGCTGCTTTCGGTAACCCCGCCACCGCAGATGCCTGCCACCATGGAAGCCGGCACAATCAACGGCTACAGCGTGGGCGAACCGTGGAATCAGGCGGCGCTGTTCAAGCGTGTCGGTGTGCCGATCGTCACCGATCATCAGATCTGGGCTTACAATCCCGAGAAGGTGTTTGGCGTCACGTCCAAGTGGGCCGAAACTAATCCCAACACGCACGTCGCGGTGGTGAAAGCGCTGATCCGTGCGGGCATGTGGCTCGATGATCCGAACAATCGCGCCGAGGCTGTGAAGATCCTGTCGCAATCGAACTACGTTGGTGCCGATGCCGAAGTCATCGCAAATTCGATGACCGGATCGTTCGAATTCGAAAAAGGTGATCGGCGTCCGGCGCCCGAGTTCAACGTCTTCTTCAAGCACTTTGCAACCTATCCGTTTTACTCCGATGCTGTCTGGTATCTCACGCAGATGCGCCGCTGGGGCCAGATACCGACGGCAAAGCCCGACGAGTGGTATTTTGAGACCGCGCAAAAAGTATATCGGCCAGCGATCTACATGCAGGCAGCTGAAGCGCTGATCGCTGAGGGGAAGGCTAAGCCAGAAGATTTTCCTGTCGGCAGTGACGGCTTCAAGCCTGCAACTTCAGCCTTCATTGACGGTCTTGAATACGACGGCCGCAAGCCGAACGCCTACCTCTCAAGCTTCCCCATCGGCCTCAAGGGCAACCAGACGGTGAGCGGCAATGGTGTAGCCGGCGGCTGAGCCGGAAACCCGTCATTCTCCCATACGCGAATTTTACGAGAGGGACTTCGTATTATGGCAATCGCCAACGACGCCGCGTCTGTTCCAACGGTGCCGCTTAAGGACCGTTGGGCGCCGGCACTGGAGAAGCTTGAGCGCACGCTTTCGCCGCTCGGGTTGGGCTGGATTGTTCCGATCATACGTCTCATGATCGGTGACCGCCCGCTGCAGCAGGTGAGGGAAATCTGGCGTGGCGTGCTCATTCCGGTAATCGCAATCGCATGTTTCGTGATGCTCTGGGCCATGCTTGCACCCCGTGTCGTCACGTCTTTGGGGGCCGTTCCAGGTCCGCAACAGGTCTGGTCGCAGGCACAGGTGCTGTGGGCAGATCACCTGACGGAGCGCGGCAAGGAAGCGGCGTTCTACGAGCGGCAGGAAAAGCGCAACGCGGAGAAGCTGGCGGCCGAGCCAAATGCAGAGGTGAAGTGGCGCAGCTACGTCGGACGTCCAACTTTCATCGACCAGATCGTGACGTCGCTGAAAACGGTTTTCTTCGGCTTTCTGCTCGCCAGCGTGATCGCAATTCCGCTCGGCGTGCTGTGCGGGCTTTCCAGCACGTTCAACGCGGCGCTCAATCCGATCATCCAGATATTCAAGCCAGTTTCGCCGTTGGCGTGGCTGCCAATCGTGACGATGGTCGTGTCGGCGGTTTACGTCGAGGACGCGGCGGGTTTCCCAAAGAGTTTCATAACGTCGGCGGTCACCGTCACGTTGTGCTCGCTGTGGCCGACGTTGATCAATACCGCTGTCGGCGTTGCCTCGATTGATCGCGACCTCATCAATGTCGGGCGGGTCCTCAAGCTGTCGTGGACCACCAAGGTGTTCAAGGTCGTGCTGCCATCGGCGCTACCATACATATTCACAGGACTGAGGTTGTCGCTGGGCGTGGGCTGGATGGTGCTCATTGCGGCGGAAATGCTGGCGCAGAACCCAGGCCTTGGAAAGTTCGTCTGGGACGAATTTCAGAACGGGTCATCTGACTCGCTGGCTCGCATCATGGTTGCGGTGTTCACGATCGGCATCATTGGCTTCCTGCTCGATCGAGTGATGGTTGCGCTGCAAGCCGCCGTCACCCATGGCCCCGCGCGTTGAGAAAGGTAGTCGTATGAATATTCTGGAACTCAACGGCGTATCGGCGGGCTACGGTCCCGCAGCGGCACGCACCGAAGTGCTCAAGGACATAAACACGGCGGTGCAGGAAGGTGAATTGCTGGCCGTGCTGGGGTTCTCCGGGACGGGTAAAACCACGCTGATCTCGTTGCTGGCCGGATTGCGCCAGCCGGACAAGGGTGAGGTGCTGTTCAAGGGCAACTTCATCACCGGGCCGGGTCCGGAGCGCGGTGTCGTCTTTCAGAGCTACGCGCTGATGCCGTGGCTCACCGTTTGGGACAACATCGCACTGGCGGTCAACGCGGTCCATGTCGGCAAGAGCCGCGCCGATCGCAAGGCGCTGGCTGAAAAGTACATGGCGATGGTCGGGCTGTCGCACGCCCGCGACCGCAGACCGGCGGAACTTTCAGGTGGCATGCGTCAGCGGGTGTCGGTGGCACGCGCGCTCGCCATGCAGCCGGAGGTTCTGCTGCTCGATGAGCCGCTGTCGGCGCTGGATGCACTGACGCGCGCCAAGCTGCAGGATGAGTTTGCGGTCATTCGCAGCGAGACCGATGCCACGATGGTTCTCGTAACCAACGATGTGGACGAAGCCATCCTGCTTGCCGACCGGATCGTACCGCTGAACCCAGATGGTACGCTGGGGCCAATTTACAGCGTCGATATTGTGCGCCCCCGCAGTCGCGTCGAGATGAACCACGATGTTGCGTTTCATCGGCTGCGGGCGGACATCACGCATTATCTCATGCAGGCCGGTGCGTTGCGCGACGAGCGGGAGAGCGACGGCGTGGTGCTGCCGAATGTTGTTCCGTTCTTCAGCAAGGAGGGCCGGCTGCCGGCGGCCTACGTCAAGGCTGCGGCCGAAAGCAGGCGCGAAGATCGCTACCTCGATTTCAGCCAGATATCGAAAACGTTCGCAACGGCGAAAGGCCCTCTGACCGTCGTTGACGGTTTCGACCTCAAGATGAAAAAGGGCGAATGTGTTTCGCTGATCGGTCACTCCGGCTGTGGCAAGTCGACGGTATTGTCGATGGCCGCCGGGCTGCAGGATGTCACGGCGGGCGGCATATTCCTCGACAACCGTCAGGTCCACGGCGCAGGGCCAGATCGCGCGGTCGTGTTTCAGGCGCCATCGCTGGTACCGTGGCTGACGGCGGAGCAGAACGTGGCGCTCGGCGTCGACCGTGTCTATCCGGATGCGACACGCTCTGAGCGCCAGGATGTCGTCCATTACTATCTGCAACGCGTTGGCCTCGCAGATTCCATGCACCGCTACGCGTCCGAGCTCTCCAACGGCATGAAACAGCGCGTCGGTCTTGCGCGAGCGTTTGCCCTCTCGCCCAAGCTCCTGTTGCTGGATGAACCGTTCGGCATGCTCGACAGCCTGACGCGTTGGGCGCTGCAGGAAGTGTTGATGGAGGTGTGGGCCCGCACTTCGGTAACTGCAGTCTGCGTCACCCATGACGTTGACGAAGCAATCCTGCTGGCTGACCGCGTCGTGATGATGACCAACGGGCCTAACGCACGCATCGGACGCATTGTCGAGATTGATATTCCGCGGCCCAGAACGCGGGAGGCGCTGCTCGCCCACCCACGTTACTACGAATATCGTGAGGCGATACTCGGATTTCTCGATGAGTTCGAACACGGGGCCGTATCCAAGGCGAAGGCCGAGAAGGTTATGGAGGTCGCAGCATGAGCGATGTAGACGCGAAGGTGGAGGCCATCGCTCAGGAATTCTCCGGCGAACAAAAGCGTTATCTGGAAGGATTGGTCACCGGGCTGCAGGCGGGTCGCGTAGCCAAGGGACTGCAGCCGGTTGGAGCGGGTGCAAATGCGATGGCAGCGCCCGCGCCGCCGCAGACCGGCCCGGATGCGGCGCATTTGCAGGCGCAGGCTGCCGTGGAAGCGTCCGGCAAGAAGCTGGTCGATCCGGAAAAGTGGAAGCGCGAGGAGCATCCGTTCGATGCCTACGCGCGGTTTAGGGAGCAGGCAGCGGCCGGTGAGTTTCCCAAGCCGCACGATAATTTTCGCTGGCGCTATTACGGCCTGTTTTACGTCGCGCCGACGCAAAACAGCTACATGTGCCGTATGCGCATTCCAAATGGCATTCTGACCGCGGCACAGTTGGAAGGTGTGGGCCGGATCGCCACGAAGTACGGCGGGGATTATGCGCATGTAACGACGCGCGCTAACCTACAGATCCGCGAGATTGCGGCGGACGATGCGATCAATGTGGTCGAGGCGCTGCAGGATGTCGGTCTCACTTCACGTGGTGCCGGCGCTGACAACATTCGCAACGTGACCGGCACGCCGACTGCCGGCATCGATCCGCAGGAACTGCTCGACACGCGTCCGTTTGCGCGCGCGTGGCATTTCCATGTGTTGAACGACAGGTCGCTCACGGGACTGCCGCGCAAGTTCAATGTAGCATTCGATGGCGGCGGCCGGATTGCGGCACTTGAAGAAACGAATGACATCGGCTTTCAGGCTGTGCAGGTCGACGAAGGAGCCGCCGTGCCGGCAGGCACCTATTTCCGTCTCGTTCTGGGTGGCATCACCGGCCACAAGGATTTGGCGCGCGATACCGGCATTGTGCTGAAGCCGGAGTATGCCACCCGCGTCGCCGATGCCATCGTGCGTGTTTTCATCGACAGTGGCGATCGTACAAATCGCAGCAAGGCGCGCCTTAAATATGTGCTCGACGACTGGGGTTTTGAAAAGTTTCTCGCCGCCGTTGAAGCCAAACTAAATCACAAGCTGCTGCGGGTTGCGGCGAACGATGTGTTGCCGCGGCCGGAGCCCGATCGCATTGCGCATCTGGGTGTTCATCCGCAGAAGCAGAGCGGGCTGAACTGGATTGGTCTCGTCCTGCCGATGGGGAAGCTCACTGGCGATCAGATGCTCGCCATTGCTGCGCTTGCGCGAGATCTCGGCGACGGCGATATCCGTTTCACAGTGTGGCAAAATCTGATCGTTTCCGGGATTGCGGACGACGCAGTTGACATTGCCTTGCAGCGCATCGCGGCGATGGGACTATCGGCAAAGGCGACGGCCATTCGGGCCGGTCTCGTCGCCTGCACCGGCAACACTGGATGCAAGTTTGCGGCCGCGAATACCAAGGGCACGGCGGAAGCCATTGCAGCCCACATCGAAGCTCGGATGGAACTCGACAAGCCCGTCAACATACACCTCACCGGATGCCACCACTCGTGTGCGCAGCATTACGTCGGCGATATCGGGCTTATCGGCGCCAAGGTGCCGGTGAACGAAGACGGCGACACGGTGGAAGGATTTCACATCGTCGTCGGTGGCGCGACCGGCGGCAATGCCCGGATCGGTCGCGAGATCATCCGTGATGTGAAGCAGGAAGATTGTCCGCGCAAGATCGAGCAAATTCTCCGGGCCTATCATGCCCACCGGGCAAGCCACGACGAGGCATTTTTCGCGTTTGCCAATCGTCTTGAGACGGCGGAGCTCAATCGCCTGATAGAGGAGCAGACGCCATGACGTTGCATGCGGCGGCGCCTGCTACGCCACTCATTCCGGAATCGGCGCCGTTCACGATCGAACAGCGCGCATGGCTAAACGGTTTCTTCGCCGGTCTGCTGTCGCTCGATGTGTCGGGCATGCCCGCGCCGGCCAGCGCCACACCTCTGCTTGCCGCTGGTGGCTTACAGCTCGTGCCGGGCGATGACGGTGCTGTGCCGTGGCACGATCCCGCGATGGCTATTGATGAGCGAATGCAGCTTGCTGTCGGGCGCCCGCTGCGGCGACGCATGATGGCGGCCATGGCGCAGCAGGATTGCGGGCAGTGCGGATACAATTGCGAAGAGTATGCCGACGCTATCGCACAACAATCCGAGGGGCGTCTCAATCTATGCGTACCCGGCGGCAAGGCAACTGCTCGGATGCTGAAGTCGCTTGTCGAGGAAATGGGTGGCGGCGTTGCCGAAGCGAATCCCGCAACCGCCGAGCCGCAAGCGACGGGCGACGCGGCTGTTTCAGTTCGCGCAGGCTATGCGCGCGAATGCCCGGTAGAAGCTCAATTCATCGCCAAACGGCGGCTCAATGCCGTTGGATCGGAAAAAACCACCAATCATATCGAGATTGATCTCAGTGCTAGCGGTCTCACCTATCAGGTTGGCGACAGCCTTGGCGTCTATGCGCGGAATGCACCGTCATTGGTAGACAGCATTCTCGATCTGCTGGCTGTGCCCGCCGATTTTCCGATCGCAGGTAAGCCCATTCGCGATGCGCTGATCGACGACACGTCACTTTATCCCGCGCCGGATTCCCTATTCGAGCTCATTTCCTACATCACTGGCGGCGATCGCAAGGCGAAGGCGCGTGCGCTGTCTAAGGGCGATGATCCCGATGGCGATGCGGCGACGCTCGATGTTTTGGGTGCGCTCGAAAAATTCCGCGGCATCCATCCCGATCCGGAAGCCTTCATGGAGGCGCTGGAGCCGTTGCAGCCAAGACTCTATTCGATCTCGTCGTCGCAGAAGATGGAGCCCGGGCGTGTATGTCTTACGGTCGATGCCGTGCGTCAGGAAATAGCTGGCCGAATGCGCGAGGGTTTGGCCTCGACCTTTCTGGATGACCGGATCGAACCTGGCCAATCGCTGCGTGTCTATGTGCAGAAAGCGCATGGATTTGCGCTCCCGGATGACACGTCGCGCCCCATCATCATGGTCGGGCCGGGCACCGGCATTGCGCCGTTCCGCGCGTTTCTGCAGGAGCGCAAGGCGACCGCCGCGACGGGTGCGGCTTGGCTGTTCTTCGGTCACCAGCGACGTAGCACTGACTTCCTTTACGAGGACGAACTCGACAATTTGTGCGCGGACGGAACGCTCACCAGGCTGTCATTGGCTTGGTCGCGTGACAGCGATCGCAAGGTCTATGTGCAGGACAAAATGCGCGATGAGGGCGCGGAACTATTTCGATGGCTGGAGCAGGGCGCGCACTTCTACATCTGCGGTGACGCCAAGCGCATGGCCAGAGATGTTGAGGCAGCATTGGTCGACATCGTCGTAGAGCACGGAAAGGCTTCGCGTGAGGACGCGCAGGCCTATGTTGCGGCGCTGAAGCAGACAGCGCGCTATCAGGCGGACGTCTATTGATCCCGGCGCAACGGGGGCTGCGCCGTGGAGGTGCAGTGCTGGATTGGGTTGTTGCGTCGGTTCGGAATACAGCAATTGCGGAGTGTAAGCAGGTGGGTATGCCAGTTCGGAAAACGGCGTTGTCGGCAGTGGCATCAGTTGTGTTAGGCGTGGGGTTCACTTCCGTTACGGTGAACGCGGCAGATCTCGGCGGCGATTGCTGTGCGGATCTTGAAGAGCGCGTCGCTGAACTGGAGGCGACGGTGGCGCGTAAGGGCAATCGGAAGGTCAGCCTTACAATCTCGGGTTACATCGCCAAGCAGGTGATGTTCTGGGACGACGGCGCAGAACAGAATGCCTACGTGACAGACATGGGGCCGACGCAGGCGTCGAATATTCGCTTCTCCGGCGAGGTCACGATCGCGGCCGGATGGAAGGCGGGCTACCTGATGCGCATACAGGATCTCGACAGCAATCCCATGGCTCTCAGCCAGACCGCACCGAGCGCAGGCACAGGGCTCAATGTCCAGATGTCTTACTGGTACATCGCCAGTGATACGCTCGGAAAGATATCGGTCGGCAAGAACGCAATGGCGGCTAAAAGCGCGGCAATGTTCACCGATCTTTCTGGAACACAGGTCATTGCCAATTACGTGCTGTTCGACGGCAACGCGTTCTTTCTGCGCCAGAACGGACAGCTGTCGAACCTGCGCTGGGGTGACTTCGGATATTGCTATTCACAGCAACGGCCGTGGGGCGGCGATTGCGACGGCATCGTGATGAGCGGTGTGCGTTACGACAGTCCCGTGTTCGGCGGCTTCTCGGTTTCCGCGAGTTGGGCTGAGGATGACGATTGGGAAATTGCGGGGCGTTATACTGGCACCGCGGCAGGCTTCAAGATGGCGTTTGGCATTGGCTATTCAGTCAACTCGGACGAGCAGACGCAGCCACCGCCCGTATCATTCCGCAAACAATCGGAGTTTTTCCAACTTGGCGGCTATCTGCAGCACCTTGCGTCTGGCGTGTTCGCACACGGCATCTACGGTGCCGAAAACAACAACAGCGAAACGACATTTGCAGGCTTCACGGAGCCTGACACGCATCAATGGTATCTGAAGGCGGGCGTGCGCAGGCAATGGCTGAAGCAAGGGCACAGCGTCGTCTTTGCCGAGTATGGCCAGTATTTCGATCAGTTATCGCCTGCGGCGCTCTTGGCCGGTACGACATCGAGCGAGTTCACGCGCTGGGGCTTCGGCGTGGTGCAGGAGATTGACGCCGCTTCGATGTCGCTATGGGTCAAGTACCGGCAGCAAAGTGTCGACATTGACGGCGGTAACCTCGGCGACATTGAAGACTTTCGCTATGTGAGTACCGGCGCGATCATCAACTTCTAGCCAAGTGTACAGAGGGCTCGGTCAGGCGCGCTAGACTGCTCTTGCCAGTCGTCAGCGCAATGCAGTCGTCAGCGCCGCGCGGCTAGGCCGAACAACCTGGCACGGGGATCATTGTTACGGAGGTGCGATCTGCGTATTTGTTCATGGCGCCGGTCGCGGCATCCACGCCCAATCCAATAACGCCGCCTGCGATGATATTGCCGGCAGCCATGCCTTCCGCATACGACGGAATCATCGCCACGCTGTCTTGAAAACAGGGCTTGCGACAGGTCACAGCGATATTGTGCTGGCTCTTGTCTAATTCGATCGTGGCCGGTGTCACCACGCTCCGAGCGCCAATGGCCGGCGAGGACAGCTCGCAACTGGCACCTGGTGCTCCGGGAGTATCTATCGCGACCATCTGCGTCGTACCCTTGACGATGGTAGCGCATCCAGCCGCGAAAACGATCGCAAGCGAAAGCAATAAGAAACGCATGACAGCCTGGCCCCCGACAGATGTACGAGATTACAATCAGCGAAATGCTCGCGCCATGCTTATCCAGCAACATGGGGGTGACATGAGCTGAGATGGTAAACGGTCGCGAGTTTCGGAGAGGCCGGAGCTGCTTAGAATTATTCGATTGTGGCTGCAGGCACTGCAGGCGAACAATCAAGGTCGATCGCAAGCTCAGTCATTGATTGGGGAGCTTTGCTTCAATGCAAGTAGTTAGTGAGTTTCTTCGTATTCACGCTCCCACCGTTGCAATAGCATTGATATGGATTGCAATTACAGCGTGGTGGCTATCGAGAAACATCAGAATGGCTGCGCTTATCAAGCGGCGTTACGGGGTCGACTCAAGGCTCACTCTGAGAGGACTTAAGATCGCGACAGCGATCAGGGCCGAAATAGGCGAGCTGGAAGCGGAGATGAATTCTTTCGAGAATAGGGAAAGAATTATGAACGTGATTTCTGTTGTGGGAGCCATTATGTTTTTCTACCTGTTCCCGACTTTGCAGGAGTGCATCGGAATTATTTAAAAATAAGGGGGATGACGTGGCGTAAGGTGCACACTCGGGCCCCATAGGTGGATTGATCGACGCCGGCGCAAATGAGAATGCCGGTGCGTTTGAGATGAAGATATCAGGGTTGGAATAGGGCTGAGGGAAATGGCTAGTAATAGATGCACCCCAGTTCAACTCGAAATGATCAGTCGCATGAAAACAATTGATAAAAAAAACGCGAGAGCGGTTGTTTGATGCGATTTGCGCGGATTCAGAAATCGTAAGTCTTATAATTCGAGGCTCATCGTTTGAGTCAATTGATCGCGAGCCTGTATATGAGCCTGACAAATGCTATGTAAGTAGAGAAATAGACGAAGCTCGCGCGAAGGCAAAATCACTTGTGCGATCTCTCGCACCGGAAGTCGACACCAGCACGATCGAATTTGACAAGCTATTTCTTGAGGTTCGCTTCAAGCTTACAGAGGGACTGAAAAAGTAGTTTAAAAAAAATCTCTTTCCAACGCGCATCAGAGGCGAGTTTTTCTATGGCCGAAATAGACTGGCAAATGCCGGCGCGTCGATTGTCGTTTTAGGCTGGAATCTGCACGGGGTAAGGTGCACACGGAGACGTGCGTGGCGGATCGAGCCGAGTGTCCGCGCGCTCCCTGAGACCTCAAGAGCTTTCGCAATCAGCGATGCCCACCTCCCCGCATGAACATAGGTTCGGTTGGCATACTCGGGCTCGAAGCACCAGTCAGCCCGCTGCGAAACGACAAATCCACAGCCAAACCAACACACTGAGCGACAATGTCTGCGGGATTCGAATCTGCAGCAAAACGATAAAGGTCGTTATATTTCAATGAATTATGGTGGGCCCGCCAGGATTCGAACCTGGAACCAGACGGTTATGAGCCGTCAGCTCTAACCATTGAGCTACGGGCCCGATCTGGGGTCGGCCGATCGGCCGCCAGTCGAAGCGCGCGCTCGTCATAGCAGAATTCGCGGTGAAACCCCAAGATGACGATTTGCGCAACAAAACGTCCTATGTGTCGCGAAACGTCCCATATGTTCGGTTAGTCGACACAGGATCGGTGCCTCGGCAACGGAAATACCCCCCGTAATCACTCAAGGTTCGAAACTATGCGCTTTTTCACGGCACACTTCCGGCCCGCGATGGCCGGCCTCGCGCTGCTGGGCTTTGCTTCCGGCGCCCAGGCAGATGACGATAAATCGCGCCGTACTGTCACCGTCACGGCAAGCGGCAGCGTCACCGTTGAGCCGGACCGTGCCCAGATCTCGTCCGGCGTCACCGCCGAGGGCAAGACCGCGCGCGAGGCACTGACCGTCAACTCGGCGGCGATGCGCAAGGTGATCGACGAACTGAAGGGCGCCGGCATCGACGCCAAGGACATCCAGACTTCGCAGTTTCGTGTCGAGCCCCGCTACACACGGCCGATGGAGGGGCAAGCGCCTGCCATTGACGGCTACACGGTCAGCAACGAGGTGCAGGTGCTGGTGCGCGACCTCGACAAGCTCGGCGATATTTTTGACCGGCTGGTCACAGCGGGTGCAAACCGCAGCGCGGGGCTGAACTTCGAAGTCAGCAAGGCCGAAACGCTGCTGGACGATGCGCGCAAGGAAGCGGTCGCCAATGCGCGTCGCCGGGCAGAGCTGTTCGCGGCTGCGGCCGGTGCTTCCGTGGGCGAGGTGCTGACCATCACTGAAGGCGGCGGCGAGGGCCCGCGACCGGTGTTTATGTCGGCGCGCGCGATGAAGGCCGATGCTGCACCCATCGAGCGCGGCACGGAGACGCTGGAGGCCAGCGTCACCATCACGTGGGCGCTGAAATAGTCGCCACGCGCGCACTGGTATGAAAACAAGAATGCGCCGGGAGACGAGATTCTCCCGGCGCATTTTGCGGGCGTCTGTTGCTTACGCCAGCGCAATAACCTCAACCCTGTCGGAAAGCGATGCAGCGCCAGCCTGGTTCGACCAGTCAGAGTAGTTGCGCATTTCGCCCGACGTTCTGAGATGGCGCAGACGCGCAAGGTCGATCTCGCCGACAACCCATTCCGGTGCGTTCATCGTGCCCTGCACCAATACGCCGGTGTCGGAAACTGTCTGCTCCGCGGGCACATAAATGCCAGCCGATCCGGAATTGAAGTCGACTGCGGGCGACCACGGCGCTTCACCCACTGTAGGGCTGACAATCGCCGCAATCTGATTTTCCAGCGCGCGCGCGCGCGAACCGGTACGCACGCGGTGATAGCCTGAAACGCGCTCGGTGCACGATGGCACGAGCAGGATTTCGGCGCCTGCCTCCACCATTGCGCGCGCCAGCAGCGGGAACTCGCTGTCGTAGCAAATGTTGATGCCGATACGGCCGATCTCGGTGTCGAACACGCGTGCGTCGGAGCTGGCAGTGATGCCCCAATCGACCTCAAACGGCGTCATGATCAGCTTTTCCTGCACGCCGACATTGCCTTTTGGCGTCACCAGCGGGGCAGCGTTGACATAGCGGCCATCCGGTTTGCGCGACGGGCCACTGCCGACCAGAATGAAAACGTTGTGACGCATCGCAAGTTCGCGATGAAAGTCGATGCGCGACTGCTCAAGCTCCGCAACCGCATGCAGCGTAGCGGCCAGATCGCTGTAGACGTGCTCGCCAAGCGCAGCAGCCTGTTCGATGGCGGCATATTCCGGGAACACCAGAATTTCAGCGCCGGTCGCGGCGCCGTTGGCAACCCAGCCCGCAATCTTGTGGCGCCATTCGTCAAGATTGGCGGGCTGGCCGATTGGATACTGCGCGCTGGCAGCCTTGAGGGTGGTACGAAGGCTCATGACATTCTCAAAGTTTCAGGCGTTGCAACGGAGGGATGATCGCGCGCGCAATCGGATCGGCGTGCTGCATCACAGCGGCTTCATCCAGAACTGCATCTGGTGCGTTGTTTCTTCCGTCTGGTCGACGTCCTTCCAGTCGTAGGTGGCAACCAGACCGTCGACCTGCGCGTAGCCGCGCTTCTTCCAGAAGCCGTCGAGCGGCAGATAATCGGCCGGCTTCAGCGGATGATCGTCCGGGCGCACCACGCGACAGAACGTGGAGTGCGTGAAGCCGCCGAGCTTGCGCGCGTGCGCCTCGCGACCATCGAAGAACGCGTGGCCGAGGCCATGACCGCGATGCGATTTCAGCAGCACGGATTCGCCGCAGTAAAAGATCTTGTTGAGGTCGAAGCCGGCCTTCTCGAACGGCTCGGCGAATTCATCGGCGTGCTCGATCATCGGCGCGGCCGTTGAGGCGCCAACGATCTCATCGCCATCCTGTGCAATGATGCACACCGCGCCGGGCGCAGCGGCGAACTGGGCCAGATACTTCTCTTCGTATTCCAGCGTGCCATCATACAGATACGGCCAATCGCGAAACACGATGATGCGCAACCGCGCCAAAGCCGGCAGCACGTCGTGCAGCTGTTGGCCGGTGAGGGATTTCACTTCAAGCGCCATTTCAGGTTCTCCGGACCATGATCGCTTCGCGGCCTATCGGTCGGAAGCGTGAATGATCGGTCCAAATCATTGGCCAGAGCCGCATTGCGATTGTGAGCAAAGCCATCGTGCTCTGACGGGTGAAAGACAAATCGCCCCGGACTTTATCAGCCCGGAGCGATTTGGCATCAGCTTCATGCGGTGCGGTGGAGCAGCCTAATCGGCCGACGGGCTGTCCGTCACACCCGTGATCTTGTTGCCTTCGCCCAGCAGGACAATCTGCGGGTGATGGTTTTTGGCCTGCTCAAGATCGAGCTGCCCATAGGCGCAGATGATGATCTTGTCGCCGTTGCACGCCATACGCGCCGCCGCGCCGTTGAGACCGATGACACCGCTGCCGGCTGGCCCTTCAATCACGTAAGTGGAGAAGCGCTGGCCGTTGTCGATGTTGTAGACCTCAATGCGTTCGTTCAGCAGCAGGCCGGCGGCTGCAATGAGGTCGGCGTCGATCTTCAGCGAACCCTGATAATGCAGGTCGCATTCCGTAACGGTGGCCCGGTGCAGCTTGCACCTCAGCATAGTGACGAGCATGGGGCGTTGGTCCTGTCGCGAACGAAGGTCAGCCGGAAACCTGCGCGATCCAGTCGGTCAGGTTGTAATAGGTGGTGACGCGGGCGATCTTGCCGTCGCGAATGGCGAAGAACGTACCGGCCGGCAGAATATAGGTCTGGCCGTTGGCGTCGGGAAGGCCGCTGTCGGTGGCCTTGTAAACGCCGTGCACGTTGAATTCAGCGGCGGCGCGGGTGCCGTCCTCGTTTACCATCACGGAGATGTTCTCAAGCTTCTCCTGATAGTGGTGGTCCATGCGCGCGTTGAACGCCTTGAACTTGTCGAGGCCGACGCGGCGCTCGCCCTGATTGACATCATGAATGATGTCATCGGCGAGGCATGCGATCATGCCTTCACTATTGCCGCCGTTGAAGGCTTCGTAATAGCGGCGGATGAGGGCGGCGGTTTCGTTCCGCGCCGTGCTGTCGGCGTCGCTCATGGCAGCTCCAGAAAGGTTCGAGTTCGGAAGCGCTCATTAGCAGGTCAATCGCCCGACTGCTACCCTGCGAGCAGCGACATTGAGCGCGATTTTCGCCGGCCAGAAATTAAGGCTGTCAACGGCCCGATTCACGCTCGGATCAGGCGTGGCCGCGATGC
Organism: Hyphomicrobium sp. D-2; assembly: GCF_029872155.1. Lineage (GTDB taxonomy): Bacteria > Pseudomonadota > Alphaproteobacteria > Rhizobiales > Hyphomicrobiaceae > Hyphomicrobium_A. The sequence goes on along the minus strand of NZ_JARXLA010000002.1, from coordinate 732,477 downwards.
CGGGAGATCAGATCTCCCATTTCGCCGATCGTGCGGCTGGCTGCTCGGGTGATCTGCCGGATCCAGCGGGGCAGGCGCTGGTCGGCAACAGCATCTTCGAGCCGATCTTCAATCGCGTACAGGAAACGGGTCATATTTTTACTCAGAATACTGTGCGGTCAGCGACTGGCTGCCGTAACTGGACTGCCGCGAGTGGCCAGCGGGCTGACGCCCACATTCTGGACAATAGCTGTATTGATAGCGCGGTCAAACACAGAGTTCAGACTGTCAGAGGGCATCAGAAGACGTCTGGCTGCCCTCCATGGTCTGGTTGCTCAGCGGCTGGCGGAGCGACGCGAAAGGCGCGACTTCGGCACGTATCCAGCGTCGGCGAGGGCGGCGATGCAACCCTTGGACAGGCGTGCACCTACGGCGCGCATGCACCGGTTGGTCTCACGGCTGTTCGGCGGATTGCTGCTGCAATGGGTGAAGTAGTCGTTGGCGCACGCGCTGCGGACTTGCGGGCTTACGGCCTGCGCCGAAGCCGTGAGAGTGACGGAAGCAACAATGGCAACTGCTGCAACCAATTCCGCGCGGCTGGCGTGAAGACGGAGGCGTGAGGAGGGGCGAGCGAACATCATGCGTGTTCTCTTTCATCGTTGCACGCGCCGCCACGGAGAGTCGCTGATCGGGCGGCGGCTGCAGTCCGGAAATCCGGATGAAGCCGAAACCGGCAAAAAGCGATCGTGCCTTGGGGGCGGTAGACGTCTCAGGCGTCTACAAACAATGATGAACTGTTAAGGTAACCGACCGGTAAACGTCTGATCCCGCAACCTGTTTTGTTTGCGCCAAATGCGTGATCTGATCCCCGCGAGCCGTTACCAGACAAGCTTTTCCATCACCGCGATGGGTTGCGGTGCGGGTGGAGCGAACAGGCTCTGCAGTTTTGCTTCCGACAGTGACGTTGCGCCCATCGTTTCTTCGCGGTGAATGCCTGATGCCACGAAGATGGCGTCGATGCCGTAGGCTTCCGCGCCCTTCAGGTCCGTGCGCAGGCTGTCACCCACGGCGATGATCCGCGACTTCGGCACCTCGGCGCCGCGAAGTTTGTTCGCGCTGGCGTGCGCCGCTTCATAGGCGTTGGCGAATGGCTTGCCGGCCCAGAACACCTCCCCGCCCATCCGCTCATAGAGATCGGCGATGGCGCCTGCGCACAGAAACTGCTTGCCGCCAACATCGACGACAAGGTCGGGATTGGCGCAGATGAAAGACAGCTTGCGCTCCAGTGCCTTTTCCAGCAATGGCCGATAATCGTCGGCCGTTTCCGTCATGTCGTCATTGAGGCCCGTGCACAGAATGGCTTCGGCCTCGTCAAAACCGGTGCGGGCCGCCTTGACGCGCAGGAACGTGGCTGCATCCCGCTGCGTCGGGCCTATGCAATAGATGGTGCGATAGCCCATCGCGTCGGCGTGCTGTAGCGCAAGCTCACCCGATGAAACGATGTCGTCCCATGTGTCGTCCGGCACGGCGCGGCTTTCCAGCATGGCGGAGACGCGCGGGCCAGGAACCGGCGCATTCGAAACCAGCACAACAGTGCCACCGTTGTTGCGGAACCGCTGCAACGCGTCGCACGTGGTGGGGAATGCCTTCAGCCCATCGTGCAGCACACCCCAGACATCGCAGAAGATCACGTCATAGTTGCTCAACAACGCACCGGCATGGGCGAGTATCGGTGGCGCAATAAGATTTTGGGTCATGTGAGGGGGGCACTCTTTGCGATGGGTCGCGGGGCGGGGGCGGCTTCAAACAAGGGGCAGAGCTAGTTTCACTATTTTGCGCGCAAAGGCTAGTGGCTGCGACTGCCGCGCTTTTCGAAGTGCATTGACGGATTGCACAGCATTTGTGCGGGTGCGTTTACTTTCGGTGAGGTCGGGGATGGCTTCAGCGCACGATGTTGCGCCGCCGCGTAACGATCTGGCCGACGTCACACGTTGGTTGCTTGACTGTGCGATGAAGCTGGCGGCGACCGCGCATCAGCATCTGATCAGAGCAGGGGGCTGAGCATGCGTGGTGATTGTACATCGCAATACGATGCGCCTGTAGTTTGCGCGTCAGCGCGATTTGTCAGCAAACTGGATGATGATCGCTGCCCGCGGTGCGCAGGCGCGTAATGTAATCCAGACACGGGTAGCTGCATCGCAATAAAAAAACGCGCCCGCCGAAGCGGACGCGTCATATTTTGCAACCAACAGCTTGTCGCCGTTGCAGCGCGATCAGATCACGCCGAAAGCGCGCATGGCTTCGGCAACGCGCGTGAAGCCCGCCACGTTGGCACCGAGCACGTAGTTGCCCTCGTCGCCATACTCCTTTGCCGTGTTGGCGCAGGTGTCGTGGATGTTGTGCATGATGTTGGCGAGACGCGCTTCGGTGGCCTCGAAGGTCCAGGAATCGCGCGACGCGTTCTGCTGCATTTCGAGCGCGCTGGTGGCAACACCACCGGCGTTGGCGGCCTTGCCCGGTCCGAACAGCACCTTGCCCTCGACGAATGCGCGGATGGCTTCCGGCGTGGAAGGCATGTTGGCGCCTTCACCGACGGCGATGACGCCGTTGCGGATCAGGGTTGCAGCGTTCTGGCCGTTCAGCTCGTTCTGCGTCGCCGAAGGCATCGCAACGTCAACCGGAACATCCCAGATCGATCCGCCCTGGACATACGTAGCCTCCGAACCGCGCGCGGCGGCATAGTCGGCAATACGGCCACGGCGCACTTCCTTGATCTCCTTCAGAAGAGCAAGGTCGATCCGGTCTTTCTCGACCACGTAGCCGTCGGAATCCGAGCAGGCGATGACGCGACCACCGAGCGAAGCAACTTTCTCGATGGTGTAGACGGCGACATTGCCGGCACCGGAAACGGAAACCGTGCGACCGTCGAAATCCTGGCCGCGCGTCTGCAGCATGCGCTGGACGAAGTAGGTGCAGCCATAGCCGGTCGCCTCGGTGCGCACGCGCGAGCCGCCCCAGATGAGGCCCTTGCCCGTCAGCACGCCCGACTCATAGCGGTTGGTCATGCGCTTGTACTGGCCGAACATGTAGCCGATCTCGCGCTGGCCGACGCCGATGTCGCCCGCAGGCACGTCGGTGTATTCGCCGAGATGACGGCCCAGCTCAGTCATGAACGACTGGCAGAAGCGCATGATCTCGTTGTCGCTGCGGCCCTTGGGGTCGAAGTCCGAACCGCCCTTGCCGCCGCCGATCGGCATGCCGGTCAGCGCGTTCTTGAAGATCTGCTCAAAGCCCAGGAACTTGATGGTTCCAAGCATCACGCTGGGATGGAAGCGGATGCCGCCCTTGTAGGGGCCGAGGGCCGAGTTGAACTGTACGCGGAAGCCGCGGTTGATATGCACCTGGCCTTTGTCGTCCACCCACGGCACGCGGAAGATGATCTGGCGCTCGGGCTCGCAGATGCGTTCGATCAGAGCGCCCTGTGCATAGTGCGGATGCTTGGCGACGACGCGACCAAGGCTGTCCAGCACTTCGCGGACGGCCTGATGGAATTCCCCCTCGCCAGGATTGCGGCGCAGCACGTCGGCGTAAATCGGCTCAAGTTTCTCATCGAGCATTGTTCTTGTCCCAGCCTAACTGACATTCTCAAAGGCAGCCGGAAGGGTCCGGCCGCCGGGTGACGTCCGCGGACAGTGGCGACACTCAGGGCCGGATTAATCGTGCGGGGTCGACTGGCTCGGCGAGGCAGTATCGGTGTGCGAACGGCTAGCTAATGGCCCGCCACTGTCCCCTTCGCAATCTATTTCTGCTGTTATTTCGTGCGATATGAGCAGTTAACGGGCAGCACGAGGCGGATGCGGCGGCGCAGCAAAGGCTGAATTTTGGGCTTATCGCTCGTCAGGTGGGCAGGTTGGGTCGTTGCCAGCGAGACAGGGCAGGAGGTGACCGCCGTATGACAAACGCCATTCCGCGCGCAAAAGTCGCAGCGATCTGCGCAGGCAGATTGGCAACGGCGGGCAGGTGAGCGGAGTGAAGCCATGCCGGCTGCAGGTCGCCACCGTGATCGCCTTTCAAGCGCGTATTTTAGTCCGGCGGTCCCATACCAAAAGCGTCGGGTTGAGCCCGGCTTTCTCGTTCTGACCAATGTGGGGACTGGTTGTCCGGTACACCCGGCGTCTTTGTCCAGCTGGCACGAATTGCGCCAAAGCCCCAAAATGGCTATAGCGGCCCTCGGGCGTACAGGCGGGTCTGCCCGTGTTGGGAGCTTTGAATGGCCGTATCGGCAAACACGAAAAAGGGCGGGGGCTGGCTGGAAACGGCCACGATCGTCATCGAAGCGCTGGCCATTGCCATGGTGGTGCGCACCTTCCCGTATCAGCCCTTCAATATTCCTTCCGGCTCGATGAAGGAAACGCTGCTGGTCGGCGATTATCTCTTCGTGTCGAAGCTGTCGTACGGCTACTCGCGCTATTCGTTCTACAACCTGATCCCGTTCGAGGGTCGCATCTTCGGCGCTGAGCCTAAGCGCGGCGATGTCGCCGTTTTCAAGCTGCCGCGCGATAATTCCACCGATTACATCAAGCGCGTGATCGGTCTGCCGGGCGATGAAATCGACGTTCGCGGCGGGCTGCTGTTCATCAACGGCGAGGAAGTGCCGCGGCGCCGTATCGGCGATTTCGTCACCCACGAGGATGGCGGACCTGCACGGCCTATTCCGGCCTACGAGGAAACGCTGCCCAACGGCGTGAAGTATACCGTGCTGGACGCCGAGCCCAACGGTCCGTTCGACAATGTCGGCCCCTACAAGGTTCCCGAGGGCCATTACTTCATGATGGGCGACAACCGGGACAATTCCACCGACAGCCGCGCCACATGGGGCGTTGGTTACGTGCCCTATGACAATCTGATCGGCCGCGCCGAGATCATTTTCTTCTCCGCTGCCGTCGATGAGCCGGGCGCGTTCAGCCTGTGGCAGCCGTGGAACTGGCCGGCGGATATCCGCTGGAACCGTTTCTTCAAGCTGGTCCGATAGTCTGCGTTCAGCCGATCCACCCGACCGCCGCGCAAATGCTCTGTGCGGCGGCCAAACTGCTTTCAGCCGTATGGCTTTCAGGACGTGCAGCGTGTCGTGATCCTGCGCCCGAGAAAATTCAAAGATCTTGAAAAGGCGCTGGGGCACCGGTTCCGGGATCAGCAGCTTGTCGAAGTTGCGCTGACCCACGCCAGCATGCGCGGCGGCAAAGTGCACCGCAGCGACAACGAACGGCTTGAGTTCATCGGCGACCGTGTTTTGGGGCTGGTGATCGCTGAAAAGCTGATCGCGCAGTTCCCGACTGCGAACGAGGGCGAGCTGGCGCGTCGCTTCAATCGCATGGTGCGCGGTGAGGCCTGCGCGCACGTGGCGCGTGCCATTGGCGTCGGCAAACATCTCATTTTGTCCGAAAGCGAAGCGTCGAGCGGCGGGCGCGAGAAGGGCACAATCCTGGCTGACGCGATGGAAGCGCTGCTCGGCGCAGTGTTTCTCGATTCCGGGTTTCCCGCGGCGCGGTCGGTGGTGCTGCATCTCTGGCAGGATCAGGACGATGTTCGCCCGGCGGCTGCGCGCCCTGATGCCAAGTCGGCGCTGCAGGAATGGGCGCAGGGCCGGGGCTTGCCGCTGCCGGAGTATACCGAGATTGGCCGCACCGGGCCGGACCATGCCCCCAGCTTTACGTCCGAGGTGCGCATCAACGGATGTGCGCCTGCGCAGGGCACGGGGGCTTCCAAACGCGCGGCCGAGCAGGCAGCGGCGCAGACATTATTGAAACGCGAAGGCGTTGTGGCAGGAGCGGAAAGCGATGAGTGACGGAGACGAAGTCGGGGCCGTCCATGCTGACGGCGATGGTCAGCGCTGCGGTTTCATTGCGGTGATCGGCGCCCCCAACGCGGGCAAGTCGACGCTGGTGAATGCCATGGTTGGCGCCAAGGTTTCCATCGTCTCGCACAAGGTGCAGACGACGCGCGTACCCGTGCGCGGCATCGCAAATGTAGGCAACAGCCAACTTGTCTTCATCGACACGCCTGGCCTGTTCGCGCCCAAGAAGCGGCTCGATACCGCGATGGTGGAAGCAGCATGGGGCGGCGCGCGCGATGCCGATTTCGTAGTGCTGGTGATCGACGCCGCGCGCGGCATTGATGCCGAGGTAGAAAGCATCCTCACCAAGCTGCACGATGTGAAGCTGCCGCGCATTGCGGTGCTGAACAAGGTCGACAAGCTCACCGACAAGAGCAAGCTGCTGGAACTGGCAACCGCGGTGCAGGAAAAGGCGGCGTTCGAGCATGTGTTCATGCTGTCCGCTACCGATGGCGACGGCGTCGAGGATCTGAAGCGCTATCTCGCTGACAAGATGCCCGCGGGTCCGTGGCACTATCCCGAGGACGATCTGACCGACGCGCCGCTGCGGCTGCTGGCGGCGGAGATTACCCGTGAGAAGATCTTCCATCGCCTGCACGACGAAGTGCCGTATTCGTCGACGGTGGAAACAACTCAGTGGACAGAGCGCAAGGATGGCTCGGTGCGCATCGAGCAGACGATCTTCGTCGCCCGCGACGGCCAGAAGGCGATCATGCTCGGCAAGGGCGGGACGACCATCAAGCAGGTGTCGATGGATTCACGCCGTGAGCTGCAGGAGATACTGGAGCGCCCGGTGCACCTGTTCCTGTTCGTGAAGGTGCGCCAGAACTGGCAGGACGACCCCGAGCGTTACCGCGAAATGGGCCTCGAACTGCCCAAGAAATAGTAGGTTCTTTGCTGGCACGCGGCGACTCCCCTGCGGGGAGCCGGCCGCCGCGTGCGGAAGATCACTTTCATGGCAGCCGTCTTGTGGACGGAGTTCCTACATGCGCCGTGCCGTTACGCACGTGGCGGCCGGCTTCGCGGAGCGAAGTCGCCACGTGCCAAAACAAAAGCGCGCCGCCACGAATTAACCTCTCGACTTGACATCGCGGCGGCGCGCGCGCACATACCGCCCGCATCTTACCTGCTTGGTATGCAGCGATTGAGAGGAGAGAGGTCATGGCCGACACGGCTCACGATTCCGCGCCCAATTCTTCTGCGGCGCCCCAGATCACCCTGACATTCCCCGACGGCGCCAACCGCAAGATCGACAGCGGTACGACCGGCTTTGAGGTGGCGAAGTCCATCTCGCCGTCGCTGGCCAAGCGCACCGTGGCCATGAGCCTCAACGGCACGCTGTCGGATCTTGCCGATCCGATCACGGCCGACGCCGAAATCAAGTTCATCTTGCGCACCGATCCGGAAGCCCTGGAGCTGATCCGGCACGATGCCGCGCACGTGATGGCGGAGGCGGTGCAGGAGCTGTGGCCCGGCACGCAGGTGACGATCGGCCCGGTGATCGAGAACGGCTTTTTCTACGACTTCGCCAAGCAGCAGCCGTTCGAGCCCGACGACATCCCGAAGATCGAGCAGAAGATGGGCGAGATCATCGCCCGCAACGCGCCGTTCACGAAGGAATTCTGGTCGCGCGATGAGGCGAAGAAGTTCTTCCGCGACAAGGGCGAGAACTTCAAGATCGAGCTCGTCGATGCGATCCCGGCCGATCAGGATCTGAAGATCTACAAGCAGGGCGACTGGCTCGACCTGTGCCGCGGCCCGCACATGACATCCACGGGGCAGATCGGCAAAGCCTTCAAGCTGATGAAGTTTGCCGGCGCCTACTGGCGCGGTGACGCGAACAATCCGCAGCTGCAGCGCATCTACGGCACGGCGTTCGCAACCGAGCCTGAGCTGAAGGAATATCTGCATCGCCTTGAGGAAGCCGAGAAGCGCGATCACCGCAAGCTCGGCCGCGAGATGGACCTGTTCCACTTCCAGGAGGAAGCGCCGGGCAGCGTGTTCTGGCATCCGAAGGGCTGGACGTTATTCCAGAGTCTCATCGCCTACATGCGCCGTCGCCTCGACAAGGATGGCTATCAGGAAGTGAACTCTCCGGACATGATGGAGAAGCACTTCTGGGAGCTTTCCGGTCACTGGGAAAACTACGGCGAGAACATGTTCACGACCACGCTGCCGGACGAGCGCGTGTTCTGCTGCAAGCCGATGAACTGCCCTGGCCACGTGCAGATTTTCAAGCACGGCCTGAAGAGCTATCGCGACCTGCCGCTGAAGATCGCCGAGTTCGGCAAGGTGCACCGCTACGAGCCATCCGGCGCGCTGCACGGCATGCTGCGCGTGCGCCACTTCACGCAGGACGACGCGCACATCTTCTGCACCGAAGACCAGCTGATGCAGGAATGCCTGAAGATCAACGACCTGATGTTGTCGATCTACAAGGACTTCGGCTTCGAGGACATCTTCATCAAGCTGTCGACGCGGCCTGAAAAGCGCGTTGGCTCCGATGAACTGTGGGACAAGGCCGAGCAGGCGCTGCAGGACGTGCTGGACGAGGTGACGAAGCGTTCCAACGGCCGCGTGAAAACCGCGCTGCAGCCGGGCGAGGGTGCGTTCTACGGCCCGAAGCTTGAGTATGTGCTGAAGGATGCCATCGGCCGCGAATGGCAGTGCGGCACCACGCAGGTGGACTTCAACCTCGCCAATCGTCTCGGCGCGTTCTACATCGACGAGACATCGGACAAGAAGGTTCCGGTGATGATCCATCGCGCCATGTTCGGCTCGCTGGAACGCTTTACGGGCATCCTGATTGAGAACTTCGCCGGTCACTTCCCGCTATGGCTGTCGCCGTTGCAGGTTGTCGTCGCGACGATTGTATCGGATGCCGATGATTATGCGGTGGAAGTGGTCGAGAAGCTGCGTGCCGCTGGCATCCGCACCGAGATCGATCTGCGCAACGAGAAGATCAACTACAAGGTGCGCGAGCACTCGCTGGCCAAGGTGCCGGTGATGCTGGTGGTCGGCAAGCGCGAGGCCGAGGAGGGCAAGGTGTCCATCCGTCGTCTCGGATCGCAGGCGCAGCAGGTGATGACGCTTGAAGAAGCCCTTGCCGCCCTGAAGGCCGAAGCAACGCCGCCGGATATGCGCGACGAAAGTTGAGCAGACAGTGCGTGCTGGACGTGAGGCATTAACTCACTCAGCCCGGACATCGACTAAAGATCAGGCGCGGTGGCAACTATGCCGCCGCGCTTTTTCATTCGGGCTGTGCAACATTCCGCCCGCATCTGCTTCGAAGCCCTGCGCCGCTTCCTATAGCGCTCCGCCTCGGACCAGACCCCACTTCGGCGCAAAGAACAGCCCATGCCCGCAAAGCCGCTTTCCCTGCGTGACGGATTGCTTGCGCTCGCCGTGATGGCGGTGTGGGGCTCGAATTTCGTCGTCATCCGGATGGGGCTGGATGACCTGCCGCCGCTACTGTTCGCGGCGCTGCGTTTCACCTTCGTAGTGTTCCCCGCCATCCTGTTCCTGAAGCGTCCGCCGGTGCCGTGGCGCAACCTTGCCGCCTATGGCCTGTTCATCGGCGCGGGGCAGTTCGGGCTGTTGTTCCTCGCCATGAGCGGCAGCATCACGCCGGGGCTCGCCTCGCTGGTCATCCAGTTGCAGGCGTTCTTCACCATCGGCATCGCGGCCGCCATGACCGGCGAGAAGGTGCGCCCGTTCCAGATCGCGGCGCTGCTGCTGGCCGCCTTCGGCATCGGCATCATTCTATCGCATACCGATGGATCGACCACGCCGCTTGGCCTTGCGCTGGTGCTGAGCGCGGCACTGAGCTGGGCCATCGGCAACATCGTCGTGCGCGCAACGCCGGGTGTGAACATGCTGGCCTATGTGGTGTGGGGCAGCATCTTCTCGGCGCCGCCGCTTTATCTGATGTCATTGATATTTGAAGGTGTGCCCGCGATCCGCGAAGGGCTGGCTCACGCCGATCTCAACACCGCTGCCGTCCTCGCCTATCAGGCCATCGGCAATTCGCTGTTCGGCTACGCGATTTGGGGCTGGCTGCTGTCGCGTTATCCGGCAGCAACGATTGCGCCGATGTCGCTGCTGGTGCCGGTGTTCGGCATTGCCGCGTCGGCGCTGTGGCTGGCTGAGCCGTTGCAGGACTGGAAGCTGGGCGCGGCGGCGCTGGTGATGGCGGGGCTGTGCCTCAACGTGCTGTGGCCACGCTTCGCTGCCATCCGCGGTGCCCGCACCCCGCCCGCTGCTTAAAGCCAACCGATCGCGACGCAGTGCGCGCGGTTGACTCGAGCAGGTTGACGCGTAGGTTGTGCTGAAAAGAATTTAACTGACAGATGCATTCTGATGGCGAAAGCTTCCAAGGCAGCTCCCAAACTTTTAACGGCGGCCGGAAACATAAATCTGCCGTATCAACCGATCGGATTGGTCTTCGCCGTAGTTTCGCGCCAGGAGGCGGGTTGCAGCGGCGGGCTGCCCATTGCGCAAGCCATACAAGAAGCTACTGATGACCTTCAGGTGCAGGCCCAACAGCGTGGCGGCAACGCAGTGCTGCACATATCCTACATGCACCGTGTTTCGGCATCGCCCGGGTGCGGTGGCGCGAAGTCCAACATCGAAGTTTATGCTTGGGGTACGGCGGCGCTCGTTTAATGCGCGTCATTGCATCCAGTCTGCGGCGCGCGCTTGTTGGCGCATTCCATCGTGCGGCATCCATCAAGTTCGGTAAGCGGTTCGACGTGATCGCTGCTCAAATCATGCTGCGCATCATCGGTCTCTATCAGGTGCTGCTGTCGCCATTGCTGGGGAAACAGTGTCTCTTCTCGCCCACTTGCAGCAATCGATCAGCCGCCGTTATTCGCAAACACGGATGGTCGATTGGCATGCCGCTGGCCAGCGCGCAAATCCGGCGATGTTGCGGAAATTTCCGGGTTGGATTGAACGCTGACGAGAAAATTGAACTGCGATGCTCTGACGGAACTGTTTTTGCCGAAGAGGAGCTGTCGCCTGCAATTTTGGAGCGTTACGGCTTTTTTGTGCGCTCCGTTCGGACCGAGAAGTCGTAGCGAGCGCTGTGGCGCTATGGGGCAGAGGCCTCACGCGGATCGTTAGCCACAAAGCTGATCCCGCCGGCAATTTCTTCCAGAGGATCGATGCCGGAAAAAAGGTTGCGGCCTTCGCAGCCAGGATTCAGCGCCTGCAACAGATAGGCATGGCCAGCCGCCTTCACGCAGATGACAACGCCGCGCGGCGTCGCGTTGCGGCAGCCCGTGTGCGCATCGAAGCGCTCGCCGGTTTTGCCGCCGATGCTAACCGGTTTGGGTTCAAGCGAACGGGTTTCGTAATGGCCAATTTCAAACGCTTGCCGCGCCAGATCGGAGCACGTCGCGGCATCTTCCAGAACGCGCAGTTCCACCGGGTCCAAGCGCGGTTTGGCGGTAGCAAGCGGCGTGAAGTTGATCCGACCCGGCCGGTCGTTTGCCTGCCAGCGGGCAGTGTCGTAGCGCACGCGGGCCGCGCCTAATTCGGCTACAGCTTCGCCAGCACTTGCCGATGTCGGTGTCAGTGCCACCGCCACCGCTGCACAGAGGGATGCCAGAAGTGCGCGCCGCCACATCAGTTGGCAGCGCGCCGCGCACTGCATCAGAAGCCGCCGCCCAGCGCATTGCCGACCATATCGACAATGGTCGTCGACTGCTTCTTCTGCCGCTGCTGCGCTGTCGGGCGGTTCGACGACGTCGAGAAGCCGTCGCTGCTCGCCGGGGCCGCACCTACAGGCGCCAGATGATCGCGGCCGACATCGATTTCATCCCACTTACCGTCAAGCGCCAGCGAGATGCGCTTTTCGTGGCCGTAAATATCGCTGAATGTTTGCAGCTTCCCGTCGCTATCCACCCAGGTGGTGAAATAGACCATGTGCATCGGGATGCGCTTTTCCAGCATGATTTCCTGATCGCGCGGTCCGGTCTTCATTTTGGATTGCACGGTGTCAGCGTCCCAGCCCTTGTCTTCGCCCAGGATGACCTCGGCCATCTTCATCGGGTTGCGCAGCCGCAGGCAGCCGTGGCTCAGCGTGCGCACCTTTTGCGCAAACATCCATTTGTCCAGCGTGTCGTGCATGAAGATGGTGTGCTGGCTCGGGAAGGTGAACTTCACTACGCCCATCACGTTCTTGGGGCCGGGCGGCTGCACCACCTCATATTTGCGGATGTCCGCCGTGTGCCAGTCGATCGAGCGATAATCGATCGGCGCGCCGTCCTTCGTTTCCAGCTGCAGGCCGTGCTGACGGAACAGGCTGGCGTTGCGGCGCAGGTCCGGCTGCAGCTCCTTCACCTTGATGGATTCCGGCACGCGCCACATCGGTTTGAAAACCACGGCCCGCAGCGGGCGGGTGTAGATGGTGGTCTGCTTGTCGGTTTCGCCAACCACGATGCGTTCGGTGTGAACGGTATCGCCATCCTTGAACACGCGGATGATGAACTCGGGCACGTTGGCCATCACATGCATCTGGCCCAGATCCGCCGGCATCCAGCGCCACTGTTCCATGTTGGCCAGAATGCGCTTGCCCAGCGGCTTGGTGCGGTTGGCAACATAAAGCTCGCGCAGCTTCTGGAACTGGGGATGCTGCGGGTGCAGGCTGCGCAGGTATTCAGCCGGATTGGACGTCGCGATGGCGTCGCGGAAAACAGTCTCGGCGTCCAGGAACTGCGGACGGCGATCGAGATTGGAATTGAGCAGGATCGACGGCGCGGTGATGCGGCCGCCGCGGGCATAGCGCGCGTACTTCAGCAGCGCCTTGGAGATTTCGACATCGGCCTTGCCCAGGGTCGCAGCGTCGAGCTTCGACGGCGGCGGGATCACCGGCAGATGAAAATCGGCGGGGTTCAGCCCCCAGTCGGCGGCCTTCAGAATTTCGGCACCCAGCGCGGCGCCGCGGTCTGTCAGACCGCCTTCGGTCAGCCAAATCGGCACGTCTCTGCGCGCGGCATACACGTCGGACAGGACGCTGCGCTCTTTCAGTTCCTCAGCCGAGCCTTCAACCGGCAGCGCGTTCAGCTTTGAACGTACTGCGCTGGCGACGGGATTGGTGTCGGTGGGCGGCAGCATCGGCGGCGTGATCGCCGGATCGGTGGCGATGGCTTCCTCGGACATCGAGGGCACGGCGACGGCCGAAGGGGCGGCAGCGAGCAGCGCCGAGCCTGCAGCAAGCATGAGAAAAGCTAAGCGAATCATTCCCCCTCCACACCGCTCAAGGCTAACTGAGCCATGGCAATCTGGCTAGACCATGATCGCCCCGGCCCCGGTCAGTCTGAAGCGTAAATCATTGGTCTCATCAAAGGGCTAGAGCGGCAGCCCGAGACCTGGAACGGCGGATCGCGGGCTTGTGAACGGGCGTTAGCCCGACGACGACGCCTTCTGAATAGCACGCCACTCAAATGTTGCTGGCGCGAGGTCGTCAGCGGAAAATAAGTCAGCTAACTGATAAACAAGCTTGCCGGCCATCGAACTTAGGCGCAAAGCTTCGGCTTCAGGTTTGGGGGCATTGCGGTGAAAACAGCGCTGTCGTGGTCAGTCATTGCGGCGGCTCTCGGCACCGCAGCTTTTGTTCTGGCAGGTGCTGTTCTCCCCGCTCCGTTTAGCACTCCTGCCTTGGCCCAGGCGGAGAGCAACGCTGAAAAGGATGCTTTCGCTGCCGCCAAGGAGCTCGGCACCGCGGATGCCTGGAACGCTTTTCTCGCCAACTTCCCGACCGGCTTCCATGCCGATCTCGCCCGCGCCTACATCAAGAGCCTTTCCAGCGAAGCGCAACCGGCTGCAGAAGCGCCGATACCGGAAGCGACGGTTGGTGCCCCGCAGGATGATCTTCCCATCCCGGCGGCAAGCTGGGGTGGCATCGTGCGCGACGGGCCGGGGCAGAACCACGGCAAGGTTGCCAGCCTGAGCGAGGGCGAGCCCGTTATATTGATGGCGCGCACGGAGGTGGTTGAGAACGGTTTTCCCTGGTTCAAGATCGCCTTCAGTTCAGGCAGCAAGACGGGTTACCAGTGGGGCGGCATTCTCTGTTCGACCGGCGCTGAGCGGCCGGACATCTTCAAGACCTGCACGGTCAAGAAGCCAGCGCCACGGGCGGCCGCCGCAACGGGACAGGCGCGCGCCAAATGTTCCAGCGGGCAGGTGCGCATCGACGGCAAGTGCATCAAGAAAAGCGCTGCGGCGGGCTATTGCGGCCCCGGCTTCCGACCCGAGGGTGGTAAGTGCGTTCAGGGCTACAAGCCGCCGCCACAGCAGGCAAAATCTTCCCTGTCGGGTGAGCAGCGCAAGGCGCTGAACAAGGGCTGCCCGCGCGGTCAGGTGTGGAGCGCTGCCGAAGGCTGCCACGAGGACGATTGAACGTTGCGGGGGCGCGAGGCGGCGCGGGCGAAGGGGAGGCAGGCGTAAAAGCGTGCCTCAGCCGCGACCGCGATAGGGCGGTACGCCCTGATCCGGCAGCCAGACGCCCTCCGGCACCGTTCCCGTCTGCCAGAACACATCGATGGGGATGCCACCGCGCGGATACCAATAACCGCCAATGCGCAGGTAATGCGGCTCCAGCAGCTCCACCAGCCGCTTGGCAATCGCGACAGTGCAGTCCTCGTGGAACGCGCCGTGATTGCGAAACGCGCCGAGATAAAGCTTCAGCGACTTTGATTCCACCAGCCAGTCGCCCGGCACGTAGTCGATCACGATGTGCGCGAAATCCGGTTGGCCGGTTACCGGACACAACGAGGTGAACTCCGGCGCGGTGAAGCGGGCCACATAGCGGGCATCGGGATGCGGGTTCGGCACCCGCTCCAGCACGGCCGCTTCCGGGCTTTCCGGCAGGGCCGTCATTTGCCCCAGTTGCGTGACGGCAAGTTTCTCGTCGGCCATCTGGCTTTACTCCGCCGCAATGCGCGTTGCCGGCGAGGGACCGCAATAAATCGCGCCCTCGCGGCAGCTATCGCGCGCGATCTCGATCTGAGCCAATCCCGGCACGCGGTTCTGCAGCCGGTTCCACAGCCAGATGGCGACGCGCTCCAGCGTTGGCGCCTCCAGCCCTTCGATCTCGTTCAGCAGCCGATGGTCGAGCGCGTCCTGCGCCTCGGCCATCATTTGCGACAGCTCATCGAAGTGGAACACATAGCCTGTATCCGCCCCCGGCGCGCCCTCAACCGTGATCCGCGCGCGGAACGAATGTCCGTGCACGCGCGAGTTTGGGTGCCCTGGCGGAGCGGTGGGCAGGTAGTGGGCGGCTTCAAACAGAAATTCTTTGTAGATGCGCATGGGGCGTCTCTAAGGGATTTTCTCGTTTAATTCCAGTCGCCTTGCGCAAATGCTCTCCGCCGAGAGAACATCTAGCGCCGTCCGTCCCTCGGTGGGGCTGCGGGCGACTGTTACGGAATACCGAGCAGCTTGTGGGTCTGGACCGACAGCCGCCAGCGGGGGTTTGCCTTGCAGTATGCGATGGCACGCGCGGTATTGGCTGCCTGCTGCGGCCCGTCCATTGGCTGCAAATAGCAGTGGCTGAAATCTACCTCATCGAGGGTGGCGGGATCGAGTCCCGCCTGCGGGTAGACAAGCTTCAATTCGTCGCCGGTCCGCTGGCGGAGGTCGGTGCCAGCCTTGGGGCTAACGCAGATCCAGTCGATGGCGCGCGGCACCGGCAAGGTGCCGTTGGTCTCGATGGCGATGGTAAACCCGGCCCCGTGCAGGGCGTCGATCAGTTCGGCATCCACCTGCAGCATAGGTTCGCCGCCAGTCAGTACGATGAAGCTGGCGCCCGCATCGCCTGTTGATGCAACACAGGCCGCGGCCAGCGCCTCAGCGGTGGCGAACTTGCCGCCGCCGGGGCCATCGGTGCCGACGAAATCGGTGTCGCAGAACTGGCAGTCGGCCTTATGGCGGTCCCGTTCGCGCCCGGACCACAGGTTGCAGCCCGCAAAACGGCAAAAGACGGCGGGGCGACCGGCATTCGCGCCTTCGCCCTGCAACGTGTAGAAAATCTCTTTCACCGCGTACATGCGGGCGATCCGTAAAGCTCCGCACGGGACCGTTCAAGGCTGCCGCTGCCGGTTGGCGCTGCCGCGACGTCGCAACGCCGAAAAATCAAGGCCGAAAATCAGGCCACCGCATCATAGGGCAGGGCGGGGCCCGAGCCTGCGCCGGTGCGCTCGATGGTGTCGGCGATCTGCTGCCGTTCCGCGCCGGACAGAATGAGGTTCGCGGCCGCCAGCCAGCCATCCACCTGCTCAGGCGCCCGCGCGCCGACGATGGCTCCGGTGACGCCCGGCCAGGCCAGCGTCCACGCGATCGCCACCGCTCCGGCCGTGACGCCGCGCTTTTCGCCGATCTTGCGCATGGTTTCCGCCAGTTCGAGATTAGCCTTCAGCTTGTCGCCGGAGAACTCGGCATTGCGCGAACGCCAGTCATCGGCGTTGAGCTTCGCCGCTCGCTCGGCGGTGAATGCGCCCGACAGCAAGCCGGCCTGCATCGGGCTGTACACGATCACACCGGTGTCGTGCGTGATGCACCACGGCAATTCGGTGGCAGCAAAGTCGCGGCGGATGGCCGGGAACGGCGGCTGCAGCGTATCGACGTGGCCCAGCCGCTCGGCGGCTTCCAGTTGTGCCAGATTATGGTTCGAAAGACCGACGGCGCGCACCTTGCCTTCCTTTTTCAGGTCGAGCAGCGTCTGCCAGTATTCCTCGATCGGCGTGCCGTCCTTGGACGGCCAATGCATCTGATAAAGGTCGATCCGCTCGACGCCCAGACGGCGGAGCGAGGCTTCAAGCTCGAAGCGGATGCTGGCCGGGTCGCCCACCTGCTGCGGCGGCGCCATGCGGTCAGCCTCGTCCCAGCGCAGCCCGCACTTGGTGAAAACATAAGGGCGCGAAGATTTCGGAATATTGCTCAGCGCCTCACGCACGATCTCTTCCGAATGACCCAGGCCGTAGATCGCGGCGGTGTCGATCCAGTTGATGCCGCAGGCGACAGCATGGCGAATGGCTTCAACCGACTGGCGGTCATCCTGCTTGCCCCAGCCGACGGCCCAGTCGCCGCCACCGATAGCCCAGGCGCCCAATCCAACCGGCGTGATGAACATATCCGTGCGGCCAAGCCGATGCCTTGGCAGGGGGGCTTTGATGCTCATGACGGTATCCTGAACTGATGACTCTGGGCGATAACGCGGCGGGCTTGAGAATGATCGGCGGCGATTTGCGTTCGCCGCCGATTGTTCGCGAGAAGCTCCCCGCGTACCGGTTATGGCGCGTGCGCCGAGCGGGTCGATTCAAACAGGAACCAGACGCGGCGTTCGGTTTCGTCGATCCAGTTCTCGATCAGGCTCGCGGTCGCAACGTCGCCGTGCTCATCGCACAGGTCGTGCACTTCGCGCAGCCGCTCCACCATGTCCTTATTGTCTTCGCGCAGTTCGGCCAGCATGTCTTCCGGCGTTACGAATTCTGCGTCGTTATCTTCGATGCGCTGCTGGCGCGAAACTTGGCCGATGGAGCGCAGCGTCGTGCCGCCGATCTTGCGCACGCGCTCGGCGATCGGGTCGGTCATCGCGAAGATCTGGTCGGCGTGCTCATCGAACAGCAGGTGATAGTCGCGGAAGTGCGGACCGCTGACATGCCAGTGAAAATTCTTTGTCTTGAGATAGAGCGCGAACGAATCGGCGAGCAGGGCGTTGAGCGCGCCCGAAAGATCGCGGATGGCATTCGAATTATAGACGCTTGGAGTCTGCAGCGGAGCCTTGCGGCGCTCAGCTGTCTTCTTGGTCACCGTACCCATGGAAAATCTCCTTGGCCGTGATGCGAGGGAAATAATACGCGCTTCACATATGGGAATACCGTGGCAGCCTTACGACCCGCCTAACGGAGTGTTGACATGCGGCCTTTGCGCAATCGCTTGGACGCATTCTGGAAGACTTTAAAAAACCTTTTGCACCTGCACCCGGCGACTGCGCTTTCAGCACCGGCGGCCGGCGCCCCGCAGGGGTGTCGCCGGTGCCAAACAAAGACTCTACCGCCCGAGCACGACGGTGCGATCGCCCAGCGCCTGCACCGGCCGGTTGTTGTGCGGATAGAGTGCTGCAAAGGCCTTGATCTGCTCAGCCGATGCCTCGATCGGGTCGGCATACACAACCCATTCCACGATCTCGCTGCATGGCGGGGTCGTCAGCGACCCGGCATAGCGATAGAACTTGCCGCCAGCGGGGATCATCCGGGCGAAATCAATCGCCTCTCGGGCGTTCGCTTCGCCTTCAGCCTTCGGCATCACCTGCCAGACTTTTTCGATCTCGCTGTTGGCTGCGCCTTCGTTGATCATCACCCCCAGCACCAGCAGTTTCCCATCCGCGCTGCGGTTGACGAAATGCGCCTCCAGTGGGGTGTGATGGCCGTCGAACGTGTGCTCGCTGTCATGGTGAAAGTGCATCTGCACAAGCTTGAACGTCTCATCACCAAGCGTCGTTGTCTGATCGCCCGCGGCGTTCGCCTGAATGGTGTGCCCGTTGTTGACGACGCCCGGCGCGAACGGCTTCCAGTTCACAGTCGGCGCGTGGGCGCTGGAAGGCTCGGCGGTCTTGATGTCGATGGGCGACTGTTGCGCGCCCTTGGCGCAGGCGGCGAACTCATGGCTCAGTTCACCCCAGTGCGTCGGCCCGCCATGGCCCTCATAGGACCAGTGTGCGTGATCGTCTGCGGATAGCGTGCCAACGGGAGTGAGAGCGGCGAAAGCGGCGAGGGCCAGCGGTGTAACCGACCGGAAATTGAAGCTGAGCAGCATGGGTGTATTCCTGTCCAGGATATCCCATCCACTTATGCCTGTTTCGATTAAAGGACCGACAACCTAACGCTTGCGATTTTAGACGTCGGAAAGCGCTCTAACGATTGCGCCATTCTTCCCAGCCCTTGCGGCGCAGGGCGCAAGCCGGGCAGTGGTTGCAGCCATATCCCCATTCATAGCGTCGCGTGCGCACGCCGAGATAGCAGGTGTGGCTTTCCTCGACGATCAGATCGATCAGCGGCTGTCCACCGAGGGTGTCGGTAAGCGCCCAGGTCTCAGCCTTGTCGATCCACATCAGCGGCGTCTCGATCACGAACGGCGCATCCATGCCCAGCGCAAGCGCCTTGGCCAAAGTCTGCAGTGTGTCGTTGCGGCAGTCGGGATAGCCGGAGAAGTCCGTCTCGCACATGCCGCCCACCAGCGCGCGGATGCCGCGCCGATAGGCGAGGGCGGCGGCATAGGTGAAAAACATCAGGTTGCGGCCCGGCACGAACGTCGACGGCAGCCCGGCCGCTGAAATCTCAATTTCCGCTTCCCGTGTCAGCGCGGTGTCGCTCAGGCGGCCCAGCTCCGGCAGGGCCAGCATGTGGTCATCGCCAAGCCGTTCGCGCCATGCCGGTTTCAACGCGGCCATCGCAAGGCGCAGCGTTTCGCGCTGGGCTAGCTCTGCCACATGCCGCTGTCCGTAATTGAAGCCAACCGTTTCGACGCGGCTGTATCGCTCCAGTGCCCATGCAAGGCAGACGGCTGAATCCTGCCCGCCGGAGAACAGCACCAGTGCGGCGTTATCGCGGTCGGTCATGGGATCCTCAACTTGCAGCGGATCAAAGGCTCGCGCCGTCAAATTTGCGCAGGTTGAGACCATCGAGGTCGACGCCGTCGAGGCAGCGCACATTGATGGCAACGGTTGTCACGCCGTCTGGCCGGGTGCCGCGACCAAATGCGCCGACGCCACAGCGGCTGCAAAACAGATGGTGCACCACGCCTTTGTTGAAGGTGTAATCGGTCAGGACATCGGCGCCTTGCGCGAGGCGGAAATTTCCTTCCGGAACAAAGGTAAGCAGCAGCCCCGCTTGCGGCAAATAGAACAGTTGCACGAGATTACCCGGCTGAGGTCGGCTTCAACCTCATAGGCAACCTGACCGCAATGGCAGCTTCCTGTGTAGGTTTTCGTGTCGGACATGCGTGGATGGCTCCCTGGGCTAACCCGCCGCAGCCCGCCCTTTAACAAAGCAGCAGCAACGGGTCTTTGCGCATCTACCAAAGAGGGGCTAAAAGGCGCCGGAACCTCACCATGCCCGACTGCGGCCTGCAACTAATAAGGTAACGACCATGACCGCCATTATCGATATCATCGGCCGTGAAATTCTCGACAGCCGCGGCAATCCAACGGTCGAGGTGGATGTCGTGCTGGAAGACGGCTCGCTGGGCCGTGCCGCTGTGCCGTCCGGTGCATCGACGGGCGCGCACGAAGCGGTTGAGCTGCGTGACGGCGATCCGGCCCGCTATCAGGGCAAGGGCGTTGAGAACGCGGTCGCTGCCATCAACTCCGAGATTTATGACGCGCTCGCCGGCATGGATGCCGAGGATCAGCGCGGCATCGACGCAGCGATGATCGATCTCGACGGCACCCGCAACAAAAGCCGCCTCGGCGCCAACGCAATCCTTGGCGTGTCACTGGCCGCCGCCCGGGCCGCCTCGCTGGCTCGCGGTCTGTCGCTGTACCGTTATCTGGGTGGCGCTGGCGCCCATGTACTGCCGGTGCCGATGATGAACATCGTCAACGGTGGTGCGCATGCCAACAACCCGATCGACATCCAGGAATTCATGATCATGCCGGTGGCGGCGGATTCGATCGCCGACGCTGTGCGGGTGGGCGCGGAAGTGTTCCACACCCTGAAGAAGAAGCTGCAGGAAGCTGGGCACTCTACCTCGGTGGGCGATGAAGGCGGTTTCGCACCGAACCTCAAGTCGGCCGATGACGCGCTGGGCTTCATCATGAAGTCGATCGAGGCTGCCGGCTATCGCCCCGGTGAGGATGTGATGCTGGCGCTCGATTGCGCTTCGACCGAATACTACAAGAACGGCAAGTACGTGCTGGAAGGCGAGGGCAAGACGCTCGATGCCGGCGCCATGGTGCAGTATCTGGAAAGTCTCGTGTCGCGCTTCCCGATCATCTCGATCGAAGACGGCATGGCCGAGGACGACTGGGACGGCTGGAAGGCACTGACCGAAGCCATCGGCGATCGCTGCCAGCTGGTGGGCGACGATCTGTTCGTCACCAACACCGAGCGGCTGGAGCAGGGCATCAAGGCTGGCGTCGCCAACTCGATCCTGGTGAAGGTCAACCAGATCGGTTCGCTTTCGGAAACCCTCGACGCCGTGTCGATGGCGCAGCGCGCTGCCTACACCGCCGTCATCTCGCACCGTTCGGGCGAGACCGAAGATTCCACCATTGCCGACCTCGCCGTCGCCACCAACGCTGGTCAGATCAAGACCGGTTCGCTGTGCCGTTCGGATCGTCTGGCGAAGTACAATCAGCTCATCCGCATCGAAGGTGAGCTGGGCGACACGGCCAAGTATGCGGGCAAGAGCGTCATCCGCGGTTACACCGGCGCCTGATCTGGCGACGCGTTCTACTTCGCAAACAACAGCGCCGCTTCGGAGAATATCCGGGGCGGCGTTTTTTATTGTCCGACGGATGGCTCAGCGTTTGCCGTCTCAAAAAACGCGATATGCATCGCGGCACTGTCGCGCGCTGTTGTGCGGGCGACGAAAAAATCAGCAAATGCCATCGCGATCGACACAGCGCTTTACCAGCCATTAAGCACCGCATGGCATAACAGCGGTGTCCACAATTTCAGTGCAGCGTAAAAAATCCAGTGCTGCGTCAGCCAAAAAAACATGATCGACGGTCTAGGCCACGGCAGGCGACGGTGTTGCTTCTCTGCTTGGGTTTAACGGCCTACTTCGCCCATCATGCGGTCAATGGCAGGCACGGCTTCGAGGCGCGATCTCGGCTGATGGAACGATCAGCTTTGTTGGAGTTTGAGATCAAAAGCCTCGAAGCTGTGCGAGCCCGCCTTGAGCGCGATGTCGCTCTGCTGGGCGCTAAAAAACCCGATTCCGATCTCGTCGAAGAAATCGCCCGCGAGGTGCTTGGTTTCGTGCGTCCTGACGATCAGGTCGTAACGCAGCGCTGACGCTTGCCGCATCGCATGCGGCGCGATGCATGCAATTCAATCATCCAAATTTTGCATGGGTCGATGTGGTGCAGTGCGCCACTTCTGGCGTTTGCGCTGTGCCTCTAGTAGGCTCCGAATCCGAACACAAACATATGGGGCCATTCCGGTCCGCCTCCGGCTGCTGAACAACGGGCTGCTTGCAAAATGGCCGCTGAAAAAGCCACCCGCTCCCGATCCGCCAAGCCCGCGAAGGGCGGCGATGCTGTCCAGCCAGCCGCCGCTACCGGCGTTGCCGCAGCTTTCACGCGCGATGAACGTCTGGATGCCTATCGGCATATGCTACTGATCCGCCGCTTTGAGGAAAAAGCCGGCCAGCTTTACGGCATGGGGCACATCGGCGGCTTCTGCCATCTCTACATCGGTCAGGAAGCCGTTGTTGTCGGCATGCAGATGGCGCAGCAGCCGGGCGATCAGGTCATCACCGCGTATCGCGACCACGGCCACACCATCGCAACCGGCATGGAGCCGAAGTCCGTCATGGCCGAGCTTACCGGGCGCCGTAACGGCTGCTCGCAGGGCAAGGGCGGATCGATGCACATGTTCGCGCCCGACAAAGGTTTTTATGGCGGCCATGGCATCGTCGGCGCCACCGCCCCGCTCGGCGCTGGCATTGCGTTCGCCAACAAGTATCGCGGCAACGACCGCGTCTGCGTCGCCTACTTTGGCGATGGCGCCGCCAATCAGGGCCAGGTGTACGAAGCGTTCAACATGGCGGAGCTGTGGAAGCTGCCGGTCGTGTTCATCGTCGAGAACAACAAGTACGCGATGGGCACCTCGATTGAGCGCGCGTCATCAACCACCAATCTTTCCCAGCGCGGCCTGTCGTTCGCCATTCCCGGCGTGCATGTTGATGGCATGGATGTCGAGCAGGTGCGCGAGGCCGGAGCACGCGCCATCCAGTTCGCGCGTGGAGGGTAACGGGCCGACCATCCTTGAGATGATGACCTACCGTTATCGCGGCCACTCGATGTCAGATCCGGCCAAGTACCGCACGCGTGAGGAAGTGCAGCACATGCGGGAAACCCACGATCCCATCGAGATGATCCGTGCACGCCTGCTTGCCGATGGCGTTAGCGAGGATGATCTGAAGGCGATTGACCGGAAGGTGCGCGATGAGGTGAACGCCGCGGCTGAATTCGCGCTGTCCGATCCAGAACCCGATGCATCAGAGTTGACCACCGAAGTGCTCATCTGAGCGCATGACAACTCCGTTCCGCTTTTCAGATTTCGTCAGATCCCAGGGCCTCGCACTATGCCGATTGAAGTTCTGATGCCTGCCCTGTCGCCCACCATGGAGGAGGGCACGCTGGCCAAGTGGCTGGTGAGCGAGGGCGCGAGCGTTAAGTCCGGCGATGTGATCGCGGAGATCGAGACCGACAAGGCCACGATGGAAGTGGAGGCGATCGACGACGGTCGGCTGGCGAAGATCCTTGTGCCCGCTGGCACCGAAGGCGTGAAGGTCAATACACCGATCGCCCTGATCGAAGGCGAGGACGAAGCAGCGACGGACAGCGCTCAGCCCGTAGCTACAGCGCCCGTGCAGCCGCCGCGGGAAACACAACAGTCAAAGCCAGAGAAATCCGCATCGACGGAGGCGCCGCAGCAGGATGCAGCGCCTGCGCGCGACGCAGCCTCTGCAACCCATGCGCCGGAGCCGCAAGGGACGCCCGAAATTGCGCCCGGCACTGAAATGGTTTCGCAGACGATGCGCGAAGCGCTCCGCGATGCCATGGCCGAGGAAATGCGCCGCGACCCGGACGTGTTTCTGATGGGCGAGGAAGTCGGCCAGTATCAGGGCGCCTACAAGATCAGTCAGGGCCTGCTGGAAGAGTTTGGCGAACGCCGGGTGATCGATACGCCGATCACTGAATATGGCTTCACCGGCGTGGGCGTCGGCGCGGCCTTCACCGGCCTCAAACCTATCGTCGAATTCATGACGTGGAACTTCGCCATGCAGGCGATCGACCACATCATCAATTCAGCCGCCAAGACGCACTACATGTCGGGTGGCACGGTGCGCTCACCGATTGTGTTCCGCGGCCCCAATGGCGCGGCGGCGCGGGTTGCGGCCCAGCACAGCCAGTGCTTTTCGGCATGGTACGCGCATGTGCCCGGCCTCAAGGTCATTGCGCCATCAACGCCAGCCGACGCGAAGGGACTGCTGAAAGCTGCCATCCGCGATCCCAACCCGATCGTGTTCCCTGAAAACGAAATGCTCTACGGCACCCACGGCGACGTGCCGAAGGGCGACGACTTCGTGCTGCCCATCGGCAAGGCGCGCATCGCCCGCGCGGGCAAGGATGCAACCGTCGTCTCGTTCGCGCGCGGCATGACTTACGCGCTCGCCGCCGCCGACCTTCTGGCCAAGGACGGCATCGAGGTCGAGGTCATCGACCTGCGCACGCTGCGCCCGCTCGATCTTGAAGCGGTGCTGGCGTCAGTGCGCAAAACCAATCGCATCGTCACGGTCGAGGAAGCGCGGCCGGTGTGCTCGATCGGATCGGAAATCTGCGCGCAGGTTGCGATGCAGGCGTTCGACGATCTCGACGCGCCGCCGGCGAAGGTGTCCGGCGCCGATGTGCCGATGCCGTATGCCGCCAACAGCGAAAAGCTTGCGCTGCCGACGGCGGAGCAGGTGGTCGCCGCCCAGTCAATCAGTGCTCTATCTTTAACGCGCGCAGGGCGCATGCAGGAAGAAGCCAATGGGCGCTGCTGCGAACACGACAACGAACGATAGCGGTGCGCCGCGCCGCAGAGTTTCTCCGCTCGCGCGCAGGCTGGCGAAGGATGCCGCGTTGTCGCCTGATGCGCATCGCCGGTTCAGGGCCGCATGGCCGCATCATCAAGCGCGACATCGAGAAGGCGCTTGCAGGCGGTGCGCCGTCATCCGCATCGCAGTCGCAGGCCGCACAGCCGGTGTCGGATACAACTGCCAGCCGCGCAATGACGCCGTCGGCGCAATCGGCAGCGCTGAAACCGCAGCCGTCATCGCCATCGGGCATGCCCGATGAAAGCGTGCTCGCGCTTTATGACAAGGGCAGCTACGAGGTCCAGCCGCACGACAAGATGCGGCGCGTGATTGCCGAACGGCTGACGCTCGCCAAGCGCACCATCCCGCATTTTTATCTTTCCATCGATTGCCGCATCGACGAACTGATGCGCGCCCGCGAGCGCATGAATGCGTCCTCGCCGCCGGAGGGACCGCGCGCCTATAAGCTGTCGGTGAACGACTTCCTCATCAAGGCGCTGGCGCTCGCGCTTCAGCATGTGCCCGATGCCAACGTCACGTGGACGGATGAGGGCATGCTGCGCCACAAGTATTCTGACATCGGCGTGGCCGTCGCCATCGAGGGCGGTCTGTTCACGCCCGTCATCCGCCATGCCGAGATGAAGTCGCTGTCCGAGATATCCAACGAGATGCGCGACCTGGCGGAGCGGGCGCGCAAGCGCCGGCTGGCGCCGCATGAATATCAAGGCGGCACCACGTCGATCTCAAACCTCGGCATGTATGGCATCAAGAACTTCGACGCCGTCATCAACCCGCCCCACGCCACCATCCTGGCGGTGGGCGCTGCCGACCGCCGTCCGGTCGTCGCGGGTGATTCGGTTGAGGTGGCGACGGTCATGGATGTGACGCTGTCGTGCGACCACCGCGCCGTCGATGGCGCTATCGGGGCGGAGCTGCTGCAGGCGTTCAAGGCCTTCGTGGAAGACCCGGTGCGCATGCTGGTGTGAAGCACACGCCAAAAAACAGCTGCACGTCATTCCGACAAGGAGACGGGATCTACGCCCAGTCTGACCAAGCTCGTCTGGAGTGAGTCGGCCAAATCGCGTGTCACAAATCGCCTATGGCACCATCGCGGGCGCTACAACCTGTGGCCGCCAGAGCACGCATTGGCGACTTTCCCCAGCTAAGACCATTCCGTGAACGGTCATTCGGGATAAGAATAAGGCAGTTGCTTGCCGCTGTACGAGGCGAGGACTAGAAGCGAAAAACCAGTGTGGGCGTACCTTGGTGATGGCTCTAGCCTTTGGAGTGAACCCAAAATGATGGCGCGCTCAACTGCCCTAGTCGCGACGGCGCTCGCCTGTCTTCTATCTGGCTGCGCTGACGGCAGCCTAGGTTCCGGCTTCACAACCGGATCAATCAACCCCGCCAATGAGACCAAGCAGGCCGAGGCGCGCTCGAAAGAAGCCCTCTGTCTTACGCTGACCTCCCAGATCGAGGCGCTGAACAGCGAAGGCATCTCCGAGAAGGTCTCCAAGGCGGCGGCCAAGAAATACAAATTGAAGTCCGGCGACCTGGCCAAGGCCGACGAACTCAACAAGGCCAATACCGAATTCCAGGCCAAGTGCTCCAGCTATCCGCCGCGCAACGTCGCGGAGATCGAGCCCAAGGCCGATGCGGCTGCCACGACAAAGGCCGCTGCAACGCCTCCGCTGCCGACGCAGAAGTCGGATGCTCAGGCCGACAAGAGCGCATCGGCGGATGCATCGCCAGCGCGCACCGCTGCGGCTACCGGGACACAGGTTCCGGGTGAAAGCACCACCGCTTCGACGCCGTAATGATTTGCATCTGATTAACTTCCGGGCGCCGGTCCTGTCGCATGGCAGACGGCGCAACGGTTGTTTATGCTGACGGTGATCTGGGGGCTTGCACGCGGGTTTGGCCTGTGGTGAAAACGCCGAAGCTTCCCAACCGTGGGATGGAGGGCATGGTGTCAGGTAACGGTCGGCGCGCGCGGTCCTGTAAGAGAGCCTCTGCAGGCATTCTCTTTGTTGTTCTGGCCGGTTGTGCGGGTAATACCGGAACCGGTGGAGACCCAGGGCCCCAGCAATTGAGCGGTGGCGATACCTGCCAGTCTGTCCGGGCCGATCTCAATCGGCTGGATAAGGAGGGCGTGCCTGCCCTCGTGGAGCGTCAGAGCTCGGGACAGAAGCTGTCCGGCGCCCAGAAAGACAAGGCGGATCTCTACAACCGTCTGCTCAACAAATACCTCGGCGCGCGCTGTCACGTCTGATGACACGCGCGGCCGGTTTGGCTCGCGCACATGGCCTGCCCACGGCGGCGTAATGTTTTCAGCAACGGACCGTGGCAATACACTGCGGTACCGTAGCTCGACGACATAGCGAAAGGCGCCCGCCCCATGGTCAGCAGCAGCCAGAGCAGCACTGAGCATAAGGCAGCGGGCGATGGCGCATCTTATGACGTCATCGTCATCGGGGCGGGTCCCGGCGGTTACGTGGCCGCCATCCGCGCCGCTCAGCTTGGCCTTCGCACTGCCGTCATAGAGCGGGCGCACCTGGGCGGCATCTGCCTCAACTGGGGCTGCATTCCCACCAAGGCGCTGCTGCGCTCCGCCGGCATCCTGCATGACCTGCGTGAGGCTGAGGCTTTCGGCATCGTCATCGATGCCAAGCCGCGCATCGACATCGCCGCCATGGTTGAGCGGTCGCGTCAGGTCTCGCGCGAGTTGAACACCGGCGTCGGCTTTCTGCTGAAGAAGAACGGCGTCGATGTTATCTGGGGCAGCGCCAGGCTTTTGGGCGATGGCCGCATAGAAGTATCGCCGCCCAGCGCTACCGGACGCCCGGAAACGTCGCCGCCCAAGGACGTGCTTGGCGCTGGCACCTACGGCGCTCGCCACATCATCATTGCTGCCGGCGCCCGACCGCGCGCGCTGCCGGGGCTGGAGCCGGACGGCGACCGCATCTGGAGCTACTTCGAGGCCATGCTGCCGCGCGAGGTGCCGCGCTCGCTGCTGATCGCCGGATCGGGTGCTATCGGCATCGAGTTCGCATCATTCTATCGCGCGCTGGGGTGCGAGGTGACGGTCGTCGAGGTGCTGGATCAGATCCTGCCCGCTGAGGATGCCGAGATCGCCGCGCTCGCCCGCAAGGCGTTCGAGAAGGCAGGCATCCGCATCATCACCGGTGCCAAGGTTGCAGCCGTTGCCAAGGGCAAGGACGCGATCACCGCCACCATCGAACACGGCGACGGCAAGCGTGAGGACATCACCGCCGACCGCCTCATCTCCGCTGTTGGCGTTGTCGGCAATGTCGAAGGGCTGGGCCTTGAAGCGCTGGGCGTGAAGCTGGAGCGCGGCCACATCGTCGCCGACGCGTTGAGCCGCACCGATGTCGAAGGCATCTATGCCATCGGCGATGTCGCGGGCGCGCCGATGCTGGCCCACAAGGCCGAGCACGAAGGCGTCATCTGCGTCGAGGCGATTGCGGGGCTGAAGGTCGAACCGCTTGACCGCACGCGCATTCCCGGCTGCACCTACAGCCATCCGCAGATTGCGTCCGTCGGGATGACGGAGGCCAAAGCGCAAGCATCAGGCCGCAAGCTGAAGATCGGCCGCTTTCCGTTCCGCGCCAACGGTAAGGCGCTGGCTATGGGCGCCCGCGAGGGTCTGGTCAAAACCATCTTCGATGCTGAAACCGGCGAGCTCATCGGCGCGCACATGGTTGGCGATGAAGTGACGGAACTCATCCAGGGTTTCGTCATTGCCATGCAGCTTGAAGCCACCGAGGAGGATCTGATGCGCACCGTCTTCCCGCATCCAACCCTTTCGGAGATGATGGGCGAGAGCGTGCTGGACGCCTATGGCCATGCGCTGCATCTGCCGCCATCGCGGCCTGCATCGGGCCGACCAGCACCGGAAAAGTAGAGGCACCGTCCGCAACTGCCCGCGCTGCCGAACCGGAATAGGGAGAAACACATGAACGCCGACACACGTGCGCTGATCGTCTTTGCCATCGTCGGCATCATTGCCGGCTTTCTCGCCTCCATTCTGCTGGGTGGCGGTGGCGGCATCCTGCGCTATCTCATCACCGGCATCGTCGGCGCGTTTGTTGGCGGCTATCTGTTCGACGCGTTGAAAATCAATCTCGGCATCGACAATCGCTTTCTGTCCGAGGTCGTGACAGCAACAGCCGGTGCCGTCATCGTGGTGCTGCTGGCGCGGCTTATTGCCTAGACCATAATCGCTTCGGACCTTACCAAGTCCGAGGCGATGAATCATCGGCACCACCAAAAGGCCCACGATCGCTTCGGACGGTCGTGCTCTAGACTGCTCTGGGTGCTTCGGCATCAGCAACTGCCCAACGCACGGGCGAGGGAACAGGTGATGGATCAATACGCAGCCTATGCACCGTGGATCATGATGGTGCTGAACGGCTTTGTCGCCGGCTTCCTCGCATCGCTGCTGCTCGGCGGCCGCGGGGGCATCATCCGCGATATATTCGTCGGCATCCTGGGCTCGTTCGTGGGCGGCGCACTGGTGCAGGCCGGATGGCTCAACCTGCCCTATTTCACCGACAGCCCGTGGCTGCATCTCATCGCCATATCGACTATCGGCGCTCTTCTCATCATCGTTCTGGCCCGTATCATCGGCCGCTGAGGCATCGCGGGGTTGGTTTGCATCGCCGCCGTGCCAATCTAACATGGGTTGATTGAGGCCGGAGCATCGTCCATTGAGCGCCACCGCCAACACGGAGCAGGTGTCACCCGCGCGGCCCAGCGCCGAAGGCAGCGGCGGCGTGCGGACGCGCCTTCCCAAGCCGGACTGGATTCGTGTGCGCGCACCGGGGCCGGGGGCGCACGCCGAAACGGTCGACATCGTCCGCCGCCATGGCCTGACCACCGTGTGCGAGGAGGCGGGCTGCCCCAACATCGGCGAATGCTGGTCCAAGCGCCACGCCACCTTCATGATCATGGGCGACACCTGCACGCGCGCCTGCGCCTTCTGCAACGTGCGCACCGGCATGCCGCGCCCGCTCGATCCGCTCGAACCGGAGCGCGTGGCGAAGGCTGCGGGCGATCTCGGCCTCACTCACATCGTCATCACTTCGGTTGATCGCGACGACCTTGCCGATGGCGGCGCGGCGCATTTCGCCAGGGTCATTTCGGCGCTGCGCGTGTCGTCACCACAAACTACCGTTGAAATTCTGACACCGGATTTTCTGCGCAAGGATCGTGCGCTGGAGACCGTGCTGGCCTCAGCACCGGATGTCTTCAATCACAACCTTGAGACGGTGCCGCGTCTGTATCTTTCGATCCGCCCCGGCGCGCGTTATTTCCATTCGCTGCGGCTGCTGCAACGGGCCAAGGAAATCGATGCCAACGTCTTCACCAAGTCCGGCATCATGGTGGGGCTGGGGGAAACGCGTGAAGAAATCATGCAGGTCATGGATGACATGCGCTCCGCCGGGGTAGACTTCTTGACTATCGGCCAGTATCTGCAACCCAGTCCGCGCCATGCGCCTGTTGTGCGCTTCGTGCCGCCGGCGGAATTCCAGTCGTTGCGCCAGATCGGCATGGCCAAGGGATTTGCGCTGGTCGCCTCCAGCCCATTCACGCGCTCGTCGTACCATGCGGGCGATGATTTCGCGAAGCTGCAGGCGGCGCGCCGGGCAGCAACGGCCCGCCTCTGAAGCGGCGGCGAAGAAGTTCAAGGAGCCAGACTCTCTTGCCCACGTTCGAGACCACCCGGCGCATGCCGTTCACGGCCGATCAGATGTTCGCTGTCGTCGCCGACGTGCAGCACTATCCGCTGTTCGTGCCGCTGTGCGAACGGCTGGAGATAACCGCGCGGCAGGACAACGGCGCCGAGCAGGTCATCACCGCGATCATGGCCGTGGGCTATCAGAAGATCAGCGAGAACTTCACCAGCCGTGTGACGCTACGCCCCGACGCGCGCGAGATCGATGTCGTCAAGGTCGATGGTCCGTTTCAGCGCCTCACCAATCGCTGGCGTTTTCGCGATGTGCCGGGCGGTTGCGACGTGCACTTCTTCATCGACTACGCGTTCGCATCCAAAATGCTGTCGCTGCTGATGGGCGCGGTGTTCGATAAGGCGGTGCGCAAATACACCGATGCGTTTGAAGCGCGTGCGCGTACGCTTTATCCCGCCACGCCAAACACTATGATGGTGGCGAACACCGATGCCGAGGACGCGTCGCGCCTTCGCGGGCGTGCGGATCGAAACATGCGGACCTAACGAGCCCGTGCCCGGTTTCGGCGAGTCGCGCCCTCACGGAAACCTTAGACTGCGCAATCAGCGCTGTGAGGATGGCTGCTGTCGCGCCAGCGCCTGCGTGTCAGTCAGTCCTGCAGCGCGCTGTTCAGCAACTCGACCGCCGTGCGCACGCTGGCAATCCGCACCGCCTGTCGGCCGGGATTGCCAAACCGGCACTCGCGCGTTTTCGTCGGCCGGTCGCGCACGGCCAGGCCGAAATAAACAAGCCCCACCGGCTTGTCGGCCGAGCCGCCGTCCGGTCCGGCAATGCCAGTGACGGAAACCGCAACATGCGCGCGCGAGTGGTTCAGCGCGCCTGCCGCCATCGCGCGCGCAACTTCCTCGCTCACCGCGCCGACGCGCTCCAGCATCTCTTCCGGAACGCCGAGAACATCGCTCTTGGCGACATTCGAATAGGTGACATAGCCCCGCTCGACAGCGGCGGAACTGCCGGGAACTTCCGTTAGCAGTCCGGCAATCAGGCCGCCGGTGCAACTCTCCGCCGTCACGATGCGCAGGCCGCGCTTTTCATAGGCCGCAAGCATGACGCGCGCGGTCTCATAAAGGTCGGACGGAAACAGCGAATCCATGGCGTAGCCTCACAGTGAAACGGCAGTGTCGGCACAATGATGCGCTGGCCGCTCGCGTTCCCGCAATGCTGCATCGATGCATGCTAAAGCCAGCACGAAAAACGGGCGACACCAATGGCGCCGCCCGTCGATTTCGTAGCGATCAGACTGAATGCCTGCGATTGCGCTCACACGGGCGCAAGCTTCTCGGCCTGATCCAGAAGATTATCGAGCACGTTGCGGCTCTCAGCACCCATCACCGAGTAGGCACGCTTCTGCGCGTCCTGCCAGATGGGGAATGCTTCCTTCAGCACCGCTTGGCCTTTCGGCGTCAGGTGCAGGCCACGGCCACGGCGTCCGGCGGGCGGATCCATGTTGATGTGGCCCAGCGCCAGCAGACGCTTGAGGTTACGAGACAGCGTCGACTTCTCGATATCGAGTTCGTGTCCGATCTCCACCGCCGTGATGGCATCACGCGCGGCAAGCTGCGCCAGCAGAGTGTACTGGCTTGCAGTGATCCCCAGCGGACGCATTGCGTCGTCGTAGACGCGCGTCACGATGCGAGAAAGCTGACGCACCCGCGTCGCAAGACATGCGTTCGCAGTGGTCTCGGCGATGTCGGCAATGCTGGCGGTTTCGACCGGCTTGCGTTCCAGCGTGTTGGTCATCACGTTCATGTCGGCCCCCGAGTTCGTGGTCATACAACCACCTTGAGGTGTTGATGCCGCGATTCTGTCGCAGGGTCAAATGACCAAAGGCATTTTTATGGCGCGTCAGCTCGCCGCCGTTGGCAGCTGCACCGTCGCACTCGCCATCGCGGCAATTCCTTCGCCACGGCCAATGAAGCCAAGGCGCTCCATCGTTGTCGCCTTGATGCCAACGCGATCGACGCCAATGCCCAGTATTTCCGCGATTGTCGCGCTCATCGCCGGGCGATGCGGGCCAACCTTCGGCGCCTCGCACAGCAGTGTCACGTCGACGTTTGTGATGCGCCCGCCGCGTCGACGCACCAACTCGACGGCATGCGCCAGAAAAATACGCGACGCCGCGCCGCGCCACTGCTCATCGCTGGGCGGGAAGTGGTAGCCGATGTCACCGTCGCCGATTGCGCCGAGCAGGGCGTCGGTAAGTGCATGCAACCCGACATCGGCATCGGAATGTCCATCGAGGCGATGGGTGTGCGGGATTTTTACGCCGCACAGCCAGACATGATCACCCTCAGCCACGCGGTGTACATCGAAGCCCGAGCCAACGCGCGTTTCCCATGCTGCAGCGGCGCTGGAATTGGCGGCGCCAAGAATGCGTTCGGCGAGATCCATATCGGCGGCGGTTGTCAGCTTCATGTTGGTTCCGGAGGAGGCGACAAGGTGTACCGGCAGTCCGATCCATTCGGCCAGCGCGGCGTCGTCGGTGAAGTCATGGCGGTTCGCATCGGCGGCCTTGCGGTGGGCATCGCGGATCGCGTCGAAATGGAAGCCTTGCGGTGTCTGTGCGCGCCACAACGCTGAGCGATCAACCGTCTCTGCGATGCGACCGCTGGTGTCGGCGCGCTTGAGCGTGTCGGCAACCGGTTCGGCGGCTATCGCACCGGGCGATGCATCTAACGCCGCCATCAGATCATCGATCAGCGCGGCGGAGAGAAACGGACGGGCGGCATCGTGGATCAGCACGCGATCGGGCGCGCCACCGGGCAGGGTGCGCAGCGCTTCAAGCCCCGCGAGCACCGACGCCTGCCGTGTTGCGCCACCGGCAACGGGCGCCACCAGCTTGCCGGCATAGGGCGCAGCGGCTTCCTCATAGAGCGCCTGGTCATCCGGGTGGCGCACCACCACCACTGCCGTAATGGCGGGATGGCCCGTCAGCACCGCCAGTGAATGGCTCAGCACCGGGCGCCCGGCCAACAGGTGATACTGCTTCGGGCGCGCGCTTGCGTTGCCGCCATCGGGCCCGCCTTCGACGTCGGACCTGGACCCGCCCTTAACCCGCGTCCCCCGACCCGCCGCCACGACCACTGCCGCCGTTGTTGTCATTGTCGCACCCGCTGCCCCGTTGCGGGCCCTGCTTAGCCATATCCCCGGACAAGGGCAAATCGCTCTGCAATGGTTAACAGGGTGCCCGGATAAGCGTCAGGCTCTAAACGAGGCTGAAAAACAGGCAAAACTGACGCTGCCTTTCATCTTGCCAATTGCCCGTGCTGCCTCCTGAGGGTGCAGTTCAGGCACGATCGATCGTCCAAAAACGCGATCCGGGCGCAGGGCCCCGCGCGTTTTTCGCGCTTGCACACAGCGTGGCACCCGCCTATCGTGCCCAAATCAACAGCAAAACAAATGAATGCCCAATTCATGAGCATGCAGGACGCCGACACGAAGCCGGACGCCAAGGTTCTCGCCATCGGCGATGTCCGCACGGCAAACCGGGTTGTGCTGGCACCCATGTCCGGGGTCACCGATCTGCCTTTTCGCAGGCTGGCCAATAGGTTGGGCGCGGGTCTCGTCGTGTCCGAGATGGTCGCGAGCGAGGAGGTTGTGCGGCAGCGCGCCGATGTTCTGCGCCGCGCCGAAGGCTCCGATATCGCGCTTCGTTCCATACAACTCGTTGGCCGCGAGGCAAACTGGATGGCCGAGGGCGCGCGCGTCGTTGAAGATCTCGGCGCTGACATCATCGACATCAACATGGGCTGCCCGGCGCGCGAGGTGACCGGCAAACTTTCCGGCAGCGCCCTGATGCGCGACCTCGATCATGCGCTTTCGCTGATCGAAGCCGTCGTCGGTGCGGTGCGCGTTCCCGTTACGCTGAAGATGCGTCTTGGCTGGTGTGAGAAGACACGCAACGCACCCGCACTCGCAAAGCGCGCGGTTGAAGCGGGCGTGCGGATGATCACGGTGCACGGCCGCACGCGCAATCAGTTTTTCAAAGGCGAAGCGAACTGGCACGCGGTCCGCGAAGTGAGCGAGGCCGTATCTGTTCCGGTCATCGTGAACGGCGACATCACCAGTGCCGGTGATGCAGCGCAAGCGCTCGAAGCGTCAGGCGCTGACGGCGTGATGATTGGGCGTGGCGCCTATGGTGCGCCGTGGTTGCCGGGCCGTGTCGCAGCGTTTCTCGATGACGGTTCGCAGCAATCACAATCCGCCCCATCGCTGGCCGAGCAATCGGCAATCGCGCGCGAGCACGTTGAAGCGATGCTGAGCCATTACGGCGCTGATCTTGGTCTGCGCAACGCCCGCAAGCATATCGGCTGGTATCTGGAACAGAGCGGAAGCTCGCCCGAGCAGGTGAAGGCGTGGCGACGCAAACTGTGCACGGAAGAAAACCCTTCACGGGTGCTGAGCGGACTTGCTGACTTCTACGCCAGCGCGCAGGAGGCCGCAGCATGAGCCGACGTGCCACGACAGCAGCGACGCGCATTGCCGCCAACGTAAACACCCGCCGCCCGATCGAGCACGATCTGCTGCTCAGCGCGCTGCCGCATCCCATTCTCGTGTTGGCCGATGACAACCGCATCGTGTTCGCCAATGCCGCCGCCGAAGCGTTTCTTTCGATCGGCGTTGCGCTGCTGAAGCGCGCGAAGCTGGACGAGGTTGTAGCGTTCGGGTGTCCGCTGCTTCAGCTGGTCGATCAGGTGCGCACTTCAGGCGTCACGCTGAATGAATACGGCGTCGAAATTGCCAGTCCGAAATTCCAGATCCCGAAGCTGGTGGACGTGTACGGCGGCCCGATGCCGGAAAGCCCCGGTTACGTCGTGTTGATGTTCCAGCAGCGCAACATGGCGCAGATGATCGAGCGGCAGCTCACGCACCGCGCAGCGGCCCGTTCTGTGTCAGGTTTGGCATCGGTGCTGGCGCATGAAATCAAGAATCCGCTTTCCGGCATTCGCGGCGCAGCTCAGTTGCTTGAGCAGGGGCTGAACGATGAAGATCGGGCGCTGTCACAGCTCATCTGCTCGGAAACGGATCGCATCCGCAACCTGGTTGACCGCATGGAAGTGTTTGGCGACGAACGCCCGCTGGCCAAAGAGCCGGTGAACATCCATGACGTCCTCGATCACGTCCGCAGGCTGTGCGAATCCGGCTTCGGTCGCGGCGTGCGCTTTGTGGCCGATTACGATCCTTCGTTGCCGCCTGTTCCGGGCAATCGCGACAAGCTCGTGCAGGCAATGCTCAACTTGGTGAAGAATGCGGTCGAAGCCATTGGTGACAACCGCACCCAGGGCCGCATCATCATCCAGACTTCGTTCCGTCCCGGTGTGCGCCTTTCGGTGCCCGGCTCCGACATGCGCATCAGCCTGCCGCTCATGATCCAGATTGAGGACAATGGCGGCGGCGTGCTCGACGACATCAAAGAGCACCTGTTCGATCCGTTTGTGACCACCAAGCTCAACAGGACCGGACTGGGGCTCGCACTGGCTGCGAAGATCATCAACGACCACGGCGGTGTGATCGAACTCGATAACGAGCCGAACCGCACCATCTTCCGCGTGCTGCTGCCGATGCAGGCGCGCGATCGTTCCGGCGACACACCCGAGTGAGAGGTAACCCATGGCCCGCGGAACCATTCTCATAGCCGACGATGACACCGCGATACGCACGGTGTTGAATCAGGCGTTGGCGCGCGCGGGCTATGCGCCACGCGCAACCAGCAACGCGACCACACTGTGGCGCTGGGTTTCGCAAGGTGAAGGTGACGTCGTGCTCACCGATGTGGTGATGCCGGACGAAAACGCGTTCGATCTCATTCCACGCATCAAGAAGATGCGCCCCGATCTGCCGATCATTGTGATGAGCGCGCAGAACACGCTGATGACGGCGCTGACCGCTGCGGAAAAAGGGGCCTACGAATACCTGCCCAAGCCGTTTGATCTCAACGAAGTGGTCGCGGTTGTCGGCCGCGCCTTGACCCAGCCGGGCCGGCCGCTGCAACGCTCAGCCCCCGACATGGATACCGAAGAGCTGCCGCTGATCGGACGCTCGCCGGCGATGCAGGAAATCTATCGCGTGCTGGCGCGGCTGACGCAGACCGACCTCACCGTGATGATCAATGGCGAGAGCGGCACCGGCAAGGAACTGGTTGCCCGGGTGCTGCACGACCACGGCCGCCGCCGTCAGGGACCGTTCGTACCGATCAACATGGCGGCGATTCCGCGCGAACTGATCGAGAGCGAGCTGTTCGGCCACGAGAAGGGCGCGTTCACCGGCGCGCAGACCCGCACGCAGGGCCGCTTCGAGCAGGCAGAAGGCGGCACGCTGTTTCTCGACGAGATCGGCGACATGCCGCTTGAGGCGCAGACGCGTCTGCTGCGCGTGCTGCAGGAGGGCGAGTACACAACCGTAGGCGGCCGTACGCCGATCAAGACCAACGTGCGC
Source organism: Hyphomicrobium sp. D-2 (assembly GCF_029872155.1). Taxonomy (GTDB): domain Bacteria; phylum Pseudomonadota; class Alphaproteobacteria; order Rhizobiales; family Hyphomicrobiaceae; genus Hyphomicrobium_A. The sequence continues at coordinate 695,586 of NZ_JARXLA010000002.1, read as the reverse complement.
ATCATCGCCGCCACCCATCGCGATCTGAAAGCTCAGATCACGCAGGGTCTGTTCCGTGAGGATCTCTATTACCGCCTCAATGTCGTGCCGATCCGCATCCCGCCGCTGCGCGAGCGCATGGAAGATGTCGGCGATCTGGTGCGCCACTTCCTGCGTCAGGCCGCCCGCGAGGGGCTGGGGCAGAAGTCGATCGAAACGGCGGCCATCGACCGGCTGAAGGCACACCCGTGGCCGGGCAACGTCCGCGAGCTGGAGAACTTCGTCCGCCGGCTGGCGGCGCTATATCCGCAGGACACGCTCACCCGCCAGATCATCGAAACCGAACTGGCCGAAGCACTGGCGTCCAAGCCTTCAGCGCGCGACGAGGCAGACCCTAAGGATCTTTCGGAGCAGGTCGAGCGCTATCTCAACCGTTACTTCGCCGGCTTCGGCAAGGATCTGCCGCCGCCCGGTCTCTATGACCGAATCATCCGGCAGGTCGAACTGCCGCTGCTGACGGCGGCGCTGGCCGCAACCCGGGGCAACCAGATCCGCGCGGCAGAGCTGCTCGGGCTCAATCGGAACACGTTGCGGTCCCGCATTCGGGCGCTGGATATCCCGATTTTCCGGCATCCGCAGGGCTAGATCCGGCCGCAACACGCCCAGATCATCCGTGTCCCCTTGAAAGTTAAGGCGGAATGGCCCCTCCGCCTTGCGTTCTCGCACGCCTGGCGTTACCTATTCGCCACGTCGCGAAAATGTCACAGTCTGTTGTTTCCCTGTGGTCTCGCATCCGGTGGCTGTTTCCGCGACGGATAAATGCAACAGGCTCTCCCCCGGGCCGTTCACATGAAAGCACGCTGATGTCGGCCGCAGAGGTTGCGTCACAGCGAGGCCAGCGTCTGGAAGAGGGACCATCGTCTCTCAATCCGGGTAACCGTGCCTTTTGGATCGGGTTCAGCATCGTTCTGCTGTCCCTCGTATCCGCGCTCGCGACCTATCTCATCCTCACCGATCTGACGCCGATCAGAGCGCGCAACGACGTTGTGCTGGTCGTGCTGGCGATCAACGTCCTGCTGATCATATCGATGATCGCGCTGCTGACATGGCAGGTGGCGGGGCTGGCGAAAGCGTGGAAGCGGCGCATTCCCGGCGCGCGCCTGCACATCCGCATCGTCGCGCTGTTTTCGGTCATCGCTGCGCTGCCGACGCTGTTGCTGGCGCTAGGCGCAACGATCACCTTCTCGCGTTCGCTGGATGGCTGGTTCGCCTCCAGCACGCGCGCCATCGTGGCGAGTTCGGCCGATGTGGCGAACGCCTATCTCGACGAGCACGGGCAGGTGATCCGCACCGACATCGTCAACATGGCGCGAGATCTGGACATGGCCGCGGCGTCGGTCGCAGGCGATCCCGTGCGGCTACAGCGGCTGGTAATGGTGCAGGCAGGCCTGCGCGATCTGCCGGCGGCTTACATCATCGACGGTAACGGCCGGCCGGTGGTTGAGACTGCCGTCGACAGCCGCTTGCCGTATGTCAGTCCGCCGCAAAGTGCGATGGAGCAGGCGTACGAGGGGCAGGTGGCGCTGCTGATGCCGAGTGCGCGCAGCTATCGCGTTGGCGCTGTCACGCGGCTGGAGCGCTATCCCGGCAACTATCTTTACGTGATGCAGGGCGTGAACCCCCAGGTCATCGAGCATCTGAAGCTGACGGCGCAGAATGCCGATCAGTTCAACCGGCTGCGCAAGGCGCGCGGCGGACTGAAGATCGCCCATGGCCTGATGTATCTGATGATTTCGATGACGGCGATGCTGGCGGCGATCTGGGCCGGCCTGTGGTTCGCCGGACGATTTGTGGCGCCCATCCGCCGCCTGATCGGCGCTGCGCAGGAGGTTTCGACCGGCAACCTGAATGTAGAGCTGCCGGAAAAGCGCGGTGAGGGCGATCTGCGGCGTCTATCGCAGACCTTCAACACGATGACGCGCGAGTTGAAAACACAACGCGATGCGCTGGTCACCGCCAACGAGCAGTTGGTGGAGCGCCGCCACTTCATGGAGGCGGTGCTTTCGGGCGTATCTGCGGGCGTCATCGGTCTGGACAGTCAGGATCGCATTACGCTGGTCAGCCGTGCGGCGTGCGAACTGTTGGGCGCGGGCGATGGCTCCGAGCTGGTGGGGCAGAAATTGCGCGACGCACTGCCGGTGTTCGGCGATGTGCTGGACCGGCAGGACACGCTGCGGCAGCGCTCGCAGGAAGAAATCCATCACATGGTCAACGGCGATGAACGCACCTTCGCCGTAATGGTCACGCGCGAGCGAGCTAGCGATGGCGACGTCGGATCGGTGGTGACGTTTGACGATGTCACCGATCTGGTGGTGGCGCAGCGAACCGCCGCCTGGGCCGATGTGGCGCGCCGCATTGCGCACGAGATCAAGAATCCGCTCACGCCGATACAACTCGCCGCCGAGCGGCTGCGGCGCAAATACTCCAAGACCATCGAGAATGATCGCGAAACCTTCGACCGTCTGACGATGACGATCGAACGCCAGGTCGCCGACCTCAAGACGATGGTTGATGAGTTCGCCGAATTCGCGCGCATGCCGAAGCCGGAAATGGCGTCGAGCGATCTGCGCCAATCGGTGCAGGAGCCGGTGGTGCTGTTCCGCGAGGCGCATCGCGATATCGAGTATGTGCTCGTGCTGCCGGAAAAGCCGCTGCACATGTCGATCGATCGACGGTTGATCACACGCGCAGTCACCAACCTGGTGAAGAATGCCAGCGAGGCGGTGGAGTCCCAGCGCGATGCGGCGCTCAAGGATGATCCGGAATGGAAAGGGCGCATTGAAACCATTCTCAGCGTGCTGCCCGATCGCGTCACCATCGAGGTGATCGACAACGGCACCGGCCTGCCGAAGCAGAACCGCGGGCGCCTGACCGAGCCGTACGTGACGACCAAGGGACACAAAGGCACCGGGCTCGGGCTGGCCATGGTGCAGAAGATCACTGAGCAGCACGGCGGCGCGCTTTCCATGGAAGACGCGCCGCCGGCACCCGGACGCCCGCAGGGCGCACATGTACGCATCACGTTGCCGTTGCCCGAAGGGCAAGGCGCAAACATCGATACGCGATCCGAACAATCCATCACGCCCGCCGCACGGGCTGCGGCCCATGAGGCCAGATTTTTGACGTAGGAGCTTTGACTGATGGCTGCAGACATCCTGATCGTCGATGACGAGGCTGACATCCGCGATCTCGTCGCCGGTATCCTCGAAGACGAGGGCCATAGTGCGCGTCTTGCGCGTGACAGCGACGAGGCTTTGAAGGCCATCGAGGAGCGGCGGCCGCATCTGGTCGTGCTCGATATCTGGCTACAGGGCAGCCGGCTCGATGGTCTTGAGGTGCTCTCGTATATCAAGCGCACCTATCCCGATCTGCCGGTGGTCATCATCTCCGGCCACGGCAACATCGAAACGGCCGTCACCGCCATCAAGCGCGGTGCCTACGACTACATCGAAAAGCCATTCAAGGCCGATCGCCTCATCCTCGTCACGCTGCGCGCGCTGGAAGCTTCTCGGTTGAAGCGCGAGGTGAAGGAGCTGCGCGAACGCTCGACGTTCTCCGCCGACATGGTTGGCAAGTCGCCTGCCATCAATCAACTCCGCAACGCCATCGACCGCGTGGCGCCGACCAACAGCCGCATTCTCATCCGCGGTGCTTCCGGTGCGGGCAAGGAGCTGGCGGCGCGCGTCATCCATATGAAATCCGCGCGCGCCGAAGCGCCGTTCGTGGTGTTGAACGCCGCCTCCATGGCGCCTGATCGCGTTGAGGAGGAACTGTTCGGCACCGAGGATCGCACCGGCGGCGGTCCGCGCAAGGTGGGCGCGCTCGAAGAGTCGCATGGCGGCACGCTGTATATCGACGAAGTTGCGGACATGCCGGTCGAGACGCAGGGCAAGATTCTGCGCGTACTGGTGGAGCAGAAGTTTCTGCGTATCGGTGGTAACCAGAAGGTGGCCGTGGATGTGCGCATCATTTCGTCGACCAGCCGCGATCTGGAGCGCGAGATTGCCGAGGGCCGCTTCCGCGAAGACCTCTATCACCGCCTCAACGTGGTGCCGCTGCGCGTGCCCGGTCTGGCCGAGCGGCGCGAAGACATTCCCGAGCTGATCCAGTTCTTCGTTTCGCAACTGGCGAGTGCGTCGGGCCTGGCGCCGCGCCGGATTGGAGAGGATGCGATCGCCGTGCTGCAGGCCCACGACTGGCCCGGCAACGTGCGCGAGCTGCGGAACAACATCGAGCGCCTGATGATTTTGGCGGGTGGCGATGCCGCAACCATCATCACCGCCGAAATGCTGCCGGAGGAAATCGGCTCCAACGTACCGCTGCCGGTCAACGGCGGTGCGGAGCATCTGATGAGCCTGCCGCTGCGCGAAGCGCGCGAAATCTTCGAGCGCGAATATCTGCTGGCGCAGATCAACCGCTTCGGCGGCAACATTTCGCGCACTGCCGAATTTGTCGGCATGGAACGCTCGGCACTGCATCGCAAGCTGCGCGCGCTGGGTGTTTCGTCGGAGCACCGGGGACTGGACACGCGGCCGATCTGATCTCCGGCTGCGGTGCATGGCCCGATGGTCATCAGCACAGAGGGGCAGGGTGAATTGTCATCGAAGCTTCATAAATCCAGCGGCGCTTTTGCACGTGCCGCTGTCCGTGGCATTCTGATACGAAACTGAATGCCCGCGCTTAGTTCGCGTCGGGAGCCCACCCCGACAAAAACATCGCATCCAAGCGAGCCCGCAAATGACCCGCATCGTCTACGTCAACGGCCGGTATCTTCCCTACGGAGAAGCGGCGGTGCATGTCGAGGACAGGGGGTTCCAGTTCGGCGACGCCATCTATGAGGTGTGCGAAGTCATCGGCGGGCGACTGATCGATGAGCCACGCCACATGGCCCGCCTCGAACGCTCGTTGAATGAGCTGCAGATCCCGCAGCCGATGGCGCCACGGGCACTGGCCCATGTGATGCGTCAGGTCATCAAGCGCAATCGCGTGCGGGATGGTTTGGTTTATCTGCAAGTCAGCCGCGGGGCGGCACCACGCGATTTCTATTTCCCGGGCCCCGATGTGCTGCCGACGGTTGTCTGTCTGGCGCGCCCGATGTCACGGGCTGTGCCGGCCGCCAATGCGCTGAAGGGCATCGCCATCAAATCGATGCCCGATATCCGCTGGCAACGGTGCGATATCAAAACTGTGATGCTGCTGCCGGCGTGTCTGGCCAAGGAAGCCGCGCGCGCCGATGGCGCCAAGGAAGCATGGTTCGTCGACGGCGACGGCTTCGTGACCGAAGGCGCCTCCAGCAACGCCTGGATCGTGGCGGAGGACGGCACGCTCGTCACGCGCCAGCTCGGGTCGGCGATTCTCCCGGGGGTTACGCGCACAACGCTACTCGACGTGTTGCATGAAGAGGGTATGGTGCCTGTTGAGCGCCCGTTCCGGTTGAACGAAGCCTATGCAGCGCGCGAAGCGTTCATCACGTCTGCGACTCAGACGGTGATGCCAGTAGTTCGCATTGACGGAAATACTGTCGGCGATGGCAGACCTGGGCCGATTGCACAGCGTCTGCGCAATAAATTTCACCAGTTTGCCGCTATTTCAGGCACGTAAGTCAGCTTCTTTTTGGTGCCGAACTTGTTATACCTTTTATACTGCACTGCGGAATAATGCAACTATATTAAGGCCGGGGTAATCTAACGTAGGCGGCCGCATATAGCCCAGCAGACCTAGAACAGGCGGATAAAAAAATGGGCGCTGAAAGAGTCCAGAACCTTCAGGACACATTCCTCAATCATGTGCGGAAGAACAAAACGCCCTTGACCATATTTCTGATCAATGGCGTCAAACTGCAGGGGATCGTGAGCTGGTTCGATAACTTCTGCGTGCTGTTGCGCCGCGACGGCCACTCGCAGCTCGTGTATAAGCACGCGATATCGACAATCATGCCCGGTCAACCGGTCCACCTGATGGAGACCGAGACCGACGCCTAATTTCCCGGACGGCTAACATAGACGACAATAACGACAAGGCCGGGCAAAGGGCAGGGGACAACGAGCGGCGCCGGGTTCCGACGCGCGCCCTCGTGCTTGTGCCTGACCTGAAACGCTCCGCGCGACCGCTTTCCGATGCCACCTCTGGCGCCGGCCGCACCGCTCCGCTGCATTCTCCGCATGATCGCCTTGAGGAAGCCCGTGGGCTTTCCGAAGCCATCGATCTGGATGTGCGCGATGCCATGCTGGTGCCGGTGTCCAGTCCGCGACCATCAACGCTGTTTGGTTCCGGCAAGGTCGAGAGCCTTGGCGCGCATATCGAGGCGGATGAGATCGGGCTGGTCATCATCGATCATCCGGTGTCGCCGATTCAGCAGCGCAACCTGGAGCGCGCCTGGAAAACCAAGGTGCTGGATCGCACCGGGCTCATCCTTGAAATCTTCGGCCGCCGTGCGCGCACCCGCGAGGGGCGCCTGCAGGTCGAACTTGCGCATCTGTCGTATCAGAAGAGCCGGCTTGTCCGCACATGGACCCATCTTGAGCGCCAGCGCGGTGGTTATGGCTTCCTCGGTGGTCCCGGTGAGGCGCAGATAGAACTCGACCGGCGCATGATCGATGAGCGGATCATGGCCATCCGCAAGGAGCTTGAGGTTGTCGTGCGTACGCGCGACCTGCACCGGCAGGGCCGTCGGCGCGTGCCGTATCCGGTCGTGGCCATCGTCGGCTACACGAACGCGGGCAAGTCCACGCTGTTCAACCGCATCACCGGCGCGTCGGTGTTCGCCAAGCATCAGTTGTTCGCGACGCTCGATCCGACGATGCGCGAAGTACGACTGCAAAGCGGCCGTCGCATCATCCTGTCCGACACGGTGGGTTTCATTTCCGATCTGCCAACCATGCTGGTCGCGGCGTTCCGCGCGACGCTGGAGGAAGTGATCGAGGCCGATCTCATCTTGCATGTGCGCGATATCTCGCATGACGAGACAGAGAGCCAGGCGCAGGACGTTGAAGCTGTGCTGCGTGATCTAGGCATCGATACGCTGGCCGTCGACGCGCCCATCATTGAGGTCTGGAACAAGACCGATCTGCTGGAGGAGCCGAAGCGCGAGGAGATCCAGAGTCAGGCGCGCTGGACGGAGCGACCGCCGGTACTGGTTTCGGCTGTGACCGGCGACGGCATCGACGCTTTGCTCAGTGCAATCGATGGTCGGCTTGGCAGTGGCGATGCCGAGCTGCAACTCGACATTCCGCCGGAGGGCGGGCGTTTGCTCAACTGGCTTTATGAGGAAGCCGAGGTGCTCGCGCGCGAGGCGCAAGATAGCGGTGGCGTGCGCGTAAGGGTGCGCGTGGCGGCTGAAAAGAAGGAACGGCTGCTGGCGAACGCGCGGCGCTCCGGCGTCGAGGCTGTGGCTGTGCCGCGGGTTGGCAGTTAGGCTTAGAGAGCGATAATCGCAACCAACATCGGGTTGCATAATGTTCTGTTAATTGGCCATCAACCATCAATCATTTTCCATAATATATATTATGCGAACGACGGGTGTGGGTTGGCGGGGCGGCTGGTTGCTGGGATTCTGGTGTACGGATTGGCTGACATGCCAGCCCCGCATCAGGCCGACAGCGCCCTTATCAGCCTACCAATCGACGCTCCCGCTCCAGCGATATCAGAAACCGCTCCAGTTCGCTGGGTGACGCGAAGCGATATGTCGTGCCGCTGAACCCGGCCAGACGCTCGATGATTTTCATCCTGACGTTCCGGCGGAACCGGACGACGTAGCGCAGGAACGCCGGGTCAAACCGTTCTGGACAACCGGGCGACAGTTCGTCCGGCCGTTCTCGCCCCAGGTTGCGCAGCGTTCGCCGCAGCACGCGGCTGATACAGAGCGCCGTCGAAAAATCGAGGTGGAGCACCGTATCGGCCGACGCCAGCCGCAGGTCGAGGGTGCCGGTGTAGTTGCCGTCGATGATCCAGCGCGGCGCGGCGACAAGCTGGCGGACCTTGTCGCGCCACAGCTCCGGCGACGTCGGCTCCCAGCCAGCCTGCCAGTAATGACGGTCGAGATGCACCAGCGGCAGATCAAGCGCTTTGGCCATGCGTCGCGACGCGGTGGACTTCCCTGCTCCCGGACAGCCGATGACAAGTATGCGTTGCATGGCTGGCCGCCATAGCTCCCATCAAAGGAGGGTGTCTTCGGCCTTGCGCACCGCCGTGGCGATGAGCGCCGCGTAAAGCGCGCTGACGAATCCGGACAGCATGTTGACGCTGATGACGATGGCGACAACCCGCGCCCAGTCCACCGACATCACCTGACTGAGGCCGTGCAGTACGAACTGATCGAATGTTGCCTTGATCTGGAACAGCAACTCGCTGATCTGCGCCACGCTGGGGCGTTCCGGCGTCTCCACCAGGATCTGCCAGCCGAGTTTTGAGGCATCAACGTGCGGCAGCAATCCGAGCACGCTGGCCGCCGTCACACCCATCGAGAACAACAGCCCGAGGACCGTTGCCAAGCGAAAATAGCCCCACCGCAGCGTGTTGCCATCGGCCTTGATGGATATGAGCCGCAGCACGCTGGCGCCGACGTAGATGCAGGCGCCGAAAACCACCGCGACCCAGAACAGGCGCCCGCTATCTGTGCCCGAAAACGTCAGCAGGCAGGCAACGCCCGTCAGCAGCGCCTTGAACGCTGCCTCGATGAAGCCAACGCCGGCCGTGAGGAATGCGCTGCGTGGCACTGTGGAGCCGAAATAGAAGCCATATTCATAGCGCAGCCGCGCAACTTCCAGCCACATGCCGAACAGCAGGCTGATGGCGGCGGTGACGCCAGCGAAAATGAACGGATACCGGATCGCGAACGCGGCGATGCCGACAACGGCGGCCGCCTCGGCGACCATGATGACGGCGTTGGTGAGAATGCGCAGAATGACCATTCACGAACTGTCCGACGTTCTCGCCCGGCCGACAGACAGGCCCGACTGGCTTCAATCCGAATGCTAGATGGCTTCAACGAAACTGGAAACCCGATTTGCGCGTGGGCGCTGCTCGCTGTTCGCCGTCATACCGTGTGTGGCGCCTCTATTTGACATGCGCGCAGCGATGCGGTCGTTCTATGAAGAATTCCAGCCAGCATCATCAGATCAGCAAACGCCATGAAGCCATCCAGAGACATCACACGCCTGATTGAGATCATGGCGGCCTTGCGCGATCCGGTCACCGGCTGCCCCTGGGATCAGGAGCAGACATTCGAGACCATCGCGCCCTACACCATCGAGGAAGGCTATGAGGTGGCCGATGCCATCGCGCGCGCTGACCTCAACGACCTCAAGGATGAGCTTGGCGACCTGCTGTTTCAGGTTGTCTATCATTCTCGCATGGCGGAGGAGCAAGGCGCATTTTCGTTCGGCGATGTGGTGCAAGCCAGCACCGAGAAGATGATCCGCCGCCACCCGCATGTGTTCGGCTCCGAGGCGGAGCGCGCGGCGGGTGCGCAGTCGGGCTTCTGGGAACAGATGAAGGCGAAGGAGAAAGGTTCAGCGCCCAAGCGCACGCTCGACAACGTGCCGCTGGGTCTGCCTGCCCTCACCCGCGCCATCAAGCTGCAGAACAAGGCCGCGCGCGTAGGCTTCGACTGGCCGTCGCTGGAGCCGGTGTTCGCCAAGGTGCACGAGGAGATCGCGGAGCTTGAAGCGGCGATGGCTGCGGCGTCATGCGATGGCGAAGCCGATCCGCGCCGGGATGACTGCAAGACCGCCGATGCGCACGTTGAAGAGGAATTCGGCGACCTGATGTTTGTGATGGCGAACGTCGCGCGCCACCTGAAGATCGATCCGGAAACCGCATTGCGCGCCGCCAACGAGAAGTTCACGCGGCGCTTCCGTTTCATCGAGGACGAGTTGGCCAAGCGCGGCTCCGAGCCTGCGGATCTGACGCTCGCTGAGATGGATGAGCTTTGGAACGAAGCGAAGGCTGCGGAAAAGGTGTCATCAGCATTAGCCTCGGGCGATTAAGGCTGCTGCGATCCCGCCAGCATTACGCCGCCACTGTTGGCAGCGCTTGTGTGCATCAACGGCCGTCGCGAGTTGTATGGTGCCACATAGGGGGCGGTTCAACTGTCCGAACGGGTTTCCTCACCATTGAGGTCAGGCCCCTGCACATGCTCGCCCGTTACGCGATTGATGAGCATCGTCACCACCCACAGTGCCGCGCCGATCGCCAGCAACACCGCCGCAATCACGTATTGTTGCGGATCGCGCCCGGTCCACGGCCCGACCAGAAAACCGCAGCTCAGGACGCCCAACACAGCAACGAAGGTGGGCGTGCGAAAATGCTTGTGCTCGACGGTATCGGAACGCAACACCAGCACAGCAACGTTCACAATGGCGAACACAGCCAGCAGCAGTAGCGCTGTAGTGCCGCCGAGTGCAGGCACTTCGCCGACAAACGTGATCAGCCCGCACGCCAGCAGCGTGGTGAATAGAATTGCGATGTAGGGCGTGCGGCGACCGGCGTGCACGCGTCCGAACAACGGCGGCAGCACATGTTCGCGGCTCATGCCGTAGATCAGCCGGCTCGCCATCAGCATGTTGATCAGCGCGCTGTTCGCGACGGCAAACATGGTGATGAAGCCGAAAATGCCGACCGGAAATCCGGGTGCGCCGCGCTCCACCACTTTCAGCAATGGCGTTTCGCCCTCACCCAGTTCGTTGGGGGGCACGATGGCGACGGCGGATATGGAAACGAGCACGTAAATCACGCCGGTGATTAACAGTCCGGCCAGCAGCACCTTCGGGAAGATGCGACTGGGATCCTTGGTTTCTTCGGCCATGTTGACGGAATCTTCGAAGCCCACCATCGCGAAGAACGCCAGCGTCGTGCCGCCGATCACCGCCCACATGATGCCGCCGTCAACGTCAGTCTTGAACGTGAATGCGCGTGAGATGTCGCCGGTGCCGCCCGCTATCGCCCAGAACCCGATAGTGATGATGATCAGCAGGCCGGTGAGTTCGATGCACGTCAGCAGCACATTCAGCTTCACGCTTTCGCCAACACCGCGAAAGTTCACGATTGCGATCAGCGTCATGAAAGCAAGGCCGATCAGCGTGATGCCTGCGCCGTCGCTGAAGCTTAGCCCTACTGAATCGACAAGGTTGGCCGCAAACGCGCGCGACGCTGTGGCTGCCGACGTGATGCCGGAACTCATGACCGCAAACGTGACGATGAAGGTGAGGAAGTGCACGCCGAATGCACGGTGCACATAGAGCGCAGCGCCTGCAGCGCGCGGATATTTGGTGACGAGTTCGAGATAGCTGAATGCCGTCAGCAGCGCGACGACGAAGGCGGTCAGGAACGGCAGCCACACTGCGCCGCCGACATGGTTCGCAACCTTGCCGGTGAGCGCATAGATGCCGGTGCCAAGCACATCACCGACAATGAACAGCAACAGCAGCCATGGGCCCATCACGCGGACGAGCGAAGGCTCCTCGGATGATTTGCCCGATGAAGCCTGTTGCGGCTGATCCGTGTTGGCCTGGTTCTGTTGCATACGCCCTCCCCCGTTCTGCACGGGGAAGTTTGGACGCTCGGCAGCAGTGAGGCAACCCGCGCGGGTGTAGAAACGCAGAAGCGCCGCTCCCCTGATGGAGAGCGGCGCTTCAATCTTCTTGTCGGAAAACCGGTTCCAACTTTTCCGGAAGCACTTTAGCCGATGGCGAACGCGCCCGATCTTGCGATCAGTGATCTAAGCGTTCAATGGCGTGCGCTTGATCCGCTGCGGTCGGAGCCACGGCCTTCCATGCTGCGGCCGTTCTGACCGCGACCGCCCTGCCGGTTGCCGGACGGGCGTGCCGCTCCGCTGCGGCGCGACGGACCGCCGTCGTTACGGGCAGGCCTTGCATCCGGATTGCCGAAGCCTTCCGCGCGACGACCGTTGCCGGAGCCGCGATTTTCCTGGCGACGGCCTGCGCCGCCAGCACCGTTATTGCCACCGTTCGAAGCCCGACGGCGGTCATCACCCTGGCGTTCGCCACGCACAGCGACAGCTTCGCCTCTCGGCTTCTGCGGACGCGCTGGCGAACCGTTGCCGTTTGCTGCTCCGCTGGCGCCATGGCGCTGGGGCTTGCGTGCACCCGAACCATCGCGGCTACCGTTGCGGTCGCCATCGCCACGGCGGCCGCCGTTACGCGGTTGATTGCGATCGCCACCACGGCGGGCAGCAGCCGAAACGCTGACGGACTCAAGCGTTGTATCGCCCGTGCGGTCGGTTGCCGGAATCTGCTGCCGTGTCAGCTTTTCGATGTCACGCAGATATGCGCGCTCGTCGCCGGCACACAGCGAAATCGCGATGCCTTCCGCCCCGGCACGCGCCGTGCGGCCGATGCGGTGCACGTAGCTTTCCGGAATGTTCGGCAGCTCGTAGTTCACGACGTGAGAAACTTCGTCGATGTCGATACCGCGAGCGGCGATGTCGGTTGCGATCAGCGCCCGGATGCGGCCCTTGCGGAACTGCTCCAGTGCAACTTCACGCTGGCGCTGGCTCTTGTTGCCGTGAATGGCCGCAACCTGAACGCCAGCCGTTTCCAGATGGCGTGCCACACGGTCAGCGCCGCGCTTGGTGCGGGTGAACACAATCGTGCGCTTCATGTTCTCGTCGCGGAACAGCTCGGCAAGCAGCGACTGCTTCTTCTGCTGTTCAACGTGGATGACGCTCTGCGCAACGCGATCGGCCGTTTTGGAAACGGCTGCCACAGCAACGCGCAGCGGATCGGTCAGCATCTCGCTGGCCAGCGCGTTGATCTCTCGCGGCATGGTGGCCGAGAAGAACAGGCTCTGACGGCGCTGGGACAGCTTCGACAGAATTTTGCGGATCGGCGCGATGAAGCCCATGTCGAGCATCTGGTCGGCCTCGTCCAGCACGAGAATCTCGGTGCCGGAAAGGTTGACGGTGCGCTGATCGACATGGTCAAGCAGACGGCCCGGCGTGGCGACGAGAATGTCGACACCCTTGGACATTGCGGAGACCTGCGGACGAATCGGCATGCCGCCGAACATCACCGTAACGGTGAGACCGGTATGCTTGCCGTAGGCGCGGAAACTGTCGGCGATCTGCGTAGCCAGTTCGCGCGTCGGCGACAGGATGAGCGCACGGGCACCGCCACGCTGAGGCGCGCGGGGCTGCTCCAGCAAACGGTGCAGGATGGGTAGTGCGAACGCCGCCGTCTTGCCGGTGCCGGTCTGGGCAATGCCCATCAGGTCGCGGCCGGCCATGACGCCGGGAATCGCCTGCGATTGGATAGGTGTCGGACGCACATAGCCTTCAGCATCCAGTGCCTTCAGCAGCACAGGATTGAGGCCAAGCTCCGAGAAAGCTGGCGTCGTGGTTTCAGTGTTTTGCGTAGTCAAAATATTATCTTTCATAGGAGGCCAACGCGCGGGTTCCCCGGTGCGCGAATGAACGCGCACGGGCTTCGGCCGCGCAAATGCAGCGGTACCAAGAAAGCCCCGCGTGGCCTGGGCTATCGAATTTCAGGAGAAGTCAGAGGCGCTCTACAGGAGGACGAAAGTACCGCCGACGGCAGTTGCGCCGAGGGCCTTGAATAATCGTCCGTTCACGCGGCTGGAGCACCGATGGCCGCAGGGGAGCATCCCCTACGATGGCTGCCATATGGCACGCAGACCCGGCGATTGCAAGAAACGGTTGGCGATGGCGATGACGTGACGCGGGGCCTAAAGCTGCTGCATAGCCCATGCTGATGGCTGGCCGCGCTCGGCGTGAGCTGCGGTTAATCAGGCGCAAACCATTACAGGTCGCGTTGGTCGGGCGGATCGCCTTCGCGCTGCTGGATCGGGGAGGACCAATGGGCAAGATCGCATTCTGGTACGAGTTTGCATCCACCTATTCGTATCTCACGGCGATGCGTATCGATGCAGCAGCTCAGCGCGCAGGCGTCGAGGTTGAATGGAAGCCGTTCCTGCTCGGGCCGATTTTCAAGGCGCAGGGGTGGACGTCATCGCCGTTCAACCTGTTCCCGGCCAAGGGGCGTTACATGGTGCGCGATATCGAGCGCATTGCCGCTGAGCGGGGTTTGCGATTCCAGATGCCGGACCCCTTCCCCGCCAATGGTCTGCATGCTGCGCGCATGGCCACTGCCGGGCGCGCTGAGGGCTGGTGTGCACCGTTCACCAGAGCCGTGTTCCAGGCCCAGTTCGCCGACGGCAAAGATATATCGGATGCCGATATTATGGCGTCGTTGCTGGCGGATATCGGCGTCGACAGCGAAGCAGCCTTCGCCGCGGCGGGACTGCATGCCGCCAAAGATCAGCTTAGATTGACGACGGAAGAAGCGCAGGCCCGTGGCATCTTTGGCGCGCCAAGTTTCACCACGGAGGATGGCGAGCTGTTCTGGGGCGATGACCGTCTTGAGCAGGCACTCGCGTGGGCACAAAAGTTGTAGCGGCGCACAGCAGGCAAGGCCCGCACTGATATACAGAGACGTGCACGGGCCGGAAACAAAAACGCGCCGCGCAGTCACTGCACGGCGCGTTTGATGCTCACCGGAGCCGCAAGGCCCCGCGATTACTTCTCATTCTTTTCGTAGTTGTCGGCGACGAACCGGTCGAGCAGACGCACGCCCCAGCCAGCGCCCCAACTCGGGCTGATTTCGTTCTTCGGCGCATCCATGGCGGTGCCCGCGAGATCGATGTGGGCCCAGGGGATGTCCTTGTCGACGAAGTACTTGATGAAGGCGGCGGCGGTGCACGAACCGGCATAACGGCCGCCGATGTTCTTGATGTCGCAATTCTTCGATTCAAGCATCTTGTCGTAGGCTTTATCGAGCGGCATCCGCCACAGCTTCTCGCCGGTTTCTGCGGATGCTTCGAGCAGGTCAGCGGCCAGCTTGTCGTCGGAAGCAAAGAGGCCGGCGTATTCCTTGCCCAGCGCAACCATGATGGCGCCGGTCAGCGTTGCCAGGTCGATCATCAGGCGCGGCTTGAAGCGCTCCTGCACATAGGAGATGAGATCGGCCAGCACGAGACGGCCTTCAGCGTCGGTGTTGAGCACCTCAACCGTGTGGCCGGAGTGCGCGCGCACGATGTCGCCGGGGCGTGTCGCCGTGCCCGAAGGCATGTTTTCGACGAGGCCGATGATGCCGATGGCGTTCACGTTGGCCTTGCGTTCGGCCAGCGCCTGCATGGTGCCGACAACGGCAGCCGCACCGCCCATGTCGCCCTTCATGTCTTCCATGCCGCCGGCCGGCTTGATGGAAATGCCACCGGTGTCGAACACCACGCCCTTGCCAACGAAACAAACCGGCTTGGTGCGCTTCGACTTGGCGCCATTCCACTGCATGATGGCGACGCGTGCCGGACGCACACTGCCCTGCGCCACCGCAAGCAGCGCGCCCATCTTCAGCTCGGTAATCTGATCGTCATCGAGAATTTCGACTTCAAGACCGGAAGCTTCCAGCGCCTTGACGCGATCGGCGAACTCAACCGGACCCAGCGCGTTGGCGGGTTCGTTGACGAGATCGCGCGCAGTCACAATGCCGTTGGCCAGCGCCGCATAATGGGCGTAGGCAGCGCGCGCCTTGTCGGGGTTGGCGCAATGGACCACCAGCTTCTGCAGACCGTCCGCTTCAGCGCCGTTGCCATTGCCATTCGCGGCATCGTCATCGGAAGACTTCTTGGTGATGTACTTGCTGAATTCGTAGTTGCGCAGGCTGGCACCGAAGGCCAGCAGCGCCGCCAGGGCATCGCTCTTGATGCCTGCGCCTTCGGGCGCTTCGGCAATGATGCTCGCGCTTGCGGTCTTGCGGGCGCCGATCGCACCGGCGGCTGAACCACCTAGCAGGATCCAGTCATTCTCTTTCATGTCGCCGGCCTTGCCGGTACCCAGCAACAGAACCCGTTTCACGCTGCCCAGCTTTGCGGGCGCCAGCACTTCAACGGTCGCCTTGCGCCGGCCTTTGAACTGAGCTGCGTCGGCAGCCTTGAGGAACACGCCAGCTGCGCGCTGGTCCAGCTCCTTGCCTCGGGTCGACAGGGACGCGCCGTCGCCGGCTAGAACAACGACAGTTGGTTCAAGGTCTGCTGAAAGGGATTCGAAAACGATTTCGGGGCGCGTGGACATCGAGGTGGGGCTCCCTGTGGGTTCAGGTGTGACCACCCGCGTCGCGGAGACATCGAGGTCCAAAACGGCCGCGAGAAATCGCGGATCAGGGCCTAGGGGGAGCGATTGGCGGGAAGTCCGGTACGTCGTGATCATTCCGAGCTAGCGCCTCAGGCCCGCGCTTGCAAGCGAGCGGGCAGCTATCATGCGATCAAGCCCGCGTGTGGAAGGCGCCTGTTCGGTTTTTGTTCCGAGAAATGCGGGGATTGCGTCTATCCTGTCCTCGCCTTGTCTGGCGCAATGGCCTAGCCCTTTGGTCAGGGCCGAATTTCCGCCATGCTGGGGTGAAACGAAGCCGAAGGGATGGGCGAGCGGGCACGGCGCCGTTTCGCTCGAATTGCAGCGCTGCCATCAGCCAACACTCGGTCACGATGACGATTTTCGAAAGGTATGTCTTTCGGCAGGCCGGTTCCGCGCTGCTCATCATTCTGCTGTCGCTGTCCAGCATTGTATGGGTTGCATTGGCGCTGCGGCAGCTCAATGTCGTGACCAGCCAGGGTCAGGATGTGCTTACGCTCGTCAAGATGACCACGCTGGCGCTGCCCAACCTGATGGCCGTCATCGCGCCGTTCTCACTGCTCATTGCATCGATCCACACGCTCAACCGTCTCAATGGCGATTCGGAGCTGATCGTGCTGACGGCATCCGGCGCAACGATCTGGCGCGCGGGGCGGCCACTGCTGCTGCTGGCGCTGCTGGTCGGCATCGGCGTTTCGGTCGTCAATCACTTCGGCATGCCATGGAGCCTGCGCATGCTGCGCGACTACGTTGTCGAAGTGCGTGCCAACATCCTGACCCAGGTGATTCAGCCCGGCGCCTTCACCAGCCCGGAACAGGGTCTCACCTTTCACATTCGCGAGCGCACGCCCGACGGCGAGCTGCAGGGCCTGATCGTGCATGACACGCGCGATCCCGCACTGCATCAGTCGTATCTGGCCGAGCAAGGCGTCATCGTCGAGCGCAAGCCGTCGAACTACCTGTTCATGAACAAGGGGCACATCATCCGGCGCACCGACAAGGATGAGCCCGCACAGGTGATCGTGTTCGACAAATACGCCGTCGATCTCGATCAGTTCGAAAAGAAATTCAACGATGACGGCGATCTGAAGCCGCGCGAACGCTATCTGACCGAGCTGCTGAACCCCAAACCGGACAGCGCCGCCTATTTGAAATCTCCCGGCCAGTTTCGCGCCGAGTTGCATGAGCGATTCTCTAACCCGTTCTACCCCATCGCGTTTGTGTTCATCGCCCTCGCCGCAGTCGGTCAGGCACACTCGACGCGCCAGAACCGTGCCCAGCAGGTTGCCATCGCCTTCGTTATCGCGGCGGCGTTGCGGCTAGGGGGGCTTGCGGTCAACAACGTGGTGGTGATCACGGCGGCGGCAATCCCGCTGATGTACGGTCTGCCCGCCATCGGCATTGCCGGCTCCCTCTTTATCATGGAGCGCAATCGCCGCCGGCTGTCCGCCTCCCGTTTCCCGGGCATTCTGCTGGATCCGCTTGCCGACGGCTTCGCCTGGTTGACCGGAAACATCCGGCGGCTTGTGGGGCGAGCGCGGCCGCTGCCTGACGGTGGCGCATGATCGGCGTATTTCGAACCCGCACCCTTGGACGCTATATCGCCGGCAAATTCCTGATGGGCATCCTGGCGACGATGCTGCTGTGCTCCATCCTCATCTACCTCATAGATTTCGTTGAGCTTTTGCGCCAGTCGGGCAAGGGCGGCGACGTCCCGCTCTATATGCTGGTGGGCATCGCGCTGCTGCGGTTGCCGGCCTACGTTGAGATCCTCATTCCGTTTGCGGTTCTGGTCGGCGCCATCATGGCGCTGCTCAATCTCAGTCGTTCCAGCGAATTGACCGTCATGCGGGCCGGCGGCATGTCCGTCTGGCAGTTTCTGCGGCCGGGCATTCTGGTGGCCTTCATCGTCGGCGCGCTCACGGTGACGGTGTTCAATCCGTTGGCCGCCGCCGGCCGCGATCTGTCGGAGGATCTGTTCGCCGAAGTCTTCGGTCGCGAAACGAATCTTCTCCGCTCCCGCTCGGGCTCATCGTGGTTGCGCCAGAACGGCGCCGATGGGCAATCGGTGATGAGCGCCGCCATAGCCAAGAACCGCGGCCTGTCCCTGCTCGGGGTGTCGGTGTTCGTGTTCGACGGCGATGGACGCTTCGTCGAACGAGTCGATGGCAAGAGCGCTGACCTGCACGAAGGCTACTGGGAGGTGAAGGAAGCGTGGGTGGTTCGCCTTGGGCGCGAGCCAGAAAAATTCGATATCTACCTTGTGTCCACATACCTTACACCGGAGCGTGTAAGCGATGCGCTGGGCACGCTGTTGTCGGTGTCGTTCTGGGAGCTGCCGGCGCTGATCGAAGTGGCTGAAAAAGCGAAGCTTTCCGCCAGCCGGCTTGAGGTCCAATATGAGGCGCTGCTGTCAAGGCCATTCTTATGCGCAGCAATGGTCCTTTTAGCGGCCACTGTGTCGTTGCGGTCATTCCGCGGTGGCGGCATCCAGACTATGGTCATCACAGGACTGGTGGGGGGGTTCGGCTTCTTTCTTCTGATGGAAGTCTCCCGACAAATCGGTGTTGCTGGCTTGGCGCCCCCTTGGGCCGCCATCTGGTTGCCCGTGGTCCTAGTGATTATTGTCTCGGCTTCAGTACTGCTGCACCAGGAGGATGGCTGAGTGATGCGTGATACGCGGGCACCGCATGAGGGTTGCGGATCGTCACGCGTCACCTGTTGGCACCGTAAGGTTGCTGGCGGGGTGCGTCTGGCTGTGCTCGCTGTGTTGCTTGCCCCGCTGTTCGTTGCCCCTGACGCGTTACTTTCCCGAGCCTACGCCCAAGATCCGTCTACGCTTGCACCCGATGTCCAGAAACAGAGCTCGTTCCCGAAACAGAGCCTGGTTGGGCCGTCGCGCAATCTCGACAAGTCGCAGCCGCTTTATCTGCAGGGCGACGAGCTGATCTATGACAACGGCGGCAACCGCGTGATCGCGCGCGGCAACGTCGAAATCTATTACAACAACTACACCCTCACCGCTGACCAGGTGATCTACGATCAGTCGGCGAACACGCTGACCGCAATGGGCAACGTGATTCTGAAGGAGCCCAACGGCAACGTCGTGCGCTCCGACCGTCTGACCCTGACCGATGATTTCCGCGATGGCTTCGTCTCGCAGCTCTCAATTGTCGCTGCTGATGACACCCGCATCGCCGCCGAGCGCGCCACCCGCAAGGGCGGCAACACCACCGTTTTCACCAACGGCCGTTTCACGCCGTGTAAATCGGAAGGTGGAATGCCGCCACTGTGGTGTCTGAGCGCCGCCACCGTCACCCACGATCAGGCCGCCGCCACCATCAGCTATCAGGACGCGCGCTTCGAACTGTTCGGCGTGCCGATCCTTTACATGCCCTATTTCGAGCACGCCGACCCGTCGGTGAAGCGCAAGTCCGGCTTCCTGATGCCGCAGCCGGGCAGCTCGACCACGCTCGGTTACACGACGACGATCCCTTATTACTTCGCGCTTGCGCCGAATTACGACTTCACCTTCTACCCGATGTATTCCAGCCGTCAGGGCGTGCTCTGGCAGGGTGAATGGCGCCACCGCACCGAAAACGGCCAGTACTTCATCCGTGGTGCGGGCATCGATCAGGACTGGGCCGATCTGCCGTCCGCCATCGTCGATCGCGAGCAGTACAACGGCTGGCGCGGCAGCCTCGAAACGCGCGGCCTGTTCTCGCTGTCGAGCTGGTGGAAATTCGGCTGGGATGTCACCGTTGAGAGCGATGATGAATTCCGCCGCTTCTACAAACTCGACAACATGCTGCTGACGGATCGCGTCAACAGCGTGTTCCTGCAGGGCATCGGTGACCGTAACTACTTCAGCCTCGCGGCCTACCAGTTCAACAGCCTGCAGTATGCCACGACGCCGCAAACCGGCGCGCAGTCGTTCGCGTACCCGATCCTCGACTACAACTATGTGTTCGCCGATCCTGTCCTCGGCGGCGAGCTGACGTGGAATACCAACGCACTGGCATTCTCCAGCGACCAGACCAATGCCGTATTCCCTAACATCTACGGCAACGAGCAGATGAACCGCGTGGTCACTGAGGTGAACTGGCGGCGCCGGATGACAGACGCAATCGGCATCACCTACACGCCGTTCGCGCACCTGCGCGGCGATCTCTATCAGCTCAGCAATTATGTCGATCCGCAGGCTCCCAACGGCGTGAATGACACATCGGTGGCCCGTGGCCTCGCGGCCGGTGGTGTTACCGTCGCCTATCCGTGGGTTGCGAATTCAGGCCGTGGTTCGCACGTCATCGAGCCGATTGGTCAGATCATCGCGCGCCAAGCCTACATTGAGCAGGACAACCTGCCGAACGAAGACGCCATGAGCCTTGTCTTCGACGATACCAATCTGTTCGAGCTGTCAAAGTTCTCCGGCTATGACCGCATCGAAACCGGCACGCGCGCCAACGTCGGCGTCCAGTATACGTTCCAGGCCAACGAGGGCGGATACGCGCGCATCCTCGCCGGTCAGAGCTATCAGCTTGCCGGCTTCAATCCGTATGCCAAGCCCGGCGTTGACGCTTCCGGCGATCCGACCTTCACGCCGTACAGCGGTCTGGAAACCTCGCGGTCCGACTACGTGCTGGGTGCCTACGTTGCGCCGTGGTCGTTCCTGCAGCTCATCTCGCAGTCGCGGTTCGATCAGGAAGGCTTTGCACTGGCCAGCCAGAACGCCGGAGCGCAGGTTTCGCTTGGCCCGCTCGTCGCCAACGCCATCTACTCCTACCTGAACACCGATCCGACCAATGGCATCGTTGCTTCGCAGGAAGACATTTACGCCAGCCTCAACCTGCGCCTCACCGACCGCTGGAGCGTCGCGGCTGCGATGCGTTACGATCTCGACGCCGACCAGCTTGCCTCGGACATGTTCCAGGTGCAGTACGCCGACGAATGCTTCGTGCTCACCGCGACCTACACCGACAACTACTATCACAACCCCAATCTGGTCGACGGTCAGACGCTCATGCTGCGGTTTGAACTCAAGCATCTTGGCGAGTTCGGATACTCAACCGATGCCCTCAGCGGCAATTACGGCAAGCAGCAGTAACGCCGGTTGGGTGTGAGTTGCATCAACTGTGCCATCCTGTTTGGTCGGGGAACTCTCCCCGCCAGTCCATCGCTGCTATTGAATGTGGCTGCTTGGAAAGCTGTGACTTAGCCCGTGCGATCAATTCAAGGCTAAGCAAAGCGCCCGCGGGCTACAGCTTCACCGCCGAAAAAGGGGTTCGCCGCTGCACAGCCGTTGAAGCCGCTTTTGCAGGCAAGCCGGTGGACAATCGCTCTGCTCCCCTCCGAGGCCGGCAGGTCGACGCTCCCGGCCGCGCGTGGGTTGCCAGCGCTATGGCCGCTGCGGCAGCCAGACCATCATCCTGCATCGAATGATCCTGCCATCGGCATGCAGCAGCCCAATGGGCTTGGGCGCCATCCGGGCAGACCTTCCCTGCTCAGGCAATCGTAACCGGCGCTGTGCCAGAGTGCTTCCGGAATACCGGTTCCGATTTCCCCAAGCACTTCAGGCCGGCCGCTCCGCATTCGGAACGCAGACGGGCTTCGTGTTGCCAATGTCAGCTAGCAGGTTCTCGCCCAATGCCGCTATTGCGCTATCTGGTTTCGTTGCGCTTCGTGCTGCTGATCGCCGCCATCGGCACAGCGGTCGGCGCCATCATCATGTTTCTGCAGGCCAGCCTGCAGATGATCGGCGCTGCGATAGATCTGTTGAAGGGCGAAGAACCGAAGATCGTCACCGCGATGGTGATGGGAGCGACCGACACTTATCTGTTCGGCATCGTGCTGGTCATTTTCTCGTACGCGATAGCCTTCGGCTTCGTGTTCTACTCCGGCGCCGAACGGTTGAAACTGCCGTCCTGGATGCGCCCTACCGGGATGGACGAGTTGAAGATGACACTCATCAGCGTCATCATCGTCTACCTTGTCGTCGATTTCGCAACCGACTGGGCCGAGAAGGGCAGCGCCATGGGTTGGGAGACGCTGGTAAAGCCGATCTCGATTCTGCTGCTGGCGGCCTCGCTGCGGCTGTTCACCGGCCACGGGGCTTCAACGGCGGACGACAGAACGGCCGGAGATGCTGCATCCGGCAAGCGAGACGAGGCTTGAAGTAACGGCGCGCCGCCGCGCATCAGGCCCGGCGCAGAAAAGCGCGTTCATACACCATCGCCAGCCGCGCAAAGTCCTTCACCGACAGGTCTTCAGCCCGCAGGTTGCCGGCAATACCAGCCGCTTCCAGCAATGCTTCCGGTTCGGCCTGAAGTTGCTTCAGGCTGGCGCGCAGCATCTTGCGGCGCTGACCGAACGCAGCCGCCGTCACCTGCGCCAGAATCTTCGGATTGCACGGCGGCGACGGGTCGGCATGCGGAATAAGATCCACGACGGCCGATGCCACCTTGGGCGGCGGCGTAAAGGCTTCTGGCGGCAGGTTGAGCACGATCCGCGCCGAAGCGCGCCACTGCGCCAACACCGAAACGCGGCCATAGGCCTTGCAACCCGGCTGGGCCACGATGCGCTCGGCCACCTCTTTCTGGAACATCAGCACCATGCGGCTGTACCACGGCGGCCATGGCTCGGCGGAAAGCCAGCCGGTCAGCAGCAGCGTAGCAACGCCGTAGGGCAGATTGGCAACGATGATCGCCCGGCCCGTTTGTGCGCCCAGCAGTGACGGCCAGTTGGCCTCCAGCGCATCGCCGAAATGGATCTTGAGCCGCTCGGGATAGCGCGCTGCAATCATATCCAGCGCACCGCGCGTGCGCTCATCGCGCTCCACTGCGATGACGCGCTCAGCGCCTTCCATGAACAGCGCACGCGTCAGGCCGCCCGGCCCCGGCCCGACCTCAACGACCGTGCGCCCTTCCAGCGGCCCCGCCGCGCGGGCGATGCGTCGCGTGAGGTTGAGATCGAGGATGAAGTTCTGGCCCAGGCTTTTCTTCGCCCGCAGTTCGAACGTCTTGATGATGTCGCGCAGCGGCGGCAAGCCATCGGACGCCATCTGCGCACCGTTGCCCGGCGTATCTGTGTTGCGCGGATCGGTTGTCATGCGCGTGGTCGCCCGGCGTTGGTCGAGAATGATATGCGGATGGAGCGGAGAGGATTTCTCATTGCGGTGTGGTGGCCGCCCGCTCCGCAGCGATGGTGGAGGCCATGCGCATCGCTTCGATAAGGCTTGTCGCGGAAGCGCGTCCCGCCGCTGCGATGTCGAACGCCGTGCCGTGATCCGGAGATGTACGCACAAACGGCAGACCCAGGGTGACGTTGACACCCTCATCGAAGCCGATGGTCTTGAGCGGGATCAGCGCTTGATCGTGATACATCGCGATCACCGCATCATAGCTGCGCCGCGCGGCGGCATGGAAAAGCGTGTCGGCCGAATGGGGTCCCGTAACCAGCAGTCCTTCGGCGCGCAGATCAGCGATGGCGGGGCCGATGATGTCGATTTCCTCGCGCCCCATCGTGCCCTCCTCGCCCGCATGGGGGTTCAGCCCCGCGATGGCGATGCGCGGCGTGGCAATGCCGAAATCGCGCTTTAGTGCGTTGTAGGTGATGCGCACGGTTTCAAAAATCAGCGGCCGGGTGATCATCTTCGGCACCTCGGCCAATGCACAATGCACGGTAAGCGGCACCACGCGGAGCTGCTTTGACGCCAGCATCATCACCGGTCGGAAGTGCCGTCCCTTGTAGCGTTCAGCCAGCGCGGCCAGAAACTCCGTGTGGCCCGGAAACGGAAAATCAGCGCTTTTCACCACGTGCTTGGCGATCGGATTGGTAACGACGGCCGTGGCCTCGCCCCGCAGCACGGCATCGGTTGCAGCGCCGATGGCACTGACGATCGCGGCGGCGTTGGCGCCATCGGGCACGCCGGGCCGGGCGCGTACCGGCAGCGGCCGATGCATCACGGGCAGCGCCTTGGCAAACACGCTTGCTGCGTCCTGCAAGGAAGAAATTGCCTGCACCGGCACGTTCAGCGCCAAATGGCGCGCGCGCTCGGTGAATGTTTCCGCATCGCCAAATACCGCGAACGGCGCCAGCCCACATTCGCTGCGGTCGGCCCAGGCGCGCAGTGTGATCTCGGGTCCGATACCGGCCGGATCACCCATCGATACGGCAAGCGGCCGCCGCGATTTAGTCTCCGGCCGCGCCTGCTCGTGTCCGATACTGCCAGTCGCCGTTGCCATCAGCGGAACTCTATGTGTGCGTCGGTGCGCAGATCCTTGAGATGCTTGCGCGAGAGAATTTCAAATTCCTTCTGGCGCAGTTCGTTCTGTGCCGTCTCGCGCTTGGTCTCGGAAGCTTTGATAACCTTGCGCCCGCAAACCGCCCAAAGCTCAACCCCGCCCTCGCCGATGGTTGCGGGCAGCAACTCACCCTCATGGGCATTCAGCAGTAGGCTGCGCGTCGGCTCCGGCAAACTGCTCGGACGGCGATCACCCAGACTGTCGAAGCGTGTGCCGGGAATACCGCGGGCCATCGTTTCCATGCTCTTGCAGTCGGTGAAGCGCGCCCGCAGAGTTTCCGCTTCGCCCAGCCGCTGGGCAAGCCGTTTCTGGTCGTTGGCCGGCACTGTCAGCAGAATGCGGTGGATGCGCAGCTCGACATCGTCCTGACCTTCCGTCGTCGCCACCATCCGGTCGACTTCCCGGCTGGTGACGGTGATCTGATGGCCGAACTTGCGGCGGATCACATCCGACCATGACAGCGAGGCGCGAATACGCTCGCGCATCACAGTGATGTTGGAGCCCATCTTGGCCACATGGTCGCCGAACTGATCGATGGTCATCTTGTTGCGCTCGGCCATGCCGGCAAGAATGCGATTCACATCGTCATCCGATGTAACGATCGCAAGCTTCTTGGCCTCCTGCAACTTCAGGCGCTCCTCGATGAGTTCATCGATGGCGGCCTGGCGGGCGGACGGCCGATATTCACGCTCGACCTGGCGCTTGAGGCTTTCAACGAATTCGCCCTGGAGCTGGCGCACGCGGGCCTGCTGTTCTTCCTCGCTTTTGGGCGGGTTGGCCTGCAGTCGTTTTATCGCGAAGGCCTTGAACTGCTCGTTCATCGACGATGATTTGAGCTTCGCCTGCAGCTTCTTCTGAACCTCAGGCGCGCCCAGCATGGCCAGCGCCACACGCTGCTCAACCTCATAGCCGGTGATCGGTTCGTCGTTGACGAGTGCAACGATCGATTGCACCGGGCGATCATCGCCCTTGGCCATGGCAACGGGCGCAACCAGCATGGCCGACGCAGTCAGGGCCAGCGCCAGACCGGAAAGCGTGAAGCGCACGGCCGATTTCCGCGCGGCTTGCCCATCCGTGGAATGTTGCGGCTGGAGGCTGTGGATCTTGGGCATGCGTCTCGTGTTCCAGTTTGCAGGGTCAGGGTGATGTCCGCCGGATGCGAAAAGCCGGATTGGATTTCAGCCGCCCCGTGATCGCAACCATCCCGGCGGAGCTTCAAGGCCCCAGGATCGTTCTGAGCATAAATTCGAGGCTCAAGGCGGTAACACACCCATTATATTGATACAAACATTGGCGCTGCCGTGGCGGCCCAACGCCTGCTCCGAGGCCCGGCACAGGGGCCACCAAGGGCAACAAAAGCCTGTGCCAAATCCGGACCAAGCCTGCCGCGAAGCTTGACTGGGGCGAAAATCGGTCGCCGCCGCTACGCGCTTCACATGCCCCCAAGAAGCCGCCGTTAATCAATGGCGCGGGCAGTCGTTTTCGACGGGCTTGCCGGCAGATCGGCGATCCATCCATTGCACGGCCGCGTAGGCGGTTTTTTCAGCGATAAAGCTGTGGCTCACGCCCTTGAGTATCTTGCTGGTCACTGGTGTTCCCCGGGCGCACAGCGCTTTGGCGTACCGCGTGGTCAGCCCCCAGTTCACGGTCCGGTCGCCCGTACCCTGCGAAATGAACACCGGTACCTTGATGGCGCCATGGCCGGGCGAATTGCGCTCCATCAGCGCGCGCCACTCCGGCATCTCTACCGGGTCGACCTTGAGAAAATTCTGCTTCAGCGGCTGAGCCAGTTTCAGCGTCTGCAGCATCTGCGAAATTGACTGGATGCAGTTTTCCGCCACCTGTTCAAAGCGCTCGCGCACGCCCCGCATCAGCAGCTTGTCCAGCGGTATGTTGTAGGTGCGCGACCATGACAGCAACGCCATGGCGATCAGGCTGTCGCCGGTGATCGTGTTCTTCTGGGAGCGGAACAGATCGACGAGGTTGGTAGCGGGCGCCGCCGCGGCAATGCCGACGAGTTGCAGCTCCGGCGCGTAGCTGGGCGCCAGCTCGCCGCTGAACAATGCCGCGTGACCACCTTGCGAATGGCCCCACACGGCGAAGCGTCGGCTTGCGTGTGCGCCGCTCAGGTGACGGGCTGCACGCACCGAATCCAGCACCGCCTGCGCCTCGCTGTTGCCGACCAGATAGGCATGCACCCCGGCAACCCCCAGCCCTTCGTAGTCGGTGGCAACGACGACATAGCCCCGGTCCAGCATCGTCTCCAGTCCCGGGATGGTGCCGGAAAGGTTCGGCAGCAGCGTCGGCGCGCAGCGGGATGAAACGCCGGTCGTGTAATGGGCCCAGGCGATGACATCCCGCCGCCCGGCCGGGGCCGGTGCGTTCGGATAAATCACCGTGCCTGAAACCGCGATCGGTTCACCCGCCGCTCCGGTCGAGCGATAGATGATGCGAAATGCCTTGGCATTTTCGGGGGCGCCGCCGATCTGCGGATAGATGTGAAACACATCGCCTGGCTTGGCGCGTTTCAACTCTGCATCGGATATCTTGCGCAGGTGAGGCGCGGCGGCCTGCGCCGCCTGCTGCGGTAGCACCTGCAGCGCCAGCAACGTCATCAAGACGGCGCCGGCGCCCTTGCGGATCAAAGTGCGAAGCAATGACGGCATGGGCATCATGTGGCTATCCGCAGGCTGATGTTCCGGCAGGCTAGTACGCTGGCACCAACGATCCGTCCGGTGTGCCAGTCGTCACCGGAGCAGGCATACTGAATGCTTTTCATGACCGCTGATGCGCACTGCAAACGGTGGCGACAAGACGGCACCGCCCCTTTTTGCATTCCGTTGCGGCGCGACGCCCCAGCGCTTGCTTAATGCCTTAATACGCGACGGCTCAAAGCTCGCGCTGCAAATCCCGCACAAACGACGTCAAACCATTCAGCCGCTCACGCCGCAGCCGTTCGGCAGTCAGGATGGCGCTGAGCCCTTCCATCGACGTCTGCAAATCGGAATTGACGATCACATAGTCATATTCGGGCCAGTGGCTGATCTCGGCCGCCGCCGCATCCATCCGCTTGCGCACGACCTCTTCCGGGTCCTGCGCCCGCGCACGCAAGCGCTGCTCCAGCGACTTCGCCGATGGCGGTAGAATGAACACGCGCACTACGTCGTGCTTCATCTTTTCAGAAAGCTGCTGGGCACCCTGCCAATCGATGTCGAACAGCACGTCGCGTCCGCCGCTGATCGCAGCTTCAACCGGCGCATGCGGGGTGCCGTAGTAGTTGCCGAACACGTTCGCCCATTCCAGCAACTCGTTGCCGTCCGCCATCGCCTTGAAGCGGTCTTCGTCGAGGAAAATGTAATCCTTGCCGTCGATTTCGCCGGGGCGCGGACGCCGCGTCGTCACTGAAACCGACATCGAGATGGCGGTGTCCGTCGCCATCAGGTGGCGTGCCAGCGTCGTCTTGCCTGCACCCGAGGGCGAGGAGAGCACGAGCAAAAGCCCACGGCGATCGATGGTCGAGGTGTCCGACATATCTCAGCTTTCAGTGCACCGAGCAGCGCAGGCTTGGCCCGCCGCCCAAGCGTTATTCGATGTTTTGCACCTGTTCGCGCAGTTGGTCGATAACCGACTTCAGCGCCAATCCGGCCCGGGTGATTTCAATGTCGTTGGCCTTCGAGCACAGCGTGTTGGCCTCGCGGTTGAATTCCTGCGTAAGGAAATCGAGCTTGCGGCCAACCGGAGCATCCTCCGCCAGCAATTCACGCGCCGCGCTGATATGCGAGGTCAGGCGTTCCAGCTCTTCCTCAACGTCGGCCTTCGCAGCCAGCAGTACAGCTTCCTGATGCAGGCGCTGCGGGTCAAACCCCGTGCCGACTTCCATGATGCGCCCGATCTGCTCCTTGAGCCGTGCGGCGATAGCTTCCGGCGTGCGGGCGGGTGAAGCGCGCACGATAGCAACCTGACGCTCGATCTCGTCGATCTGGCCATTGAGTGCATTCGCCAGCCGATTGCCCTCCGAAGCGCGAGCACCGACAAGCGCGGCGAGCGCCTCGTCAAGCGTGGCAAGCATTGCCTGACCGCGCGCGATGGTTTCGGCCTCGTCCTCCTCCGGCTCGACGATATCGAGAACGCCGCGAATGGCGATCAGCCCGTCGACACGCGGTGGCACCGCGTCAGTCAACGCGCGAATGCGATCGGCGGCCTTCATCACCTGCGCCAGTGCGCGCTCATTGAGGCGCAGTTCGTGCGTATCGGTGGTGCCGCTTGCGACCAGGTTGGCGGTTACGCTGCCCCGGCTGAGGTGACGCCCGATCGCCTCGCGCGCCTTCGGCTCCAACTGCTCCAGACCGGACGGCAGCCTTAGACGCACATCCAGACCACGGCCATTCACGGTCCGTAGTTCCCAGTGCCATGCAAAGCCCGCGGCGTTGCCCTCTGCACGCGCAAAGCCGGTCATGCTCTTGATTGCCATTGCGGCTCCGTTCGTGTGTGGCGCAGATCGAACCGCTCCGGGCGATCGCGCAAGAATCATTGCTGAGGCGGTGTGATCCGGGCCGACGGGTTCCAGAATGGTCTAGTGCGTTTCGAGAAAAACCAGAACCGCCTTATCCGACAAGACGAGCCGGGAGGCAAATGGCGGTGCGTTGGCCTTGGATTATGCTGCCGTCCCCGCCGCCGCTAATGGTGATGGGCATCGCACGCTGGGTGGTACAGGTTCGCGTCGCGCTCTCGACTATCCGAGGGCCCTGTTCGGCTAGCGCTGCTCCGGCGGCCGTGCTGGCCAGAGCTCCAGACCGCCGACTGGTGCTCCACCCACGCCAGCGACCGTGCACACACCCGATGCCACGGGCGCTTCCCTCAACGTCATCCCGACGGAGGTCGGGAACGACGCACGGTGGGGCAGCACTTCGGGCATCGCCGCATGGCGGGCAGTTATCTCGCCAAACGTCCACCGCCAGCGGCCGTCATCTACCGGCGCTGAACGTACCGGAAACCTAGGGCGCAGGTTTTCTGACCGGCAACGGCACCGAAACGGCTGTGGTCGTGCTTGCTGCGGCAGGCGTGGCGCCCTCGGCTCCGTTCGTCGTAGCCGGAGTTTCCGGCGCGTTCAGCAGGCGCAGGCTGTCGGTGCTGTTAGTCGAAGGCACCGGGATTTCATTGTCTGCGGCCGCAGCTTCCGGTTCGCCAGCATCGTCGCTCGAACCCGCCGCCGCATCCTGTTTGCGATCGCGCTCAACCTTGCGCCAGACCTTCACCGCCGCGTTATGGTCCTTCAGCGTCTCCGAGAACGTATGCCCGCCGGTGCCATCGGCCACGAAATAAAGGTCGGTGGTCTCAGGCGGATTGAGCGTTGCCTCAATGGAGTCCCGGCCAGGGTTGCATATCGGCGTCGGTGGCAGGCCGCTGATCTGGTAGGTATTGTAATCGTTCTTCTGGTCCAGATCCGCTCGCGTAATCGATCGGCCCAGGCTGCCCTGGCCGCCGACGACGCCGTAAATCACCGTCGGGTCCGACTGCAGGCGCATGTTCTTGCGCATACGGTTCGTGAACACCGCAGCCACACGGCCACGCTCGTCTGCGCGTCCGGTTTCCTTCTCGACGATCGACGCAAACACCAGCGCCTCCTCCGGCGTGGTGATCGGCAGATTCGGCTGGCGCTTTTCCCACTGAGCAGCCAGGAACCGCTGCATTTCCTTCTGCATCCGGTCGAGCAGCTCACTCCGGTCCATGCCGCGCGAATAGCGATAGGTGTCCGGCATCAGCGAACCTTCGGGCGGAATGTCTTCGATGTCGCCCACCAGATCCGGCTCATCGCGCAGACGCTGCACGATCTGCAGGCTCGTCAACCCTTCCGGAATCGTGACCTTCGACAGCACGCCGCGGCCGAGCGCCAGCGTTTCCAGAATTTGCGCCATGCTGGCGCCGGGCTGGATCTCGTAATCGCCGGCCTTCAACTCCATCGGCTTGGGCGATACGGCGTTGCGCAGCAGATAGTTGACCATGAACGACCAGCGGTGAGCGATGGCGCCCTCACGCTCTAGCCGGTTGGCGATATCAATGCGGCCCTCACCACGCGGCACGGTGATGACGCGCGCTTCCTTCAGTGGGCCGGGCGATTCAAATTGGTGATAGAGCAGAGCGAGCAGGCCACCGGCGGCCACCATCGACACCAGCAGCAGCGTGAAAAGACCGCTCAGGATGCGCATGGTGGTGGAACCGCGCTTGGGCGCGTGCGGCGCGGTTGCGCCCCGGGGCGGCCCCGGTGGACGCGACGGTTCCAGGATTTCGGACGGCGACCGTGGACGGATCGCACCCCGACGGAAGGTCGGGTCCGGTCTGTTTGGCGGATAGGTGCTCACCGGTTCGCTCCCAACGGCCCTGCGCCTCAGCAGATGCCGCAGTTCAGTTCGCCATGACCCTAAAGGGGATTATGGCAAAAGCACGAGGGGAAAACGCCCTCCCTGATCGGCGGCCACAGATCCGTGGCCATCCTACCTCAGGCGTGAACTATTACGCTTGGGATTTGCGGTGTACGCATGACGTTCACAAGGCCAAAAACCAGCGGTGGGGCCGCTTGGCCCCACCCGGCTTGTGCTATTCGACGCGCCGCAAAATCAGAGACGCATTCGTGCCGCCGAACCCGAACGAGTTGGAAAGCACGGTGTTGACCTGACGCGCCTTGGCCTTGTGCGGCACAAGATCAATCGCCGTATCGACCGACGGATTGTCGAGATTAAGCGTCGGCGGAACGATGTTGTCGCGGATGGCCAGCGTCGAGAAAATCGCTTCGATGGCGCCGGCCGCACCCAGCAGATGGCCGGTCGCGGACTTGGTCGACGACATCGCCAGCTTGCCCGCCGCGTTGCCGAACAGACGCTCAACGGCGCCCAGTTCGATCTCGTCGCCCATCGGCGTCGATGTGCCGTGCGCGTTGACATAATCGATGTCGCTGACATCGATATTGGCCCGCTTCATTGCGGCCCGCATGCAGCGGTAGGCACCATCGCCGCTCTCTGCCGGTGCGGTGATGTGATAGGCGTCGCCCGACATGCCGTAGCCGATGACTTCGGCATAAATCTTCGCGCCGCGAGCCTTGGCGTGCTCAAGTTCCTCAAGCACCACGATGCCGGCGCCCTCACCCATCACGAAGCCATCGCGGTCCTTGTCGTAGGGGCGCGATGCCGCCGTCGGGTTGTCGTTGAAGCCGGTTGAGAGCGCACGGCAGGCCGCGAAGCCCGCCATCGCGATACGGCAGATGGGTGATTCTGTGCCGCCCGCCACCATGATGTCAGCATCGCCCATGGCCACGATGCGGCTTGCATCGCCGATGGCGTGCGAACCGGTCGAGCAGGCGGTCACCACAGCGTGGTTCGGCCCGCGCAGCTTGTGGCGGATGGAAACATAGCCTGAAGCCAGATTGATAAGGCGCCCGGGAATGAAGAACGGGGAAACGCGGCGCGGCCTCTTTTCCTTCAGCAGGATCGACGTATCGGCGATGCCCGAGAGGCCGCCGATGCCCGATCCGATCAGAACGCCTGCGCGCTCCTGCTTGTCCTCGGTGTCGGCCACATAGCCAGAATCCTGGATAGCCTGTTCGGCAGCAGCCATCGCATAGACGATGAAATCATCGACCTTGCGCTGCTCCTTCGGCTCCATCCAGTCGTCTGGATTGAATTTGCCGTCTTCTTTTGCGCCGCGCGGAATGAAGCATGCGATCTGGCACGCCAGATCATCAATCTCGAATTCCTCGATACGGCGGGCGCCGCTGGTGCCAGCAAGAAGGGCTTGCCACGATGCTTCAACCCCGCATCCGACGGGGGAAACAATTCCTAGTCCTGTAATAACGACGCGACGCATCCTGATCCTTCGAAGCGGAAGTAAATGGCCGGCGCCTTAACTCAAGGGTCCGGTCACATCCTCGAAGCCAAGCCTCGAGGTGCTTGGTACGCTCGCGCAAACACCGCGTGTGCTGCTCCCGCGCCATCTTTGAAGACAGCACGGGAGCCAGCAATATCACGCGGCTGAGGCGTTCTTCTCAAGAAATTTGACCGCGTCACCCACGGTCAGGATGTGCTCGGCGGCGTCGTCGGGGATTTCGCAGCCGAACTCCTCCTCGAAAGCCATCACAAGCTCAACCGTATCTAGACTGTCGGCGCCGAGATCATCGATGAAGCTGGCGTTCTCGGTGACCTTCTCGGCCTCCACACCCAGGTGCTCCACGACAATCTTCTTCACGCGCTCCGCGACATCGCTCATCGTCTTCCCTCGCGTCGGTTTGCTCTTGGCAGTTCTTAAATTCAGTTTTCTAGACTTGCCCGTTTTCCCGGCTTCGGGCCCCTAGTCTGTATAGAGGCGCCAGCTACCGGCGGGTATCGAAACGACGCGGCTATCCCACATGATCGCACTGCGTGCGCCGGTCGAACTTCGGCCACTCCGTTTACCCGTAAGGGCGCTGAAGAGGCCGAAAAACCGTTGGGCTCGTTAACACACTTCCCTGGCCTTGGCCAGCGGTGCGAGGGTCGGTTCGACGCTTGACGTTGCGACCAAAATTCGCCTGCTGCACCCAGTGTTAAAGCCCACGCCGCAGCGTTTACCATGGGTTAGACCATCGCCATCCCGCCATTAACGTGCAACGTCTGCCCGGTGATGTACCCGGCTTCGTTGCTGGCGAGATAGACGACGCCTGCCGCAATTTCCTCCGGCGCGCCGAAACGCTGCTGGGGGATCATTTTCGCAATTTCCTCGGTCTGCTTATCGTTCAACGCCGCCGTCATGGGCGTTGAGATGAAACCGGGAGCGATGCAATTGGCTGTGATACCGCGCGGTGCAACCTCGCGGGCCAGCGATTTCGTCATGCCGATCATGCCGGCCTTCGAAGCCGCATAATTGCCCTGTCCGGGGTTGCCGAACACACCCGAAACCGACGCGATATTGATGATGCGGCCAAAGTTCGGCTTGGCGCGCAGCATCGCGCGGGCGGCGGCGCGGCACAGCATGAATGTGGACGTCAGATTGACGTTGATAACTTCGTCCCACTGCTCATCCTTCATCACCATGAAGAGATTGTCGCGCGTGAGACCAGCGTTGTTGACGAGAATGTCGAGGCGACCCAGCGCGCCGACAGCCTGCTCGATCAGCTTGCCAACCTGCTCGCGATTGCCGAGGTCGCAGGGCAGCACGTGCACCCGCTCGCCCAGTTCGGCGGCCAGCGCTTCAAGCTTGTCGGCCTGACGGCCCGAGATGGCAACGGTTGCGCCCTGCGCATGCAGCGCCTTGGCGGTTGCGCCGCCGATGCCGCCGGTGGCGCCGGTGACAAGCGCGGTCTTGCCGGTAAGATCGAACATCGTGGGCTCCTTCAGGCGTTGAGACGTGCAAGCGCGGCATCGATGTCAGCTGGTGTGCTGACATTGCTCGCGTTAAGCGCTGCGTCGATGCGCTTGGCAAGACCGGCGAGCACTTTGCCTGCGCCGATTTCGTAAATGTCAGTGATGCCGTTGGCGGCCATGTAGCCGACGCATTCGCGCCAGCGCACGGTGCCGGTCACCTGCTCGACAAGACGCTTCTTGATTTCTTCCGGATCGGTGATCGGAGCAGCCAGCACGTTCGCAATAACGGGAACGACAGGCGCTTTCACTTCAACCTTCGCCAGCGCTTCTGCCATCGCATCGGCAGCGGGCTGCATCAGTGCGCAATGGAAAGGCGCCGATACCGGTAGCGGCACCGCGCGGCGCACGCCATACGCCTTGCCGATTTCCGGCACGCGATCAATCGCCGTCTTGGCGCCGGAAAGCACAACCTGCGTTGGCTCGTTGTCGTTTGCGATCTGGCAGACTTCGCCCTGCGCTGCTTCTTCAGCAACCTTCTGCGCAACGTCGATGCCAACGCCGAGCAGTGCCGACATGGCGCCCTGCCCGACCGGAACGGCGGCCTGCATCGCCTGACCGCGCAGCTTCAGCAAACGTGCAGCATCGGAAAGCGAGAATGCACCCGCAGCGGCGAGCGCTGAATATTCGCCCAGCGAATGACCGGCGACGAACTTCACGTGATCTGCAAGCTTGAACCCGTGCTCGCGCTCCAGCACGCGCATCACGGCCATCGATACGGCCATCAGCGCCGGCTGCGCGTTCTCGGTCAGCGTCAGCGTTTCCTTGGGGCCTTCCCACATGATCTGCGAGAGGTTCTGTCCGAGAGCCGAGTCGACTTCCTCGAAAACCTCACGGGCACAGGCAAACTGTTCCGCCAGTTCGCGGCCCATGCCAACGTCCTGGCTGCCCTGGCCGGGAAAAACAAATGCGATAGCCATATCGGTAAAAGCGCTCATTTGTAGAGTTCGCAGCGCAAGAACACGCTAGAAAGCTTGCTGTCAAGCGAACCGGTGGCGCGTCCTGGGGAAGGATCGCTGAGTACCCCCCGTGATTGCATCGCCCGACCCAGCTTGCAAGGTTCAGGCTGCAACCGGAACAAGCAACCGGAACAATCTGGCCGCCAGTGAGGACCAATGTTCATTGCCCATCTGCCCGCGGGCTACCTGCTGTCCGACCGCCTGAGCCAGAACCGGCTGAACCGCCGCAGCCTGATGGCCGTAGGCCTATTTGCTTCCGCGCTGCCGG
The DNA here is from genome assembly GCF_029872155.1 of Hyphomicrobium sp. D-2. GTDB lineage: Bacteria > Pseudomonadota > Alphaproteobacteria > Rhizobiales > Hyphomicrobiaceae > Hyphomicrobium_A. The sequence goes on along the minus strand of NZ_JARXLA010000002.1, from coordinate 660,475 downwards.
ATTTTGATCTGCTCTGGTTTTATTTCGTCGACGGCAGAAAGACACCGCATCACGCTTTTGTCTTTCACTGGCCGTTGTTCTGGATCGGCCTCGCTGCAGCAGCGTGGCTATTGGCCCGCCTGCTGCGCTGGCGTGTCGCTGAGCCATATATATTCGTGGCCCTGGCGTGCTTGCTGCTCCACATGGTTCTGGACAGCGTGGCCGCCGAAATCCATTGGCTCAAGCCCTTCTCAGATTTGCAGCTGAATCTGGTCAAGGTGCCCGCCCGTTATGACTGGTGGGTGTGGAATTTCATCCTGCACTGGACGTTCCTCGTCGAGCTGGCAATCGTCTTCGCGGCAGCCTGGATGCTGTGGCGAAACCTCGCCCGGCAACGTATCGCCGCCCCCACGGCTCCCACGCACTGAAGAGGCCTTCCCGCCTGCCTATCCGCGACGTTTGGCCCTGCTCCGTACAGCGGCCTTCCCGTCCGTTGCCTCGGCGGCACCAGGCGCGGTGCCGCCCTTGGTTGTATTCCTGCGTGATGGCTTCTGTGGCGCGGCAGTTTTGCCGGGGCCGTCACCGCCGTCCTTCGCGGGATTAGCCTTTGCATCTGCCTTGCCGCCGTCGCTTCCCGATACGCCCGCCCAGAAGGCCGCGTTTTGCGCCAGCAGCACCCGGGTCGGTGTCCACGCCAGCAGCGCGCCGACGTAATCGAGTTGCCGATCCAATAACGAATATTCCAGATCCGCCGCAGTATTACGCGACGGGGCGACGCGTTCCCGACGTACCGGCTCACGGATGCCCAGCGCCTTGGTGTGGACCTTGCCGGAGCTTTCACCTGCAGCGGCGCGAGTCCGCGTTTTGCCGGCTGATGCAGCTGCCGCTGCGCCGGGCTTCCGCGCCTTTTCCGGCGCGGCCGATCGCCGTTGTCTGGCTTTTGAACGCGGCGGCATGCTGGTCTCCCCTGTCCGAAAGGGCGACCTCAAGCACTGCGGCTGCTGGGTTCAAGGCCCAAGCCGCCCACGGGTAAACAATGTCTTGCCCAGTTACCCGAGCGGCCACCCCCGCAAATCACGACGCCGATCAGGCGAGTGTGCTCAGACGGCCTCAATAACAGGACAGCGTGCAGCCAACGCGAGCTGATCCTGTGCGACCATGGAACGCCAGCGTCCCCTTGCCGTTGAAGGTTCGCAACCACGGGTGACGGAATGGCAAACGAGCGACAGCGGGATGCCCTGGATACAATTGGCAGGCATCTCCGGATGGAACTGGAGCGAAAGCCGCTCACCTCCAAACCGTCGATCGACCGCGCCTTGCGTCGCCTGCTGGAAAGAGACATTGACGACCGCTTGCGGCGCGCACGCAGCCGCGACAGTGGCAGGCGCCACGGTGATAGCGGATCATAACCGCCCGTTGTTCGAGTTTTGCCGGAGTGATTCCAAGCTCTGGCACCCGCCTAGGTTGCAAACAGAGTGCCGCCCGAGGCAAAATTTGTCGCCGCACAGCCTTGTCGCCGCGCGAATATCGGCTATAAAGCGCACCTTGCTCGCTTCGGCTGGAGGCTGAACGGGGAGCCGCGCTTTGGATTTGCCTGATGTTTCATTGGGTTGTCTTTGGCGGCAGGATCGCAAGCGATCCGGTTCCCGGTGTCTTCGCTCTCATGGGTGACCTGTCTTGGGCCTTTCCAGGTCCATAAGGGGCTTTGCGCCGGAGCAGCACCATAGAAACGAAAGGCTGACAGCATGCCGCTTTATGAGCATGTCTTCCTGGCCCGCCAGGACGTCTCGAACGCACAGGTCGAGACGATGACCAAGGAATTCACGGATCTGATCGAACAGGGTGGCGGCAAGGTCACCAAGTCCGAGTACTGGGGCGTGAAGTCTCTCGCCTACAAGATCAAAAAGAACCGCAAGGCGCATTTCTCGCTCCTGAACATCGAAGCCCCGTCTGAAGCCGTGGCCGAGATGGAGCGCCGCATGGGCCTGTCGACGGAAATCCTGCGCTTCCTGACCATCAAGGTCGAAGAGCACGAGACCGATCCTTCCGTCATGATGCGCAAGGGCGACCGTGACGACCGCGATCGCGGCAGCTTCGGCGGCCGTGGCGGCGGTGGCGGTGGTGGCTTCCGCGGCGGTGACCGTGGTGGCGAACGCCGTGGTGGCGGCGGTGGTGGTTTCCGCGGCGGTGATCGCGGTGGCGACCGTGAAGGCGGCTCGTCTTTCCGTCCCCGTCCCCCGCGCGATGGCGACCGCCCCCGTGCACCCCGTGACGACGCTGCTGCTACCGGTTCGGAGGAATAATCATGGCTGAGGCTGCATCTTCTGGCGCCCCGCGCCGCCCGTTCCATCGCCGCCGCAAGACCTGCCCCTTCTCCGGGCAGCACGCGCCGAAGATCGACTACAAGGACGTGCGCCTGCTGGGTCGTTACGTCTCCGAGCGCGGCAAGATCGTGCCGAGCCGCATCACGGCCGTGTCGGCCAAGAAGCAGCGTGAGCTGGCCCGTGCCATCAAGCGCGCGCGCTTCCTTGGCCTGCTGCCGTACGTGCTGAAGTAATCAAGATGTCCGGTGCCGGCTTCGGTCGGCACCGGATTTTCACGACGACGACACGAAATCATTGAAGTGCCTCGCCACGGTGGCCGGCACGAGGTTGGGACGGGTGAGCCGCTTGCGGCACGTCTCTAACCGCGAATCCGCGGGACAGCTGCTTTGCTAGACTATCGCCTGCTCATAGCGCTGGGTGCCGGCCTCGTAGCCGCAGTTGTGTTCGCTTCGGCGACCGCTGGCCCGTTGCTGATCCGCATGGTCCTGTTCTCGCTCACCGCGTTACCGCTGTTCCTGGCGGGGCTGGGGCTTGGAACGACTGCTGCGCTGGTTGCAGGTGTTTCCGCCACCGCCCTGGTGTTTTTTGCTGGAAGCCCGGTTGGCGCGCTCATATTCGCCATTGGGCAGGCCGGGCCCGTATTCATCCTCGTTTATCTGGCCAGCCTCAATCGCACCGATTCGCAGGGTGCCGTTGAATGGTATCCGGTCGGTCGTCTCATCGTTGCCGCCGCCCTGATGTCGGGCGCCTTTGCAGCGATCACGCTGCTGCTGCTGGGTGGCGATCTGGAAGCGCTGCGTGCCGGCGTACGCGCGGCGCTGCAAGGCTTCCTCGACGCCGAACTTGGAAACATACCCGACGGGCAGAAGCTCGGCCCTGAAGAACTCGACGAAGCGGCATCTTACTTCATGGCCTTTCTGCCGGTGGCATCGGGCATCACGACGATGGGCTGTCTGCTGTTCAACTTCTGGCTGGCTGGCCGCATCACGCGTGCTTCCGGTCGTCTGCAGCGGCCCTGGCCCGACCTCGGCGCCATGACGTTCCCGCCCTCGGCGCCGCTATTGCTTGCGGGTGCCACGGCGGCCTCGTTCCTGAGCGACCTGCCCGGCCTCATCGCCCGCAGCTTCTCCGGGCCGCTGTTCCTCGCCTACGTCCTGCTCGGCCTGGCCGTGGTCCATTACGTCACGCGCGGCAAGCCGTTGCGTCCGATCATTCTTTGGGTGCTGTACGCGCTCCTGTTCGTCACCAATTCGCTTGCCGCACTGGTCATCGCGCTCATGGGGCTCACCGAAAGCATCTGGCCAATGCGGCAGATGCCACCCCCTTCCGACGATCCGCGTCCGCCGGACTGAGGCAGGCCAATTCACACCTACACTTGCAAACACCTCAACACATCGAAATCGAAACCAAACGAAGGAGTATCCAACATGCAGGTCATTCTGCTCGAACGTATCGGCCGCCTCGGCCAGATGGGCGATGTCGTCACCGTCAAGGACGGCTTCGCACGCAACTTCCTGCTGCCGCAGAAGAAGGCTCTGCGCGCCACGGAAGCCAACCGCGCGCAGTTCGAATCCCAGCGCGCCCAGCTCGAAGCCAACAACCTCGATCTGAAGCGCGAAGCTGAAGCTGTCGCCGAAAAGCTCGACGGCCAGATCTTCGTTTCGATTCGCTCCGCCGGTGACACCGGTCAGCTCTATGGCTCGGTTGCCACGCGCGACATCGCTGAAGTCGTCACCGCGAACGGCTTCACCATCGATCGCCGCCAGGTTGTACTTGAGCGTCCGATCAAGAACCTCGGCCTGCATCCGATTACGATCGCGCTGCATCCGGAAGTATCGGTGACCGTGCAGCTCAACGTTGCCCGTTCGGAAGACGAAGCCGAGCGCCAGTCGCGCGGTGAAGACGTCACCGTCGTCAAGGATGAGAAGATCGAGCTCGAAACCTTCGATCCGGACGCCGAATTCGAGGGCGGTTCGGAGCAGGGTTCCGACGAAGAGAATCAGGGCGAATAACGCACCTACTGATTCGCGCCACTCGCAAGCTAATTCCCGTCCCCGTGTTGATAACGGGGACGGGAGTTGACACCACCTCGACGCCGGGCCGTTTGAATCGGATACCGTCGAGCCATGGCACAGAACGCTCTCCAGATTTCCGATCGGCTCGCTTCCCTTGGTGAGGCCGACGATTCGCTCCCCTTCCGTCAGGCGCCTCACAACCTTGAGGCCGAGCAGGCGCTACTTGGCGCGATCCTCGTCAACAACGAGGCGATGGACCGTGTGTCCTCGTTCCTCGATCCGCAGCACTTCTATGATCCGCTGCACCAGCAGATCTATGAAACGGCTGCCAAGCTGATTCACGCGGGCAAGCACGCAACGCCGATCACGCTGCGCACGTTCTTCGAGAACGCTCCGCCGATTGCGCCGACGCTGACCGTGCCGCAGTATCTCGGCACCCTCGCCGCCAACGCGACGACGATCATCAACGCCGAAGATTACGGCCGCACCGTCTATGACCTCGCCACGCGCCGCGCGCTGATCATCATCGGCGAGGACATGGTCAACAACGCCTATGAAGGCTCTATCGATCAGCCGCCGCAGAAGCAGATCGAAGAATCGGAATCGCGTCTTTACGATCTCGCCGAGCAGCGCAAATACGGCTCGGGCTTCGTGTCCTTTGCCAACGCACTGACAACCGCCATCGACATGGCCGGTGCTGCCTACCAGCGCGCCGGGCATCTGTCGGGCATTTCCACCGGCCTGTCCGATCTCGACAACAGGCTCGGCGGTCTGCAGTCGTCCGACCTCCTCATTCTCGCCGGTCGTCCGTCGATGGGTAAAACGGCGCTGGCGACAAACATCGCTTACAACGTCGCCAAAGCCTACAAGTCCGAGCAGCAGCCTGATGGCTCGCTGAAGACCGTCAACGGCGGCATCGTCGGCTTTTTCTCGCTCGAAATGTCGGCCGAACAGCTGGCAACGCGTATTCTCTCAGAGCAGGCCGAAGTGGGCTCTGAGAAGATCCGACGCGGCATGATCAACGAGGATGAATTCCGCAAGCTGGTGGAAGTCAGCCGCGTGATGAGCGAAAGCCCGCTCTATATCGACCAGACCGGCGGCATCTCCATTGCTCAGCTCGCAGCCCGCGCACGTAAGCTGAAGCGCCAGAAGGGCCTCGATCTGCTGATCGTCGACTACTTGCAGCTGCTCTCCGGTTCATCGAAGCGTGGCGACAACCGCGTGCAGGAAATCACCGAGATCACCACCGGCCTGAAGGCGCTGGCGAAAGAGCTCGCGGTTCCGATCATTGCGCTGTCACAGCTGTCGCGTCAGGTGGAACAGCGTGAAGATAAACGCCCGCAGCTTTCGGATCTGCGTGAATCGGGCTCGATCGAGCAGGACGCCGACGTCGTGATGTTCGTGTTCCGCGAAGAATACTATGTCGAGCGCACCAAGCCGTCCGAAGGCACATCCGAGTTTGTCGAATGGCAGCAGAAGATGATGGGCGTTTCCGGCAAGGCGGAAGTCATCATCGGCAAGCAGCGTCACGGTCCGGTGGGCACGGTTGAACTCGCGTTCGAAGGCCAGTTCACGCGCTTCGGCAATCTGGCGCGCGAATATCAGTCGGCCGGATTCGACCGCGAATAGGGATTGGCATCAGGCGAATGCGTCTTCGACGCCCTGGTCTGTACCTTCGACGCGCAACGCACTTTCAAATTTCCCGTCGTCTCAGCACTTCAAAAGGTGGCCTCCGTGCCACCTTTCTTTTTTCTGGCCCGCCGACCATTGGCGTGTGCAATCAATCGGCCCGCAGTCCGCTTGCGGTCTCTGCATAGGCTTCGCGTGCGAGCGAACTCAAACCGGCCGCAGATGTCATCAGGAACACGTTCGCAATTCGGGACATGGCGTCGATCCTTGCGAGACTGTCGTGTGGTGCTTCACGCAGCGTCGTCTTCACCTTGTGCACGAATGCGTAGTCGCTTGAGCCGTCCAGAGCCGGAATAAAAGACGTGATGGAGGCCCCGTCGGGCATCTGTGTATGAATTGCGAATTCGCCCGGCGGGAAAGCACTACGGTTCGCGTAGATAACTTCAACCATCGCAAGATGGCGTGAGTTTTCATCAAAGGTCGGGCGGAATGCCTGGCTGATAACCCTCTGGTACGCAGCCTCATATTGCGACCGCAGATCGCCGCGGCTGTTGATGGTGTCGGTGATGGCGTTGGAAATTTCCGCATCGCCCGCCAGCGCCGTCATCGGCGGTAAAGGCGTGACCTGTTCAACCTTCGTTGGGCGCGGATCGGCCCGCAACAAAGCCAGAGCGGTGTTGATCGAATTGATGGTGCTCATGCGCGGCTGCTCTGCATGCATGCGCCTGCGGGCCACCCATCGGCCGTGCGACATCTGAAACCGCGACTTCATGCCGGGTACGGCTGCAAGCATTCCTGAATGGCGTAAACAATTAATTAACCACAGGCGATGGGGCCGAATTCTCGCCTCGTCATGGGCCGGCAGCCCATGCGCGCGTTAAGATGCCTCGTTTGCATCGGGATTCGACTTCACAAATATGCAGATGAGCGGCCGCCTTCGGCCTTTGGGGGAATCCATTTGTCCGACCGGAACGTGCTTTCCGTCCCCGTCACGCGCAACGCTTTGCACGGCTCTGCCGTGCGCGAGGTGGCGTTCGCGCCATCTGCGGCCATTCCAGCATCAGCTACCGGCGTCATCACTATCGATCTGGCGCAGTTGCGCGCCAACTGGCGGGCGCTTGCCATGCATGTCGCGCCGGCCGGCTGCGCTGCTGTTGTTAAGGCCGACGCCTACGGTCTGGGTGCAGCGCGCATCGTACCGGCGCTCTATCAGGCCGGGTGCCGCAATTTCTTCGTCGCCACGTTCGATGAGGCTGTAGCGGCGCTGAAATATGCGCCCGGCGCCACGGTCTACATCCTTGATGGCATCATGCCCGGAGCCGCGCGCGACATCGCAGCCCTTGGCGCACGCCCCGTACTGACCAGCCTTGGCGAGATCGATGCGTGGGCGTCGCCAGCTGCGCAGGATGAAGTTGCTCCGCCCGCCGCACTGCATGTCGATACCGGGTTGCATCGGCTCGGCATGGCTGAAGATGAACTTGAAACGCTGGTCGCCGACGACGCACTGATGGCGCGGCTCGACTTCGCCGTCGTGATGAGCCATCTCGCCTGCGCCGATGAAGCCAGCCACGCGATGAACCGGCAGCAGCTGGAAACCTTCAAGCGGCTGCGCGCGAAGCTGCCGAAGGCGCGCGCCAGCCTCGCCGCCTCCGATGGCCTGATGCTGGGCCGCCCATTCCATTTCGATCTCGTGCGTCCGGGCTATGCGCTCTACGGCGGCCAGGCCAACGCCGAACTGAAAACCCCGGTATCGCCGGTGGTGCAGGTTTCAGCGCGTATCCTGCAGGTTCAGGATGTGCCGGCCGGCGGTGCCATTGGCTATTCCGCCACCTATCGCGCCGCCACGCCAAGGCGCATCGCAACCGTTGCCGCCGGTTATGCCGATGGTGTGTTCCGTCACGCCAGCGCCGCCAATGGCGAAGCCGGTGGCGCCGTCATCGTGCGCGGTCAGAAGGCGCCAATCGTCGGCCGCGTCTCGATGGATCTCATCACCGTCGACATCACCGACATTGACGGCTCACCGCCTGTGCGCGGCGATTATGTCGATCTGGTCGGCCCTCGCCTGCCGCTCGAAGCTGTTGGTGCGGGCGCACAGACCATCGGCTATGAAGTGTTGACGCGGCTGGGACATCGCTTCCACCGTCATTACGTCGACAACGGCGAATGATTGGCGATTGATCCATGGCCAAGGCTAACAAGACCATCTTCGTATGCCAGAGCTGCGGGGCCACGTCGCCGCGCTGGCAGGGCAAATGCCCATCCTGCTCCGAATGGAACACCCTCACCGAGGAATCGGACGCCGCCGGACCGCCCGGCACCGGGCTGATGCGTCGTGGCGCCTCGTCCGGCCGCGTCATTACGCTGGAGGGCTTGAGGGGCTCGACACAGGAAGCCCCGCGCTTTTCCACCGGACTGGCCGAACTCGACCGCGTCACCGGCGGCGGCATCGTTCCCGGCTCGGCGTTGCTGATCGGCGGCGAGCCGGGCATCGGCAAATCGACGCTGCTGCTGCAGCTTACCGCCTCACTCGCCCGCGCAGGCAAGCGCACAGTCTACTTCTCCGGAGAAGAAGCAGCGGCACAGGTGCGCCTGCGTGCGGTCCGGCTGGGACTGGACGATGCTCCAGTTGCGCTCGCCTGCGAGACATCTCTCGCCCACATTCTCGCAACGCTGGAAGCCGGGCCGCCGCCCGATCTCATCGTCGTCGATTCGATCCAGACGCTGTGGGCCGAAGCCATTGAGGCCGCGCCCGGCACTGTCAGTCAGGTGCGCGCCTCCGCCCAGGCGCTGATCCGCCACGCCAAGACGGCGGGCAGCGCGCTGCTGCTGGTGGGTCACGTCACCAAGGATGGCCAGATCGCCGGTCCGAAGGTGATCGAGCACATGGTCGATACGGTGTTGTACTTCGAAGGCGATCGCGGCCACGCCTATCGCATCCTGCGCGCGGTGAAGAACCGCTTCGGCGCCACGGACGAGATCGGCGTATTCGAGATGGCCAGTTACGGCCTGCGCGAGATTTCCAACCCGTCGGAGCTGTTTCTGGGCGACCGGGATGCATCCAGCCCCGGCGCTGCGGTGTTTGCCGGTGTCGAAGGCACGCGGCCAATCCTGGTCGAAATTCAGGCCCTGGTGGCGCCCTCCTCGCTTGGAACGCCGCGTCGCGCCGTGGTCGGTTGGGATACCGCGCGCCTGTCGATGCTGCTGGCTGTGCTGGAGGCGCGGGCCGGGCTCTCGTTCGCGGGCAAAGACGTCTACCTCAACGTCGCCGGCGGCCTGCGCATCAACGAACCCGCTGCCGATCTGGCCGCCGCCGCCGCGCTGGTCTCGTCCCTTTCCGGCGTGCCAATTCCCCGCGACCGGGTCCACTTCGGCGAGGTCTCGCTTTCCGGCGCCATCAACGCCACCCCGCTGATGGGACCGCGCCTCAAGGAAGCCCAGAAGCTTGGCTTCCGTGAAGCCTTGGTTCCAGCCCAGGGCGAATTAGACGCAGCCGGACTAAAACTGCGGACTATGCGGCTTTCGCATTTGAGGGAACTTGCCGACGAGGCGCCATCATGCGACTGACAGCCAGCCGTGATGGCTTGGCCGTCACCCCCATATTGTATGTCTAACGGAGCTTAAGCTCATGCTCGGTCCGATCACCTACCTCGATGCGGCGGTGCTGGCCATTTGCTTCATTTCTGGCCTGCTGGCCATGTATCGCGGTTTCTCGCGCGAGATGCTCTCGATCATCTCGTGGGCCGTGGCCGCAGCGGCGGTGCTTTATTTCGTTCTCTTCCATAAGCCGTTTGCGCAGGACATGGCTGCCCAGATGGGCACGCCGGTGGCTGTGGCTCAGATCGTCGTTGGCGCAGTCATCTTCCTGATCGTGCTGATCGTGGTGCATCTGCTCACCGCAAGGCTGTCCGATACGATTCTCGACAGCCGAGTCGGTATGGTTGACCGCGTCTTAGGATTTCTGTTCGGGGTCGCGCGCGGCTTTATCCTGATCGTTATCCCCTACATGTTTTATGAGGCGTTCTTCCCCGATCGGGAACAGCATTTCCCGTGGGTCAAGGAGGCTGTCACGCTTCCCTATATCCAGAGCACGGGCAATTCGATCCGCTATGTCCTTGAGGCATATATGCCCTCGTCGCTGACCAATCCGGGCGGAGATCAGCCGCAGGATGAACAGCCCACGCAGCTTCAGCAGCAGGGTTCATTACAAATTCGGCAAAGCGACGAAATGGCGCTTGAAGCGGGGGGGAGATATCATATTTCTGTCACCTGGACGGTGCGCGCAAGTTAACCCGGACAGCACACTGGCCTTAATCGCGTTCATAAATTCGCCGCGGCGGGCGACACCAGTGGGAGGTGGCCATGACTCAACGGCTCGATGACACCGATTGCAGTTCGGATGACGACGCAAGCGAGTGTGCGAAACTCCAAGGCCCCGGTTATCTACGCTACGGCGACGACAGACTCCGCGAAGAATGTGGAGTCTTCGGCATTTTTGGGCACCCCGATGCCGCCGCGGCTAATCGTCGCGCTGGGTCTGCATGCGCTCCAGCATCGCGGCCAGGAGGCCTGCCGGCATCGTCTGCTACGACGGACAGCCAGTTCCACGTCCGAGCGCCGCATGTCGGCCTGATCGGCGACCACTTCTCGCGCGCCAGCGTCATCGAGCGCCTCAAGGGCCACACTGCGCCATCGGCCACACCCGCTACGCCACGACGGGCGGCGATCCGGTACGTCCGCAACATCCAGCCTTTCTTCGCCGAACTCGCCGATGGCGGCTTCGCTGTCGCGCATAACGGCAACCTGACCAATGCGATGACGGTGCAGCGCGCGCTGCAGAAGCAGCGGCTCGATCTTCTCAGTCGACCTCCGACACCGAAACCATCCTGCATCTGCTGTCGCCACCTCGAAGGAACGCGACCTCAATGCGCGCTTCATCGATGCGGTGCGCCAGGTCGAGGGTGCGTTTTCGCTGGTCGCGCTGTCGTCGAAGAAGATGATCGGCTGCCGCGATCCGCTCGGCATCCGCCCGCTGGTGCTCGGCGATCTCGACGGCGCCTGGATCCTCGCCTCCGAGACCTGCGCGCTCGACATCATCGGCGCGCGTTTCGTGCGCGACCTCAAGCCCGGCGAGATGGTGATCGTCACCACCGAGGGCATCGAGAGCATCTTCCCGTTCGAGCCGCAGAAGCCCGCGCGTCCGTGCGTCTTCGAATATGTCTATTTCGCCCGTCCCGATAGCGTCATCGGCGGGCCGCAACGTCTATGACGTGCGCAAGCAGCATCGGCGCCGAGCTGGCGCTCGAAAGCCCCGTCGACGCCGACATCGTCGTGCCGGTGCCGGACTCTGGCGTACCCGGCAGCCATCGGCTTCTCGCAAGCCGCCGGCCTTCCGTTCGAGCTCGGCATCATCCGCAACCACTATGTCGGCCGCACCTTCATCGCCGCCGGGCGAGTCGCATCCGCCATCATGGGCGTCAAGCTGAAGCACAATCGGCCAACCGCCAGCATGATTCGACGGCAAGCGCATCGTGCTGGTCGACGATCCGCATCGTCCGCGGCACCACCTCGAAAAAGATCGCCAAGCTGATGTACGAAAGCGGCGCGCGCGAAGTGCACATGCGCATTTCATCGCCGCCAATCACGCACCCGGATTATTATGGCATCGATACGCCGGACAGCACTTCGCTGCTGGCGGCGACGATGGACCTTGAGGGCATGCGCGAATTCCTCGGCGTCGACAGCCTCGCGTTCCTCTCCGTCGATGGCATCTATCGCGCTGTTGGCTTTGAAGGCCGTGATGCGCGCAGCCCGCAGTTCACCGACCATTGCTTCACCGGCGAATATCCAACACCGCTCACAGACCAGAGCGGCGTTGCCATTCCCCGTCAGCTCTCGTGGCTGGCTGAGGTGGGCTGATCGCCGTTTGGCTTTTGACTGCGTTACCGGCGCCGGGCCATGTGTCCGGCGCTGTTCGTTTGGGCTTCGGCGCAGGTATGTGCGGCCACCGCACGGCGGCGTTTTGCCTTCCCCGGTGGTGCCCGGCGCCGCGTTCAGGCTATAGATGCTCCGGGCGTATTCCCGCTGTCGCCGATGCCACAATCAACCCGTGAGAGCACAAACCCATGAAGCATAAAAAGCCGCTCAAGGATCGTTTGGCCCTCGTCACGGGCGCCTCGCGCGGCATCGGCCGTGCAGCCGCACTGGCACTGGCTGAGGCGGGCGCGCATGTCATTCTTGTTGCGCGCACCATCGGCGCGCTGGAGGAACTGGACGACGAGATCCGCCGCGTCGGCAGCAAGGCGACACTGCTGCAGCTCGATCTGACGAAGGGCGACCGGATCGATCAGCTCGGGCCGACCATCTATCAGCGCTGGGGCAAGCTCGACATTCTCGTCGGCAACGCTGGCATCCTCGGCCCGCTATCACCGCTGCCGCACGTAACAGAAGACGCATGGAGCCAGGTGATCGACATCAACCTGTCGGCCAACTGGCGTCTGCTGCGCACACTCGATCCGCTGCTGAAGCGCTCCGACGCCGGCCGCGTGATCTTCGTCACGTCGGGCGCCGCCACCGGCAAGTATGCCTACTGGGGGCCGTATGCCGTATCGAAGGCGGGCCTTGAAGCGCTGGCGAAAACCTACGGCAACGAGGTGAAGTCGTCCGACATTCACGTCAACCTCGTCAATCCGGGGCCGGTGCGCACGGTGATGCGCGCGAAAGCCTTTCCCGGCGAAAATCCCGAAACGCTGCCCGCTCCGCAGGAACTGGCGCCGCTGTTCGTCGAGCTCGCATCGCCGTCGTGCGACTTCTCCGGCCGCATCATCAATTTCGCTGACTGGAAGAAAGAACACACCGAAAGCGAAAGCTGATCATCCGCCCGCGCACGATTGAGATCGGCGCGTCATTTGACGGCAACGCGCGTCGATCAGTCGAAGTTGATGACCATGCCGTCATAGGCCGGTTCTACATTCTCCGGCAGCTCGCGGCGCAGCGCCTCGTAATCGAGATCGGTCGTCATGTGCGTGAGGATCGCGCGCTTGGGCTGCAGCCGCTTGATCCATTCCAGCGCCTGTTTGACGCTGAAATGGCTGGGATGCGGAATGAAGCGCAGCGCATCGACGATCCACACATCAAGTCCCTGCAGCATCGCCGCCGACGCATCGCAGATGTCACTCACGTCGGGCGAATAGGCCAGCTTGCCGATGCGGAATCCCAGCGTCGGGATATCGCCATGCACCTGCTCGAATGGCACCAGTTCGATTGCGCCGGATGGGCCGTCAATGCGTACCGGCTGCGGCGGCGCGATGGTATGTGCGGTTAAAATGGGCGGATAGCTGGAGCCTGCGGGCTTCTCGAAGCAATAGGCAAAACGCGCCGTAAGGCTTGCACGCGTCGCATCGTCAGCCCACACATCCAGCCGCTTTTTCATCGCGTAGGCGACCATGCGCAAATCATCGATGCCGTGCGTGTGGTCGGCATGATCGTGCGTGTAAAGCACGCCGTCCAGCGCATCGCAGCGCACGCTGAGAAGCTGCTCACGCACATCGGGCGAGGAATCGATCAGCGCCGTCGTGTTGCGCGGTTTGCCCAGCCGCTCCACCAGCATGCTGCAACGCAGACGTCGGTTCTTCGCGTTGGTCGGATCGCATGCACCCCACATGGTGCCGATGCGCGGCACGCCCCCCGATGAGCCACAGCCCAGAATGGTGGCGCGATAGCTCATGCGCTGGCGCTTTCCGATGTGTCGGGCCGCTTCACCTTTGTGAACAGCCGGAAGAAGTTGTCGGTGGTGATGCGTGCTATATCGTCCTGCGATACACCCTTCACCTTGGCCAGCGTCGCGGCGGTGTGCGCCACATAGGACGGCTCGTTGGTCTTGCCGCGGTACGGCTCCGGCGCCAGATACGGCGCATCGGTTTCAACCAGCAGCCGATCCAGCGGTACAGCGCGCGCAATCTCGCGCAGCGCGTCGTTCTTCTTAAACGTCAGCACACCGGTGAACGAAACATAGAGCCCAAGTTCCACCGCGCGCGCGGCCAGTTCCGGCCCGCCGGTATAGCAATGCAGAATGGCCGGGAACGGCCCGCCGGAAGCATGCGCTTCCTCCAGAATCGCGATGGTGTCCTGATCGGCGTCGCGGGTATGGATTTCCAGCGGCAGACCGGTGCGGCGCGCCGCTTCGATATGCGTGCGGAAGCCTTCCGCCTGCCCCTCCGGCGAAGCTTTTTTGTAGAAGTAGTCGAGCCCCGCTTCACCGATCGCGACAACCTTCGGATGCGCGGCGAGGCGCACGATTTCATCGGCGGAAATGCCGCGCTCGTCGGGCTCGTCGGCGTTGTGCGGATGGGTGCCAACCGAGCAGTATATGTTGTCATGCGCTTCGCAGATCGCCAGCAGCTTCGGCAGCTGATGCACGCGCGTTGCAATCGTCACCATCACGCCGACGTTCGCAGCTTTCGCCCGCCGCAGAATGCCTGCCCGGTCAGCTTCGAGCTGCGGAAAATCGAGATGGCAATGGTGATCGACAAGCATGGTCACGCGGCCGGGCCTTTCGGCGGTTTTGGCTCCTTCGGTGCCTTCTTCGGCTTTTCTGCTGAGTCAGGATCTTCGTCGCCACCTTCCACTTCCGGTGCAACATAGCGCGGGAACACACCGGCAGGCGCTGGCAGTTCCGCGCCGGGCTTCAGACGTCCAGCCTCTCCCAGCGCCGCGAACCCGCGCGCCTCGTCATCCTGCGCCAGATAATCCAGCAGTTTGCCCGCAGCATCCGGCGTCACCGGCAGCGCCAGAATGGCAATCTGGCGCACCACCTCCGCCGTCACATAGAGAATGGTCTCCATGCGCTTGGGATCGGTCTTTTTCTTCGCCCACGGCTCTTCGCCCGCAAAGTAGCGGTTAGCTTCGGCAACGACGTACCACACGGCGTCGAGGTAACGCGTCACCGCCTGGCGATCCATCGCCTCACGAGCCTTCGCGTACATGCCATCGGCGGCGGCAAGAATAGCCTTGTCGGCGTCGGTGAACTCACCGGGCTGGGGCACGCGTGCGTCGCAGTTCTTGTTGATCATCGACAGCGAACGCTGGGCAAGGTTGCCCAGATCATTCGCGAGATCGGCATTGATGCGATTGGCGATGGCTTCCGGGCTGTAGTTGCCGTCCTGGCCGAAGTTCACCTCGCGCAGGAAGAAGTAACGCACCTGCTCGCGGCCATACGCCTTCACCAGATCGAATGGATCGACAACGTTGCCGACCGACTTCGACATCTTCTCGCCCTTGGAGAGCACGAAGCCGTGGCTGAACACGCGCTTCGGAATCTCCAGACCCGCCGACATCAGGAACGCGGGCCAGTAGACGGTGTGGAAACGCAGAATATCCTTGCCGATCACGTGCACGTTTGCCGGCCACAAACGCCACAGCGGATTGAGCTGATCGGGATAGCCCAGCGCGGTGATGTAATTCGTGAGCGCGTCGACCCACACGTACATCACATGTTGTGCGCCATTGCCGGACTGCTCGCGCGTGGTCGATTCCGGCACCGGCACGCCCCAGTCCAGCGTCGTGCGCGAAATCGAAAGATCCTCAAGACCGCCACGCACGAAGCTCGTCACCTCGTTGCGGCGTTCCAGCGGCAGAATGAAATCCGGGTTGGCGTCGTAGTGCGCCAGCAGCCGATCCTGATAGGCGGACAGGCGGAAGAAATAGGTTTCCTCTTCCGTCCACTCCACCGGCGTGCCCTGCGGCCCGCGTCGCACGCCGTCGTCGCCGAGCGTGGTCTCGCTCTCGTTGTAAAACGCCTCGTCGCGCACCGAATACCAGCCGGCATAGGCCTTCAGGAAGATGTCGCCGTTGGCTTCCATCCGGCGCCAGATTTCCTGCGCGGCCTCATAGTGGCGCGGCTCGGTGGTGCGGATGAAATCGTCGTTCGACAGGCCCAGCGTGCCAGCCATCTCGCGGAAGCGCTTGGCGTTGCGATCCGCCAGCTCACGCGGTGTCAGCCCTTCCCGCGCGGCGGTCTGCTTCATCTTCAGGCCATGCTCGTCGGTGCCGGTCAGGAAGTAAACGTCCTTGCCGTCGAGCCGCTCAAAGCGCGCAATGGTATCGGTCGCGATCGCCTCATAGGCGTGTCCGATATGCGGCGAGCCATTGGGATAGGAAATGGCCGTGGTGATGTAAAACTTTTGACGCCCGCTCATGGACCTTTTGTCCTCGGAATTGTGATGTCGATGATGATGCCTGAAAAGAATCGACGCTGCCGATGGACAGCGCGGCGACGCTTCACATTCGGGCGCAGGGCGCGGCGAAGATCGCATATGGGAGCATGGCTGACATATCGCAGACGGCTTCCGTTCTTCTCAAGCGGACCTGTTATCCTGAGCGGCAGCGGCCAGATTGGCCGCAGTATCAAGGATCAGCCCCTTGCGGTCGAGGTTAAGCCCAACAGTCTGGGCCTTTTCGCGGGCTATTCTTTCCCACAGCGCAGCGAACGACGCAAGCCGCGCCTCCCCCATGATCCGCGAAGCCCGCTGCCGCTCCGCGTCGGTTCCCTCGCCCGTTACAGCGAGGCGGATCAGGCGCGCCAGCGTTTCCAGCAGCAGCTCATAAAACAACTCAAAACGCTCATTAGCGGCTGTAGGTTGTAGCTCGTCTCCAAGCCGGTGCACGGCGTTCCAGTCCACCCGCGGCAGCGTCTCGATCAGGCGATCGACATGTCCCTGCAGCTCGATGCCGCCGCCGCCTAAAAGCCCCAGCAGCCGCCCGGTGCTGCCGCCCGCCAGAGCGATCAGCGCGCTCCATTCTGATTCGTCCGGCGCCTTCAGTTCCGCAACCGCCAGCGCCTGTTCCGCCGCAGCACGCAGGTCTTTGTCGGACAGCGCCGGCAGCACCAGATCGCGACAGCGCGAACGTATGGTCGGCACCAGTTGCCCCGGCGCCGACGATATCAGCAGAAACACCGTGCGCTCCGGCGGCTCCTCCAGCGACTTCAGCAGCGCGTTGGCGGCATTCACGTTCAGGTCGTCGGCCTGATCGACGATCACCACGCGCCAGCCATCCCCAGCCGCGCGATGCGACAGGAACGAGCGCAGCCGCCGCACCTCGTCCACCGGAATGGAGGTCGTGAAGCGCTTGGCCTTGGTGTCGTACGGCCGGCGGATCAGCAGCAGTCCGGGATGCGAAAGCGCCCGCACCTGACGCGCGGCGATGCTGTTCTCCGGCACTGAAAGGCTGGTCCCCGAAGGATCGCGCTCATCAGGGGATGCCAGCGCGGCGCGTGCGAAACGATACGCCAGCGTTGCCTTGCCGATGCCCTGCGGGCCGGAAAGCAGCCACGCATGGTGCGTTCGCCCTTCCGCCAGCGCCTCCGCCAGCATCGCCTCGCCTGCTTCCAGACCGAACAGACGTGCTGTATCGCGCGGATGCGGGAAGTCACCCAGCCGATCAGCTTCGGGCAGAGCTTCAACCTGTTGTGCGGCGGGCGTGCGGGCCATCAGGCCACCGCTGCCAGCAACCGGCTTTCCACCGCGCGCCACACCTCGGTGAACACCTCCCGCTCGTCCTGCGCGGCGTCTATCAGCACACAGCGATCCGGCTCAGCGGCTGCAATGGCCTGGAACGCTCCGCGCAGCCGCCAGTGGAATTCAAGGTCGCGCCGTTCGTAGGCGTCGGCTTCGGTATCGGGATTTATGCGGTCAACGCGGCGCGCGTAGGCGCGGCCCAGCCCAAGCTCGGCCGGCAGATCGAGTATGATGGTCAGGTCCGGCAGCGTCGGGCTGACGATCATCTCGTTCAACGTATCGATCACCTCGCCGGGCAGCCCGCCTGCCACGCCCTGATAAACGCGGGTGGAATCGATAAAGCGGTCGCAGATCACCCACACGCCATCGTTCAGCGCCGGACGCACAACATGATCGAGGTGATCGGCGCGGGCGGCATAGAACAGCAGCGCTTCCGACAGCGGCGAATGGGGCGGCGTCGCGGGATCGAGGATCACATGCCGCATCGCCTCGGCAAACGGAGAACCGCCCGGCTCGCGCGTCATCGCGGTGGCGATGTTCCGGGCCGCCAGAGCATCGGCGAGCAGGCGCGCCTGGGTCGACTTGCCCGAGCCTTCGCCGCCTTCAAAGGTGATGAATTTGCCCAGCACGGCCACTTCCCCTGTCGCTGCCAGCCGCTGCGGCAGGCGTCCCAAGTCGGTAACATGCAGGGCCGCTACCGGCTAGACCAGGAGGCGCGTGCTCTGACAGGACACCGAGCTGGCTGGCACCGCACCAATGCCCAACGCAACAACGGCAAAAAAATAAATCGCAAAATCGCCGCCTAATGCCTTTTCGAGTTCCACTCAATAAGAGGCGCGATTTCCGCTTCAGTCCATGGATCATCGAGCTCTTCGCGGTGCCTCCCCCGGAGGCCGCGTATCTTGTTATGCTTCACTGCGGAATAGAAAGCATCAGAAACAAATAGCGACCTCGGGGCCACGGTCTCACCGCACCAGATATGGTGCTCCCCTATCGCCGGGCAGCTCAGCTCGAACTTTTCCAGCATCCCCGCGAAGAGCGTGGGAGGATCGAATTCATACGTTTGCCATACGGGCTGATGTTTTCGGAAAATGATCGCATCGACGCCCACGGCGCAATTGAAGATGTATAGTTTCTCATCAATCAGCGTGCCATCGCGATGCTCAATCATGAAGGGAAAAAACTGATGCATACCGGGCTCAAATTGTTCGACTAGGTTTTTGAAGCGCTCACTTACAGCGTTCAATCCTGGCATAGGAAATACGTCCACAAATGGTTTTTCCCATGGCTCCTCCAATCTTCCCGACGTCGGCACAGCCCCGGGATTTACAGGAAACCCAACGCTCATGCCGAGAACAAAATAGTTATCCGGCGGATTTATAAACTCGATCGAAGGCGTTGCGAATTCAGAGGAGAAATCAAGCTGCCAAGCCATTGCCGGCTCCTATTAAATTACACATCGCCTGCAACCCGACATCGCTAGGACGCGCGCAGATGCGGCCAGCATTGGCGGATACGGTATCCGGGCTGGACCACCTTCCAGGAAATCCGTGTGACGCTCTCGCGAAGCCGCTGCGACTAGCCCTAACGTGCAGTCCCTGCCCCGGCCTAGTCCTCGGCCTTCAGTGACGGAATGAGCCCCAGCGCCAAATAGGCCAGCGAATCGAGGCCACGCCGCACCAGTCCGCCCTCTTCCACATCCTTCGCCGCATAGAGCGGCACTTCATTGACGGAATTGTTCTGCGTGATAACGCGCAACACCGCCACCTTATCGCCCTGCCGCACCGGCGGCTTCAGCGGCCCGTTGTAGACAATCTCGGCCTTGAGCCGCGGATTCTCCGGCACGCGGGGCAAGATCACCCGCACCGCGCCAGCGCCGGTCAACGGCACGAACAGGCTCTCGCCGCCCCATACCCGCGCCGAGCCCACGGTTTCGCCGGCCTCAAACAGCGTGAACGGCGCAAAGCTGCGATAGCCCCAGTCCAGCAGACGCCGCGCCTCGGAAGTGCGCTCCGCCTCGGTGGCAAGGCCCATCACGACCACGATCAGCCGCTTGCCACCCTGCACCGTCGAGCCCACGAGATTGTAGCCGGATTCCCTGACGAACCCCGTCTTCAGACCATCGGCGCCGATGTCCAGTGCCAGCAGCGGATTGCGGTTGAAGAACTTGAACTTGCTGTACTCGAACAGCCGCTGCGAAAAGATCGGGTAGTATTCGGGATATTCGCGGATCAGGTAGCGGGCCAACAGCGCAATTTCGCGCGCCGTCATCTGCTGATCGGCGTGATAGAGTCCGCTCGGATTGGCGAATGTCGATTTCGTCAAGCCGATGCGCTTGGCTTCCTCGGCCATGCTTTTGGCGAACTGCGCTTCACTGCCGCTCAGGCCTTCCGCCAGACAGATCGCAGCGTCGTTGCCCGACTGGATGATCAGGCCTTTCAGCAGATCATCGACGGTCGCGGTCGTGTTGATCGGCACAAACATCGACGATGTTCGCGAGGGTGCACCGCCCGTGCGCCAGGCATGCTCGCTCATCCTGAATTCGTCGGTGAGCTTTATCCGCCCTTCCTTCAGCGCGCGAAACACCACCGCCGCCGTCACCAGCTTCGAAATAGAGGCTGGCGGCATCAATTCATCGGCGTTGTGCTGGAAATAAACCGCGCCCGTATCGGCATCCAGCAGCAACGCTGCCTTGGCCTTCGTTTTGAAGCCGCCCTGCGCCATCGCAAGCTGGGGCGCGAGGATGGCAAACAGCGCCGCCAGCACTGCCAGCGTCCTTATCAGGCAGTCCCGAAGTCCGCGACGGTGGAGAAAAAGCATTTGAATATCGGACCTTGTCGGCTGATTGCATCCGGATCGAACTATCCCGTCTGCCTACGGTCCATGTCAACGCCACGCGCTATTTATCTAGCGGCGCCCATTCACTTGTCCCCTCAAGGTTTGCGCTTGCCTGTGGCGCAAATCCAGCTTCCGCGATGCGTGCCATGGCGGCTGCGGCCCCGGGATCGTCATAGGGCCCCATGCGCACTGAAAACTGCTCGGCGCCATCGGCACCCATCACATCCACCTGGCTGGCGTCGCTGCCGCCAAGCATGCGCCGCAGTCGCTCAGCTTCCGCGTGGGATGTGAACGGGCCAACGCGCACATATACCGGTTCAGGCAGTTCGGCGCCCAACGCCGAGCGCGAAGACCCCTTCAGCCGCAGCCGGTGCTCCCGGTATGTCCACGCCATCACCGACGTTGCAGCCATAGCCACCGCCGTGCGTCCCAACGCGCTGTTGGAACTGGCCGGTCCGCCAAGCGATGCTGTCGTAATCGAGCCCGCCGTTTCTGACTGCGCCATGTTGATGCCGCCCGACCAGTTCTGCGCCATCAGAAACTGCCGTTCCGTCGTGTCATCGCCGTTCAGCGGCGCGCGGCCAGCATAGCGCACGCGCACCTTCGCCAGCCCCTTCTGCTTGAAGCCCAGCGCTTCGGCGGAGCGCATCGACATATCGATCATGCGGTCTTTGGCGTACGGTCCGCGATCGTTGATGCGCACCAGAATCGTGCGGTTGTTCTGCAGATTGGTCACATACGCATAGGACGGCATCGGCAGCGTCGGATGCCCGGCCGTCAGCGCATGCATGTCATAGATTTCGCCGTTCGACGTCTTGCGACCATGGAACGGCGACCCATACCAGGAAGCGGTGCCGGAGCGATCATAATTGGGCTCTTCCTTGGGGTAGTACCACCGGCCGGCGACCTGATACGGCTTGCCAACCTTGTATACACCCCCGCCCTTCGGAACGGCACCGGAATGGACCAGGCGCGGACTGGCGGCAACGCCAAGCTCGCTTTCGGTCGATCCCACTTTGCCGGAGCCCAGGCTTCCGGTTGTGACAGGAGAAACCCCGCTGCTGCCGGAGCACGCGGCCAGCGCGGCCGCACAAACGGTAACGGAAAGGCGCAGCACGTTACGGACGATCAAAGGTGTGGAGCGACCGCGGCCGCCTGTCGCGTCCATTGCCGACGGGCCAACAACGCGGCGCAAATCATGCTTTGCCACTGTTCGCGGCCCTATCGCCGTCTCGCCCGCCAACCTACGCATCGCACACTTTCCCACCTATCCCGGTTGTAGGGATCGGCCATCTGTCCATCGCCCTGACGTCTCGTGCACGTGCACGGGGCCCGTCTCCGGCTGTTATTGAGGCGCCGTGCTTTCCCACCGGAAGGGCCTGCGGAAGCACGTTCAAAGCTCGTTGGCCAGCTTGCGATGCCGTTGCACCGTCTGACCGGAACGAAGGCCGGCTTAGCGGTCTTTCAACCGCCTCTCCCCTCCATTGGGGCCAGATCCTCGGAATCCTCAGATCCTCACCGACAGGGCGCGGCGCAACGGCGCGCCCCTGTGAGAAGCATGGCAATACGTGCTTGAGATTGGGTAAAGGGAGAAACCGGCTTGAGGCAGCCGCCGCAGGGCCCTATAGGTTCGCGGCGCATCGGCTCGCCGGTATGCAGGAGGGGTGGCCGAGTGGTTTAAGGCAGCGGTCTTGAAAACCGCCGTGCGGGGAACCGTACCGTGGGTTCGAATCCCACCCCCTCCGCCATATCAGCCCTGAGTGGGCTCGGTGAAAGTCACTCGGAACGACGATCTACGCTAAAGCCGATAGGATAAAGTCGCCCGGCTCCGAACAGATCGTTGCCGGTATTGTTACTGCTAATGACGGATAGGATACATGATGACGCTGTTGTTCCAATGACAGCCAGTCTTGCATGTCGCGAAAGAATTGACGTAGCCCGCGCCGTTATGGGGCTGCCTTCGACTCTGGTACGCTACGGCGATGTATGAAGCGCGGAAGATCTGTAACCTGGTGCTGTCGAAGTTCGACGCTGTCGAGTTCGATCTCACGAATTTGCGCATAAACAAGTTGCTGTTTTTCATTCACGCAGAGTCGTTGCGGCTGAGGCCCGAGGGATTGATTCGCAATCACTTCGAGGCTTGGCAATTCGGTCCCGTCATTCGCCCGGTGTTCGACGCATTCAAGGCCTACAAAGAAGCTCCAATTGCTGCGCCTGCACAATTCCTCGACTACGCGACTGGGCAACGCGGTCCAATACCGTTTGATGATGTGCGAGCAGAGGACGTTCAGATTATCGTTGCTGAATTTAAGAACTATAGCCGTTTCACTACAAGCCAACTTGTGTCGCTGTCGCATATTCCTGGTGGACCTTGGGACATCGTCTACCGCGCCACCCTTACAGATCCTACAAGCAGTCCTCGGATTCCAAATGAGCTGATCAGCGACTTTTTCGGCGGCGGGGCGCGATCCACGGTTCGACACTGACCTCGTTGGCAGATTCATGTGAATCAATTATTAATTGGAGATTCTGCACCTTTGATAGCGGGAGTCCTTGATGTCGAGGCGCGCTAAGTTATTCGAGTTGCTTGACTTCCCCAAGTTTGCGATGCCCACCGTGGTTCGTATGGATCCGGTCCAGACGTCCTTCAACCTGCGCGACCGGTTAGGCAACGCAAGCTTCATGTCCTACGGTTCGATTTGGAATCGGATGGAGTTTATCGTTAGTGGGTTGGCGTCTGACGGCTACATTCAGAGCCAATTCAATCAATACGACACTGATTGGAAGAATAACTCGATTCAAGATGTGGTGCGGCTGCTGCGACAGCACTTCAGCGGGCGGGGAAGGTGGTATGCGCTGCCACAGAAGCCGGTCAAGGTACTGGGGTTCTGGTTCAAGCCAAGCATCAAAGGCTTCTGGTATGTTGATGGGCAATCTTATGCGGTTGTGATCAACGCGCGAAAGTTGCAGCCTCTTGTGCTTGAACACATCCGCTTCTTGGCTCGCGGAGTTCATGAACTTCACTGCGTTGATGATCCGAACGACCCGATCCCCTTGATCCTGGACGTGAGTGAGCATAGCAAGAGCAAAGGGCGCGTTCTGCGACCCCACATAGTTCCGGTAGAGCAAGCTATATCTCTAGACGAGTTTGAAGCTGCCGTTCGCACGTTTTTGAAGGCCCTCGAATTGGCGGGTATTGCTGTTCCACCGGACTCCAGCGAGAACGTCCTCGACCTTTTCAAGAAGAAATAGACGGCAATCGACGCTGCGAACGCTGCAATGTGGGCCCGTCGCACCGCTTGATGCAGCATGACTTTGCCAATCCTGTTGTCGTGCTCAATCTACTGAGACGCGATCCGTCTCGAAGGATGGACGCTAAACGTTTGCTAGCCCTCTGGCATCGTTGTCGGCGGACTGATGCGTTGCCGCCATCGTCCGACATGATCGATCAGAGCGCGCAGCTTTGGCGCCATGTTGCGGCGCTGAGGAAAATATAGAAAGAAGCCCGGAAACGGCGGCAGGAAATCCTCCAGCAGGGACGTGAGTTTCCCGGTTTCGACAAACGGCCTGAGCGTCTCTTCGGGTGCGAAGGTTATGCCGCCCCCGGCAAGGGCAGTCCTCAACATCAAGCGCAGATCGTTGGTCGTGATCTGCGGCTCTACGGCCACGTCGAATGGCAGGCCGTTCTCCTCGAATTCCCAGCGATAAGGCGCAACGTCGGGCGATGGTCGCCAACCGATGCAGCGATGCCGGACAAGATCACGGGGATGCGCTGGCGCGCCATGAACAGCGAGGTAGTCTGGAGATGCGGCTACCATTTCCCGCTGGTCACCGGTCAGAGGGATGGCGATCATATCCTGCTCGATGACTTCGCCTAGCCTTACGCCCGCATCAAATCCTGCAGCCACGATATCGAACTCGCCGTCTGTCACTGTGATATCGATCGTCACACCGGGATTGGCCACTGCAAACGACGCGATTAGCGGACCCGACAGGAATTGTTCCGCGATGGAGGTGGCGGCGATCCGCAGCAGTCCGCGCGGTGCGCTCTCAGCTGCGGCCACGCCTTCGAGTGCAGCTCCGATATCTGACAGGGGTTGCGACAGGGCTTCGCGCAACCGCTCGCCCGCTTCCGTCATACGCACCGAACGCGTCGTACGCATCACAAGCGCAGTTCCGAAAGCGTCCTCAAGTCGCCGTATCCCTTGGCTGACGGCTGATCGGGTCACACCCAGGCGGTCGGCCGCGGCGCGGAAGTTGTGTTCCTCTGCGATGGCGAGGAACAACGGCAGCAGGTTCAGATCGATCTTCATTGTAAATCACCACTAACCAGCCAGTCGAGCAATTGGCGAGTACCAGAACCAATCACAGGGGCCCACCTTTCTTCCCGAACGAACGCAATCAAGGGAGACCACTGTGGAAAAGGTTGTTCTGATTACCGGAGCCTCCAGCGGCATTGGCGAAGGTATCGCGAGAGAACTCGGCGATGCGGGTGCGAAGGTATTGCTGGGTGCCCGTCGGCTGGACCGTGTCGAAGCCATTGCAGCTGAAATCCGCAACGTGGGCGGTGTTGCGCAGGCCCGCGTGCTTGACGTCACCAACCGCCTATCTATGTCCGCCTTCGCGCAGGCTGCGGTCGATACCTGGGGGCGCATCGACGTCCTGGTCAATAACGCTGGCATTATGCCGTTGTCGCCGCTGTCCGCAGGTAAGCAGGACGAATGGGACCGTATGGTCGATGTCAATATCAAGGGCGTGCTCTGGGGCATCGGCGCGGTACTGCCGGTGATGCAAGCGCAGGGCAGCGGCCAGATCATCAATATCGGCTCTATCGGTGCGCTACAGGTCGTTCCCACCGCCGCAGTCTATTGCGCGACGAAATTCGCGGTCCGGGCTATCTCTGACGGGTTGCGTCAGGAGATGACGAACATCCGTGTCACCTGCGTCAATCCCGGCGTTGTCGAGAGCGAACTTGCATCGACCATAACCCATGCGGAAACCATGGCGGTGATGGACTCTTATCGGGCTATCGCGCTTCAACCTGCTGACATTGCCCGCGCCATTCGTCAGATTGTCGAAGCGCCCTCAAGCGTGGACACGACGGAGATAACCATACGGCCGACCGCGTCGTTCAATTGACGCCAGCACTGCTGATCAAAGACGACCAAATCCATCACCGCCAGTCAACGGGGGCCACCATGAGCAGCACTAACACCACGTCCTATCTTGAACCGACGCAGGAGGCAGGTCGCCAGTTCATGCAGCGCGACTTTGCCGGTCCTGTTGTCATGCTCAATCTGCTGAGGTTCAGGGACGTTGCCGATTACTCCAGCCACCCTGAACTGGCGCCGGCCATGCCGATCAGCGGTGCGCAGGCCTACGAGCGCTACATTGAGCACACGCTGCCATTCCTGCGGGCGAGCGGCGGTGAGATCCTGTTTCTCGGTGAGGCTGGCCACTTCCTGATTGGCCCCGCCGACGAACGGTGGGATCTGGTAATGCTGGTCCGGCAGGCCAGCGCTGGGGCCTTTCTCTCCTTCGTCAGTGATACGGGGTATCTCGCCGGACTTGGCCATCGCTCGGCGGCGGTGGAGGATTCTCGCCTGCTCCCGTTATCGGAATTGCCGTTCTCCGCCGCTATGGCCGACACCGCGCGGCTGTGAAGCCAGACGAGACGGGATCGCCTCGGCATCGAACCGGCCTTCACCGATGCCGGGGTGCCCCATCACTCGGAGCGATGCGCCCGCTGCAATGTGGCCCGGTCGCAACGCTAAAGAAGGCGAATTGATCCGCCACCGATTGCCATCAGGCACAGGCGCCAACGTCGACCCCGCAAATTCTGCCGCGCAAACAATACCTTGGCGGTAAGGAATTGAGCCGCAGCGGCGTGCCTACCCTTAGACAGCCTCTAAACTACTGGCATTGCAGCGCAATCTAAAGACAGCTAGGCAGGATCAATGGTCTGTGTGTGGCTCTCGACGCGTTGGAATAAGTAGTGACCTGGGATTTCCACAAGCTGTTTCAGCGCCATGCGAAAGAGCTGGTTCGCTCGCTGACGCGGCGCGGGCACAGCTCCGACACTGCAGCCGATATCACGCAGGATGCGTTCGTGCGGCTGCTGACGACGCAGCCGAGCCGCGTTGGCTTTGACGCCAATCCGCGCGCCTATCTTTTCGCCATCACGCGCAACCTCAGCATCGATCTGGTCCGGCGCAACAGGCTGGTGCCGAAGGTCGAGCTTACCGCCGACATGGCAGAATGGATTGTCGATCCAAACCCGCTGCAGGACGCAATTGTCTATGATCGCCAGCGCCTCGCGGCGACCGAGCGCGCCATCGCCGAATTGCCCGCGCGCACGCGGCGCGCGTTCGAGTTGCATCGGATGGACGAACTGACCATCGCCGAGATTGCCGATCGCATCGAACTCTCGACGTCGCGCACATGGTCGCTGATCCGCGACGCCTACAAGCACATCCGTTTGCGGCTTGGCGCCATCGACGCTACGCCCTAGACCATGATCGCTTCGGACCTCTATCAGTCTGAAGCGTGAATCATCGGTCTTGAGAAACTTCTCATGATCGCTTCGGACCCGATCAGTCCGAAACGTGCATCAGGTGAAAAATTGGCCAACCCGTTCGTTCTAGGAGTGGGCGCAGCGGCGCAAACGGGGATGCCATGACCGAGCAGGATCGCCTATTCGAAGAGGCGACGGATCTGATTATCCGGCTGAGAAACGATCCGGCGAGCCCCGTTGCTCTGGAGATGATCAGCCAGTGGCGTGCGCGCAGCCTGGACCATGAAGCTGCCTGGTTTGAGGCCAGCGAGATTTTTGGGCTGGCGGGCGGTGCGCTGAAACGCTCCCGCGCCGATGCCAAGCGTCGTTCCGGCCCCAGTCGGCGCAGTGTTCTCATCGGGTTTGGTGTTGGCGCGGCGGCATTTGCTGTCGGGCGGGAAGCGCTGCCGTGGGCGATCATTCAGGCGCGTGCGGATTACGTCACCGGGACCGCCGAAATCACGCACCATACGTTGCCCGATGGCAGCCGCATGACGCTCGGTCCCGACAGCGCGGTGGCGTTGTCGTTCTCGCCGACGCAACGGCGCGTCGATCTGTTGGCCGGCATGTCGTATTTCGATGTTGTTGCCAGCAACGCCGCCGCGCCGTTGCTGATTGAAGCGCAAAATGTTGCCGCCACATGCGGTGATGGCAGTTTCGACATCAGCATCGATGGCCCAACCGTCAGCCTGGGCGTTGATCGCGGTGTGATCCATGTCGGCGTGCCGCAATCGCCGACGCGCTTTGCTGACGAACTGGCCGCTGGCCGTTGGATGGCTCTAACAAACGGCGCCGACGCCATCGCACAGGGCGTGCGCGATACCAGCGAAATAGCAGCCTGGCGCGACGGTCGTATCGTTGCCGATCAGGAAACCGTGGCTGCGGTCGTCACCCGCATTGCGCGGTGGCTGCCCGGCCGCGTTGTTCTCGCCGATCCCATGATCGCGGATCGGCGCGTCAACGGTGTGTTCGATCTCACCCAGCCGCTGACGGCACTTGAAGCGGTTGTGCATCCGTTCGGCGGCAAGGTGCGCCAGATCTCACCCTTCCTCACCGTAATTACGCCGATCTGAATTTTCTTTCGGCCTGCGGGCAGAAAATTCCAACAGCCCGTTCGTTACAGGTGAAGGGGGCTGCAGATACCTGCCGGCACAGCATGCTCCCTGCGTATGAGTTGAGTGGAGTGTTTTGTAATGCGTTGTGGGGGAAATGGCCGCCGGGCTGAGGCCTGTCGCGCCGGTGTGGCCGCGTCATGGCTGGCGATCTGTGCGTGTGTCGGTGCTATCGGTGTTGCGCCGGAATTGGCGTTCGCGCAGACGGCCCAGAAAAAATCGTTCAACATCCCGGCAGGATCGTTAGCGCAGGCCCTCGCCGCCTTCGGCAAGCAGGCTGGCTTACAGGTGAGCTATCCGTCCGAGCTGACAGCGGGCAAAACGTCAGCGGGCGTATCCGGCAGCCTCACCGCGTCCGAAGCGTTGAGCGCCATTCTTGCTGGCTCCGGCCTTTCCTACAGCTTCGCCAACGCGTCGACGGTTTCGATCAGTGGCGCTGACAGCGGCGCCGGCGCAACGGTCGATGGCGCGATAGCTCTTGATACGATTGATGTCAGTGGCGGCGGGGGCAGTGCTTCGGCAGCGGCGGATGAACCGTATCAAACGCCTGGATCGTCGGCTCATATTTCTGCCGATCAGATTCAACAGGTGCGGCCTTCTCGCGCCGGCGACGTCTTCAACGGCACGCCCGGCGTCATTGCTGCGAGCAAAAACACCGGCGGCGGCGTCGACGTGAACATTCGCGGCATGCAGGGCATGGGCCGCGTGAAGGTCATGGTGGACGGCACGCAGCAGGATAGCAACACGTATCGCGGCTACTATGGCGCGGATAACCGCAGCTATTTCGATCCCGATCTGATCGGCGGCGTCGATATCGAAAAAGGACCGAGCGACGGCCCTTATGGTTCTGGCGCGATGGGCGGCGTAGTCAATTTCAAAACGCTGAACGCCGATGACATTTTGAAGCCCGGCAGTTCGTATGGCGCGCGCATTCGCGGAGGCATCGGCGGCAACACGATTGCGCCCAGTCTCAATCCGTTCATGGCACGGCCTGAAAGCGAAGAGCCAGAACTGTTCAGTTTCGACAACAAGTTCGGCAGCGTCGCAATCGCCACGCGTTCAGAGCATCTCGACGTGGTTGGTGCCGTCGTAAAACGTCAGCACGGCAATTACTTCGCGGGCAAGTACGGACCTGAGACCGTTACATACGCCGGCGACCAGTGGAATCCGAGCATTACGACCCGCTATGCATATAACAACCTGCAGGAAGAAGTTCCCAACACGTCTGAGAGCACGACTTCGACGCTCCTCAAGGGCACGTTGAAATACGGCGATCACGCACTGGAGCTGGGCCATTCCAGCTACGATTCAGAGAACGGTTACGTCTATCCGTTGTGGGCGGGACAGGCGCAGCGTCAGCAATTCCTGCTCAGCCAGACGACCTCCAATCGCTACACAGCCAAATACAAGTTCACACCCGCTGATAACGACCTGCTCGATGTGCGGTTCAACGTTTGGCGAAGCGATCTTGAGAGCAAGGATCCGTACCAGCGTCAGGCCGGATGGTGGCACAATATTCTGGAAACGGAGGCATGGGGCGTCGACGCGTGGAATAGATCGCGTTTCGATACACTCGTCGGTTCCGCGTCATTGCAATACGGCCTTGAATATTCATCGTCCGAATTCTCCGCATCGGAGCAGTATCCGAACGCGGCGCCGTTTGCGAAGGTGAGCGGGACACGTGAGCTGGGTGGAGCGTTTCTGCGTGGGTCACTGGATTTGACCAGTTGGTTGGCCGTGAACGGCGGCCTGCGCTACGACGCCTACCGTACGGAAGCTACGCCGCGGAATTCTGCATCGATCAGCAATGAAGGTAACGCGTTGCTGCCGTCGGCCGGCATCACGGTTACGCCCTGGTCCGGTATCCAGCTGTTCGGCAAATATGCCGAGGGCTATCGGCCGCCCACGGTGCGCGAAATTGCTGGCACATCAGGAGATGGCAGCGGATGGGCCGGTCCCAATCCCAATCTGCGTCCTGAGCAATCCGAGAGCTGGGAAGTCGGCGTAAATGCGCTTGGCAACGATCTCCTGCGCCAGGACGATCAGTATCGACTGAAAGTTGCATATTTTGATAGCAGCTATGCGGACTACATCACGCTGGGTAGCGCAACGCATTGCGGGTTGTGCTTCATGAACGTGAAGCAGGCGACGTTCAAAGGCATTGAGGCAACGGCGCAATACGATGCCGGGGTATTCTTCGCCAGCGGCATGCTCAACTACTACACGCACGTCGATCTTGGAAGCGACCCGTACGGACTGATGTATGAACATGGCATGGGCTATGTGCCACCGAAGTTCACGACGTCAGCAACCGTCGGCGTCCGGCTGTTCGATCAGCGTCTGACGCTGGGAACACGCGTCGCCTACCATGGTCAGCGTGCGTCGCCGTATTTGTTCCTGCCTCCGTACAGCACCGTGCGCTTCACGCCGCATCTCACGACCGCCGATGTGTTCGGTCACTATAATCTGAACGATCATACGAAGATCGAATTCAGCGTCGAGAACCTGACCGATCAGTATTACGTTGATCCGCTGGCGGTAGCGGCAATTGCAGCACCCGGCCGGACGGCCCGCATGGGTTTCACCATGATGCTCGACGAGCAGGGTGATTACAGCTCCGGCGGCATCTCCATTCCTGAGATAACGACACCTTCCAATGGCTACGACTGGAGCGGCGCGTTCGTTGGTCTGAGCGGCAGCTATTTTACTGGCGAGGGTTCCGGACAGGGAGATTTCGCAGGAACGTTCCGGACAGGGACAAGGCCGAACTTCGTCTGGATACCGTATGCCGCAGCAATGCAGACCACGCATGATCCGGCTGGGCTGACCGGAGGTGTGTTCGCTGGCTACAACAAGCAGCTCAATTCACCTGTCGTGCTGGGCGTCGATGCCAACGTCGACTACGTCAATCCTTTTGAGTTGATCTCACGCGGCACTGGTCCGGCGGTTTCTAGTGCCGTGACACGCACGCTCAGCACAACCGTGACGTCAGGCGTTGATTGGCAGGCCGGAGTGCGTGGCCGGTTCGGTTTGGCTTTTGACAGAACGCTGCCATACATCGCCGGCGGACTTGCGATTGCGCAATATAGGTACAGCTATACGTCCTTCACGCTGGATCAAGCAGTCAGCACCACCACGCGCCCCGATCCGACAGGCTTCAAGGGGACGTACATCGGCTGGACACTCGGCGCCGGTGTCGAGCACGCGGTGACCGACCACATGCTGTTCCGCGCCGAGTATCGGCACAACGATTTCGGCAAGAAGACGTTCGACACGCCAGCCGGAGCGCATAAGGTCGAGCTCACGTCTGACGAGTGGAAGCTTGGCCTCGCCTACAAGTTCTGACACTGCATCTTGGAAGGGCTGCTGCATTCTGTGCGGCAGCCCTGCCCGCTACCCACATAGTTGAGCGGCGCACTGCCGCGCATCCACCCCGCACAACCTCCACCCTGCTCCGTCCAGCACAACCGGCCTGCAACCAACCTTCAGCAGCGGTTGCTACCTGGCATCAACGTCGCTTGCCGCGCGCGGGTCCGGACACGCTTTCGCAGCCATCTGATCAACCAGCAACTGCAACGGCGCCGGGGAAACCCGCACCGGCCCCTGGAACGGCTCGCCCATTTCCTTGACCAAAAATATGGCGCCGGAAATTGCTGCCATCGCCAGCACCTGGCCGACGAAGACCACCGGATTACGTGGCGCATAGACGCCCAGATACAGAAAGATCAGACAAAACCAGCTGATCACCACAACGATGAACGCGGTTGGATTGACGGTTCGCGCGACGCCGCTGACCTTCCAGTGGTATTCCATCAGCTGGCGCGTCAACGACAACAGGCTGCTTTGCGCCTGCCTTTGATCGTCATTGACCGCCTTCAGTTGGCGCACCTCGCCGTAAAAGTGCAACAGCGCTGCCAGCGAAGTGTCCGGTGCCGTTCCCTCGCCAACGGCGCTGACATCGTCATGCCACGTGCCCTTGATGAGCTGCTCGACATAGCCGCGTAGCTCCTTGCGCACCGCACAGGCTTTGTCGCCGAAACTCAGCAGCTCAAGGTCTGTCACCTGAATTGCGGCGGCATACTTCTGAACGTCAGAGTAGGCCTCGCTGTAATTGTAGCGCGACGAGTTGATCATCAGGCCGAGCAGCAGCGACGACATGGTACCGACCAGCGCCATGCCGATGCGCAGGTTCTTCATCGCGTGCTCGGAGAGATATTCCTCCGGCAATTGCCGCGCGAGTAAAACGCCGCTGCCGCCTGCAATCAGCATCAGGATGAAAGCTGTGAGCGTTGAATCAAAGGCAGTCATGCGACGATGCTCTTCTGGCTTTCGGTTGCATTGACACGCGGTGAACGATGCATGCGATCGTGTGCTGGCTACTTGGCAAAATACTCAGGGTAGAGCGACTGCCAGAAGGCACACTTCGCATCAGCCGCAAGGTCGATCGCGTGAATATTGCCGGGCTCGAAGCGCATCGTTTGTGCGCCTTCCGCGTAGGCCTTCCACGCCGGTGCGCCGTCGGCCTTCGGCGTGCCGGTACGCATGAAGGTTGCCCAGCTCTCCGTCATTTGATCAGCCATCACCTGCGATTGCGGCGGCAGGTCCGGCCCGGAGATTGCAGTCGTATTGGAGAAATTCGGGAAGTATGCGTTGAGCTCACTCGAATGCGCCGCGCCTAGTTCGAAGCCCGGATCGGGTTCAATCGGCATCGCCACGCCCAGCACCGGCGTGTGCCGATCGGCGAATTCCCACTGATACACGGGCACGTGCTGTGACATCAGCCGCGCCGTTTCAAGATAAAGACAGCGATTGATACCAAGGTCCGGCCTGAAGTCGGTTGTCGCCGCGGTGATCGCCTGCGCCGCCGACGCGTAAGCACTAAGCGGATATTGCTCCAGCACCTTCGCTGCGTTGTCACCATAAAGGATTGCGATCACCTCGTCGTAATTCTCGGCGGTGAACTTCTTTCCGGCCTGCACGTCGTAACCAACGTAAAGGCTCAACTCGTCCCGCGTGCCACCGTTCAGCACCGGCACGCGCGCAAACTTCCCGCTTGCGATGGCGTCCAGTCCCTGCAGCGGCACGGTGCGCGCGCCGTATGTCTGCGCGAACGCGAGCAGATCGCCCGCGCCCACTTCTTCGCCGGCGGCAATCAGCGTTTGCGGGTCTTTCCCGCGCATGCATTGAAGCACTGTTGCTGCGTCCGTGCAGCCTGCCTTCTCGGCCACCACGGCTCCGAAATTTTTGCCGTCTTCAACATTGCGCAGCCGGAACACGCAGGCGCCACTCTGCACAATGGCCTTATGAAACAGGCCTTTTGTTTCCTCTGGCGCGATCAGATGCATGCAGACCGACGCTGCGCCCGCAGATTCACCGGCAATGGTGACGTTATCGGGATCGCCGCCAAACGCCGCGATATTCTCCTGAACCCAACGCATGGCCAGACGCTGATCCTCAAGCGCATAGCCGCCGTTACGTTCAGTTCCGAACGCAGGGTGTGGCATGAAGCCGAATACACCGAGGCGATAGTTCATCGACACGACCACAGCGTCGGCCTTGCGCGCCAGCGCATCCAGCCGGTAGAGCGCGGCCGAACCACCGACGAACGCGCCGCCGTGAATCCAGATGATGACGGGCAGCTTGCGTTTTGCCAGCGCCGCACCCGCCTCCCCGGCGTCCAGCGATGCGTTGGCATCAGTCGGCAGCGACACATTGAGATAGAGGCAGTCTTCGTTGTCGCTCCGTTGCGTCAGCCCATAGCGCGCAGCTTGTGCGCACGGCTCCTTGAAGTGCATTGCCGGCAGCACACCGCTCCAGGACGCTGCGGGCTTGGGTGGCTCCCAGCGGCTGTCACCGGCAACCGACATCCCATACGGAATGCCGCGAAACTCCAGCGCGCCATTGCGCATGAAGCCTGCAACTTTGCCGCCTTGCGTCTCGACAATTGCGGCCTCACCCCACTGCGATGGCGGCGCAGCCGCGACTTGAACCGGCACGGCCGCTGACATCAGAACGGCCAGGGCCGCCAATGAGAATTTAAGTTGCACCCCGAACTCCGCATTTGAGTGAGGTGCGCACATTGACGGATTTCATTTAAAATGACGGTAAGGGCTGCCGACCGACGCGATTGCGCGCCGATCTCACCACTTGGCTACGCCCAGCAAATCCATCCTTGGCCTGACATTGATCAGGCATCGGCCCGCCAGGTGCGCGCCACGACGTCTGTCCGTGGAGGCAGCAAGCTGGCCGCCGCTCCAGCTCACCGCTCCGGTTGAGGCGCAAACGGGACGGATTTCGCCTCAACACTCCCTTGCTACGCGCACGGATTGTCAGCAGCATCCCCTATTCGGGTTATGCTGCTAATGCCGGCTGCCATAACGTTAAACCAGCTTACGCGGAGAGCTTGGCCGCAATCTGCGCAACGTGCCGTCCCTGATAGCGCGCACCGGCCAACTCGTTCTCGCTCGGCTGGCGCGAACCGTCGCCATCGGCAATCGTCGAAGCGCCATAGGGTGATCCGCCCGTCACCTCTTTCACGCCCATCTGGCCGGCGAAGGAATACGGCAAACCGACAACCACCATCCCGTGATGCAGAAGCACGATCTGCGTAGTCGTCAATGTCGTCTCCTGGCCGCCATGCTGACTGGCGGTAGATGTAAACACTGAGCCGACCTTGCCGATCAGCTTGCCCTGCGCCCACAATCCTCCGGTCTGATCGAGGAAGTTCTTCATCTGCGCGGCCATGTTGCCAAACCGTGTCGGCGTGCCGATGACGATGGCGTCATAGCCCGCAAGCTCATCAACGCTGGCGATGGGCGCGGGCTGATCGAGCTTGAACCCTGACTTGCGCGCTACATCCTCGGGAACCAGTTCAGGCACGCGCTTGATGACGGCTTCGGCGCCAGCTTCGCGTACGCCCTCGGCAATCGCACCGGCCATACGCTCGATGTGGCCGTAGCTCGAATAATACAGAACAAGAACCTTTGTCATTTGCAGCTCCGTGGGCGACATGGATGGGATGGTCGCGCATTGCGGAAGCACTCTAGCTGCGCAGTGCGTTGGCGCCGTTAAGCGGATTGCTCGAAAGCAACCGTTGGCGAGAAACCTGTCGTCACATGGGGAGGTGTGCGCCCTTCATGAAGGGCAAAGTGATCTGCAATGCTGCGTGATGGCGCCGCGTCCGGCACGGCATAGCGCCGGGGCTACCCTCCCGGCACAACGCGAACCGGTCAGCGTCCCATCAGGCCGAGTGTTGCACGTCCGGACGGAAGGAAAGGTCGATCGTCAGCCAGACGAAGTAGACCGCCGATGCGCTGAGCACGATCGCGGCCCATGCGGGCGGCGGAAAGCCGGTTGCGATGATGGCCACCGCGGCAATCGACCATGCCGCTGTAACCGCCAGCGTCAGCATGCGCCACCGCTTCACGCGCACCGGATGCACCCAGTGAATGGGCACGAACGTCAGTGCCACGCACAGCAGCAGTGCCGTGTAGGTCACCCATCCGGGCGGCGACAGGGTGAATACGTAAAACGCCACCACATTCCAGATCGCGGGAAAGCCGACAAAACTATAGTCGTCGCCTTTGCTGGCGAGATCGGAGAAATGATAGAGCGATGACAGCAGGATCAGCGCGCCGATGATAAGGCCGCCGGTTCCGGTCAGATACTTCGCCTGCAATAGCGCCAGCACCGGAACGAACACATACGTCACATAGTCGACGACGAGGTCGAGGCGCTCGCCGGAAAAGCGGGGCAGTCGCTGCTCGACCTGAAACAGGCGCGCGAATGTGCCGTCGATGGCGTCGATCACCAGCGCAACGCCAAGCCAGATGAACATGCGCTCCCAGGCGCCATCAAAAGCCGCCAGCGCAGCCATGAGACCGCACACGGCACCCAATGCCGTAAACACATGCACTGAAGCGGCAGCAAAATCGGAAAACCGGAAGGGCAGCACCGTCGTCCCCCCTCCGCGCCCCGGACCGAACGGTAACGGGGTGCTCGTTTATCAGAAGCGATGCTTGACCGAGCCACGGACAGTCAGGTCGTCCTCAGGCGGGGCAACGCGATCGGGCTGGCTCTCGGCGGCGCCGTAAAGCAGCTCCAGTCCGAAATCCATCTTAGGGAGCACGCCAAGCCTGCCGAGACCCGGAATGCGGATCTCCGTGCCGGTTTCAGCTTTGGCGCCGATGTCGGTGTTGAGCGATGCTTGCGGATCGGCTGCAGGCGCGGTTTCCACCGGCGCAGCTGGTGCCGATTCCGTCGCTGCAGGCGCGCCAACCTGTTCCTGTTGGAACGCGAACGCGCTGTGGCCAGCAAGAACTGCTGTTGCCAACGCAAGCGCTACTACGATCCGGCCGCCGCTCATTTGCATAGAATCCCGCAAGTCTTCCGTTCGTCTCATGGCGAAAATGCTGCCTCAATCCAACCATGACAAGGATGTTTTAAGCCCAGTTAAGCGCCAGTAAACGTTTGTGCCACCCGGTGTGATCTTGCTGCCATGTGGCCAATGGGCATCAACAAGGGGGTTATCCACACTGACGGCTGTTAAGCGTCGAATTGCGCACTGCCTCGTCGCAGTTTGGTCCCATTTGCCCGCCGCCTGACGTCGCCAAGCCGTGCCGCGTCCTTGGAACGCTTCCGGCGCGGCCCCTCGACCACTTTGCGCGATTCCCCCACCGTGGCATGCTCCCGGCAGATCCTAATGACCGACAGCGGGGCAGGCCCTGACTATGACCGTCCAAGCTTCGAACCCCAATCCGCAGGCTGCCCCTCCCGTGGCGCCATCCGCCAGCACCGCCCCCGGCGCCGCCCTCACCTATGACATCTGCACCGTCGGCACCGGTCCTGCCGGTCTGGCTGCGGCCCTGGCTCTGGCCGGTACTGGGCTGCGGATTGCCGTCATCGGACCCCCGCCCAACAGCCGGGACACCCGCACCGCCGCCCTGTTCGCAGGCTCGGTCACGCTGCTGGAAAATCTGGGGCTGGGCGAAGCCTGTCGCGCCGATGGCGAGCCGATCTATGCCATCCGCGTCATCGACGACATGGGTGGCCTGCTGCGGGCGCCCGAGGTGACGTTCACCGCACAGGAAGTGGAGCGCGAGCTGTTCGGCTTGAACATCTCCAATGTCGGGCTCGTCCGCGCACTGCGAGAGCGCATTCTTCAATGCCCGAACATCACTCTGATTGAGGATAACGTAGCCGCGGTCGCTGTCGCCGGCGATCACGCAGCCATCACGCTGGCGGCTGGCGCGGTCATCACCGCGCGCCTCGTTGTTGGTGCCGATGGCCGCAATTCGCTATGCCGCCAGGCGGCGGGCATCGACGTCAAATCATGGGGCTACGATCAGAGCGCCATCGCCTGCACGTTCACGCACACTGGTAAGCATCGGGGTATTTCTACGGAATTCCATCGCCCCGCCGGGCCGATGACTTTTGTTCCGGCCACGCCCAACTCATCGGGCCTCGTCTGGGTCGAGCATCCCACCGTTGCTGCCGAAATGGCCGCGCTGGATACGGAGGCTTTTCGCGCCGTTTTGACGGAACGCTTGCAGGGGCTATTAGGTGACATCGGCGAGATTGGCGCGCGCGCCGTGTTCCCGCTCTCCGGCCTCATCGCCAAGGATGCCGGCCGCAGCCGCGTCGCTCTCGTCGGCGAAGCCGCGCACGTGATCCCGCCGATTGGCGCTCAGGGCCTCAACCTCGGGCTGCGCGATGCCGCCTCCATCGCCGATTGCGTTACCGACGCGCTGGCGACGGGCGCTGACATCGGCGGCGATAGCGTGCTTGCCGCCTACGGCCGGATGCGCCATACGGACATCAGCGCTCGCATCTGGAGCATCGATCTTCTCAATCGCAGCCTGTTGATGCAGTCTCCGCCTGTGCAGGCACTACGCGGCCTGGGGTTGCATATCCTGAAATCAGTTGGCCCGTTGCGCCGTCTGGCCATCCGCGAAGGGCTGCATCCATCGTTTGTCATGCCGCGCCTGATGCAGCCTCATGCGGCCGCAGCCGGTTCGCCCCACCCTTGACGCAACGCGTTGCACTGGGCATAGGCGAATGCCGCCCACAACCGCGCGCACCCTAAGGATCTGGAATTCGCCGCCGATGACAGCGAAAGACCGCCTCCGCGACATCCAGTACCGTCTGGAATATGTGCTTCTGCGCGCTGTCGCGGGCATTTTCCGCACGCTGCCGCTCAATGTCGCTACCGGATTTTCCGCATACTGCTGGCGTAGACTGGCGCCGCGCATCAATCCGAAGCGGCACCGGCGCGCGCTGGACAATCTCGCCATCGCATTCCCCGAAAAAACTGACGATGAACGCAAGGAAATTGCGCTCGCCCATTGGGAAAATCTTGGTCGCGTGATGGTTGAAACCATGCGCATCGACCGCTTTCTGGCCGAGCCCGAGCGCATCGAGATTGTCAGCCAGAACATCTTTTCACGATACAAAGATAAGCTGGGTCCAGCCGTGGGCGTCAGCCTGCATATGGGCAACTGGGAACTCGCCATTCTGCCCTTCACATGGGCCGGCGCCAATCCAGCGGCTGTCTATCGCTCGGTCACCAACCCATACGTCGATCGCTATCTGCGCGAACAGCGTAAGGATCTTTATCCCGATGGCCTGTTCGGGCGCGGCAACGTCGGCGATCATGGCGACGATCAGCGCACGGCCCGTGCCATCATGGACTTCGTGCGCCGTGGCGGCCGTCTCGGCCTTGTGTGCGATCTTTATGATCGCACCGGCATGCCAATTCCGTTCTTCGGCCGCGATGCCAAGACGCAGGCCATCGGCGCGATGATCGCGCGGCGTGTCGGCGCGCGCATCTGGCTTTCGCGCTGCAAACGGATCGGCAAGGAAAGCCGCTTTGAGATCGAACTGAAAGAACTGCGCGTACCACGCACCGCCAGCCAGGGCGATGACATCCGCTGGATGATGGAACACATGCAGAAGCAGTTCGAAACCTGGATCCGCGAAGCGCCAGAACAGTGGATGTGGAGCAATCGCCGCTGGAGTTGAGCGCAGCGCTCGGTACCGTTGCGCGGCTCTCACCTGATCACCTGGTTGCCTGTTCTTGTCGCAACCCCTGTCGTCACCCGGTCCGGCCAGTCACAACGTGCGCTCAGCCCAGTGCTTCCCGGCGGCATTGCGATGCGGTGATGCCAAATTCGGCACGGAACCGCCGCGAGAAATGCGACAAATCCGAAAAGCCCCAGCTGAACGCAATTTCGCTTACCGTTCGATGGCTCTGGCGTGTGTCCTCAAGCGCCTGCCGGCAACATTGCAGGCGCCGCTGCATCACGTATTTCTCAACCGATGAGTTTTCCTCAGCAAGCAATGCGTTGGCATAGCGCACACTGATGCCGGCCGCAGCCGCCGCAAGTGCCGGCTTGAGATCGGGATCGGCAAGGCGCGCGTTGATTGCCATCTTCAGCCGCTGCAGCGCATGGCCGCGCACTGTTGTCGAGGGTGCACGATTGTCATTGCCGAACGCCAATGCGAACAGATTGACCACTTGCTCCGCTAGCGGATCTTGCGCGTCTGGCTCGATACTGCCAAGGCGCCCTTCAACCAGATGTACAAACTCACTTGCCAGTGCGGGGATCGTCTGTTCCGTCGATATCGTACGCAACGTATCGACGCGACCTATCCGTTCCTCCAGCATCAATCGGGGAACGCTGACGTAAAGCGAGCGATTGGCTTCAAGAAAATCGGTGTGCTGCGGTTGCGCGGGGTCCTCCAGCACAATCATGCCGGGTTCAACGATGAGTTCGCGATCCCCCTGAACAAAGCGAGACTTGCCCTCAAGGCGAATGCAGATAATCGCGTTGTCGATGCCGTCCTGCAGGGCATTCAGCCGCGTGCGGCGTACTTCACACGGCGCAAACTCGCACCGCATGAGACTGATTGGGCCGAGCGTACCGCCGCCGATCGAACCGCGAAACTTATGCGTCTGCGGCACGAATGTATGATCGAAGAACGCCTTCGATGCGACATCGAACCAATAGGAGATTCTGTCGCGTTCGTTGACGTCGTCCGTCGAAAAGGCTGTAAGCATTCAAATCCTCACCCCGACAGTGCCGCTAGGGTCAATCAATTGTGCCACCTAGGTCAAGCACGCAAAGTGAATCTCGCGTTTAATCCGTCCGCCGAGCTTCGGTGTGGACACAATCACTCGGGGCAGGCCAACAACCCTCTCTCGCGAAGGTAGCATAACCTTGAATTCTTCTACGCTGCATCTCCTCCACCGCGTTCACCAGTGTGCCGGCGAATTGTTCCAGCAGCACATGGACGGCATCGACATCACGACCACGCAGTACACCGTACTGCGCGCTGCCTCACAAAAGGATGGCCTCAGCCAGCAGGACATCATCAATGCAACGGGCATCGACCGTTCAACGGTGTCGCAGGTGGTTCAGCTTCTGACGCGCAAAGGCCTGTTGAAGCGCAAGCGTACGCGTCATGACGCGCGGGCCTATGCAATTTCGCTCACCGAGGCAGGTCGCGACGTTATTAAAAAGTCCGAGCCGATCATGGGTCGCATCGAGCAGGAACTGGTCGCCGCTCTGCCCGCCACACGTGCAAAGACCTTCGTTTCTAATCTCCGTTCGATCGTTGCCGCATTTGAGCCGGCGGGATCCTGAAACGCTATTGGATAGCGCTGCCTGC
This sequence comes from Hyphomicrobium sp. D-2, assembly GCF_029872155.1. GTDB lineage: Bacteria > Pseudomonadota > Alphaproteobacteria > Rhizobiales > Hyphomicrobiaceae > Hyphomicrobium_A. The sequence continues at coordinate 619,843 of NZ_JARXLA010000002.1, read as the reverse complement.
GCATCCTGTATCGATTTCAGCACAGAGACAAACTGTCTCCATCAAGCCCCCGCGCCGCAACCCGGCGCGGGGGCTTCTCAATAGTGCCATAGGATCGCTGAATAGCCGCGCCCTCGCCCCGGTGCTCATCGTTGACACCTATCGGTGAGGCAATATGGTGCGCCCCATTGCCAATATGGGAGCTCTGTATCGATGGCCGCCAGCCGCACACCCGCCAAGTTTTACTCACCACTCGCGATTGGTGCCCCGGAGCCCTACCGCGCCCAGCCGGTGCGCCTTGAGCGCATGATTCACTTCGTGCCGCCGCACAATGAAAAGATCCGCTCCAAGATCAAGGACATTGCGGGTCAGGTGGACGTCGTGCTCGGCAACCTTGAGGACGCAATTCCCGCCGACCAGAAGCAGGCCGCACGCGCCGGTTTCATCGCCATGGCGCAGGAGAATGATTTCGGCACAACCGGGCTTTGGACGCGCATCAACTGCCTCAACAGCCCCTGGATGCTGGACGACGTGACCGAGATCGTTGCGGCCGCCGGTAACAAGCTCGACGTCATCATGCTGCCGAAGGTGGAGGGCCCTTGGGACATCCATTATCTCGACCAGTTGCTGGCCCAGCTTGAGGCACGCAACGGCGTCACCAAGCCCATCATGATCCACGCCATTCTGGAAACCGCTGAGGGCGTCAACAACGTTGAAGCCATCGCTGCCGCTTCGCCACGCATGCACGGCATGAGCCTCGGCCCCGCCGACCTCGCCGCATCGCGCGGCATGAAGACCACGCGCGTTGGCGGTGGTCACCCTGACTATGGCGTGCTGGCCGACGCCGGCAGCGCAGGCAACCCGCGCGCGTTCTACCAGCAGGATCTCTGGCACTACACCGTCGGCAAGATGGTCGACGCCTGCCTCGCCTATGGTCTCAAGCCGTTCTATGGCCCGTTCGGTGACTTCTCCGACGGGGCCGCATGCGAAGCGCAGTTCCGCAATGCCTTCCTGCAGGGTTGCCTCGGCGCCTGGTCGCTGCACCCGACGCAGATCGATATCGCCAAGCGCGTCTTCTCACCGGACGAGAAGGAAGTGGCGTTCGCAAAGCGCATTCTTGATGCGATGCCCGACGGCACCGGCGCAGTGATGATCGACGGCAAGATGCAGGACGACGCAACCTGGAAACAGGCCAAGGTGATCGTTGACCTCGCCCGCCTGGTGGCGACGAAGGACCCTGAGAAAGCTGCCGCCTACGGCCTTTAATAGCGCATAGGTCCGCACACGCATGGCGGACCAGGCAGCGCACGCTTTGAACGTCACGACACAGCGTGCACCGGCTGAAATTCCGGTCGGTGCACGCGTCATTCAATTGGCGGTATGGCGGTGAAAACGCTGCCTGCGAATTGCCAAGCGACGCGCTCAGTTGATCGCGTGCATTCCTTGTTCGGACAGACACATGGGCGCGAGCAAACAGACGCGAGCTAAATTTTCGGTCGGTCAGGTCGTGCGCCACCGCATCTTCCCGTTTCGCGGCATCATCTTCGACATCGATCCGGTATTCGACAACACCGAGGAATGGTGGCTGTCGATTCCAGAAGATATCCGGCCGCACAAGGAACAGCCGTTTTATCACCTGCTGGCCGAAAACGCCGAGACCGAATACATCGCCTACGTTTCCGAGCAGAACCTGTTAGCCGACACGTCCGGCCAACCGTTGCGCCATCCTCAGCTCAAGGAAATGTTTGTGCTGGATGATACTGGCGGCTATCGCGCGATATTCCTGCAGCCGCATTAACTGCGAGGCTGTAAGCACCGCAGTCTTCCCGGGGCAACCGACTGCTGCTCCGAACTTGATCCGCGGCACGTCACGACCGCTGCGCGTCAGATAAACCTCAAACGGGCGAAGCGACGGTTGTTCGGATCGTGAATGTCGGTCGGTGGACCATCGAAGGCAACACCGGCCATATTGGCGCGGCGCCAGATCAGCCTGGCCGGATAAAGCCGCCCGGACGACTTCTCATACAGATGAAACGTGTCAGGCAGCCCGAAGGTGCTGGCGATCAGAATGCGCGCGCCGGCCTCGGAGATGTCGCGGATGGTGCAGTCGAGAACGCGCATCGCATCGGCATAGACAATCTTGCCCTCCTTGAGGACCCGATGGCGCGAAACCTTGCGGCGTTCTTCCATGGCACCGCCCCGCCAGACTATGGCTGCACGTCACGTGAGTTGTAACAGCTCGGCTGCAGTCATGTGACCGCCCGCCGTTTCGACTCGGCTTCCATTCTAATCCTTCCGCGCCCCGCGATCAGCACCCAGTTGCCTTTCCGCACGACTATCCAAAAGTTCAATGATTGCCGTCTTAAACGGGCTTTGGTGAGACGTTTTAAAAAGCTGCATTCAAACGCTGGACACGGGGCATCCAGGGTGCTACACGCCTCTTCACAGGGGTTCGCGGTGGCGGGCCCCTTTGCCTTCTAAAGCAGTACCGGCTTCGGTTTTATGTTTTGGAAGGGTGCCATTCGTGGCGTTGGGTGATTAGCTCAGTTGGTAGAGCAGCTGACTCTTAATCAGCGGGTCGAAGGTTCGAGCCCTTCATCACCCACCATTCTTTTCAAATACTTAGCCGCTGAAAAACCGTCCCGCGTAGTCGGGCACGGCACGCTGAGAAGTCTCACGTAAGACATTCGGCTTTGCGCGGCCTGTTGTGCTCTCCATTTGGAAATGGCTTCGCAACGCGCTCCTGAGCGCCAGCACCTGAAGCTGGTGCGTCTACCGGCGCGCTCGCGCTCCGCACGCCAGCTCAGTTCTTCATCAGCAGGTGCTTGTAGCTGTCAAGGCCGGCCAGCACCGCCGCCGATCCTTTGACCACGCAGTGCATCGGGTTGGGCTGCAGGTGAAACGGCACCCCCACCTGCCGCGTCAGCGCCACGTCCAGCTTGTCCAGCATCGCACCGCCGCCGGTGAGGTGAATGCCGCGCTGACGTATATCGCGCAGCGTCTCCGGCATCAGATCCTCCAACGCCCGCTGCACGAAGTCGGCCAGCGCCTCGATCGGTTCGGCCAGTGCCTCGGCGATATCGCGCGCGCCCAGCACCACCGTTTTCGCCGTGCCCTGCTGCAGATCCCGCCCACGAATGTGCGCTTCGGCGACACGGCCGCTGCTTTTGGCGATGGCGGTGCCCAGTTGCACCTTCATGCGTTCGGCGTTGGCGTCGCTGATGTGAAGCTGATGCTGGCGCCGCACATAGCGCACGATAGCGGCATCCATCGCGTTGCCGGCGATGCGCAGTGTGCGCGCTGAAATAATCTCGCCAGCACTCAGCACCGCGATGTCAGAGCTGCCGCCACCGATGTCGAGCACCATCGCGCCACCCGGCTCGCCAACTGGCAGCCCTGCGCCTAGCGATGCCGCCACCGGCTCGGCAATCAGATAGACCTTGCGCGCACCGAGAGATTTGGCCGTCTCATACACCGCGCGCCGTTCCACCGGCGTCGCCTGTGCAGGCACGCAAATGAGAATGCGCGGCCGCCGGAAGCCCAGCATCGTTTTCGCCCGCCGGATAAGCTGGCGCAGCATTTCCTCGGCGGCGACAAAATCAGCGATCACGCCTTCACGTAGCGGGTGAACAAGCTCCACGCCCTTGGCCGGCTCGGCCATCAGCGCCTTGGCCTTGCGTCCGACCGCAAGAATCTCCCGCGCGGCATTGCGCGTACGCACGGCCACCGTTGACGGTTCGTCGATGATGATGCCGCGCCCCATCACATGCACCAGCGTATTCGCGGTGCCGAGGTCAATCGCGATATCATCCGAAAAAGCCTTGGCCACGCCGTCAAACATTACGCGTACACAATTATTCGAGCGCCCTGGGGCAACCTGCACCGGCAAGTTGCAATTGCTGAAATCTAGCGTGCTTCCGGAAAAGTGATAGCCGATTTCCAAGACAACTGCCTTGGCCTTGTCCGGCAAGAAAGCGGGCGCCGCAGCAATTCGATCGCAACGGCGCCCGGTGTCAAAGTGTGGTTACGCTTCAGATCTGCTGCACGTGAGCCATTTTCTGTCGCTTCACCATCAGCTTGTTGAGCGCCGCCAGATAGGCCCGCGCCGACGCAACCATGGTGTCGGTGTCCGCGCCGCGGCCGGTAACCATGCGCTCACCTTCCTCCAGCCGCACTGAAACTTCCGCCTGCGCATCGGTGCCTTCGGTCACGGCGTGCACCTGATAGAGGTCCAGCTTCACCTCGTGCGGCACCAGCATCTTGATGGCGTTAAAGGTTGCATCAACAGGTCCGTTGCCCGTCGCCTGCACCGTATGCTGCGCGCCGTCGATATCCAGCGTCAGCGTCGCCGTCTGCGGACCCATGTTGCCGGCGATCACCGTCAGCGACACCACCTTCATGCGGTCGTGCATGTGGGCGATACCCTGATCGACCAGCGCTTCGATGTCCTCGTCGTAAACGTGCTTCTTGCGGTCGGCAAGGCTCTTGAAGCGCACGAACGCATCCTCGAACGCGTTCTCGCCCAGGTCGTAGCCCAGCTCCTTCAGCTTGGAGCGGAACGCGTTGCGGCCGGAGTGCTTGCCCATCACCAGCGATGTCTTGCCGACGCCAACCGATTCCGGCGTCATGATTTCATACGTCTGCTGATGCTTCAGGATGCCGTCCTGATGGATGCCGCTCTCGTGCGCGAACGCGTTGCGGCCAACGATGGCCTTGTTGTACTGCACCGGGAAGTTCGTCACCGCCGACACGAGCTTGGACGCCCGCGCCAGCATCGTGCTTTCGATGCCGGTATCATAGCGCAGCTTGTCGCGACGGGTCTTGATCGCCATCACGATCTCTTCCAGCGCCGCGTTGCCCGCACGCTCGCCGATGCCGTTGATGGTGCATTCAATCTGGCGCGCGCCTGCGCCCAGTGCCGCCAGCGAGTTGGCAACCGCAAGGCCCAGATCGTTATGGCAATGGGTGGAGAACACGGCCCTGTCGGAGCCCGGCACACGCTCGCGCACCTGGCGGAACATTTCGGCGTATTCGTCCGGCGTCGCATAGCCCACCGTGTCCGGCAGGTTGATGGTGGTCGCGCCGGCCTTGATCGCGGCATCGACGCACTGGCACAGGTAATCGATGCCGGTGCGGGTCGCGTCCATCGCGCTCCACTCGACATCCGCAACCAGATTGCGTGCCCGCGCGACCGTCGCCGTGATGATCTCCAGCACTTCGGCTTCCGTCTTGCGCATCTGGTGCGCCAAGTGGATCGGTGACGTCGAAACGAACGTATGGATGCGTCCACGGCGCGCGTGCTTCACTGCCTCGCCCGCACGGTCGATGTCGGCGTTGATGGCGCGCGCGAGGCCGGCGATGGTCGCGTTCTGCACTCGCTTTGCAATGGCCGTCACGGCTTCAAAGTCGCCTTCGGACGCGATCGGAAATCCAGCTTCGATGATGTCGACGCCCATCTCGTCGAGGCAGTCGGCAACCTCCAGCTTTTCCTCGAACGTCATCGTGGCGCCGGGGCACTGCTCGCCATCGCGCAGCGTCGTGTCAAAAATTATGACACGGTCGCCTTCGGAACCCTCAGCGGCGGAGGTGCTAGGATCAGTGGTCATAAGGTCATTCTTTCGAAAGGGGCCGGCCCGGCAATGGGCGGCGTTGTACCATCAGCTCGCTCGACTTTTCATCCCCTGAGCACATTCCGGCGGCACCGGAACCGTGACAGCTCAGGGGTTGCTAAGGAGGATCGGAAGCTGAAGCAGGCGCGCCGACCGGCTGCCACGGAGGGGCTCCGTGCGGAAAAATCGAATGCCATCAATGACCGAGTTCTGGCGCATAGCGGTTTATTAAACCATCATCGCGGCGCTGACTAGTCTCATGCAACCGATCCCGCGCGCGCCTACGCCGCCGATATTGCGAACATTGTAAACGAAACGCTGCCCGAAAGTCCTGGCGGAGCAGGCTCTCAGAACGTCACCAGGAAAGCGGGATTGGAGCGCCTTGCACGTACGGCCGCACTGCCGCTAATCCGAAGCCTTGCCACGAGATGCAGCAACGTGCAGGTGCCCGCGCTGCCTGGCGCTGCCGCCGTGCTCCATCGCTTACCCAGCCGACGACTTCAGTCCGATGACGACCTTGCCGCGATAGCCGCCAGCACCGTCCGCTTCCATCACCGGCGTCTGCGCCGCAAGCTGACGCGGCGTGTTGTTGGCGAAGATGCCGTCCTTCGCCAGCGGAATACCCTCATAGTTCGGCACGCTCTCGCGATAGACATCCGATGCCGCATAAACCTCGCCGCACAGCTTCTCCGGCATTGCGAGCTGGGATGTCAGGATGCGGTTTTCATAGCTCGTCGCCTTTTCGAGGCTCGGATAAATCTCGAAGTGGATGTGCGGAAAACGCCCGCGATAGCAGCCGGGGAAAATGCTGGTGAACGTCACCGCTCCGTTCGCATCCGTGACGCCCACGGCGCGCAGATAGCTGGTCTCGGGCAGGTCATAAATGGAATAGCGGCCGGCGGCATCGCAGTGCCACAGATAGATCGCATAGCCCTCCAGCGGGCGGCAGCGATTGGCCACGTCCACGATCTCGACCGTCAGCTCGATCGGCGCGCCCTCGGCGGCAGGCTGCTGCGGATCGAGATTGGTGCGCATGTCGGCGCGCACGATGCCGCTCTTGTCCAGCACGTTGGCCAGCGTGCCGTGTGCGCTGTTCGAGCCATCGGCGGGAAACGGACCGGCCGTTTCGGGCGGATGGGCAACACACTCGGCGCCGTTCGCGCCCGTGCCGATCACATCGGCTTCCGCACGCTCAAAAAACGGACCATCGCAACCGGCCAGCGCGGTCGTGACGCCCGCTGCACCCAGCAGCCCAAGCGCGCGCCGTCGACTGATCTGCATCAGATCGTGCCGCAACCCGTGATCATGGTCATGCGCGTGTTCGTCTGCGCTGTCGGACATGTTCGATGGTTCCCCAGAAGCTTTTTGCGGCCCGGACGTATACGCCCGGACGAAACTTCACCGGAGAACGGCAGCTATCCGTGAAACCCGTCGCCACACCATCTGCGACAGATGCGCGGTGCTCAGACGGAGATCTGCCCGTCGATCACCCGCACCGCCGCACCGCCGATGCGCACGGTCTCAAGTCGCCCGCCCGCCACCACAAGCGTCAACGTAATGAGGCTGGGGCGGCCCATCAGATAGCCCTGCTCGATCTGGCGGCGATGGGTGCCATCGGGCAGGCCATCGAGGTCGTGCACCGCACGCGCAAAGCACACCGCCGCCGAACCGGTCGCCGGATCTTCGTCAACGCCGAGCGCGGGCGCGAACATGCGGGCGTGGAACGCCGATGCCGTATGCATGCATTCGCGCGTGTACAGATACACTCCGCCGTAGGTCTCATCCGGAAACACCCGCGCCCACTCGGCGCGCTCGATACGCGCGCGGTCCAGCGCTTCACGGTTCGCCACCGGCACGAACACAAACGCGTTGCCCGCTGCCAGACACTGCGGTGTGTGGTTCTCAAAGCCGATCTCGCGCGGCAGCAGCCCCACCGCGTCGGCAATCCGGTCGCGCGCCGGCGCCGGCGCCGGTTCCGGCAGCTTTGGCGCGTCGAATTCGGCATAGGGCGCTTCACCGGCGCGCATGCGAACGCCAACCCGCACGATGCCGATCTCTTCCTCAAGCACGGTCAGCGCATCGCCGTCGCCATCGGGCGAACCGTTACGCAACTGCGCCAGCAGGATCGCGGCGCCAAGAGTTGGATGCCCCGCAAACGGCAATTCCCGATTGGGCGTGAAGATGCGAATGCGCGCCGAATGTGCCGGGTTCTGCGGCTTCAGCACAAACACTGTTTCGGAAAGATTGAGCTCGCGGCTGATGGCCTGCATCTGAGCAGTGCTCAGCCCATCGGCTTCCCGGATCACGGCCAGCGGATTACCCGCGAAGCGGCGATCAGTAAAAACATCCAGCGTGTGCAGCGGCAGCGCCATTCAATCCATCCCCATTGTCGGCCGCAGTTCTGCCGAAAACCTCGCCCCGGTCAAGCCGACAAAACACTTTGAAGCAGCAGCCTCGCATGGGCAGGCATCTCTTCGGCGTCGATAGCATCGATGGATGTAACGATCACGACGTCATCCAGTTCGGGCGCTTCCTCGCGCGCGATGAAATCGAGGATGCGCTGGCGCAGCTCCACCGCTGGCAGCGCACTGCGCCATTCAATGGCAATGGCAACCTCCGCGCCCGTGATCGCAATCCGGTAGCCGGGCATGCGCTGCAGCGCGCTCGGCTCAAGGCCGGTCTCCTCGTGCAGCTCGCGCGCTGCGCTGGCGTCAATGTCGATCTCGCCAGCGCCGTTGACGTCAGCGTCGCACAGCACCCCACTCGGCGGATAGACCAGCCCCGAATGCAGCTGCCCCGGCCCCTGCCGCCCCAGCAGTACATGGCCTTCAGCCGAGCGCAGCAACGCCGCGCCAAAGGCCTCCCGCGCCGGCAGCGGCGAACCCAGCCGACGCCAGTAAAGCAGCGACTTGAAGTCAGTGCGGAACATGCTGGCCGACAACCTGCCAGCTTCGATGCGCAGATCGCGCAGCAGATACGTCTCGCCGTTGAACAGCCCAGGCGTATCCGCGCGGCAGCGCTGCCAGTGCGCGTCGATCAGTTCACCGTAGCGCGCAATCGCCCAGTCAAACGGCTCAACCGGAAGACGGCACTCGGCAACGTCAACACAGCCCTGCCCGGTCTGACCAAGCGAATCGACGTTGTTTGAATCACCATCCGCACCCGTCATTTTCCGGTGTTCCGCAGCCATTGATCCGCATGCATCCTATGAGCACAACCTCTGCGCACTGCGTAAACCGGCATAAATTCACGCGATTACGGTTGAACAACCGGAAATCTTAGTTTCGCCCCGAACAAAACACGCTCCGTCCACGATCAAGGAGTGATGTTGACACGTGGGGCAAGGGGGTGCCGAGGAAACTTTGCACGGGTCTTGCGCCGCCTGTTGCGCAGACGTTTGTCCGTTCCAGCCGATCTTTTCGGACAGTGCATGCGCCGCGGAGTTTGCGTCCATTAATCGCCCAACCGGTGCGATGCTATCTCACGATGGCACTGAGGCCGGTTACGCCGCGACCGCACGGATGGATGCAAATGCTTCCTATCCGGCGGCATCACGATCCGCGATGCCGCTGGAGCGGACGGTGGAGGTCCCCGCTTCTCCGCCGTCCGTTTTTTGTGCCTGATCGCATGCTCGCGCCGCAGCGCTTGCTCAGGTCGTCTCAGAGACAGCCAAGCGTCTTCGATCCGCAGGTGTAGTAGTTGATCATTTCCGCCGAGCAGCATGGCTGGTCAGCGCGGCAACGCCACGTCTTGATCTTGCCGCTCGATGTCTTGTGCTTGCAGATCTTGGTTTGCTTCGCCTTGGACGAAGCTTCGGCGTGGGTTGCTGTCAGCGCCATCGGTGCCATGGCGAGCACAGCGGCAACGGCAGTCAAACTCAGAACACGCAACATCGTCTGATACTCCCCTGATTGACGATTACCGCCCTGTACGAGCGGGCGCGCATCAGTATGCGCCAATTGCGCTGGTCACGCAGTTGCATCTGCGCCGCTAGCACCATTTATCAGCACGCGAAGTTTGGTTCCGTCCCGCACGGCTTTTCCCAGCACCGGCGGCCGGCTCCCCGGAGGGATGCCGCCGGTGCAAAAGGACAATCACCGGCGGCCGGCGCCCCGGAGGGGTGTCGCCGGTGCAAAAAGCAAACAAAAAAGGAGCGGCCGATGCCGCTCCTTTCGATGGTGTGCCCCGTAAAACGGTGACGCGACTTTGCGCGATCAGTTGCGTGCCTTGTCGACCAGCGCGCCAGCCTTGATCCACGGCATCATGTCGCGAAGCTTGCTGCCGATCTCTTCGATCGGATGTTCGTCGGCTAGGCGGCGGGTTGCCTTGAAGCGGGCAGCGCCGGACTTGTACTCCTGCATCCATTCGGACGTGAAACGGCCGGTCTGGATGTCGCTCAGCACGCGCTTCATCTCAGCCTTCGTTTCCGGCGTGATGATGCGCGGACCGGAAACATACTCGCCCCACTCAGCGGTGTTGGAGATCGAGTAGTTCATGTTGGCGATGCCGCCCTGATAGATCAGGTCAACGATCAGTTTCACTTCGTGCAGACACTCGAAGTAGGCCATTTCCGGAGCGTAACCGGCTTCCACCAGCGTCTCGAAACCGGCGCGGATCAGTTCAACCAGACCGCCGCACAGAACAGCCTGCTCGCCGAACAGGTCGGTTTCGCATTCCTCGCGGAAGTTGGTTTCGATGATGCCGGAGCGGCCGCCGCCAACGCCCGAAGCATAGGACAGCGCGATGTCGTGGGCGTTGCCCGAAGCATCCTGATGCACAGCGATCAGGCACGGCACGCCGCCGCCCTTCTGGTATTCGCCGCGCACGGTGTGGCCGGGGCCCTTCGGCGCAATCATGATGACGTCAACGGTGTTCTTCGGCTCGATCAGACCGAAGTGTACGTTGAGGCCGTGGGCGAAAGCGATCGCAGCGCCGTCGCGGATGTTGTCAGCGATTTCGCTCTTGTAGATGTCGGCCTGCAGCTCGTCCGGCGTCGCCATCATGATGACGTCAGCCCACTTGGCGGCGTCGGCAACCGACATAACCTTCAGGCCGTCGGCCTCAACCTTCTTGGCGGTCGTGGAACCGGCCTTCAGACCGATGGCGATTTCCTTGGCGCCGGAATCCTTCAGGTTCAGCGCGTGTGCGCGGCCCTGAGAGCCGTAACCGACAATCGCAACCTTCTTGCCCTTGATGAGATTGGTGTCGGCATCACGATCGTAATAGACGCGCATGGCTTCCTCTATTGGTTTTCAGCTTGTAGCTAGCATTGTATCGGCTGCACTGGGCAGCGGTTCAGGCGGGGCGTCCGCAGCCACAGCCGTTGTGACGGCAATGGCGGCGAACTGGAATTTCGGATTGCTCCTTTAGCTGCTCACAGGCCCGCGGCCAATGGCGGCGATACCGGTGCGCGACACTTCGACCAGCCCCAGCTCCGTCATGATCTGGATGAACTCCTCCAGCTTGGACGGTTTGCCGGTGATTTCGAACACGAAATGCTCGGTCGAGGTGTCCACCACCTTGGCTCGGAAAATCTCGGCGATGCGCAGCGCCTCGATGCGCTTTTCGCCCTTGCCGACAACCTTCACCAGCGCCAGTTCACGCTCCAGCGCAACGCCTTCAGCGGTCAGGTCGCGCACGCGGTGAACCGGTACCAGCCGCTCGAGCTGATGCTTGATCTGCACGATCACGTCCGGCGTGCCCAGCGTCACGATGGTGATGCGCGACAGATGCTTCTCGTGCTCGGTCTCCGTCACCGTGAGGCTGTCGATGTTGTAGCCGCGCCCGGAGAACAGACCGATGACCCGCGCCAGCACGCCGGGCTCGTTATCGACAATGATCGACAGCGTGCGCGACACCACGGCCTGCGCCGCACCCGGTCCAACGTAATGGCTCTTTGAAGGAAGCTTCGGCATGTTCGTCATGGTTTTTCTGGCTTTGCTTTGTCGGGCGTTGGCAATGTGTCGGGCTTGCTCGCCCCATTATCCGGCCCGTCATTTGACGTGTCGTCCTCCGGAATGGCCTGCGGCACCTGGGGGACGGGTGTATTCGGGAACAGCGCGGCGAACATGATCGGGAAGCCGTGCGCATCGATGTTGCGCTTGAACTCGGCCACCTGCTCCTTTGACAGCTTGTACTGGCCGAACGCCGCGCTCACCCGGCGCAGCATCGTGCCCGCAAGCATGTCCGGCGACGGCGCTTTCATCCGCTGCAGCACTTCCAGCGGCATACGTGAATAGACCAGCGAGAGGATCTGCGTTTCCAGATAGTCCTGCGCGATGCAGGCCTCGAACGCGCGCGTATAGGCCGACGACAGCCGGTGCGTGCGATAACACGCATCAATGAACGCGAATGCGCCGCTGGCGCCCTGCGTCCGCTGAATCTGTGCCAGTCGCGTTGCCGCTTCCTTGATGTTGGCAACCTGGTCCCAGTCGGGCTTCGGCGCCTCATCCTTTGCCGCTGCTTCGTCGCCGGCCTTGGCCGCGTCCGGTGCAGATGTAGCGTCACCCGCGTCCGACTTGGTCGCTTCGGTTTTTACGGTTTCAGGCTTTGCAGCTTCAGCTTCGATCTTCTTGTCTGCGGCCGCTGGCTTGTCCTGCGCAACAACCGTTGCCGGAGCGACCATCAGTCCGAAGACGACCGCAGCGCACAGGCCGGCACAGGCGCCGAGGCGCGGACGACGCAACGCCATCATCCACCACCTCGCCGCCGCCGCGCGTTCAGCCTGTTGCTCCGCTGTCTGCATTAGACAAGCACCTTGCCTTCTTCGCTGATCGCGTTGCCGACATCCTCGTCGGAAACATCTTCGCCCAGCAGCATCTCGTTATGGGCCTTGCCCGACGGGATCATCGGGAAGCAGTTGGCGAGATTGGCCACGCGGCAATCGAAGATCACCGGACCCTTCGGTGTCGATCATCGCGCTGAATGGCGTCGTCGAGATCCGCCGGATGATCGCACTGCATGCCGGTCCAGCCATAGGCTTCCGCCAGCTTCACGAAGTCCGGCAGGCTCTCCGTATAGCTGTGCGACAGGCGGTTGCCATGCAGCAGCTGCTGCCACTGGCGCACCATGCCCATGTACTGGTTGTTCAGGATGAACACCTTCACCGGCAGATCGTACTGCACCGCCGTCGAGGCATCCTGAATGTTCATCAGGATCGAAGCGTCACCTGCAATGTCGATCACCAGCGACTTGGGATGCGCAAGCTGCGCACCGATCGCCGCCGGCAGACCATAGCCCATCGTGCCCAGACCACCGGACGTCATCCAGCGGTTCGGCTCATCGAAGTGATAGAACTGCGCCGCCCACATCTGGTGCTGACCGACCTCGGTCGTGATGTAGGAATCGCGGTCCTTCGTCAGCTCGAACAGACGCTGGATCGCGTACTGCGGCATGATCACGTCGTTGGAGTTCTTGTAGCTGAGCGATTTACGCGCCCGCCACTGATCGATCTGCTTCCACCACGCCTTGTGTGCCGCCTTGTCGAGCTGCGGCGCCTTCGACTTCCAGATGCGCAGCATGTCCTCAAGCGTGTAGGCAACATCGCCGACGATCGGGATATCGACCTTCACGTTCTTGTTGATCGAAGACGGATCGATATCGATCTGGATCTTGCTGCGAGCCGGGCGAGAACGCATCGAGGCGGCCGGTGATGCGGTCGTCGAAGCGTGCGCCAACCGCCACCATCACGTCGCAGTCGTGCATGGTCATGTTGGCTTCGTAGGTGCCGTGCATGCCCAGCATACCCAGCCACTGCTTGTCGGATGCGGGATAGGCGCCGAGCCCCATCAGCGTCGACGTGATCGGGAAGCCCGTCAGGCGCACAAGTTCGCGCAGCAGCTGGCTGGCCTTCGGACCGGAATTGATGACACCGCCGCCGGTGTAGAAGATGGGACGCTTTGCCGTCGCCATCAGCTCCACCGCTTCGCGCACGCCCATCTGCTCCGGCTTCACGCGCGGCTTGTAGGTCTTGTGAGCAATGTTGGACGGACCGACGTAATTGCCGGTTGCGAACTGCACGTCCTTCGGGATGTCGATCACCACCGGACCGGGGCGCCCGGCCTTCGCGATGTAGAACGCCTCGTGCAGAATGCGCGCCAGATCGTCGACGCTCTTCACCAGCCAATTGTGCTTGGTGCACGGCCGCGTGATGCCAACGGTGTCGCATTCCTGAAACGCGTCGTTGCCGATCAGATGCGTCGGCACCTGCCCGGTGATGCACACCAGCGGAATGGAATCCATCAGCGCGTCGGTCAGGCCGGTCACGGCATTGGTCGCGCCGGGGCCGGAGGTCACAAGCGCCACGCCAACCTTGCCGGTCGAACGCGCATAGCCCTCAGCCGCGTGCAGCGCGCCGCCTTCCTGGCGCACCAGGATGTGCTTGACCTTTTCCTGCTGGAACAGCTCATCATAGATCGGCAGCACAGCGCCGCCCGGATAGCCGAAGATATGCTCCACGCCATGGTCCGCGAGCGCCGCCAAAACCATTTCCGCGCCCGTCATCGTCCGTGCCATTGCTTCTCACCTGCCCTGTGCCGCATCGGACATCCAAACCGCCTATCAGGCCGAAACAAGGCTCAGCCCTGACAGCGGCGCGCGGATGTCCATCGCGGGATCAATGCTTTGGGTGCGGAAACTAGGGAGCCGGAGCAACCGGGTCAATCGGCGTTTTGAACAAAATGCATGATTTGACCGACGGAACATTCCATTTGTTGCGCGTTGAGCCGTTTCCACGAACTCATATTACGCCGCGACCACGTGACCTGCCGTTTGGCGTATTGGCGGGTCTCGATCTTGCTGGCCTCGATCGCCGCCTCCAGGCCGATCTCTCCCGCCAGATGACGGCGGAACGGGCGCACGCCCAGCGCCCCCATCAGCGGCAACGCCGGATCGAGCCCCAGCGCGTCGAGTTGCCGGACCTCCTCAAGCGCGCCCTCGCCCACCATGCCATCGAAGCGACGGTCGATGCGGCGCACCAGCTCCTCCCGCTCCGGCGCAACCAGTAGCCGCACGGTTTCCGTCTCCGGCAGCAGAGGCTCGCCGGGCAGACGCTGCCACTCGGCCAATGAACGCCCGGTGCTGTCCAGAACCTCAAGCGCACGCACGATCCGCTGCGTGTCGCCGGGGGCCAGACGCATCGCCATTTCCGGATCCCTGCCGCCAAGCACCCCGTGCAGATGCCGCGCGCCATGTTCGGCAGCCTCGGCGCGCCAATGCGTCCGCACCTCATCATCAATCGGCGGAATGGGTGACAGTCCGTCCGTCAGCGCCTTGAAGTAGAGGCCCGTGCCGCCAACGATGACCGGCCTCAGGCCGCGCTGACGCGCCTGCTCCAGTGCGTCCGTCACATCGCTCACGTAGCGCCCTGCGGAATAGGCATCGGCGGCGGCAACGGTTCCATAAAGCGCATGCGGAACGCGCGCCTCGGCCTCAGCGTCGGGGCGCGCCGTCAGCACCCGCAGTTCGCGGTAAACCTGCATCGCATCGGCATTGATGACCATGCCGCCAAGCTCTTCGGCCAGTCGCAGCGCGAGGCCGGATTTGCCGCTGGCGGTGGGGCCTGCAATGAGAATGACAGGTGGCAAATCAGATCCTTGCATCGCGTGGGCCGAGCACTAAGCGCTGAGCGGACAACCGGTGGATGGCAGAGCGACCGTCGCACCACGCCAATGGTGGGCTAATAATGGACGGTGCTGCGCAATCCGAACACCGCTGCGTTCGGCACCGCCCTATCCAGGTCGTCCGGGAAGGCAACGTGCCCGCCTGGGTTCCAGAAATACTGGAAATCCGGTTGCAGCGTCAGCCCCGGCATGATCTCCGCCGTATAGCTGATCTCCAGCATCGCCTCAAAGCTCGGCGTCACCGGCAGCAAGGTTTCGCGCGCATAATCGATGATCTGCGAAGAAATGCCGGTGTAGGCGATGCCAATTCCCAGCATATCGTTAGGCCGCGCAGCCAGCAGTCCCGAAAACGTTACGCCTGCTTCGGCATAGAAGCTCACCATATTGCCTTCTGACGGCGAGGTGATCAAACGTCCAAAAACGCCGACGCCCTTTGGATCGCCCTTGCCCGGCACGCGATAGATCATCTGGTCCCACACCGCGTAGTAAGCGCGGTCGTGTTCCGTCATCATGCCTGGGATTGGCTCCAGGCCGATCGGCAGGCCGGCGCTACCCACCGCGCTTTCCTCGAAATTGCCGAAGTAGCGCCAAAGCCCGAATTTCACCGTGCCCGGCAATTCACCGTCGCCCTGGTTGTAGCGCACGGCCATCTCGGCAAACACCAGCGGCGTGTTGATCGGAAAACTCAGGCCATATGGATTGCACTGCTGCGGGAAATCGTAATCACAGTCGCCCGCCGGATTGCCCGAATACATCGCCAGCTTGAGACTGAGCTGTTCGTTGGGCATGAACGCCAGCCGCATGCCGGGCGAAGCCATTGGATATGCGGGGCCGCCATTTGGCAGGTTGATACCCGCGATGGACGGCCACCCCCAGCTTCCGTTCAGGAATGCGCTGGCACCCTGGCTGATCATAAACTCAGAATCGGCGGCGAGCTGCCCGAAGCGGAAAGTCAGTTTGTCGTCCAGCAACTGCTGTTCCAGCCAAAGCTCGAACAATCGCGTCGACGGCAGCGCTTCGATGAAACTCACTGGCATCAACACGCCGAGGTTGTTCGCCGTGATGCTGCGTCCGTGGATCTGATAGACGTTGGCGAAGAAGCTCAGGCCGCGCCAGCCGATCGCCTTCTCCAGATCAGCGGTTAGCGCGAATTCAAGACGGCCGTCGTAGAACGTGCCCTGCGCTATGCCACCCGTGGGGTTGCCCAGCACCTCACCGATGTAATTGACGGCGAACGTCACGCCCCTGCCCGCCAGCGCCGAACGTATGCCGGTGGGATCGCCGAACGCACGCGGAAAGTTCATTGCGATGGAGGGCTCAGGCAGTCCGGGAATACGGTCGGCTTCCTGCTCCGCCGTCTGCGCACGCGCATCCGGAGGTGCAACACACACGATCAGAATGATGAGTATTTGGGCAACAACAAACCCCATAGACGCGCGCACGCAAGGCACGCCTCCACGTTCAACGCACGCGGGGTTATCGCCAACCGCCATCCGCAGTCCTCAGGGCAACCCGCATAAAGCGGCCGATCCCACCTGCGCTTTGCCACGATTCTTTTGCGCAATTGCTGCGCGCCATCGCCAAATTGCAGCGTCATCAAATATCGGACCGCGGATTGCCCCACTTTGAAAACCTCTGTGTCCACAGGGGCACGCCGGCACACGGGAATTTGCGCCCTGTTCGGCTGCATGCACTCAGTAGTGGGCTTGTCGTGCAGCCGCGAAGCCGTTAGCCATCTAGGTAACGGGCAAGTTGCCTGTAACGGATCGTCGGCGCTGGGAACGCGGGCGGCAGGGCCAAATCCGGGGGGTGCCATGGCCGAGGAACCGATTGTTGCGCTGGTCGGGCCGTATCAGGTCGATCTGGTTGCGGGAACATCTTATTTCTACTGCCGCTGCGGACGCTCACAGCAACAGCCGTTTTGCGATGGCTCGCATAAGGGCACCAGCTTCGAGCCCATGAGCTTCACCGTCGATTATTCCGGGACATTCAATATCTGCGGTTGCAAGCAGACCGACGACGAACCTTTCTGCGACGGATCGCATCTTTTGCTTTAGAAGTTCCGGGTCTGCGGGACAATTGATGATCGGCCTGCCGGGGGGTGCATGGAATATTTCGTCCAACAATTGATCAACGGTCTCACGCTCGGATCGATCTACGGACTAATCGCCATCGGCTATACGATGGTGTTCGGCATCATCGGCATGGTCAACTTCGCCCATGGCGACGTCTTCATGATCTCCGCCTTTATCGCCCTCATCCTGCTCATGCTGCTCACGCAGTTTCTTGGCGTCACATCCATCGGCCTTGCGCTGCTGATTGTGCTGGTCGCCGGCATGTTCCTCACCGCGCTGTGGAGCTGGGTGATCGAGCGCATCGCCTATCGACCGTTAGCCGGCTCGTTCCGCCTCGCGCCGCTCATTTCCGCCATCGGCATGGCCATCTTCCTGCTGAACTTCGTGCAGGTGACGCAGGGTCCGCGCAACAAAGCCTCGCCCTCCATCCTCAATGACGTGATGACGATCCCGATGGGCAACGGCTCCGTCACAATTTCGGAGCGGCAGGCGCTGATATTCATCGTCACCGCAATTCTGCTGGTCGCGTTCTGGGCCATCGTGCAGAAAACCAAGCTGGGGCGCGCGCAGCGGGCCTGCGAGCAGGATCGGCGCATGGCCGCGCTGCTCGGCATCAATGTCGACCGCACCATATCGCTCACCTTTGTCATCGGCGGCGCGCTGGCTTCCGTCGCCGGGCTCATGTTCATGAGCTACTACGGCGTCGTCAGTTTCAGCGACGGGTTCACGCCGGGCGTCAAGGCATTCACGGCGGCGGTGCTCGGCGGCATCGGCTCGCTGCCCGGCGCTGTCATCGGCGGGTTGCTGATCGGCCTCATCGAGACCATGTGGTCGGCCTACTTCTCGATCGACTACAAAGACGTCGCCGCGTTCTCCATTCTGGCCATCGTGCTCATCTTTATGCCGTCCGGGCTGCTTGGCCGTCCGGACGTCGAGAGGGTTTAAGCCATGGACACGACGGGCGGCGGCACACCGGTTAGCGAAGGCGCGCTGCCGTCTCCGCGTTTCCCGATCGAGGACGCGCTGCGCAGCGCTGGGCTATGGGCGCTGGTCACACTTGGCCTCTGCTTTCCCATCGTCGCGTTCGAAACCCTGCAGGACTTCTCCAACCGCCTCACCATCCAGGCGCGACCGTTGCTGGTGCTGTTTGCGGTCGCTGCGGTGTTCGCCGGACGGTTCGGCTGGCTGGCGTTGCGCCACCATGGCCTGCCCCAACTTCTGCCATCAACCCGCTTTGAGCTGACACCGGAACGAAAGAAGCAACTGCCGCGCATCGGGCTTGCGGCGTTGCTCATCTTCCCGTTCTTCGCGCTCCTCCTCACGGGGCAAGGCGGCGCCGTAAAATGGATCGACAATTTCGGCGTTCAGATCCTCATCTACGTCATGCTCGCGTGGGGGCTGAACATCGTCGTTGGCCTCGCCGGACTGCTCGATCTCGGCTACGTCGCGTTCTACGCCGTTGGCGCTTACGCCTACGCGCTCATCGCGACGTACGTGATCCCCGCCACGGTGCCGGGCCTTGGCCCGTGGGCGTTCTGGATCTGCCTGCCCATCGCCGGAATTCTCGCCGCCTTCTGGGGCATTCTGCTTGGCTTCCCCGTGTTGCGGCTACGCGGCGACTATCTCGCCATCGTCACCCTGGCCTTCGGCGAGATCATTCGCCTCGTGCTCATCAACTGGGTTGAAGTCACCAACGGCAACGCCGGCATCCGCACCCCGTACATCACCTTCTTCGGCCTGCCCTTCTCCTCGCGTACCGGCGAGACCACCTTCGGCGATGTGTTCAGCCTGCCCGGCTCGCCCGCCGTGCACCGCTCCATGTTCCTGTACTATACGATCCTCGCCCTCGCGCTGCTGGTCGCCGTAGCCACGCAGCGCCTGCGACGCCTCCCCATCGGCCGCGCCTGGGAGGCAATGCGCGAGGATGAAATCGCCTGCCGCTCGCTCGGCATCAACACCGTCAACACCAAGCTCACCGCGTTCGCCATCGGCGCCATGTTCGGCGGCCTCGCCGGTGCCTTCTTTGGCGCGCGCCAGGGCTTCGTGAATCCGCGTTCGTTCGAGTTCATGGAATCGGCCACCATTCTGGCCATCGTCGTGCTGGGCGGAATGGGCTCGCTGGTCGGCGTCGCCATCGCCGCCATTGCCGTCATCGGTGGCATCGAACTGCTGCGCGAGTTGTCCTTCCTCAAGCAGATCTTCGGGCCCGAGTTCGATCCAGGCCAATACCGCATGCTCATCTTCGGCCTCGCCATGGTGCTGATGATGATCTGGCGCCCGCGCGGACTTGTCGGCGCACGACAACCAACCATGCCGCTGGACGGCAACGCCAAGGCTATATCCTCCTCGCACGTCAAGGAGGGCCACGGCTGATGCGCTGGGTCCGCGATCCCCTGCTCGTGGTCGAAGGGCTGACGATGCGCTTCGGCGGCCTCACCGCCGTGCGCGATCTGTCGTTCTCGGTCGGTCGCGGAGACATCACCGCCCTCATCGGCCCCAACGGCGCCGGCAAGACCACCGTCTTCAACTGCATCACCGGCTTTTACAAACCCACCAGCGGCCTGATGGCGCTTTCAACCGGCGGCCCCGTACGCCTCGACGAAGTGGCTGCATTGGCCTCAACCGGCCATCGCTACAAATGCGTCGACGATCAGATCGGCGCCGATGGCGTGTTCCTGCTTGAGCGCATGCCCGACTTTGAAATCGCCCGCCGGGCCCGGGTTGCGCGCACATTCCAGAACATCCGCCTGTTCTCCGGCATGACGGTGCTGGAAAATCTCATCGTTGCCCAGCACACGCCCCTGATGCGCGCGTCAGGCTGGACAATCAAAGGCCTGTTCGGCGCGCCGCAGTATCGCGAAGCCGAAGCCGCCGCCATGAAGCGCGCGCGCTACTGGCTGGAGCACATCGAGCTAACCCACCGCGCCGACGATGCCGCCGGTTCGCTGCCCTACGGCGATCAGCGCCGGCTGGAAATCGCCCGCGCCATGTGCACCGATCCGGTGCTGCTGTGTCTGGATGAACCCGCCGCCGGTCTCAACCCGCGCGAAAGCCTGGAGCTGAACACGCTGCTGCGCACCATCCGCGACCACCACGCCACGTCCATCCTGCTCATCGAACACGACATGTCGGTGGTGATGGAAATATCCGACCACGTTGTTGTGCTCGAATACGGCCTGCGCATTTCCGATGGCACCCCGGAAAGCGTGCGCAACGACCCCAAGGTCATCGCCGCCTATCTCGGCGTCGACGATGACGAAGTCGCGCAGGTTGAAGCGGAGGTCGGCCTGTGAACCAGCCCTCCCAGCCGCTGCTTTCATTGCAAGGCATCAGCGCCTCATACGGCAGCATCACCGCCTTGCATAACGTCAGCCTTGATGTACCTGCGGGTCAGATCGTGACGCTGATCGGTGCCAACGGCGCCGGTAAGTCCACGTTGATGATGACCATCTTCGGCATGCCGCGTGCACACGCCGGACGCATCGTGTTCGACGGTCAGGACATCTCCGCGCTGCCCACCCACCAGATCGCGCGTCTCGGCCTTGCTCAGTCGCCTGAGGGTCGTCGCATCTTCGGCCGCATGACGGTTGAAGAAAACCTGCGCATGGGCGCCGAGTTCGCCGGACACCGCGAGTTCGAGCGCGACCTGCAGCATATGACGACCATCTTTCCTCGGCTGAAAGAGCGCCTGCATCAGCGCGGCGGCACACTTTCCGGCGGTGAACAGCAGATGCTGGCGATTGCCCGCGCGCTGATGAGCCGTCCGAAACTGCTGTTGCTGGACGAGCCTTCGCTCGGGCTGGCGCCGCTGATCGTCAAACAGATCTTCCGCGTCATCGCTGATCTAAACGCGCGTGAAGGCTTGACGGTGTTCCTCGTTGAACAGAACGCATTCCATGCGCTGCGGCTGGCCCATCGCGCGTATGTGATGGTCAATGGCGTCATCACCATGTCAGGCTCAGGTCAGGAGTTGCTCTCCAGTCCTGAGGTCCGCGCAGCCTATCTTGAGGGCGGGCGCCATCACGATGCAGCGGCAGCGCAGCTGGAAATCAGCCAGCAGGGCGAGGTGCCATGACCGTCTATGAAACCGGCGACAACGGCCTCTGGATCTTTCTGCTCATCACTGTGTTGATAGGTGGGGCAGCGGCGCGGGCGGCCGGATCAGCCATTGCATCAACATGGCGGCCCACCTGGCAGATCTTCACTTCGGCCCTGCTGCTTACATTCGCCGTTCGCTTCCTGCACTATGCCTTGTTCCATGAGGTGCTGTTCTCATGGCGCAATTTCATCATCGATTACATCGTGGTCGTCACCGCATGCCTGTGGGGTTTCCGCATGACGCGCGTGCGCCAGATGGTCGAGCAGTATCCTTGGGCCTATGAACGCGCGGGGCTGCTCTGGTGGCGCCGCCGAACCGACGAGCCCGCTGAAAACACCGCCGCGCCGCAAGGCTGACTCAACCCCAAGGATGACATTTGCCCGGTTTCGGTTGAACATACGCCATCAAATCAAAGATGTGCCGCGACACTGAAACGGCCAGATTATTTCGCAATTCACCCTTTGAAACATTTTAAGCCCCGGTCCACCCCGAGAGGAGCTCATGAAATCAACAGCAACCCTTGCCGCCTTGGCGCTTGCTTTAGCCACCCTGCTCACCGGCTGTGGCGGTGACGACGACAAACTCAAGATCGGCGTGGCTGGCCCGATGACCGGCACGGACGCTGCCTTCGGCGCCCAGTTGAAAAACGGTGTCGAGCAGGCGGTGGCGGATATCAATGCTGCTGGCGGCATCGCTGGCAAACAGCTCGAGCTCGTCGTCGGCGACGATGCCGCCGATCCGCGCCAGGGTGTTTCCGTCGCCAATAACTTCCTGGGCGAAGGCGTGAATTTCGTCGTCGGTCACTTCAACTCCGGCGTCACGATGCCGGCATCGGAAGTCTACGTCGACAACGGCATCCTGATGATCACGCCCGCGTCTACCAACCCTTCCATCACCGAGCGCAAACTCTGGAACGTGTTCCGCACCTGCGGCCGTGACGATCAGCAGGGTGCCGTTGCCGGGCAGCACATCGCCACGCACTTCAAGGACAAGAAAATCGCCATCATCCACGACAAGACCACCTACGGACGTGGTCTCGCCGACCAGACCAAAAAGGCCATGAACGATCTCGGCGTCACCGAAACCGTCTATGAAGGCGTCGGCGCGGGCGAGAAGGACTTCACCGCCCTCGTCTCCAAGCTGAAGAACGCTGAGATCGATGTGCTCTACTGGGGCGGCGTACACACGGCGGGCGGCCTCATCCTGCGCCAGATGCGCGATCAGGGCCTCCAGGCCGTGTTCATGTCCGGTGACGGCATCGCCAGCGACGAGTTTGCAGCCATCGCTGGTCCCGGCGCGGAAGGCACGCTGATGACCTTCGGCCCCGACCCGCAGAAGCGCCCCGAGGCCAAGGAAATCATTTCAAGGTTCGAGGCGCGCGAATACAAGCCCGAGGCCTACACGCTTTACAGCTACGCCGCCGTGCAGATTCTGAAGCAGGCCATCGAAGCCACCCAGTCGACCGATCCCAAGACTGTCGCGGCCTATATGCGCACCGGCGTGCTGTTCAACACCGTGATCGGCGACATTGCCTTCGACGAAAAGGGTGACATCAAGCAGGTGGCCTACGTCATGTACACTTGGACCAAGCAGCCCGACGGCCGCATCACCTACGTCCAGAACGAATAACTGCATTTCAGTTGGCGCTGGCGACTGCGCTCCGCGCAGCTGGTCGCCAGCGCTGATTGGTGCGCGCTGCCCCTTCGCTCCCTCCACGTCGTCCCCGACAACGGTCGGAAGGTGGTCTTACGGTTGAAGTCAATCCACCCCCCATCGTGGCAATGCATGGTTCGGGAGCAGGCCACATCGATCAGCAGAACACAGCGGCGGGAGCAATCCCGCCGTTTGTTTTTGTGGCGCAGGGGATTTTTGTGGCGCTCTGCGACACCGCCGCGCGCCCCCCCCGCCGAGCGCGTCGGGACCACTCGATCGCGGGCCGTTCCAGGCGGCATTTCCTGCCGCGCTTATAGCGTTCGACGATCCGCTCAGCGGAGCACGCCGCCAACCGCGTGGTGCGAACTACACCCCCGTCAACTGTTGATGGACACGACAAAGCCGTCATGCGCGGCGCATGCCTCTCCGCAACGTCATCCCGACGCAGGTCGGGATCCACGCCAGTTTTTCTGTTGCACCGGCGATTCCCCTTCGGGGGGCCGGCCCACCGGTGCGTAATGCGAACTGAACCCCCGTCAACTTTTGCTGGAAACGCAAAAGTCGATACGTGCCGGCGCATGCCTCCTGGCAACGTTCCCTTCCCTTCTCGCATCAGCCGACTACATTATCGGCACATTGGCCTGCCACTGTGCGCCGCCTCGGTTGCCGCAGCCGAAAAGCCCGCTGCAATCGAGACCAAAGCCGCGTACTCAGCACATCGTGCCTGCATCCTGGCCCACCACCTGACGTCCGTACCGCACGCACCCGCGCCGCCAACGACCGCAACACCGCTCCCGGAGCCCGCTGAAATGAAAGCCTGGATCGTTCTGCTACTGCTCGTTGCCGTCGGCGGCTATCTCTTTACCCGCGACGGCGGCGGCATGCTGACCGAGCTCGGCACCGGCGAGATCATCTCGCTCGCTGTCGGCGTGCTGCTGGTGCTGTTCTATCTCTACGGCCTATTCGGCGAGGATCGCACGCGGCCCATGCAGGCGCTGCGCTACGTCATCGCGTGGCTCGCCATTGGCTTCGGCTTCATCGCCGCCTACTCCTACCGCGAGGAGGTGATGACCGTCGTCAACCGCGTCGGCGAAGAGCTTGTACCCTCCGGCCAGGTTGTATCGGTCGAAACCACCGACGAGGGTGAGCGCGCCGTCCGCGTCCGTCGCCGCCTCGATGGCCATTTCGCCGTACGCGCCAGCGTTAACGGTCAATCGATGCCGCTGATGGTCGACACCGGTGCCTCCTCCGTGGTGTTGAAGCCCGCTGACGCCGCCCGCGCCGGCATAGATCTGGGCGCGCTGTCCTATACGGTGCCGGTCAACACCGCCAATGGCATGACCTACGCCGCCTCCGCCCGCATCCGCTCCCTCGCCATCGGCCCACTCGTCGTCCACAACGTCGAGGCCCTCGTCGCCAAACCCGGAAGTGTTAACGAGAACTTGCTCGGTATGAGTTTTTTAAGGCGTTTGCGATCCTATGAATTCGCCAAAGATTATTTGACGCTAAGGGGCTGACGGCGGCGAAGGATGCGCTCCCATCACTGGGGGCGTTCCGGGCAATCCCGCCAAGCTCGTCAACATCTGAGAACCATGGCTTTGACGTCAGGCACCAGGCAACTCCTCCGTGAAGTGTTGAGTTGGGGCGTTGTCGCGGTCATCGCGATCGCCGCCCTCACCCATTTCGAGAATCTCAAAGTCGGCGCCGAGCGTATGCTGGGGCTGCCGACACCGGCTGACGTTGCGCAGGCGCGCCAGCAGGCCGCCGACAGCAACGCACCGCGCCAGAATGCAACGGCTGCTGCCGCACAGCAGCCCACCGCAAGCGGCACCGTCGTTGAACTGGCAGCGCAGGACAACGGCCACTTCAATACCCACGCCGAGATCAACGGCCGCCCGGTCGAGGTCATGGTCGACACCGGCGCCACCATGGTCGCCCTTTCCTATGAGGACGCCGAGCGCGCCGGCCTCTATCTGCGCGATCAGGATTTCACCCGCTCCGTGCATACCGCCAACGGCGTCGCCCGCGTCGCCCCCGTCACGCTGGATCGCGTCTCCATCGGCGGCATCACCGTGCGCAACGTGCCCGCCGCCGTCACCGAACCCGGCCGCCTCAAAACCTCCCTGCTCGGCATGAGCTTCCTGTCGCGCCTGTCCCGCTTCGACATGCGCCAGGGCCGCCTTGTCCTGCAGGAGTAAAGCCCGACACCTTGCACCAAGCGCCAGGTTGCTGAGACCGCCGTGCCGCTATCACATGCTCCACCGTGTCGCAGTCTGTTGATCAACTTTATTCCACGGGCGGCGTTTACTCATCCGGCCGGATATTTTCACGAAGGACCATTCATGCTGCCCAAGCCGCGCGCCGACCTGAAGCCCAACACCGCCGATTTCGAACGCATCCCGCTGGTAAAGCCCACCGGCTTCCGCGAATACGATGCGCGCTGGCTGTTCCCGCAGGAAATCAACCTGCTCGGCCTCACCGCCGTCGGCCTGGGCATGGCAACGCTGTTCGAAGAGCGCGGTGTGCCTAAGCGCATCGTCACCGGACACGACTACCGCTCCTATTCCGCATCGGTGAAGCAGGCGCTCATCAACGGTCTGCTGGCTGGCGGCTGCGAAGTGCACGACATCGGCCTCGCGCTTTCGCCGATGGCCTACTTCGCGCAGTTCGATCTCGACGTCGAAGGCGTGGCCATGGTCACCGCCTCGCACAACGACAACGGCTGGACCGGCATCAAGATGGGCCTCAATCGGCCACTCACCTTCGGCCCCGATGAAATGAGCCGGCTGAAGGAAATCGTGCTGTCAGGCGCTTCCAAACCCGCAGCCGGCGGCCGCCTTATCTTCGTTCCCGACATGGCCGAGCGCTACATGCGCGCGCTGGCCGATCGTCCGAAGCTCAAGCGCAAGCTGAAGGTCGTCGCCGCATGCGGCAACGGCACAGCAGGCGCATTCGCACCGCAGGTGCTCGAAGCGATCGGCTGCGAAGTCGAGCCGCTCGATACCGAGCTCGATTACACGTTCCCGCGCTATAATCCGAACCCTGAGGATATGGGCATGCTGCACGCCATCGCCGAGGCGGTGGTGCAGCACAAGGCCGATGTCGGTTTCGGCTTCGACGGCGACGGCGACCGTTGCGGCGTCGTCGATAACGAAGGCAACGAAATCTTCGCCGACACCGTTGGCGTCATGCTCGCGCGCGATATCTCGGCCCAGCACAAGGATGCTGTGTTCGTTGCCGACGTAAAATCAACCGGCCTCTTCATGACCGATCCGGTACTGATCGAGAACGGCGCCAAAACGCTCTACTGGAAAACCGGCCACTCCTACATGAAGCGCTACACCTTCGAGCAGAAGGCGCTGGTCGGTTTTGAAAAGAGCGGTCACTTCTTCTTCCAGCCGCCGCTCGGCCGTGGCTACGATGACGGTCTCGTCGCCGCGCTCGCCGTTTGCGACATGCTGCAGCGAGCGCCCGATAAAACGATGGCCGACCTGCGCCGCGCGCTGCCGAAAACCTATCAGTCGCCGACCATGTCGCCCCACTGCGACGACGAGAAAAAGTATGGCGTCGTCGATCGCGTCGTCGCGCATTATCAGAAATTAGCAGCGGATGGCGGCACCGTTGCCGGTCAGAAGATCTGCGATCTCGTCACCGTCAACGGCGTGCGCGTCACGCTCGAAGATGGCACCTGGGGTCTGGTGCGTGCGTCATCTAACAAGCCGGAGCTGGTCGTCGTCGTCGAAAGCCCGGTGTCGGAGGCCAACATGAAGGCTATCTTCGCCGACATCGACGGCCTGCTCTCGCAACAGCCCGAAGTCGGCGAGTACAATCAGAAAATCGAAGTTTAGTTTTTGCCTGGCGCTGGCGACTGCGCTCTGCGCAGCCGGCCGCCAGCGCCGAATACAAACTTCGCGCCGGCGAAAAATTTCTACGCACTCGGCGGCCGCCGCCCGGACAGGAAATCACTCGTGCGAAAGAAATAAAAACGTCATCCCGGCGCTAGGCCGGGATCCACGCAAGTTTCCCCCAGCACGCGCTATAAATTCTGCCGCGCCCGATCAGCCGGGCCTTCGGCAATTGCGCCGGTCAACGGATCAAAGAGGTTCACCCACTCAGGGTTCATGCTTTCGATCAGCCGAACCTTCCACGCGCGGCGCCACGCCTTCAACTGCTTCTCGCGCCGGATCGCCATTTCCATGTCGTCGTGGTGTTCGTGATAGACCAATAATTTTACGCCATAGCGCTTCGTGAAACCTGCGATCACGCCCTGGCTGTGCTCCTCCATGCGACCGTGAAGGGCACTCGTCACGCCGATGTACAGCACCCCATCGCGTTTGCTGGCGAGAATGTAGACGCACGGATCTTTCGGCTCATACAGGCGAGGCATGCTCCGATCATCTCTGGACGGACATCCTTCTGCAACCGCTCAAACGCTTAAGCTGGCGTGGATCCCGACCGATGTCGGGATGACGGTGTGCGGAGGCCACTGCCGGGCTATTGCCCCAGCTTGAGTTGCAGACCTGGATGCCTCCCAATGGAAGCTGAGGCAGAGGCACTGTTGTCGGTCTTCTTTATGGCCCAAGCGGCCTAGCGGCTTTGACAATGAACTCTGCGAACCGCACCTCTCATCCCGTTGCAGTCCGACGTATCATTGCTAAATCGCCCCCACTCCTCCGTCATCCCGGCGAATATTTCTTGCGCACTCGGCGGCCGGCTCCCCGAAGGGGAGTCGCCGAGTGCCAGAAAAAGGCCGGGATCCACGCAAGTTTCCCCATGCCCGCGCCATCAATTCTGCCGTGCCCTGACCTATGGCCAGCCTTGCGTTGGCCCACCAATCAGCGCTCACAACACCAAATCAACAATGAAGCGCAGCGCGATCGTTGCCAGGAACGCGGCGAACGCCAGCTCCAGCGTGCGGCGCGGAATGCGATGCGCCATGCGCACACCCAGCGGCGCCGCCAGTACGCTTACCGGTGCAACGATCGCCATCGCCAGCAGGTTGACATAACCGATCGAGCCCCACGGCAAACCTTCCGCACCCCAACCCGCCCACGCGTATCCGATCACGCCGGGGAACGCGATCAGCGGCCCCACGCCGGCAGCTGTTGAAACCGCCTGCAGGATCGGTTTGCCGAACAGCGTCAGCAGCGGCACGACGAACGATGCACCACCGATACTCATCAGTGTCGAGATGAGACCGACGCCGAACCCGCCAGCCTGCGGCCACGGCGTTGGCGGCAGGTGATCGGAAATGCGCCAGCTCTCACGGCCGAACGCCATTTTGAACGCAATGACGCTGGCGGAAATCGCCCACACCCACTTCAACACTTCGGCGCTGGAATTCTTCGCGGCGACCGCTCCGATCATCACGCCCAGCACAACAAACGGCGCCACCCGTTTCAGCAGCGCCATATCAACCGAGCCGCGCGCCCGGTGCCCCGCGAACGATTTCAGCGACGTCGGCAGGATGATCGCAAGGCATGTGCCCAACACCACGTGCATGCGCACGGCGGGATCGACATCGAGAGCGCGGAACACTTCATACAGCACCGGCACCAGCACACCACCGCCGCCGATACCAAGCAGACCGGCTAGAAAACCGGCCACCAGTCCGCCCGCCAGCAGCGCCACAACGAGCATGACAAGATCGCCATTGGCCAACCCCAGTTCCATGCGCGATCATTCCCAGTGTTATGTGGTTGTACGGCGGCGTTACTCGGCGGCGCTTGCGCGGCGCGGTCCGCTTTCAACGTATTCCAGCGCCTCCTTCAGCACCGACAGCGGCGCTGCATCCCGTGGTGCATTCTCACTGAGATGACGACGGAACAGGCGTCCGCGCGGTTCGGCGTGATAAAGCCCCAGCATGTGACGCACAATGTTGTTCAGCCGGCCGCCCGATGCAATGTGTTCTTCGATGTAAGGCAGCATCGCTTCCACTGCGTCGCGGCGAGAAATCGCCGGCGCGTCCGTTATCGCGAATATGCGCTGGTCGACGTCACTCAGAATGTACGGCGTCTGATACGCAGCGCGCCCCATCATCACGCCATCGACATGACGCAGATGTTCCTCTGCCGCATCCAGATTGTCGACGCCGCCGTTGATCACAATCGTCAGCTCGGGATGCGATGCTTTCAGCCGGTAGACGCGCGGATAATCCAGCGGGGGAATCTCGCGGTTCTCTTTCGGCGACAGACCCTTCAGCCAGGCTTTGCGCGCGTGGACAACAAAAGTTGTAATGCCCGCATCGGCCACCGTGTCGATGAAGCGCTGGAAATCGGCCTCGCTGTCCTGGTCGTCGATGCCGATCCGGCATTTCACCGTTACCGGCACCTTGACGTTGCGTTGCATTGCGTAAACGCACTTTGCAACCAGCTCCGGCTCGGCCATCAGGCAGGCGCCGAAGCGGCCCTCCTGCACGCGGTCGGAAGGACAGCCGACATTCAGGTTTATTTCGTCGTAACCATATTCCGCACCCACGGCGGCGGCGTCCGCCAGTGCTTCAGGGTCCGATCCACCGAGCTGCAACGCCACCGGATGCTCATGCTCGCCGGCCAATCCGAGCAGCCGCTCGCGATCGCCGCGCAGCACAGCGGGGGCCGTTACC
Source organism: Hyphomicrobium sp. D-2 (assembly GCF_029872155.1). GTDB lineage: Bacteria > Pseudomonadota > Alphaproteobacteria > Rhizobiales > Hyphomicrobiaceae > Hyphomicrobium_A. The sequence continues at coordinate 590,204 of NZ_JARXLA010000002.1, read as the reverse complement.
ATCTCGGTATAGAGCAGAGCGCGCTTCGTCAGCTGACGGTGAAACGTCCGGCAATGCCGATCCGTCCAATCCATCATGGGCGCCACGGAGAACCTATGCGGCTGATATTGCACGGATAGTCCTATTCGATTTCGAACGTATTGAGCCTTCTAAGGGAAGCACGTTCCACTGTTCGTCGGCAATTGGGCATGGCTGCATAATAGCCAGCGTCTGATCGAAAGACCTTTAAGCTGAAATCGCAGGCGCTGCGATGGGCCACAGCGCAGCAGGCCCACGCCGCATTAAATGCGGCGAACGCATAGTTTGTTAAATCGGCACGCCACGTCGAACGCGCCCCCATGCCTCTATCATAGCGGAGGCACACACGGAATCGGTCTCGTCGTCTGACTGCTGTTCGATGCCCCAATAAGCACCGCCTGCATACCGCCAGCGGTACAGCTCTCTTCCTACCGTGACTGTTCCCGATCAGCGCTTCTGAAAACACATCGGAAACCGATATGACTGGTCGATGTATCGACGGGGTGAGCGTGGCGTGCTGCTGGTCGATACCGCCGACAGTAGTTCGGCGCGCACAGATGCGAACCGCCCTTCAACACCTTGCGCGGAATAGCCGACCTGGGCTGACGGGCATCATGGCTGGCCTGCTCCGGACCGCCGCGCGGATTGACCGGAATGCAGCAAGCTTTCGGGGCGTTGTCTGGATGGCGGTTCGAAAACCAATCCGCCGTCCATTCCCAGACATTGCCAATCATGTCGTAAAGCCCAAAACCGTTGGGTGGGTATGAACGGATCGGCGATGTGCGCTCGTAGCCATCGAGCTTGAGGTTCTCGTGAGGAAACGCGCCCTGCCACGTATTTGCAAGCTGACGTCCCTCAGGGTTCAGCTCATCTCCCCAGGCGAACTCGGCCCCATCGAGACCGCCGCGCGCAGCGTATTCCCATTCCGCCTCTGTCGGTAGTGACTTGCCAACCCAGTCTGCATAAGCCTCAGCGTCTCGATAGGCGACATGAACCACGGGGTGATGGTCCATCCCCCTGATCGAGCTGCCACGACCGTACGGCCTGCGCCAGTTCACCCGCTGACGGAACTCCCACCATTGGCTCCAGTCGCGTGTGTCGACGGGATAGTCCGGTGGCGCAAACACCAGTGATCCCGCCTTCAACAGATGCGGCAGCGCGCCGGGATAGTCTTTCGGGTCAGGCGCAATCTCGGCGAACGTGACATAGCCCGTTGCCTCGACAAAGGCGCGAAACTGCGCGTTAGTCACCGGCGCCGGATCGATCCAGAAACCGTCGACCGTTACCCGATGAACCGGCTTCTCCTCAGCATAGTGCCGATCCGATCCCATGCGAAACGTCGCGCCGTCGATCCGGACCATATCCGTCGTCGGGTCGGAGATGTTCGGCGGAGCAGAGTGCGCTTGTGCCTTATGCCTGTGTCTGATGCTCACCTTGCTTCCCCTAGAATTGTCTCCCAGTCGGGATGCACACCAACCTGCCTATATCAACCCGCCTTTTTCGGCCGCCTATTCCGCCGGTTTTGGAAAAATGGTTGCCCAATCATTCTTCATGCTGATCACATGCCATTTGCGCGCATGGGCCTCATCCATCAGCGACTGGCTAAACGTGCCAACTTTGGTGTCGGGTAGGCCGTCGGCCGGGCCATAGGCGAACTCGCGCGTAGCATCGTCATGCAGCACAAGCACGCCCAGTCTGGGCCCCTCACCCGCTGTCGTCCATTCCAGCATCTGGCGATCGCCGTCGGAGTTTCCAAAAGCAATCAAGGGACGCTTGCCGATGAAGAGATTGATGCCGATCGGCTTGCCTTCATAGTTGCTGTTGAAGAACAGCTTCGGCTCGCGCAGCAATTCTGCCTTGCCGTCCTTGTATTCAAATTTGGTCGCAACGCTGGAGCCGACGACCTGCTCGCGTTGAATGCCATACACTGCGTCGGCATAGGGGCGGACGAACTCCTGACCACCACCGGTAACGATGTAAGTGTTGAAACCATTGGCGCGCAGATACGCCAGCACTTCCAGCATCGGCTGATAGACCAGTTCGGTAACAGGCCGCTTCAGCACCGGGTTCTTCGAGGTCGGCAGCCAATCGGTGACAATCTTCTCAAACTGCTCGGTGCTCATGCCAGCGTGCGTGGCGGCAACGATTTCAAGCCAATCCTTCTCGCTGAACTTTGCGATGGTGGCAAAATCATTGGCGAGCACTGACTTGAAAGGCTCGGTGGTTTTCCATTCGGGGTGTTCGGGCGCCAGCGTCGCCACCCGGTCGAGCGCAAACAGCGCCTGACTGTAAAGCGGATGCTCAGCCCAGAGCGTGCCGTCTTGATCGAAGACCACGATGCGATCGGCCGGTTCAACATAACCGGCGGCGCCCTCCGTGGTTGTTTCCTTAACGAGCGCCACGATCGCGCTCTTCACTGCACCGTCGTTCCATGACGGAAGCGGGTCTTGTTTGGCAGCTGCTGAAAGCGTTGTCAGGGTGAGAGCCGCCAACACTGCAAACGAGGCTGCAAACGTGCGCGTCCGGAGCGAATGGAGCGTCTGAACAATCCAACAAAGCATTGCATTACCCGATATGATCTGAAGTCGCCGATGGACAATGACAGTCGGGCGGCTCCGCAGAACCGCCCGATCGTCGTGCGTATCAGTCTCTGGTCGTCTTGGCGGATTTCACCTGCTGGATGACCTGATCAAGGTTGTAGCTCGCAGGCGTCTGCATCGGCGGGAACTTGTTGTAAGTCTCAAGTTCCTTTAGCCACAACGCCTGGCCGATCGGCAGCAGGTTCCAGTCGTAGACGTAGGCGGTAACCGGTGCAGCCAACGCGCCACCGACGCCGGTCAGTGTCTTCAACTGCGAACCGATCGAAGTCTCGAATGGATCGCGCTTGATGTTCACAACCTGAGTCCAGTGGTACGGCACGGGGCCAACGGTAAAGCCGGTCGGATCGTCCGATACCATCGAGAAGTACATCTTCCAGTTCTTGTAGCGGACAGCCGAAGGATCCTTGCCCGAGTAATAGAAGAATGTATCGCGTGCCGATCTATCCGATTTTCCGAGCAGATAATCGTGCTGGTTGATGCCATCCAGCGTCGTCTTGACAATGCCCGGATAGGCGCCCTTCTCGATCTGCGCCTTCAGTTCGTTGCCCTTGGGGCCACCGGCGATTTCGACGAACGTCGGCACCCAGTCAAGCGACGCGAAGATGTCGGTCTTGACCGTTCCTGGCTCGATGTGGCCCGGCCAGCGCACCACCATGGGCGCTCGCATGCCACCTTCCCAGGTTGACAGCTTTCCGCCCTTGAACGGCGTTGTGCCGCCATCGGGAAACGTGATGGTCTCAGCGCCGTTGTCCGTGGTGAAAACGACAATCGTGTTGTCGAGCTCGCCCATCTCCTCAAGCTTCTTCAGCACGTAGCCGATGTTGTCGTCCATCTGCTTCATGCCGGCTTCGTTCACGCCCCAGTCCTTGCCACCGGGCTGCCCGACCATGCCGAGATACTTGTCAGACAGCATTGTCGTGATGTGCATGCGCGCCGGGTTGTACCAGACGAAGAACGGCTTGCCGGTTTCCTTGGGATTGTTGCGATCGAGGAAGTCGATGAGGTGACTTGAAATCTCTTCGTCGACCGTCTCAGACCGCTTGAGCGTCAGCGGCCCTTCGTCCTTGCATGTCTGCTTTTCTACGGTGCCGTTAGAGGATTTACAGGCGATCACCGGTCGCGGTGGCATCAGACAAATGGTCGTCTTCTGATCGACAGCTCCCGGTGTCGGATCCAATCCAGGCACTGCAGTGTTCTGACACGGCGGGGCAACAGTTTGATCCGTTGGCGTCTTGTTGATGTCCGGGAAGCTGACGCCCTGCATGGCGTCAAGGTGGTAGAGATAACCCCAGAACTCTTGGAATCCGTGTGCTGTGGGCAGCGCCTCCGTATGATCGCCAAGGTGGTTCTTGCCAAACTGCCCGGTTGCATATCCGAGATCGTGCAGGAACTTTGCGAGTGCCGGCGTGCCGGGCTTCAGATAGGTCGGACTGCCGGGCAGCTGCGGCATGATCATGCCGGTGCGCAGCGGATGCATGCCAGTGAAGAACGCATTACGTCCAGCCGTGCAGCTCTGCTCCGCATAGTAATCGGTGAACATCGCGCCTTCGCGGCCGATGCGGTCAATATTCGGCGTTTCGCCGACCATCAAGCCGCGATGGTAGATGCTCGGCTGCATGTAGCCGATGTCATCACCCATAATAAAAAGAATGTTCGGCCGCGCTGGCGCAGCTTCAGCTTGCACAACCGCTGGCGTAATCACGCTAAGAGCAATCGCAGCAACGCTGGCTTTCAACCAGCTGGTGCGGCCTTTAATGGGTTCATCCCGCAAATGCGCGGCTTCGGGGATCATTCGATACCTCCTGTGCTGGAACGGAGGTATCAACCGGCCGCCCCGATCTTAAATCGACGGGATGGCGTCGCGACATACGTTCTGGCCCAACCGCGGGCATCAAAAGTCTGCGCGCTTGCCATCAATATGAGAGAGCATCGCCCTCGGCTTTAAAAACACATGAAATGGCAATAGCCGCTATGCAGATTCGGCCAGCTAGAAATTTAAAAGAGTTGCCGATTCCTTTATGTTTTTCGGGCGTTTTTCCATGCAATTGCACTCTTAATGCCGATCAATGCAATTGCTTGCCTCGGAATAAATCGCCCGAGTGAACGGGCAAGAAAACGAACTATTTGTTTGTGGTGTGAACGGTCGGCTTCGGTGGTTTTGCCGGCACGACACGCGTCGCTGCCGCTGTCTTTCACGGAAGTCCGTTATTCGAACTGGGCAAGGCCGAGATAGCGAGGAGACATCACCCGAGGCACGAAATTTGGCTTTTTGCGTAGCGTCGTGGAAGGCGCCTCACCGAAGAGTTGGCGATAAACCGTCGCGAACCTGCCGAGTTCTCCGAAACCGTGCTCCATTGCTATGGTCGTTACGGAAGTCTGCATTGGGTCGGCGAGCTGAAGCGCGCGGTTCACCTGATACATGCGGCGCAGCCAAAGATACCGGATTGGACTTAGTCCGAATTGCTCCTTGAAAACGCGCCGCACCGTTCGTTCTGGTGCTCCGAGTTCGTTGCACAAATCCATGATGTAAAGCGGGCGGCCTGAGTGGCGGGCAATGAACCCTTCTAGCCCTTCTAGAATTGCACGCCGATCCTTGTATCCGGCGACCGGCGCCTTTTTCTCGCTGGTGTCGATGGCCAGCAGCATCGCGTGCACCATCGCCTGTTCCAGTGCCTTCGCGACCTCCGCATGGGCGATGATTTCGGGCGCCGACCTGGCAAGAGTTCCGGCGATCTGATGCAGCGCACCTAGCCGCGCCATCGCGCGCCGCTGCGGACGCAACACATTCGTCTCTTGCGGGACCGGCATTTCACGGCCGAGAACAGTGCGGGCCGCCCGTTCGAGTTCATCCGGCGCAAGGGACATGGCGCCCCAGCGGATCGCGCCGTCCGTGCGCTGATACTGTTCGCTTTCACGGCCCCAGAACAGCAATTCCCCTGGCTTGAACTCGATGCCGTTTATGCAGCTCGGCTGCTGCCGGAGATCCGTCAGAAAGAAGATCGGCGCGCGGGTCTTTGGAATTGAAATATGAACGGAGCGAGCCAGACTCTCCGCGCCGCGCTGCAACCATAGACGACGAAAGTCGATGCGGGTCAGTTCGCCATCGAATTGACCCGGCTTGAGGACAGCCGCCTGCACCTGCGCCGCCCGGATCGTGTGCACGTACTCGTCTGCGCAGTCGAATACGCGGTGAGCGCTGCCAAGCACAGATTTCCTCGCATATTCTCAGGCGAACAGGGCCGTCGACGTTGCACCGACCCTCACCTCGTCGTCTGCAAGCACCCGTTATGCAATCTCATCATCCGTACAGTCTGCGGATCTGCAGCCGATAACAAACGCGGCCATAAGACAACCATACAAATGATTGCGGACTGATCCGCACCATCGCGCGAGCCTGCGACCCGCACCGCCACAAGGAAAGGCAAGCGCAGCGCAGAGGTGCTGTACAGCAACGATGCAGCACCGCTGGACGCAAGGCCCGATTACATTCGGCGCAAAGCAGCGCCCGACCCCAAGGTTATGCCGCCGCCTCACGCAGCGCACGCGTGTCATAGTTGAGCACCGGAGCCAGCCAGCGTTCGGTTTCTTCAACGGTCCAGCCCTTGCGGGCCGCGTAATCCTCGACCTGGTCGCGCTCAACTTTACCGACGCCGAAATAGTGGCTGTCGGGATGCGAGAAATAAAGGCCCGCAACCGCAGCACCGGGCCACATCGCGTAGCTTTCAGTCAACTGCATGCCGATCGCATTCTCGACATCCATCAGTTCCCAGATCGTCCCCTTCTCCGTGTGATCAGGCTGCGCCGGATGGCCCGGCGCCGGACGAATGCCGCGATACTTCTCCAGGATCAGATCATCGTTGGACAGTTTCTCGTCGGCCGCATAGCCCCACAGCTCGCGCCGCACGCGTGCGTGCATGCATTCCGCGAAAGCTTCCGCCAAGCGATCTGATAGCGCCTTCAGAAGAATGCGGCTGTAGTCATCGGTGGCTTTCACGTGCTTGGCTATGGCCTCCTCCTCACCGAGACCTGCCGTCACCGCAAACCCGCCGACGTAATCGGCAATACCGCTGTCCTGCGGCGCGATGAAATCGGATAGCGCCGTATGTGCACGGTCGCGCTTTGGATCGCGCGCAATCTGCTGGCGCAGCGTATGGAACGTTGCAATCTGTTTGGACCGGCTGTCATCGGCATAAACAGCGATGTCATCACCGATTGCGTTGGCAGGCCAGAACCCGACGACGCCGGAAGCACGCACCCAGTTACCGACCACCATCGCCCGCAACATATCCTGCGCGTCATTGAACAGCTTCTGCGCTTCAGCGCCGACCTTGTTGTCCTTGAGAATTGCAGGATAACGCCCGGCCAGTTCCCAGGTCTGGAAGAACGGCGTCCAGTCGATGTAAGGAACCAGCTCCGCCAGCGGATAATTTTCAAACTTACGCGTTCCCAGGAACGTCGGCTTGGGCGGCGTATAGTTCGGCCAGTCGATATTGAACTTGTTTCCACGCGCGGCGCTTAGCGGAATGCGCTTCTTGGATGCCTCGTTCTTCAGGTGATTTTCGCGCACCTTGACGTATTCAGTCTGAATCTCGGCGACGTAATCCTGGCGATCAGTTTCTGACAGCAGCTTGGAGACAACGCCCACCGCGCGCGAAGCATCGAGCACATAGATGGCCTGCCCCTTGGAATAGTTGGGGCTGATTTTCACCGCCGTGTGAACACGGCTGGTCGTAGCGCCGCCAATCAGCAGCGGGCAATCAAATCCCTCACGCTCCATCTCGGCGGCCACGAAACACATCTCATCGAGCGAAGGCGTGATGAGGCCGGAAAGCCCGATCATGTCGGCCTTTTCTCTCTTGGCTGCCTCAAGAATTTTTGCGGCGGGAACCATCACGCCGAGGTCAATCACCTCGTAGTTGTTACATTGCAGAACAACGCCGACGATGTTCTTGCCGATGTCGTGCACGTCGCCCTTCACCGTCGCCATCACGATCTTGCCGGCGGCGGGCATCTGATCGACACCGGACGCGCGCTTTTCTTCTTCCAGGAAGGGTTGCAGATAGGCTACCGCCTGCTTCATGACGCGGGCGCTTTTCACCACCTGCGGCAGGAACATCTTGCCCGCCCCGAACAGATCGCCGACGACGTTCATGCCCGTCATCAGCGCGCCTTCGATCACGTGCAACGGCTTCTCGGCCTGCTGGCGCGCTTCTTCCGTATCTTCCTCGATGAAGTCGGTGATGCCGTTGACCAGCGAATGGGTTAGGCGTTCCTGCACCGGCTGATTGCGCCAGGAGAGATCCTTCTCCTTCTGCTTGGCACCGGTGCTGCCGTCGCCCTTGAAACGGGGTGCCGCGTCCAGCAGTCGGTCAGTTGCATCGGGACGCTTGTTGAGAACCACATCCTCACATAGCTCGCGCAGTTCCGGATCGATCGCATCGTAGGGCGTAAGCTGGCCCGCATTGACGATGCCCATGTCCATGCCGGCAGCGATTGCATAGTAGAGGAACACCGAATGCATCGCCGCGCGGACCGGTTCGTTGCCGCGGAATGCAAACGACAGGTTCGAAACACCGCCTGAAATGTGCACCAGCGGCATCGCTTCCTTGATACGCCGCACCGCCTCAATGAAGGCGATGCCATAGCCGTTGTGTTCCTCAATACCCGTCGCCACCGCGAAGATGTTGGGATCGAAGATGATGTCTTCAGGTGGGAAGCCAACCTGCTCGGTCAGAATCTTGTAGGCGCGATGGCAGATCTCGAATTTGCGATCTTCCGTATCCGCCTGTCCGACTTCATCGAAAGCCATCACCACCACGGCGGCGCCATAGCGCAACACCTTCTTGGCGTGATCGAGGAACTGCTCCTCGCCTTCCTTCAGGCTGATCGAATTGACGATCGGCTTGCCCTGCACGCACTTCAAGCCGGCTTCGATCACGCTCCACTTCGAGCTGTCGATCATGACAGGTACGCGGGCAATATCGGGTTCAGATGCGATCAGATTGAGAAACGTCGTCATCGCCCGTTCAGGATCGAGCAGGCCTTCATCCATGTTGATGTCGATCACCTGCGCGCCGTTCTCAACCTGAGAGCGCGCAACCGCGAGTGCGGCCGGATAATCGTTCGCTTCGATCAGCTTGCGGAAGCGCGCCGAGCCGGTGACGTTGGTGCGTTCACCGACGTTGATGAAGGCCTGCGCTGCGTTTGCCGTTGTCATTTTTATTCTTTGCCTTCTGACGTTCGACGCACAGCTGGATGCTTTCGCTGGCGTAATCTCATATCAAACGCTCAACCTGAACCTGCACGACCACACCCGCGCGGGTCATGCTCCGTGGACAAACGGCTCCAGCCCCGAAAGGCGCAGCTTCGGCGGTATCGAAGGAATTTGGCGCGGTGCATACTTCGAGACATGCTCGCGCACATGGGCAATGTGGTCGGGTGTAGAACCGCAGCAACCGCCGACAATGTTCACAATGCCGTCGCGTGCCCACGGCTCGACGGCACACGCCATGTCATGCGGGGTCTCGTCATATTCGCCCATCGCATTGGGCAGGCCCGCATTCGGATAGGCGGAAATGCGCGTATCGGCAAAGCCGGAAAGCTCCGCCAGATAGGGGCGCATCAGGTCGGCGCCGAGCGCACAGTTCAAGCCGATCGAGAACGGGCGCAGATGGCGCATTGAATACCAGAACGCCTCCGCCGTCTGTCCGGAAAGCGTGCGTCCCGAACGGTCAGTGATAGTGCCTGAGATCATGATCGGTAGCTCGACGCCCTTCTCCTCGAACACTTCCAGCGTCGCTACGCCGGCCGCCTTCGCGTTGAGCGTATCGAAAATGGTCTCGATCAGGATGATGTCGACGCCGCCATCCATCAGGCCGCGCATCTGCTCCTTGTAGGCTTCGCGCAGCTCATCGAAATCGACATTGCGGAAGCCAGGATTGTTGACGTCCGGAGAGATCGATGCCGTGCGGTTGGTTGGCCCAATGGCACCCGCAACAAACCGCAGCTTGTCCGGCGTCTTCTTGTTCCAAGTATCCGCCACGTCGCGCGCAATCCGCGCAGCTGCCAGATTGACCTCATAGGCGAGATCTTCCATCCCGTAGTCGGCCAGCGAGATTTTTTGCGCGTTGAAGGTGTTGGTCTCGATGATGTCCGCACCAGCCGCAAAATACTCATCATGAATGGCGCCAATGATCTGCGGCTGCGTCAGCACCAGAAGATCGTTGTTGCCCTTCACGTCGCGGTGCCAGTCCTTGAAGCGGACACCGCGATAGCCGTCTTCATCCAACTTGTAGCGCTGGATCATGGTGCCCATTGCACCATCAATAATAAGAATGCGCTCTTTGGCGGCGGCTTCGAGTGCAGCGAATGAAGGCTTGCGTTCAAGCATTATAATTTTCCTTAGCTCGCGGCGCGCACTTTTGCGGGCGCGCTACCAGCATGGGGCCGCAGCCCCAGTAGATGACATATGGCGTAGACGAGATCGGCGCGGTTGAGGGTGTAGAAATGAAACTTCTTCACGCCCTCATCGACGAGATCCATCACCTGCTCGGTCGCGACAGCGGCGGCCACGAGATGCCCGGTCGCCGGATCCTCCTCCAGCCCGTCGAAACGGCGCGCCAGCCATGACGGCATGCTTGCGCCGGCACGGGCGGCAAAACCTGCAACCTGCTTGAAGTTATGGATCGGCACGATGCCGGGAATGATCGGTATCCAGATACCGGCAGCGCGCGCACGCTCCAGGAAGCGCAGATAGTGTGCGTTGTCGAACCCGAACTGCGTGATGATGCGGTCTGCGCCAGCATCAACCTTGGCTTTCAGGTTGTCGATGTCAGCAGCGACACTCGTGCTTTCCGGATGTTTTTCCGGATAGCCAGCCACCGAAACTTCAAATGGCGCAATGCGCTTCAGGCCAGCCACCAGATCAGCGGCGTTTATATAGCCACCGGGGTGCGGTTCATACACCGAGCCGGGGCCACTGATGGGGTCGCCGCGCAACGCCACGATATGGCGGACGCCGCGCTCCCAATAGTCGCGCGCAATCGCGTCGACTTCTTCCTTCGTGGCCGCAACGCAGGTGAGATGTGCGGCCGGCTTCATGTTGGTTTCATCGACGAGACGCACAACCGTGTTGTGTGTACGCTCACGCGTCGTGCCACCCGCACCATAGGTCACCGAAACAAACTCCGGCTCCAGAGGCGCAAGCCGCTGGATGCACGACCACAGCGCAGACTCCATCTTCTCCGACTTGGGCGGAAAGAACTCGAACGAGACATCGATCTCGCCAGCGCCCAACAATCTGCTTTTACGTTCTGATGTCATTGCCATCAGGGTGCACCCTCCAGGGCACGCGCCGCGCGTGCCGTCTTCTCTGCTGTTTTTGTGTTTGTTTCAGGCGGCCGCACCGCAAGCCACAGTGAGACCGTCAATGCCTCCGGGCCCGCTGCGGCCGAGGGGGCAAGATCCAACTGCTTTTGCGGGCTGAGCCCGGCGTCTCGCATCCACGCGGCCACCTGACCGGCAGGAAAACCAAGACGGTCGTGGGCATACTCATCGCGCAAAAATTCAAGATCATGCGGAGCAAAATCGACGATGAGCAAGCGACCGCCGGGGGCCAGCACCCGCGCTGCTTCGCGAATGGCCTGTAGCGGATCGGAAAGGAAGTGCAGCACCTGATGCATCACCACCGCATCGGCCGCGCCGTCGGCGCAGGTTCCCAGGCATAAAGATCGCCACTTGACGCACCTGGGCGCGACCGAGGCTGATGCCTGAAAGCTTGCTGCGCGCATAGGCGAGCATGGCGTTGTTAACGTCAAAGCCGATGCCGCGGTCATAGCGGTCGGAAAGCAGTTCAAGAACACGGCCGGTACCGGTGCCCAAATCCACCAGCAGCGAAAACGGCCCCGCACCGAGCGCATCGGCAATGGCCGCTTCGACGTCGCGTTCGGCAACATGCAGCGAGCGAATGCGGTCCCAGTCGGCCGCGTGCGCCTGAAAGTATGACTGCGCCGCTGCCTCACGCTCGCGCTTCAGCGCTTCGGCCCGCTCTCGGTCCCGCGCCATGCCCCGATCGTCGGGGTCAACCAGCGAAAGGATGTCCATGGCGAGCTTGCCACCGGCGGAGCGGTCCGAAACATGGAAGTAGGCCCAGCTGCCTTCCCGGAAGCGTTCAACCAGTCCGGCTTCGGCGAGCAACTTCAGGTGGCGGCTGATTCGCGGTTGGCTTTGACCCAGGATGACAGTCAGGTCCTTGACGCTCAATTCACCCGCCATCAGCAACATCAGAATGCGCAGGCGCGTTGGCTCGGCCGCCGCCTTGAGCGCCGTCACGATGTCGTCGCTGGCAAATTTTCCGGGCACGGGCGCCGCTCCTCTGACTGGCGGGCATCATATAAACATATGTTTATGCGTCAAGCGGTGATGACGCTAGTGCGGGCCTTCTTTCTGCTTCTCTCACGCCCCCCGCGCCCGAAACCTCGGCAGGAAATCACGGCCAGAAATCACGGAATGGAACCAAACCCCGTTCCGCACCCTTTCAGAACAGCGGTTAACCCGGGAGTAAGCCTGTTGAGGTTAACGTAGGCTCCTACACCGCTCCGATGGACTCTCAATGCGCGTTGCCACCTTCGACCGGATCGAGCCTGCGATGCCTACGCAACTGCCGGCAAACATTTCGCAAACCTGCTCACAGCGCACGGCGTTCGCGCTGCTTGTTTTGCTTGTTCCGCTGGCCTTTGCAGTCGCGCTCGCAACCATGAGTCTCTTGGTCGCCATCCTTTCGCCGGAGCCGCGCGCCACCCTATTTAGTCAACCTCTGCTTGCGGTGGAGATCACGACGGCGTTTGCACTGGTAGCTTTTCTGATTGCGCTGCCCATCAAGCGCCTGCTCGACCGGGTGCTGACGACGCGCTCGGTCAGCATCGAGGATGCAGGCGTGACCGTGACCGACAACGGCTATTTTCTGACGGAAACTTGGTTCGAGCCGCTGTCGGCCTTCGTCGGTGTCGCCCCTCACATGCGCGCCACACTGGGGGCGACACGCCATGAGATCGTGCTGGTGCACCCCAAGCGTGGCAAATCCATCCTCTTGAGTGTTGCCGCAAAAGCATCCCCGGCTGAACTTGACCGAATCGCCCACATGCTGGGTCAGCCGGTCGTTGCAGCCAGTGAACTCTATCGTTTTCGCAATCGGGCGCACGGCTTTTCCACAGGTCGTCTACCGGATGCCAGCCATGCCTGAATCTTCGATCCTCGGAAAATTCCGGAGCGCTGCGGCGCAAGCTTTGACTGAAAGTTGCCTCACATGGCTAATAAGCCTGCGGAGGCGAGTATGGGCCGGACCGAATGCGGCCACCTCCAATATGTATGCCTTGAGGGAGTTCGATTATATGTTGAGCACCGTGGCGGTTCGCGCGACACGCGGAACTTCAGCATGGGCGCTGGCTCTTGCCTGCCTCTCCTTTGTCTGCGTGCCATTCGTTGCCGTGGCGCAGACTGTCGCCCCAGAGCGCACAGCCGCAATCAAATCGCCTGTCAGCGCTGAAAAGCCAGTTGCGCCGTCCAACCGGCGTGAATCGCCGGCAGCCTATATGAAGCGGATCGGCAACGAGCTTCTCGCCGCCTCGCGCTCCGGCTCCATGGCGCAGTTTGCGATGGTGCTCAATTCCAACGCGGATATTCCGTCCATCGGCATCAGCGCGTTGGGAGAATACGCACGCGTGCTGCCGAAGACCGATCGTCCGATCTATTACACCGGCATGATCAACTTCATCGCGCGCTATGCTTCGCGCGAAGCGCCGAAGTATCCCGTGGCCCGTTTCATCGTTACGTCGCAGTCCAAGGAAGATCCGCGCGGCACCTACGTTGACAGCCGCATCACGCTGGAGAACGGCTCCAGCTATGACGTGCGCTGGCTCGTTGTACGCCGCGGCAACACCTACAAGGTGCGCGACGCTCAGGTCATCGGTTTCTGGATGACCTCGTTCCTCGACACCCTGTTCCAGAGCTTCATCAGCGATAACGGCGGCAACCCGAAGGCCCTCGTGGTTGCCCTCAATCGCTGATCGTTTACCCTACCGCACGCACAGGCAGCGGCGTTCCTTATGGAGCGTCGCTGTTTTTGTATTTGGCGCCGTCAATCGGGGCTTAATCGGCATGCGGCTCAATTGTTTGCGCTGACACGGCCAAGCCGTTATGTTGCGCCTCTTGAGGTAGGGCCATGACGCAGGCGCAAGGCAACATCACGCGACGCAGCCAGTTCCCGCAGCTTCACGCTGCGGCGCTGTACCTGTATGCGCTACTGTTTGCAGTGCTGTCGGTTGCTCCCGCTGTACCACTACTGGACAGCGGCGAGGCCGCCGGCGTCCGTGCAGGCGCTCCGGCTCTCGATCATACGCTTCGCAGCGAAAACCTGTCGCTTGCGGGGCGCGTTTCACCCGATGAGCATTCGGGCGCGCCGTCATCCTCTCCGCCGCATGTTGTTATTGCCGCGTCAGGCTTTGCAATCGCCGTTGCTCTTGGCCTGCAATCGAACGCGCGTGCGTCCTCTGCCAGGCCGCTCCATAAGGCGCGCAGCGCGCATCGTTCTCGCGCCCCACCCCCTGCCCTGCTGACCTGATTTCACTTTACATCGCTGGTTCAAAGCAAACCGCCATGTGGAACGGGATACCGTGCGCATGCGCGTGGATTTGAGCCTGCCATCTTTTCGCGCCCGCAGACGCCTGCGTTGCGCAAGCAGGGTAATCCCATGTTCTTTCCTATCCCGACCTTCAAGGGTCTCGATATCTTTCCGCACGGCACGCAAATCAACTTCATGCGCTTCAAGGGCACGTGTCTCGCGCTGTCCGTAATCCTGTCGATCCTCTCGGTGCTCGCCATGGGCGTCATCGGCTTCAACTACGGCGTCGATTTCAAGGGCGGCACGCTGATCGAAGTGCAGGCGCAAGAAGGCAAAGTCGACGTTTCGAGGCTCCGTAATAAGCTCTCCGAGCTTGGGCTTGGCAGCGTGCAAATTCAGTCGTTTTCCGATCAGAACGTGCTGATCCGCGTTGAAACGCAACCGGGTGGCGAAGAGGCACAGCAGGCGGCGCGCACCAAGATCGTGGACGCGCTCGGCCCCGGTTTCGAGCAGCGCCGTGTCGAGATCGTCGGCCCCGCTGTCTCCAGCGAACTGAAGCGCTCCGGCACCTGGGCCGTCATCGGCTCGCTGATCGCAATCTCAGGCTACGTTTGGTTGCGCTTCGACTGGCAGTTCGCTGCGGGCGCCATCCTGTCGCTGCTGCATGACGTCGTAGTCGTCGCCGGAATTTTCGCCCTGTTCCAGCTCGAATTCGATTTGTCGATCGTCGCGGCGTTGCTGACCGTGCTCGGCTATTCGATCAACGACACGGTCGTCATCTCCGACCGCATCCGCGAGAACCTGCGACGCTACAAGAAGATGCCGATCGATAAATTGATCAACGTATCGATCAACGAGACGCTATCACGCACGTTCCTGACCGGCCTTACGACCGTTGTCGTGCTGGTAGCCTTGCTGGTGTTCGGCGGCGAAGTGCTGTTCAACTTCTCGCTCGCCATGCTGCTGGGCGTGCTGATCGGCAGCTATTCGTCGGTCTTCCTGGCGGCACCACTGCTCGGCTATCTGGGTGTTCGCCGCGATATCCTGCTCGGTTCGAAAGCTGACAAGGGGCAAAGCGAGCACGAACCGCGCCATTACAATCCCGCATTTACGCCGCCTGCGCGTCCTGCGGTTGCCGCCTCGGTGGTGGATGCTGAGGTCGTGTCTGACAGTGGTGCCCCGGCCCCCCGTTAGGGGCCGAGGTCATATAGACGCCCGATTTTCCGCTCAAGGCTGGACTGGGGAAACAAAATGAGCAAAAGCCCATCAAGGGCAACGAAGATGTTGGGGGAGTTCATGAATTCCAGAATATGGCTGGCGGCGGTCTTACTTGCCGTCCCGGCGGCGGCGCAGGCGCGCTCGATCGCAGATCAGCTCCGCAAGCTCGACCCGGAAGAGCGTGCGCACCAGGTCTGCGTGATCAAGGGCATCGACACCATCCGCCGCGACGGCAAGCTGCCTAAGGCCGACCGCATCAAGACCAGCATCAGTGGACGGGCGACGTTCACTGGCGGCGAGGTCTCGACCAAGGGCGGCGCGGTGCGTGCGAAGTCGCATTGGTACAAGCTGAAATTCACGTGCGCCGTTTCGGAAGACCAGATGAAGGCGCTGAGTTTCAAGTATGAGGTCGGCGCCGAGATTCCCGAAGATACCTGGGAAGACCTGGGCCTGTGGCGCTGACCGCCAACGGCACGCTGTTCGCACCGCCTATCTAAACCGGCTTGATGAACAACACCGCGGATGAGTATCCGCGGTGTGTTTGGTGTGTTCGGAAATCAGCAGACGTCAGTCGTCGTAGCCGACCAGAATTTCGCCGGTCTTCGGATGGACGTGCGCCTCGATGCGGGTGCCGTGCTGGTCGACCAGCTCAACCTCGTAGACGCCATCGTCGGTTTCGATCTGCTGCACCTTGTAGCCGGCGGCGCGCAGCTTCTCACCCACCTGGTCCGGGCTCAGCCACTCGGCGCGCGGCACGCCAGCCTGAGAGGTTGCAGCGGCATTGTCGACGGCCAGTGCCGGCGTAACGATGGCAACAGCAGCGGCGAACAGCGGCAGGATGATGTACTTCTGCATGGATTTCGTTCTCCTCGATATTGGGGCGTATGTGTCCGGCCCCTCCCGGCCAACGACAGCGTGTCGTCGATCCATGCCCAACCTCGCAGAAGCACGCTGACAGCCATCTGATGGGTGCTGTCAGGGATTTGTCAGCAGACTGGGTGCACCATGGGGCTTCGTCTGGAGATAATTTCTGTGCCCTTTTACCGTTGGCTGGCCTGTACCTTTACAGCGGCTCTCATTCTTGTTGCGGCTGCCCCCGGTGCGCTGATGGCCGACGACCTTGGCCCTGAGGAAGCGCAGCGGCTGCTGCAGTCTGGCCGCATCAAATCCCTCGCCGATATTGTCTCCATCGTGCAGAAACAGGTGGACGGCGACCTCATCGATGCCGAGCTTGACGAGGAAGATGGCGTTTACATCTACGAGCTTAAGATCCTGCGCCCCAATGGCCGGTTGCAGGAGATTGAAGCCGAAGCATCCACCGGCAAGATCCTGAAGATCGAGGATGACGACTGATGCGTTTGCTGTTGGTCGAGGACGAACCTCGGATCAGCGCCGCGATCAAAGCCGCGCTGGAAGCGGCCGGTTACGCTTGCGACGTGGCCCATGATGGCGAAGACGCATGGTTCCGCGGCGACACTGAAGATTACGATCTCGTTGTGCTAGACCTCGGGCTGCCACGCATGGACGGACTTTCCGTGCTCAAGCGCTGGCGGGCCGACGGCCGCAACATGCCGGTGTTGGTGCTGACGGCGCGTGGCGCCTGGCCCGAGCGCGTTGAAGGCATTGATGCCGGTGCGGATGATTACCTGACGAAACCGTTCCAGACCGAAGAACTGCTGGCGCGCGTGCGGGCGCTGATCCGACGCTCCACCGGCCATGCCAGCGCAGTGATTGCGTCTGGCGCCGTCTCGCTCGATACGCGTCAGATGCGCGTGCTGAACGCTGGAGTGCCTATTCAGGCCACGCCGCTGGAATATCGGCTGATCGCTTATCTCATGCACAACAAAGGCCGCATTGTTCCGCCGCACGAACTGATCGAACACCTTTATGGCGACGATGACGCCCGCAACGCCAACGCTCTCGAAGCGCTCGTCATGCGGTTGCGCAAGAAGCTGGGTTCTGAAGCAATCGAAACCCGCCGCGGCTTCGGTTACATGATGCCGGATGCCACGCCATGAGCATGCGCTCGCTGCGGGTGCGCCTGCTGGCCGGAGCGGCGACATTCATACTCGTTGCACTGGCGCTGGCTGCATTCGCTTTGACGTCGCTGTTTGAACGTCACGTCACGCAGTGGATGGATAGTGAGCTTGCAAACCATCTCAATCAATTGATCGCCGGCGTTGACCGCAATGCGTCGGGCAATATCGTCATCGCTCGCGCTCCGGCCGATCCGCGCTTTCAGAAGCCGCTGTCGGGCCTCTACTGGCAGGTGGAGATTGAACCGGCGGGTCCGGTGTATCGCTCCCGCTCCCTGTGGGATGCAACGCTTGATCTTCCCGCCGAAGCGGCGATCGACGATGACCTGCGCAATTATGAGCTGTCTGGTCCAGCGGCGCAGTCGCTGCATGTTGTGGAGCGGCGCATAGCTTTGCCCGCCCGTCTCGACGGCAAGACTGCGCGCATTGCCGTGGGCATTGATGCCGCCGATCTGGCCGCCGCGACGCGGAGCTTTGCCGGCGCGTTGTTGCCCTATCTGGCGCTGCTGGCACTGCTGCTTATTGCGGCGGGATCTGCGCAGGTGGCGATTGGCCTGCGTCCGCTTGCAACCATACGCCAACGGCTGACAGCTATCGGCGCGGGAACACAAACGCGGCTTGGCAACGACTTTCCGGAAGAAGTCATGCCGCTGGTGAGCGAAATCGATGCGCAGCTCGATGCGCGCGAACGCCAGATTGAAAAGGCGCGTGCCCGCGCTGCCGATCTCGCACACGGTTTGAAAACGCCGCTTCAGGTGCTCGCCAGTGACGCCGAACGCCTGCATGCCAAAGGCGAAACCGAAATTGCCGGCGAGATCGATGACATCCGCGCCACCATGCAACGCCACATCGAACGCGAGTTGACGCGTGCGCGCAGCAGCGCTGCCAATATGAATGTCGCCACTGAACTGCTGCCCATCGCGCAACGTGTGCTGCGGGTTGCACAGCGCACACCGGCCGGCGAACGCATAGCGTGGACCACCGACATCGCCCCACAGCTCGCAGCGCGTATCGACGCCGACGATCTCACGGAGGCGTTGGGCAATTTGGTTGAAAACGCCACTCGACATGCAGCAGGCGCGATCACCATTCGCGCCCATGCCGAAAGCGAGACTATTGCGCTGGCGGTGCTGGATGACGGACCGGGCATGTCGGCTGAGGATGCCGAAATCGCCATGAGGCGCGGCGGCCGTCTCGATACGTCAGGGTCAGCCGGACTGGGCCTCGCGATCGTCGGCGATATCATGGAAGCGTGGGACGGCACGCTCAATATCGATACTTCGGCTCCCGGCGGAAATATCGTTCTGCGCCTGCCCGCCGCCATAAATCACAAGCCCGTACACCGCCAGCCGTAACTTTGCAGCGCTGGCCAACGTATGCGGCTATGATCCGGATGCGCCGCTAGCCAGCAGGACCTGCCTACGATGGACAGTCATCAAGCGTCCCACGATAGCAATGGACAGCATGCGCGCGTGTTTGTTCACCGCCATCCGCTGGCCGTGCGCATCACCCATTGGGTAAACGCGCTATGCCTGCTCGTTCTGCTGCTGAGCGGCTTGCAGATTTTTAACGCACACCCTGCGCTCTACTTCGGCGAAACCTCTGAACCGGACCGGGCCGTGTTGATGATCGGCGCAGAACAAAACGCCGATGGCGGATACTCCGGTGTTACCCAGATCGGCAGTTACACGTTCAACACCACCGGCGTGCTTGGATTATCCAACGGGCCATCCGGCCAACTGGAGGAGCGCGGTTTTCCAAGCTGGTTGACGCTGCCCTCATACCGCGACCTCGCAACCGGCAGACGCTGGCATTTCTTCTTTGCCTGGGGACTGGTGCTCAATGGCCTGTGCTATCTGATCTATGCGATATGGAGCGGTCACGCGCGCCGTGATCTGGCGCCGACGCGCAATCAGCTTCGCCACATCGGCCGTTCGCTACGCGAGCATTTGTTGCTGCGCTTTCCCGATGGCGAGCAAGGCCGCGGCTATAATGTGTTGCAGAAGCTGTCCTATCTGGCGGTGATCTTTGGTCTGTTGCCGCTGGCCGTTCTCACCGGGCTGACGATGTCGCCCGCGCTTGATGCCGCCTTCCCGTTCCTGCTCGACATATTCGGCGGACGCCAGAGCGCGCGCACCATTCATTTCCTTTGCGCGCTAGGGCTCACAGCTTTCGTGATTGTTCACGTCGCCATGGTGCTGGCTTCCGGCGTCTGGAACAACATGCGCGCAATGATCACCGGCCGGTATTCGGTGCCAATACGGGAGACCGCTAATGATCGAACGTAAACGCACACTCAGCCGACGCAGTTTTATCATCCGTGGCGCCGCAGCCGGTGGCGCGGCTTTGCTCGGCGGCTGCGATCAGCTTTCTCAGTCGCCATCGTTCCGCGACATGCTGAACCGTGCTGAAGGCCTCACCGAATGGGCGCAGCGCCTCGTGCTTTCTCAGCGTTCTCTGGCGCGCGAATATGCCGAAAGCGATATTTCAGCGTACTTCAAGCCGAACGGTTCCACCCGCGTTGCCGATCCTGAATACATCCGCGCATCCCAGAATGGCTTTGCCGATTGGAAGCTGCGCATCAGCGGACTTGTGGAGCGCCCCGGCGAATTCAGCCTCGATGAACTGCGGTGCCTGCCGTCACGTACACAGATCACGCGCCACGACTGCGTTGAAGGCTGGAGCGCCATCGGCAAATGGAAAGGCGCGCAGCTCGGCCCGATCCTGCAGAGCGTTGGCCTCAAACCTGATGCGCGCTTCATCGTGTTCCATTGCGCGGACAAACTCTCGTTCTTCAGCAATTACTACGAGAGCATCGACCTTATCGACGCGTTCCACCCGCAGACTATCCTGGCCTACGAAATGAACGGTGCTGCATTGCCCGTGCCACACGGCGCTCCACTGCGCCTGCGCGTTGAACGTCAGCTCGGCTACAAGCACGCCAAATACATCCAGCACATTGAGGTTGTGTCGAGCTACTCGGACATCGGCGATGGGCTTGGCAGCTATTGGGCCGACCGCGGTTACGAATGGTATGCTGGAATCTGAACTGCTCTCTCGGCGCAGCGCTTCTCATCCAATGCCGGATTTAACACCGGCATTGGATCGTACTACATCAACCGTCAGCTCTTCTCTTCGTCGAGATTGAGGCACACTGAATTGATGCAATAGCGCTTTCCGGTCGTCGTCGGTCCGTCGTCAAACACGTGGCCAAGGTGAGAACCGCAGCGGGCGCACGTGATCTCTGTGCGCTCCATCCCGTGCAAATGATCCGCGTGATAGGCGACCGCACCGGGCAACGCCTGATCGAACGACGGCCAGCCGGTTCCGCTGTCGAACTTCGTGTCAGTTGCAAAAAGCGGATTACCGCACGCGGAACACCGGAAGATGCCGTCGGTATCGACGTGCAGATATTTGCCGGTGAACGGCGCCTCCGTGCCTTTCTCGCGCAGCACGCGGTACTCTTCCGGCGTCAAAACCCGGCGCCATTCCTGCTCGTCCATTTGGGCCGGATCGCCCTGCGTCGTATTTCTGTCCATAGGGCCTCAGATAATGTCTCCGCCGACGAAACCCAAGCCTTCGCAACGTTTGCAAATCTCAAATCATATGTTGCATCAGCCGCTTGTTCGATGCTCCGCAGTCTGACAGCAACCAACGCATATAGGTCACACTTGCCGAAGTTATCTCAGATGCCATTGTCGCATAATTGAGTTCAAACTTGACATGCTTAGTAAGGTATCACCTATGGGTCCGAGGGTTTGCGCAATCGGGAATGAACTCGGCACCATGAATTATCTAACCCGAACATATTATTTGAATAATTCTAGTGTGGCAGCGGCGTTGTTTGCGCTCGCAATCGTCTGTGCACCCGCAGCCACCGCTCAGGAAAATGTCAGCCCCGGCGCTCCGTCGCTCACGGCTCCGCTTGATGCTGGGGCAGCGCCGACAGCTGCGCCGCAACCGACGATGGCGCCACCAACCGCGACGCCGCAAGTGCTGCCGAGCGTCTCGCAACTGACAGCTCCACCGGCCGCCGTCCAGAACGCGGCGCCAGCCACTGCTCCGGCCGCAACCGCACCGCCCGTCGCGCCTTCGGCTACGCCAGCCAACATGCCTTCGGCCACCTCCGCCGGCGTTCCGGAACCGTCAATGCCGGCTGCCACGACGCCGTCATCCGCTGGCGCACAGTTCGCACCCGCATCTGACGCCGCGCCGCAGATGGGTGGCATCCAGCCGGGCAGTCAGACCGACGGCCAAGCGCAAGGATTAACCGCGCCGCCCGCAGCGTCGCCCGACGCAGCCCCGGCCGATCACCCCCACGACATCAGCGACAGCCTTGGCTCCGCTCTTCCCGATGGCGTTGCGGACGCGCCTGCACTCGCAGCTACGGAAAGCGCCGGCAGCGACCTGCACGTGCCACATGACCTTTCGCCCTGGGGCATGTTCATGGCGGCCGACATCGTCGTTAAGACGGTCATGGTCGGACTGGTCCTCGCTTCCATCGCCACCTGGACGATCTGGCTGGCCAAAAGCATCGAGCTGATGGCCGCCCGTAGCCGCATGCGCCGCGCCCTACGCAAGCTGGCCGCTGCCAATTCAATGAGCGAGGCCATGAGCCTCATCGACGCCAAGCGCGGCCCCGTTCCCGCGATGCTGCGCGCTGCCATCGCAGAGACCCGTGCCTCATGGGATCTGCCCGACAAGTACGCCATCAAGGATCGCATCAAGGCACGGCTGGAACGCATCGAGCTGGCGTCGGGACGCGACGTTGCGCGCGGCACCGGCATGCTCGCAACCGTTGGTTCGACTGCACCGTTTATCGGTCTGTTCGGCACCGTCTGGGGCATCATGAACAGCTTCATCGGCATCGCCGAAACGCAGACCACCAACCTTGCCGTTGTCGCGCCGGGCATCGCTGAAGCGCTGCTGGCGACCGCCTTCGGCCTTATCGCCGCTATTCCTGCGGTGATGATTTACAACCACTTCGCGCGCTCGATCGCCGGATACAAGGCTCTGGTAGGTGATGCCTCCGTTGCTGTCCTTGGCATCGTGTCACGAGATTTCGACCGTGGTGTGCGTCCTGAACTGAGAGCGGCGGAATAGCAATGGCTGGCGGTCTGCAAGACGACGACCTGTCGGAATCCCATGAGATCAACGTCACGCCGTTCATCGACGTGATGCTCGTGCTGCTGATCATCTTCATGGTGGCAGCGCCGCTGTCGACCGTCGACGTGCCGGTAGACCTTCCGGTATCGGCTGCGCAGCCAGCCAAAAAGCCAGACAAGCCGCTTTATGTAACGCTCAAGTCAGATCTGTCGCTGGCCGTCGGCAACGACATGGTGCTGTGGGGCGGACTTGCCCAGGCACTCGATGTTCAGACCCAGAACGATCGTAACAAGCGTGTGTTTCTGCGGGCGGACAAAACTGTTCCGTACGGCGAACTGATCCGTCTGATGGATGCCCTGCGTCAGGCGGGCTACGTCAAGGTTGCACTGGTTGGGCTTGAAGGTGTTCCCGGCCGGGCATCCAGCGCGCCGCCTGCTGCGCCAACATCGCCTAGCGGTACAGCGGCAGCACCCGCCTCTGCGCCGGCTCTGCCATCGTCAACGCCAGCCGCACCGGTGTCCGCGACCTCGCCATGAGCCCCCATCTGGAATTTCTTGAAGGTTCAGGCGCGCGGCTGCGGCGTTGGGTGTTCGCATCCGTGCTGATCTTTTCAGCTCACGCCGCTGCGGGCGCACTGGCCTTCGTGAACTGGCAGGAAGAAGACTCCCTCGAAGAAGACACCGGCGTTTTTCTGGTTGAGTTCGCCCCAGACATTGCCGCCCCGCCAGAAGAGCCTACGAGTCTCCCACTTGGCCCGCGTTCCGATGAATCCGCCGCCTCGGCCGCCCCGAGCGAAGAGGTGAAAGAGAAGTCGGAAGTCGAAACGCCGGAAGTACCTGAGGCTCCTCTCGCCCCCGAGCCGGAAGTGGTGGTCGAGAAGAAGAAGGAAGTCATCGAGGAGCCGGAAGAAAAGGAAGAGCAGGAAGATCCGCGCCCGGCACAGGAGGCATTGCCGCAGGCAGCCTCAGTCGCGCAGGAAGCTGCCGCTCCGCCGCCAATCGAAGCTCCCGTGGCGGACAAGCCGAAGGGTCCGAAGCAGGGCATATCCAACAAGGTGTCGGCCGCTGTCGTCACCTGGCAGAAGTCGATCAGCCTGCACCTCAACAAGCACAAGCGCTATCCCTCAGCTGCCCGCGACAACAAGATAGAAGGCACGGCCAACGTTTCCTTTACGCTGGATCGTTCCGGCAAGGTCATCCGTGCTGAAGTCATTAAGCCGTCAGGGTCGGAACTGCTGGACGAAGAAGCGCTGGAGACGCTGAACCGAGCCAGCCCGTTTCCGACGCCGCCATCGGATGTAACGGATCATACGATCCGCTTCACGCTGCCCATTCAGTTCAAGTTCAAGCGCTGATCGGTAGCTTAGGCCATGCCGACCGCCAACTCTCGTGACACGATGTGTCGTGCATTGATCGCTGCCAGCATCTGATAGATCGCAAGGCGATAGAGCGCCCAGACGGCTGTAGGCATCGCACGAGATCATTCACGGTTGCGCCGGCGCCGTTATTAGGCAGTCACGTCAAACGATCGCGATGATCTCGGCTTCGCCTCCCGCCACGCGGACGGTGTCGCCGATCGACTTGCCGACGAGTGCGCGGGCCAGCGGCGACACATAGGAAATGGAGCCCTTTGCCGGATCAGCCTCATCCTCGCCGACGATCCGATAGGTCTGCCGGCGCCCGTCTTCCCGCTCGATGGTGATCGTCAGGCCGAACTGCACGGTTGTTGTATCGGCCGCGGGCGGCACCAGTTCAGCGGAGGCAAGACGCGCACTCCAGTATCGCAGGTTCCGTGCCGTTGCCGCCATCTCGGCCCGGTCACCTTCTGCCTGCGCCATCGCGTGCGCAGCATCCAGACGGGTCACTTCCGCTTCGATCTGCGCAAGGCCTTCCGCCGTCACCAGATTTGCATGCTCGGAGATCAGTCGGTCTGGCAGCTCATCGACGCCATCCTGCTCCTTCACAAACGCGCGGCTCATGCCGTCTCCTTTGTCAGCGCGCCCGAGGGCGCCCGAGTAAACGGCCAGTATACGGCGATCCGGCTATAATGGCATCCGTGACCGTAGCTGGATGGTCACTGCCTGGCAAAGCCTGCCAGTTTCTGCGCGAGGTCTCCCCGTGAAGAGCAAGACGACCATGACCGGTTTCGAGAAGCGCCGTCAGCGGCTGCTGTCACGCCCGGCCTTCGCCAAACGCATGCTGCGGGCAGCTCTTTTCTGGCTGATCGTCACCATGTCCTGCCTTGTCATTGGCATCGCGGGCTATGCGATCTTCGAAGGCATGTCTCTGACCGATGCCTTTCTCAACGCATCCATGATCCTGTCCGGCATGGGGTCTGTCTCCGAATTGAAGACGACACAGGGGAAACTTTTTGCCGGATTCTATGCAATATTTTCCGGCCTCATTATCATCGTAGCGTACGGCTTCGTGCTGGCCCCGATCGCCCATCGGGTGCTGCATAGATTCCACATTGAGACGCAGGATGAAGACTGATGCCGGTGCTGCCCGATCTGCCCGCCGCCGAGGCAGCAATCGTTGAAATGACGAATGCGTTTCGGGCACGCAATGGTCTCAACCCGGTCGTCCAGAATCCGAAGCTCACGGCGGCGGCCGTTGCCTACGCCAAGACACTCACCGCCTATAAGGGGCTATCGCATACAGCCGATGGCACGACAGCGGCACAGCGCATAGACGCTGCTCGATATGGTCATTGTCAGGTTGCGGAGAATCTCGCGTCGCTGCTCGACTCACGCGGCTTTACCGCGAGTGAGTATGCGCGCAGCGCAGTTGAAGGCTGGGAGAATTCGCCCGGTCACCGTAGGAACATGCTGCTGCCCCACGTGACGGAAACCGGCGTCGGCATCGCACGGGCGCCGACCAAAGAACCCAAGTACATCGCCGTGCAGCTGTTCGCGCGCCCGGTGACGTTCAAATACAAGTTCAAGGTCGTGAACCGGGCACAACATGCCATCACCTATGCGCTGAACGGCAAGGACAACACGATCGAACCGCGTGAGATCGTCACCCACACCGCCTGCACGCCCGGCACGCTCGCGTTCAACCAGGGCGTCGACACGACCCGCACCTTTACCGCCGAGGGTGGAGTCGTGTTCGCCATCAAGCCGAACGCGAATGGCAGCGGCGCAGCGGTGACATTAGAGGCAGCCGACGGCACAAAGCGCTAGAGCGCCGCTCCCGCGTTACGGCTGCATGGAGGCTGGCGCTGGCGACGCCGCCTGATCAACGCGCCTTTGCATCAATTCGTGCAAGCGCAGCCGCGCTGTCGGCATCGCCTCTTCACGCGGACGCAGCACACGGGCTTCGATAAAGTGCTGGGTCAAAAGCAGCCCGGCCACGACGTCAGCGTCCGTTGTTGAGCCCGCTTGTCTTTTCCTGGCCAGAAACGTCGGAAGACGTAGCAGGCGGTCTTTGTATTCCTCACCGGCCGCTGCGGATACCGCCCGCCCCGACTTTGGCGACACATAGATCAGATCATCAGCTGCACCGCTCGCCGCACAGGTGGAAAGATCGAGGCCGAAGCCCAATTCGTCCAGCAGCGCCAGCTCCCACCGGACCATCAGCGCGGGCCAGACTTCAGGCTCATCGAGGTAGCTCAACACAAACAGCGCAACCTCGAACAATCCGGGATGGGGATCGCGCTCGGGCAGCAGGCGCGCCAGAGCGCACAGCGACGATAGGCCTGCGAGCGTCAACGCATCGTCCATGGCCGGCGCAGCATATCCGCGACGCAATTCGACTTGCACATGCCCAAGTTGGTCCGCCAGCCGCGCCTTCCACGTTGCATCGACGTGGTTTCCCATCTGCAGTACCGGCCGCAGCTTGCGCGAGCGCCCGCCGTGGACCAACCCCAGATGCCTGCCCTGCCCGCGGGTGAACAGCTCGGCTATAGCGGCCGTTTCCCCGTGCGGTTTGACCGAGAGGACGATGCCTTCATCCGTCCATTGCATGACTTCAAGACCTGTCGTTACCGCCGCGCCGCCATCGTCCGTAGCGCCATGGCGCCAGCGGGTGCCGCTCTGCGGTTATATCGGGCACCGGATCATGCCCATGCGTACCCCATGGATGGCAGCGGGACAAACGCGACACCGTCAGCCAGAAACCACGCCAGGCGCCGTTCTTATCAATCGCCTCCAGCGCGTATTCGGAGCAGCTCGGCGCATGGCGGCAACTCCATCCGACCAGGGCTTTCAACGTCCAACGATAAAGATGTATTGGCGCCTTCAGCAGCGTGGCGGCGATGGTCATGTGACAGGCGCGCCGTTCTCGGTTGCCATCTGATCAGGCCGAGGCAGACGCAGCGCCGGAACCAGCGGAAGCCCCGTTGGCTTGTTCGATTTCATCGATTGCCTGCTCCAGCGCGTCGAACACCAGCAGCACCGAGCCATGGCGCGCCTTGTAATGCCGCACCGGCTCCAGCACCGACAGCTCGGCGAAGCGACCGCCGGGGGCCGGACCATTTTCCTTCAGCATTGCGCGCATGTCAGCGGCCGCCGCGCGAACCTCGGCAGCACTGGCGCCTACGATATGCGCACCGACGATGGCGCACGCCGCCTGCCCCAGCAGGCAGGCTTTTACGGTCTGGCCATAGTCAGCCACCATGCCATCGCGCAGGTTCAGATCGATGGTGACGGTCGAACCGCACAGCCGCGAATGGGCTGTAACCGACGCATCCGGCGCCGTCAGGCGCTCGGAACGGGGCATGTGCGCCGCCAGCTCCAGCAGCTTCGTGTTGTAGATCTCGTTGAGTTCGGCCATATCCAGTCCGATATTACATCCTGCCGCCGTCCAGCGGTTATCGCTGTTGCGGGCGGTTGATGGGCTCACCACTGTTGCCGCCATCATTGCAGCGGCCTTTCCATTGGCCCAGCCAATGCCGATAATATAGGACAGCTTGCTGCGCGCCGCACCGGCATGGCCACTATTTTCGGGGGTCGAAGACCGATACGCGTGTGGACGCGCACCAGCGCGAACAAAGGAGCCTTCCGGTGTCGAAGCCGTCGCTGCCAGAAATCCAGCCCGCCACTGCGGCCAAGCCCTCCCGCGAGCAGGCCGAGGAAGCCGTGCGCACGCTGCTGGCCTGGGCGGGCGATGATCCTGCCCGCGCCGGTCTCACCAATACGCCGCGCCGCGTCGCCGATGCATTCAGCGAGCTATTCAGTGGCTACGCATGCGACCCGGCAGCGGAACTGGCGCGGACGTTCGAAGACGTTTCCGGCTACAGCGACATGATCCTGCTGCGCGATGTGCGGCTGGAAAGCCATTGCGAGCACCACCTCGCCCCGTTCAGCGGGCTGGCCCACGTCGCCTATTTGCCCGATCGCCGCGTGGTCGGTCTTTCCCGCATGGCCCGCATCGTCGACATCTTCGCCCGTCGCCTGCAGGTACAGGAATCGCTCACCGCTCAGATCGCCGAAACGATCCAGTGTGCGCTGCAGCCGAAGGGCGCGGCGGTGATGATCCTTGCACGGCATAAATGCATGGCCTTCCATGACACCAACCAGCCGGACGCGATCATGGAAACGACGCACTTCACCGGCGTTTTCAATGAAGATATGCATTGGCGCCAGCGTTTCATCGACGCTATCAGAGCGCCCGCACGGCTTTGACAGCAAAGATCGCAAGCCAGAACTTGCGTTCAATTGCTCACATTCAATCAAGCGCGTTAGCGCAACAGCTTCAATTCCAGCAGGTATACATGAGCGCGCACGCATCGCAGCCGTTCGCACAACGCGGCACCAAATCTGACATCGAGAACGGACTATCGTTTCAACCGAAGTTCGACGGTGACGGTCTGATCCCGGCTATCGTCACCGACGCCCGCACGGGTGAAGTGCTGATGTTCGCCTTCATGAATGCGCACGCACTGAAGCTGAGCATCGACACAGGCATTGCGCACTTCTGGAGCCGCTCACGCGCCGCGCTCTGGAAGAAGGGCGAGGAAAGCGGCAATTTTCTCAACATTGTCGAGATGCGCACCGATTGCGATCAGGATGTCATCTGGGTTCGCGTTGAAGTGGCCGGGGATGGCCGCGCCTGCCACACCGGCGAGCGGAGCTGCTTCTATCGCGTCATCAAATCCAGCTCCAATGCTGACGAAGCCGCCGCGCTAGCCGTCGCTGCGGACGCCTGCCGCCACGATTAGGCCGATCACGAACTAACCTTCCTTTAGGTTTGCTGCGTTGCGGACGTTATTTTCGCAGCGCGATATCGCGCGCGCATAGTGCAGGGTTAATCTGTCGCACCTATATCTAATCAGAGCGAAGGATCAGGTTCGGGGAATTCGGGGCCGCGCAAAGCGTCCAGTAGAAAAAACGGCAGGCAGGGCAACATGGCCAAAGCAAAGATCGGTCTGGCACTCGGCGGAGGCGCGGCTCGGGGCTGGGCCCATATCGGCGTCCTGAAGGCATTGCTCAAAGCCGGAATTAAGCCCGACATCATTGTCGGCACTTCGATTGGCGCCGTCGTCGGTGGATGCCACGCCGCGGGCCACCTTGAGGAGCTTGAAGGTTTTGCGCGCGAGCTGACGCGGCGCCGGGTGTTCGGCTATCTCGATTTCAACTTCGGCGGCACCGCGCTGATCAACGGCCAGCGGCTGTGCAATCGGCTTGAGCAGCATCTGGGCGATCTGCGCATCGAGGATCTGCCATCTCGATTCAGCGCCGTCGCCACCGAACTCGGCAGCGGACATGAAATCTGGCTGTCGCGCGGTAAACTCGTGGAATCCATGCGCGCATCCTACGCGCTGCCGGGAATCTTCCGTCCGGTGAAAATCAACGATCGCTGGCTGTTCGATGGC
The DNA here is from genome assembly GCF_029872155.1 of Hyphomicrobium sp. D-2. GTDB lineage: Bacteria > Pseudomonadota > Alphaproteobacteria > Rhizobiales > Hyphomicrobiaceae > Hyphomicrobium_A. The sequence continues at coordinate 560,793 of NZ_JARXLA010000002.1, read as the reverse complement.
GCGCTGGTGAACCCGATCCCCGTGTCGGTCGCCCGTGCACACGGCGCGCGCTATGTGATCGCGGTCAATCTCAACTTCGACAGTTGCGGGCGCGGCACCGTCGTTCCGCACATCGAACCGGATGAAGCCGCGCCGTCAACCGCAGTCGCCGAACCGGCCGCGGAACAGAGCCGCCCTGCCATGCGGCGCCTGCTCAAGCGGCAGGTGCTTGGCCGCAGCGAAACGACACCGGGCATCTCCCGCGTGATGGTTGAGGCATTCAACATCGTGCAGGATCGCATTGCCCGATCGCGGCTTGCTGGCGATCCGCCGGACGCGCTGATCAATCTGCAGCTCTCGGATATCGGACTGTTCGATTTCCACCGCGCCGATGAACTGATCCAGCGAGGCGAGGCCGCAGCACAGCGCCACATCGCCGATGTGCGGCGTGAGATCAACGCGCGCAATCATGTTTACGGCAGCACGCACGCAGATGCCGTTTCGCAGACATTCGACGCTGGTGGGTAAACTTCAAAACCGTCACGACATAATATGCTGGGATATGCCGGGTAAACTCGGGGCGAGCTGCGCGGCCGATTTCGCGTCAACGTGACTGGTAAAACCGCACGCCCCATTCGTCACCCAGGCGTTGCGGTGGCTCGAAAGCCGTCCGATCGAAATTCAGCGTCCGCAACACAAAAAATATCGCGGATCGCCAAACAGCCTATGCGGCATCAACCGGTGACGAAATAACCGCGCATCGCGGTCACTTCCATTTCCACTTCAGCGATGTGATGCTTCACGATATCGCCGATGGAAACGATGCCCACGAGCGCGCCGTCTTCAATGACCGGAACGTGACGGAAGCGACCTTGCGTCATCACTTCCATCAGCTCATCGAGCGTGGTGTGTTCCTGGCACGTGATGACGTTGGTGGTCATCGTCTTCGACACCGGCTCACTGAGAACGTCAGCTCCGCGCTCACCCAATTTGCGAACGACGTCGCGCTCAGAAATGATGCCCGCGACATCGCCGTTGTCGCCAACGATAACAATCGCGCCAATTCGCTTCTGGGTCAGTTTGGTGATGATGTCGAGAAGCGTTGCATCAGGACGCGCAGTAGCAACTGTCCGACCCTTCGCTTTCAAAACCTGCCCGATATTCATTGCATCTCCTCCACTGTTCGTGAACAGCTAAGGAACCATCGGATGGCAACCTTAGCCCACCGCCAGTCGACGCAAAGCTACCAAACCGTCATCGGTTGCTTCTATCGGCGTATCGATATCGTGATGCAAGAAATCGCACCGTGCAAGACCTATCAATGCAAAAGCGTATTGTGAGTTCCTGCGTTGTTTGTGTTTTGCGGTGCATCAAAAAAACCAAACGCTAAAAATCCGGCGAAATAGCCACCGATGTGCGCTTCCCAAGCGATGCCGCTCTCACCCACACTGCCGAAGCCAAACACCGCTAAAACATTGGCGAAAAGAAACACCGCGGTGACTGTCAAAACGCGTTTATCTTGCAGCGCGGCACGCAACGACATCAACGGCGCGGCGCGAGGGTTTTCCCGCAGTGCAGTGAAACCGCCCCTATCCACAGCTGTAAACATGAAGCGCATCGTTGCTCCCATCAGGCCGGAAATAGCGCCCGATGCGCCCACCATCGGCGCCATCAGTGCGGGATTGAAAAGCAGAAATGTCGCCGCTCCTGCGATACCGCAAACGAAGAACAGCAAAATAAAACGCAAAGCGCCGACGCGATTTGCAATAGCGGCGCCGAACGCAATCAGCCACGCACCGTTGAATGCCAGATGCATCCAGTCACCGTGCACCATGGTGTGCGTGACGAACGACGTGACGGCCGTAAGGTCACCGCCCGGCAGCAGCGATGCATCACCCGAATAGCGCGCCGGAATGAATGCGAGCGCCAGCGTCACCCAGCCATCCCACATTTCGGGCAGCAGCGAGCGAATGACCTGCACCGCAATCATCACAAGCAGAACACCGAACACGGCGTTGTGCAGGTTGAACATCGGCTCATGCCGGTTTTGGCTCACGAGGGCTTCCCTTTTGCGCGGCTTGGTCAATGCGTGTTCAGAACGAAGACCCGATCAGGCCTGAACCAGAGTTAACGCTGAGCTACAGCCGGAACAACTCCGGTATTTGCCCCTCGATGCGTCTCCTGGCGGCGCTCTAGAGCGCTCCCCGTCCGGACCGACCCGCAATGCCGGCATCCAACAACCCCGATGGCACGGTTGCTGCTTTCTCAACCTCAATCCGGATTGAACGGACGTACCATCGTGCCATTCCGGGACAACCATTCATAAAGTCAGAAGGCACTGAGGGGGCGGCCAGTTCGAATATGGAATTGAAACACAAGACCAGTCGCGTTCTCTATTCATACTGGAACACCGTCCGGGGAAACCGCGCCACGCCCCGCCGCTTCGAGATTGAGCCGGCGAAAATCGCCGCGATCCTGCCGTGGACGTTCATTCTGGAGCGTATCGACTCCGATGCCTTTCGTTTCCGGCTGGCGGGCACCCACGTCTGCGATAGCTTCGGTGTTGAGCTACGGGGTTCAAATTTCCTCGATGGATGGTCAAGCCTGGACCGGCTGGCCATTGTCCGCCACTTGGCGGCCCTGACCAAGCACAGCGCCGTTCTCAGCATCTACCTGGAAGCCGCCCCGGTCGCGCGGGCGTCATCGCAGTTTGAAGCCCTCCTTCTGCCGCTCCGGCACACCGACGACAAAATCGACCGAATTCTGGGTGCGCTAACGCCCCTGGACACGCCCCCCTGGCTGGGTGAGTTGCCTATCACCTCCAAGCGCGTCATTTCCCATGAACTGTCTTTCCCTGCCGGCGTTTCAGCCACCGACACTAACGATCCTCATCGGCCGGTTGCCTTGAAGGCCTCACTGACCGCGCCAGTACTGCTGCCTACCGCACACACCCGCGTTGTGCGTTCTGAGCGGCGGCAGTTCAGGGTTTTCGAAGGCGGGCTTGGCAACAACAACGCCGACAAGACCTGAAGCCGGCGCAGTCGCAATTCCCACAAACCACCTTTTTTAGCCAACAGTGACCGACGACATGCTCTCGTCTGTCACGAATAACGAAGCGTTTCATCGCAACGCCACAGCGTTATCTTTGCGATGGCCAACGCGCCAACAATACCCAACGGCGGCCCTCGCTTCCCGTTCCATACAGAAATGGAGCGCAAATTAGCTGTTCGTTAAACCCGATCACTCAATAGTTGGCTCAGGAACAGAGCCTTTATTGTGTGCGTTTTGACTTGGCTCGCGGCACAGGACCGGCATCGGCTGGACCAAGCGCAGGAACGCCCATGTCAACGGGTTCGGAAGTCTTCAAGCAGCCTGAGCCGGAAAATTCCGGCCCCACCGGGCGATCACAAAGGCGCTTCCCGCGCTTTTCAGTAAGCCTGCCCGGCCGCTTCATGCGCTCCGACAAGCTGGATTATCCGTGCCAGCTTATAGATATTTCCGTTGAAAGCGCTGCGATGACCACGCCCGTTCCGCTTCGGGTGGGCGAACATCTTATTGTTTATCTCACGCGACTGGGTGGCCTTGAAGGCAGTGTGGTGCGCCTGTTTCCGGGCAGCTTCGCCATGGCTATCAGCGGCACTCAACGCAAACGCGACAAGCTCGCGGTGCAGTTGCCCCGGCTTGCCGCTGAAACCGAAATTCCAGATGGCGAGGTGCGGACCTATCCGCGCGTTTCAGCCAATGATTCCGCACTTCTTGTGCTCGAAGACGGATCAAGTTTCGTTTGCCCTCTGCACGATCTCTCGATGTCCGGTGCTGCAATTGTGACGCCTGAGCGCCCACCGCTGGGATCGCAGGTGATGCTCGATAAACGGCCTGCAACTGTCGTGCGCCATCACGAGCGCGGCATCGCTGTGAAGTTCCACGAACGCTTCATCACTGCGGAGTTCGGCTCGAGTTTAAGGCCTCAATCACGAAGGTAAACGATCGCCTAGTTTTTCAGTTCAAATCCGCGGGCACAGTTTCAGCGTAATTCGAGTTCTGTCGGGTAGCTTCAGGGAAAGAGTAACGGGGTTTGGGTCATGCAGCGTGTTCAGCTTAGCGCTTTCGTCCTCATCGGCGGCTTGATTGCCTCCACGGCAGCCGGCGCGCAAACCGTGTCGAACATCCAGAAGCCGGAGAAGGGTCAGAAGATCGAGAAGTCCGTGAAGGCGTCTTCCTTCATGCGGATTTTTGGTCCGGCGCAGCCTCCGCATGGTTTCGTACGTTTTTGCGAGGCCAACCCGAAGGAGTGCGATCCCGACCACGGACAGGAAGCGCGTTTTGAAGCGACCGCTGAGCGCCTGATGGAACTGGACGACATCAATCGCACCATCAACCGCGAGATCGCGCCTGCAACCGACCTCGAAGTGTACGGCGTCAATGAGTACTGGACGCTGCCCACCACACGTGGCGATTGCGAAGACTATGCACTGCTGAAGCGCAAGCGTCTGATCGAAAAAGGCTGGCCGGTCAGCTCCGTGCTGATGACCGTTGTGCGTGATGAGAAGGGCGAAGGTCACGCCATTCTCACTGCTCGCACGACGCAGGGCGACTTCATCCTCGACAACAAGCTTGAGGACGTTCGCCTGTGGCATAAGGCGCCCTATCAATTCGTGATGCGTCAGTCGTATCTGAACCCGAAGGTTTGGGTTGCTCTCGACACGCGGCACGGTCCGCTGGCGACAACCATCTCCGGCCGCATTGATCGCAGCACTGAATAAATTCCAGTCGCATGCCGATATGAATTGCGCGGCGTCCTATGGGCGCCGCGCTCTGTTGTTCAGCCCCGGGTGTTTTGTTTTAGCGTTGCCTGGGGCTGATGCATTGCTATGCGCGCCCGATCTGAAGCAACAACACGCGGCTCCACAGGCTCACGCACCTGGCGCCTGCTCAGTCCTGCTGCTGCGGTTTCATGCCCGCCGCAAACCGCTTCCAGTTTTTCACATAGCGCCCAGCGCCCGCACCGAAGCGCGCGACATCTTCATCAGTGAGTTGACGCACGATTTTTCCCGGCGATCCAAGCACCATCGAACGCGGCGGGATGACCTTGTTTTCCGGAATCAGCGTGTTCGCCCCGATCAGGCATTCCTCGCCGATCTGCGCACCATTGAGGACGATCGATCCGATACCGATCAGGCTGCCACGACCAATGGTGCAGCCATGCAGCATCACCATATGGCCGATGGTGCAGTCCTCACCGATCGACAGCGGATAACCCGGATCGGTGTGCAGCACGCAGTTTTCCTGCACGTTCGACCGCGCGCCTACTCGCACCGCCTCATTGTCGCCGCGCAGAACACTGCCAAACCAAACACTGGCATCCTCTTCGAGAATAACCTTGCCGATCAGAAATGCGTTGGGTGCTACCCAGTAGCGCCCTTCGCCCGGCGTTTCGACACGAACGCCATCAAGCTCGTAAAGCCCCATTCCGCGATCAAGCCTGCTCAAGATCGACGTCGAGGATGGCCATCTGGAACTGATACGACGTCTCGCCGTCTTCTTCCTCGCGGAACAGCACCGCAATGAACTCGCCGTCGACGAAAACTTCGGCGCTGTCCTTCTTTTTGGGACGGGCGCGTACTTCAAGATTCTTGGAGCCGAACGTCTTGCGCAGATAAGACTGAAGCTGGGCTATTTCTTTGGGATCCACTTTCTACCTCTCCTAGGCGCCGCAGCTCCATGCCGCCGCGAATTTTTACAGGCCGCCGAAATCATCGACCCAGGTCTGCTCCATTTCGAGCGCTGGCTCGGCGCTGCCCGATGAGCCGACGATCTTTGCGGGTACACCCGCCACCGTCACGTGCGGCGGCACTTCCTTCAGCACCACACTGCCAGCCGCAATGCGCGACCCGTCACCGACAACAATATTGCCGAGCACCTTGGCGCCCGCTCCGATCAGAACACCCTCACCGATCTTGGGATGGCGATCGCCGGTTTCCTTGCCGCTGCCGCCCAGCGTGACGCCATGCAGGAACGAGCAGTTGTTGCCCACGCGCGCAGTCTCACCGACGACGATGCCGGTTGCGTGGTCGAGCATGATGCCCTGACCGAAATCCGCCGCCGGATGGATATCGACCGCGAAGGTGCGCGATGACTGGCTTTGCAGAAACAGCGAGAAGTCCCGGCGTCCCTGGTTCCAGAGCGCATGCGCGAAACGATGCGTCGCCAGCGCATGGAAACCCTTCGAATACAGCAGCGGTTCGATGTAGCGGTTGCAGGCTGGATCACGGTCGAACACCGCCGCCAGATCGGCGCGGAAGATGCCGCCGATTTCGGGCTCCGCCTGCAGCAGAGTCCGGAAGGTCTGATTGATCAGCACCGCATCGACATCGGAATGGTTGAGCCGCTGCGCCAACCGGTGGCAGATTGCTTCCTCCAGCCGGTCATGGCTAAGCAGCGTGGCATAGATGAAGCTGCCGAGGGCGGGCTCCGCCGCCATGGCGCTCTCTGCCTCACGCAGAATTTCCGACCAGATGGGATCGTAGTTCAATGTCTTGCCGTCAGCCGCAGTCCGCATCGTCCTGGCTGCCATGTCGCGTTCCTCGCGCTGCTTTTGCGCATCGCCTTGCCGGGCCCGGAGCCATCAGCTCAATGGGGGTACAAATATGGCGCCGCCCCGTCAACGGCTTCTAAGGGTATAACCTTCCCAAGAATTTGATGCGACCCTCCAGCATTCTCACCGCCCGTTCCATTCCCCTTGAGACGACCTGACCCGTTGCGGCCAAATGCCGTTCATTGCTCTATTGGCGCCTTCACACGAGGATCCCCCATGGCTGACACCTCTTGCGACACTCCCTCTTTGCGTCTGGAGCGTGAGGGGCAAATCGGTTTTGTCATCATTTCCAACCCGGCGCGCATGAACGCCTTCACTGCCGGTATGTGGGGCCAGGTTCCGGACGTGATCGCCGAAGCAGAAGCCGATCCGGAAATTCGCGTCATAGTTCTGCGCGGAGCGGGCGAGAAAGCCTTCTCGGCCGGCGCCGATATATCCGAGTTTGAAAATGCCCGTTCCGGCGCTTCAGCCGCCGCCTATGACGCACTCAACGACAATGCATTCCTGGCCCTTTCCGGCTGCAGCAAGCCTACGATCTCGATGATCCATGGCTTCTGTCTGGGCGGCGGGCTGGCTGTCGCCCTGTGCACCGACATCCGTCTGGCCGATGAGGCCGCCCAGTTCGCCATTCCAGCCGCCAAGCTTGGGCTGGGCTACAACGCCCGCTGGATGCGTCCGCTGCTGGCCGCCGTGCCGGCCGCTAGGGCGAAGGAGATGCTGTTCACGGGGCGCCGGTTCAAGGTTGCAGAGGCCCATGGCATGGGGCTGGTGAATAGCGTGGTGCCAGCGAATACCTTGGATGAAACCACGCGCACGCTGGCTGCGGAAATTGCCGCCAATGCGCCGATGACCGTGCGCACCGCTAAGCGCACCATCGACGAACTGACACGCAATCCGCAGACGCCGGATATCGCGACGCTCGATGCCATGGTGGACGCCTGCTTCAAGAGCGAAGACTACGCCGAGGGCCGTCTGGCATTCATGGAAAAGCGCAAGCCGCAATTCAAAGGCCGCTAACGCGTTCGTTGCCATACGGCTGCCAACATCACGCCGATGCCTGCGAACTCCCACGCTTGCTAATCTGACGCGGTACGTTGAACAAATATCACCATCGGGATGTGCCATGCCTGCGGCGCTCGTTCAGACCTTTCGCGCGTTTGCTTACAACAACGCGTGGGCCAATCGCCGCCTTCATCAGGCCTGCGCGGAACTGAGCCAGGAACAGTTTGAAGCGACGCGCACCAGCTTCTTTCCCTCGCTGCAGACAACGCTGAACCACGTCTACGTCGCTGACCTGTTTTACATCGACGCGCTTGAAGGTGGGTGGCTGGGGCCGAAAGTGTGGGAAGACCACGTGCCCCATCCCAGCGTGGCAACGCTCGCGCCTGAGCAGGCCGCCATGGACCGCCGCCTGATCGAAGTGTGCAATGCTTTGACGCCGGAACTGCTGGACGGAGACGCGCTGGTCAATCGTGGCGCGCGTGTGCAACGGGAGCGCCGTGACCGCCTGCTGATGCATCTGTTCCAGCATCAGATCCACCACCGCGGCCAGGCGCACGCAATGCTGTCCGGTACATCGGTGAAACCGCCGCAACTGGATGAGTTCTTTTCGATAGCTGAAGCGCCGCTGCGTGCTGAGGAATTCAACGCCCTCGGCTGGAGCGAGGCAACAGTGTGGGGCGCGACAGCAAAATAAACTGGCGTTGCATTTTACGCGGCCGCCGTTCCCATCAGCAACGATTTGCACCTACGCAAACTATCAGATGGAACTGATCCGATGAGCGCACCGGCTCGCTACGCCGCTTCCAGCTATGCATTACCGCCGTTCGCCGACGGTGCTGTGCTGGAACTGACGCCCCTCGACGCCACGGACGCCGAGCGCCTCAGCATCGTCTTCGCTGCGATGGACCCGTGGCATTCGTATGGATATCCGGCCGGGCAGCTACAGCCCATGATGACCGCCAACGAGCCTGGCATTCCCTGCTTCGCCATCCGCCTGGATGGCAACGTCATCGGCGTCATCCTCATCCAGCCGCTGTGGTTGCGCGGGCCCTATCTACGGTTTCTGGCACTCGAACCGGTTGCGCAAAATCGCGGCATCGGCGGCGCGTTGCTGGCGTGGCTTGAGAGTGAAGCGCGCGCGGCTGGCGAGCGCAATCTCTGGGTTGCTGCATCACAGATCAACACCGGCGGCATCCGATTTTACGAACGCGCCGGCTTCCATCAGGCTGCGGCGTTTGACGGCCTTGCCTATGACGATCGCATTGAACTGCTGTTCCGCAAGCGGCTTACCGACTGACGCTCACGGCACATCAAACACGATGCGACCGCGCACCTTGCCGGCCAGAATTTCCGGTGCCAGTTCGACGACATCAAGTAGCGGCCGTGTAACCGTCATTTCCGCAAGCTTGGCCACATCCAGATCCGTTGCCAGCCGCGCCCATGCACGCACCCGCTGCGCACTCGGTGCCATCACGCTGTCGATCCCGGCCAGCGTCACGCCACGCAGAATGAACGGCGCAACCGACGCCGGCAGATCAAGGCCGTGCGCCAGACCGCTGGCCGCGACGCAGCCGCCATAGGCGGTCATGCTCAAAACGTTGGCCAGCGTGTGCGACCCGGCAACGTCGATGGCACCGGCCCAGCGCTCCTTGCCCAACGGCCTTGCCGGTTCAGATAGATCCGCGCGCGCAATGATTTCGCTGGCGCCGAGACTGCGCAGATAATCCGCTTCCTCCAGCCGTCCCGTCGAGGCAATCACGCGGTAGCCCAGCCGATGCAACAGCGCGACAGCGACACTGCCGACGCCGCCCGCTGCGCCCGTCACCAGCACATCACCGCGATCAGGGGTGATGCCGTAATCTTCCAGCGCCAGAACTGACAGCATCGCCGTGTAGCCTGCGGTGCCGATCGCCATTGCTTGAGCGGTGGTGAACTGCGGCGGACATTTGATCAGCCATTCCGCCGGAACCCGCGCGCGTTGCGCATAGCCGCCCGGGCGCCGCTCGCCGCAACCCCAGCCGTTGAGGATGACCCTGTCGCCCGGCGCCAATCCACTATCGTGTGACGCGATTACTTCGCCGGCGAAGTCGATGCCTGGCACGATTGGATAGCGCAGCAATCCGGGAAAGCGCCCGGTCAGGATCAGTCCGTCCTTGTAGTTGATGGTTGAATGGGTGATCCGCACCGTCACATCGCCATCGCCGAGCGAAGCATCAGAAACAGACTGCCAGCTCGCACTTACACCGCCTTCGCCGCGCGTCGCTACCAGTGCAAAGCACTCATCCATCAATTTGCTCCTCAATTTCTTTTATCGCAGCGCATCAACAGTCGGCATTTTACATCGGCACGGAACTTCGCCCGGTGAGGCCGTTTGCACGCACATCTAGCATCAGGAAACATCGCGCACATTCGGTCGATTGTACAAAGGTGTCACACAGCGTGTGGCACGAATGCGGATGTGGACGAGTTGTTGGCATCTTATGCAAATTGCATTGACGCACGCGCCGCAAAAACGATTTCGATTGGCAGCGATAAAAAGGAAACATACCCTTGCAACCGTAGCAGCGTGTTGTGCGTTCTAAGTTCCGCGTTGACCGGTGCTACAAATCGGGCGGATGGCATCACTTGGTTTGAAGTTGCTCATGCCGCGCGAGAATTGGAGGCGACAATGGAACTGATGGTCCGATTAAATGTTCTTGCCGCTCTTCTTTCATTCGGCCTGATCGCTGCAATCGTTGTTGGCGTGGTGTAGCGATCCCTCATTTGACTGATGCGCTCTGGTTCCCCCGTCCCGGAGCGCTCTCCTAAAACAAAGGCGCGGAAGTCCCCTCCGCGCCTTTGCTTTATCTGAAATCACCAAACGACTTTATTCGGCAGCCATTGCAGTGATGCTGACGCCCAAGCGCTCGGCAACGCCGCGCCCGTACGCGGGGTCAGCCTTGTAAAAGTGCTCGATCTGCCGCCGTGCGATTTCCTCAGGAACGCCCGTCATCGCTTCAGCGATGTTGTCCATCAAGCGGCCCTGCTCATCAGCGGTCATCAGACGGAACAGATCGCCCGGCTGCCGATAGTCATCATTGCCATCACGATGGTTGTAGCGATCAGCATTGCCGGCAATCTGCAAAGGCGGCTCAGCGTACCGGGCATCCTCCTTCGCGCCACCGAATGAGTTCGGCTCATAGTAGGCATTCTGCGCGCCGGTCTGCTGACCGAAGAAGCGCATGGAGCCATCCTTGTTGTAGTGGTGCATCGGGCATTTCGGTGCATTCACCGGCAGGTGCTCATAGTGCGTGCCGATGCGATAGCGGTGCGCGTCCGCATACGCGAAGATGCGAGCCTGCAGCATCTTGTCCGGCGAGAAGCCAATACCCGGCACGATGTTCTTGGGCGCGAACGCTGCCTGCTCGATCTCGTTGAAGTAGTTTTCCGGATTGCGATTAAGCTCCATCACGCCAACCTCGATCAGCGGATAGTCAGCGTGCGGCCACACCTTGGTGAGGTCGAACGGATTGTACCAGTGCTTGCCGACATCAGTTTCCGGCATCACCTGCACATAGAGCTTCCACTGCGGGAAATCGCCCTCTTCGATCGCACTGAAAAGATCGGCCTGATACGACTCGCGGTTCTTGCCGATGATCGTTTCAGCCTCGCGGTTGGTGTGGTTCTTGATGCCTTGCTGGCCCTTGAAGTGGAACTTCACCCAGAAGCGTTCGCCGGCATCGTTGATGAACGAATAGGTGTGCGAGCCGAAACCATGCATGAAGCGCGGGCTCTGCGGAATGCCGCGATCCGACATCAGGATCGTCACCTGATGCAGGCTCTCCGGCGATAGCGACCAGAAATCCCACATCGCGGTGGGCGAGCGCATGTTGGTTTTCGGGTGCCGCTTCTGTGTGTGGATGAAGTCCGGGAACTTGTAAGGATCGCGCACGAAGAAGACCGGCGTGTTGTTGCCGACCAGATCCCAGTTGCCCTCACCGGTGTAAAACTTCAGCGCGAAACCGCGCACGTCGCGCTCATGATCGGCGGCGCCCTGCTCGCCAGCGACGGTTGAGAAGCGCGCCAGCATTTCGGTCTTCTTGCCAACAGCGGAGAAAATGTCCGCCTTGGAGTACTGCGTGATGTCGCCCGTGACAGTGAAGGTGCCGTAAGCACCCCAGCCCTTCGCATGTACCGTGCGCTCCGGTACGCGCTCGCGGTTCTGATGCGCCAGCTTTTCGACGAGTTGATAGTCCTGGATAAGCAGCGGCCCCAGCGGGCCTGCCGTCATTGAATTCTGGTTGTCGGCGATCGGCGCGCCGGCGGTTGTGGTGAGAATATTATTTGGAGTTTTCGTGTCGGTCATCATTAGCTCCCGGATGGCTGAGGGAAGCGCCAAGGAGCCTGCCGAGACCTGCTAAGTAAAATCGTCTTTCCTGCTGCAACCGATAAGTTTCACTAATCGGGCAACGAACCGCGCACCCGCGGCGTCAGCGCACTATACGCAGGCGGCTGCGCATATCCTGACAGCGATCCTCATAGGCGCATTCCGATGACCCGTGATGCGACCTCTGCGGCGTGGCGTCCGGCGTAATCCACGCCGCCACTACACCAACAAAAACGCGCATCAGAAAATTCATCGCCGCTCTCTGCCTGTTGGATTGGTAGGGCGTGCCAGACTGGAACGCACCGCCCACCGAGAAGATCCCGAAGAGAAGACCTTGACCCTTTATCGCCGCGTTGTTCGTTCGCCGCCCCCGGCCGGGCTTCGGTCAATCGCTGCCAGATGACGCCGGATCAGGCGCATTGGTGTCGTCAACCTTCTCGACGTTGCGTTCGGGCGCCGGTTTCGATGGCCGCTTACCAGAACCGCAAACAACTTCGCAGGGAATGCCATCCTTGTCGCGATCAAGATTAGTATAACCGCATACGGAAAATTGATAACGGGCTTCGGCACAGCTCGACATCTCGCGGCAGTACCTCTTCTGGCAATCGAAGGCCAGAGCCGCCGCTCCTGAACCCAACACCCATGCGCCGGCTACCATCAATCGCAACGCTATCAGCATCACCCCGCACACATCTGCCGCAATCCACGTTGCCATAATATCCTGACACACCGGCATGTATTGATGCCGACCGGTGCAAAGCATATCAACCGCCGATCGGCCCTGTTATGCTCTCCACATCATAATCTGGATTTGCGCTTAATGCCGCTCGATCAAGCCCTGCTCCGCCGTGTCCTCGTTACGCTGGCAGCATTGGCTGCCTATCGTCTCGCGGCCCATCTGCCGCTCAGCGGCGTCGATGTCGCCCTGCTGGCGCGCATGTCGGGGGCAAACGCCTCCTCCATCGATGCGGCGTCCATTATTGCCGTCGGCATCATGCCGCTGGTGTCAGCGCTGGTGCTGATCGAGACCGCCAAGCTCGCATTCCCATCCTTGATGCACTGGCAGCAAGCCACGCCTGAAAACGGCGCCAGCTTAGCGCGCATCAGCATCATTCTGGCGCTGGCCCTCGCGCTGGCTCAGGCGGTGGGGCTGACGCTGGCGCTGGAAGACATCAGCGGTCTGGTGTTTGAACCGGGCGCCGGTTTCAGGTTCACCGCTGTTGCAACGTTAGTGTCAGGCACCGTTCTCGCCATCGCACTCGCGTCCATCATAGACCGTGCGGGCCTCGGCTTCGGCGTCTGGTTTCTGTTCCTGCTGCCGACATTGCTGGAATTGCCGAAGGCCTATGCCACGCAAATCAATCTGGTGTTGTCGGGGCACTATCCAACGCTGGCGTTTTTGATCGGCGCGGCGTTTGTCGTTCTGGCCACTGCAGGCATTGTTGCCATCATGCTGGCAGGACGAGCCTCCGGGGCGCCCCCCGCCGCCAAGGCGACGATTGAAACCTGTATATGGACGCCGCTGCTCGCCAGCATCTGGCTGCCCTACGGTTTGCTGGCCTTGGGCTGGATATCGAACGGCGGCGGCGCTGGTTCCGCCTTCACCGCTCCGACGATACTGCAGATCGTTTTGATGATGGTGCTGATGCTTGGCTTGATCGCCGCTGGCTACACCCGCAGCTTTGCGCGCGCTGACATTGCGACACCCGTGCCGCCCGTTGTAGTCGCCCTCGCCGTCTTTGCTGTGTTTGGCGGCGGGATGTTGCTGCAGCGCTTTGCGATTGCCCTTCCGTTTGACCGCAGCCCGCTCGTCATCGCCGTTACGATCGCTGCTGCCATCGCCATTGCGGCGGGGTTGGTCGATCGCGCGCGCAAGGCCGCCGACGCGTGAACCGCACTGGAAAGCAAAACGCCGGAGCTTGCACCCCGGCGTTTCTTGTTCTGACGTGATCGTTGCGATTGCGCGTCGCTCAGAAGCCGTCCTCAGGCCGGAACAGGTAGCTGGCGCGCAGCATGACCGATGAAATATCCGCGCCGCCGGTGATGGCCGCCTCGGTGCCGATCGGAATGCCGATCAGGCACAGGTCGCACGATCCCGCAGTGCTAAGGTTCAGGTGCACATACTGATATTCGAGGCCGACGATAAAGCTTGGCCACCAGGCATATTCGACGCCCGCACCAAGGCTCCAGCCATCGACGAACTCATCCGTCTTGAATGTCTTGTAGGCGCCACCGGTGCCAACACCTGCTACGGACAGCGAGGCATTACCACCGACCCAACCGCCTTTGATGAACACCATCGTGCGATCAAACGTGTAGCCAAGACGCGGCTCGATGCTCAGCAGCCAGTCGATGTCGGTCTTGAAGGTGTCGGTTGCAGGAAAGGACGGACTGGCTGTCGATTGCGACAGGCCGGTGCCAACGAAGCCGATTTCGAGACCGAATATCCAGTAGCCCATCTGCAGGTTGGCGCCGCCCATGATGCCGCCAGCAACGCCGCCGGGCGAGAACGAAGCTTCCTGCCCTGCCGCGCCGGGCAGAACGAATTCCGTGTAGTGCTGCGCCCAGCCGATGTCGCCCCAGGTGCCGCCGAATTTTCCGCCGACGTAGAACCCGCTCCAGTCGGTGACGTATTGGGAATCGGTCCACACTGCGCCGGGTATGTAGCCATCGGCGTTGGCGGGCGTGTGTGTTGCGGTGCTGGCCAGGATGGCTGCCAATGCTGCAACTGAAAAGGATGCGCGACCCAAGCGGCGGATGTTCCGGCGCATCGGCTGAACCAAAGTCCACAGCGTGTCCATCACGTCTCCACCGATTGTTCAGTGCGGGAACCTACCCTTAATCTGAGTCGCGCTTTGTTCGCATCGCGCCCCGCCACGACGAGTTCTGAAACTCCCCTGATCCGATGAGGCCGATCCCATGAAATCATCTGACGTCGACATCCTCATCGTGCCCGGCTGGCTCGATTCCGGCCCTGGGCACTGGCAGACCCGCTGGGAGAAAAATCTCAAAACCGCGCGACGCATTCACCAGCCGGACTGGAAGACGCCCAACCGCGACGTGTGGGTGAAAAGCATCGTCACCGCCGTCGAACAGACAGAGCGCCCGGCTATTCTGATCGCGCACAGTTTGGGTGTGATTGCAGTGGCTTATGCCGCAGCGCAGTTGCCCGCGGGGCGCGTCGCCGGAGCTTTTCTTGTGGCCCCCGCCGACGTCGACAATTCAGCAGACTGGCCGGAGAACAATGGCCACAAGTGGCCCGCGGACAGCTTCGGCTTTGCGCCGGTGCCAACTCAGCCGCTCGGCTTCCCAACACTCGTGCTGGCGGCCAATGACGACCCCTATTGCTCACAGGCACGGGCTGAAGCGATGGCCGAGACCTGGGGCGCGAAATTTGTGGATGTGGGGCAGGCGGGCCACATCGCCGAGGAACACGGGTTTGGCCCCTGGCCGGACGGGCTGCTCAAGTTCGGAAAATTCCTTGCTGGCCTGAACCCTTAAGATCAGACCGAGCATAACGGCGTGGTTGAGATAATCCTCGTTTAGCCACCAGACCTTATTGCCGCACAGAGCACAAATGGAATGCCCTGTGCGGCCAGCAGGTTCAGCCTTAACGGCTGCCTTCGATATCCGTGACCGCCTGAGCCAGAAATTCCGACATCTTGGCCCGGATGTCCTGATCGTCGACGCTCACGCCGGCATCGGCGAAGTCCTTGTGAAGCTTACGGAAAACGTCATCGTCGCCCTTTTCCTGCAGGTCGGCGCGAACGACTGACCGGGCATAATCGGCAACCCCATCGGCAGAGATTCCAAGCTTTTCGGCCGCCCATTCCGCCAGCAGCTTGTTGCGACGGGCTTCTGCCTTGAACTTAAGATCTTGATCCAGCGCGAATTTCTTCTCGTAACCCTTCTCGCGCTCGTCGAAAGTCGTCATCAAAGTTCTCCATCACAAAAGGACGCCGCAAAACCTCGCGGCAGGGGGAAAGGTTGCATCCGCTAACACAGAATCAGCCCCCCGCAGTGGGCTAACCCCAGTTATTCCACGGTCGGGGCATTCGTTTAGCGACACTTAGACCTTTCCCATCCTGAAGATTGTTTCCGAGGGCGGCTTCGGCTAGTGTCAGCCCCGGGTGACCGACCGTGCCAGCCATCACTCAAATGCGGCACCTGCAGACCTTATATTCTGTAGTTTCAACAACTTGGAGCCTGCCCAGGGGTCGCTCGCATCCGTGCAGGACACGTAATTCAAGTCAAAGGACACAGTCTCGATGAACAGGCGTCGTCGCATCTATGAGGGCAAGGCAAAGGTGCTCTACGAAGGGCCCGAACCCGGCACGCTCATTCAGCACTTCAAGGACGATGCCACCGCGTTCAACGCGCAGAAGCATGCGCTGATCGATGGCAAGGGCGTACTCAACAATCGCATCTCCGAATACATCTTCCTGCGTCTGGGAGAGATCGGTGTGCCGACGCATTTCATGCGCCGTCTGAACATGCGCGAGCAGTTGATCCGCGAAGTCGAGATCGTTCCGCTTGAGGTCGTCGTACGCAACGTTGCAGCGGGCTCGCTTGCAACGCGTCTCGGCCTTGAGGAAGGCACGCAGCTGCCGCGTTCGATCATCGAGTTCTACTACAAGGACGACGCGCTCGGCGATCCGATGGTTTCCGAAGAGCACATCACAGCATTCGGCTGGGCTGCTCCGCAGGAGATCGACGAGATCATGCAGCTTGCGCTGCGCATCAACGACTTCCTCGTCGGTCTGTTCCTCGGCATCGGCATCCGCCTCGTCGACTTCAAGGTCGAGTTCGGACGCCTGTGGGAGAACGACCAGATGCGGATCGTCCTCGCGGACGAGATCAGCCCCGACTGTTGTCGCCTGTGGGACATCGCCACCTCCAACAAGCTCGACAAGGATCGCTTCCGTCGCGATCTTGGCGGCCTGCTGGAAGCCTATCAGGAAGTTGCCCGCCGCCTCGGCGTGTTCACTGACAACCGCCCGGTGAAGGGTCTTGGTCCCGTGCTCGTGGCCTCGAACCCCTCGGCCAACGGCAAACCTAATTGATTTGGCCGAACTGATTTGTTTGTGCCATCGGTGAATAGGGTGTAGCGAACGGCTCCACGGAGCGGTCGCTCCCCTCTTCCATCGGACACATACTGGCTCAGTACGTGTCACCAACACTATTTGCCCGGGACGGCTATGAAAGCTCGCATTCGCATTACTCTGAAAAACGGTGTCCTCGATCCGCAGGGCAAGGCGATCCAGAATGCGCTGTCCGCGCTCGGCATCACCGGCGTGGATGACGTGCGGCAAGGCAAGTACATCGAAGTGCAGCTGGCCGATACCAGCGAAGAGCGCGCTCGCGAAACGGTCGAGCGGATGTGCCGGGATCTGCTCGCCAACTCGGTCATTGAAAATTACGCTTACGAACTGGCGCCCTGAAAATGATGCGATCGCCCTGGATGGCAGCAATGCAATCTGGCGCCGCCTCCATTGCCGCCCTTTCCGTTGCAGCGCTGCTCGCCGCCAGCGGCGCTCTTGCGCAGGATGCTTCGAAGCCACCCCAGATTGACTGCGCCAACGGCTTTGACACGTTGCGCATTGCCGCCTTCAATATGGCTGGCGCCTCTGGCTCGGCCGAGGAAAACGGCTTCGAGGTCGTTCGTATCAATTCGCCCGCCGGCCACACGCCACCCTGGCGCGCTGAACTCGGCTTCACCACGCCCTGGCACCCGGCGCACCCGGCAGTGACCCTGCGGACCCTGCGCCTGCAGGTGACCGGCGTCTGGACCGCCGACAGCAAGGTCTGTGGTTACAGCGGCGCTGACAAGACTGCCGCTCTTGCCGCCGAGATGAAAGCGGGCGACAAGGCGCTAACCGACGCATCGCGTGACGAGGTTGAGCAGCGTAATAGTCAGCGATCTCCGCTTCAGTCGCCGCATTAGCGTCGCTAAATCGATCGTGCTTCACGCCCCGAACGCCGATCACCATATATCCGGAACCCCCGGAGCCCGTTGCCCATACGGCCCCACGAACTGGATGTTCCGGAGCCACACGAACAGGAGTTGAAGCCCCAATGTTGCGCGCCTCCGTCATCGTTTTTCCCGGCTCCAACTGCGACCGCGACGTGAAGGTTGCACTGGAGCGGATCACCGGATTTCCGGTCAATATGGTCTGGCATGGCGACGCCTCGGTGCCCGCGTCAGATCTCATTGTGCTGCCCGGCGGCTTCTCCTACGGCGATTATCTGCGGTGCGGCGCCATGGCGGCCCATTCACCGATCATGCGTGACGTGATCGCCAAGGCGAAAGCTGGCACGCCGGTGCTCGGCATCTGCAATGGCTTCCAGGTGCTGTGCAGATCCGGCCTGTTGCCGGGCATACTGATGCGCAACGCTTCGCTCAAGTTCATCTGCCGCGATGTCACCCTGCGCGTCGATAACGACAGCTCATTTTTCACGCGCTGCTATCGCAAGGGCGAAATTGTGCGCATGCCGGTGGCACATGCTGAAGGCAATTATTTCGCCGATGCCGACACGCTTGATCGACTTGAGGGCGAAGGCCGCGTCGTGTTCCGCTATTGCGACGAGAACGGCGAAGCGAACGAAGCCGGCAATCCCAACGGCGCCCAGCGCAATATCGCCGGCATCTGCGATGCATCCGGCCGCGTGGTCGGCCTGATGCCGCATCCCGAGCGTCTGTTTGAGCGCGCGCTCGGTGGCACGGGTGGTCGGCGTATGTTTGAAAGCGCCCTGCTCGCCGCCGTTGAACCGATGGTCTGATTACGCTGATGATCGACTGATGATTCACGCTTCGGGCTGATAGGGTCCGAAGCGATCATGGTTGGCCCGCCGCGCTTCCCAATAAGATCAGATCAGTCCAGGGCCGGAAGCGGCCTTGGTGCGGCTGCCGCTGTTCTGCGGTACGGTCGGCACCTCCGAGATTTCGACGGCGCTTTTGCGCGCGCCAATGCCGAAAACACCGGCAAGGATGGCTGCGATCATCATGGCTGTCTTGGTCCCGGGCATGGGCCAGGTCTTCTCTGCATGAGGGGTGTCGCGGCCTACTGGGGGAACGGCGCCGATCGACTAAGGGAAAGACTAAGCCTCGGAAGCAGAACCGAAAACGCAGAATGTTGCATCGCAGCAGTGCGTATTGTGCAGCGCCGTCCGGCCGCAGGACAGGTGCAGTCCTACCCGACCGGGGCTTCGTGCCCTGATGGGGCACCTGCGAGCTTCAAACTTGAGGCGCTTCATCTACTGCATTGTTATTGCAGCTATTTCCTCCCAAGCGCTGCTCGCATAACCCATTACCAAGCACGGGTGAGGCGGAAGCGCGCCTTGTGCCGTCCGGCCGCAGGACACCGCGACGGCGTGCCATAGTGGATGCGCACGCGCCCGCTCAGCGCATGGCTGACAGTTGCCGCCGTCGACACGCTTGGAAGCTGGAATCACCGTGCCGACAGCGCCGGCATTTGCCCGCCCTCGCTCCGGCTGCAGCGGCTTCACCCAACACCTCAGCAGGCTGGCTGGGCCGCGTTGCACTGCCATCAACAGGCCCTGGCAGCTCAGGTGCGCACGAAGCCGCATCCGGGGCGACAATTCCGCTGACGGCGGCTATAAGCGCAACCAGTTCGCCACCCGATAGCGGGCTTTTCTCCCGCACGCATGGATGCCAAAGCCAAGCATGTCCGACACCCCCTTTCAGATCACACCGGAAATCGTCGCTGAGCACGGGCTGAGCCCGTCCGAATACCAGCGCCTTTTGAAGATCCTGGGCCGCGAGCCGAGCTTCACTGAGCTCGGCATCTTCTCGGTCATGTGGTCGGAGCACTGCTCCTATAAGTCATCCCGCGTGTGGCTGAAGACGCTGCCGACGACGGGCAAGCAGGTCATCCAGGGTCCGGGCGAGAACGCAGGCGTCGTCGATCTGGGCGATGGCGACGCGGTGGTCTTCAAGATGGAGAGCCACAACCACCCCAGCTACATCGAACCCTATCAGGGCGCGGCGACTGGCGTCGGCGGCATCATGCGCGACGTGTTCACGATGGGCGCGCGGCCGGTCGCAGATCTCAATGCGCTGCGCTTCGGCGCACCGGAACACGCCAAGACGCGCCATCTCGTCGATGGCGTCGTGTCGGGCATCGGCGGCTACGGCAATTGCGTCGGCGTGCCGACCGTTGGCGGCGAAGTGAACTTCGACGCTGGCTACAACAACAACATTCTCGTCAACGCCATGTGCGTTGGCCTCGCGCGTACCGACAAGATCTTCTACTCCGCCGCCAAGGGTGTCGGCCTGCCGGTGGTCTATGTCGGCTCGAAGACCGGACGCGACGGCATTCACGGCGCGACGATGGCTTCGGCAGAGTTCGACGACAAGTCGGACGAAAAGCGCCCCACGGTGCAGGTTGGTGATCCGTTCACTGAGAAGCTTCTCATCGAGGCGTGCCTCGAACTGATGGAGAAGGACTGCATCATCGCTATTCAGGATATGGGCGCCGCTGGCCTCACATCCTCATCGTGCGAGATGGCCGACAAGGGCGGCGTCGGCTTCACGCTGAACCTTGACCATGTGCCTCAGCGCGAAACTGGCATGACGGCATATGAGATGATGCTGTCGGAAAGCCAGGAGCGCATGCTCATGGTGCTGAAGCCGGGATCCGAGCCTGAAGCCGAAGCGGTGTTCCGCAAGTGGGAACTGGATTTCGCCATCGTCGGCGAAACCACAGACACCGGCCGCCTCATCGTCACCCACAAGGGTAATGTCGAAGCCGACATTCCCGTCACCACGCTTGCCAATTCGGCGCCGATCTATGAGCGCCCATGGTTCCCCACGCAGGTGCCAAAGCTCATTCTGCCGGAATGGGTGCCCGCGCCTAACGCCATCCTCGACACGCTGAAGACTATGATGGGCGGCCCGGCCCTCGCCTCCCGCCGCTGGGTGTGGGAGCAGTACGATCACATGGTGATGGGCGACACGGTGCAGCGCCCCGGTGGCGACGCCGCTGTTGTGCGCGTCCACGGCACGCAGAAGGGCATTGCAGTAACCTGTGATGTCACGCCCCGTTATGTGACCGCCGATCCCGAGATGGGCACCAAGCAGGCCGTTGTCGAAACCTGGCGCAATCTCACCGCCGTTGGCGCCGATCCGCTTGCGATCACTGACAACATGAACTTCGCCAACCCCGAGCGCCCTGAAGTGATGGGCCAGTTCGTCGGCTCGGTGAAGGGCATGTCGGAAGCCTGCCGCGTGCTGGATTACCCGGTCGTTTCCGGCAACGTCTCGCTCTACAACGAGACCAACGGCGTGGGCATTCCGCCGACGCCCGCCATCGGTGGCGTAGGCGTTGTTCCGGATGTTTCGCGCATGGCCGACATCGCGCTTAAGCGCGAGAACGACTTGCTGATCGTCATCGGCCGCGAAGCCGGTCACCTCGGCCAGTCGCTCTATCAGCAGCACGCGACCGGCAAGCTGGAAGGCGCGCCGCCGCCGGTTGATCTGGCGGACGAAATCAAGGCTGGCCGTCTCGTCCGCACGCTGATCCGCGAAGGCAAGGTCGATACCGTGCACGACATTTCCGACGGCGGCCTCGTCGTCGCCGTCGCGGAAATGGCGCTGGCGGGCAACATCGGCGCCGAGCTGTTCGCGTATGAGGGCCGCCTGCCCGGCTATGCAATCTGGTTCGGTGAGGATCAGGGCCGCTATGTGCTGGCGGTCGATCCGATGCAGGCCGAGGAAGTGCTGGAGCGCGCGCGCCTGCTGGCGCTGCCTGCCCGTATCGTCGCCCGCACCGGTGGCGATGCCATCAGCCTCAAGGGCGAGACGGCCCTGTCGCTGACCGACCTGCGCACGGTCAACGAATCCTGGCTACCGGGCTATATGGCGGCCGTTCAGGCCTGATCGGCAGACTGAAGATCGGAGCGGCGCATCCCGCCGTTGGATGAGAAGCGCGGATGGAAGGTTGTATCTTCCGTCCGCCGTTTCCCATAGCCGCTATCAATGCGCGCAGCAGATGCCGTCGCCATAGGTATACACAACTCCTGACAGCCGATACTGAAGCGAGCCCGGCGGGCTCAGCCACGAACAAGGCAACTCACGTGCGCTAGCTTGCCAGCAATCTGCAGCCCCGTGAAACGATCGCGCGACGATCTCACGCTCGGCTTGCGCAACATGCGTGGCGATCGTTGAACTGCTAAATATCGGTCGCACCTGACGATCCCTTTCGCGCCGACGCTATCCCGATCCGCAACGAAAAACCGCCCGGCGATACAATCGCCGAGCGGCCAACAATTCAAAACGTCACTGCGAAGAGAAGCGATTACTTCTTCTTGGCAGCCGGTGCAGCGGCGGCGGCAGCATCCGGCGGCGGCGGCAGATTCTTCATCTGCTCGGCCTTGTACTTCTCAAGCGCGGCCTGCTGACGTTCACGAATCTGCGCCATCAGCTGACCACGGGCCTTGGCATATTCTTCGTTGTCGATCGGCTTGCCGGCATAGGCCTCGGTGAAGCCGTCGAGCGGCACCGGGAAGCCAATCGGCTGAGCGCCCGCATTCATGGCGATGACCATGATGCCGCCACCCTTCTTCATCTGCTCGACGAGGTCCGGCGTGGCTTCGATCTCGGCAGTGCAGCCAGCGGCATGGCACAGCGAATAGGTCAACGAGATCGGCTTCAGCGTGTTCTCGTCGATCTTTTCGTTCTTCGCGGCTTTTTCCCACTGCTCCTTGGAATAGACCGCAGCGCGCAGCCCTGGCGGCAACGCCATGCCAAGCGGCACCATGACCATCATGCTCTTCTTGGGAGCGCCTTCCACCTCACGGATAGCCGCCGACACCATGACCATGCCGGTGTTGCCATCCAGACGCTCGTGATGCGTCAGGCAGATGTTCTTTTCGCTCTTAACTTCCTTGCCGTCCTTGTCCTTGGTGTTGAACGGCGCCTTCTCGCAAAGCTTGACCCAGGCGCTGCTCTTCTGGTCGCCAGCAGCGGCGCCCTTGGCCGGAGCCTTGGCGGCGGGAGCTGCTTTGGCGGGCGCTGCCTTCTTTGCTTCCTGCGCAAGGGCAGGCACAGCAGAAACCATGGCGGCCAGCCCAAGAGCAGCGCACACAGCAGCCACCCCGCGGCCGCTCCGCCCCTTTACCAGGAGGTGCGCAACGGAATTTGTCATGGAATACAAACCTTTCTTAGTGAGCTGGCCCTTCCAGCTCGCCCCTCGCCGAGCGAACAAAATCTGCGCGCCCTTATGACGCCCCTCGGCGCCCATTGACCGGCAGTAATGCCCCGATTGCGGCAATCCCGTGGCCGTAGTTTTTAGCATTCTCACATTCATGATAACCACTCAATCGATCGTGGCAAACCCGCAACGCAGGAGTGTCTGTGCGAGAAATCGGCACGCGCCATGGTGGAACATATTTCCTGTGATAAGAGCCGTCGTATGCCTCAATATCTGACAGCCATAGCGGCCAAGTACGGCAATCAGGTGATGGTTCGCGCGCCTGTCCACATGCTTTGTCGGCGGAACGGCCATATGCCAGACTTGTATTTGATTGCAGTTCGGGTGGCTTGTGCGGCGCTATTTTTTTTAGTCGCATGCGCACTGCCTGCCGATGCACAGGAGCAGAAACCGGAACCTCAGCCAGCAGCAGCCGGCCCCAATGCGGTGCACGGCATTGCCCTGCATGGTGAGCCGAAGCAGCCCGCCGGTTTTTCGCATTTCTCCTACGTCGAGCCGGACGCACCCAAGGGCGGGCGCCTCGTGCTGGGCGCCTACGGCTCCTTCGACAGCCTGAACCCGCTGATTGTCCGGGGCGTGCCCGCTGTCGGCATCCGCGATTTCACGATCGAGAGCCTGATGGCGCGGGGAATGGACGAACCGTTCACCCTCTATGGCCTGATCGCCGAAACGGTCGAGATGCCGGACGATCGCTCCTCGATCACCTTTCATCTCAATCCCAGGGCACGCTTCTCCGACGGCACACCGATTACCGCCGACGACATCATTTTTTCCTATGAAATTCTGATGAAAAAGGGCCGCCCGAATTATCGCACCTACTTCGAGAAGGTGACAAAGACCGAGCGGCTGAGCGATCACAGCGTGCGTTTCACCTTCGACGATAGCGGCGACCGCGAAATTCCGTTCATCCTGGGCCTGATGCCGGTGCTGCCCAAGCACGCCATCGACCCGGCAACCTTCGATCACACATCGCTTACGCCGCCGATTGGGTCGGGCCCTTACCGCATCGGCCGCGTCGATCCCGGCCGGGCGCTGACATATGTGCGCGATCCCAACTATTGGGGCCGCGACCTGCCCGTCAATCGCGGCCGCTTCAACTTTGATGAGATCCGCTTCGATTACTTCCGCGATGGCTCGGTGCTGTTTGACGCCTTCAAGTCAGGCCAAACCGACCGCTGGCCGGAGGACGATCCTCGCCGCTGGGCCAACGGTTATGATTTTCCGGCAGTCCGCGCCGGCAAGGTCGTCAAGGGCCAGTTCGAGATCGGTTTACCCGCAGGCATGTCCGCGCTGGTGTTCAACACCCGCCGCCCCGTGTTCGCCGATCCGAAGGTGCGCGAAGCGCTGATCCTGCTGTTCGACTTCGAATGGATAAATCGCACGCTTTATTCCGGCCTTTACAGCCGCACACAAAGTTATTTCGAACGCTCCACGCTGGCATCGACGGGCACACCCGCCGACGCCCGTGAACGCGAATTGCTGGCCCTCTACCCCGATGCCGTGAAGCCGGACATTATGAAGGGCACCTATCGCTTCCCATCGACCGATGGCTCGGGGCGCAGTCGCGACAATCAGGAACGGGCATTTCATCTGCTGCAAGACGCGGGCTACGAATTGCGTGGTGGCAAGCTCGTGCATGCAAAGACCGGCCGTCAGCTCAGCTTTGAAATCCTCGCCGCAGCCACCACGCAGGAAGGCTTGTTGCTGTCGTTCGTGCGCGATGTCGAACGTCTCGGCATCGATGCCAGAGTACGGGTTGTCGATAGCGCGCAGTATCAGCAGCGGCTGACGAACTATGACTACGACATGATGCAGAACACATGGATCTCGTCGCTTTCGCCGGGCAACGAGCAGTTGTTCCGTTGGTCGGCGAACGCAGCCAAAACACCCGGCACATTCAATTTCGCCGGCGTTGAGAACGAAGCCGTCGACGCGATGATCGGCGCAATGCTGGCGGCAAAGGACGAACAGAACTTCGTGTCTGCCGTGCGGGCCCTCGACCGCGTGCTGCTTTCCGGTGACTACGTCATTCCGCTGTTCTACATCCCCAAGCAGTGGGTCGCCTATTGGACCCGCATGAAACATCCAGAAAAGACACCCCTGTTCGGCTCCAATGTCGATACTTGGTGGACCACCGACAAACCATGATGAACCAGCTCGCGCCCGTTACCTCTCTCCCCGCACGCTTCAACATGGCCGCTTACGCCATCGGTCGCGCCGCCACTGCGCGCCCCGATACACCGGCGCTGCTGGTCTATGATGACGTCAACGCCGCCGCCCCCGCCGAAGCATGGACGTTCGCAGCCATCGAAGACGCGGTGTTGCGCATCGCCGGTGGGTTGCAAGCAACCGGCCTGAAGCCCGGCGCACGCATTCTCATCCGGCTGGAAAACACCAGCACCTATGCGCTGCTGTTCTTTGGCGCAATCGCGGGCGGCTATGTTCCGCTGCCAACGTCAACGCAGCTCACCGCCACCGAAGCGCGCTTCATGCTTGAGGATAGCGGTGCGCAAGCCATTGCCCTAGGCAGCGGCGCTGGCATGGAGATGGGCGAACTGCCGGGCAGCGTTATGGTTCTGGATGCGGCTGCCGTTGAGCGCATGATGCGCGAAGCGCCGCGCGCGCACTATGCCGACACCGCCGCCGACGATCCCGCATTCCTGATCTACACCTCCGGCACCACAGCATCGCCCAAAGGCGTGCTGCACGCACAGCGCGCCGCTTTCGGTCGTAGTCCGATGTATCGCGGCTGGTACGGCATCGGCCCGGATGACCGCATGCTACATGCCGGAGCGTTCAACTGGACGTTCACACTTGGCACCGGCCTCACCGATCCGTGGGCCAACGGCGCGACATCCATCATCTTCACCGGCGAGAAAGATCCCACCGTCTGGCCGCAACTGATCCGGCAGACCGGTGCCACACTGTTCGCGGGCGTGCCCGGCGTTTTCCGCCAGATCCTGAAATACGCGCAGCCAACGCGCGATGATCTGGGCGTGCTGCGCCATGGCCTGATGGCCGGTGAAAGCCCGCCGCCGGGGCTGTTCGAGGAATGGGAAGCGCGCACCGGTCGTCCGATTTACGAAGCGCTCGGCATGAGTGAAATCTCCACCTACATTTCAACCGGGCCGGAGATGGTTCGGCGTGCAGGCGCTGTTGGCCAAGCCCAGCCCGGCCGTCGCATTGCCGTGCTGCCGGTTGACGGCGGCGATGAACCGTTACCTGCAGGCGAGGAAGGTTTGCTGGCCGTGCACCGCTCCGATCCGGGTTTGATGCTTGGCTACTGGAACCGGCCTGACGAAGAATCCGCGGTGATGCGTGGCGAGTGGTTCATCGGTGGCGATCTCGCCCGCATCGACGCCGACGGATATGTGTTCCATCACGGTCGCGCCAACGATCTGATGAAGGCGCTCGGCTATCGCGTGTCGCCGCTCGAAGTAGAAGCCGCGATTGCGGAACATCCCGCCGTCGCCGAAGTAGCGTGCGCGGAAGTACGCGTGCGCGCAGACGTCAGCATCATCGCCGCATTCATCGTGCGTCAGCCGGGTGCAAGTGTTGAAGTGTCCGACATCGAAGCATTCGCCGCCGACCGGCTGGCTGGATACAAACGGCCGCGTTCGATTGTGTTCATCGACGCACTGCCGCGCACAGCAAACGGCAAGGTGATGCGCAAGGCGTTGCGCCATCCCGAGTTATCCACAAGCTGACCGCCGATCTGTGTCCTGTGCGCCGCGCCGCGCTGCGATTCCGCCCTGACGTCACGCACAGACGGGTTTGAAAGTGGTATCAGCTCTCGTTGCTGTTGGCCGCCGCGTTGGTGGCATGCAAGGAGGCGATCATGTTCGACGAACTCACGCAATATCTTGCCGCGCATCCCGGCGTGCTGACTGCCATCGGCATCACGGCGGTGCTGGCGGTCGTCGGGCTCTGGTATGTGATCTCGCATCACCTTGAAGCCGTTCTCATCACGCTGCTGACGGCGGCGGGTATCGGCTCGGGACTGCTAGTGCTCTATCGCGGCTATCAGGCCGACATGCGCGACCTGATGCTGATCGGGCTGTTCCTGATCGTTGTGTTCCCAATCATCTTCACACAGGCGATCAAACTGATGGAAGCGATGTCGCCGGAGCAGCGCTCGCGCCGTTCGCCGGGCCCGCGCGCATACTTCAACAAGCGCAAGACGACCTGATCGCGGACGCCTGCAAACTGCATCACCCAGATCGATCAGCGCGCAGATTAAATCTGCGCGCTTTTGTTTTCTGAAGCCGCTCCGCTACGGTTCTAAGCGGCTTTCCTTGCCCGAGCAGCAACGTCGGCAAGCTGGCCAACGAAGCCGCGCACGCCTTTGAGGCGCTCGTTCGGCAGATCCCATCCGGCGCGGAACACAAGCTTCTGATCCGGCTGCACCTTCACCATGCCGCGTGATGCCTGCACAAACGCAACCAGCCCTTCGGGATTGGCGAACGCGTTCTTGTGGAACGCAACGACCGCACCGCGCGGCCCGGCATCCACCTGCGAAACGCCCGCTTGACGGCACAGCCCCTTGATCTCCATCACGTCGAGCAGGTGCTCCACTTCCTCCGGCAACGGACCGAAGCGATCGACCAGCTCGGAGGCAAAGTTGTCGATCTCCTCGCGCGTTTCCAGCGTCGACAGGCGGCGATAGAGACCGAGGCGAAGTTGCAGGTCGGCGACGTAGCTTTCCGGAATCAGCACCGACGTGCCGAGCGAAATCTGCGGGCTCCACTGGTCGCGTGTGTTGGTGCCTTCAATGTCGCCTTCCTTCATCGAGGCGACGGCCTCTTCCAGCATCGACTGATAGAGTTCGAAGCCAACTTCGCGGATGTGGCCGGACTGTTCCTCGCCCAAAAGGTTGCCCGAACCGCGGATATCGAGATCGTGCGATGCCAGCGAGAAGCCCGCGCCCAGCGTATCGAGCGACTGCAGCACCTTCAGCCGCTTGTCGGCACCTTCTGTCAGCGCCTTGCCGATCGGCGTGGTGAAATAGGCGTAGGCGCGCGTCTTCGAACGACCGACGCGACCACGCAACTGATAGAGTTGCGCCAGACCGAACATGTCCGCGCGGTGCACGATCAGCGTATTCGCGTTCGGCAGATCGAGGCCAGATTCAACGATGGCCGTAGACAGCAGCACATCATACTTGCCGTCGTAGAACGCGGTCATCACATCTTCCAACTCGCTGGGCGCAAGCTGTCCTGTCGCACGGGCGAATGTCAGCTCCGGCACCGCTTCGCGCAGGAAGTCGGCGATCTCGTCGAGATCGGAAATGCGCGGCGCGACGTAGAAGCTTTGGCCGCCACGGTAACGCTCGCGCAGCAGCGCGTCGCGGATGATCATCGGATCGAACGGCGAGATGTACGTGCGCACAGCAAGGCGATCGACCGGCGGCGTGGTGATGAGCGAAAGTTCGCGCACGCCTGTCAACGCCAATTGCAGCGTACGCGGAATAGGCGTCGCCGACAGCGTGAGAACGTGCACGTCCTCCTTCATCTTCTTCAGCCGTTCCTTGTGGCCGACGCCGAAGTGCTGCTCCTCGTCGATAATCAACAGGCCGAGCCGCTTGAAATCGATAGTCTTGCCCAGCAGCGCGTGTGTGCCGACAACGATATCGACGGTGCCGTTTTTCACGCCCTCCTTCACCTCGGCCAGTTCCTTGGTGCCGACCATGCGCGAAGCCTGCGCGACGTTGATCGGCAAGCCACGGAACCGCTCGGTAAAGGTCTTGAAGTGCTGGCGCGCGAGCAGCGTTGTCGGCACGACGACGGCAACCTGCAGACCGCCCATCGCGCCGGCAAATGCAGCGCGCAAGGCAACTTCCGTCTTGCCGAAGCCGACATCGCCGCATACCAGGCGATCCATCGGACGGCCAGCGCCGAGATCCTCCAGCACCGCTTCGATGCTGGCGCCCTGATCTTCGGTTTCTTCATACGGGAAGCGGGCAACGAACTCTTCGTACGGACCTTCCTGCACCGTAATGGCAGGTGCTTCCTTGAGCTGGCGCAGCGCTGCAAGCTTGATCAGCTCCGAGGCGATCTCAAGCAGCCGCTTCTTCAGCTTGGCCTTGCGCGACTGCCAGCCGACGCCGCCCAGCTTGTCGAGTTGTGCGTCGGATTCATCGGCGCCGTAACGGGACAAAAGCTCGATATTCTCGACCGGCAGAAACAGCTTGTCGCCGCCCGCGTAATGCAATTCCAGACAGTCGTGCGCCGCGCCCAGAACTTCGATGGTCTTCAGTCCGCAGAAGCGGCCAATACCGTGATCGGAGTGCACAACGAGATCACCAACCGAAAGGCTGGTCGCCTCGGTCAGCACATCAACGGCCGAGCGCTTCTTGCGGCGCGGACGCACAAGCCGGTCGCCGAGAATATCCTGCTCGCCGATGATGACCAGCTCCGGCGTCTCGAAGCCCTGCTCCATGCCCAGCACGCCGATGCTCACCTGCTTGCCCGGCAACGCCAGCGCTTCGGCATAGGATTCAACGCGCGCAATGTCCTTGAGGCCGTGATCGCTCAACAGACTGGCCAGCCGCTCCCGCGCGCCCGGCGTCCACGTCGTCAGAATGATGCGCCGCTGATCGTCCTGCAGCCGGCGGATGTGACCGACAACGGAATCGAACACGTTGACATCGCCCTGCGCGCGTTCAGCGGTGAACGTACGACCGCCGCGGCCGCGCCACGAACGCACGTGCGGTGCTTCACCCGCTTCGAACGGCGTCAGATGATTGGTGCGATGCCGCGTCAGCAGCGTTTCGAATTCCGCCTGATTGAGGAACATCCGATCCGGCGGCACAGGTTTGTAGGGCGGGCCGCCGAACTTGGCTTCCTCCAGCGCCTCAAGACGGGCGTCGTAGTGTTCCGATATCTGATCGAGGCGGCTCTTGATGGTTTCATCGGCGCGATGATCGAAGCTGATCATCACTCCCGGCACATAGTCGAACAGCGTCTCAAGCTCTTCGTGGAACAGAGGCAGCCAGTGCTCCTGACCGGGATAGCGATGCCCGGAGCTGACCGCCTCGTACAGCGGATCATCACCGGTCGCGCCGCCGAACAGCTCGACATAGCGCGTGCGGAAAAGCTTTTCCGCATCGGAGCCGAATTCAACTTCGCTCACCGGCATCAACGCAAACTTCTGCACCGCCTTCTGCGAGCGCTGCGTCTGTACATCGAACGCCTTGATGGTTTCCAGCGTGTCGCCGAAAAAGTCGAGGCGCACCGGCTGCGACCGCCCCGGCGGAAAGATGTCGAGGATGCCGCCGCGCACCGCATATTCGCCCGGCTCCATCACCGTGCCCGAACGCGTGTAGCCCATCAGCGCCAGGCGCTTCATCAGCCGGGCCATGTCGACCCGCTGCCCCGGCGCCAGCGCCTTGACGGTGCGCTTCATGAAACTGCGTGTCGGGATGCGCTGCAGTACGGCATTCACCGTCGTCAGAATGACGGTTGGATGCTTGCGTCCGCCCAGCGCCAGCTTGGCCAGCGTCGCCATCCGCTGCGCAACGACATCGGGGCGCGGACCGATGCGGTCATACGGCACCGTATCCCACGCCGGGAACGGCAGCACGCGCACCTGCGGTGCGAAGAATGCAAGCCCCTGCTCCAGCGCTTCAACGCGGCGGTCATCGCGCGCGATGTGCAGCAGCGTGCCGGGCGCTGTTTCAGCAGCAGCCTCATTGATGAGTTGCGCCAGCACAAGCGCGTCCAGGCCTTCGGGCACACCTGCGATAATGCGTGCGCTGTGGTCGCCCTTCGTTGCGCCTTTATTGGCTTCGGCCGTCGTCATCTCGTCTCCAGAAAAACACCGGAGACGCCGTGCTCCAGTCCGTGAAAGGCGCGCAGGTCCGCGACAAGCGCCGTCAGTTGCCCGGCTTCCTCACCGTCCGTCCCGGCTGTAAACCAGCGCGTGATGATGGGATCGGCCTCAGCCAGCAGTTCTTCAAACACCGTCAGCGCCTCGGCGGTCATGCTTTCAAGGTGTGCATCCGCATAGCGCCCCAGCACGATGTCCATCTCCTTGGTGCCCCGGTGTGCAGCCCGATAGGCAGCACGGCGGCGGCGGATTTGAAGATCGTCGTGCATGAACAACCGCTTTCTTGGATAACCGGCGCGCAAGGCTTGACGCCGCGCTGAGCGGCCGCCACCCTCGCAGCGGCCTCGGGCGTTGATATAACGCCCGTTTTCTATTGCGCAAAGGGCGCGCGGAACCGCACTTCCCTATCCACTGCGGCGCTTTGGCATTTCTGTCTGTTTTCGTTGAGGCGCTGGCCAATGCGGCCCCATGAGTTGACGCCCCTGTTCGCTTCGCTGCAATCCCTTTCCGGGATTGGGCCGCGCCTGCTTCTGCTTATGAAGAAGTGCGTCAACCTGCCCGCAGGCATCACCGAGCCGCGGGTGATGGATCTGTTGTGGCATCTGCCGACCGGCGTTGTCGATCGCCGCGCAGAGCCCTCCATCGCCGATGCCGTTCCGGGCAGCATCGCCACGCTGAAAGTGCGGGTGCTGAAACATGCCGCGCCACCCCGGGGCAAATCCCGCGCGCCTTATCGGGTGCGCGTTGAGGACGACACCGGCAAGCTGGATCTGGTGTTCTTCCATGCCGAGCGCAAGTTCATCGAGCGGCAGCTTCCCGTCGGTGAGGAGCGCTATGTTTCGGGCCGCGTGGAGCGCTACACCGACAAGCTGCAGATGACGCATCCCGATTACATCGTGCCGCCGGAAGCGCGCGATGATCTGCCGTTGCTGGAGCCGGTGTATCCGCTGACGGCGGGCCTTTCCGGCAAGATTGTGCAGAAGGCCGCGCGCCAGGCTGTCGACAAGCTGGCGCCGGTGCCGGAATGGCAGGAGCCGACGTGGCTGGTAAAGCGCGCCTGGCCGACGTTCGATGAGGCACTGCAACGGCTGCACCGTCCCCAAGATGCCGAAGACATTTCCGCTTCCGGCCCACCGTGTCAGCGTCTCGCCTATGATGAACTGCTGGCGGGGCAGATTGCTCTGGCGCTGGTGCGGCAGAACTTCAAGAACCGCCCCGGCCGCAGCGTCACCGGCGATGGCAGCGTGCGCACGCGCGTAAGCGCCGCCCTGCCCTTCAAGCTCACCAACTCGCAACGCGATGCCCTGCGCGAGATTGAGGCCGACATGGCCGCGCCGCGCCGCATGCTGCGCCTGCTACAGGGCGACGTTGGCTCCGGCAAAACCGTAGTCGCACTGATGGCGATGGCGATCGCGGTGGAATCGGGTGCGCAGGCGGCGTTGATGGCGCCAACGGAAGTGCTCGCACGTCAGCATCTGGAAACCATGGCGCCACTGGCGGAGCAGGCCGGTTTGCGCATCGGTCTGCTGACGGGACGCGAAAAGGGCCGCATCCGCACCGAAATTCTGAAGCGGCTGGCGTCGGGCGAGATCGACATCATCATCGGCACGCACGCGCTGTTCCAGCCCGATGTACTGTTCCACGACCTCGCCTTCGCGGTTATCGACGAGCAGCACCGTTTCGGCGTGCATCAGCGTCTGTCGTTGCAGTCGAAGGGCGGCGCCAAGGGCACCGACGTGCTGGTGATGACCGCAACGCCCATTCCGCGCACGCTGGTGATGACGCATTACGGCGATCTCGACGTTTCGCGTCTGACGGAAAAGCCGCCGGGCCGCAAACCAATCGTGACGCGCAAGCTGCCGACGGATTCGATGGAAAAGCTGATAGAGCGCTTACGCTCTCAGCTGGCCGAGGGTGCGCAGGTTTATTGGGTCTGCCCGCTGATTGAATCGTCCGACGTTTCCGATCTTGCCGCCGCTGAGGAACGCCACGCGCATCTGGCGCAGATATTTGGCGCGGAGAATGTCGGCCTGTTGCACGGCGCAATGGCCGCCACGGCTAAGGATGCGGCGATGGCTGCGTTCGCGGACGGCCAGCTAAAAATTCTCGTCGCCACTACCGTGATCGAGGTCGGCGTCAACGTGCCCAACGCCAACATCATGGTGATCGAGCACGCCGAGCGTTTCGGTCTGGCGCAGTTGCATCAGTTGCGCGGTCGCGTCGGGCGCGGTCAGCGTGAAAGCTTCTGCATGCTGCTGTACAAGGCGCCGCTGGGCGAGACCGCGCGCGCACGACTGGAGATGATGGAAGAAACCGAAGACGGCTTTCTCATCGCCGAAAAGGATCTGGAGCTGCGCGGCGGCGGCGAGGTGCTGGGCGCACGCCAGAGCGGCACGCCCGGTTTTCGCGTTGCAGAGGTGCCGGGCTTTGCCGATCTGCTGGAAGCCGCGCGCGATGACGCCCGCATGCTTTTGGCCGCCGATCCGATGTTGTCGACGCCGCGCGGTCAGGCGCTGCGCACGCTGCTGTACATCTTCGAATGCGATGAAGCCGTGCGCCTGTTCCGCGCCGCCTAGGCCAAGCGCTGTGTGACGCGATCAATGTGTGCAGGAGTTTGGCGGCTAACCACGACAAACAACACGGGCGACTGCTCGGCGATCGCAGGTTCGAATCCCACCTATGGTGCCGCGTGCTTGCACGCCGTCGCTCAGCCCGAACCTTCTTCGCTTGTCGCCGGCACACATCTTCGCGCGCGCGTACTTCAATGGGCAAAGCAAAACGGCCGACGAGTTTCCTCACCGGCCGTTGCATCGCATTTTCTTCGTTGCGACGGCCCACTGCCGCCGCTCATATCTTAGCTCAGCCCAGCGCGACCAGCGGCTCAGGTGCGCGCAAAGCCTCTTCACGCTCCTGCTTCAGCCGCTCGGCGATCAGGAAAGCCAGCTCCAGCGACTGATCGGCATTGAGACGCGGATCGCAGAGCGTGTCGTAACGCTCCTTCAGCTGCGCCTCGGAGATGTTGGCCGCGGCGCCGCCCGTGCATTCCGTCACCGGTGAGCCGGTCATCTCGACATGGATGCCGCCGGCATAGGTGCCCTCGGCGCGGTGGATGTCGAAGAAGCTCTCGGCCTCCTTCAGAATGCGCTCGAACGGACGCGTCTTGAAGCCATTGGTGGCGCTGATCGTGTTGCCGTGCATCGGATCGCACGACCACAGCACTATGCGGCCATCACGCTCCACGGCACGGATCAGCCCCGGCAGATGCTTCTCGACCTTGTCGGCGCCGAAGCGGCAGATCAGCGTCAGACGGCCCGGCTCGTCGGTCGGGTTCAGAATGTCGATCAGGCGCAGCAAGCCATCGGCATCCAGCGACGGGCCGACCTTGATGCCGATCGGATTGCGCACGCCACGACAGAACTCGATATGCGCGTGATCGGGCTGCCGCGTGCGGTCGCCGATCCAGAGCATATGGCCCGAAGTTGCATAGGGCGCCTGGCTGCCGCCAGCCTCGTCCCGGCGCACAAGCGCCTGCTCATAGCCGAGCAGCAGCGCTTCGTGGCTGGTGTAAAATGCCGTCCGACCCAGCGCAGGCACGGTTTCTGGAGTGACGCCGCACGATTCCATGAACCGCAGCGCGGTGTGAATCTGCTCGCCCATCTCGTGATACTTCTGGCCGAACGGGCTCTTGTGCTCGAAGTCGAGCAGCCAGCGCAGCACGTTGTCCAGGCTGGCATAGCCACCCTCGGAGAACGCGCGCAACAGGTTCAGCGTCGCTGCCGACTGGCGATAGGCCTCAAGCTGGCGCTGCGGATCGGGGATGCGCTCTGCCTCGGTGAAGCCGCCACCGTTGATGATGTCGCCGCGATAGCTGGGCAGTTCCACACCGTCACGCGTCTCGGTGGACGAGGAACGTGGCTTGGCGAACTGGCCCGCGATGCGGCCAACCTTCACCACCGGCACGCCGCCGGCATAGGTCAGCACAACCGCCATCTGCAGGAAGACGCGGAACAGCTCGCGGATATGGTTGGCGCCATGCTCAGCGAAGCTTTCAGCGCAGTCGCCGCCCTGCAACAGGAAGGCCTTGCCCTGGGCCACTTCACCCAGTGCGCGCTTCAGCTTGTCTGCCTCACCGGCGAACACCAGCGGCGGAAAAGAAGCGATCTTAGCCTCGACATCAGCCAAAGCCGCCAGATCCGGGTAATCCGGAACCTGAACGATCGGCTTGCTCCTCCAACTGTCCGGAGACCAGTTTGCCGCCATTTCCAAAACTCCTTCGGCGCGCCAGCGCGGTAACGCAAGCGCATCGGTTTTAAATCATTATGCCAGTAGTCGCAGCATATAAGCTACCTCGGGCGGCCTGACCAGTATTCCGGCCATGCTCCGATCGCATAGGTTCAAGGAGCACTGCATGGGCACCATGGCACCTTCGTTTACCTTTGGGATCGAGGAAGAATACCACCTCGTCGACCTGGAATCGCGCCACTTCGCACCCGCCCCGGAAGAACTGATGCGGATCAGCGAGGCGGAGCTGGGCAAGCAGGTTGCCCCGGAGTTTTTCCGCTCCCAGATCGAGGTCGGCACCAGCGTTCACAATGATTTTGCGGCGGCGCGGAAGGAGCTGGCGCGGCTGCGGGGCACCATCGCGCGGATTGCTGCGCGTTTCGGCATGGCCCCCATCGCCGCCTCCACCCATCCCTTCGCCGATCGCTCAGGACTGGAGACCACCCCCAAGCCCCGCTATCAGGCGCTGGCGGAAGATTTCGGCGGCATCGGGCGGCGGCTGGCGATCTGCGGCATGCATGTGCATGTGGCCATCGACGACCCGGACATGCGCATAGACCTGATGAATCAGGTGCGATACTTCCTGCCCCACTTTCTGATGCTTTCCACCTCATCGCCGTTCTGGCAGGGCGAAGACACCGGCCTCAAGAGCTACCGCCTCGCGGTGTTCCATGAGCTACCGCGCACCGGCCTGCCGCAGCGCTTTGAAAGCTTCACCGAGTATGAGCGCACCATCGATGTGCTGCTGCGCAACGGCGTGATCGAGGACGCGACCAAGATCTGGTGGGATCTGCGGCCCTCCGCCCGCTTCCCGACGCTGGAGATGCGCGTCACCGACGTGTGCACGCGGCTGGACGATGCTCTGAGCATCGCCGCGCTCTATGCCTGCACGCTGCGGATGCTGTATCGCCTGCGCCGCGCCAATCAGAAATGGCGCTCATACCCCGCGTTCCTGATCGAGGAAAACCGCTGGCGCGCGCAGCGCTATGGTGTCTCCGAAACCCTGTTCGATTTCGGCCAGGGCAAGCTGGTGCCGTTCGCGACACTGATTACGGAACTCGTCGGATTGCTGGCCGAAGATGCCGCCGCACTCGGCTGCGAACGCGAAGTGCGCCACGCGCTGAACATCGCCACCGGCGGCACCAGCGCCGACCGCCAGGTGACGCGCTATCGCCATCTGCAATCGCTGGGCGCAACGCAGGCGGAAGCTCTCGTCGGCGTCGTCGATGGTCTCATCGCCGAAACGGTGGAAGGCTGCGACGTGTGAAGAGCGAAGCGGCGTGCCTGCGCCGCGGCCAGATTAAAGCGCCGCCTGCATGCCGCCGTCGATCGCGAGTTCCGCTCCGGTAATGTACGCGCTTTCGTCGGACGCAAAGAACAGCACCGCGTTGGCGACATCCTCGCCCGAACCGAAGCGGCGCAGCGGCGTCTGCTCCAGCAATGCCTTCGAAAACGCCTCGATGCGCAGCACGCGCTCGGTCAGCGCGGTTTCGATGAAGCCCGGCGCCAGCGCATTCACGCGGATGCCGAACGGGGCATATTCGACCGCCAGCCCACGCGTCAGCGCCGACATCGCCCCCTTGGTGGCGCCATAGGCTGCCAGCGTGCGCATGCCGCGATGGCCCATGATCGACGCCAGATTGATCAGCGACGCCTTGCCCGACGCCTTCATCAGCGGAAACGTGTCACGTGCGATGCGAACCATGCCATCAAGGTTCACTTCGCGCAGTCTCACCCAGTCGGCATCCGACATGTTGCGGAAATCAGTGCGCACGTTGATGCCCGCGTTGTTCACCACAACGTCAAGCTGGCCGTGCTGTTGCTCAATCGCGCGCACCAGCGCCGTAACGTCCTGCCCGCGTGAAACGTCAACCGTCATCGCCGTCGCGTGCAGGCCCTTGGCTACGAGCGCAGCAGCGGCCTTTTCAGCGCCCGCACCGTCAACATCGGTAACATAGACATGCGCGCCCTCAGCGGCGAGGCGCTCAATCGTTGCAAGTCCGATACCCGCAGCCGAACCGGTGACGAGCGCAATCTTGTCCTTCAAACGGGCCATTCAGAAACTCTCCAACTATCGGATATCAAATCAACCGGCGGCTTCCGTCGGCGCAATCCATTTCTCGCGCATGGTCACAAGCTCTTCGGCGCTGCTTGGATGCAAGGGCATGGTGTTGTCAAAGTCGGCCTTGGTTGCGCCCATGCGCAGCGCAATCGCCGCCATCTGAATGATCTCGCCCGCGTCTTCACCCAGCACGTGACAGCCGATCACCTTGTTGCTTTCGCCATCGACGATCAGCTTCATGAACATGCGCTCATCGCGACCCGACAGCGTTGCCTTCATCGGCCGGAACGACGCCTTGTAAATGTGCAGTTCAGCACAGCGCTCCCGCGCCAGATGCTCCGGCAATCCGACGCTTGCAACCTCAGGCGTCGAAAATACCGCCGTCGGGATCATCGTGTGTTCGACCATGCGCGGGTTGCCACCAAACTCGGTGTCGGCAAACGCGTGTCCTTCGCGAATTGCAGCCGGTGTCAGCGCCAGACGGTCCGTCACATCACCAACCGCGAAGATGCTTTCGACCGACGTTCTGGAATATTCATCGACGACGATATGTCCGTTCCAGCCGCGCTCGACACCCACATTTTCAAGCCCCAGCCCGCGCGTGTTGGGCGTGCGGCCAATGGCGAACATGATGTGGTCGGCCGTTACAGTCTCGCCGTTCGACAGATGCCCGACGACGCCAGCATCGGTTTTCTCGATGCGCGTAAAGATATGGCCGAGACAGAAGCGGATGCCGCTCTTGGCGTAAGCGTCCATCAGACGGTCGCGCAGATCTTCGTCGAAACCGCGCAGTACCTTGTCACCACGATAGACAATCGTCGTCTCGACGCCCAGCCGCGCGAAGATGCCGGCGAACTCAAGCGCGATGTAACCGCCGCCGGCAATCACGATGCTCTTTGGCAACTCTGGCAGATCGAACGCCTCGTTAGAGGTGATGACATGCTCAAGCCCCGGAATGTCCGGGCCCAGCCACGGCGTTGCACCGGTCGCGATCAGGATCTTGCCCGCCGTTACGGTACGGCCGGACGTTTCCAGCCGCACGGCGTTCGGTCCCGCAACGGTTGCGCGCTCAGGAATGACCTCAACACCCGCCCGGCCAAGCGTGCCGCGATAGGCCTCCTCCAGCCGGTTCAACTCACGGTTTTTGGCGGCAACCAGCGTTGGCCAGTCAAACGAAACCTCGCCGACGTTCCAGCCAAAGCCGCGCGCGTCCTCAAACTCATCGGCAAAGCGGCTGGCATAAACATAAAGTTTCTTCGGTACGCAGCCGCGGATCACGCACGTGCCACCGATGCGATATTCCTCGGCGATGGCAACGCGCGCGCCATATCCCGCAGCGATACGGCCGGCGCGGACACCGCCCGATCCGGCACCGATGACGAACAGGTCGTAATCATATTGCGTCGTCATGCTTGCCCGCCATCTTTCGCCTGGTGCCGTCACCTGCCGCTCAGGGCTTGGCGTCCTTCATGTCCTGCAGCGCCTTCTGGCTGTACTTGATGCCAAGCTGGCCACCCTGCTGCATCAGTTCCGGCATCGCCTTGATGAATTTCTGTCCCGCATCCGAGCGATAGAACTCGGTCACGGCGCGCAGTTCTTCCAGCGTGAAGCGATCCGCGTACATCTTGGCAAAGTCATCAAGCATCGCCTGACGATAGGAAAGCATCCGCTGCATGAAGCGGTCGAATTCCTCACCCGCTTTATCGGCGGCAGTTTTACCACCCGCATCGCCAGCTCCCTTGCGGAAGCCTTGCGACATGATATCGACCATGCCGTCGAGCTGCGCATTAACGCCCGTCACTTCCATCAACTCATGGGCGGCGGCGATGCGCTGTGCTTCAAGGCCAGCGGCGGCGTCCTCGGCATAGGCCGGAACGCCCGCGATCATTGCAGCGCTAACCAACACGCCGAGCGCAACCACGTACGCCGTCAGTGAACGACGCATCTCAAAACCTGAAGCGCGGAATTTGCTGGAGATCATGGGAAGTCGCTTTCCTCAGCGCCGATAACCGTCAAGCCGTCGCTGCCTGCAATGATGGCAAGATCGGCGATGCCAATGAACAGGCCATTTTCCACCACGCCCGGCACCAGCTTCAGCGCCTCGTCCAGTTCTTCCGGCGTAGGGATGCGGCCAAAATGGCAGTCGAGAATGAGATTGCCGCTATCGGTGCGAAACGGCGCGCCATCCGACAGCGTGCGCATGCGGATATCACCCTCGCAGCCGACATCCATCGCCAGCGCCGAGATCATGTTGCGCGTTGCGGCCAGACCGAACGGCACCACCTCCAGCGGCAGCGGAAATGCGCCCAGCGTTTCAACCTGCTTGGATGCGTCCGCGATCACGATCATGCCGCCCGATGCCGCCGCAACGATCTTCTCGCGCAGCAACGCACCACCACCGCCCTTGATGAGACGCAACGCGCCATCGATCTCGTCGGCGCCATCAACGGTAATGTCGAGATAGGGCTGATCGTCCAGCGTCGACATCGGAATGCCCAGTGCCAGCGCCTGAGCCTGCGTGACTTCCGAGGTCGCCACGCACGTCACCTTGAAGCCCTGCGCCACCTTGCGGCCGAGAGCTTCAACAAACTTTGCCGCCGTCGAACCGGTGCCCAGGCCGACGCGCATGCCCTCTTCGATGTATTCCAGCGCCTGCTCAGCCGCTGCGACTTTCAAGGCATCCTGGCTCATCGTGGCTCTCCCCAGAGATTGGCGTTTGCATTGCGCTGCCGTACGCGGCCCGCGCTCAATAGGCAAGGAAAACGCGTCAGCGGGCGCCGCCAGGCAAAGCCGCCGACGCCTGAGTTGCCTATCCCTGCAAACTGTTAATTCCCCGGCAAATACACCGCACCGACGTTGCGCCAAAACGCGCCGTCAGAGGCCGCCCATCAGCGTGTACTTCATCTCAAGGAACTCCTCGATGCCGTGGTGCGAGCCCTCGCGGCCGATGCCGCTTTCCTTCAGGCCGCCAAACGGCGCAATCTCGGTCGAGGTGATGCCCTCGTTGACACCCACGATGCCGTATTCCAGGGCCTCCGCCACGCGCCAGCAGCGGCCCATGTCGCGCGAGAAGAAGTAGGCGGCGAGCCCGAACGGCGTATCGTTGGCGATCCGCAGCGCTTCCTCCTCGGTGGAGAAACGAAACAGAGGCGCCACCGGCCCGAACGTTTCCTCGTGCGCGATACGCATGTCCGTCGTGCAGCCGGTCATCACGGTTGGCTCGAAGAAATTGCCGCCGATCGGAGCAGGCTTGCCGCCAATCACAACCTTTGCACCGTGCGCCACCGCATCGGCCACGTGCTGCTCGACCTTGCGCACCGCGTCGCTGCTGATGAGCGGGCCAACCGTTACACCGGTCTCAGTGCCCGGCCCGACGCGAAGCTCGCGCACAGCTTCGGTAAGCCTGGCTGCGAATGCATCATAGATGCCGTCCTGCACCAGAATGCGGTTGGCGCACACGCAAGTCTGGCCGGCGTTGCGGAACTTCGACGCCATCGCGCCCGCTATCGCGCGGTCGAGATCCGCATCATCGAACACGATAAACGGCGCGTTGCCGCCCAGCTCCATGCCGACACGCTTCACCGTACTGGCCGCCTGCCGCATCAGGATCTTGCCCACCTCGGTAGAACCGGTGAACGTGATCATGCGCACCAGCGGGCTTTCCGTCAGCACACGACCAACGGGTGCTGGATCGCTTGTCGTCACGACGTTAAACACGCCCTTCGGCACACCGGCACGCTGCGCCAGTTCCGCCAGTGCGAGAGCTGAAAGCGGCGTGTCCTCGGCGGGCTTCACCACCACGGTGCACCCGGCAGCAAGCGCGGGCGAAACCTTGCGCGTGATCATGGCCGAGGGAAAATTCCACGGCGTGATTGCACCGACGACACCGATGGGCTGCCGCAACACCAGCACGCGCGCATCCTTCTTGTGTGTGGCGATCACCTCGCCGCACACGCGCTTTGCCTCTTCGGCGAACAGCTCAACATAGGCCGCGCCATAGCGGATTTCGCTGCGCGCTTCCGCCAGCGGCTTGCCCTGCTCCTGGCTCAGCAGCAGACCAAGTTCGTCGGCATGTTCCACGATCAGCTCAAACCAGCGCCGCAGGATCGCCGAGCGTTCCTTGGCCAGCAGCTTCGACCATGCGGGAAATGCGCGGTGGGCAGCCTCGACGGCGCGCTCCGCGTCCGCTGCGCCCAGGTCCGGCACACGCGCGATTTCTGCGCCTGTGGCCTTATCAATGACCGGCATACGCGGCTCACCGACCCACGCCCCGTCGATGAAGCATTGTGTCCTGAGAAGCGTGATGACCTTTTTGTCCATGGCGGCACCGATTAGCAACAGCAGGCTGGGAAAGCATTGTCTAGGATGCACCCCCCGGGGTTGCAAGGTGAACAGCCCCGTCGCTTCGCCGCACCGGCGCCGCAGAATTCTGTCAACCGAGGGTCCATGACCGATTTAACCCTTGTTTTCGACCTTGACGGCACGCTGGTTGACAGCGCCCCCGATCTCATCGCCTCCACCAATCACGTGCTGGACCATTTGGGGCTGCCTCGGGTTGATGCGGCCACGCTGCGCCCGTTTGTCGGCCACGGCGCCAAACACATGATCGAAAAGGCCATCGGGCCCGCCTGCGAAAAGCTGAGCGAAGCTGAGCGCGCAGAACTGCTGAAACGCTATCTCGATTTCTACAGCGCCAATATCGCCACCGACAGCCGGCCGTTTGCGGGCGTCGTGCCGGCGTTGCAGAAATTGCGCGCGGAAGGCGTGCGGCTGGCTGTGTGCACCAACAAGATGGAAGGCATGGCGCAGCGCCTGCTCGATGCCCTCGACATGACGCATTACTTCACCGCCATTGCCGGACGCGACACGTTTCCGGTTTCCAAGCCCGATCCCGGCGCACTGCTCGGCACCATTGCTCTGGCCGGTGGTGACAGATCGCACGCCATCATGGTCGGCGACACCAACGTCGACATCGCGGCCGCCAAAGCTGCCAGCGTTCCGGTTATCGGTGTCACCTTCGGCTACACGGAAACGCCGGTGCAGGCCTTCAGCCCCGATGCCGTGATCGAACACTTTGCCGAGCTGGAACAGGCCATCGGGATGCTGGTTTCCCGCAGGCAGCAGACGAACGTTGCCACCGCCGACGCTGACGAACGCTCACGTCTGGCGCGCGCCGTCGCCCATTGAGCGCGCGCTCAATGGGGCTCGGCGCGGTGCGCCGGACAGAGCGACACCGCTGACGTTTCACATCGACCATTAGAACGCCGAACGGGCGCTGCAGCATCTGCGGCGCCCGTTCGTTTGTCTATCGCTTCATGGAGCTGCCCTGTGTGTGCAGCGTGACAGCCCTTACGAGCTGACCGAGCCCGACGTCGCCGCTTCATCTGACTGCGGCGCGGCGCCGTCGCGATCCCGGCGCGGAAACAGCTTGCGACCCACCATCAGCGCCGCCGGCAAAATGACAAGCTGACCGATCAGCGACGCGAACAGACACACCGCCGCCAGTTCACCAAACAGGCGCAGCGACGGCAGGTGCGAGAGCATCGTTACGCCGAGGCCAAGCGCCAGCACGATGGTGGTCAGAACCACGGGCGGCCCGATGTGATGGGCAGCGCTCATCAGCACCTGGTAGGGCGTTGCGCTCGGCCCCATGCGGTCTTCCTCAAGGCAGTAACGGTTGAGGAAGTGAATGGTGGAGTCGATCGCCAGCGAGAACGCTACCGTGATCGCCACAATCGACGCGAACTGCAATCCCTGTCCCGTGGCCCACAAAATGGCTCCCGTCGCGAAAATCGGGAACAGCGACGGCATAACAGCTGAGAAGCCCACCAGCACCGACCGCAGCGCAAAGCCCAAGAACACGAAGATCACGAACATGTCGCCGACGAGGCCCCAGTTCAGCTCCCAGATCAGCCCGGCAGAGTTGCGCGCCGCGATGGCTGGCAGGCCGGTCACTGAAAACTCATAACCGGGATTGGCCAACCGAACCGGCTCCAGCTCGGCGTCGAGCCGGTCCACCACGGGCAGGATCTCACTGGCATCAACGTCCGGCAGACGCGCCGTTACCAGCACAGCCTTCTCGTCGGCGGAGATGAACCGCCGCACGAGGTGAT
This sequence comes from Hyphomicrobium sp. D-2, assembly GCF_029872155.1. Lineage (GTDB taxonomy): Bacteria > Pseudomonadota > Alphaproteobacteria > Rhizobiales > Hyphomicrobiaceae > Hyphomicrobium_A. The sequence goes on along the minus strand of NZ_JARXLA010000002.1, from coordinate 517,337 downwards.
CGGGCAGAATGCCGACGTATTTCTTCACGTTCTCGATGCTGGCATCACCCGCAGCCGCCAACCAGCGACGCAGACTTTCCAGCGACCACACGTTGCCAAGGCCGACGCGCTGCTCCACCGCGGTATGGGCCTGCGCAATCGCCTCCAGCGTCGAAGGATCGTACAGCGACTGATCCCCCGTCCAGCGGATCATGATGTGCACGGGATTGGCGCCGGTCAGCTTTTCGTCGATGCGGCCGGTCGCAGCCAGCGCCTGCTCCTTGTCGGGAACCTGATCGGCGAGGCGGTAATGCGGCTTGAGTTGTGTATAGGCGATGCCGCACAGGATCACCGTAATCACCGACGCGGCGAAGAACGCCGTGGCGTTGTTGGCCACAGTGCGCACGATGCCATCGGTGATGTGCTGCAGCTTGCCGACACCGCCGGTTTCGTCGCCGTGCGTATCGGCGACGGCGGCAACCGGCTGCTTTTCCTCGCGCACCAGCAGCGCCGCCAGCGTCGGCACCACCACCGCAACCGCCAGATAGGAAATGCACACCGCCATCAGCGCGGCGATGCCGAAGGTGCGGATCAGCGCGCTATCCGCAAACTGGAACGAAATGATCGCAAGACAGGCATTCATCGCCGTCAGCAAACACGCAGGCGCCACATCCAGCACCGCATTGCGCGCAGCCTGAAAGCGGTTCATCCCGGCCAGCACGTCACGCCGGATCGACATGACGAGGTGCATGGAGTCTGAAAAACCCGAGACCAGGATCAGCGGCGTGATGACGTTGATGAACAGGTTGAGGCGGAAGTCCATCGCCCCGATCATGCCCAGCGTCCACAGGATCGCGATGGCGGGCCCCGCTACCACAATCAACGTCAGCGACAGGCGGCGGAAGAACAGATACGCAATGCCGATGCCGACCAGAAAGCCCAGACCGTTATAGACAAAGCGGTCGCGCTCCACCGCGTTGCGGATTTCAAGTTGCATCACCGGCGCACCGGTGAGCTTGGCCGAAAGCCCCGTGCCCTCAAGCTCGCGCGAGGCGGCTTCATTGATTTCGCCAATCACGGCAGCGGAACCACGCTCCTCAACGATCTTGCGGTCGAGCGCGATGACGATCATCGCCAGCTCACCGTCGTCGGAGAGGAACTTGCCCTTCACGATGTCGTTCGATTTGAGCGCATTGACGATGCCGGCGAATGCCGCGTCATCCTCGGGCATCTCATCCGGCACCAGCGGCGGCGCATAGCCATTTGCATCCGGCTTGTCGCGCGCCGACATCATCGACACGAGACCGGAAACGCCGTCGACAAGCTGGAGCTCGGTGGTCAATCCACCAAAGGTCTCCAGCCGCTCGCGGGTCAGCAGATCCTTGCCCTCAACTACAACCAGCACGTCATATTCGCTGGAAGGGAAGCGCCGATCGATCTCCTCATAACGGCGGAATTCTTCGGTATTGGTGCGGAACAGCTCCGAAAGGGAATCATCCACCTTCAGATTCATCGCACTCCAGGCGGCCAGCGCCGTCAGCACCGCAATGAGAAACGCCGAAACATATGGCGCCTTAAGTGCGACCAGTCCGAGACGATCAATCCCGAACGAATACATAAACCGACGCGGCTCTTCCCTGTCGCTATCCATGGTTCCCCCGTCGGCGCTTGCTATCGCTCTTCTTTGGCTACGCTCAGCTGCGCCGGTGTGTTGTTCCGTCCAGGAAAGTCGGCTGGGCACCGTGCGGAATCAAGCGGCGCGGGCGGATGGTTGCATTTGCCGGATACCCTGTGAAGGCCCCAGTGCAGCCCGCACAATCCGCTTGCCGCGCCCCATTATGGCCGCAACAAACCGTTCCTTTCGCCCGAGAAATCGGGTCGGATACTCTTCCATGCTTCCAAAAGCACTGCCTTTTACGCAGCCTCTTTATCGTATTCGGCGTGCTTATCCGTGGCACGCGCGCAACGCTTTGATCGCGCTTGTGATAACGTCGAGCGCCTTTTTTGCTGCGGTTTCAGCAAACGCCACCCCGCAGCAGGCGCCAAACAGCCGTGTCGTTCTCGACCTGCCGGAAGAATATACGCCCTCGCCGCTGTTCGCTGGCTTCCAGAACGAGCGCTCCGGCGTGACCTACGTCATCCTTGAGGCGCCTGCGAAAGAGTATGACAAGATGGCGCAGGGCTTCACTGCGCAGGAGTTGCTCAAGCGCGGCATCACTGACGTCACCTCCGGCAATCTGGCTCGCAGCGGGCCTCATGTTTATATGCGCGCGCAGCAGAAGTCGGAGGCGGGCAACTATGCCAAGTTCTTCGTGCTATTCCGCACCGACGATCAGACCGTGCTCGTCTCGGTGAATGTCCCCCAGCGCTCGCTCGACAACGGCAGCATCAAGCCGAAAGAGATCGAACAGGTTCTCGCCACCGCCAAGACAACCGAAAAGCCAGCCGTCCGCGATCTTTACGCGCTCTCCTATCTGGGGCCGTTCAAGGAGGCCGGGCGCGTGGTCGGCACCAGCAAGCTTTATACGCTCGACGGTCGGCTGGAACCGGAGCGGGTTGGCGAAACCCGCACGGCCTTCATGGTGGCGCCGTCGCTCGATAAACGCGTGCTGCAGGAGCCTGCAAAGCAGTCGGTAGCACTACTGGGCAGTTTGCCGGGCTTCGCCGACTTCAAACCCGGCAAGCCCACCCCGGTTACCATCGGCGGTCTCAGCGGATTCGAACTGACCGCCTCGGCGACAGACGCTGACAACGGGCGCCCAATTCAGCTTTACCAAGCGCTGCTGCTCGGCCCCGATGGCGGCTATTATCGCCTGATTGGCATCGCCACGCCGAAGGATGCCGCTGTTGTGGATGGCGAGTTCCCCAAGATCGCGCGCTCGTTCGAGCTGCTGCCCTAACTAGGGTCACTAACCCGCGGGCGTCGTCAAATGGCGCCTAACGCGCCGGGCAACAGCCTCTTTTTTACAGAGGCTTGACAGTCGAGCCCCGTGGCTCGCATAAGAGCCGCCCGGCCGACGTTGAGTGCTTCGCGCACCGGCATCGCGATTTATCCAGCCGGGATGGGCGGTTAGCTCAGCGGTAGAGCACACGCTTCACACGCGTGGGGTCACAAGTTCAATCCTTGTACCGCCCACCATTGTTTTCAATGACTTACGGCGTTTTTCTCAAGCTTCCTGGCAGCGTTTTGTTACCTGGAAACTGATACAGGTAACAGCTGATCCTTCTGGAATGCTACCGCCGCGGCAACCGTGGCCGGTTCTCTATCCGCAGAAAATTGCAAAGGGCGATACGGGTGTTCGGGCCCAGTCCGGGGAACCTCCGAATAGTCTTTTCGAGGGCGAACCAGGTAAAACCCTTATGCCCCTCCCGCTCGGCTTCCAGAATGTCAGCCAGCTTGTAGCGAATGGAGCCACTGGGCAGCTTCGTGTAGGGGATGCCTTCTCCGGCGGCTCGCTGGTTTGCCAGCGTCTGTTCTTTGAGGCGCCACCGTGCCGACAACTCTTCGCCGGTCAAAAACACTTCATAGAGCGGATTGGCGGCAGGCCGGTCTTTCAGAAGCTGGGCCAACTTCTCCAAGGTGACCGCGGCTCCTCGCAGGGCGGCAACGACACCTTCGACTTCCGCAACCAAATCCGCCGTACTTGAAGCGGAATCCAATTCGTGATCGCGCATGGGACTCTCCCCCTGAAGCGTCCACCCCAGCCGGATGCTGAGGTAGGTTGGCGCGATGCCGTAAGGGTGAGATACCGAAAAGTCAGAGTGAAGCCAAGGCGTCAGCTTCGGCCCGCGAGAAGTAGATCGACACAGGACCAATCTGGAGACCCGTTTCGTTGTCGAGACCCGCAAACAAGCGGATAGCAAACACAGTACCCGGCAGATCACGGAGCGGTGTATCGAGGATCGAAGTGAAAGACAGGATCTCAACGTCTACAAGGCGGCACTGGAAGATTGAAGCCATGGCTCATGCTCTCTCTTGTCTGATTTAACATAACGCCATAATGCACTGTTTTTATTGATTTTTCTACAATCATGCGGTTGCGTTATTGCCCGCAATTCGTTGCGATTTCAGCAACAGCAGCCCCATCGCTCTTGCGTTGTTGACGCCGCAGCAACGCCGCTTCGATCCGTTGTTCAAATCACAACCGCAACCCGATTCGAAAATGGCGTATCGGGAGCTGAACCGCTTGCGACGTCCCAAAACGTCATGCGGTTCTCAGTTGCTGTGTCTCAAGCATACGCTGGGCTCGCAATACCGTTGACTTCGAGGTTCCCAGCGCTCGGGCAATGGTCCGCTGTGAACCTTGATGCACACCAGTCTGAAGAGCAGCCAGCACCTCAGTAAGCCCGCGCCGGGCAGCTGGTCCGCCAGGGCCGTCATTACCCGGTTCACGGGCTGTTTCGGCAGACCCCGCCGGCTGGTCCTGGACCGCAACATCCGGACTGCCGATAGTCTGTTGGCCCACCTGTTGCGTCACCGCTGGCCCAGCGCCTGATCCAGCCGGCGCCACTGATTGGACCAACACAACGGCAAATGCCGCGCCGATCTCAAGAGCCAGCACACCGACAAGCGGCAACCATTTTCCCAGCTGCTGAGCATCCCACTGGAAGCCCAGCGCAGCCGAGTAAGTTGCCAATGCATCTGCCCCTGGGTCCGCCACGATCTCTGCCGGCGCCGCCCTGCGGTCCACTTCAGCATTTCTCACTTCAGTGACCAGTGCTTCCCGGCGCGCCAGATACGCCGCCGTGGCGCTCTTGGAAGTGCCGGCCGGCTTCAGTTCGGCCAACGCGTCGACAGCCGCCATGTAACGCGCCTCGGCACGGGATACGGCTGCCGCGTCCGTGGCCCGCGCTGCAGCCAGATCTCCGCGGGCCGCCGACATATATGTCAACTCGGCTTGCAGCGAATAACCCACAGCCAACAGCCCGACCGATAACAGCGCGATGCCTGTTATGATGCGGAACCTTCGAAACGAGCCCAATGCTCCGCTCACCGCAAACGGCTTGGCCATTTCGAGGCCTAGAGCCATCGCAACCGAGAGCACACCGAGCGCGATGCCATTTCGGCTACCGGTCTGCCACGCAAACAGCGCTCCGAAACCCGCGCTGGCGACAACCAGAAGCACGGCAGCAGAGACAACGAGAAGTCGGGAAGCTGTGTCGCCGTATGAACTACGGCTGCCTAAACACTTGGATTGGTTGTGTCGGCAATTTTTATCTTGGCGTGTGTCGCTAAATGAACGAAAATTCTTCACCGGGTTAGCTCCTACCATCATAGGTGCTGATCAAGGGGCGCCGGGCGGCTGCAACCGCTTTGCGCCCCGTTTGGTCTGCAGATGCGCGGCCTTCGGTCAGAAGTGCGGCGTGTAGCCGTGCTTGTCGCGCATGTGCTTTTTCAAATCATCGTCAGATAGCTTTCCGACTCTTACGGGCTTATCCAACGGAGGCCCACTTTCGCCGCCACGGACAACCGACGCCGTGACAACCGCGCGATCTTCTGTGTCTTGCAATCCAGCGATACGCTCCCCTTCCCGCTTCGCGGCCAGATGCAGTTTCTTGAGAGCGCGGTCTACAGCTGAACGCGCGTGCCGCATTGCTTCATTACTCTCATGTCTGCCTTCCCACGCCCGAGCTAATTCTGCGTTCAGATCCAACTCGTTCTTCAGCCACGCTCGAACGTCCATGTTGACGTGTGGGAAGTCCGCCATAATCGTCTCAGCTTCCGAGAAAACGGCCTCCGCGTCGGCCTTGTCCCGAGCGCGCAACGCCGCTTCGACCTGTGCTTGATGCTGCGTCTGCATGAAAGCCGCGGCTTCGTGTGCAAATCCTTCAAGCTGACTGATACGGGCGTTTCGTTCATCGAACTCACCTCGCTCGATCATGTCTCGGAACTGTTGCTGAACTGGGTCGGCGGCACCACCACTTGCCTTGCCGGTGACTTGGCTAGCGTCAGCAGCTGATTCCGTTGACTGAGTAGGCATCGGCGCCGATGCAGCAGCACCCGCCGTTGAGCTTTCAACGGAACGATCATATTCGTTGAGCAGCGCAGCAAAGTCGTCGACGGGATTAATGGATGCTCCCGGCGCTTCAGCCGCGACGTCGCTCGACTGAGTGTTCTGATCTGTCATGCGCAATCCTCAGAATGAAGGCGTGTAACCAAAGCGCCGTCTGATCGTCTCACGCGCTTCGTTGTCACTGCCGTGTGAGACCGTTTCGCGGTCGCGCACGTCCTGATGGCGGCGCGCCTGATCTTCGGCAACCAGCTTTGCAACCTCGGCCGCATGTTCGTCGCTCATCTGTTCGATGGCCGAAGAAACGGCGTTCTTGGCAGTTGCGGATTCAGAATTATCGTCGGACATCCGTTTTCCTCATTGTGTTTCGTCTGCGTCGTCCGTCGCAGTGACCCGATCAGTCAGAAGAGCATTCACACCCGGATAGACTGGGATGCGTTCACGCTCCAAAGCGTCTCGCAGACGTCGCGATGCAGCGCCCAGCGCAAGATAGGTTTCTTCCGTTGGCGTCTTTTCAGCAGCGGCCCAACTTCTGGCGTAAGCTGCCGTCGACTTTGCCGTTGCTGGGCGGGCAAGAACGGTCGCGAGTGCACGCCCGCCAAGCATGCTGGCCAGCACCTGCATCGGGCTGGTGATAGCGGCATACCCAGCGCCGAAAATCGAACCGCTTACCGCTGTGCGGGAATGGTTGGCCAGACGGTCGAGCTGTTCGAAGCTCTTGCTGACAGTCGCAATATCGTCGAGCGCTTGCCGGTGTTCCGGGGTGAACAACAGCGCCTTGCCGTCACCACTGAGCTTCGCGTAGTCGGTGCGGAAGCGTGCCAGCGAGAAACCGTCTTTGGATCGGCCCATGTTGGCTACAACCGCACTGCCCAGTTCGCCCCAGGCGTCATCGCCCATCGTTTCGCGTGCAGCACGTAACCGCTCGATGTCAGCGCCACGCTTTGCGGCTGCCATCTGCGTCAGACGCTGAGCAACCGTTTCAGCGTTTGCCTCGCCGTCGACGTCCACGATTTTGACGAGCTTCTTGCGTTTGTCGGCAATCTGCCGGCGAAACACGTCATTGGCCTGGCTCCAAGCCGCTTTCGCTTTGTCGCCGGCTTTCGCAGCCAGGCCATCAAGATCTTCGCTAAGCGCACCGTACAGCGCCTTGAGCGCCTTTTCGTTCTGCCCAGGCTCCGGAACAATGGCGCCGGACATCCGGTCGCCAATCTCAGTTCGCAGCCGCTGGATCTGATCGAAGCTGCGTTCCCCCATAGCGGCAGCGCGTTCGATCTCTTGCACAACAGACGGTGCCTTGAGCCCTATCTCTTCAGCGTGAGAGCGGATCTGTTGCGCAACAAACGATGCACTCGTCAGCGGCCCTTTCGTGTCGCTAATCAGCGCCCGAACAGGTGCGTAAATTTCCGCTGCATCCGCTTTACTACCGGCTTCGATCCATCCCGTGATGGCGTCTTTCGCAGCATAGCCTGCCGACAACGTGCTGCTACCGCCAAGATCGTCAGCGACCTTGTTTGCCACGCCTTCGATCTGGACGAGCGCACGTTCGCTTGCCTTAACAAGCGGATCTCCGACAACCGGCACATCGCGTAGCGCGGCACCTGTCGAACGCGCAACGTAACCGCCAGCAGCAGCCCGTGGCACGTCGACACCAATTCGCTCGGCTGCCTGTAAGGCAGCTTCACGGCTTCCAACACCCGCAGCAACAGGGACGGCGCCGTGCGTCGCCGGTCCACCTGCTACCGCGGGAATCTCTTTCACAGCTGCCGGTATTACTTTTGCGGCTGCCGATGCGCCGGGCGGCAAACCGATCATCGAACCGGCAACCGTCAACGCATCCTGCGCGCGCTGACGGTTGCCGTCTTCACCGGTTGCATAGCCGCCGGCGATGCCGCGGTCATTTGCTTCCAGTGTGTCGGTAATAAACTTCGGAACTGCCAGCGAAAGCCCGCGCGCAGCAAGGTAGGCAGGTAAACGCCCCGCAGTTGGACCAGCCATTCCCGATGCTTTCACGGCTTCGTCGTGACCCCTGTCCTTCGCCGGATCGAAGCTGAAAGGCAGGAACGTTGCAGTGAAGGCTTCCGGCTCATCGCCTGTTGTTGTTGGCGGTGGCGGTAGCTCGCCGTTCAACTGTGCCAACAGTTTGGGATCTGTGACTTCAACCGGGCTGTTGAGCTGTTCCAGAAGTTCGGGATCAGTGATTTCCGCCATCGGTCACTGGCTCCCCGGAGGCGCATCAAACCATTTGCCATCGTGTTGCCAGTAGGTCTTTCCGTTGATCACCTTGGTAACAGGCGGCTTGGCCGGCTCAGGAGGCTCTGCGACGCGCAAGTCGAAAGGCACGATGTTGGTGTCAACTCGCGACGCGTCCGCATTGTATGACGTCAGCACGTTGCGAGCCGCGCGACTGTTGATATCGAGAATGCGTCGGATTGATTGCTCGTTGAGCGTGATCTTGCCGGCCGCAGCCTGCAGCGCATATTCTCGGTCAGCATCTGACAGACCTGTGCCTGCACCGAACAATTTGATGACGCGCCCAACCTCTTGGGCACGCTGCGCTGCGAACGCTTCGGTATTTGCTATGGCATCAGGAGCAAGATTGATCCCGACTTGCTGCAGCGTCTTTCCAGCCTTCAACAGCCAATCAGCGCCAGTGCCCGTAATCACACCGCTATCGAGCAGCAAAGTCGCTTGATATGTGCTTTCAAGCGACTTCGCTGCATCCTGCGCACCTTCTCGGCGCGCCATCAGATCCTTTGCAGCGCCTTCACCTAGCGTCTTCGCAAATGCAGCTTCGCCGCCAACAGTGACGTTTGTTGACGACGCGCCTGCTTTCTTCTGTTGCGTAGTGAACTCGTTGAACGACATCGCCGGACGGCCGGCTGCCTGTTCCTGCTGCTGGTAAAACAGATAGTCTTTCTGGTCGCCGGTCCCGGGCTGCACTGGCATTCCGACAATCGCCTGTATCTGTGACAGCGCGGGCGCCGGGTCCATGCCGGCGCTGGCATAGATCCCCTTCAGTTGTTCAACCATCGGTGCAACGGCCGCCGTGGTCTTGTCCGTGCCATGGCCTGCGTTCCTGAACGCTGTGGCAGTGTCGCCAATCGTTTTGAGCAAACCATCGACAACGCCTGCGGCCTGTTTCAACAGTGCGCCCCGCTGAGATGCGCCCAGCTTGCGTTCTTCAAGCGCCAGCGTTGCATTCTGATGCGCGGTCTGTTGTGCCTGTTCGTCTCGCTTTAACTTCAGGACGTTATCCGCCTGGATCGCCTGTGCGGCTCCACCGAGAGCATGCCCGTTCATAGCCATGTCTTACTTCCTGTCGAACAGATTGGTGATCTCACCGCCAACCGCGCCGGCAACGGGCTGGGCAAGTGTGCTCCAAAAGGTTCCGGTGCCTGTCGCTGATTGAGCAGCAAGGTCCGCGTTCTTGACCGATGCTGTCGTGCTCGCCGTTGTGTACTGACCTGCAAGAGACGCCACGAGCTGGGCCTGAATCTGCGCGGCCTGGTTCATGACATTGGACGCTTCAGTCGCTAATTGACCGGCGATGCCTGCTTCCAGATTGGCTTCGGTCAGATGCGTCTGGAACTGGTTCACACCGGCTTGCGTCTGTTCGGTGATCAGCGCGTGCGTTGTTTCCAGTTCCTTCATGAACAGATCCGCCGACGCCTGCGAACGCTGATTGGCGAACGTCGCGTTAGCCCGAGTGAGCGCGTCTTGAGCAAAGCTCGATCCCAGCACTCGCCGGTTCGCAAGGTTCTGGCGCAGATCGCCTATCGCGCTCTTTTGCTGGTTCTCAAGATCGCCCAGAACCTGCGTCCGCATATTGCTATAGCCAGGAGCGATCTGTGTGGCCAGCGCATTGAGGCGTTCGAGCTGAAGCCCGAACTGCCCCGCAATGTTGTTCACGATGCCGCTTCGGGTCGGGTCAGCCGTCACGCTGGCCTGCCCGTTTGCAAACGAGCCAGTGAGCCCACCACCTGAGAATCCGGCGACAGTCGGGTTCGACAGTCGATTCAACGTCGACTGCACTTCCGGCAATGCGAATGGATTCGTCGCAACTACGTTGGGTTCCGCTTTCTTCCCACCGAGTAGTTTCTGCGCCGCAGCGCTTACGCCAGCGGATGCAATCGCGCCGGCAATTGTTCCAAGGGCCATCAGTGCGGCCTCCCGTCTGGAGCCCAGTAATCAAGCGCCGCATCACAAGCGCCCTGGGCTTCGATCTTGCAGAATTGAAAATCAATTTTCGCCGCGTAAACAGAAGTGTCGCCCCGCTGTTCCAGCAAAGCAACCGACCGTTTCAGTCGATGCAAATCGCGGTACACGGCGGCGCAGAACTCGGCTGCGGACGAGCGATCAAACTTGCTAACGCGGTCGAGCAGATCTGCTTCGAATAGCGCTGCTTGCAACGTTGTGGGCGCCATCGGTCATCCCTTCGGCGCTTTCTTCCGGGGCGTCCGCTTGGACAGCCCCTGGGCTGCAAGGTCGACCAGAAACCGGGTCCATGCCTGCAGATTGGCCGTTCGGCTCGCATCCGAGGTAACACCATCAACGCCCTGATCGGCCCCCAGCGCGATCAATTCGCTGTTGCTGCACTCGCCCAGCGTTTTGCCGTTCGGCAGCACGATGCCCGCCAGATCGCCACCGATCTGATCAGCTTCACGGCGACCGCGAATATCGGCTGCCGTTGAAACCCTGGGATCACCACCTGAGAAAACGGCCGTTTCCGTCAGCCGGCTTTTGTACTTCACTGCCATCGCTTGCGCCTCATACCGTCTTGATCAGTTCGGCCACCGCGCGGCGGCCTGCTTCATCAGCTACTGCGCCAAGATGCGCGGCTACCTTTTCAGCGTTGCCGAGCCGTCCCAGCTCGTGACTTACGCCTGCGACTTTCAGCTTCTGGCCCAGTTCCACAATTTCCGGGCCGGTCAGCTCGCCCAGCACTCGGCCGCGGCCGGCAGGAACAAAGTTCAGATGCGGCGCCAGCGGCTTTGGGAAGCGGATGCCCTGAGGTGCAGTTCCCATCTCAGTTTTCTCCAAAAACGCTTTGCATCCGACGCGATCCGTCGGGGTCCACAATGTTGGGCTCGAAATAGTCTGTTGCAGGTTCAGGTCGGGCTTCGCGGCGTTCCGACAGGTCGGGCGGCTGTGCCGCTGTTTGCTGGTCTGCCGGCTTCGGATAGCCACGGCTGATGCGCGTCGCGTCTGGCGTGCGCATCGGGTGCAGGGCTAGCCGGCTTTCGATCTTCGACCAGTTGATCGAGCACATCTCAGCCAACACACGGGCGACTGTTTCGCCCTAATCCACCCGGGGGGCCGACGTTCGCCATCCGCGCGATCAAGTTCACAGGGTCGACGGGCTTCGCGGCTTCCTCCGTCTGTACCTGCCGTTTCAGTCGCACCAACGCTTCAGCAGCTTTAATGGCCGTGTTGGCGTCGCCGTTGCGGGCTTTCCTGGAAAGAAGCCTCAGAAGTTCGTCGTCAGAGCAGACTTCATCCGGAACGCCCGCGCCGCTTGCGCGGGCCCAGGCAAGATATGATCTGACCCGTTCTGAGTTGGCCGCCTTCGACGCGGTTGCAGTTGTGTGCTCGCCCGAATAACCGGCGACTATCGCCGCTTTCGTTTGGCTCATGCCAGACAGTATCGCGTCAGCAAGTTTACGCTGCTTTGCGGTCAAGCCAAGTGTTCTTGCCGCTTCATCAGGATTAAACGCCTCACCTTCATGTCTATTATCGCCAGCATCAAACATATCAACCAACACCGAATGCAACTATACTTGACTATTAACCCTTTTATGGCACGCGCTAGACGATGTTGTCAATGCAATTATTCTCTTACTATAGTATTTTCAATGATTTACCGGATTGGTTCACAGCAACACAGGCCAGTAGTCTTCGGGTTGCCCAGTGGAGTTGTGCTGAAAACTGCCAAGAAAAGGACAGTGCAGCCCCCGCGCGAGCCGCGACTCAGATGGGGCCTAGCGGCGCCAATAGTTGCTGGGGAGGGGTGCCCACCCCTTCAGGGATGGCCGCATAAAACATCGGAAAATGCTGGGTTTTTCAGGCCATTAGGCCATTCGCATAATCTATCTTATGGAAAATACAGACCCGTCAGCCGCATTCTCCATGCGATTGCGCCGGAACGACCGGGGCTGCTTTAAGATAGACTGGCGCCGATTAGAAACACACACACGGCTACTAGAGATCGAACAACGGTCTTGCAAAACCAAGCCACATAAGCAGCTCTTCTATTTGTCGCCTCAACTGCCTCAGCTTAATGAATTCAACGCGCATCTCGATGTCCGGAAACTTGGACTTGCCGTCGTTAGAGGGTTCGTCGACGAACTCAACCAGCACCGCGTCGATTGCGCTGAGAATCTTCCTCAACGCTGGTTGGATAAGCGCGCTATTCTCAAGCGAGTCATTTGCTTTTAAAGGCATAGCGTAAGCCAGAGCATCCACCGCTCTGCGAATCACCTCGTTAGCCTCCGCAGATCCATATCCAAGCAAATATAGTTCCTGGTCGCCTCTCTGAAGTAATGCCTCCAACCGAATTGCTACAATCCACTCACCAATTGAATCGATCAGTCGCGCAAGTTGCTGCTCCTTCCATTGCTGCTGGTTTTCAAACAATGTCGACTTCGCGACGTCCACGGCAGCCATGTTCTGCCTGACAAGATTTTCCGTTTCTCGAGCCTGCTTTTGTTGGGCCTCCCGACTCTCCCTCAACTCGTTGCGCTGAAGGCTAAGTTCTTCCTTTTGTAAGAACGTTGCCACCACGAGCCAAAGAAATGCGAGCGGCGCGCTTATGCCCGCGGCAAGATCTCCGGCTTCATTGGGCTGAAGGCTCCAAACATTCTTCTGAGACAGGTAGGCCACTGAAATAACCAGCCATAGTGCGGTGAGGATAATACCGAACCATAACGGCACCGGCCAAGATTTGGGGTTCATGCGAAAAATCCAAATTGATAAAAAACTAGGCGGCAAGTCCGGCTTGGAGCGGGGATCGCCGCTGGATCTCAGCCGCTCTCCTATAACCCAGTATGACCGGGTGTGGGCGACGGACGATCAAACTGTCAAAACTGTCACTTGCGTGCATGAGAGAGAATAACGCCATTTTCTCTCTCTTGCTCTTTTTCTCTCTTCCTTTCGCGCGCGCAAGTGACAGTTACGACACTGCTCTAGTTCAGCGCTTGTTTGATGACTTCCCGGCTCTCCAGAATTTTCCGCTTTACTGCCTCGCGGCGATGCCCCTCAACTCTCGCTCGCTCAGCAAAAATGGCATGCACGCCTGGGTTTACTGCCCAGCGCACCGAGCCCCGATGCGAGTAGTCCGGCTCTCCGAGCCAATTTGCTGCTTGGAGATCCGCCATAGTCAATTTTAGCGCCTTCTCATCTTTCGATAGCTTGCCATAGGCCCGGCAAACATCCCGCGCCGTAATACTCGCGAGCCCGTGCGCAAGGATATGGTCACCTACCCAACGCGCGTGATCGGCACGGGGGTTTGAGCCTCCAAAGAACTGCTGATAGATCGTTAGTGCATTGGGCAGAAAAAAGCAGAGCATCAGATCGGCCGCCCGCTTCGCAGTACCTTCGGAAACCACTGCCCCGACTCCACCGACCGCGTCGACCGTTTCGACAGCATGCAGTGTAAGCACCAATCTAGCAAAGAGACCCGGCCACTTCGAAAAATGCTGCTTCAGAGCCGCTGGCGTCGTCGGCATGCTCTTAAACGCTTCGACCAGCATGTCGACGCGCTCGCGGTGCTGATGGGCGTCCTCGTGCATTACCACGCATCCCGGCGACGACATTTCGTTGATCGCTGCCAACCTGCCAATGAGCACCCGATAAGCTTCAAGGGCGGCAGCATCCGGCAGCCGGTCTAACCGTTTTCCGGTCTGCCGGCCCTCATAGAGCAGCGCACGCTGAAGGAAGCCGTCGTCGACAAGGCCGCTAGCCATCGCTTGCAGCTTGTCCGGCTGAATGCCTCCCATGAGAGAGACACCCCAGTTTGGAACAAGCGTGTTGCCGGACGACTTTCGATCCACTCGCCTCGGGCCACCGTTATGAAGCTCTAGCATCGCAGCCCGATCCTTCTTCACGCCCTGCGCCTTGTACGCATCAAACGATCCCACGAGTCCCGACAACTCGTCGCAGAAAACGAGAAGGCCACGAGAGTTCTCGCTGAGCACGGGCACCAACGCTTCGATTGTAAACTCGTTGGCGATTGCGCGCCCGCTCGACAGGTTTAATTGGGTCGCCCCCCTTGTCTTTGTCGGCTCGATAGCGCGCCCACTCGTTAGCGAAAGATTTGCTCCATGTGGCCTGCAACTCTTCCAGAGGCTTGATCGTAGACTTCATGGCTGGCGTCTTTGTGCTGCCTGGCTCAGCGATCATGACGCTCCACAGCCTCGCGCTTTCCAGCCATGTGTGATCATGGCGAAGATGCTGGATCTGGAGATCGTCGGTTATTGCTGCAGCCGCCACAGTGAGTGCAGGAATTGCAATGGCGGCCAGCTCAAGGCCCATTCGTTCGCTTTGGTCGACGGCATACCCTCGGATAGCGAAAGGGAGCATATCAGGCGTCAGTGTAGCCGGCTTGCTCGCGGTAGCGGTTCCGAACAAATCAATCGGCTCTGACCAGTCGCCAACAACCTCGTCCGGACGACTGACCGAGTTCTGTTTGATCGAGTAGCCCAGGCGCCATGCGTTGCAGGCCATCGTGAGCAACGTCTCAAGCTCCCAGTACATCCGTTCATCGGTGCTGTGCGTTTCAAATTGTTCCCACTGTGCGCGCAGCCCTACCTCTCCTCCTGCGTCCAAGAAGAGGACACGGTCTTGCGCCGTGTATTTAGTCCACGCGCTTAACGCGTCAGCGCATGCATGGCCCCACCAGTGGAGCACTCTCCCGACCAGCAAGTAGGTGCGCTCTGCGACGCCAAAACAGCCGTAAGGATCTCCGAAACTAGGTGGCAGCTCAGTCAGCGCAGCAGCGATAGAATCCCACGACAGCGGCATCCCCGGCCACCCGTCCTCGGAATAAGCGTCGAGAAATTCGCTAATACCCTCAATCGTAGTCGGCGCAGCACTGTAGTCGAGCGCAACGGAGCCGGCATCAAAGCGCGCTCGGGCTTGATGCACGCCCGTCATGCCGCCACCTCTGAGGTGACCATTTCAGGCGTGAAAGCAGTCAACAAAACAAAAACAAGTGCCGTACAAAACCGACAACAAAAGGAACCGTTCTGCATAAACGAAAAGCCTCATAATTCGTGCACATAAGCCAACATTGGCCTTTGCTGCTCGAACCTGAGGCGTTGAGATCATCGCAAATAGGGCTTGCGGAACAGAAAGCGAGCCTTTATACAATGCGACACCGGACCTACGGTAATCCAACTGCATTTCTCATTTCGACATCGAACAGTTCAGCAGCCAACAGTTCGAGCAAACAAAGGCCTGCCGTCGACGAAACGGCAGGCCTTTTGCATTTACGGCATTCACTCAATGTTCGCAAGATGATTCACAAGCACTAATCATTTCGGACGTTTTCTTTATTATTATAACTCTGCCGAACAGACACCCTTAGAACAATAAATGAAATTCGTTTTTGGCCGGTTTTACAGGTGAAACAGATGAGCGACCACAGCATTGGCGATCCGAGAAAAACCTTCCGACCAGCTCCCTCGGGATCACTTGAGCCGAAGGCAACACGCCGCGCCCGTCTTCGAGCAGAAAGGGATGCGATTGTGAGCCAAGCGCCAGCGAAGGACAGCTCGACGGCCGAAGATCAGAGACGGATCGGGGCGATTGATGCCGAGCTGAAGCAGTTAGGCGACTGACGATAGCCGCCGGTCACACAAACGGGAGGTACGCAATGTGCGCATCCCAAGCCACCAACGCAGCGCGCTTCTCCGGCAAATAGGAATGACGGTTGTATACACGCGCAACACCTTTGAGCGCGCCGCGGTGCCCCAGCACAAGCTCGGCAATGTGCGGATCGACACCGATTGCCGCCATGCCTGACGTCGCGGTGCGCCGCAAGTCATGTAACGTCCAACCTGGCATTGTGATGTCGGGACGCTCCTTCGCTGTGATTGCTGCAATGGCAGCATCCAGGGCGGCCTTCGCTTTACTGTAGCCCTTGATTGGGCCGCTCCCCGTCGTGGTCAGCAACCAATCTGCGTCAGCCGATGCACTGAGCCGTTGGATAATCTCCGCTGCGGAACCAACCAGCGGAACTGCATGCTCCTGTTTGGTTTTCGAGCGCTCTGCGGGGATCACCCACGTGTTGCCGTGTATCTCGGACTTACGAATGCCGGCGACTTCATCCCGGCGCTGCGCTGTCAGCAGCAACAGCCTGAAAAAGGACTGCCACGGGTCATCCATGGCGTCCGTCGCCGACCAAACCCAGCGCATTTCCTCAGCAGACAGAACCCGGTCACGGGAGCTTTCCGGAGCCGGCGGCTTGATCCCAGCCGCAGGGCTGAACGGTAAGATGTCTCGACTTACAGCCCAGTTGAAAAATGTCTTGAGCAACGTCAGTCGTCTGTTGGCGGCAATGGGCGATATGTCGTCGCTCAGCGCGTCTAGCGCGTCGATTACGTCCTTTTTGGTTATGTCGCGCGCTGGCTTGGTTGCCCAGCGCTGAGCAAAACCATCAGCAACCAGAAGCCGAACAGCCGGGTCTATGTCATCGGGCTTTTCGGGGTTGAGCCGCAGCCCCAACAGACGCAGTTGATCGTCCCACGATCTGTTGCGGCCTTCGGCGTAACGGATGATGAACTGCCGGGCTGCATCAGGGAACAAGTCAGTGCGCGCCTGCCGGCGTGCCTCCAGCTTTTCAGCTTGCGGGTCACGCCCCTCGGCCACTGCACGCAAGGCGCGGGTCGCAAGATCACGCGCAGTAGCAAGATCAATGGCAGGCCATGAGCCGAGCGTCAGTTTGCGGGTCTTACCGTTGTGGCGATAGCGAACAGCCCATGACTTATGACCGCTGGACTGGACGATCAGGTAGAGACTCTTGCGGAGGGGGTCTGCAATTTCGACCGCTGAAGGGTTTCCCTCAGCATCAATAGGCGGAAGTGGCAGGGACTCGATGGCGGCCTTGGTGAGACGCTCAATCCGGTGCGATTTTCGACTTCTCAGATCCACGTGTGCTCTATTTCCCAAAATCCCAGGTAACGCCTAGGTAACATTCTCAGCCTGCTTTGGGAACAACAGCTACTTCTAGCGTTTTGAGCACTCTCGGCGTTATTTTCTTTTATTTTCGTCGCTTATGCCTGTTGTTTGTGATTTTACGTGATGTCAAATTTAGCGGAGCACAAAATTCACACGCGTGGGGTCACAAGTTCAATCCTTGTACCGCCCACCATGTTTCTCTTTGCGCGCCGATGGCGCTCTGCAAGAACGCGGCACTGGCCGCGGGTCGCCTTGCTCCCGGCCCTCCGGGCATCTCGCTCACCCGCAGCCGACGGCACGCTCAGGCTTTCTCCATAACGTCATCCCATCCCGACAGCGGTGGGGATCCACGCCAGCTTCCCTATGCTCTTTGGCCAGAAGAGTACGGGCGAGGCCGGTCTGCCCGTCAATCAAGCGCGGCGACGCGTGTTAGCCCGCGCTTCCTCAAGTCGGAAGCCGTCGAGCAGCATGTTCAGCTCCATCGCCTTCTCCGCCAGCGAATGACTGGCCGCCGTCGCCTCTTCCGCCATTGACGCATTCTGCTGCGTCACCCGGTCGATGTCGCCCACCGCGCCGTTCACTTCCTGCAACGCCTGCACCTGCTGGGCCGCGCCGTTGGCGATGTCCGCCACCACGCCGTTGATGTCAGCCACCTGCGCCACGATGCGCTCGAACGACTGCCCCGTCTGCGCAACCAGATCGACGCCGTCCTTCACCTGCGTGGTAGAAGTGGAGATGAGAGACTTGATCTCCTTCGCGGCATCCGCCGACCGCTGCGCAAGCGCGCGCACTTCGGAAGCCACAACGGCAAAGCCACGCCCGGCCTCGCCCGCACGCGCGGCTTCAACGCCCGCGTTCAGAGCCAGCAGGTTGGTCTGGAATGCAATCTCGTCAATGACGCCGATGATGCGCGAAATCTGCTCCGACGATTTGTCGATCGAGCCCATGGCATCGATGGCTGCGCGCGCGACCGTGCCGCCCTGCTCCGCATCGCGCTTGGCCGTCGCCACGACATCGCGCGCATGCGAGGCGCCCTCGGCGGCGCTTTTCACCGTCGTGGTGATCTGCTCCAGCGCCGCTGCCGTTTCCTCAAGGCTCGCCGCCTGCCGCTCGGTACGCTGCGAAAGATCCTCAGCCGCTTCCGAAATCTCGCGCGTACCCGATGAGATCACCTCGGCGTTCTGACGAACAGTCGTCATCGCGTTGCGCAGCTTGGTGACGGTCGCGCCGAAGTCGGCTTTCAGCTTGTCGAATTCCGGCGCCAGTTGCTGATCGATCGAAGCGCACAGATCGCCACCGGCAAGCCGCTCCAGCGCGCTGGTCAGTGCGTTCAGTGCTGCGGTCTGGTTGCGATCGGCTTCCTGCTTGGCTGCTTCCGCCTGGCGGCGCTGCTCATCAAGGGCGTCCAGATACGTCGAGATGGCGAGATCCATATCGAGCATCACAGCCTTCATCAGCGCCGAAACAGCCGAAGCCATCCCCTCCGATTTCTGCCCGCGCGCAAGTTGCATCAGCGTCGGCCAGCGTTCGGCGATCACGGAATGAATCAGCTTCTCGGTGATGAGCGCATAGCCGCCAATATACCAGCGCGGCTCAAGCCCGAGCCGCGCATGCGTACGCCCGATGGTGCGCACCCGCTCGGCATACTCGGCACCGAATTCAGCCGACGCCACTTCTTCCCAATGCGCAATCTGTCGGTTCTTCGCCGATTCCATCTGCCGGGGATCGCGGAACATCCGGCCCGTTTCAGGCGCAGCAGCAGCCTTCGCATAAAATGCATCGAGCGCGGGGCCAATGAACGACGCAATGGAAGGCTTCAGCGCACGCAATGCGGCCTGAGCCTCGCCATCAAAGCCCATGAAGTCCAGCCGGTCCTGCAGCCCGCCACTCGTCCCTGCATTCGCCATGGATATTGCCCCTGTCCGGCCCATTCGGCCTGTTGTCGCGTCGCTCGCGTGCCCTTGCGGGGCAAAAAATCAGCACGCGCCGTGCGCTGACGCATTCCTTGTCGCGCACGGGAGCCTAAGCTTAAGTAAAGTTACCAGGACAGCGGATGCATGACTTTGCCACGCCACCAAAGTCTCAACCGACCGACGTCAGACAATGCAAATCTGAGTTGCAGCGCATGACTATAGCGTTCGCATTGGACGCGCTTGCTGATTTACATCGGATGCCGATACAGCAACGGCGCGAGTTGCCTCGCGCCGTTGCTTCGATATCGATGGCTTGTATCAGCGGTTACCGGCTGCGGGCCGCCGGCATCTCGGCGGCATCCGCGCCATACATGCTGAGCATCGGCGGATCGAGCAGGATCACCTCGTCGTATTCGCCATAGCCGTTGAAGCGGCCGGCGATTGCGCGCGCATAGGCACCCATGTTGCCGATCTCGAAATAATCACCTTCGGCAATCGCGGCCGGCAGCAAGAACGGCCCCTTCATGTGATCGATGGAATCACACGTCGGCCCCCACAGCTCAAACGGCACCAGCGGCTCAGACGGATCAACGGTGCGCCCCAGCAGCTTCGTCGGGAAGATGAAGCCAAGGTGCGCCGCGTCGAACAGCATCCCGTAGGAGCCGTCGTTGATGTAGAGGTTGTTGCCGCGCCGTGCGTCGACGCGCACGATCAGGCTCTCGGCCTCGGCCACCAGCGCCCGGCCCGGCTCACACGCCAGCTTGATGTTGTCCTTCACCGGCAGTTGCTCAATGCCGGCGATGATCACCTTCATGAAATCCTGCAAGGGTGCCGGATCGCTGTCGGGATAGCGGGACGGAAAGCCGCCGCCGATATCCAGACGATCGATCATCACGCCGGACTGCACGATCAGGCGATGCACGTCGCCCAGCGCCGTCGAATAGGCATCGGGTGTCCCTGTCTGCGAACCGACGTGGAATGTCACGCCCAGTTCCAGCGCCACCTGACGCGCCTTCACCAGCAGGTCGGCGGCCGGCTGACCGTAGATGCCGAACTTGTGCTCAAGCGGAATGCGGCTGTTGATGGCGGACACAGCAAGGCGCACCCACAGGATCAGGTCCTTGGCGTTCCCGGTGCAATCCATGATCTTGCGTAGCTCATCTTCGCTATCGAGCGAGAACGAGCGCACGCCCATGTCATAGGCGCGGCGGATCGCGTGACGCGATTTCACCGGATGCATGAAGTGCAGATGCGCGTCGGGGATCGTCGCCGCGTCTTCGATCTCGGGCAGCGAAGCTACGTCGAAATGGCGGATGCCAGCCCCATAAAGCGCGCCGATGAGAAACACTGAGCTGTTCGCCTTGTAGGCGTAGGCAACGTCGCCGGGAAAATTCTCAAGAAACCAACGCGCAGCACGCCCAGCGGCATGGGGCCGCAGGCCACGCACCGGCCGCTCGGGCCGGCACTTCTCAATCAGCGCAGATGCCGAAGAGAGTTTCTCCATCGCATAGGACCTCCACCGCCCGCGGCACACGCGGGTCTGAGCCAAAAGCAGAAGACCGCACAACCGTAAAAGAGCGCTGCATTTAGGGTCGGTCCACCCCCCTGTAAAGATGTTTCTTGTGACAAACACGCGAAACAACGGCGCGTTTCAGGGCTCGCCCGCTGCATTTTGCTCCTCAACCATCAATTTTGCATGTGGGGCCCGGCGTTGGCGCGCGGCAGGTGCTCTCCGCCAAATGACGGTCCAGATGCGCCATCATGGGCGTGTGGCCAGCAACCGGATGGCAATATACGGTGCGGTACGCTCTCATCTGCAACCGTCGTTCCTCAAGCCCTCGCAATAGGATGGCTTCCGGGGCTACAATCGTAACCGAACCATAGCTTAAGGCTGTCCGCAAAGCCCCGACCTGCCTACAACGGCCTTGAACATGAAGGGCGGCAAGGCCGCAAAGATGCGAGCGTAATGCGTACCGGGGGCAAGATCCTAGTCGACCAGTTGGTGCTTGAAGGCTGCCGCGCGGTTTATACCGTGCCCGGCGAAAGCTTTCTTGCGGCCCTCGACGCCATGTTCGATGTCGGCACCATCCGCGCTATCGTCTGCCGTCACGAAGGCGGCGCGGCGATGATGGCGGAAGCGGCTGGCAAGCTCACCGGCAACCCCGGCGTCGCCTTCGTCACGCGCGCACCCGGCGCCACCAATGCTTCCAGCGGTGTTTATGTCGCCCACCATGACGCAACGCCGATGGTGTTGCTTGTCGGACTGATCGAGCGTGGACACGAGGGCCGTGGCGCGTTCCAGGAAATAGATCTGAAGGCGATGTTCGGTGGCATAGCGAACTGGGTCGGCATCGCCCGCGAACCCGAACGCATTGCCGAGATGCTGGCCACAGCGTTTAACGCCGCCCGCAGCGGCCGCCCCGGCCCCGCGGTGCTCGGTCTGCCCGAAGACATCCTCACCGCCGTGGTCGAAGCCGAGGACGCTGGACCGCCGCCATCGCGCCTTCCCGCTCCCTCCGCCGCCGACATGACCAAGCTCAAGGCCAAGCTTTCCGACGCCGAGCGTCCACTGGTGCTGCTCGGCGGAGCGGGCTGGAATGAAGCTGCGGCTGCCAATATCGAAAAGTTCGCCGAGACGTTCGAAATTCCCGTGGCCAGCGCATTCCGGCGTCAGGACCATATGGACAACCGCCACCCCTGCTGATGTCGGGCACGCGGGCATCGACATGGACCCCAAGCTGATGGCGGCGCTGCGCGGCAGCGACCTGCTGCTCGTGATCGGCGAAGGCCTGTCCGAAATCACCACCGGCGCATACACGCACGTGAAAACACCGCGCCCGAACCAATATCTCGTGCACGCCCATCCATCGCCGGAAGCCATCGGCCGCGTGTTCCGCGCCGACCTGCCCATCATCTCCGCCGCAGAACCGTTCACCCGCGCGCTGGCGCGCATGAAGCCGCCGCCCAAACGGCGCTGGAATCGGCTGCGGAAGGATCTGCGCGCTTCCTATGAGCGGTCGCTGAAGCCGCTGGCCACCACGGGCACCGTGCGCATGGAGGAGGTTGTCGCCTCCATGTCCCGCGAGCTGCCTGACAACGCTATCATCACCAACGGTGCGGGCAACTACGCCAGCTTCGTGCACCGCTACTTCCAATATAAGCAGTGGCCCTCCCAACTGGCGCCGACATCCGGCTCGATGGGCTACGGTCTGCCGGCCGCCATCGCCGCCAAGATTGAATTTCCGGACCGTCCCGTGATCGCGTTCGCGGGCGACGGCTGCCTGCTGATGACCGGTCAGGAACTGGCGACGGCGGTGCAGTACGGCCTACCCATCATTATTATCGTCGCCAACAACGGCATGTACGGCACCATCCGCATGCATCAGGAACGGCGCTATCCGGGCCGCGTGGTGGGCACCACCCTCGTCAATCCTGACTTTGTCGCCTTTGCGCGCAGCTTTGGCGCCCATGGCGAGCGGGTGGACGTCACCGAGGCATTCCTGCCCGCATTCCGCCGCGCCCTCGAAGCCTCAGGCCCGGTCCTCATTGAGCTACGGCTTGATCCCGAGGCGATCAGCGTGAAGCAGACGCTGTCGCAGATCCGCGGCGACAAAGATTAATAATCGCGCACGATCCGCGGCGAGAAAACGATAGTAAATCATTTATTAATGCTACCCGCAGACCGTTAGCCATTTGGCGACTATACGGTTCGACTAACGGATTATTATAGGTTACATAATCCTCAACCTGATTGAACACACACCTCTTCGGAGGATTTCGAAGATGGACTTACAAAACGCAAGATCAAGCTACGGCACCAAATGGGTTTGGGCACGCACCGGTGCACTCATTCTGTTTCTGGTCACCGCCATTCTGCTGATCGCATCTCTTTCCAACAGCCGCAGCTACGCTTCCGATGGCGTGCTGCTGAAGGCTGGTAACAGCTACAGCGTCTTCAAATCTCTGATCAAGACGAGCTGAGTTCGCGCAAGTTTCACTACACTCTACCCAGTAAAGACAGCACTCTTAGCCCCGGATCCACTTGGACCCGGGGCTTTTTTCTTCTCGCCGTCAGTGATAAGCGCTCGCGGTCCACAATGGAGAGTCACGCGATGGCAAAGGTTGCTTGGATCGGTTTGGGAGTCATGGGCTTCCCGATGGCGGGCTATCTGCTCACCAAAGGCGGACACGACGTCACCGTTTACAACCGCAACGGCGCGAAGGCTGAAGCGTGGACGGCAAAATACGGCGGGCGCAGTGCACCGACCCCAGCCGAGGCGGCGCTCGCCGCGGAGTATGTCTTCTGCTGCGTCGGCAATGACGACGATCTGCGCGCCGTCACCACCGGACCGGAGGGCGCGTTTCGCGGCATGGGTGCCGGCGCGGTCTTCATCGACCACACGACGGCATCGGCCCATGCCGCCCGTGAGTTGTTCGCAACCGCTTCCGATCGTGGCATCGCTTTCCTCGACGCCCCCGTATCCGGTGGCCAGTCGGGCGCTGAAAACGGTGCGCTGACGGTGATGGTCGGCGGTGAAGAAGAAGCATTCGCGCGCGCAAAGCCGCTGATCGACTGCTACGCCCGCGCCGTAAACCACATCGGCCCTTCCGGGTCGGGCCAGCTTGCCAAGATGGTTAATCAGATCGCCATTGCCGGCCTGTTGCAGGGCCTATCTGAGGCCATCGCCTTTGCCGAAACCGCCGGCCTCAACCTGGATGTCGTGATGGAAACGATCTCCAAGGGCGCCGCCCAGTCATGGCAGATGGATAATCGCTGGCGCACCATGCATGAAGGCAAGTTCGATTTCGGCTTTGCCGTCGACTGGATGCGCAAGGATCTTGGCATTTGCCCAGACGAAGCCAAGCGCAACGGCGCGCAGCTTCCCGTCACGACACTGGTTGATAGCTATTACGGCCTAGTACAAAACAACGGCGGCGGCCGCTGGGATACATCCAGCCTCATCACGCTGTTGAAGCCGCACACGCCAAAGAGCGACGCTTAAAGCAGCGCACCACATTTGTGCCCGGCATACAAAGTGCCGGTCATGCACCGCACCACGTATCGCAAGACGATATTGTGCGCACGGGCAGGCAATTTCTGCCTACCCGGCGCCCGAGCCTCATGGGCGTTTTCAAGCCGAACCGGATATCGCGGCGGCAATGCAAAAGCGCCGCCTGATCGCTCAACGCTTGCGGCGCTTGTCGTCCTGCACTGGCGCTGCTGCGGTTTCAGTCGTCATCTGACGCGCAAACTGCAGTGGCAGCGCGGTGGTGTATTTGATCTGCTCCATCGCGAACGCCGATGAAACCTTGGCAACTTCGATACGCGCGATCAGGCGCTTGTAGAAGGCGTCATAAGCCGCAATGTCCGGAACGACCACGCGCAGCAGGTAATCTACGTCGCCGGACATGCGATAGAATTCGACCACTTCGGGAAAGTCGGCCACCGCACCGTGAAAGCGCTCCAGCCAGGCATGGCTGTGCTGGTCGGTTTTGATCGAGACAATGACCGTCACCCCGGCGTTGACCTTTTCCGGATCCAGCACCGCCACGCGCCGCTGGATGACGCCCTGCTCCTCCAGCTTCTGGATACGCCGCCAGCAAGGTGTGGTCGAAAGTCCAACCTCCTTGCCGATATCGGCGACCGGCCGCGTGCAGTCCTCCTGCAGGATCCGCAAAATCTTCACGTCCATTTCGTCGAGCATGGCCAGCCGCGTTGAAAATATATTTCCGCCAGATTGCGTTCAGGGGCAACAGAACGCCATTCCAGCCCCGAAGCGCAGCCCGTTTTGTAATATAATTCCAAAATTTTGGGAAGTGACAGCAACGGCCCACCATATCCATTACTTGACCAAAACAGAATTTCCCTGGCACCGCCTTCCGTTTTGAGGCAAAACTTAAGCAAATCAGTAACAGCAAAAAAACGTTTCTAAACGGTTGGTTAGTAATTCACGTCGAGATTTCATGGTAACATTGACCGCGAAAAATAGCGGTTCATTTCACCATCGTTGCCTGAGCGTCTGCTCCGGCACCAGTCACCAAATTCTCGAGCATAAACCCAATGTCGACGAGCAGCATTCCCGAGGAGGTCGTAAGGCGCCACAGTCGGCGCGAAGCGCGCGCGCGCGCTTTCAACGACCTGCAGGCGACTCGCGCCCGTCTGGCTGCCGGCACGTCGCTGAAGCCGGAATTTGAATACGAACTGCTGACGATGTTCGCGCGGAATGAACTGGGCGCCTCGGTGACGATGCCGGCGCTTTACGCGCTGTTCGCCATCGCCTGCATGTTCTGGGCCCCGCCAGCCGAAGCGATCATCTGGCTCATCACCGTCATCACCGCCAAGGTTGTGCTGCTCGACCAGTGCCGCCGCTTTCTGACGATCCCGCAGTCCAAGGTGAATGTACGCCTTTGGCGGCGGCGCCTGATCATGCTTGAACTGCTGAGCGGCGTGGCCCTCGCCTGCTTCGCGCTCGTCGGCGTGCGCGAGACGCTGCAGGCGCCGACGGAGATGGTGTTCTCGTCGCACGTCTTCATCTTCGCCACGCTCATCGTCGTGTTGGCCATACGCACGATGTTCGCCGCGACCATTCCAGCGATTCTGTATGCGGGCACGATCCCGATGACGATCGCGGTGGTTTGCCGGCTGCTTCTGCTCGGCAACGTATTTTATCTAGCCCTCGCCACGATGGCGATCGGCATCCACCTTTACTTCCTGTTCCTCTCACGCGGCATGCGCGCCACCACGCTGTCGATGCTGGAATACCGCACCGAGAAAGACGCGCTGATTGCCGAGCTTGAGGAGCAGAAGTCGGTTTCCGATGAAGCGCGTCGTCGCGCCGAAGCCGCCAACATGGCCAAGTCACGCTTCCTGGCAACCATGAGCCGCGAACTGCGCACGCCGCTGAATGCCATCCTGGGCTTCTCGGAGGTGATGAAGGAAGAGATGTTCGGCCCGATGAATAACCCGCAGTATCGTGAGTATGCGGGCAACATCCATGAAAGCGGCACGCATCTTTTGCATCTCATCAATGAGATCCTTGATCTGACACGCATTGAATCGGGCCGCTATGAGTTGCATGAGGCGCCGCTGCGCCTGGCTGACATCACCGACGAATGCCACCGCCTGCTCAAGCTGCGCGCCGACGGCAAGGGCATTGAGGTGATAGAGGAAACCGATCCCGACCTGCCGCTTGTGTGGGCTGATCTGAAGGCGTTGCGCCAAGTCTGCCTCAACCCGATGTCGAACGCGCTCAAGTTCACGCCCAAGGGCGGGCGCATCGTTCTCAGTGTCGGGGCAATGCCCGACGGCGGGCAGTTCATGTCGGTGCGCGACAACGGCCCCGGTATTCCGGCCGACGAAATTCCCAAAGTGCTGCAGGCCTTCGGACAGGGCACGCTGGCCCATCAGACGGCGGAAGGCGGCGCCGGACTGGGGCTGGCCATTGTCCAGAACCTGATGGAGCTGCACGGCGGCGCGCTCAACCCGCAATCGGAACTGCGCAAGGGCACCGATGCGACGGTGATCCTGCCGGGATACCGCGTGCTGCAGGCCATGGCACCGTTGCAGCCCCTCGGACAGGAGACCCATCGCCTGAAGGGCATCGCCCGCTCGCGTCCGGCGCGCCTGCGGCCTGGACACCCCGGCGCGGGTGGCACCGCGGCGGCCGGCTGATCCCCCGTTGAGACCCGGACGCCTCCCGGCATGCATGCGCCAGTAGGCGTCCAGCCGCGACATTCCAGCTCAAAACCACGCTCATTTCGCTGCCACAGGCCCTTGAATCTCCCACCCGCCACAGCGTTTTCGTCATGAACTGTCACAATGCCGTTTCCGGTTTATTTTGACAGCGCGCTCCCATACCTCTGCCCGTAGCGAAGCTCTCCGACGTGTACCGGCGGAGGCTAAGCGGTGTGGGTCGCGTAGGTGCCCGTTGACTTGAGTACGTGTGCAGTTGCGTCGATCGAAGGCCCTTTTTTGGCGTTACCTTCGTGGGAGTTTGCGTATGTTCGGGGGAGTAGGTAAGGCGGGATGGGCTTCCATCCTCGTCGCTGGCGGATTGGTCCTGGGGGCCAGCGTTTCCGCCCAGGCAGCGGATTTGGGCGGCGATTGCTGCGCGGATCTGGAAGAGCGGGTTGCCGAGCTTGAGGCAACGACGGCTCGCAAGGGCAACCGCAAGGTTTCTCTGTCGGTTTACGGTAAGATCAACCAGGGCGTGATGTTCTGGGACGACGGCAGCGAGAGCAATGCCTATGTCGTCACCAACGACGCCTCGCGTTCGCGCTTCGGCTTGAAGGGCGGCGCAAAGATCAACAGCGATCTTTCTGCAAATTTCCGCCTTGAGATTGGCGTTCGCTCGGCCAACTCGAAGCGCAACAATCAATACGACTCTATCAATGCCGACGAGTCGGGCTTCGACATCCGCCACGCTTGGTGGAACATCAAGAGCAAGACGTTCGGTACCATCCAGGTAGGCCATACGCCGACGGCTTCTCAGGAAATCACTGAAATCAACCTCGCTGGCACCAGCGATGTCGGCAAGTTCTCGGACGTTGAAGACAGCGGCGGCGGCTTCTTCCTCGCTGCAACCGGCCGGGCTGCTATGAACGGTGGCCTGCAGTGGCGCCGCCTGATTGCCCGCACCGGCGCTCAGCCGGGTGAAGGCGATCGTCGCGAAGCCGTTCTGTATGAATCGCCGGAATTTGCTGGCTTCACGGCCAGCGCTGCCTGGGGCGGCGACGACTTCTGGGACGTCGGCCTGCGCTTCGAGCGCGAATTCAACCACATCAAGGTTGAAGCCGGCATCGCCTACTCATCCATCAACGATGGCATCGACGACAGCGCAACCCATGGCTGCCCTGCACGTAACACCACCAGCCACGATGCCAAGTGCCAGATGATCGGCGGCTCGATCAGCATCATGGACACCAAGTCCGGCCTCTACGGTAACTTCGGCGCCGGTCAGATGTGGGACGACAGCACGACCTCTGCCGCTCACTTCGCCGGCACGGGCGTTGACGACACCTACACCTTCTGGGCAACCGAAGTCGGTATCCAGCGCAAGTGGAACGAACTCGGCAAGACCACGCTGTTCGGCCAGTACTACAACTACACCGGCGGCGGCATCACCCAGAACGTCAGCGCAGCAGATCCGATCAACCTGGCTGGCGGTCAAGCTCAGATCTTCAGCAGCGAAGTCAACATGTGGGGCGTCGGCGTCATGCAGAAGATCGACGCTGCCGACATGAAGCTCTACGCCATGTACCGCAACTACGAGTTCGATCTTGAACTCGCACGCAACGGTGTCGTGTCGCAGTCTGCTCCGCTGGAAGACTTCCAGGTCCTGATGACCGGCGCTGTGATCAACTTCTGATCCGGCACCCACAGCAATCCTCTAAAGGAGCAATCCTGCAGAGGACCTCACAAACCTCGCTTACGGAAGCCGCCCCTCACCGGGCGGCTTCTTTGCTTTTCGGCCGGTCTGTCATCGATCCCACATGTGAATTCGCGATCTGCACGCCTTCACCCGCCACGTCGCAGACGATTCAAGCGGCTTCAGCGCGAACAATGGGCAATCGCGTTCATCGACACGATTTCCACAGCGCTTTCCACATTGCAAAGAAGAGCCCCAGCAACGGCCAAAGTTGGAGTACAGTATCCCCACAGTGCCGAAGCCTTCGCCGGCGTCGCCTGGTAATGCCGAATGGGTCGCGTATCGCCCCATCCTTATGTTTCCAGCGTATTTTTGGATCGACGGGAGCGCGCAAGCGCTTCACTTCCTGGCGGGTGTGTCCCCGCATAAGTGCCAGGATGCACCACCCTTTCGTGGCCTCCCAGCCACACCCGTGGGTTCGTCACCACGAAAACGGCACTGCCTAATTGTTGCACTCCGGCGAATCACAGCAGTGTCCGGCTTGGCACGCAGCGATCCTTTGAGGGGTACGCACTGCGCATTGCTAGGGCGGTTTTTCTTGTCTCGCGTTCGTAACACTACAGCGTCCGCCATCAGCTGAGACGAAGACGGGAGACTAATAGATGAATAAATACAGCCTTAGCGCCCTGGTGGCAGCTGGCATGCTGGTAGGTGGTCTGTCCACCGGCAGCGCGTCCGCAGCTGACCTCGGCGGCAACTGCTGCGCTGATCTCGAAGAGCGCATCGCAGAACTGGAAGCCACCACGGCTCGCAAGGGCAACCGCAAGGTTTCTCTGACGGTATCCGGTTGGGTCGGTCAGCAGGTCATGTGGTGGGACGACGGCGTTGAGAGCAACGCTTACGTCACGGGTCTCGGCTCCACGCTGAACTCGCACTTCAAGTTCACCGGTCAGGCCCAGATCTCTCCGGGCTGGTCGGCTGGCTACGTGATCCACGTTGAAGCCAACGACTCTGACTCGCTGACGATCGACCAGATCTCGCAGCACAATCCTTCTGCTCTCGGTGCCAACGGCGCCTACGCAGTACAGCTGCTGCAGTCCTACTGGTTCATCAAGAGCGATCGCCTTGGTAAGGTTGGCGTCGGTCTGCAGTCATCCGCTTCGGATAACGCTGCAATCCTCGTTGACGGTTCGGGCTCGCTCGTTCCTGCCAACTGGGTGATGTTCGACTACAACAACTTCATCATCCGCGACAAGGCAACGGGCAACTTCTCGGCCCTGCGTTGGGGTGGCACGGCTGGCAGCTGCTTCGACGGCGGCGGCACGGGCGGCGACTGCTTCGGCGCTCCGCGTGACTCGGTCCGTTACGACTCGCCGACCTTCGGTGGCTTCTCGGTGTCGGCTTCTTGGGGTGAAGACGATTTCTGGGACGTGTCTGGTCGTTACTCGGGTGAATTCAACGGCTTCAAGCTTGCAGCCGCTGTTGCTTACTCGCAGTTCTCGCAGGACTTCTTCGCTCAGAACCTGAACGACAACCGCTGGGTCGATTACTTCCAGCTCGGCGCTTATGTTGAGCACGTTCCGACCGGCCTCTGGCTGTACGGCGCCTACGGTCACGTTGACCCGAACGGTGTAACGCTCGACACGCTTGACGTGAACGGTGCAATCGTTGCTGGCGGCAATGCTCGCTCGGCTGGCGACACCTACTACATCAAGGGCGGTCTGCGCGAGCGTTGGACTCCGCTTGGTCACACGGTGCTCTACGGCGAGTACGAGAAGTTCTCTCGTGCTAACCCGGATGCTCTGGTCAACCTTGGTCTGCAGGCCAGCAGCCACCTCTGGGGTCTGGGCGTTGTGCAGGAAATCGACGCAGCTGCAATGTCGCTGTGGATCTCCTACCGTCACGTCAGCGCTGACGTCTCCGGCGTTGGCTGCACCAACGGCGCAGCAGCTGGTGCAGGTCTCTCGGCCGGTTGCGGCACCGACGACTTCCAGTACGTGAAGGCCGGCGCTCTGATCAACTTCTGATCGCCGTACTTCTATCTCTCTCTCGAACTGCCCCAGGGAAACCTGGGGCAGTTTTTTTATGTTCGATCACCGCCAATTGCGTTTGGCTGTACACGTGGAAAAGCCCGCCGCGCGGCCATTGCACGATGCGAATCGCATAGCTTTGCCCTGCGGCAACGGCCGCTTGCCAATTCATGAGCAATCAGGCGGCTGTGTTGGTTCAACGTTCCATCGCAACACGATTGAAACGCTTTTCTACCGCGCGCACGAGCAGCAGCGTGTTTGCGGCGGCGTTCGTAGCCGTCTGTGTTGGCGGCTGCGCCTACAGCGGCGGCAAGACCATCGACGCGCACTTCTCGCGCTACAAGGCACGGCTGCCGGAGGGCAATCGCGTGTTCGTATGCAGCGCCTATGGCTGCCGCACGCAGACGCCGTTCCGTTTTGAACCCGCTGACATCGAAGAAGTGCGTACCGTCATGGCCAAGGGCGCCGCTTCACCTGCTGCTGAACGTGAGGCCGCACGTAAAGCCATCGCGATGATGGGCGCACGCGCAGACAAGGCCGTTGGCACCGACAAGGACCGGCCCGGCGATGACATGCTCGGCAACGGCGATCCCGGCCAGATGGATTGCGTGGACGTCGCCACCAATCTTACCAGCTACATGATGGTGATGGAGCGCCACAAACTGTTCAAGCATCACACCGTTGGCCCGATGTTCATCAAGGAAGATCTGCGGCGTGGCTTCGACGGCTGGACGCATTACGCCGGCACGATGATCGAGAATGGTTCAGGACAGAAATTTGCGGTCGATGGCTGGCTGCTTGCGAGCGGCAAGCCGCCTGAGATCGTCGAAGTTGAGCGTTGGTACATCGACAACGACGACCTGCTGTTTGGCGCCAAGGCCACCACCTCATCGCTGAAGCCGCAGCCCGCTGACAATACCAAGCAGGGCGATCCGATCGTCACCGGCAGCATCGACAAGAAGGCCACAAAAGCGAAAGAACCGATCGCCGAAGCCGGCAACGCTAAGCCCAAGACCAAGGCTTCATCGACCACACCGACAGCCGCCGCAAAAGCTACC
This sequence comes from Hyphomicrobium sp. D-2, assembly GCF_029872155.1. Classification (GTDB taxonomy): domain Bacteria; phylum Pseudomonadota; class Alphaproteobacteria; order Rhizobiales; family Hyphomicrobiaceae; genus Hyphomicrobium_A. Next base: position 485,800 of record NZ_JARXLA010000002.1, on the reverse strand, counting down.
TCCGCGACCAGTTCGCAATAGCCATGTCGCCCCATGTCCGGTTAACGCTGCGTAGCGTAGCGTAGCGTCGCCACACACCGGCGGCCGCCGCCGGTACCCACGCAAACTCAGCGTGCCCGCGCCATAAAGTGGTGTGGCTCAGCTTTGCGGCTACAGGGCCACTAGCTCACCCGGCGCCGCATCCATATGCTGTTGCTATTGACGCCCCTGTGCATCGGCCCTGGCCCTGTGCAGCCGCCTGCGGATTAGGATCACATGTTCCTCACCTTCTTCCATGCCCTGAAGAAAGCCGGCCTGCCGGTCAGCCTGCGCGAATATCTGGCGCTGCTGGAGGGATTGGAGGCCGGCGTCATCGACCGTCAGGTCGAGGAGTTCTACTACCTGTCGCGCGCCTGTCTGGTGAAGGACGAGCGCAACCTTGACCGTTTCGACCGCGTGTTCGGCACCGTGTTCAAGGGCATCACATCGGTTGCTGAAGGCACCGAAGAAATCACCGCCGAAATCCCTGAGGAATGGCTGCGGCTGATCTCCGAATTGCATCTATCGGAAGACGATAAAAAGCGCATCGAAGAACTCGGTGGCTGGGAAAAGATCATGGAGACGCTGAAGCAGCGTCTTGAGGAACAGAAGGAACGCCACTCCGGCGGCAACAAGTGGATCGGCACCGGTGGTACCTCGCCCTACGGCGCCTATGGCTACAACCCGGCAGGCGTGCGCATCGGGCAGAAGGAAAGCCGCCATCGCCGCGCGATCAAGGTCTGGGACAAGCGCGAGTTCCGCGACCTCGATGACAACGTCGAGATCGGCACCCGCAACATCAAGGTTGCGTTGCGTCGCCTGCGAGCGTTCGCCCGCACTGGCGCCAGCGAAGAGCTTGATCTAGCCGGCACCATCCGCGGCACCGCCGAGAAGGGCTTCCTCGATATCCGCATGCTGCCGCAACGGCACAACGCGGTGAAGGTGCTGATGTTCTTCGACGTCGGCGGCTCGATGGACTGGCACATCAAGGGCATTGAGGAGCTGTTTTCCGCCGCGCGCAGCGAATTCAAGCACCTCGAATACTACTACTTCCACAACTGCCTTTATGAGGAGGTCTGGAAGGACAACCGCCGCCGCCACGCAGAGCGCATTTCCACCCTTGAGGTGCTCAATACCTACCCGCCCGACTACAAGGTTGTATTTGTCGGCGACGCCTCGATGAGCCCCTACGAGATTTCGCACGCGGGCGGCTCCGTGGAGCATATGAACCCCGAACCCGGCGCCCTGTGGCTGAAGCGCGTATCGGAAACCTGGCGCCACTGTGTCTGGCTGAACCCGCTGCCGGAAAGCCAGTGGCCCTATACTCAATCAATCGCCATGATTCAGCGCTTAATGGACGGACGCATGTATCCGCTGACGCTGGAAGGGCTGGATCGCGCCACGGGCGAGCTTATGCGCTGACAACGCCATCGGCCCCCATATCCTTCGGGGGCGGAATCGGTCGATCAGTTGCGAACACTTGCTGTGTTTCGAGTTGCGCAGGCCCTCGAATAGCCGTGGTGGTCGGCGATTGACGGAGCCACATTTGATATTAAGGTTCGCGCTAAAAGCACGTACCGATCGGGCCAGAGCAAAGAAGACATGGGCCGAAGCGGGAAAGACAGGGGGGCCAAGCCAATGAAAGCCGCATGCCCGGCGTTCGCGCTGCTGATCGCGACGGCCCTCGGCGGCTGTTCGGGTGGCTCCGGCCTCTCCACCAGCTCCCTGCTGGGCGGCGACGAAAAGCCAGCCGGCCCCGTCAACGATGCGCCGGCCCGCGCCTTCCAGGTCGGCACGGTTTCCGCCCGCGCGGTGAAATGCGGCTTCCACTTCGATCCCGCCAAGCTCAAAATCACCTACCTCGATTACGAGCGCAACATTCCCGGCCAGGATATGGCCAAGATCGAGCGCATCTACGACGTTTCCTATAACGGCGTCGCCAAGGCGGTTGCAGGCGAAGGTGAATACTGCACCGACGGCAAGACGCGGCTGATCAAGGCCGATCTCAGCCGGCATCTCGTCGGCGACTACACGCCCCGCCCGCAGGTCAAGGAAAAGGAAGACGACGGCCTGTTCTCGTTCGGTAATTACGAGGGCGAAGGCATGAAGACCAAGCTTCCGATGGATAATCGGGACGACTGATCCGCGCCTGCCTGGCCTGGCGCTCAGTCGCCCTCCCTCCCATGACAGGCGCCCCGCGTGCAGCAGCTCCTCTGGATCGAGACGCTTCTGAAATTCATTCCGGGGCTGCTGCTCGTCATTGCTCCGTTAACCACGCTGCGCGTTCTTGGCCTGCCCCGACCCGACGCAGGGTTCTGGCCGCGCCTGTGCGGTGCGCTGTTGCTCGGGCTGGCCGGCGCCACCTTCATTGAGGGCACATCAAAAGGGCACGGCCTTGGTTTGGCTGGCGTTATTGTGGTTAATCTGACGGGCGCAGCGGTGCTGGCTTCGCTGCTCATCCTTGACGCTGGCCCCAAATCCCGCCGCGGCGCCGTCGCGGTATGGCTGACGGTGTGCGCCCTCGTCCTCCTCAGCATTACCGAAATCGCAACATTATAAGGTTCTTGATGCCCTTTCATGGTGCGGCGTCGGCATTGTCGACGCTGCCCTCCTGCATGGGAAGGGTTCATGGGTCCGACGCTATCTGCCGCTGTCCAATACGCCAGTGCCGACGGGTCTGTAGCTGAGTCGCAGACGGATAAGGCCGCCTCACACCTGCGCCCGGTCCCACAAGCCTGCACCTTCAAGCTGGTTTCGACGCGCGCTGAATTTGACGCGCTGAAGGACGACTGGAACCGCCTGTTCGATCGCGCTTCTTCCAGCGCGCAACTGTTTCAATCGTTCGGCTGGTGCTGGCACTGGTGCAATAATTTTCTCTCCGATGGAGACGCCGGCGCGCAGCTTGCTGTGCTTGTCGGACGGCGCAACGGCGAGCTTGTAACGGTATGGCCGCTGGTCACTGAACGGCATGGCGGGCTGACCCATCTTGTCTGGCTGGGTGCACCGGTCAGCCAGTATGGCGACATCCTGCTGGACGATCTGCCCGATGCTGCAGCCATTCTGCAGGCGGGCTGGAAGCACCTGACGCAAGCGCTCAAGCCGGATCTTGTCTGGTTGTCGAAGGTCCGCGCCGACGCGGCCATTACACCACTGCTCCGCGCGCGGAATTTCATGGTGACGCGTCGCGAGCAGGCTCCCTACATGGATTTTGCGAGCGCTGCTGATTACGAAGACTACATGCAGCGCCACTCGGGCCGTGCGCGCAAGAAACACCGCGCCGTTGCGCGCAAGTTGGCCGCCATGGGCACCGTGGAATTTGTCCGCGAGCGTGACAACCCTCGCGCTGGCCGGCTTGCGCTAAGCGCCATCGACGAGAAAATTTCACAACTGCTGGAACGCGGCATCGTATCGCCGGCGCTCAGTGATCCGCGCACGCAGAAGTTTTTTGCTGAGGCAGCGTCGGACAGTACCAATCCCGCCGGCATTTGCGTTTACGCGCTTGAGATCAACGGCGATCAGGCGGCGATCGACGTTCTCGTCAAGCACAAGGAGCGCGCCGCAACGCACATTTTCGCGTACAATCAAAAATATGCGAAAGACCGCGTCGGCGCCCATCTTATGGAGCTCACCATCGAACAAACGATGGCTGCTGGCTTCCGTTACTTCGACATGCTCGCACCCGCCGACGACTACAAAATGCGCTGGTCGGATGGCACCGTTGATGTGATCGACTGGGCGATGCCGATGACGGTGAAGGGTTCGCTATATGCGCGCGTCTATCTGCGAGCGCTGCGCCCAGTATTGAAGCGCGTGCGCGACTGGCTGCCACCATCAATCGCGAAGGTGCTTTCCGCTGCCTACGAGCGCACGCATCGCTTGTGCTTGATGTTGGGGTTCACTTTGCCGTTCTGATCGGCCCTGAATTTCGCACTCGCCAATAACAAAACGGGCGCGCTGCTGTTGCAGGGCGCCCGTTTTGATTTGAATAGCGGCGAAAGCGATTGCGCTTTGCTTACTCAGCTCACGCCAAGCTTCTTCTGCAGATTGGAAGACGAAGTCGTGTACTGGAACAGCAGCTTCTTTTCCGGGTGCACGTACTTGTGCGCCTGCTGCGCCATCAGCGCCACCTCGTGGAAGCCAGACAGAATGAGCTTCAGCTTGCCCGGATAGGTGTTGATGTCACCGACCGCGAAAATGCCCTGCTCGCTGGTCTCGAACTTTTCCGTGTCGACAGGAATGAGATTTTCCGTGAGGTGCAGGCCCCAATCGGCGACGGGGCCGAGCTTCATCGTCAGACCGAAGAACGGCAGCATCGCATCAACGTCGATGCGCTCCTCGCCTTCCTTGCTCTTCACCGTTGCGGCCTTGAGCTGATTGCCCTCGCCTTCAATCGATGAGACCTGACCGATCATCAGCCGCACATCACCGGTTTCAACGAGCTGGCGCATCTTCTCAACCGAATGCGGCGCGGCCCGGAAATCGTCGCGGCGGTGCAATAGCGTCACGCTCTTGGCTACAGGCTGCAACGCCAGCGTCCAGTCGAGCGCGGAATCGCCACCGCCTACGATCAGCACGTTCTTGTCGCGCATCGCTTCGATGCGGCGCACGGAGTAGAATACCGAATGGCCTTCGAAGTTCTCGATCCCCGGCAGCGGTGGCCGCTTGGGCGTGAACGAACCGCCGCCCGCTGCAATCACCACCACCTTGGTGATGAACTCCGTGCCGGCATCGGTGATGAGGCTGAAGCGGCCGTCGGGCAAACGCTTCAGAGCGTCCACGCGCTCGTTCAGGTGCAGTTCGGCACCGAACGGCTTGATCTGTTCCAGCAGGCGATCGGTCAGCTCCTGACCGGTCACTGTCGGCAGGGCCGGAATGTCATAGATCGGCTTTTCCGGATAAAGCTCGGCGCACTGACCGCCCGGCTTGTCGAGAATGTCGATGATGTGCGCCTTGATATCTACAAGGCCGAGCTCGAATACGGCGAACAGCCCCACGGGGCCAGCGCCGATAATGACGGCATCCGTTTCGATAGGCGCGGCGGCGGCCGGGCTGGCTTCCGAACTCATCGGGTAGACCTTTCCGAGGTTAGGCTGATTTTAGAACTGCTTCGCCGGAACGTGCACGACGAGACCGTCTAGCTCCGGGGTCAATTTGATCTGGCAGCTGAGACGGCTCGAATCCCGCACATCGAATGCGAAGTCGAGCATGTCCTCTTCCATAGGATTTGGGGTGCCGGTTTTGTCCTGCCAGGGCTCATCCACGTAGACGTGACAGGTGGCACAGGCACACGCACCGCCGCACTCGGCATCAATGCCGGGAACATCGTGAATCTTGGCGGCTTCCATCAGCGTTATGCCGACGTCGCTATCGACCGCCTGCTGGCTACCATCGGGCTGAATAAAGGTGATCTTGGGCATCGCGCGGGGCAGGGCTTTCCAGATAAGGGGTGCCGGCAAAAAGCGGCAGCTCCGATCAGATGGCCGACGTTACAGCCGACCCCGCACCAATAGTCGCCGCGGCGCCCAAGTTCAAGCTCACGGCCCTTTACAATAAGGTATGGGAATACTGGCCAATGGCCCGCCATCGGTCATCTGTCAGGCCCCGCCGGAGACCGATCCAATGTATTTGCGGGTTACTTTGGACACCTGTTCAATCTTGGAAACGAAGACGGCCCGTTCCAGCACGTTGCTGAACTGCGTCAGATTCTCCGCCTCTTCTGCCGCGTTGGCCAGCGACCATGCGCCAACAGCGCGCGCCGAGCCCTTCAGGGTGTGCGCCGCAATGTTCCAGTCCTTGATCGACGTGGCGTCCTTGAGCGCCCGGATCGTCACCGGAAGCTGGTCGGAGAACAGCGCCAGGATTTCAGCCTCCAGCGCGGCATCCCCATGCGTAAAGCGGCGCAGGTGACCGAGATCCACCGGTTGATCTGCATCAGCCGCGCTCAGTGCCGCCGCCGGCGTTTCAGCGGGTATACCGATGCGAGGTGAAGGCATGTCGGTCACTGGCACGTACTCATGAAGCTGGATTTTAACTCTGGTTCGCCGGGCAAAAACATCACACCCGCGCCACGTTCCAGCCCGACCGGAGGTTTCCCACAGCCCAGGGGGCCTGACCGGCATTCTCACACACAGGTTATAAATGGCCGTAAATTGCGCTGCCCCAAGTTGAGCTTTAACCTCGTCACGACTCGCACGCTATGACGTCAAAGGCTTGGGGCTCAGTACCTTTCTTTCGCCCCAAACTCCGGCCAAGCGTTGGGGAATGGGTGGGTTCTCGTTTCCGGTAGCCATGTTGTTCGTCTGCCTGTTAGGCGGGCGCAATGTGCAATCGGCTTCCGTCTGAGAGCTTACCGTCCAACCGCGTGCTTCCGAAGACTATGGATGAGGAGCGCGTCAAGCATGGACGGGCTGATGGCGCAAAAAGAAACGACGCTCGACGAGCCAGAGGGTGCGGCGCACCCGGAATCGGCTTCGTCCAGCGCTCCGTCAGCCGCAGGAAACATGCCCCCACCGATTCCATCTGCCGCATCAGCCGATACCGCGCCCTCGGGTGCAGCGTCGGCGCCCCCTGCTCTGCCAGCCGCAAGCTTCATCCCGCCAGCGCCTACGCCCCCGCTGCCGACGTTATCGGAACGTGTCGCCGCCGCTTTCGAAGCCGCGCGTGAGCATGACGAGCAGGAAGCGAACTACGACACCGGCGAAGCGGGCGGGCCGCCGCCACTGGGCGGCAATATGTTTGGACATCAGGCAACGCAATCGGACGCCACCGACATCGATGGCGACTTTGCAGATGACGGCGTTGACGACGGCACCAATACGGTCAACGCGCCCCACCAGCGTCGCCGCACCGCGCGGCGTCGGCCTGCCGGCCCGGCACGCAATCACATCGCTGCCAACGATGAAGGCCCCAGCATTGGCGGCCTCATTTTTGCGTTGCAGCAGAAACCATCGAATGCGCCATTCCGCTACGCCGGCATCGCCAGCGTCGTCTGGGCTGTGCTCGGCGTCGGCTTCACGCTGCTTTCGATCGCCTCTGCAGGCCCGGACGTAACTTGGCTGCAGCTTGCCACCCAGCCGACCACGCTGCTGGCGCTGGCCGCCATCTTCGTGCCGATCGCGCTGCTCTGGCTGATGGCCCTGCTCGCCTGGCGTACCGAAGAACTGCGCCTGCGCTCATCGACCATGGCGGAAGTTGCTATCCGCCTTGCCGAACCGGACCGTATGGCGGAGCAGAACGCCGCCACCATCGGTCAGGCCGTGCGCCGTCAGGTCGGCTTCATGAACGACGCCGTCTCCCGCGCGCTCGGCCGCGCCGGTGAACTTGAAGCGATGGTTCACAACGAAGTCTCGGTGCTTGAGCGTTCCTACGAAGAAAACGAGCGCAAGATCCGCGGCCTCATTGCGGAGCTTTCGGGCGAACGGCACGCGCTGGTCAACACCTCTGATCGCGTCAGTGAAAGCCTGCTGCGCCTTGGCAGCGAGATCCCCACGCTGATCGAAAAGCTGTCCGAACAGCAAATCAAACTTGCCAGCGTCATCGAAGGCGCGGGCGAAAACCTGACAATGCTCGAGTCTTCGCTGGCCACCAGTGTCGGCAATCTCGAACATGCCGTAGGCGGCCGCACCGAGCAGCTTCAGGTCGCGCTGGAAAGCTATACGACCGCGCTCGCGGACGCATTCGGCAACCGCACCGAACAGCTTCAGTCGACGTTCGACAACCAGCTCAAGCTGCTCGACCAGTCGCTTGGCGGACGCGCAGAGCAGATCCACTCGACATTTGTCACCCAGATCGAGTTCCTCGATGGCTCGCTCGAGACGCGCTCGGAAAACATCCAGCGGACGCTGGATGCGCAGGTGCAGCAGCTCGACGCGCACGGCCACCGTATCCAGACCACGTTCGACAGCCAGCTTCAGCTGCTCGACCATTCACTCGGCAACCGCACCGAAAACCTGCAAACGGTGTTCGAGGAATACGCCCGCGCGCTCGATGCTGCACTGGCCAACCGCGCTCAGGCACTCGACTACCAGCTTGTTGAACGCACCCGTTCGCTTGATGAAGCGTTCGGCGAGCGGCTGCGCATATTCGACGAGTCGATCATGCGCTCCACGCAGGCGATCGACAGCGCCGTCGTTGACAAGACGCAGGCTCTCACCAGCGCGCTCGATCAGCACGCGGTCAGCTTCCGCGAGAGCATCGGCAAGCAGGCCGCCGATCTCGACGAAGCGCTCATGCATGGCATCAACTCGGTGCGCCGCGCATCGGAAAATATCACGCGCCAGTCGCTCAAGGCGATGGAAGGTCTCGCTGGCCAGACCGATCTGCTGAAGAACATTTCCGAAAATCTGCTCAATCAGATCAGCGGTGTCACTGGCCGGTTCGAGAACCAGGGCCAGCAGATCATGAAAGCGGCCAACGCGCTCGAAACGGTCAACTACAAGATCGACAAGACGCTGCAGAACCGCCACGCAGAGCTGAACACCACTCTCGACCGACTTGCGGGCAAAGCGGACGAATTCTCGAACTTCGTCGGCGATTACTCTTCGACCATGGTCGGTTCGCTGTCCGAAGCCGATTTGCGCGCCCGCGCCGAACTGGAGCGGATGCGCGAAGCAGCCAACCAGGAGAGCGAGCGTACCCTGGAAGATTTGCGCAATCGCCTCGACACGGTTTCCAGCACCGTCACCAGCGAGCTTGGTTCGCTCACCGACCGCTTTGCTTCCACGTCCGAGGAAATGCGCCAGCACGCTGCCCGCACCGCCTCGGAAATCGCCGCCGAGCAGGCACGCCTGCGCAGCGAGATGGAGCGTTTGCCGGTTACCGCGCACGAAAGCTCCGAGGGTATGCGCCGGGCGTTGCAGGATCAGATCAAGGCCCTGGATCAGCTTTCGCAGCTCGCCTCACGCTCCACGTTGCAGCGGGACATCACACCGCCGCCGCCCAGCGCCCATATCGATACCAGCGGCGCCGCGCATCAGCATCAGCCGAGCCACCAGAACCGCGCGCCGCAGCCACAACAGCCGATGTCCCATCCGGCTGGCCCCGCCACACACACGCGTCCGCATCAGGCATCCGCACAGCCGCCAGCCGGTGGACCGGCACAATCCCGTCAACACCAGCCGCAACCGCAGCGGCCCGCCAGCTCCGCCCACTCGATCACCTCCCTGTCGTCAACGATCGCGCAGGAACTCGGCAACCGGCAGCGTCAGCGCGCGACATCATCGGGCGACGGGCGTGAAGCCTGGTCGCTCGGCGATCTGCTGGCCCGCGCCTCGCTTGACGATGAACCGCATGGCGGACACGGCGGCCATGGATATCCAATGCAGGCGCCGTTCAGCCTCGATCTGGAGGCAATGGCGCGGGCGCTTGATCCGGCAACCGCCACCGCCATCTGGTCGCGCCTCCGGGCCGGTCAGCGCGGCGTGATGGTGCGCAGCATCTACTCCAACGAAGGCCGCGCGCTGTTCGATGACGTCATGCACCGCTGCCGCAACGATCACGAGTTGGCCAACACTGTCAGCCGCTACCTGACCGACTTCGAGCGCATCATCGCCGATTCAGATGGGCGCGATCCCAGCGGGCGCATGTCTCACAGCCAGCTCGTGTCGGAAACCGGCCGCGTATACCTGTTCCTGGCCCACGCCTCCGGTCGTCTCGGCTAGAGTGCTTCCGGAAAAGTGGGAACCGGTTTTCCGATAAGAAGCACGAAAAAGGCAGACGGCTGGCAGGCTGTCGAAATTGGTTTCGAGGGGTCTCCGACGCGGCCTGTGGCCGAGCAAAATCCGGTCGAACGCGTTTGGACACACTCAGTTCGATCGGAAACCGAATTTTAGAGGTCCTTTTGCGACCTTCGTTCGAATTCAACAGCCTGCTAATTCGATTAACCGGGCGGCCCCGGTGCCCGTGCTATCAGTCCGTCCGGTGCGTTTTAACGGCGGCTGAGGGCTTCGAATTCGATGGCTAAGGAATTACCGGCACAGATCGTCGATGTCCGCGCGGAAGCCTGGCCGCTGGCCCGGCCCTTTGTCATCGCGCGCGGCGCCAAAACTGAAGCGTATGTGGTTGTCGCCGAGGTTGCCGCCGATGGCGTGACCGGCCGCGGCGAGGCAGTGCCCTACGCGCGTTATGGCGAAACCGTCGACGATGCCGTTGCCGCAATCAAAGCGTTGCGGGGGCCGCTCACCCGGACAAGCCTCGCCAACGCCTTGCCGCCGGGCGCTGCCCGCAACGCCGTCGATTGCGCGCTGTGGGATCTCGCCGCCAAACGCGCCGGACAACGCGCGTGGGATCTTGCCGACGTCGGCGCCATCGCCCCTTGCCTCACCTGCTACACCATCAGCCTTGGCTCACCCGAACAGATGGCCGCCGATGCCGCCGCCGTTCCGCACCTGAAGCTGCTTAAGCTGAAGCTCGGTGGCGACGGCGATGACGCGCGCATGCGGGCGGTACGCAACGCCCGCCCCGACGCCCGCATCGTTGCCGACGCGAATGAAGCCTGGGGCGTTGAGCAACTGGCGCCGTTTCTTGCTGCCGCTGCGTCTGCGGGCATGGAACTGATCGAACAGCCCCTGCCCGCCGACACCGACGACGCTCTCGCCAGCATCGATCATCCCGTTCCGATCTGCGCCGATGAAAGCGCCCACACCAGCGCCAACCTGTTCAGCCTCATCGGCCGCTACGACGCGGTGAACATCAAGCTCGACAAAACGGGCGGGCTTACAGAAGCGCTGGCCATGGCACAGGCCGCCAAGGCTGCAGGCTTCCGCATCATGGTGGGCTCAATGGTGGCGACTTCGCTGGCGGCTGCGCCGGCACTGCTGCTGTCGGGGCTGGCCGACTGGGTCGATCTCGACGGCCCGCTGCTGCTGGCGCGCGATCGCGTGCCCCCGCTCACCATCGTCGATGGCGTCATCAGCCCACCCGCACCGGAGCTGTGGGGCTAGGCCCTGGGATCGCGCGCGCGATCCCACAAGATCGCATCAATCACGGCGATGCGACGCAATACGAAAAACAAAGCCGCACTTCAGTGCGGCTCGGAAAATCCATGCAGCCCAATAAAACTGCAAAGGGTGAGAATGACTGTTCTGGGCGAAAAAGATAGATTCGCGATTGAATTTCAGCTTGATGAGGGGATGGCCGAGAATGGATGTTCGGAAAATTCTGTTATTGGTGTGGTGGTTTGCGCGTCGGCAATTATGAGCTTGGCACATCGCTTAGAGACGTGTTGTTCGAACTAGATAGAATATCGATTTATCATAACAGTCGAGCTTCAACGCGTTTTGCGTCTATGCCGACAAAAGACCTATTTCAGCAATTAGACTCCGCGTTATTCTCATTTTCTGCTGAAACGCTGCAGGGGCTTCCGGATAAAGAACAGTGGGCTCGTCACAATATGTGCCCGTCCGTAGATATATTTGACGGATGGAAGATTTTTTTATGCGACACTAATGATGAGGCAGGTCGCCTCATTTTTTCTAAGGACCCATTCGACGGTGTGACAGAGCTATGTTTAGCCAAGCATGAGGTCGATTTGATTTTGGCCCAGACGCGCGTCGAATTGGATGCGACTTATAAAAGCAAAATGAGACAGCAATAAAATCAGGAAGTTTTCGAATAGTGTGGCGCTCGCTGCCGATTGAAATTTCTGCGTTTCAATCAAACGCGGCCACGATCCGCTCCATCATCCCACAGCGGATGACCATTCCAGCCGCGCAGCAGTAACAGCGCCGCGATCAAGCCAAAGGCGGCCACGACGGCCGGAATGACAAACACCTGGCCGCCCAGCTGCGTATAAAGCGCGCCGGAAACTAGGCCCACCGTGCCCACCATCAGGCCCGCAGCCATGGTCGAATAAAATGCCTGCGCGCTGCCCATGCCCTTGTGCGGCACGGCGCGAGCAATGAACAGGATCGCGCCCAGATGCGATGCGCCATAAGTCAGCGCGTGTAATGCCTGCAGCGGCACGAGAATGGCCAGCGGCGGATCGAACGCCATCGCAGTCCATCGCACCACGGCTGCAGCGGCGCCGGTCACGATCAGCCCCGCCGAACCGATGCGACGGACAAACGGCGCGGAATAGGCGAACAGCAGCACCTCCGCGGAAACCGCTATCGCCCACAGCGCGCCCACCCACGCCGCCGGCATACCCTGTGATTGCCAGTAGAGCGCCCCGAACGTGTAAAAAGTTGCATGAGCGCCGTGGATGCAGCCAATTGCGATCAGGAACAGAACAAACAGGCGCGATTTAAGCAGCCGTGCCGGTGCGGTTTGGCGCCAGTCCCGCGCGGTTGCGCCGTGGCCCTCGCCTGCCGTTGCGCATACCGCTGAGGCTGTATGGGTCGCCTGTTCCGTTTGCGCCTGTTCTGTTGGCGAAGGAGTTGATCTCGCCACTACAGGCTGCACCGGGCTGGCCGGCGTTCTGGGCAGCATCAGCGCCGCTGCAATCGTTACCGTCGAGGCGACGATCATCAGCCACAGCGCAACGTCTCCGCCCCACGCTTCAATGGCGATGCCACCGCCAAAGTTCGCGACGATGAACGTCACCGAGCCCCACAGGCGCATGCGCCCGTAGTCCAGCTTTTCAGCGCGCACAGCCCGCACCGCCACCGTTTCCACCAGCGGCATGATGGTGCCGTTGGCGAGCAGAAAGGCGACGCCGATGATCAGTATCGGCCCGTAGCCGGATGCGACCGTCAGCACAAGCAGCATCGACAGCGCGAGCGATGCCAGCACGGTGATGACCAACCGGTAGTTGCCAAGCCGATCCGCCAGCAGCCCGACACCGGGCGTCACCAGCAGCCGGATGAACAGCGGGGCCGAAACGACCGTTGAAATCTGCAGGGGGTCCAGCCCGCGCGCGTCGAGCCAGACCGGAAAATAGGGCACGACCACGCCATAGGCGAGGAACAGCGCACCGAACATCGCCGAGATACGCAGCGAAAGCGCCATTGCGCCGGACATCTGTGGCTGCATCTCGGTCTGCGACGCAACCGCCGCTGCCGCTACGGATTCCGGCCTGTCTGCTGCGATCCGGACCGCACCGGCATCCGGCTTCGACACGGAGCGCGCGCGATCATCGCCACTGGACGCTGTCATCGCGCCTGCCCCATGCTTCCCCGCACCGTCCGCTGCTGGCCTTTGCGCTGTTGCTGCGGCCTAAGATCATCGCTATGCGCTGCGCCGCTCAATGGCGCCAGCCCCTATTATAAGGCGGGCGAGCGCGCATCAGCGGCCGCTCAATCAACGACGTCTGACCGATTGGACGAACTGGGCGAGGCGTGCGCAGCTACGTAACGCGCAGGGGGCAAGTAGCGCCTGCCTGGCACACACTCACAGGCCTGGCTCAGCCGCGACCGGCCAACTACAGCGAGCTGCGATCACCAACTCAGCGCAATGAAAGTCAGGCTATCGCTGAAAAAAGAAACCGGTCCGGACGGTCCGGACCGGTTCTTCAGCCAAGTCGGGCGGCGCCCCTAATCGCGCACCCGACGCTCCCCCAGGAGCTTGAAAACGACGCCGCAGCATCGCGTTGAGGCAATTTGTTACAGAAGCTCGGCCAGCCTGCAAGAGGGGTTGGAGTCATTCAAAAGCCATCGGTGCACGGATGCCACAGGCTCTATCAGTGCATAGCTCGGCTCAATCACAGCCGTTTTGGAGGCATGACTTCGGCAGCGCATGCAGATGATCCACTGGCCCGGAGCCCGCACCAATCCGCTGATTAACCGCAGAAACAAGCCCTGCATGCACGAATTTCTTGGCAGCGCGAACCGCTTTTTCCAGCGTATCGCCCATCGCCAGTCGCGCTGCGATGGCCGCCGAAAGCGTGCATCCGGTGCCATGGGTGTTGCGCGTGTCGATGCGCGGCAGCGACAGTCGTAACACTGCGCCATCGTGTGTGATGAGAATGTCCACAGCGTCCGCGCCCTCGCCGTGCCCGCCCTTCATCAGCACCGCTTTCGGGCCAAACGCCAGCAGCGCGCGGCCCTGCGATTCCATTTGAGCTTCGTCGCATGCCAACGACTGCCCGAGCAGATACGCGGCTTCAGCGAGGTTCGGCGTGATCACCGTCGCCAGCGGCAGCAGCAGGTCGCACATCGCTTCAACAGCGTCCTCGCGCAGCAGCACATCGCCGCTCGTCGCCACCATCACCGGATCGACCACCAGCGCGCCCAGCTTATGCCGCTTCACGCCATCGGCCACCGCGCGCACCACAGCGCCGTCGTTCAACATTCCAGTCTTGGTTGCGCCAACCCGCAGGTCATCCGCAACGGCATCAATCTGCGCAGTGATGAAGCTGTCCGGCACCGCGTGGATCGCGCTGACACCGCGCGTATTCTGCGCCGTCAGCGCCGTGATGACGCTCGCGCCGTAAACGCCCAGCGCCGTGAACGTCTTCAGATCTGCCTGAATGCCGGCGCCGCCGGAACTGTCGGAACCCGCAATCGTCAACGCTATCGGTATCGGTGTTTCGCCCGTCATCGTTCCGGCCACCATGACAACAGCAACGGCATCGCTACGGCTGCCGCGTGCCGCGCTGAATGATTTCCGAACCCAGGTCGTCCGGTGTCACCCACGCTTCAATCTGCGCCAGCGCCGGGAAGTGCTCCAGCATCCAGCTTCCAAACCAGTTGATCGATCCGGTCAGGAACAGGATGCCGGTCAGCACCAGGAACGCGCCCATCGCCTTTTCCACCTTGTCGAGGTGACGGCGGAAACGCGTCATGAAGCTGAGGAACGGCTGCAGCGCTACCGCGGCCAGTACGAACGGAATGCCTAAGCCCAGCGAATAGACAAACAGCAGCTTCACGCCCGTTGTCAGGCTGCCTTCGTTGGCCGCCACCGCCAGCACCGTTGCCAGGATCGGCCCGATGCAAGGTGTCCAGCCGAACGCAAACGCCAGCCCAATGACATACGAGCCGATGTAGCTGACGCCATGGTGCTGCGTGTGATGATAGCGCTTCTCGGCGTAAAGCAGGTTGACGCGGAAGACGCCGAGGAAATGCAGACCGAACAGGATGATGACAAGGCCCGCAGCAATCTCCAGCTCGCGCTTGTAAGTCTGGATCAGCTGTCCCGCCAGCGAAGCACCCGCACCCAGCGCCACGAACACCGTCGTGAAGCCCAGCACGAACAGGATCGCGGCCAGGATCACGCGCCGCCCCACGTCCTTCGGCACGCCACCTTCGGCCGTGAACTCGTCAATCGTCGTGCCGCCCAGATAGCTGAGATAGGGCGGCACCAGCGGCAGCACGCACGGCGACAGGAAGCTCACCAGCCCGGCAAGTCCAACGCCGATATAGATCTGCAGATCAGCAAACATCGATACGCGCCACCCTCTGCTATCCGGCGGGCACTAGAGCACTCCCTTACCAAGGGAGGGGCCGAGAGCACCCGCCACCGACGCCGTTGCGCCTTTAGTCCGCGTCGGCCCTCAGGCCTGCGCCCGCACCAGCGCTGCCACGCCCGGCAGTTCGCGCCCTTCCAGCCATTCCAGGAACGCGCCGCCCGCCGTCGAAACGTAGGTGAAGTCCGGCGTCGCGCCGGCAGCATTGAGCGCCGCCACCGTGTCGCCGCCGCCGGCCACCGTCACCAGCTTGCCTTCGCGCGTCAGCCGCGCTGCCTCGCGGGCCAGCCCAAATGTGCCTTCACCGAACGGCGAAATCTCGAACGCACCCATCGGACCATTCCACAGCAGCGTCCGGCATTCCTTCAGCACGGCGCAGTTGTGTTCGATCGAGCGCGGACCAACGTCGAGGATCATTGCATCGCTCGGCACCGCAAGAATCGGCACCACAGCGTTGGCAACGCCCGACTTGAACTCGCGCGCGATCACCACATCTTCCGGCAGCACCACGGCGCAATTGTGCGCCTTGGCGGCGGCCATGATCTCGCGCGCCGTTTCCAGCAGATCCGGCTCGGCCAGCGAGCGACCGACATCGACGCCGTGCGACATCAGGAAGGTGTTGGCCATGCCGCCACCGATGATGAGCTTGTCGACCTTGCCAATCAGGTGTTTCAGGATCGGGATCTTGCTCGAAACCTTCGCGCCACCAACAAGCGCTGCAACCGGACGCTGGGGATTTTCCAGCACCGCCCGCAGTGCGTTGATCTCTTCGATCATCAGCGGCCCGGCATAGGCTGGCAGCACGCGCGCCAGACCTTCGGTTGAAGCATGCGCACGGTGTGCCGCCGAGAACGCGTCGTTGACATAGAGATCGCCCGAACGCGCCAGCGCGGCGATGAACGCCTCGTCGTTCTTTTCCTCGCCTGCATGGAAGCGCAGGTTTTCCAGCACCGCGATTGCGCCCGGCTGCAACGCTGCCACGGCACTCTCGGCCTCATCGCCGATGCAGGCGGGGACGAACGTCACCGGCTTGCCCAGCAGTTCGCCCAGCTTGGCCGCGACGGGCGCAAGGCTCATCTCCGGATTGGGCGCACCCTTCGGCCGGCCGAAATGCGAGATCACCACCACGCGCGCACCGCGCTGGCTGAGATCCTTCAGGCCGTCCAGAATGCGCTCAAGCCGCGTGGCGTCGCTCACTTTGCCGTCCGCCACCGGAACGTTCAGGTCAGCGCGCACCAACACGCGCTTACCGGCAACGTCTACGTCCGCAATCGATTTGAGATTTGTGACCTGCATCGAAGCTGCTCACTTTTTGACAATTGCGCGCGCGGCATCGGCCACTGCTTCAGCGGTGATGCCAAACTTCTTGTAGAGCTGTCCGGCCGGAGCCGAAGCACCGAAGTCCGACATGCCGATGAAGCGGCCATTCTCGCCGATCCATTCGTGCCAGCCCGCGGCGACGCCCGCTTCCACCGCAACGCGCGGCGCGGTGCCCAGCACCTTGGCGCGATAGTCGGCATCCTGTTCGCGGAACAGCTCCATCGACGGCATTGAGACAACCGCAGCGCGGATGCCATCCTTGGCCAGCGCATCGGCGGCTGCAACGGCCAGAGAAAGCTCCGAACCGGTGCCGATCAGCGTCACGTCACGCTCGTCTTCGGCTTCACGCAGCACGTAGGCGCCGCGCTCCGACAGGTTCTCCGGCGATGCATTCGGGCGCAGATTTTCAACCGCCTGACGCGACAGCGCGAGGATCGACGGGCGGTCGGCAGTCTTGAGTGCGATCTCCCAGCACTCCGCCGTTTCCTGCGCATCGGCCGGACGCATCACCATCAGATGCGGAATGGAACGCAGCGCAGCGACATGCTCAACCGGCTGATGGGTCGGGCCATCTTCACCCAGGCCGATCGAGTCGTGCGTCATCACGTAGATCACGCGCTGGCGCATCAGCGCCGACAGGCGGATCGACGGGCGGCAGTAGTCGGTGAATACGAGGAACGTGCCGCCGTACGGAATGAAGTTGCCCGACAGCGCCAGACCGTTCATCGCGGCGGCCATGCCGTGCTCGCGCACGCCGTAATGGATGTAATTGCCGCTGAAGTCGCCCGGCGCAATCGGCGTGTGATGCTTCGTACGCGTACCGTTTGACGGCGAAAGGTCGGCCGAGCCGCCAATCAGTTCCGGCAGAGCGGGCGTCACATGCTCAAGCACCTGCTGCGACCACACGCGGGTGGCGCGCTTGGTCTCGTCGGCGGCGAATGCCTGCTTGGCGGCGGCGATGGCCTTCGCAACGTCGTCCTTGCGGCTGGCACCCGCTGGCGCAGACAAAGCGACAGCGGCTTCAGCACCGGCGGCGTCGAGGCGCTTCTGCCAGTCGGCATGCGCCTTCGCGCCCTTGGAGCCGACAGCGCGCCATGCCTTCAGCACATTGTCAGGAATGACGAATGGCGGCGCGGACCAACCGAGCTTCTCACGCGTGCCCTTGATTTCCTCATCGCCCAGCGGCTCGCCGTGTGTCGATGACTTGCCGGCCTTCGTCGGCGCGCCATAACCGATGGTGGTCTTGCACGCGATCAGCCACGGCTTGGAAGAGTCAGCCTTCGCCTTCGCCAGCGCATCGGCGATCGCCTTCGGATCGTGTCCGTCGATCGCCAGCGTGTTCCAGCCCGATGCCTTGAAGCGCGCGATCTGGTCGTCGCTCACCGACAGGCTCGTCGGGCCATCGATGGAAATGTTGTTGTCGTCGAACAGCACGATCAGCTTGCCGAGCCCGAGATGCCCCGCCAGCGAAATAGCTTCGTGGCTGATGCCTTCCATCAGGCAGCCGTCGCCCGCGATCACATAGGTGTAGTGATCAACAAGGTCGTTACCGAGGCGCGCATTCTGCATCCGCTCCGCCAGCGCCATACCGACAGCGTTCGCGATGCCCTGCCCGAGCGGGCCGGTGGTGGTCTCGATGCCCGGCGCATGACCGTATTCGGGATGCCCCGCCGTCTTGGAATCGAGCTGGCGGAAATTCTTCAGGTCGTCGATCTCGATGCCGGGATAGCCGGTGAGATAAAGCAGCGAATAGAGCAGCATCGAACCGTGACCGGCCGACAGCACGAAGCGGTCGCGGTTGGCCCAGTTCGGATCGGCAGCATCAAACGAAAGCGCATCGCGGAACAGCACCGTCGCCACGTCCGCCATGCCCATCGGCATGCCCGGATGGCCCGACTTTGCCGCCTGCACCGCATCCATGGCCAAAGCCCGGATGGCATTGGCCATGTCGTTGTGGCTGGCAGCAGCCGCACCGCTGGTCGTTTCGCGCGCCTCGCTCATAGGTCTTTCCCTGCTTCAATGTCTGGGTGCCCGCCACGCACGCTCGCACGCCCGGGGTGCCTTTGATCAGGCACGTTTAGCGATGCAGCCGCCCCCGTCCATGCCCCGGGGGCGAAAGGGAAAGGCGGTCGCACCTCAATCCCTTCAATTCGCACGTGCGTGCAGAAATTCATCAAGTTCGGCCCGGGTCGGCAGGCCCGCGCGGGCCCCAAGGCGCCTGCATTTGAGGGCCGCAACGGCCGAGGCGACGCGCGCGCATTCCGTCAGGTTGGCTCCGGAAGCCCCCGCCCCAGCGGCTGGCGCCCCGGAAGCTAACGCCCATGCGAAGGCGCCATGAAATGCGTCGCCCGCCCCGGTTGTATCGACGGCGTCCAGCGCAAAAGCCGCCTGTTCCCCGGCTTGGCCATCGGCGGTGAGCCATACATAGCCACCGGCGCCGCGCGTCACACCCGCATAGCGGACGCCGTGCTCCAGCACCTTGGCCAGTTGGCTGCGATTGTGCGCTGCGCCATCATCGGCGCCAGCGAAGGCATCGAGCGCGGGTGCGGAAAAGATCGCGTAATCGGTCAGCGGCAGAAATTCTTCCATCAGGCCGCTGCTGCCGAGGTCAGCATCGATCAGCGTCGGCACTCCCTGCGCGCGCGCCTGCTTGAACGCCGCCAGCGTTCCTTCAAGCCAGCGCAGGTCGCTCATCACCACGCCCACCTCCGCCGCCGTGATGCGTTGCAGCGGCAGCCAGTCGGCATCGAGCGGCATAGCGTGATCGCGCTCACCGACAATCATGCGCTCGCCCGTCTGGTCGACGATCACCGCCGATGTCGACGAGCGCGCATGCGGGAAGGTCCGCACGTGGGCGATGTCGACACCATCGCCCGCCAGAAATTTCAGGATGCGTTCGCCTGCACTGTCACCGCCGACGCGGCTCCACAGTTCCACATCGCCACCCAGCCGCGCAATCGCAGCCGACGCATTGGCGGCCATGCCACCGCCGCTCTCGATGTGCTCCAGCGACCGCACCTTCATCGGCTGCGGTGGAAAGGATTCGATGCGGTAGACGTAATCGAGCGCGGCGTGGCCGACGCAAATAATTTTTTTCACCGGCTACTTGTCCTCGCTGCACCCGCAATCGCCGATTGATGACGCAACAACGTCGTTAACATTGCGTGCAACCATTGTTGCCAAAGCGTTTAAAAAACCGCGCGCCACGCGAATCACTCGACGTTGATATTCCGCTTCAGGAACACCGCACCATCCCACCGTTATCCAATCCATTTTTTGAATCGCGAAACCGCACGAACAGCAGCGCTGGCTGCGACAGCAAAGCCGTGGATGATTTGCAAGTCTCGTTCTTGCGTCAGGAATCTGCCATCATTGATTCGTCGGCGCGATTAGTCTGATGGTGACGGAGCAACCACCAGAACGGCGCGTTCAACCGACGCGTTAGCTTAACGTCGCGTTAGGAGCTCTTTCCATACGGTGAACGCATCCGCCGTTAGCCCACTCTCCCCAAGAGCTTGGAAGGCGGTGCGTTTCATGTGCAGGCAGCATTCTCGATAGGGGGTCGCGCGATGTTTTTCGATACCGTCTTGCGGACAGCAGGTGTCATCACCAGCCTTTATGCAGTCGCTTACTTTGTAACCACCATGAGCATCGCAGCTCTGAACGGTGTCTCTTACAGTTCCGGTCCGATGTGCGGCGATGGCGGATGCGTCACGCTTGCTGCGCGCCAGTATCAGGAAGCCCGCTACTCCCTGGTTGCCGATGAGCGCCCGCTGTGGACCGCCGCTTCGCTTTTGAACTTCAACTGAGCCCGTTGAAGCCCACGGAATACGCCACGTCCCGTCTTTGAAATTCTGAAGGAGCGCCAGCAACCGCCGGCGCTCCTTTTTTATTGCAACCACGACGCTGATCGGCACGCATGCCGACGCGGTACCATCAGGCTTTGGGCTGCTTCACCAGCGCATCAATTGCCATCAGCTCCGCCATCAGCGAACCGAAATCCTTCAACGGCACCATGTTCGGACCATCTGACGGCGCGTTGTCCGGATCAGGGTGCGTCTCGATGAAAAGACCTGCAACGCCGACTGCAACGGCTGCGCGCGCCAGCACCGGAACGAACCGGCGCTCGCCACCTGAACTGGTGCCCTGACCGCCCGGCTGCTGCACCGAATGGGTTGCATCGAAAATCACCGGACAGCCCGTCTCGGCCATGATTGGCAGCCCGCGGAAATCCGTAACCAGCGTGTTGTAGCCAAACGATGCGCCCCGCTCCGTCAGCAGCACATTGGCGTTACCGGAGCCGACAATCTTCGCCACAACGTTGCGCATGTCCCAGGGCGCGAGAAACTGCCCCTTCTTCACTTTCACCACTTTGCCGGTCTGCGCCGCGGCGATCAGCAGATCGGTCTGCCGGCATAGAAACGCCGGGATCTGCAGCACATCGACAAACGGCGCAACGCGCGCACACTGCTCGGCGTCGTGCACATCGGTCACGATCGGCAGCCCCAGTGTTTCGCGAATTTCGGCAAACACCGGCATCGCTGCATCAATGCCGATGCCGCGCTTGCCGCTGAGCGAGGTGCGGTTAGCCTTGTCAAACGATGACTTGTAAACCAGCCCCAGGCCCAAACCCGCTGCGATCTCCTTCAGCGCCGACGCCACTTCGAGCGCGTGGGCCCGGCTCTCCATCTGGCATGGGCCAGCAAACACCATCAGCGGCGCATCATTGGCAACTGTTACGCCGCCGATATTGATCTGCGGATTTGGCTTCAAAGTTTCATGTTGGGTCATGGAGCGCTCTATAGCATGGCGACGGCACCAGCGTCGTGCATCGATAAGTAGCGCACAAGAACCCATCGCATACGCAAATGGCCGCGCCGGGAACTCCGGACGCGGCCATCGCAAAATTTCCTACGCGGTATCAGGCGACCTTTCTGACCAGGCCGATCAGCAACAGCAACACGATAGCGCCGATGGTCGCTGAAACGATCGAACCCAGGAGGCCACCAAGGCCGAAACCGAGCTGCGGCAGCAGCCACGCGCCGATATAAGCACCGATGACGCCCACCACGATGTTGCCGATGACGCCAAAACCATAGCCTTTCACCAGCGTGCCAGCGAGCCAGCCAGCGATAGCGCCGATGATGAGAAGGATGAGCAGGGCTTGCAGATCTAGTGGCATGTGAGACTCCCCTGAGCGCGAGCGATTTTTCTCGCCGCAACGGTTGCGGCCTCGTTCAAGGACGTTCGTCTCCAACGTCTACTCGGGCTTCGGTGACGACGTCCCGCAACACATTTATGCGCGATTCGGGGTGCGAGGCCTTGCACTCTTCATCATTGCGCTGCATCGCCATGAAAACGCAGGCGAATTTTATGCTGGAAATTCCGCCATCGGACATTCTCAACCGTTCAGCACAGATTTCACTTCGCCAAACGGTACCGACACCAGCACCGACGAACGATTTTCCAAGCCTATAATTCCGCAAATGGAGATTTGTTCCGGGGCATCGCTCAACCGGGCCGGAAAACAAAAACGCCCCGGACACAACATCCGGAGCGCTTTTGAAATTTGATCTTCGGCGAAACTGCACGCGAAGCTAGACCAACCGGCTTTGCTCCACCGCCGCCGTAATGAACGAGCGGAACAACGGATGCGGCTCGAACGGACGGCTCTTGAGTTCGGGGTGATACTGAACGCCGATGAACCAGGGATGGTCCGGATATTCGACCGTCTCCGGCAGCAGGCCATCGGGCGAAAGCCCGGCAAAGCGCAAGCCCGCGGCTTCCAGACGCTCGCGATAACCGGTGTTCACCTCGTAACGGTGGCGATGGCGTTCGGAGATATCGGTTGTGCCGTAAATCTCCGCGATGCGGCTGCCCGCAGTCAGCTTGGCCGGATAGGCGCCCAGACGCATCGTGCCACCGAGGTCGCCCGCTGCATTGCGCTTTTCCAGCTCGTTGCCACGTGCCCACTCGGTCATCAGGCCAATCACTGGCTCGTCCGTGGGGCCAAACTCGGTTGAACCCGCACCTTCGATACCAACGAGATTACGCGCCGCTTCCAGACACGCCATCTGCATACCGAAGCAGATGCCGAAATACGGAACGCCACGCTCGCGCGCGAATTTGGCAGCAAGAATTTTGCCTTCCGATCCGCGCTCACCGAAGCCACCCGGCACCAGGATGCCGTTGACGCCCTCAAGATAGGGTGCCGGATCCTCGCGCTCGAAAATCTCGCTCTCGATCCACTCGATCTTTACGCGCACGCTGTTGGCGATGCCGCCATGCACCAGCGCTTCGATGAGGGATTTATAAGCGTCCTTCAGCTCGGTGTATTTGCCGACCACAGCGATGGTGACATCGCCTTCCGGTGTTTCGATGCCACGGGTGATCTGCAGCCAGCGGGAAAGATCCGGCTTCGGCGCGCCCAACAGATTGAAGGCCCGCAGCACCTGATCGTCCAGCCCCTCGCGGTGGTAGGCCAGCGGAACCTCGTAGATCGAGGAAACGTCCAGCGCCTGGATGACCGCCTCTTCGCGCACGTTGCAGAATTGCGCGATCTTGCGGCGCTCCGACGGGGGCACCGGCCGATCCGAACGGCACAGCAGAATGTTCGGCTGAATACCGATCGAGCGCAGCTCCTTCACCGAATGCTGCGTCGGCTTGGTTTTCAGTTCGCCCGCTGACGGGATGTACGGCATCAGCGTCAGGTGGATGTAGATCGACGCCAGCGGCGGCAGCTCGTTGCCGAGCTGACGGATCGCCTCGAAGAACGGCAGGCCTTCGATATCGCCCACCGTGCCGCCGATTTCGACGAGCACGAAGTCGATGCCTTCGTTGCCGCTCAGCACAAATTCCTTGATGGCGTCGGTGACGTGCGGAATCACCTGCACGGTTCCACCGAGGTAACCACCGCGCCGCTCTTTGGCGAGGATGTCCTGGTAGATTCGTCCAGTCGTGATGTTATCCGACCGGCGTGCTGGGACGCCGGTGAAGCGCTCGTAGTGTCCGAGGTCGAGATCCGTCTCAGCGCCGTCATCCGTCACGAACACTTCGCCGTGCTGGTATGGGGACATCGTCCCTGGATCGACGTTGAGATAAGGATCAAGCTTGCGAAGCCGGACCGTGTATCCGCGCGCCTGTAAGAGCGCGCCGAGGGCGGCGGATGCGAGGCCTTTTCCGAGGGAGGACACCACGCCGCCGGTAATGAAGATGTACCGCTGCATGGGCTTCGAGGCTTACACGAAGGGGGCTGAGATAAGAAGCGACATAATCGCCTCATCCCCGGCCCTTTCATTGAAATTGGTTGATTGCAGGTTGCCGTGCCGAAAATGCTTCAGATCGTCTGGGCACATGCCGCACGCACCTCCTGCTCGGCGGCGATCTTCGCCTCGGAAGGAATCATCTCGTTGTTCAGCTCCGCATTGAGGCCCTCGAAGCTTTCCTTCGCGCTGACATAGGTGTCGTCGGTCGGCGCCTTGGCATAGAGCACATCCAGCTGCACCGTCTGGCGGGCCGTCGCGGGCTGCGTGCCACCACGGTAGATTTCCTTGCCCTTGGTGCATTTGACGCCATAGGAGACAGACGCAACCTTGTAGAACGGCATGCGCTGCTCAACGGCGATCTGCGCCGCACGCGCACGGGCGATCTTTTCGATGCGCGCCTTCGGCGTTGCCTCGGTACCCATGGCGTTCACCGTGTACTGAGTGTCGCTGACCTTAGCTTCGGAATAGCCCGACGGCGACATCACGTTCGATGCGCTGAGCGACGCAACCGGCCGCAGATCCAAGTCTGTGCCGGCGCATCCACCAAGCAGCACAGTGCCCAGCAGCAGCGGCATCACCAGCCGAACCGTTTTTGAAGTTTCCATCTGGCCCCCGGATTCGCAGAAGAATCGCTATGGGCAAGTCTAGCGTCCGGGCGCAGGCCAAAAAGCACGACGGGCAATCCCATCAACAGGATTGCCCGCCAGAATGCGCACAAAATTCAGGCGTTAGCGCTGAGGCTGCTGCCGATAGACAAGAACCGCTTAGCGGCTCTGCGGCACACCCTGCTGCAGCTTGTCGAGCACACCACCACGATCGCCCGTTGCCGGCGCATCGCCTGCAGGAGCCGCACCCTCAGGTGCCGTGGTGGCAGGCGCCGAGCCAGCCGGCAAATTATCGAAGATGGAGCGCGAAGGCGCGCTCTGCTGAGCCAGCAACGTCAGCAGGATGCTGGTGACGAAAAACGCCGCCGCCAGCGCAGCTGTGGTGCGCGTCAGAAGGTTCGCGGTGCCGCGACCGGTGAGGAAGCCACCACCACCGCCGCCACCGCCCATGCCGAGCGCGCCGCCCTCAGAGCGCTGCAGCAGCACCACCACCACAAGGGCGGAGGCGATCATCAGGTGCAGAACGAGGAGTGCGGTGGCCATTGGCGATCTCTATAGCTTTCGCGACGGGCTCGATAGCGAGCCCAATTGAATGATTTGGCGGCCTTCTATCGCAGATGAGCCGCCGGGGCTAGTGGGGCGCCGCGGGAATTCCCTAAAAGCGCATGCCCGGCAAGGCATATGGGGTCACTTCATCGGGAGGCACATAGCCCCGTCCGGCGCTGCGGCGGCGTGGCTGCTTTGCCTTGGCCGCGCTCTGTGAGGCTTCGGACTGCGAATCCGGAGCAGGTACGGCGGCGGCAGCGGATCGGGCCGCAGCAGCCGGTTTTGTTACCGGCAGTTCGATCGCATCGTGGCCCGATTGTACGGCCGATAGAGCAGCCCCCTGCTCAACCGCTGCGCTTTCTTGCTGATTTTTCTGTGGCTTAGAAAATGTGCCAGGGCGCACCGGGCTGGCTTTTGATGCGCTTCCATCGCTACCAATGGCACCTACATTGCCGTCCACCAGCGATGGCACCTCGATGAACGGATCATCCGCCACCACCAGCCGGGCCATTTGCGCGGGCTTTACCGCCGGAACCTTAACGGCCGCAGGCTTGAACCCCCGTACCGGGCGCGCTTCGATGGCCTTTGAAGCAGCCTCTGGACGTGGCCCGGCGTCAGCATCAATAGTGTTTATGGTCAGAGGCTTATCGCCATCCCGCGTGGCCACCTTCTTGGCGCGGTCAGCCGCCAGGGATTCAGGCGGCAGAGTGCTTTTCTTCGCCTTACCGCGCTTGTTCCCCTCAGCTTCAGGAGCAGAAACGAGGGGCGCCAGTTCCGGAGCATGCGCTGGCACCTTGATAGCCGGGTCCGTGGCTGCCGACAGTGCGGCAGGCACCTGGGGCTGGGCCGCGGGTTCCTGCCCCGCCGATTTCTGGTCCCTCTGGTCCGGTGCGGCCATTGCAGGCTGAGCGGTGGCGGGCTGCGGAGCGATCAGATTATCCGTCGCCGTGTTCTCGGCACCGATGTTCGGCGGGCTTAGAGGCTTTTCGGATGGCTGCGCGATCCGGGGCCGAATGCTGGCCGGAGCCCGCTGCGGTAATGGAATAGCGGTCTGCTCGGGCCGCGCAGGCCAATAGCGTTTGTGGCAGCGAAATTCGATCTGATCTTCGATTTCCAGCAGCCGCAGGGCACTGCGAACCCGCTCATCGGGAAGGTTTTTCTTCGCCCATTCGGGGCCGCGCTCGATGTCATCGCGCAGGCCCGTTGAAACCAGCGTTTCCAGCTCGCTCACAAGCGCCGAACAGGCGGCCTTGTCGAGCGGTGTCGCCACAAGCGGAGCGTCCCCGGCCACCAGAATAACCAGGGCCAGCAGACTGGGCTTTATCCATTCCCCGGGGCGCATCGGAGGAAATCTCTCCGTCGTCAACTGATGGCTACGGCGTAGATCTGCCGCCAAGACTACCACCAGTTGACGTGATTCTACCCCCGTGGCGAGGGATCAGGGTTGATACGCGGCAATGATTCCGAGGAAATCCGCAGCCTTCAGGCTGGCGCCACCCACCAGAGCGCCGTTCACATCCGGCACCGCCATAAGTTCCCGGGCGTTCTGCGGTTTGACCGATCCACCATAAAGGATGCGCATGCCCTGCCCCTCAGCGCCGAAGCGGGCGACTAGAGCTTTTCGGATCGCGGCATGGACTTTCGCGACATCCCCAACGGTCGGCGTAAGCCCGGTGCCGATCGCCCAGACCGGCTCATAGGCGACGATGGTATTGGCGGCCCGCGCACCATCCGGCAGCGAACCCGCAAGTTGTCTCGACACCACGGCTTGCGTCAGGTCAGCTGTCCGTTCACCCGCCGTTTCACCGACGCAGACGATGGCGCTGAGCCCGGCCCGATGCGCCGCCTCAGCCTTGGCGCGCACGTCACGGTCCAGCTCGCCATGCAGCGAACGGCGCTCAGAATGGCCGACAATCACAGCGGTTGCACCGGCATCTGCCAACATTTCAGCGGACACATCGCCGGTGAAAGCGCCCGTAGCATTGACGTGGCAATCCTGCCCGCCAACCTGCACTGCGCTATTCCCCAGCGCAGCCACCATCGGCCCCAGCAGCGTGGCGGGCGGGCAGATCATGACGTCGGCACCGGCCGGAGTTTCTTTCAGCGCCCGCCCAACAGCTTCAGCCTCGGCTATCCCTGCGCGAAGTCCGTTCATTTTCCAGTTGCCGGCGACCAGCGCACGCACCTTCGGTTCTGTCATTGCCCCCTCAATAATGAAGAATCGTCCATGTTAAGCATCGGCGGTGCATGGCATTAGCGGTTGGCTCACGCCAAACTTGCAAAGCCGCGGCGGCTGCGCTTCATATCATGCCCACATCCAGACCACGCACATTTGTGCTGGCCACTTCACACGCCATTCGTAGGGAACCCGTTCCCTGCTCCGGCCCCAGGAAAACGGAACGACCTCCACAATGCTTGAAGCTCTACGACGCGGCTCCACCGGTTGGGTAGCTAAGGTGCTATTCGCGCTTCTCGTATTCAGCTTCGCCATCTGGGGCGTGGCAGACGTATTCACCGGCTGGGGCCGTGGCGCCATCGCCAAGGTTGGCAGCCAGGAAATCCGCGCGGAAGACTTCCAGCGGACGTTCCAGAACGAGATCAACATGATTTCGCAGCAGGCGGGCCAGCGAATCAGCCCTGAGCAGGCGCGCGCCGCCGGTCTGGATGAGCGCGTGGTTTCGCGCCTTATCGCCTGGTCGGCAGTCGAGCAGCACGCCGACAAGCTCAACCTGGCGCTTTCCGACGAAGCGCTGGCTGAAGGCTTACAGAGCGACGAAGCCTTCGCCGGGCCGGACGGCAAGTTCAACCGCTTCGCGTTCGAGAACGTCATCAATCGCCTTGGCGTCAGCGAGCGCGGCTTCCTGCATCTGCGTCGCCGCGATGAGGTGCGTGAGCAGCTTACCTCGGCACTGGTGAACGGCATCGCCGTGCCGCCGGCCATGATCGAGCTGATGAACACCTGGCGCAATGAGACACGCACGGTCGATTACTTCGCCATCAACGCCGACAAGATGGTGAAGGTGCCCGAGCCGGATGACGCTCAGCTCAAAGCGACGTACGAGGCTAATCTTTCCAGCTTCATGGCGCCTGAATATCGCAAGCTCTCTGTGCTGGTGCTTTCGGTCGACGAACTAAAGAAGGCGATCGAAATCTCCGATGCCGAAGCGCAGGAGCGCTATGAGCATACGAAGGCCGATTACGACACGCCAGAACGTCGCCGCGTGCAGCAGATCGCGTTCAAGGACAAGGCTGCTGCGGAAGAAGCCAAGAAGGCTATCGATGGCGGCAAGTCGTTCGGTGATGTCGCAAAGGAGTCGGGTGCGCAGGATTCCGATATCGACCTCGGCCTGATTTCCAAGGACCGACTGATCGACAAGAAGATTGCCGACGCTGCCTTCGCGCTTGAGAAGGACAAAGTATCCGATCCGGTCGAAGGCCGCTTTGCAACGGTGCTGCTGCGCGTCAGCGATGTTCAGCCCGCTGTGACCCGCAACTTCGCCGACGTGAAGGATGACGTGAAGCAGAAGCTGGCGCGTGAACGCGCCGAAAGCGAACTGCAGGCCCATCTGGATCAAGTGGAAGATCAGCGCTCCGGTGGCAAGACGCTGAAGGAAATCGCCGACGAGCTGAAGCTGCAGTTCTATGAAGTCGCCGAGACGGACCGGAACAACCGCGACAGCGCCGGCAAGACTGCAATTCCCCTCACAGATACTTCAGCCCTGCTGACCACAGCGTTTGGCAGCGGTCTCGGCATCGAAAATGAGATGGTCGAGCTTTCCAACGGCACCTATGCATGGGTGGATGTTTCCGACATCACCGCCCAGAAGCAGAAGTCGCTGGACGACGTGAAGGATCAGGTCAAAGCACTGTTCATGACGCAGGAACGCGCCAGGCTGGTAGCCGACTTCGCCGACAAGCTGGTGGAGCGTGCCAACAACGGCGAAGCGATGTCTCGCCTCGCCACCGAAGCTGGTGCGCAACGCGTTTCAGAGACGCCGCCGTTCAACCGCACGACCGAGCCGCAGGGCATGAGCAAGGCTGCAGTGGCGCGGGCGTTCACGGTCGCGAAGGGTCAGGCCGCATCGGCACCGGATACCAACGACAAGACGCGCATCGTCTTCAAGGTGACGACTGTGAACCCGGCACCGGCCCTTTCTGAAACGGAACGGGTCACCATCGGCACCGATCTGCGCAACGAGATCGCCGATGAAACGCTGGGCGAGTATGTCATGGCGCTCCAGCGGCAGCTCGGCACACACATTTTCCAAGACGAGCTCCGCAGGGTGACCGGCGCAGCCACTGGCGACGACGTGCAACAACCGCACGCGCTATCGCAATCGACATCCCGGCCGGACATCAACCGGCCGGGTAATTAATAAGCTACCGGCTGCAAACGTGCCGGCCCCGAGATCCATAGCGCCCAACGCGCACAAGACGATAAGGCCACCCCCATGGAAGCGACGCCGACGCTCGCCGACTTTGCCGCGCGCTATGACGGGGGCGTTGCGCAGGTGCTGTGGACGCGCCTTGTTGCCGATCTTGAAACGCCGGTCTCGGCCTACATGAAGCTCGCGGATGAAAAGCCGATGAGCTTCCTGCTGGAATCGGTGGAAGGCGGCGCAACCCGCGGCCGGTATTCGGTGATCGGTCTTGAGCCGGATCTCATCTGGCGTGCCGACGGCGACCGGGCAAGCATCAATCGCAATCCGGCCGACAAGCCGAATGCATTTGAGCCGGACGCGCAGCCGACGCTTGCTTCGCTGCGCGCGCTGCTGGCGGAATCGCAGATTGATCTGCCGTCAGAACTACCGCCGATGGCCGCCGGCATTTTCGGCTTCATGGGCTATGACACCGTTCGTCTGATGGAAAACCTGCCCGCCGTGCAGGCCGACACGCTCAGTGTGCCCGATGGCATCCTGATGCGCCCGACGGTGATGGCTATCTTCGACAACGTGAAGGACGAGATCACCATCGTTACTCCGGTGCGTCCGTGCAAAGATCTGTCGGCCAAGAAGGCCCACAAGGCCGCCTGCAAGCGCCTGAAGCGTGCTGTCTCTGCGCTGGAAGAGCGTCTGCCGCATACGCCGGCAAAGGCGCGTGGCAAGGATCTGGCGGCACCGACGCCAGTCTCCAATACGACGCCGGCTGAATACAAGACGATGGTTGAGCGGGCGAAGGAATACATCGTCGCTGGAGACATCTTCCAGGTCGTGCTGTCCCAGCGTTTTTCGGCGCCGTTTTCCCTGCCATCATTCGCGCTCTATCGCGCCCTGCGGCGCACGAATCCCTCGCCTTTCCTGTTCCATCTGAACTTCGGTGCATTCGCCCTTGTGGGTTCGAGCCCGGAAATTCTGGTGCGGGTGCGTGAAGGCGAAGTGACGATCCGTCCGATCGCAGGCACCGCGCCGCGCGGCGCGACTGAGGCAGAGGATCAGGAACTTGCCGACGCTCTGCTGAAGGACCCCAAAGAGCGTGCAGAACACCTGATGCTGCTCGATCTTGGACGCAACGACGTTGGCCGCGTGGCCGAAGTCGGCAGCGTCACGGTCACCGGGCGCTTCTTCATCGAGCGCTACAGCCATGTGATGCACATCGTGTCGAACGTCATCGGCAAGCTTGATGCCAAGCACGATGCCGTTGATGCCTTGATGGCAGGCTTTCCCGCAGGCACCGTTTCCGGAGCGCCGAAAGTCCGGGCGATGGAAGTCATCGACGAGCTGGAAAAAGCCAAGCGCGGTCCGTATGCCGGTTGCGTCGGCTATTTCTCCGCCAGCGGACAGATGGATAGCTGCATCGCGCTGCGCACTGCCATCATCAAGGATGGCGTGATGCACGTTCAGGCGGGCGCTGGACTGGTGCACGATTCGGTTCCTGAAAAGGAACAGCAGGAGTGCATCAACAAAGCACGGGCGTTGTTTCGCGCGGCCGAAGAGGCTGTGCGCTTCGCCACCAAGACGCGCTGAGCCTGACGCTCAGCCTCATTGCGAATCGCACCCGCGCCGCCAGCCTTTTGGCGATACTCACCGTGGGTTAAGTCCGACGTCTGACAACAGCGGTACGAATCGTACTAACAACACCGGATCGAGGACCGCTTAGCGGCCTCGCCGATATTGTCTTGATTGGAAATCGTGTTTCGCGTGCCATTCTTCCACGCGAGGATTTTACACGTGGCGCATGCCCGGCCCCCACTTTCCGTCGACAGCCGCTTGCCTAACGATGCAAGCTTACACATCACGCGGATAACGGGCTTAGCTGGCATTTGCTGTGCTCTCATTGCACTGAACGCATCACCCGCTGCAGCGCAGGTTCCACCGGCCGGATGTCATGTCGGGGCAGATCCCTCCGTCGTCAATTGCACCGGCAATCACAGTGGCGGCATATCGCTCATCAACGGCGCCGGGCCATTCGAGACGCTGAACGTTTTCGCGCTGACGTCCAACATCACGCCTGCGTCCAGCACGGCCGGTATTTTCTTCACCAGCAGCACTAACGTCGTTCTCGATGTCGCGCTCGGTTCGCATTCCATTTCGACTGCGAATGCCAGCGGCATTCTGGTAGCCGCATTGGGCGTCAACAGCACGCTTGATGCCTCCGTTGCTGGCAAGATCGCGACCAGTGGAAACTTCGCCCACGGCATCGTTGCCAGCACGGCGAATGGCGACCTTAACCTCAATTACGCCGGTGCGATCACGGTACTCGGCAACGATTCCGATGCGGTGCGTGCCACCAGCGCCATAGGCGTGATTGTGCTCAACATCGCCGGCGACTTGACTACGTCCGGTAACGATTCGCTCGGCGTCTACACCGCCGCCGCATCCGACATCTTCGTCAATATGGCAGGTCAGATCAGCACGTCGGGCATCGCCAGCATGGGGCTGGTGGCGCAGACGCTGGGCGGCTCAGCGATCGTCAATGCCGCCGGTTCAATCACGACATTGAGCGATGATGCAGTCGGCATCTTCATCGAGGCCACCAACGTCGGGTTGGTCAACTCGAGCGCCAACATTTCTACGCAGGGCAATACCGCCGAAGGCATTCGTGTTGCGAGCCAGCAAGGGTCTGGCGTTATTTCAACAGGCAATATCACCACCGCAGGTGATAATTCCGCTGGTATCTGGGCCGAGGCCCTATCTGGCGATGTCGCAGTAGCCAATGGCGGAACAATCATTACAACCGGCGACACGGCCGATGGCATGTATGCGTTCTCGGCAACGGGTACTGCAGCGGCTGCCAATGCGGGCACTATCGCAGCAACCGGCCTCGGCTCCGCAGGCATTTTCGTGTCAGGCAACGCCGGCGCGATCGTCCTGAACAGCGGCTCAATTGTCGGTGGCGCATGTTGTTCGGCGGTCATGATGGATTCCGCCACCGACGCCCTGCTAATAAATTTCGGCACGATCTCCGCTTACGGTGGCGGCGGTGCCGTCGACATCATCAGCCCTGCCGCTTCGATGCAAAACTACGGCACCATCAACGGCGACATCGTTATTGCGGATGGTTTTGCGCCGGTTGGAAGCATCTCCAACCTTGTCAGCGGCGTGCTGAATACGGCCGACACAGTGACGGCGGCAACGGTGACGAACGAAGGTACGATCGCACCCGGTGGACGTGGAAGCGTCCAGATAACCATTGTTGGCGGAGACCTGGTCCAAACCGCAACGGGCGTCTACGCCGTCGACCTCGACCCGGCTTCAACCGGCGGACCACTGACGACCAACGACGCACTCGGCGTTACAGGTTCGGCTGTGCTGGCCGGAAAGGTCGAGGCTCGGTTTAAAAGCGTCCCGTTGGCAGCCGCGCAAACATTCACCATTCTCTCGGCCCTGGGCGGTTTGACGGACGACGGCCTTGGTTTGATCGCCAGCCCTGTTGCCAGAGCGGCGCTTGAGTTCGTGGGCGACGATCTGCTGCTGAGCTACAGCATCGATTTCTCTGACGTCGGCGTTCTCAATCCGAACCAGCGCGCAATTGCCCGCAACCTGCAGAGCGTGTTTGAGGCGGGTTCGGGCGGCGTAGCGCCGGTACTGCTCGGTCTTCTGAATACGGGCGATATCGACGGCTACCGCAACGCGCTCGACCAGCTTTCGCCTGAGCTTTACACCGATGCACAGATCGCAACGCTTTATGCCAACCTTGCGTTCGCGAACAGCATGCTTTCCTGCCGCGTCAACGGCTCTGACACTGCTTCCATCATTCGCGAAGGACAGTGCCTGTGGGCTGGCGCCAGCGCACGGTTCCTGAACAGCGGTACAACGCGCGACCAGATCGGCTATCAGGACACGGCGGGAATGTTCACTGCTGGCGTGCAGGTTGCGCTGGATGACGTGTGGCGGCTTGGCTTTGCGGGTGGCTACCAGCAAAGCAGCAGCTCCTCCGCCACCCATGCTACCAGTGACGGTGCGCTTGGACAGGCAGGCGTGGCGCTGAAGTACAATCCGGGATCGCTGCTGCTGGCTGCAACACTGAGCGGCGGCGGCGCAAGTTACGATACCACACGCCCGCTGGCATTCGGCGGCTTTGCCGCAACGGCTGACGGCACCGCGGACTATGGCTTCATCAATGGCGGTGTGCGCGCCGCCTACGTGCTCGGTTCGCCGGATCTGTTCTGGAAGCCGATCCTTGATATGAACCTCACGCACATCGCGCTGGATGGTTTCACCGAGAGCGGTGGTGGCGGTGCGGGCCTAACCGTGCATAGCGCAAGCCAGACCGTATTTTCTATCGTGCCGACGGTTGAAGTAGGATCGGAGTTCTGGCTCTCGAACGGCACGCTGGTGCGACCGCTCGTGCGCGGCGGTGCAATCTGGTACTCGGACGACGACTTCGCACTCTCCGCCGGCTTTACCCAGGCGCCTGCGGGCGTTGGCCCCTTCACGATCATGACACGGCAGGATCAGGCGATGGGGATCGTCGGTGCGGGGCTGGAGGTCATCAACGCCAACAACGACACGCTACGCATCAACTACGATGCGCAGCTCGGCGAGACGACGCAGATTCACTCCATCGGCATCCGCGGCAGCGCCAGCTTCTGACATCGTGTTGCCGTCACGGCACGGCACGAACTGCGCCACCCAGGTGCAGCCCGATGGAACGTACGACGTTGTCACTCTTCGATGTAGTTCGGCGGCGTACTATGCCAGCGGTAGCCTTCGCGACCGACGCGGTAGCCATATTCAAACAGCGCGTTCATGTAATCGCGGTCGAATGGCCCTTTGTACGGCAGTCCAAAGTCGTCTTCGATGTAAGCCAATTTGAAATCGATGCCGTCGCGCTTCGTGGTCATGTACATGCGATAGATGTCGTTGACCGCGCTTGATGCGGTCATGGTGGAAATGGCCTGCTGCGCAATCTTCAGGGTTTGTCGATCCACATTTTCCTCAGGGCGATAAAGTCGGCCATTACGGATCACATACGCTGCGGGGCGCGCACCTTTCACCCCCAGCTCCTTCAGCTTGGCCTTGAGATTGAACGACGGCGGATACAGAAACGCCTGCGCAATCGCGCCGCCATCAACGTGCATTTCCTGATAGTCGCGGCCATCAATCGCGATGTTGATCATCACCGGCGGGAAAACGCCCGGCACGGCGGCCGAGGCCAGCAGAATATCGACAATCAGCAACCGCGCGCGGGGATGATCGCTTGAGGCAATGGCGCCGATGTTCCAGATCACCGAGCGGCCCTGATCGAGATTGGTGGTGAGGATCAGCAGTATGCGGCCTTTGCCGTACTCCTCAGCCAGACGTCGCACCATCCGCTGATCGACATAGCCATCGATGCGTTCACGCAGCGGCGTCGAATCCGCCATCGCGTCGTCAGCCACAGCCGCCATGAATGTCCGCGGCCGGAAGATGTCGCCCGGGCTGGTCTCCGTGTACATGCTTTTGAGTTGCCGATCGTATTCCGAGCCAAGGAACACGAACGGTGCCGACAGAGCGCCGGTGGACACGCCGGTGACCACCGCGAAGTTCGGGCGATCGCCGCGTTCGCTCCATCCCGTCAGCAAGCCAGCGCCATAGGCGCCGTCATCGCCGCCGCCGGATATGGCCAGAAACGCCCGCGTTGTATGCGGCTGATAAGCGTCGCCGTCATGGCCGACGAGACCAGCGGCCTTGGCGCGCTGATAGGAGCGCGTGGCCAACTTTGAGATGCGGTCGGTATCTGTATCCGCATAGAAGCGGGCATCCGGGATATCGAGTGGAATGGCGTCGGCCGCCAGCGACAGCGGCACCGCAGGCAGACGGCTGGTGGATGCGCAGCCCGCAACCACGACCACCGCTACAACAACAGACAGCGCCGCCGCCCAGGCGCGCGGAAGCTGGCAGGCAAC
The DNA here is from genome assembly GCF_029872155.1 of Hyphomicrobium sp. D-2. Classification (GTDB taxonomy): domain Bacteria; phylum Pseudomonadota; class Alphaproteobacteria; order Rhizobiales; family Hyphomicrobiaceae; genus Hyphomicrobium_A. Next base: position 450,379 of record NZ_JARXLA010000002.1, on the reverse strand, counting down.
AGCTATGGACCGCGCACGGGCGCGAGCAAGCCCGATGGTGAGACCGATGACGCGGAACATGCTTCCCCCAGCCCACCCGGGCCGCAAATGCGACTGACGCCAACGGCGCCGGCCCTCAGTTTAGTCCGTGAAATGGCGTAGTTATGTCGTGATCGCGCCACACAATTTCGAGATCCACTGTCACGATTAACATTCACACGGCTTTGCGCCCGCGCATCTTGATCGCCACGCGAAGTGGCGGCATCGTCTGGCCATGCTGACTCTGATGCTGCTCCGTCACGCCAAATCAAGCTGGGACAACCCGGCCGATGCCGATTTCGACCGGCCGCTGGCCAAGCGCGGACAGAAGGCTGCCCCGCGCATGGGGGCCGAGATTGCCCATCTGGGGCTGGTGCCGGAGCTGGTGCTGTGCTCATCGGCGACACGCACCCGGCAAACCCTCGATCTGGTGCTGGAATCGTGGCCGGAACCCCACCCTGAGGTTGTGTTCACCGAGGCCATCTACATGGCCACGCCGGAGGAACTGCTGGCTCAGGTTCGCTCGGTTGCATCACGCAGCCCAGCGCCTTCCCGTATCATGGTGCTGGGACACAACCCCGGCATGGAGGATTTTGCCGCCGATCTCGCTGGCCGCGGAGACGCTGACGCGCGCAAGCTTCTGGCTGAGAAATATCCGACCTGTGCGCTGGCCGTGCTGACTTTCGCGGCAGCCGAGTGGTCCGACGTTGATTTCGGGGCCGGCAATCTGGAGCGGTTCATAACCCCGGCAATGCTTGCCTGAACCGCCCGCTGGAGCGTGGGCAGGCATGCTAGCGCGCCGCCATTTACTTGACGCTGCCCCGTGCGCTCCCTACACCCTCTCCAACCGGATGACACTCACGATGGGCCAGGGACGCGCAGACAGCCATGCTGATCCTCATCGATAACTATGACAGCTTCACCTACAATCTCGTTCATTTCCTGGGCGAGCTGGGTGCCCCGTGCGAGGTGATCCGCAACGACAAGGCTACGGCCGACGAGGTGATCGCCGCCAAGCCGCAGGCCATCGTGCTGTCGCCCGGCCCGTGCACACCCAACGAAGCTGGCGTCTGCCTGGATCTCATCGCCAAGGCCGAGGGCAAGATCCCGCTGCTGGGCGTGTGCCTTGGTCACCAATCCATCGGTCAGGCCTACGGCGGGAAGGTGATCCGCGCGCCCGAGCCGCTGCACGGCAAGCTTTCGACCATCCACCATTCGGACAAGGGCGTGTTCAAGGGCCTGCCCGAGCAATTCGAGGTTACGCGCTATCACTCGCTGATCGTCGATCGCGCCAGTCTGCCCGATGAGCTGGAAATCACCGCGGAAACGTCGGACGGCATCATCATGGGCCTGCAGCACAAGACCCATCCGGTCCACGGCGTGCAGTTCCACCCCGAAAGTATTGCATCCGAACAGGGCCACGCCCTGCTCGCCAATTTTCTTGAGCTTGCGGACATGAACCCTATCCGCCGCAAGACGCCCTTCGCGCGCACCGCCGCATAATTCACCACACGAAATTCAAGGCTTTGCCATGCCCGCCATCGAGCTGAAACTCCTCATGCAGAAGGTGGCGACGGGCGCCAGCCTTACCGAAGACGAGATCAAGGACGCGCTGGAAACCATGATGTCCGGCGTTGCCACGCCGGTGCAGATGGCCGCGTTCCTGATGGCGTTGCGCGTGCGCGGCGAAACCATCCCTGAGATCACCGGCGCCGCCCAACTGATGCGCGAGCGCATGCTGCCGGTGGAAGCTCCACCCAACGCCGTCGACATCGTGGGCACGGGCGGTGACGGGCACAACACCTTTAACGTCTCGACGTGCGCTGCCATCGTTGCAGCCGGTGCAGGCATCCCGATCGCCAAGCACGGCAACCGCGCGGTGTCGTCACTTTCCGGCGCATCCGATGTTCTGACTGCACTCGGCGTGAAGATCGACGTTTCGCCGATCGTCATTTCGCGCTCGATTGCGCAGGCGGGCGTTGGCTTCATGTGGGCCCCGATGCATCACTCGGCCATGAAGCACTGGGCGGCCGCGCGCGGCGAACTGGGCATCCGCACCATTTTCAATCTCATTGGTCCGCTGGCAAACCCCGCTCGGGTGAAACGTCAGATCGTCGGCGTCTTCAACGCAGCCTGGACTGAGCCGGTTGCTGAGGTTCTAAGGAACCTTGGTTCGGAACATGCCTGGGTTGTGCATGGCTCAGACGGCCTCGACGAAATCACCACCACCGGCCGCACGCGCATCACCGAGTTGAAGGACGGCGAGATCCGCACCTTTGAGGTTGGGCCGGAGGACGCTGGTCTGCCATCGGCGACCCTTGCTGACCTGAAGGGCGGTGACGCCAGTGTGAACGCCACCGCAATCCGCAATCTGCTGGCGGGCGAAGAAGGGCCGTTCCGCGATATCGTGCTGCTGAATGCGGCCGCCGCGCTTATCGTGGGTGGCAAGGCGGCGGACCTGCGCGAAGGCGCCGAACGGGCAGCGCGCGCTATCGATGACGGCGCTGCTGCGCGGGCACTCGATACGCTTGTCGCCGTCACCAACGAAGTGCTGTAAGCCGCTCGTGATTGCGTGCACGCGAACGAAAACGCGTGCACTTGGTGGCTTCCGCCCGTCGTCACGTCAATCGGTAACACTGCCTTAGCGCAACGCTACAGCGTCGAAAGCGGCTGCAAGATCTTTGGCGCCCTGCTTGCGCATTTCGCGCTCCATCTTTTCGTCCGTCGCCGCCAGCAGCTTTGACACAGTGTTATTGCGTGCGGCTACCGGATTGCGCTCATAACCGCCGCGCTGGAAAAAGTTTGACGTCGGAACGATCTCGCGCAGTATCGGCGGCATCGTCAGCATATCGAAGCCGTTGCCGTCTCCCGTCAGGTTCATCATTTCCAGCTCGGCGGCGGTCAGCGTCGCGTCATAGCCCTTCGCCTTGGCGAAGTTGATCGAGTTGGTCAGCTTACGTGTCTGCAGCATCGGACCGATGTCTATATCGAGGTTGAGCGCGTGCACGCCGATACCCTTCGGCGTACTGGCCAGCCGACCGTGCGCGTTCCAGTCGTTCGGCACCGTGCGCGCAAACGCCACCATTTTTCTCAGGTTGGCGATCTTGCGTTCCAGCGCTTGCCTGCGCGGTCCGTCGGCAATAGCTGCGCTCTCCTTCAGCGTGCCGATAAATTCCGATCCAGCTTCCGCCAGCAGGCCAATCGTGTTGGTGGTGAGCAGCTGATTGTAGCCCAGCGCCGTTGAAATCACCTTGCCCTTCGGATCGTGCTCGCGCCCGGCCTGAATATCGTGCTGGCCATCACCACCGGCTTCAAACGCGTAGATCTTTACGGCAACCTTCGCTTCAATACCCTTGGCGGCTGCAAACTGAGCATAGGCGCGCTTGAATGCGACCTCGCTTTGCGGACGCTCCGGTTCGAAATCGTATTCCGCCTTCGCCGCGGCAAGAAACTCCTGCACGTCGGGAATCGGACTTTTTGTTTTCGGTGCGAGTGGATTGTCAGGCTTCGGCGGCCCGGTAAATGCCGGCGGCTGTTCCATCACATAGTCAGCCTCGGTCAGGGTCAGACCGTTGGCCATCTTGGTCCGCCGGCGCGAACGCTTTTCCGTCACCGACTGCCAGTAGGGCGCGGCGATCTTCTCGTAGTCTTCCCAAGCGCGATTATGGGCGGCCAGCAGTTCGCGGTACTCATCGAGATGCGTCTTCAGCGGAGCCGGCGCATCGCCTTCCGTCGCCGGAGCATCAACCGCAAAGGCCGTCGTGGCGAACACGGGACCGCCCAGCGCCAGCCCGAGACAAACGCTCACAACACGCGAGACCGGGCGCCGCCCAAAGAAGATCCGTCGTGCCATGCGCGTCCAGCCTCCAATCGATCGCAATCGCTTCCCCGGTGCGAAAGCAAGGCGTTTATGCGGTACCATTGCGGCAAAGCCGCGATAGAATGCAAATCGTCCGTTGGCGTGAACAATTCGCCGGGCGTTGGCCATGCGGCTTAGCGCCCGGCGTTGCTTAAGGAAGTATTAAGGGCGGCTGCACTGGCAAGACCAATGTCCGCACGGGGGTCGCCTGAACTCGCAGTCTCGGCCAGCGGCAAGCGCAGCCCCAGCGCACGCATTGCGCACGCCAATATCGTCGCGAAAACTCCATCTTTCTAGCATCACTTTCGCGCCGCGCTGGCGGATGAATTGTTTTGCAGCATCTCGACACGCTGGAACGCCAGCTTTGATTTATGGATTTTTCGCCGTGGAAATAACGGACATCGCACTCAAGGTGATCGGCGCCTTTTACGCGTTCGCCGGATTGGTCGGCACCCGAGCCGGGCTGATGTCGATATTCTTCGACAAGGCCATCGCCGCCATCTCGATGAAAAAAACCAGCATGCCTGAGCGCATCCAGAGCGCATGGCTGGTTACTGCTTCAGGGCTGGTCTTTCTAGGCGGCGTGCTGCTGCTTGCAGGACTTGAAGCTGCCGTCTGGATCTTCGCGCTGTCGACATTGGCACAGGCGTTCTACCTCTATGTCATCGCACCGCGATATTTCGATGCCGACAATCCGCCCGACACCACCGGACGCCGCCAGACGACAAACGCGTTTGTTATCTATTTCGCGGCAACTGCATTCGTGGTGTGGGCCACCTGGCACGGACGGCTGATGCCGCTTGCCGCTCTCAACCAGACCGCCGCGCTCGTCACTGTTGCGGCGCTGGTGTTGTACCTCGGATATGTATTCAAAACGCTGTGGTGGCAGCCCAAGCCCAAATCACCGCTGGCAGCTTTCGGTGCTGGAGAAAACGGCGATGAATACAACAGCGGCCCGGCCCTGCCCGCCCATGAGTGCACGCGCATCAAGCTGATGTGCGACTATCAGTGTGATCCGCTTTGGGCGCTGGATGAGGATCGCTATGGCTGCTTCTCGCCGGACATGATCGAACTCTCTGACGGCCTGCGCGCCGACCTGAAGAACTGGGCGCAGAGCTATGACACCTCGTTCAACATGGAGGATTTTTCAAACCCGCACTGGAGCGATGCGCAATATGCTGCCCACGAGGCTGAGGGACGGCGTCTGGCCGGCCGGCTGAAACGTGAGCGCCCCGATCTGATGGTCTATGTGATGGAACCCGCGACCGGCGTAGTCGAAATACACGCAACGGAACCGGCCTGAGCCTTCAAGCGCAGATTGCTGCGTCGCAGCGAGCCTGACTAGAGGCCTGCTGGCGGGTAAAGCGGCCGCCATCGCTTGACCGTGCCGGGGCCCACGGGTAGCAAGCCCTGAAGCACCAATGAAACGCCGGAAACCATGGCCGACATTCTCGAGAAAATCACCCGCTACAAACTTGAAGAGATCGCCCGTGCCAAAACGGCCGTACCTCTGCGCGTCGTGGCGGAACTGGCCCGCAGCGCTCCGCGTGTCCGCCCCTTCGCCGATGCCATCGCGGCCAAGCATGCCGCTAGCCTGCCGGCACTTATCGCTGAAATCAAGAAGGCCAGCCCTTCCAAGGGCCTCATCCGCGAGGACTTCGATCCTCCAGCGCTAGCGAAGGCCTACGAGGCCGGTGGCGCTGCGTGCCTGTCGATACTGACGGACACGCCGTCGTTTCAGGGCGCCCCCGAATATCTGACCCAGGCCCGCGCTGCCTGCACCCTGCCCGCGCTGCGGAAAGATTTCATGCTCGACACCTATCAGGTGGCCGAGGCGCGCGCGTGGGGCGCTGACTGCATTCTCATCATTCTGGCGCAGGTGAACGACGCGACCGCGCATGACCTTGCCCGTGCCGCGAAGGATTGGGGCATGGACGCCATCGCGGAAGTCCATGACGAGGCCGAACTCGACCGAGCGCTGGCGCTGGACTGCCGTCTCATCGGCATCAACAATCGCAACCTGAAGACATTCGACGTCACGCTGGCAACGACGGAGCGCCTTGCGCCGCGCATTCCAGCCGATCGTATCGTGGTTGGCGAAAGCGGCATCTTCACCCCCGCGGATATCGAGCTGCTGGAACGCGTGGGCGTTAACACGTTCCTGGTAGGTGAAAGCCTGATGCGGCAGCAGGACGTCACCGCGGCAACGCGCACCCTGCTCGCGCGCAACCGCGCCGCGTGAGATAGTGGCGCGCGTTCATCGACCGACACGCTTCGCTTGACACGCCCCTGCCCTAACCACGAGCGCCGCACGGCGCCGAACGATCGGAGTGCAACATGGCCAGGCTCACGCACATCGACGACAAGGGCGATGCGCGGATGGTGGATGTATCGGACAAGCCCGCAACAACGCGGACGGCCATCGCGGCGGGCTTTATCACCATGCAGCTCGCAACTCTCGACTTGATGAACTCCGGCAACGCACCCAAGGGTGACGTGCTGGCGACCGCGCGCATCGCCGGCATCATGGCCGCCAAGCGCACCCATGAATTGATCCCGCTGTGCCATCCGCTGGCGCTGTCGAAGGTTGTCGTGACATTGCAACCCGGCGATGCGCCGTGTGGCGTGCATGTCTCGGCCGAGGTCAAGACCAGCGGCCCAACCGGCGTTGAAATGGAAGCACTAACCGCCGTTTCAGTTGCCTGCCTTACGCTCTACGACATGCTGAAAGCGGTGGATCGCGGGATGACGATTCAAGACATCCGGCTGATGGAAAAATCCGGCGGACGCTCCGGCGATTTTCGCGCGGAGAGCGCTTGAATGTCGCTGCTCCCGGTTGAAGAGGCATTGCGGCGCGTTCTCGAAAGCGTCACACCGCTCGGCAGCGAAACGGTTGATCTCATTGCCGCTGGCGGTCGTGTGCTGTCGGATGACGTCATCGCGCATCTCACACAGCCGCCATTCAATGCCTCCGCCATGGACGGCTATGCGGTGCGTGGCGACGACGTCAAATCGGCGCCCGCGCATCTCACCGTCATTGGTGAGGCCAATGCCGGTGGTCCGTTCAACGGAGTTGTCGGGCCCGGCGAGGCCGTGCGCATCTTTACCGGCGGCAGTCTGCCCGAAGGCGCCGATACGGTTATCATCCAGGAGAACACCGAACGCGACGGTGAAGCTCTGACCGTCCTCGAACCGGCATCTCTCGCAGCGAACGTCCGCAGGATGGGCAGCGATTTTCGCGCCGGTGAAACGCTGCTTAAAGCTGGCCGTCGGCTCAATGCCTCCGCCATCACGCTGGCCGCAGCCGGTGGCCATGCGCAGCTCGCCGTGCGCCGCAAGCCGCGCATCGCCATTCTGGCAACCGGTGACGAGCTTGTGGCCCCAGGCAACAAACCGGGTATCGGCCAGATCATTTCATCCAATCCCTATGGCCTGGCCGCGCTGATCGAGAGCTTTGGCGGCGAAGCATGTCTGTTGGGGATTGCTGCCGACAACATGCCAGCGCTTACAGCCGCACTGGCCGGAGCTGATGACGCCGACGTACTGGTGACGATCGGCGGCGCGTCGGTGGGCGACCGTGACCTCGTCAAACCGGCGCTGGAAGCGCGTGGGATGGCACTCGACTTCTGGAAGGTAGCGATCCGCCCCGGCAAGCCGATGCTGTTCGGGCGCCTCAATACACATCAGCGCGTGCTTGGGCTGCCGGGCAACCCGCTTTCCTGCCTCATCACAGCGCGAATTTTTCTGGTGCCGCTGCTCTATGCATTTCTGGGGCGCACGGACGATCCCCTCGCCGAACAGACTGCGGTCCTCGCTGGAGCGATTCCTGAAAACGGACCGCGCCAACATTATATGCGCGCACTTCTAACGCCGTTGCCGGGCGAACTTCCGCGCGCGGCGCCACTGTCATCATTTGACAGCGCCCATATCACCGCCCTCGCCACCGCGAACGCCCTGATCGTGCGCGCACCCTGTGCAAAGCCTGCGGCTGCGGGCGAGATCGTGCGCGTTCTGCCGATCGATTTCTGAGCGGCCATACAACGACACTTGCGGAACGCCTGTGGAACGGTTAGGGTACGTTCATGATTTGTCCGGGGTGCTGGACAGACGTGGCTCAAGTGGTCGTTTTTTTAAATCCACGGTTCGGGGCTGGCGGCTGGCATTCCATTTGCGGGAGACCCCATGCTCACTGAGAAGCAAAAGGAGCTGCTGCTCTTCATTCACGAGCGCATGCAGGAAAAGGGTGTCCCACCTTCCTTTGACGAGATGAAGGATGCATTGGATCTCAAATCCAAATCCGGCATCCACCGCCTCATTACAGCCCTGGTCGAACGGGGTTTCATCCGCAGGCTTCCCCACCGCGCGCGCGCCATTGAGGTCATCCGGCTGCCGGAAAATCAAACGGCGCCATCGGCAGCAGCATCAACAGCGGCGGCGCGACGCCCCGATCTCAGCGTCATTGAGGGCAGTCGTCCGCGCGAGTTTGCGGCGCCCCCTTCAACCATTATCGACGGGCGTACGGTGTCGGTGCCGGTCATGGGCCGCATTGCCGCCGGCACGCCAATCAGCGCCATTCAGAACCACAGTCACGATATCGCCTGCCCCCCCGATCTGCTCACCAACGGCGAGCATTTCGCCCTTGAAGTGAAGGGCGATTCAATGATCGAAGCGGGCATTCTGGATGGTGATATCGTCATCATCCGGCGTTGCAACACCGCTGAAAATGGCGACATCGTCGTGGCCTTGGTGGAGCAGGAAGAAGCGACGCTGAAACGCCTGCGCAAAAAGGGCACCACGATTGCGCTGGAAGCCGCTAACCCGGAGTTCAAGACGCGCATCTTCGGTCCGGATCAGGTGGATATTCAGGGGCGGCTTGTCGGACTTATGCGCCGGTTCTAATCAGATAGCTGCCCGCTTCCTCGCTGCGGAGCGGGCTGTGTCGGAGTTTATTCAGCTCGCGGATATCCGCGCCTGAAACCTGTAGCTGCATGCTCTTGTGCCGGCAGGCTAGGCCTCCCTACCGGCTTCAATCCTGACCGGGTGCAATCAGCTCGGAAGCGTTATCATGCGCCGGGTTGTTGCCAGCAGTGGTCCGCGATGCAGGGCTGCGTTCAGCGACGCCCTCTGACGCTGGGCCAGCGAGTGCCCCTGACGCCGGATCATCGCCAGCCGCTGCCGTAGATGCCGCGCGTCGTGGCGAAGGCATCGACCATGGTCGCTCCCCGCGCGCGGCGGCGACAGTTTCAATTTCGATCGCGCCATCGCGTCCTATGTAGATGGCGTGCGCTCCGTGTCTGCGCGCGGCGAAAAAGTCGATCACCGCTTTTGGCTGCGTACAGCTGCGAGGACTGACCAGCGCTGAAACCAGGATCTCGGCACGGCGGCAATCCTCGGCGAATGCCGCCGGGTGGCGGGCCACGGCGATGCCTAGCCCCGCATACGATGCCGTGCAGCCAACACCGTCACAGCGGAACGCTTCGCCTTTCACAGCATGCTCTAAATCACTTTTCCAGCCATCGTGCTCAACCCAGCGCTCAAGCTCGAAGCCGGCGCGTTTGCCACCCAGCGCCGACAAAGCACCGTTGTTGTCGCGCACGGCAACGATTGCGCCATCCCGCCCAATCAGCATATCCGGCGTGCGCAAAGTCGGCGCCAGAGCAACACCAATGGCCGCCAGCACAAGCCCGGCAAAGCGCCAGCGCGTCCGCCACAGCATCAGCCACAATCCACCCGCAACCATGAACAGAAACGCATACGACGGCATCGCCGGAACGTTGACGACTGCGCCGGGCAGTTCCGCCACCCGATAGGCCACCCACACCGTAAAATCGATGCCCCAGCCCATGACGATGAGCGGCCAGCTTTTCGAGGCCAAGCGGCATGGCGACAAGGGCAGCCAGGGCGGCAGGCATCACCGCAATGTTGCATATCGGCAGTGCGATCAGGTTCGCCAGTACCGCATATTGCTGCGAGGTGTGGAAGTGATAGGCACCGAACGGAGCAACGGCCGCGCTGGCAATCAATGTCGTCAGCACGATGCCGCCGAAGAACATCGCAAGGCGCATGTATGACCGCTCAGCCAAAGCGATCCAGGTCGGGCGTTCGCGCAGCGCTTCGTACAGACTGACCAGCGCCAGCACAGCCGCGAACGACATCTGGAACCCGACATCCAGCAGGCTCTCGGGAAAGAGCACCAGAATGATCGTGGCTGCCAGAATGACATTGCGCAGCGCCAATGCCGGACGATCCAGCATCACAGCGAAAAACATGATCGCCACCATGATCGCGGAGCGAACGGTGGCGAACGCTCCGCCGGAAATCAGCAGATAGCCGATCGCCGCTAGCATCGCGATGCCTGCCGCCCACTTCTTGATCGGATAGCGCAATGCAACCGCCGGCAGCAGCGCCAGCAGGAAGCGCACAGCCAGAAAAACCGATCCGGCCATCACCGCCATATGGAAGCCAGAGATGGACAGCAGATGCACCAGACCGGAATCGCGGAATGCATCGTTGGTTGCGGTGGAAATGCCGCCGCGCTCGCCGGTCAATAGCGCAGTTGCCATGGCGCCCGTTTCGCCCGGAAGAACAACGGAAATCCGATCGCCAATAACCTGCCGCACGCGCTCGACGTACGACCACAGGCGCAGATCCAATGGCGCCTCGCCCGCCTCATCATCGATGCGCGGAACCGAGAAAGTATATCCGACCGCACCCAGTCCCTTGAACCACGCCTGACGGCCGAAGTCGTAATCGCCCGGCAACGCCGGTGAAGATGGCGGCATCAGCGAAGCGCGCACCCGTATCGGCATGCCCGGCTTCAGCTCTGGCACCGCCCGCGTCGTGGTAATCCGCACGCGCTGAGGGCGGCGGTCCGGGGCCAGATTGCCAATCGATGCAATACGCACCGTGAGACGCTGGCCACGCTGCGCCCGAGGCTCAACCAGTTCGAGCCAGCCGCGCACCTCCGCCGCGCCCATCTGTTTCGTCAGCACCGGCGCGCGCACATATTCCGCCCGCAGCTTCGCCAACCCGAATCCGAGTGTCGCCGCTGTGAGCGCTGCAAGCACAAGCGCACCGATCAAGCCGCGTGGGCCACCTGAGCCGGTGGCCATGCGCCACGCGACGACACTCAGAAACGGCACCAGCGCGGTGAGCAGCGATGGCTCCACGGGAAGCGCGAAATAAACGCCGATACCCAGTCCGATCATCACCGGAAGCCAGTAGAAGCAACGCTCCTGCTCAACTTCCAGACGGCGGAGCAACGCGGCGTGCAGCCCGCGGCCGTGCGCCACCCCTCCCCCGATCGCAACTGCCCCATCCATCGCCGAAAACCCGGTGCCCCTTACTCCCCCCGTCCTGGCATGCTACATCGACCGAAAGCACCCCGCATCCAACGGCAATAGTTAAAAATATGACCGACAAAACACGCCGCGACGCAGCGCCGATCGTGCGCTTTGCTCCTTCGCCCACGGGATATCTGCATATCGGTGGCGCGCGCACCGCGCTTTTCAACTGGCTGTATGCACGCGGGCGCGGTGGAAAAATGCTGCTGCGCATTGAAGATACCGATCGCGAGCGGAACAATCCGGCCGCCGTTGCCGCCATTCTGGACGGCCTGAAATGGCTTGAGCTCGATTGGGACGGCGATGAGGTTTCGCAGTATGGCCGCGCCAAGCGTCACCGCCAGGTGGCCGAAGAGCTGCTGGCCAGCGGACACGCCTATCGCTGCTGGTTGCAGCCCGATGAACTCGATCGCATGCGCGAGGAAGCGCAGGCCGAAAAGCGGCCGCTGACGATCCGCTCCCCCTGGCGCGACCGCGATCCCGCCGAAGCTCCCGCTGGCCTGTCCTACGCTGTCCGCCTCAAGGCACCGCGCGAGGGTGAAACAGTGGTGGATGATCTCGTGCAGGGCCGCGTCGTGTTCCAGAACAAGGAACTGGATGATCTCATCATCCTGCGCTCGGACGGCAACCCGACTTACAACCTCGCCGTTGTTGTTGATGACCACGACATGCAGATCACCGAAGTGATCCGCGGCGTCGATCATCTCACCAATGCTGCCCGCCAGACGCAGATCTACGAAGCGATGGGATGGCAGGTGCCGCGCTTCGCCCATGTGCCGCTGATCCATGGACCCGACGGCGCCAAACTTTCAAAGCGTCACGGTGCGCTCGGCGTCGAAGCCTATCGCGACATGGGATACCTGCCCGCCGCGCTACGCAACTATCTGGTGCGCCTGGGCTGGAGCCACGGCAACGACGAGATCATGTCGACATCGCAGATGCTCGACTGGTTCGATCTGCCGGACATCAACCGCGCACCGGCACGGTTCGACTACGCCAAGCTCGAAGACCTCAACGGCCATTACATCCGTCACACGTCGGATCAGGAACTGCTGCAGCGGATCGAAGACTTGCTGCCGTCCATTCCGGAAGGCACGTTCATTGCCGAACGGCTGGATGCAAACATGCACGCCAAGTTTCTGCTCGCCATGCCAGGGCTCAAGGAGCGGGCAAAAACGCTGATTGAACTCATCGAAAGCGCGATGTTCCTGTTCGCGGATCGTCCGCTGCCGGTCGATGAAAAGGCGCAAAAAATCCTGGACGATGGTGGACGCCTTACACTTCAGCAGCTGTTGCCCGATCTTGAGGCAGCGTCCCACTGGTCGGCCGCTGATCTGGAAGCTATCGTGCGCAACTACGCCGAGAAGACAGGTGCCAAGCTCGGCAAGGTCGCGCAACCGTTGCGCGCCGCGCTGACGGGAAAATCGGTTTCACCGCCGGTCTTCGATGTTCTGGCAGTTCTTGGCCGCGATGAAGCGCTTGACCGCATCCGCGATCAGGCGGCGGGGTAGTTCGTCCTAAAGAACAATATGCCGTCTACGCATGATTGCGCATCACTAAGAGATATCACGCAAATTTTGCAAATTGCGTTGCGTTGGCGAAGTTCTCGTTGCATGTATGTTGCAATGCGAAAGTGATATAGCATATCGCTTCGGCACTTCCACGGAGGGCGCTCTGCCCTTCGTGCCCTACATGTCGATCTGTCTTTCGCTGGACGCCGATCGTACAAGCCCGCCGCTACCAGACGGGTGCAGATGATCGGTTCCGACCTCCGGGAACTACAGGAAACTGCGCCATGAATGTTCACGACAAGGGGCACGCCGACGCTGCGGCCGCCGAGCTTTCACTCGCCGACAAGAAGTCCACCCTGCCGGTGCGCAGTGGAACTCTTGGTCCGGATGTCATTGACGTCGGCAAGCTCTATCGTGACACAGGCTGTTTCACTTACGATCCTGGCTTCACGTCGACTGCGAATTGCTCATCGCGCATCACCTACATCGATGGCGACGCCGGCATACTGCTGTATCGCGGCTATCCGATAGATCAGCTCGCGGAGCACTCCAGTTTCCTTGAAGTCTGCTATCTGCTGCTGCACGGCGAACTGCCGACGCACGACCAGTACGCCGCATTCAACACCACGATCATGCGGCACACCATGTTGCATGAGCAGATGACGCGCTTCTTCACCGGCTTCCGCCGCGACGCGCATCCGATGGCCGTCATGGTTGGCACCGTTGGCGCGCTGTCGTCGTTCTATCACGACTCCACCGACATCAACGATCCAGCGCAGCGCGCAATGGCTTCGCATCGCATGCTGGCAAAGATGCCGACGATTGCATCGATGGCCTACAAGTATTCAATCGGTCAGCCGTTCATCTATCCGCGCAACGACCTCGACTACACCACCAACTTCCTGCAGATGTGCTTTGCCATCCCATGCGAGCCGTATGTCGCCAATCCGGTGCTGACGCGCGCGCTTGATCGCATTTTCATCCTGCACGCCGACCACGAGCAGAACGCATCCACGTCGACCGTGCGTCTGGCCGGTTCGTCGGGCGCCAATCCGTTTGCATGCATCGCCGCCGGCATCGCCTGCCTGTGGGGACCGGCGCACGGTGGCGCCAACGAGGCCGCTTTGAACATGCTGGCCGAGATCGGCAGCGTGGAGCGCATCCCGGAATTCATCGCCAAGGCCAAGGACAAGAACTCAGGCTTCCGCCTGATGGGCTTCGGCCATCGCGTCTACAAGAACTACGATCCGCGCGCCAAGGTGATGCAGAAAACGTGTCACGAGGTACTGGACGCGCTCGGCATCCATAACGATCCGCTGTTGAAGGTGGCGATCGAACTGGAGCGCATCGCGCTGCAGGACGAGTACTTCATCGAAAAGAAGCTCTATCCCAACATCGATTTCTACTCCGGCATCACGCTGCGCGCGCTTGGCTTCCCGGTGTCGATGTTCACGGTGCTGTTCGCCATCGCGCGCACCGTAGGCTGGATCGCGCAGTGGAAAGAAATGATCGAGGATCCCGAGCAGCGCATCGGCCGTCCACGCCAGCTTTACATGGGAGCGCCCGAGCGCAACTACGTGCCCATCAACGAGCGATAAAACTCTGGCGCTCGGCGACTGGCTGCCTGCAGTGAAGACATCCCTACGCTCGGCGGCTGGCTCTCCGGAGGAGAGTCGCCGAGCGCATCAAGCAACCACGGCCGGCTCCCCGCAGGGCAGTCGCCGAGCGCCAACGAAACTTCGCCAACTTAAAACTTCCAGAGAATTTTACCCTGCACGCCGTTATCCTGCAGATCACCGGCAAGCTGGCCGACATAGGACACGCCCAGCACTGCATCTTCGCTGAGCTGAATATCGAGGCCAGCCTCCAGCAACGCGCTTGAGCGGGCCAACGGCACGCCGAGAATGCCAAAGCTGGCGCCGGAACTTGCGAACGCCAGCGCAAGATCGGGCGTCGTGTCGCCGAACGCATACTGCCAGGCCGCCGAGGCACGTGGCGTCACCAGAACCCCACCCATCGGGAGCGTTGTGGCAGCGCGCAGGCCCAGCGTCGAATAGCCGACATTCTCGTTGCTGCCGCGCACGGCCAGGGCCGCCGCACCGCCGCTCTCGGTGAAACCATCCGTGTTCAGATGTACCCACGCAAGGCCAGCAAATGGCTCGATCGCTGATGCACCGGACACGAACGGATGCGCGAGTTCAGCGAACAGCTGGCCGACATCGCCGTTATAGCTTGCCTCTTGCAGCGACGCGAACCCCGGAAACACAACCGCGCGCGAAGCTTCAATGTCGCTCCATGTCCAGGTGCCGCCAGCGCGCAGCGCAAACGATCCCACTGGGCCGCCCGCGTATGCCGCCAGCGTGTAACTGTCGATTTCCGACGACGAGTTGCGCGCGCCAACGGAAATATTCGAGCGCGCATAACCCGCCGCGACACCCGCGCGCCAGCCATCGCCAAGCCCTGTATCGACACCCGATACAAAGCCGCCGAGCGTGCGCTCAACCGCGGCGGCATTGCCGTTACCGTCGTAGCTGCCCCACGAACCAAAGCCTTGCGTCCAGAAAACGAGGCCGTCGGAATATGCAGGCGCAAACGCATGCGATCCGCGTCCGCTGCCGTCGCCCATGCCGAGCGCCATGCGGCCTTCCATCGGCACGGATGCCACGGCGAATGTCGTCGGCCCGCCTGCTCCGAGCGCCATCTGCTGCCCGCCTGCGCCGCCCTGCGCGTAGGACGACTGCAACAGCCGGTCGAGGATGGATCCGCGAGCAAAGCGCGCCTGATCGATCAGCACGCCGATGGTCGAGGCATAAATCTCACCCGACATTGCGTTGTACGCCTGCCGCGCACCTTCCGCCGTCTGCCCAATTACGGCCTGATACAACGGGTCGTTGAAGTCGAGCGTGTCGAGAGCGCCGGCAACCGCATGCTCGTTGTAGGTCTGCGCCGCATAGAGGAACGCTGCCGTATTCGCCAGCGTCAGATAAACGTTGTTGGCGTCATAGCTCAGCGTCGGCGTCAGGAACGCCATGTTGGTGGTGACGTTCGGATTGAACTGACCGGTGACGCCGCCCGTGCTGGTGATGATCGTGTACTGCGTCGAGGGCATGTACTTGCCCAGCTGCGCCAGCACATCCACAACGGCGGTGGCATCGATCACCGCGACACCCTGCGCCATCAAGCGGTCGTTCTGGCCAGCAGCGTTCACGCCGACCTGAAAGACGGCATTGGGTCCCAGTCCCACGGTCTCCGTAACCGTGAGCTGATTGAGGGCTCCACCCGGCGCCAAGGTGGCACCCAGCACCGCTACGCCGCCGAGAATGGTCCCGCCGCCACCAAGTATCCCGTCAGCACCAACGATATGAACTTCGCCTGCGGTGCCGATCTGGCCCTCGACGTTAAGCCGCCCCCCTAACACCAACGCAGAACCGGTGAAATTATTGCCGGTCAGGGTCCAGGTGCTGGAGTCAATTTTACCCAGCGTCTGAAAGCCGCTGAACTGTGTGTCGTAGTTGATGCTGCCATCCGCAGTGCCGCCAAGCACGAACGTGTCGTCGCCGTCGCCAGCAACGGCGCCGTTCAACGATGCACCAGCGTGAACGATGAGCGAATCGGTTCCACTGAGAAACTTTACGGCATTGGCCTGAGTGGCACCGTCGCCGCTGAAGCCGCCCGACACAGAGCCGGTCGACAGCACCGTGACTTCCATATTGCTGCCACTGACACCTTCGCCACCAGCTCCTACAGTTCCAAAATCAAAAACACTGCCGCCGTTGCCGCCGGTAACTGCGCCACCGATCGTTACGCCACCGGCGCCATAAATGCCGTAGCCACCCTGTCCGCCCGCCGCCGGGCCGCCGGAACCATCAGAGCCCGCGCGACCGCCATTGCCGCCGGTTACAGGGCCAGTGAACGTCGTCTGGTTACCGCTGCCGATCAGCCACGCACCAAAACCACCACTCCCACCATTGCCTCCACGTCCACTTGCAGCCGTCTGATGGCCGCCATCGCCGCCATCGCCGCCGGTGACTGCACCATTCACAGTCACGGTGTTGTTGGCCCCAAATATGGAGTAACCCACGCCGCCCGAGCCACCCCAGCCGCCACCGTTCAAACCTGCATTGCCGCCCGAGCCACCAACCATGGTACCGGTGAACGCGCCGGTCTTGTTCGAACCGTCCACGACGAGACCCCAGCCGCCGCTGCCGCCGCCGCCGCCGTAGTCGCTGCTGCCTCCGCCGCTACCGCCGATCCCCCCCTGGAACACCACCCCGTCGATATCCGGAAGCTCAGTGCGCACAGCGCCATGGGCCGCGCCACCACCGCCGCCACCGGATACGGGATCGCTCGATCCGTCCTGGCCATTATCGCCCGGATTGACGCCACCGGCACCGCCGGCTCCTGTCCCGTTTCCACCCGAGGCACCGGATAAGCCGGCACCGCCGCCGCCACCGCCGGTCGCCGGGTTGGATAGTCCGATGGACCCCACGCCATTGAGGCTATCCCCGCCACCAGTGGTGCCACCGCCGCTCTGGCCGCCATTGGCCATGACAGGTGCTGAAGTGAAAAGCGCCGCCGCCAGCGCGATAGCCGACACCCCAGCTAACAACTGGATGGATCGGTATGGCTTCGCTGCGCTACGCATTGGACCCCAAATTCAAAATGGATGTTCCGGCCACGCCGTAAAATCGATTCATGAACGATAATCAGGAGCTGGACCAATCGCGGCAAGCTGCAAGCAACGGTTGCGGTGAATATCGCAAGCAACCGTTGCCCATGGGTCACAAAAATTCAGGCGCCGCCTGCCTACGCAGATCGCCGGCCGCGCGTGGCGTAATCGAGCACGATGTCTGCGGCGAGATCGCTCGGCGTCGCACCTTCGATCAGCATGCAGTGCGGAATGCGGGCCAGCGCCGCGAGTTGCGCCTGGCTCTCGGGCGTATCGCGCAACAGCGGCTCGATGGCGTCCGCCATTTTCTCCGGCGTGCAGTTCTCCTGCAGATATTCAGGGAACGCATTTTCTTCCAGCACCAGGTTCGCCAGCACCACCGAGTGCACTTTCACCAGATGCTTGAGTTGAGCGGCCAGCCGATCGACCTTGTAGCCGACAACCATCGGCGTTCCCGCTAGCGCCAGTTCGAGCGTCACCGTGCCTGATGCCGCCAGCGCCGCATGCGCCAGCCGGAAAGCGCGGAATTTGTCTTCGTCGCCTTCGACGAAATGCGGCGGCTCGCGCCACGTCTGCGCATGCTGCTGAATGATGGCGCGCACATGCGGCACTGCCGGAATGATAATTTGCGGGCGCAGACGGCGATTGTGCAGCTCTTCAATCGTGGCGCCAAAGGGTTGCATCAACCGCGTCACCTCTGACGTCCGGCTGCCCGGCAACACGACGATGACAGGCCGTGCAGGGTCAAGCTGCAGTCGTTCGGCCAGCACCGTTGGATCAAGCCCCTGAATCCACTCCAGACGCTCGATCAGTGGGTGGCCGACATAGGAGCACGGCGGGCCACCGAGCCGCTCATGCGCGGCCGGCTCGAATGGCAACAGCGCCAGCACATGATCGACATACGGCCGCATCTTGCGCGCGCGCCCCGAGCGCCAGGCCCACACGCTGGGCGAAACATAATCGATGATCGGAATCGACGGCGCGCGCTTGCGGATGCGCTTGGCAATCGGATGGGTGAATTCCGGCGCATCGATGATGACCACGGCATCGGGTTCCGCCGCTACCGCCGCGTCGACTGTGCGATACACGCGCGACACCAATCGCGGCAGGCGGGCCAGAATATTCAGTGGTCCCATCACCGCCACGTCGGACAACGGAAACTGTGACGCCAGCCCCGCATGCTCCATCGTCTCGCCGCCGACGCCGAGATAGTGCACCCGGCCATTGCATCTCGCCGTCAGCGCCGTCATCAGCTTGCCACCGAGGGCGTCGCCCGAGTGTTCGCCTGCGACCAGAAAAATGCGCAGATCGTCTCGGCTACGCGGAGAAACAGAAGCGCGCGCTGGTCTTGCTGCAAGGCTCATCGCGCTCATTCCTCTTTGATGTGACGATCAGTCTTTTCGACGAGCAGCACCAATCCAAGGCCGTCGGCCTGGGCGATGTATGGCGCAACATCGTCGGCACAAACTCCCAACACCGCAATACCGGCAATGCGGTTCGCTTCTGCACAGGCTAGCAGCCTGCCAACTTCATCAAGCTGCTGAACAGCAATAACGGCGATTGCCGTCGGCTGGCGGCGGGACTTACGCCCCCACTGACGCAGTCGGCCCGCCCTGGAAGCAAGCGCTTCATGGCCTTCGCCACATGCAATCGCAAGGATATGGCCACGATCAATAACTGCGCCTTCGCTACGCGCGTATGGGCGCAACGCCGTCAACGCGTCAGCGGCTTTCGTTGCGTCGGCACTTTGCTGACTGGAGGGCTTATGCTTTCCCACCGCCACAAATCCACGCAATCCGGCCAGCGCAGCCGCCGCCTCGCCACCGTGGTCAGCAACGCCCTCGACAAACATCTGTGCCAAATTGGCAGCGCGCGCGAGTTCATCACGCTCCAGCGCAATTGCGCCATCCGCCAGCACCGCAACGCCCCGCAGCCCGGCTTCCAGCACGCGACTAACCGTTTGCGGCCCAATTGCTGGCAGATCGACGCGCATTTCCTGTCGGGGCTTGGGACGCTTCACCAGCACGCCTCGTCGGCCTGTCGTCGTGGGTGCGTCTATCGCATCGCCTTGCGATACACTTCGCGCCCGCCTGTCAGGCGGCTTCACCAGCCGCGCGAGCATCGCATCCGTGTTTTCCGCGCCTTCGATGGCCGCAATTCGCCCGTCCGCCACCACCACAGCCTGGCCAATATCGAACGGCCCCAAAGCCCTCACAACATCAAACCCAAGTGCAACGTCAGCTCTGTCCGCAGCTGTCATGCGCTCCTGCCCCAGCGGCCCCGCGCTTACCCGAAGCGACGGCATAACATCCACCGGCGACACAACTTTGAAGCCCTTGCTTTCGAAGAAGCGCACGATGCGGCTCAGGATGCTGTCGTCGCCGCCGGTACGCAGGATGCGAAGCACCGCCGGCATGTTCGTCACCACGCCGAAATCCGGGCGCAGCGAAGCCACGTCCGGACGGCGTACTGCGCCAACGATCACAAGCTCGCTAACGGATGCATTGCGCAACGCGCGCAACAGACGGCCAATCTGCGCCCAGCCAACACGGGTAAGCGGAAACGGCTCAAGATCGGTGTCGTCGCCTTCGCCGGCAATCGACACGATGTGAACAAGGTCGCCGCGCGCTGTAACATGCGCGGCGA
The DNA here is from genome assembly GCF_029872155.1 of Hyphomicrobium sp. D-2. GTDB lineage: Bacteria > Pseudomonadota > Alphaproteobacteria > Rhizobiales > Hyphomicrobiaceae > Hyphomicrobium_A. The sequence continues at coordinate 430,333 of NZ_JARXLA010000002.1, read as the reverse complement.
TCTCGCGTGGCAGAGAGCCCGCTCCGGCAACGATCCCGACGACGCGCGGCCGCTGCGTCATATGTCAGGCTCCGGTCGCGTCTTTCGGCGTGCAGAGGCTGCGCTTGCCGCCGACGCGGATGAACGCGATGATTTCCTCGACAATCGGCTGCCCGGCAAATTCCTTCGCCACGTCGTCTGTGCGCTCCGAGAGCGTGCCCTCAGCCGCAAAAAGCGCGCGGTAGGCACGGCGCAGATTGTGGATGTCCTCGCGGGAGAAGCCGCGCCTCTGCAGGCCAACGATGTTGAGCCCGGACAGATAGGCGCGATTACCAAGCGCCATGCCATAGGGGATGAGATCGTTCTCAAGCCCGGACATGCCACCCAGGAACGAATGCGCACCCACGCGCGCAAACTGGATCACTGCCGCGCCGCCACCCAGAATGGCGAAATCGCCAACGGTGCAATGTCCCGCCAACATCACGTTGTTGGAGAACACCACGTTGTTGCCGACATGGCAGTCATGGCCGACATGGGAGTTGGCCAGAAACGCACAGCGGTCGCCGATGGTGGTCGCATAGCCGCCACCTTCCGTGCCCGGATTGAGCGTCACGCCTTCGCGGATCATGCAGTCGGCGCCAACCGAGAGCGTCGAAGCTTCGCCACGAAACTTCAGATCCTGCGGCTGATGGCCGATAGAGGCGAACGGAAAGATGCGCGTGCGCGGACCGATGGAAGTGCGGCCAGCCACCGCGACATGGCTGAGCAGTTCGACGCCTTCGGCAAGTGTCACCTCAGGGCCGACGACGCAATACGGCCCGATCTTTACACCGGGACCGATCTGAGCGCCGTCCTCAATCACCGCTGTCGGGTGCGCGGTGTAATCACCCATGTTTTTGAGCCGCAAAGGCGCGTGCTTCAGCGGTGTCGGCGAGCATCGCGCTTACCTCTGCTTCGGCAACAACCGCACCATCAACCTTGGCCTCGCCATAGAAACGCCAGACGCGCCCGCGGTTGCGGATCTTGCGGACGTGATAGTGAAGCTGGTCGCCCGGCAGCACCGGCTTGCGGAACTTGGCGCGATCGATGCCCATGAAGTAAACCAGCTCGGCGACGTAGTCTTCGCCCAGGCTGTGCACGCACAGCGCGCCTGCCGTCTGCGCCAGACCTTCGATGATCAGCACACCGGGCATCACCGGGTACTGCGGGAAATGGCCCTGGAAAAACGGCTCGTTGATGGTGACGTTCTTTACGCCCACACAACTGCGATCGCCGTCCATGTCATAGATGCGGTCCAGCATCAGGAACGGATAGCGATGCGGCAGCAGCTTCATAACGCGCGCGATATCTGCCGTTGCCAGCGCCGTCGCACCTGTGGGTTCCGTCATATCGTTCATTCTCTTCGACCTCATACTTGCGCGCTGCGTGCGGGGGAACCGCTACTACGCCTCGTCAGCATCACTCTTACCGCCGCGACGGGCCAAGCGGGCAATCATGCCCAACTCGCGCGCCCACACCGTGAGCGGCTTGGCCGGCGTTCCGGCGAGTTTTGACATTGCAGGTACGTCCTTTGCGACATGGCTCGCTCCGGCGATCTGCGCCCCCGGACCGATCTTGATGTGTCCAACCGCTCCCGACTGGCCACCCATAACCACGAAATCCCCAAGCTCCGTAGAGCCCGAGATGCCGACCTGGGCCACAATCACGCAATGACGTCCGACGACGACGTTGTGCCCGATCTGCACGAGATTATCAATTTTCGTTCCCTCACCAATGATGGTGTCCTTAAGAGCACCCCGATCAATGGTTGTATTGGCGCCAATTTCAACGTCATCCTGAATAATGACGCGGCCAATCTGCGGCACTTTCAAGTGCCCCTGACGGCCCATGGCAAAGCCAAAGCCATCCTGACCAATGCGCACACCGCCATGGATAATGACGCGGTCACCAACAAGGGTGTGAACCAGCGTGGCGCCCGGCCCGACGTAACCATCGCGGCCTATACAGACGCGATACCCGACCACGGCGTTGGCGGCGACACGGGTACCCCGGCCGATGCGCGCCTCTGCCCCGATCACTGCGCCGGGCTCAACGATGGCACCCTCTTCCAGCTCTGCGGATGGGTGGATGAGGGTCCTGGTGGCATCATCCGTCGGAGCCACCTGCGAAAAGCGGGACTGCGGATAAAACAGCATCAGCGCCATTGCAAAGCCCCGGTAGGGCTCGGGCGTGAGCAGCGCTGACGTTCCCTCCGGCAAGCGCGACGCCAGCGCCGGCAACACGAGGCAACAGCCCGCACGGGTTACCTTGAGCTGGTCGGCGTACTTGCGATTATTAAAAAATGCTACATCCTGCGGCCCGGCATCAACCAGCGTGCGCACATCGGATACTTCGATACTGCCGTCGACCCCGGGCGCTAATTCAGCCCCAGTCGCCTTGGCCACGTCGGCAAGCGCAAACGGGCCTGCACGGTGAAAAAATCCGGGATGCTGCATTGATTTAAAGCCCAGCGGTCTAGGGTGCTTCCAAACGCGTTGGAACTGATTTTCTTCCAGAAAGCACGGTCAAACAAGGTCATGTGACCCGTTCCACGATTCCGCTGCAATCGGAACCGCTCAAGCCGATGTTTCAACACATCCAGTAAGCGGCGAACGCCTGACGCAGCAAAAGGTCACCGTTTTCTGCGCCGTCACAAACTCAACCTGCACGTAGCGTTGGGGGCGATCCCGATGCGCAATGTCGCCGGAGCATCCATGCTGCCGATCCGTCATACGGCCGATGTGACTGTCAGGCGGTGCCGGGCCCCGCACGGTAGGTTTTGCTTTTCTTTCTCTGCAGTTCTTTGCCAGAGCTTGTTCTTCCCGCGCCGGCAAACAACCCTGCATCTGAAAAAGAAAAGGATCACCCGGTCAATCTTGAGACCGGATGATCCTTGATTTTCAAAGCCGGACTTCATCAGCCCAAGCCGACAGCCGCTTCGCAGCCATCAGAACTTTGTGGCCGCACCGAAGCGGAAGAACTGCTCGTCGTCGTAGGTTTCCTTGGAGAGAACCTTGGCGAAGTCCATGCGGATCGGACCGACCGGCGATGCCCACAACAAGCTGGCACCAACCGAGGACCGCACGCCGCTGCTGTCGGCGAGACAGGCTTCTCCGGTCGCAATCGTACAACCTGCAAGCAATCCGGCTGCACGCTCTCCGGCGTTCCAGAGAGAACCGGCGTCAGCAAAGACGGCGCCCGAGATGCCCAGATCCTCAGGTACGAACGGGATCGGGAAGCGGACTTCGGCGGTGGTTGCCCAGTAGTACTGACCGCCCAGCGCGTCGCCGGTGCTCAGATCGCGCGGACCATAGCCTGCACGGTCGAAACCACGAACCGTCTCACCGCCCTTAAAGAACAGATCGATTAGACGGACGTCCTCGCCACCCCAACCGTTGATCGAGCCACCGATTGCACGACCGACGAAGGTGATCTTGTCGGTGATCGGGAAGTAGGCGCGAGCCTCAGCCGCAAAGCTGACGTACTGCACGTCACCACCGAGGCCGGCGAAATCAGCGCCAGTCTGGAACCAGAAGCCCTTGGTCGGATTACGCGGATCGTTACGTAGATCATAGGTGAGCGTGGTGCCGACCATCGAGGTGTAGGACGTACCCTCAGAGTCCCAGATGGCGCGCGATGCACCGTTCTGGATGTTGAAGATCGAGTCCCGCGATGCGGTGTACGAGGTCTGCATCCACAGCCGCTCGGACAGCGGGAAGCCAAGCCGGAGGCTGGCGCCGGTGCGGCGGGTAGAGAAGCCGGATTCACTGCTCTGATCGACTTCCTTATGGAAGATGTCAAAGCCAGCGGCCAGGTTGCGATCCAGGAAGCGCGGCTCGGTGAAGCTCAGGTTGACCTGCAAGCGCTCCATAGAACCCGAAAGCTGAAGCCGCAGGAACTGACCGTTACCCATCAGGTTGCGTTCGGTGATGCTGACATCGCCGATGACACCTTCTGCAGTCGAGTAACCGGCACCGAACGAAAGCTCACCGGTCGACTGCTCAGCCAGCTCAACGTCCAGAACCACGCGGTCCTGCGAGGCGCCGGGGCGACGCTTGATGTCGACGCCCTTGAACAGACCGAGGTTGGTCAGACGCTTCTTGGCCTGATCGACCACCATCGGGTTGTACGCGTCACCCTCAGCCACCTTGAACTCGCGACGGATCACGTAGTCCTTGGTGCGCGTGTTACCGCTGATGTTGATGCGCTCGATGTAAACCCGCGGACCTTCTTCGATCACGTAGTTGATCGCGATGGTGCGGCTTACCGGATCAGGTACAGGCTGCGGACGGACGCGGGCGAAGGCATAGCCATCTTCCGACATCGCAGTCGTCAGCTCTTCAACCGACTTGTCGATGAGCTGGGCGTTGTAGGTATCGCCAGCAGAGGTCTTCACGTTGCCCTGGTACTTGGCGGCATCAATGTTTGCGACCGTGCTTTCAACATTCACGGCGCCGAAGTCATAGCGCTCGCCCTCTTCGATCGAATAGGTGACGAAGAAGCCGGAACCGTCGCGATCAAGCTCAGCGTTGGCAGCGGTTACCTGGGCATCGGCGTAGCCGTTCTTCAGGTAGTACTGACGCAGCAATTCGCGATCGAGGTTCATACGGTCGGGATCGTAGATCGCCGTACCCTTCAGGAAGTCGAACCAACCCTTTTCGGTGGTCGAAACGACATCGCGCAAATCGCCGTCGGAGAAAGCTTTGTTGCCGACGAAGTTGATGCCTTTGACCTTGGTCGCGCTGCCCTCGGCGATCTCGAACACTAGGTTCACGCGATCCTGCTCAAGCTCGATGATCTTCGGCTCGACGCTAGCGGCGTAACGGCCCTGGCGGCGATAGACGTCCAGCACGCGCTGGACGTCGGACTGCACACGGGCGCGGGTGAATACAGAACGAGGCTTGAGCTGCACTTCGTTGCGCAGCGTGTCGGTATCGACCTCGCTGTTGCCCTCGAAGGCGACCTGATTGATGACAGGGTTCTCGACGACGGTGACGACAACATCGCCACCAACGCGCTCAATGCGCACGTCTGAGAACAGCCCCGTGCCGAACAGCGCCTTGATGGACGCGTCGACCTTTTGAGGGTCATAGGCTGACCCGGGGGAAACCTGCATGTATGAGCGAACGGTTTCGGGCTCAACGCGCTTGTTACCATTCACAAGCACGTTCTGCACCGTAGCGCCCTGCGCGTGCGCAGGGGCTGGGAGCAAAGCGCCGACGACGCCCAACACTCCAGCGGTAACCGCCACCGCACACAATACGAAGCGGCGGATGTTCAACGCAAAGGATAGGACAACAGGCATTCGAGACTATGCCCTCGTTCTTGCCGAATTCCCCCTCGACGCGGACCCGTCGGCTTCGGAGCCCGCACCGCATGACTAAAAAACGTTCACCTGACACTCAGCCAAAAGGCCGCAGATCTCAGTGCGCGCTCCCCTGTGTAAATTCCTTTTTAACGATTCAGTCGCCCCTGCGGAAGTGGCAAGTTTACGTCACTGAACACCAATTCAGCCCACCCCGGTCCAACCACGCCAAACCCGCAACAAATCATTCAAATTCACGTACACCATCAGCATCAGAACCAGGGCAATTCCGATCTGGAATCCGATCTCCTGCATGCGTCTGCTGAGGGGGCGACGCATCACCCCTTCGATGGCGTAATAAACAAGATGTCCACCATCTAGCACAGGAATTGGCAGCAGGTTCAGAAAGCCAATGTTGGCCGAGATGAAGGCCACCCAGCGCAGCAGCGGCTCGATCCCGCCCTCGGCCACACGGGCCGTAACCTGCGCCATCAGGATAGGACCACCCATCTGGTCGGCGGCCTGCCGCTGCGTTATTATGTCGCCAATGCCCTGGATCGTGTGGGCGATGTTGGCGTAGGTTTCCCGCACGCCAAGCCGCAGGGCTTCAAACATGCCGACGCTCTTGGCGTCCCGGAAGCCATCCGTGCTGGACGGCGTGATGCCGATAAGACCGCGCCGGAACGTGCCACCGAAGCTGTCCGGCTGCTCGTGAACTTCAGGCGTCACATCGAAGGAAAGCTTTTCGCCGTTGCGCTCGACGCCGAATTTCAGCGTCCTGCCGGCGTTGATGCCCACCAGACGCTGCACATCCTCAAAGCCTTCAACCGTCCAGTCGTCGATCGAACGGATGACGTCACCCGACTGAATTCCAGCCGTGGCGGCAGGCATGCCCGCCTTCACCTCACCCACAACGGGGGTGATGGTGCGGACGCCAAAGGAGACGTTGACCGCCGCATAAACCATTATGGCCAGGATGAAATTCGCGATTGGCCCGGCGGCCACCACCGCCGCGCGCTGCCACAGAGCCTTGTTCTGGAAGGCACCGGCGCGTTCAGAGGCGGTCATCTTGTCCAGCGCGTCGGGCGAGGGCTGGCTGGCGGCGTTTTCGTCGTCGACGAATTTCACGTAGCCGCCGAGCGGGATCCAGGCGAAACGCCAGCGCGTACCCTTGCGGTCAGTGAAGCCGAAAATCTCCCGACCAAAGCCAATGGAGAACGTCTTGACTGTGACGCCGCACCAGCGCGCGACAATGAAGTGACCGAATTCGTGGACGAACACCACGATGGTCAGCACAACCAGGAACTGCGCGATCGTCATCAGAACCCCCGGCATGGAGGTCGCTAGGTTGGCCAGCGTCAGCATCGTTCTCCTGTCTCTCGCGGAACCGCCCAGGGCTGCGAGCGGAATGCGTGCCCGATGAGGCTACGCGCAAAAATGGCAACTTCGGCGCCAATCCCCTGTTTTAACTGGAAACTCCCCGGGAGATCCAGGCGCCGGCTAGACATAGCGGCCTAGCAGGGATTGTGCCAGACGGCGGCCGGCAGAATCAGCCTCCAGAACGTCGCCCAGATTGGCTGCCGGGGCAATCAGTCCCTGTTTCTCGGCCGCTTCCAGCGCATCGGCGACATTACGGGCGATATCGAGGAAACCTATGCGACGGCTGAGAAAAGCCTCCACCGCCACCTCGTTGGCCGCGCTCAGGATGGCGGGCGCCGTTGCCCCGCGCGTCAAGGCGTCGCGGGCGAGCTTCAGGGCCGGAAACCGCACCTCGTCGGGGGCTTCGAAAGAGAGCTGGCCGATGCTGGCCAGATCAAGCCGTTGAGTTGGCGCTTGCATCCTGCCGGGCCAGGAGAGCGCCAGCGCGATCGGCGTGCGCATGTCCGGGCAGGCCATCTGCGCCATCACCGAGCCGTCAATGTACGACACCAGGCAATGGATGATCGACTGGGGGTGCACCACCGCGCCGAGCTGTTCGGCTGTAACCGGAAACAGATGGTAGGCCTCGATCAGCTCCAGCCCCTTGTTCATCAGGGTTGCTGAATCGATGGTGATCTTGGCACCCATGCTCCAGTTGGGATGCCGCAACGCCTGCTCCGGCGTCACATGCTGCAACTCGTCAAGGCTCCACGTGCGGAACGGACCGCCGGACGCCGTCAGAGTAATCCGCTCGATGCTCTCGGCTGACGCCCCGGCCAGAGCCTGCAAGGCGCCCGAATGCTCGCTGTCGACCGGCAGCAGTTCGCACCCCGCGTCCGCCACCGTGGACATGAAAACATCGCCTGCGGAAACAAGGCATTCCTTGTTGGCAAGCGCCAGACGCCTGCCCTGCCGCGCAGCCTCTAATGTGGGCGCAAGTCCTGCCGCACCGACGATCGCGGCCACGACGCAATCGGCCGGCATGGCAGCCGCGGCCACGATCGCATCCGGCCCGGCGGCGGCGTCAATGCCGGTCCCGGCCAGTGCCGCGCGCAGATCGTCATAGAGATTGGCATCGCCGATCACCGCCAGCCGCGCCCCGGTACGGCGCGCAGCCTCGGCAAGCGCTGCGACATTGGTCTGGGCCGTCAGCGCTTCGACCGTGAAGGCATCGCGATTGCGGCAGATGAGGTCGATGGTGCTCTGGCCGACCGAGCCCGTCGCCCCCAGCACCGAAACGGAGCGGACGGCCTGCCCCCGCGTACCTGCGGTTTCAGATGATGGTGCCATTTTCGAGCGCATTACGGGCCAAACAGCAAAGCGCGGGCGGGCGCGTGCGCATCAACGGCCAACGCCAGCAACCCTGCGACCGAGGCCGCAGCGACGATGCTGTCCATGCGGTCCATGAAGCCACCATGCCCCGGAATGAGATCGCTGGCATCCTTGCGGTTGAAGTGACGCTTCAATGCCGATTCCGCCAGATCACCGGCCTGCGAAACAAATGCCAGACCGACACCCAGCAGCACGAGGCGCAGCGCATCGGTGCCCGGCTCCAGCATGGAAAAGATTATGCCGACAACGGCTCCGGCAACCAGAGCGCCGATGAAACCGGCCCATGTCTTTTTCGGTGAAACCTTGGGCCAGAGCTTGGGGCCGCCGATGGTCCGCCCGGCAGCATAAGCGCCAGTATCCGACGACCAGACGACGGCAAACACGAACAGAATGGCGCTGAAGCCGAACGGCTCATCGCCGCGCAACCACAGCAACGCCACGGCCGGCAGGCCGACATAGATGACGCCCAGCCCGGAAAGACCGGCGTTATGGCCCAGATAGAGCGGCACCAGAATGATGGCGGCAATGCATAGCACCGCGAAGGCAGGAGCCGCATAACCGAACGCCGCCAGCGCGACGGCAAGAACAATAGCCGCCGCCTGAATGTAGAAGCCAAGATCAAACCCGGTGCCGCGGACCAGCCTGCTCCACTCCCAGCTCATCACCAGAGAGCAGGCCAGAATGAGGATGCCGAATGGCACCGGGCCGGAGTAAGCCAGGAAGAACGCAACGGCCGCCAGAACCGCACCGGAAACGATACGCAGCGTGAGATTGCTCGGCCCCGGCTTACCCGCAGCCGAACTACCGAGGCCGCTGTCATTCGAGCCGGTAGCATTGTTCGAACCGGACGGCGATCCGCCCTCCGGCGGCATGGCGAGATTGTCAGGCATGCTGGCTCACACCGCCGACTGGCGGGTTAGGCCGCCATAGCGCCGGTCCCGCTCGCAGTAGCGCGCGATTGCTACCTCCAGCAGCTCCCGCCCGAATTCAGGCCAGAATGCATCCAGGAATACAAATTCGGTATAGGCGCACTGCCAGAGCAGAAAATTCGAGATCCGCATCTCGCCACTGGTGCGGATCAACAGATCCGGATCGGGGATGCCAGCGGTATCGAGCGCCGCGCCCATGCGATCGACGGTAATGTCCTCCGGCGCAAGTCGCCCGGCCGCAACCTCAACCGCCAGGGCCCGCGCCGCCTTGGCGATTTCCGCCCGGGCGCCGTAATTGAAAGCCACCACAAGCGTGATCGCGGTGTTGTTACGCGTCAACTCCACGGCTTCGTCGATCAGAGCCATCAGCTCGGGATCGACTTTTGCACGCTCCCCGATAACCAGGATCTTCACGCCGGCATGGTGCAGCTCAGCCAGGTCGCGCCTGATGAAACGCTTCATCAGGCCCATGAGATCGTCGATCTCTGACGCCGGACGCGACCAGTTCTCGGACGAGAAACTGTAAAGCGTGAGGTATGGCACCGACAGCTCAATCGCCGCGCGAACGGTGCGGCGCACCGCTTCGACACCGCGTTGATGGCCGATTGCACGCGGAAGCCCGTGCTTGCTTGCCCAGCGACCATTGCCATCCATGATGATGGCAATGTGTCTTGGCTGAGCAGGTTTCTGCTCAAGCGGAACAGCTTTTGACTGGATTTCCGTCACCGGCGACAGACTTCCGTTTGAACGGGCAAAATGCTTCAAGCCTGAAATGGAGGATAGCGGAATCTCCGCTGTCCTCAAGCCATCAAACCTTGTGGATCTCGACTTCTTTGGTGGCCAGTGTCTCGTCGATATCTTTGATCAGCCGGTCGGTTAGCTCCTGCACCTTGGTGGAGGATTTGCGCTGGTCATCTTCGCTGATCTTGCCGTCTTTCTCCAGTTTCTTCAGCAGATCCATGCCTTCACGACGCACGTTGCGGACCGCGACGCGGCAGCTCTCGGCATACTTGTGCGCCAGCTTGGCAAGTTCGTTACGGCGATCGGCTGTCAGCGGCGGAATAGGAAGACGCAGCAGCGTGCCATCAATGATCGGGTTGAGGCCAAGGTTCGCTTCGCGGATAGCCTTCTCGACTGCGGAAACGTTCGTGCGATCCCAGACCTGAACGGAAATCGTGCGCGATTCAGGAACCGACACCGTTGCCACCTGGCTCAACGGCATCTTGGCGCCGTACACCGTGACCTGAATCGGATCGAGAAGATGCGTGCTGGCGCGGCCGGTGCGCAGACCGGAGAAGTCACGCTTCAGCACGTCCAGCGCGCCGCGCATACGCTTCTCAAGGTCGTTAAGGTCGAAATTGCCACTCATTGCTGTCTCCCTGCGACCGCGGATCGGATGAACCTAACCTCAGCCAGCGTTTCAGGTTATTTCCAAAAATGCCGGACGTGCTTGATTGATCGTCGGCGGCTTGTCGGTCACTCAATGACCGTTGCGCGTCCAGTGCCGCGCAGAACTTTCAAAAGATTTCCCGGCTCTTCAATGGAAAAGACAATTACCGGAAGTCCATTGTCACGGGCAAGCGCGATCGCCGTGCCGTCCATCACTTTGAGATCACGTGCTAAAACCTCGGCATAGCCGAGACGGTCATAGCGCTTGGCATCGGGATTACGCCGCGGATCGCTGTCATAGACGCCATCAACCTGAGTTGCCTTGGCCACAGCCTGGCAATCCATCTCGACGGCACGCAGGGTCGCAGCGGTATCGGTGGTGAAAAACGGGTTGCCCGTGCCGGCGGCGAAAATCACCACGCGGCCGGCTTCGATGTGCTGCAACGCCTTGGGGCGGATGTAGCTTTCACACACGGTTGGCATCGGGATGGCGGAAACCACGCGCGCCGGCACCTTTGCATTTTCGAGCGCGTTCTGCAGCGCCAGCGCGTTCATCACCGTCGCCAGCATGCCCATGTAATCGGCGGTCGCGCGTTCCATCCCCTTGGCGGCGCCTGCCAGCCCGCGGAAGATGTTGCCGCCGCCCACAACGACTGCAATCTCGGCGCCGGCGTTCACAGCCTCGGCGATATCGCGCGCGAGCCGGTCGACAACATCCATATCGATGCCGAAGCCGGATTTACCCATTAGCGCTTCGCCGGAAAGCTTCAGCAGCAGCCTCTTGTAACCGAGACCGGTCGCTCCAGCTCCAGCGGCTTCTTCCGTTGCCATATGACTGCCTCCTCGCATCGGCGGCGGCTTGGCGCAATTCGCCTGCCTGTCACGCGCTCCAGGGCCGCTCCGCACACGAGTGCAATCTCGCGGAGGTCGACGCCAGCCTGTATTGTGCCGCATGCACCTTTATGGCGATGGAGCGCCGATCTACGGCTGCGGCCAGAGCGTAGCTAGCCCGTATGGCTGAGATCCGCCTAGAGCCGTCCCAAGTTAAATAATTGGGGACGGCTCCAGCGATGAATGTGCCTGCTTCGCGGCAAATCCTTGCTGCCGCATATTCCAAAGCATGGCGCGGGTGCGCATTCTGCTGCGCACCCGAATAACGCAGCCGGATCAGTTACCGGCAGCAGCCGCAACTTCCGCGGCGAAATCGTCTTCTTTCTTCTCGATGCCCTCGCCCAGTCCGTAGCGGACGAAGCTGGCGATCTTCACCGGTCCACCGACCTTGCCCTCAGCTTCCTTGAGGGTCTGGCCAACCGACTTGGATGGATCGTGGATATAGGACTGTTCCAGCAGCGTGTTGTCCTTGGCGTAGGACTTCACGCCCGAAGCAACGATCTTCTCAAGCACCTGCGGGGGCTTGCCCTGGTTCTTGTCGGCCAGGATCGCCTTCTCGCGCTCCAGCACCTCAGCCGGCACGCCGTCGATGTCGAGGGCAACCGGATTGGTGGCGGCAACGTGCATTGCAATCTGGCGAGCCAGAGTAGCAAGCTCGTCGGTGTTGGAACCGGAAGACTCCAGCGCAACCAGCACACCGATCTTGCCAAGGCCGGGCGAAACCTGACCGTGCACATAGGCGCCAACCACGCCCTGCGGCACCGAAAGCGTAGTGGCACGGCGCAGGTTCATGTTCTCGCCGATGGTGGCGATGAGCTCCTTGATCTGGTCGCCGACGGTGTGCGACTTGCCCGGATAGGCTGCAACCAGGATCGCTTCAACGTCACCATTTGCGGGCGCAGCCAGTGACGCAATGTTCGTGACCAGATCCTGGAACTGTTCGTTGCGGGCAACGAAGTCCGTCTCGGAGTTCACCTCAACGATCGAGCCTGTCGCGCCGTTAATGGCGACGCCAATAAGCCCTTCAGCAGCGACGCGATCGGCCTTCTTGGCAGCCTTCGAGAGGCCCTTCTTCCGCAACCAGTCGATTGCCGCTTCGATGTCGCCCTTCACCTCGGTGAGAGCCGCCTTGCAGTCCATCATGCCGGCGCCGGTCTTTTCGCGCAGTTCCTTCACGAGACTTGCGGAAATGGTCATGGATAAGCCCACTAGCTAGGCGGGCGCCCCTTGGCGCCCGCAGGTTTGCAGATAATGCGAAATGGCCGCCGTATGCGGCCATCCCATTAGACGGCGGCCGTTTCGACCAGTTTCTTGGCCTGCTCGGTCCACTTGTCGGCCGCAACCTGGCCCTTGAGCTTCAGCTTGCGATCGAGCGCAGCAACCTGATCGGCGTCGAGATCAGCGATCTGCCAGAAGTGGAATACGCCAGCATCGTTGAGGCGCTGCTCAAGCTTGCCGCTGATACCGGTGATCCGCTTCAGATCGTCAGGCTCGCCACGGGCGGCTTCAATGCCGCGGAACTCGCCCGGCAGATCTTCAGCCGGAGGTGCTTCCGAGGCGCCGATGTCGATGCCCGAAGCCGACTGGCTGCGCTCAAGGCCATCCAGCGCCGCACGGGCGACGAGATCGCAATAAAGCGTGATGGCGCGACCGGCGTCGTCATTGCCCGGAATCGGGAAGTCGATGCCGTCCGGATCGCAGTTGGTGTCGACGATGGCGACGATCGGGATACCAAGCTTCTTGGCTTCCTCAATGGCAATCTTTTCCTTGTTCGTGTCGATAACGAACAGAAGGTCAGGCGTGCCGCCCATGTCCTTGATGCCGCCCAGCGCCTGATTGAGCTTGTCGCGCTCGCGGGTCAGGTTCAGGATTTCTTTCTTGGTGCGGCCCTGCGGATCGGCAAGGGTGTCATCAAGCTGACGCAGGCGACGGATAGACTGCGAGATCGTCTTCCAGTTTGTCAGCGTGCCGCCGAACCAGCGATGGTTGATGAAGTACTGAGCGCTGCGCTTAGCCGATTCAGCAATGGAATCCGAAGCCTGACGCTTGGTGGCAACGAACAGCACGCGGCCGCCGCTGGCGACGGTGTCAGAGATCTTGACCAGCGCCTGATGCAGCATCGGCGTCGTCTGGGTCAGATCGATGATGTGAATGTTGTTGCGAGCGCCAAAGATGAAGGGCGCCATCTTGGGGTTCCAGCGGTGCGACTGGTGACCGAAGTGAACGCCAGCTTCCAGCAGCTGACGCATATTGAACGCAGGGAGCGTCATGTCTCTTCCTTTTCCGGTTAATCCTCCGCGAACCCAGAGCAAGAACGCTTCACCGACCCTAGGGGTTAGAGAGCGATCCACCGGAGCGCCGGACGGGGCTTTCAATCCGTCTGACGCGAAAGTTCGCGTGTGAGATGGCGCGCTTATAGAGTCTCGACCCGCCATTGACAAGCGGCCGAGGGCAATCTTTCCGCCCGCCGAGCCAGCAATCCGGCCCACCTTGAGCCCCGATTGCTGGCCGACCGGGCTTTGCGGAGCAAATGGTTAATGAGTGGCAAGGAAATTCAAGTGCACGCCCTGCAACTGGGCGAAGGCATCAACCTCAAGGGACTGGAGCGCGAGGACGCCTTCTCCACCTCGCCGCTGGCATTCCCGACCAGCGGCGACGGCATTGCCGTGCTGTTCAAATCCGGCGCCGCCGTCTTCATCGCCATGAACCCGGTCGATGAGGAACAGCTCATCAAGAACCTCGATGGCCGGATCATCAACCCGATCGATGACCGCGAGACCGAAAGCGTCCGCCTGGTCGTCAAGCAGGCCGATGACGGTCAGCTCACCCCCTCGGGCGAAATCCAGATCAAGGCCGACGACAACAACCGCCTGCTGCTGGTGGCCGAAGCCTTGGCGATGAGCGTGGCCTTTGCCTACGACGAGCGCCGGATCGCCGCCGCCTTCGATCGCATCGACGCCGTGGCCCAGACCCTGCAACAACGTCGCCTGCCCCCGAGCCCGCACAACGAGTTGCTGGAGCAAATCGGCGAGGCTCTGTTGATCCAGCAGCGGCTGGCAGCCCGCGTCGACCTCGACGACAAGCCGGATGTGTTGTGGGACCATCCTGAGCTGGAGCGCCTGTGGGCGCGTCTCGTAGATGAGTACGACCTCATTCAACGCGGCCGTGCCATCTCCCGCAAGCTGGACGTGATCCGCGGCACCGCCGACACGCTGACGGACCTGTTCGCCACCCGCACCTCGCACCGGCTGGAGTGGTACATCATCGCCCTGATTGCGTTTGAGGTGGTGCTGAGCCTTTACGACCGTATCCTGAAATGAGGCCGGGCTGATCGCAGAGGGTCGCGCGAGCCGCTTTGGGATGGCGCGATCCTGCAAGCAGCCAGCCTTCGTCTGCTCGGGCTGTCAATCCGACAGCACCAGCTTACGGCGAAGTCACTGCTTCAGCGTTGCCTGCTGTTGCACAGTAATGCGGTTAGGGTTCCGCATCGGCGCACTCGCCGGCTGATCGTAAGTGTTGCTCTTGGCGTTGATCGGCAGGCAGTGCTTGAAGCGCTTGGCGGTGTCCTCGGTGATGATCGCAATGGTCGAGAAGCCCTGCCCGATCCAGTCCTGAAGCACATTCACCCGGTCTTCGGCCACAGCGACGCGGCCTTCGGTGCCGGTAGCGTCGCTTTCCCACACGTGCAGGAAAATGCAGCTTCCGGCCTTGGCAGCCGGCAGCGAGGGATAATCGACGAAGATGCCCCGCCGCAGCGTGGCGTTCTGGGCCATGTCCTCAGCGCCGCGCAGCGAGCGCAGGCGCGAACGGTCCATCACCTGGCCGTAGTAAGCGGATCTGGGATCGCGCACACAAAGGCTCCGGCCCGGCGCCAGCTTGACGAAGTTGCGCAGCGGCCTTTGCTCCATGCCAAACGGCCCGGACAACCGGAACACACCGGCAGGCGTGCGCTTGTCGCCCTCCGTCTTGATCGGCTCGCCCTTTTTGCCCAGATGGCTGAATGTCTTTGCCCAGCCTATTCCGGCACTGCCAACGACGGCTGGCTCCGGCGGTCCAGCACGGCGCCATGTTGCATCCGCCGGCGTCTCGCGCTCGAACGTATGCATCGTCGCCTTCACCGAATTCATATCCGGCACAGTGATGACGATGAGACGCGTCGCCCGGTGCAATGGACGGGGGCAATAGGTTGATGCGGTAGCATCGGCGGCGAAGAGCGCCAGCAATGTTGCGGCGCCGAGTGATGATCGGAACACGACAAAAGCCCTTTTGCGCAAATTTTATCGACGCACACAGAGCTTAAGTTTAATCGTCAGATCTCTAACACTTCGACAACGCCCGGCACCGCCGCCAGCAGTCCGGCCTGATAGGGCGAGACATCGTAGCGGCCCGGCGCCACGAACTCGATCTCGCGACTATGCTCATACATACGCAGCACAAAGCGCACCTCACCCTTCCCGCCTGGCTTCATGCGCTGCTTCAGTTGCTCCAGCGTATTGCTCTTGGCGTTCGTCACCGCGTCGCCATCGAGAATGACCCGCAGACCGCTTTGCATCGCAGCAACGGCGGCGTCCAGCGCGCGCAGGCTTTCCACCCGCATCTTCACCGTGTCGCCGTCACGCTCGGCCGAAACGTTCAGCAGCACCGGCGTGCCCGCCACCAGCAAATCGCGGCTGGCCGCCAGCGTATCGGAGAAGATCACCGCCTCGAACTGTCCGGTCATGTCGGAGAACATTCCGAACGCAAACTTATTGCCCTTGGCCGAGCGCCGTTCGCGCGCTGAAATTACGATGCCTGCAAGCTGACCGCCCGTTGCGCCCTTCTCAGTTGCCGCCTCGAAATCTACATAGCGGCGCACGCCCATCTTCTGCAGCGCCTTTTCATACTGATCGAGCGGATGGCCCGACAGATAAAAACCGATGGCGTCGAACTCGTGCGACAGGCGCTCCATCGGCGTCCAGCCCATACCCATGCGCAACTGCAGCGTCGGCCCGGCACTGCTGCCGGACGAAGCGGCGCCCATGGAGAAGAAATCGGCCTGCCCTTCGGCCTTCTCCTGCTCCATACGCTGCGCCAGTTCCAGGATCTGATCGACGTTGGCCGCAACAAGCGCGCGGTTCGGCTCCAGACCGTCAAAGGCACCTGCGGCCGCCAGCGTCTCAATGGAACGCTTGTTCAACGCCTTCGGACTGAGACGCGAAGCAAAATCCGCCAGCGACTTGAACGCACCGTTCTCCTTGCGCTCCTCCACCACCGTTGCAACGGCGGCAGCGCCGATGTTTTTCAGCGCCGCCAGCGAATATCGGATTGCGCCGGGCTTATCGCCCTTGCCCGCCTCGGACATGAAATCAACTTCCGATGCGTTCACGCACGGCGGCTTGACCGTGATGCCGCTGCGCCCCGCTTCGGCGGCAAACATCGCCAGTTTGTCCGTGTTCGACATATCGAGCGTCATCGACGCTGCCAGAAACTCCTCGCGGAAGTTCGCCTTCATGTAGGCGGTGTGATAGCTGACCAGCGCGTAGGCGGCGGCGTGCGATTTGTTGAAGCCGTAGCCAGCGAACTTGTCGACCAGCTCGAAGATTTCCGCCGCCTTCTGTTTGGCAACGCCGCGCTCCACCGCGCCTTCAACAAACTGTGCCTGATGGCGCGCCATCTCGGCCTTGTCTTTCTTACCCATCGCGCGACGCAGAAGGTCAGCGGTGCCGAGCGAATAGCCGCCCATCACCTGCGCGATCTGAATAACCTGCTCCTGATAGATGATGACGCCGTAGGTTTCCTTCAGGATGCCTTCCAGCATCGGGTGCAGGTAGTCCACCTCTTCCTTGCCGTGTTTGCGCGCGATGTAGGTCGGGATGTTGTCCATCGGGCCGGGGCGATACAGCGCCACCATGGCGATGATGTCCTCGAAGCGGTCGGGCATAAGACGCTTGAGGCTTTCGCGCATGCCAGTACTTTCGAGCTGGAACACGCCAACGGTGTCAGCCCGCGCCAGCAGCTCGTAGGACTTTTTATCCTTAAGCCCCAACTTGGTGAGGTCGATGTCGATGCCGCGGCCGCGCTTCACCAGCTCCACGGCTTTCTTCAGCACGGTGAGCGTCTTCAGGCCGAGGAAGTCGAACTTCACAAGGCCCGCAGCTTCGACAAGTTTCCAGTTGAACTGCGTAACGGGCGAGCCCGTCTTCGCGTCGCGCGTAACCGGCACTAGCTCCACCAGCGGCCTGTCGCCGATCACAATACCCGCTGCGTGCGTCGAGGCGTGGCGATAAAGCCCTTCAAGCTTGGTGGCGATCTCCACCAGCCGCGCCACCAGCGGATCGTTGTCGATCTCCTCCTGCAGCTTCGGCTCGTCTTCGATCGCGTCGACGAGCGTCACCGGATTTGCAGGATTGTTCGGCACCAGTTTGCAAAGGCGATCAACCTGGCCGTAAGGCATCTGCAGCACGCGGCCAACGTCGCGCAACACAGCGCGTGCCTGCAGTTTACCGTGGGTGATGATCTGCGCCACGCGGTCGTGGCCATACTTGTTCTGCACATAACGGATCACCTCGTCGCGGCGGTCCTGGCAGAAGTCGATGTCGAAGTCCGGCATCGAGACGCGTTCAGGGTTGAGGAAGCGCTCGAACAGCAGCCCGAACCGCAGCGGATCGAGGTCGGTAATCGTCAGCGTCCACGCAACGAGCGAGCCTGCGCCGGAACCGCGTCCCGGCCCCACCGGCACACCCTGCGATTTACCCCACTTGATGAAGTCGGCCACGATGAGAAAGTAGCCGGGAAACTTCATGCGCTCGATCACGCCAAGCTCGTAATCAAGGCGCTTGTCGTAGTCTTCGCGCGTGAACCCGTCAGCCAGCGGAGTAACGCTCAAGCGGGCATCGAGACCGGCCATCGCCTGCTTGCGCAGTTCGCCCGATTCAAGCGTGGCCACTTCTTCCGGCGTCAGATCCTGATCCGCCGCTACGAAGCGCGGCAGGATCGGCTTCTTGCCCCGCGGACGGAAGGCGCAGCGCTTGGCAATCTCGATGGTGTTGTCGAGCGCCTCGGGCAGATCCTCAAACAGCGCCACCATGGCGTCGGCGCTTTTGAAGTCGTGTTCGGGCGTTACCCGGCGGCGGTCATCCTCAACGACATAGCGCCCGGCGGCGATACACAGCAGCGCATCGTGGGCCTCGTAATCGTCAGGCGAAGCGAAGTAGGCTTCGTTGGTCGCGACAATCGGAATGTCGTTGGCATAGGCCAGATTGAGCAACTGCGGTTCGACATCGGCTTCCGATTTCAAACCGTGGCGCTGGATCTCGACGTAAAGCCGGTCGCCGAACAATTCCTTGAGACGCAGGAGCCGTGCGCGCGCCGTTTCAGCCTGCCCTTCCCGCAGCGCACGGTCGATCGGGCCATCCGGGCCGCCGGTCAGCGCGATCAGGCCTTCTGTATGCTGGCCGACGACATCAATGGTGGTGAACGCATCTTCAACCGCAGGCGCATCGAAATGCGCACGGGTCACCACCTTCATCAGATTGGCATAGCCCGCATCGTTCATGGCCAGCAGCGCAATCCGGCCATCGCCAGCGCCCTGCTGCTGCTGCATCGGCGCAACCCGCTCCAGCGGATCGTGGCGGCGATCTTCGAAATCAACCGTCAGCACCACGCCGACAATCGGCTGAATGCCGGCACCGGCCAGTTTGTCGGAGAACTCCAGCGCGCCGTAGAGGTTGTTGGTGTCGGTCAGACCCAGCGCCGGATAGCCATGCGCCTCAGCGAGCTTGGCCAGCTTGCCGATTGGCAACGCGCCTTCCAGCAACGAATAGGCCGAATGCACCTTGAGGTGCACGAAGCGGGGCGGCGTGGCGGCCGACGGTTGCGCTGTGGGCTGGGTGATGGGTGCGTTCATAGTGCGGCAGCTTACGGCAGCGGCGCCCGGCCCCCAAGCCACCGACTAAGTCTTTCCATCGGCATTTTGCCTCCCGCCGAGAAACAGCAGGGCCGCATTGCTGAACGGGCAACGGTTGCGGGCCTGCGATCACAGCGTTTCAGGCCGCACCCGGCTAGCGTTTCGTTAAATCGCGGAACAGCTCTAGATGTTTGGCTGTCGTGCTTCTTGCCGGAAAACCGGTGCCCACTTTTCCGGAAGCACTCGAGATCAGGTCACGCCCAGCGGCTGCACTTCCACCAGCGCGCCGGCCTCAAGTCGCAGCACGCGATCCATGCGGCGGGCCAGATCCATGTTGTGCGTGGCAATGAGCGCGGCGACGCCGGTTGTATGGATCAGGTGCAGCAGTGCCTCAAACACATGCTCGGCGGTGTATGGATCAAGGTTGCCGGTCGGCTCGTCGGCCAGGATCAGCCGCGGACTGTTGGCCAGTGCGCGGGCGATTGCGGTGCGCTGCTGTTCACCGCCCGAAAGCTGCGCCGGTCGATGCTCCAGCCGTTCAGAGAGCCCGAGTGTTCCCAGCAGTTCACGCGCGCGATCAGCCGCCTGCGCCTTCGAGCGCCCGCGGATGAGCTGCGGGATCATCACGTTCTCCAGCGCCGAGAATTCCGGCAGCAACTGGTGGAACTGATAAACGAAGCCCATCTCCACACGCCGCACACGGGTGCGATCAGCATCGCCCATGCCCGAGCAATCGCGACCGTTAACGATCACATGGCCGCTGTCCGGCGTTTCAAGCAGTCCGGCGATATGCAACAGCGTTGACTTGCCCGCGCCCGATGGCCCGACAAGCGCCACCGCCTGCCCCGGCAGAATGTCCACGCTGGCGCCCTTCAGCACGTCGATGCGACGCGTGCCCTGATGGAACGCGCGCACGAGGCCATCCAGCCGCAGCGCGGGCTGCTGATGCGTTGCCACTTCTCGCGCATGTTTCCGCGCGGTCAGCAGCTCTTCGGCTATGGCACTTACTCGGGGATCGGTCATTCGTACCGCAGCGCTTCAACTGGATCCAAAGTGGAAGCCCGCCACGACGGATAGATCGTGGCAAGCACGGAAAGTGCCAGCGCCATGCCAACGATGAAGACCGTTTCGCGGGGCTCCATGTCAGCCGGTAGGCGCGTCAGATAATACACATTCGGGTCGAACAGCGTGGTGCTCGTCATCCACGAAACAAACTCGCGGATCGATTCAATGTTCATGCAGAACACAACGCCAAGGATCAGTCCGGCAATCGTGCCAACGACGCCAATCGAAGCGCCGGTGATGAGAAACACGCGCATGATCGAGCCGCGGCTGGCGCCCATCGTACGCAGAATTGCGACGTCGCGGCCTTTGTCCTTCACCAGCATCATCAAGCCGGAGATGATGTTCAGCGCCGCCACCAGCACGATCAGCGACAGGATGATGAACATCACATTGCGCTCCACCTCCAGCACGGTGAAGAACGTCTCGTTGCGCACGCGCCAATCCGAAACGTGATTGGTGGGTCCGACGGCTCGTTTGACTTCCTGCACGAAGTTATCGATCTGGTTGGGGTCATCGACCACAACCTCAATCGCGTCGACCTCACCGTTGCGCGCGAAATACCGCTGCGCCTCCAGCAACGGCATGAACACCATTGTGCGGTCGTATTCCGCCATGCCCATCTCGAACAGGGCCGTGATTGTGTAAGGCTTCGTACGCGGCGCGGTGCCGAACGGTGTCTGTGCCCCGCGCGGTGACACCAGCGTTATCGTGTCGCCAACGTTGACCCGCAGCATGTTGGCAAGGCGCGTGCCGATAGCGATGCCGCTGCCTTCGCCGAAGCCATCCAGCGAACCAAAGCGGATGTTGTCGGATACCAGCGGCAGCGAGCGCAGCCCTTCCTCCGACATGCCACGCACCAGCGCGCCGGTTGCCTGCACCGCCGACGACACCATCACCTGCCCCTCAACCAGAGGCATGGCAGCCTTGATGCCGCTCACACGCTGGATGAGCTTTGCGACTTCGTCGTAATCTTCAAACGGCTCGCCGATCTTGTTGACGATGATGTGGCCGTTGAGACCGAGTATCTTGGCAAACAGCTCGTTGCGGAAGCCATTCATCACCGCCATGACGATGATGAGCGTTGCCACGCCCAGCATAATGCCGGTGAAGGAAAACCCCGCGATGACGGAGATAAAGCCTTCCTTACGCCGCGCCCTCAGGTAGCGCAGCGCCAGCATCCATTCGAATGGAGCAAACGGTCTGGTATCGGCAGCCGCCGTCATCGCCGTGGAACTCCCTCGCTTCATTCTGGCCGGGCAGCACTGCTACTCCGGCATTCAGGCCAGATTGCGTTGCATGGGGCCCATTGGCCTGCCGCAAATGCGCACCCCTGACCCCGTTTTTCTTCCCACCCAGGCGATCTTAATACGCACGGCCAATCAGGACGTATTCAATCGCCGCATCGCCGGTGAAGAGGCAGGCGCCTTCAATCGGCTTTTGGTTAAGAGGCGCGTTGCGGATGGTGAGCTTCAGCGCCTTTAGCCGATCGGCAATCGCTTCCAGCGCGGCTCCCTCGGGCTTCGACCAGGCAACCTCGGCCCAGCCCTTGAAGGTGCCGTCGTCGTCATCGTCGCCGGATGCAGCGCCGAAATAGGCCTGCAGATCGTCAAAGGTCTTGATCGACGTAACGATGTTGCCGTCGAGCCGGGCCTTCGCTTCGGCAAACAGGCTGGCCTGGATATCGTCCAGCAGCGCCGGCGCAGCGGCAACAAACTCCGCGCGCGGGCTGGTGTGCGAAATGACCTTGTCGCCGTCGCGCAGACGGTCGCGGCGCATATAGGTGACGTTGCCGCCAGCTGCATCGCGTCCGCCAACCTCAACGATGACCGGTGCACCGCGGCGCACCCAGTTCCAGCGCTTCTCAGCCGATTTAATCGGCTTGGCATCCACCAGCACGCGAATGCCCAGCGCCTTCAGTTCCTTTTCCAGGCCGGCGCAGTATTCGAGCAGCTCTTTGTCTTCCGGCTTGTCGCGCAGCATCGGCACAATCACGATCTGGCGCGGCGCAATACGGGGCGGCATGCGCAAACCGTCGTCGTCGCCATGGGTCATGATCACGCCGCCGATCAGACGGGTGGAAACGCCCCAGCTAGTCGTGTGGCAGTATTCCAGCTGACCTTCGCGGTTCTGGAACTGGATGTTCTGCGCCTTGGCGAAGTGCATGCCCAGATAATGCGAGGTGCCGGCCTGCAGCGCCTTGCCATCCTGCATCATCGCTTCGATGGAATAGGTGTTATCCGCTCCGGGAAAACGCTCGTTGGCTGGCTTCTCGCCGGCGACCACCGGCATCGCCAGCACATTCTCGGCGAACTCGCGATAGACCTCCAGCATCTTCAAGGTCTCGTCCATGGCGTCGTCGCGGTCGGCGTGGGCGGTATGACCCTCCTGCCAGAGGAATTCCGCCGTGCGCAGGAACAGGCGCGTGCGCATCTCCCAGCGCACCACGTTGGCCCACTGGTTGATCAGCAGCGGCAGGTCGCGATAGCTCTTTACCCAGCGCTGGAAGGCATCGCCGATGATGGTCTCGGATGTCGGCCGCACGATCAGCGGCTCTTCCAGCTTGGCGGACGGGTCCACCACGAGCTGACCGCCCTCATTTTTCAGCCGGTGATGGGTAACAACCGCCATTTCCTTGGCGAAGCCCTCGACGTGCTCGGCCTCCTTGGCGATGAAGCTCATCGGGATGAAAAGCGGGAAATAGCAGTTCTCGTGGCCCGTTTCCTTGATGCGCGCGTCAAGTTCGGCCTGAATCCGCTCCCACACGCCCCAGCCCCATGGCTTGATAACCATGCAGCCGCGCACCGGGCTCGTTTCGGCCATGTCGCCATCGCGCACGGCGGCCTGATACCACTCGGGGAAATTCTCTTCGCGGCTAACGGTCAGTGCGCGCTTGCTCATCGGGCCACTCCCTGCGTCGGGCCCCAGCCGATGGAGCGGCACACGTTCCACTCACGGGCGACTTTGGCCACAGAGCAGGCAGAGCGCATGGAGGGCCGACCTGATTTTCTGGCCCACGACAGCGAGCCCGGTTTAGCACGCACATTTGTGCGCATTGTTGCGGCTGGTAGCGTTAAACCGTGCGCAGTGCAATCCCGCCGACGAACGACGCTGTGCGCTTCTGAATTCCCACTCCCGACGCCGCAATGATGGCACGCCCGTTCGCTGCGTTTGAACAGCGCCATGGCATTTGCCTATTCCGCGGTCACGCTTGTTCGCTATGCCGGAAAACAGGCAGCACAACCTGATTTCTCACGTGAGCTGACCCGTTGATTACACGCGCGAATTGCAGCTTAACGAAGCCAAAAAAAAAATTCTGCGTTGAGTGCACGAAGCCGCGTGACAGAAGGCCGCGCGTCGAGTAAACGTACTCGCCATAAGGGTGGGTCACTAAGTTGTCGACACAGACAGCAGGCAGCCCAAGTCTAGGGAAGACCAACCGGTAAGGGTACGCTCAGAAGAAGCGATCTGACCGGATCAGCGTAGAGCAGCCGAACAACGGCGCTCCGCAAAAAATAAAAACGAAACGCAAGAGCAAGGTTCAATGAACCTTGCTCTTTGCGTATTCGGGCCATTCAGTGAGATTTCATTCCAAGCGGGCTTAGCCCTTCGGCGCACCAATAATAGCCAGCGCCGCTGCAGCCGCGTCACTCCCGATCGCTTCACGTCACGCAGCAGAAATCATTCGGTGCTGCCCAGCGGGGTAGGACCGAATGCAGCGACGACGAGCGTGTTACCAGAGGAAAGTGTCGGGTGTGATAATCCGATAGCTGATCGAAAAATAGACGATCGCGAATACGACGGATGCCACCAGGGTATTGATCAGAAAAATGCGCAGCAGCCGCGGTTTTGCCGGCGCGCTTTCAACGGTGCCCGGCACCACATGGCCATCCTCTGCCTGCGTGCGCACACCGAACGGCAGCACCGCGAACAGCACGATCCACCAGATGAAAATATAGATGGCAACTGCCATCGCCCCGTCCATTTGGGTACTCCCGTCACAGTGCCGACGGAGCAGCAGCGCCGTGTTTCGCGTGGCGTCGCTGCTCCAGTGTTTTTTCTACAGGACCGTTGGATCACGCCTCAAACAAATGGTTGCGAGGTGGCGCCGGTCCGATCCGATCAGGCCTGCTCCAACTCAACGAGCGTGCCGCAGAAATCCTTCGGGTGCAGGAACAGCACCGGCTTGCCGTGGGCGCCGATCTTCGGCGTGCCGTCGCCCAGCACGCGCGCACCCTGTGCCTTCAGGCGGTCGCGGGCCGCGAGGATGTCATCCACCTCGTAGCAGACGTGGTGAATGCCACCGTCCGGCGCCTTCTCAAGAAACTTTGCGATCGGCGAGCCCTCGCCCATCGGCTCCAGCAGCTCGATCTTGGTGTTCGGCAGCGTGATGAAAACGACGGTGACGCCATGCTCGGGCTGCGGCAGCGGATCGGTAACCTCGGCGCCCAGCGTATCCCGGTACACAGCGGTAGCGGCCGCCAGATCCTTCACCGCGATAGCCACATGGTTGAGACGTCCGATCATTCAATCTTCTCCAGCGTATGGATTGTCATCGTCGGTCGCGCAACAGCGCCCGTCAGAGCCTTTCAGCGTTTCGTTGAATCGCGGAAAGGCTCTAGTTGTTTGTTTTTTCGTGCTTCTTACCGGAAAACCGGTTCCCACTTTTCCGGAAGCACTCCAGCCTGCCCGGCCCATTGTCAGGCCTCGGCGGAACTTCAGCCCTTATCAACCACGTTCACCAGCACGCGGCAAATGGGTTTCTTGCCCCACTCGGAATTGACGGCCGCCCGCACCGAGCGCCGCACCGCTTCCGCCACCATATCGAGGTTCTTGCGCTTCTGCTGCGGAATGGAGCGCATCGTGCCATCGATGGCGTCGAGAACAACATCAATCATGGCATCGCCTTCCGCTGTCTCCACCGGAACACCATCGAGAACGGCCTGCGGATCGGCCATCAGCGCGCCCTTGCGCGACATGCAGAGGCTGACGATCACCACACCGACGATGGAGAGCTTGCGGCGCTCCCGCACCGGACCTTCACCCTCGGGCACCAACAGACGGCCATCGCGGAAAATGCGCCCCACCGGCGCATCGTCGATGATGGCAGCGTTAGGCGTCAGGCGCAGCACTTCACCATCGGTGACGATGAACACCGTCGACACGCCCATCTCTTTGGCGAGATCGGCCTGCGCCTTCAGGTGGCGCGCCTCACCGTGCATCGGCACGGCAATCTGCGGCCGGATCCAGCGATACATCTGGCGCAGCTCATCGCGACGCGGATGGCCTGAGACATGCACCAGCGCCTCGTTGTCGGTGATGATCTCACAGCCGCCAAGCGTCAGATCGTTCTGGATCTGGCCCACCGCACGCTCGTTGCCGGGAATGGTCCGCGACGAGAAGATAACGATGTCGCCCTTGGCAAACGAGATCTGCGGATGCTCCTCAGCCGAGATGCGCGCCATTGCAGCCCGCGGCTCGCCCTGGCTGCCCGTGCACAGAAGCACCGTATCCTTGCGGTCGATATAGGTGAACTGATCCTGATCGTGGTGGCGGAAACCCTTCGGCAGATATCCGTTGTCGATGGCGACGTCGATGACGCGATGCAGGGCCTTGCCTGCCACCACCAGCTCACGGCCCGTCGCCTGCGCCGCCTCGGCTACCGCTTTGACGCGCGCGACGTTCGACGAGAACGTGGTGACCGCCACCCGATACGGCGCGTTGGCGATGATATGCTTAAGCTCGCGCGCAACGGACGCTTCCGACGGCGAAGAGCCATCGCGAATGGCGTTAGTGGGATCGATCATCAGCGCTAGCACGCCTTCATCGCCCAGCCGCTGCAAGCGCTCGCCGTCCACCGGCTTACCCAGCGTCGGTGTCGGGTCGAGCTTCCAGTCGCCGGTGTGGAACACGGTGCCGAGCGGGGTACGGATTGCCAGCGCGCTCATCTCTGGAATGGAGTGCGTCAGGCTGAACAGTTCGATGTCGAACGGATCGACTTTAAACCGCAGATCCAGCGCCACAACGTGGATCGGAATATCGAGGCCGTTGCCGTGCTCGGCCAGCTTGGCGCGCAGCATCCCGGCCGTGAATGGTGTTGCATAGACCGGCGCCTGTAGCCTCGGCCACAGCTCGATCACCGCGCCTATATGGTCCTCGTGCGCGTGGGTGATGACGATGCCCGCAAGCTCGGAGCGCCGCTCTTCGATGAAGCGCACATCCGGCAGAATGACGTCGATGCCCGGATCGTTCTCACCTTCGGGAAACGTGATGCCGCAATCGACCATCAGCCAGCGGCGGTTATCCTCAGGGCCCAGCCCGTAGAGGTAGGCATTCATGCCAATTTCGCCGAGGCCGCCAAGGGCCACAAACACAAGCTCGTCGCCGCCAGCTCCGCCGTCGGATGCGCGCTTCCGTGTATTCATGCGTTTTCGTCTTTCAAATTGAGCGTAACATCGCCGAACGAGAAGGCCTGCGGACCCTGACCGGGAATGTCCAATAGCAGGGCGCCGCCTGCATCCAAACCGGCGAACCCGCCAGTGACCGGGCCGGAGAGCGCATTAACTGTAAGGGATTCGCCGATGGTGCCAGCACGGGCCAACCATGCCCGGCGGACCTTTTCAAAACCGGCGCCGTTGTCCCAGATCGTCATCCACTCGTTCATCGTCTGCGCCAGGAAGCACAATGCCTCGGCGGGCGAAAGCGATAATCCATGCCGCGCGAGAAAAGTCACGCTGCGGCCGAGATCGTCCGGGGCGGAGGTGAGGTTAAGGCCGATACCGATGACCGCGACCGCGCCGGGCACGCCGGGGCGCATCGAGCTTTCGATCAAGATGCCGCCAGCCTTGGCGGTGCCGATCAGGATGTCATTGGGCCATTTGAGGCGCAGCCCGGCTACCGTTCCGGCCCGGCCAATCGCATCGGCCACCGCGACGCCGGAAACGAGTGAAAGCTGCCCGGCATTAATGGGCAGCGCGTCGATGGCCACGACATGGCTGGCGAACAGGTTACCGGTGCTGGAAGCCCAGGCGCGGCCGGAACGCCCCCTGCCCGCATGCTGCCGGTCAGCGGTGATCCAAAGCGGACCGCGCTCGCCGGCCATAACGCGCCGCATCGCTTCCGCGTTGGTGCCGTCCACCTCGGCGAGGTGAACATGAGTAGAGCCCTCCGGCAGACTGGGCGGGAGGGCCCCCGTCATGGAGTTCCCGGAACAGTGCCTGCCCCGGCACGTGCCGCCGCGGCAGGAGCAGGCTCGGAAACGGCAGCCGTCGTGCCGCCATGCAGGGCGCGCGCCGCATTAAGCGCGGCATCGGCCAGCGGTGCCGGCAGAATAATGAACAGCAGCACGAATGCGGTGGCGGCTGCCATCACGATTCCCGCGCCGCGTTCCACCGGCATATATTCCGTTGTCGCCGGATCGAAGAACATCACCTTCACAACGCGCAGATAGTAATAGGCGCCGACGACACTCGACAGCACGCCGATGATCGCCAGCATGTAGAGCTTGGCCTCGATCGCGGCACCGAACACGTACAGTTTGGCGAAGAAACCCGCCAGCGTCGGGATGCCGGCCATCGAGAACAGCAGCATCGCCAGCGCGAACGCCATGCCCAGATTGGTGCTGGCAAGGCCGGCCAGCGACTGCACGTCCTCGACCGGACCATCGGCTGTGCGCATCGACAGGATGCAGGCAAAGGTGCCGAGCGTCATAGCGATGTAGATAGCCAGATAGATCAGCAGCGACTGCGTGCCGACTTCGGTGAACGCGGCAAGGCCGATGAGCGCATAGCCGACATGGCCGATGGATGAATATGCCATCGGACGCTTGATGTTGGTCTGACCAATTGCGGCGAAGGCACCCAGCACCATCGAAGCGATGGAAATGAACACGATGATCTGCTGCCACTGCGATGCGATGCCGGGGAAGGCCTGCAGCAGCATGCGCACCAGCAGCGCCATGGCGGCGAGCTTCGGTGCGGCGGCGAAGAATGCCGTCACCGGCGTCGGCGCGCCTTCATAGACGTCCGGCGTCCACATGTGGAACAGCACCGCGCCGATCTTGAACGCGAGGCCGACGAGCACAAACACGAGGCCAACGATGAGGCCCACGTTCTCAGCCGCAGGACGGCCCTGCGCCACTGTAGCGATGACGGAGAAATCAACCGAGCCGGTGAAACCATAGATCAGCGACGCGCCGTAAAGCAGCATGCCCGACGACAGCGAACCCAGCACGAAATACTTCAGGCCCGCTTCGGACGAGCGCACGTTACGCCGATCGATGGCGGCGATGACGTACAGCGCAAGACTTTGCAGTTCGAGGCCGAGGAACAGCGCGATCATGTTGCCGGCCGAAACCATCAGCATCATGCCAACGACGGCGAGCAGGATGAGCGCGCAGATCTCGGTGCTCAAAATCCTGGCGCGCGCCAGCGCATCCATCGACATCACGAGCACAAGCGCCGCCGCGCCCAGCATCAGAACCTTGGTGAAGCGGCTGAAGGCGTCGTTGATGAACGAGCCCTCGAACAACACTTCGCGCCCCGGCCCACCCATCGCAACCATGATGCCGACGATGGCTAGCAGCGCGATGGCGAGCCAGCCCGACACATAATCAGCGCCGGGTTCAACCTGCTTGCGGAACACGCCCGCCATCAGAACGCCCATGGCGCCGAGCGCCAGCACGATCTCGGGCAGAATGGGCGCGTAGGATTTCAACTGGTCCATCGGTGGGCCCGTTACCTCAGTTCCGGCGCGCGGGCCGGGTATTCTGTCATGATGGTGAGCGAAGCGTGCGAACCGGAAAGGTTCACCGCCCGCAATGAAGGCGCATGCGGCCAGTCAATACGAAGCGACGACTGCGGCCCCGGAGCGGTTGTGGTGCCGCCCGCCTTGGCTTCGCTGATCGCCGCCTCATAGCTGCTGACGAGCTTCTTGACCGCCGCTGCCGGCACATCCAGCAACGGTGCCGGATAGAAGCCGAAGAAGATCGTCAGAATGACCAGCGGCGCCAGGATGCCGAATTCACGCGGGCTCACATCCTTGATGTGCTCCAGCGTTGGCTTCACCAGTTTGCCGTAGATCACGCGGCGATAGCAGTAGAGCGCGTAGCTTGCCGACAGGATCACGCCGCTGGTGGCCAGGAATGCCACCCAGGTGTTGACCTGGAACGCACCCATCAGCGTCAGGAACTCGCCGACAAAACCCGAAGTACCCGGCAGGCCGACGTTGGCCATGGTGAACACCATGAAAATGGCGGCGTAGATCGGCATGCGGTTCACGAGGCCACCGAAGGCGGCGATCTCGTGCGTATGCAGACGATCATACAGCACGCCGACGCACAGGAAGAGGCCGGCGGAGATGATGCCGTGTGACAGCATCTGGAAGATCGCGCCTTCAACGCCCTGCGTGTTGAAAGTGAAGATGCCGAGCGTGACGAAGCCCATGTGCGCAATGGACGAGTAGGCGATCAGCTTCTTGAGGTCGGTCTGCGCCAGCGCCACCAGCGAGGTGTAGATGATGGCGATAACCGACAGCGTCCACATCAGCGGCGCGAACTGCTCGCTCGCCAGCGGGAACATCGGCACCGAGAAACGCAGGAAGCCATAGCCGCCCATCTTCAGCAGCACGGCCGCCAGCACCACTGAGCCGCCCGTCGGCGCCTGCACGTGCGCATCGGGCAACCACGTGTGCACCGGCCACATCGGCATCTTGACCGCGAACGAGGCGAAGAACGCCAGCCACAGCCACCACTGCATGTCAGCCGGGAACTTGGTGGTCATCAGCGTCGGGATGTCGGTGGTGCCCGCGTACCAGTACATGGCCAGCAGTGCGAGCAGCATCAGCACCGAGCCGAGCAGCGTATAGAGGAAGAACTTGAACGTGGCGTAGATGCGTTCCTTGCCGCCCCAGATGCCGATGATGAGGAACATCGGAATGAGGCCAGCTTCGAAGAACACATAGAACAGCACCAGATCGAGCGCGCAGAACACGCCGATCATCATCGTTTCCAGCACCAGAAACGCGATCATGTATTCCTTGACGCGCTTCTCGATCGCTCCCCAGCTCTGGATGATGACCATCGGCATCAGGAACGTCGTCAGGATGACGAACAGCATCGAGATGCCGTCGACGCCCAGCTTGAAGCTCATGCCGTGCATCCACGGCCGCTCCTCGACGAACTGGAAGCCGGGGTTGGCGGGATCGAACTTCACCCAGATAAGGATGGAGATCAGGAACGTGACGATCG
The DNA here is from genome assembly GCF_029872155.1 of Hyphomicrobium sp. D-2. Lineage (GTDB taxonomy): Bacteria > Pseudomonadota > Alphaproteobacteria > Rhizobiales > Hyphomicrobiaceae > Hyphomicrobium_A. Next base: position 399,857 of record NZ_JARXLA010000002.1, on the reverse strand, counting down.
TCGTCCACAGCGCGATCCAGCGCGCGTTGGACGTTGCTTCGCGGTTGAGACAGCCGATGATGATCGCGCCGACCAGCGGCATGAACATCACGATTGACAGCAGCGGTGCGGTGGAGAGGTCCATCAGCGTGCTCCACCCATGAACATGACGTAAGTGATCAGCAGCGCCACACCGATCAGCATCGCGAAGGCGTAGTGATAGATGTAGCCGGTCTGCAGGCGAACAGCGCGCTGCGTGATGGCGTAGACACCGGCCGCGGTGCCGTCGATCAGGCCGTTGATGATCTTGATGTCACCCACCTTCCAGAGGAAGTTGGCGAGCCAGAACGTCGGCTTGACGAAGATCGCGTTGTACAGCTCGTCGAAGTACCACTTGTTGAGCAGGAAGCGGTACAGCGGGCCGAACGCGCGCGCGGTGGCGGCGGGCAGCGACGGCTTAGCGATGTAATAGATCCAGGCGATGGTGAAGCCTCCCAGCATCGCGATGGTCGGCGACCACTTCACCCACGTCGGCACGTCATGCAGTTCGTGCAGGATATGGTTGTGCTCGCCGTTGAAGATGGCCTTGCCCCAGAACTCGTGCTGCAAATCGCCGATGAAGAACGGTGTGGCGGCACCGGCGGCAACCGCACCGAAGGCCAGCACGGCCAGCGGCACCAGCATCACCGGCGGGCTTTCGTGGGCGTGGTCATAGGTGTGATGATCAGCGCGGGTCTTGCCGTAGAACGTCATGAACATCAGGCGCCAGGAATAGAACGACGTCATGAACGCGGCGATCACCAGCAGCCAGAAGGCATAGTTGCCCGGCTTGTGCGCGGCGAAGGCACCTTCGACAATCGCGTCCTTGGAATAGAAGCCCGACAGGCCACCGAGGCCTGGAATACCGAGGCCGGTGAGCGCCAGCGTACCGATCAGCATCATGGCGAATGTGAACGGAATCTTGGAGCGCAGACCGCCCATGTTCCGCATGTCCTGCTCGTGATGCATCGCGTGAATGACGGAGCCGGCACCCAGGAACAGCAGCGCCTTGAAGAACGCGTGCGTGAACAGATGGAACACGCCGGCCTGATAGGCACCGATGCCGCACGCCACGAACATGTAGCCAAGCTGCGAACAGGTTGAATAGGCAATCACGCGTTTGATGTCGTTCTGTACCAGGCCGACGGTAGCGGCGAAGAAGGCCGTGACCGCGCCGACCAGTACAACGAAGTTGAGCGCAATCGGCGCGTATTCGAAGATGGGCGACAGGCGCGCCACCATGAACACGCCGGCCGTCACCATGGTGGCGGCGTGGATGAGCGCGGAAACCGGCGTCGGGCCTTCCATCGCGTCCGGCAACCAAGTGTGGAGCAGGAACTGCGCCGACTTGCCCATCGCGCCCATAAACAGCAGCAGACAGACAGTGGTGAGGATGTCGACCTGATAGCCGAGGAACTCGAACGACTGCCCTGCCTTGTCCGGCACGGCAGCGAAGAGCTGGTCGAAATTCACGGTGCGGAAAACGAGGAACAGGCCAAAGATGCCGAGCAGGAAGCCGAAGTCGCCGACACGGTTGACGACGAACGCCTTGATCGCCGCCGCGTTGGCCTCGGGCTTCTGATACCAGAAGCCGATCAGCAGGTATGAGAACAGGCCGACGCCTTCCCAGCCGAAGAACATCTGCACCAGGTTGTCGGCTGTCACCAGCATCAGCATGGCGAAGGTGAAGCCCGACAGATAGGCGAAGAAGCGCGGGCGGCTGTCGTCCTCGTGCATGTAGCCGATGGAATAGAGGTGTACGAGCGCCGACACAGTCGTCACCACCACGAACATCATCGCAGTCAGCGTGTCGATCTTGAACGCCCAGCTGATATCCAGCTCACCGGATGTGATCCAGCGCTCAATGGCGACGTGTGCCGTCTCATGGCCGAAACCGACGCGCCAGAACACGATCCACGACAGCGCGCAGGACGTGATCAGCATACCGGTGGTGATGAGCTCCGACGGACGGGGCCCGAGAAAGCGTCCGAACAGGCCCGCGATAAGTGCGCCGAGCGCTGGAAGGAAGACGATGGCCGAGTAGATCATTCCCCGCCTCAGCCCTTCATCATGTTGATGTCTTCAACCGCGATCGAGCCACGGTTGCGATAATAGACGACGACAATGGCAAGGCCGATCGCCGCTTCAGCTGCCGCCACCGTCAGGTTGAACAGCGCGAAAACCTGCCCGACGAGATCGCCGAGATAATAAGAGAACGCCACTAGGTTGAGGTTCACCGCCAGCAGCATCAGCTCGATCGACATCAAGATGATGATCACGTTCTTGCGGTTGAGAAAGATCCCCAACATACCCAGCGTGAACAGGCACGCCGCGACGGTCAGGTAATGTCCGATGCCAATGGTCATGATGTCCGTTTGCCCGTTCAGCCCTGCGTCTCGGTCTTGGTATTGGATTCGGTTGGCGGAAGCACATAACCGCCCGGCGGCACCTTCACGATGGCCATGCCCGTCGCCGGTGTGCGCGCCACCTGCGCGGCGATCGACTGCCGGCGCACGTTCTTGCGGTGCTGCAGGGTGAGCACGATGGCGCCGATCATGGCCACCAGCAGCACCAGTCCGGCGATCTGGAAGAAGAAGACATAGCGCGTGTACAGCACCAGACCGAGTTGCTTCGTGTTCGAAACATCGCGGCCCAGCTCGGCAATCGGTGCGCCAGGCTGTTGCGCCAGCCCCAGCTCAAACCCGCCACTCACGAACAGCAGGATCAGCTCGCCCATCACGATGCCACCGACGATCAGACCTATCGGCGCGTTCTTGATGAAACCGGCCTTGAGTTCGGCGAAGTCGACGTCGAGCATCATGACGACGAACAGGAACAACACCGCCACCGCGCCGACATAAACGACGACGAGGATCATCGCCAGGAACTCAGCCCCCAGCAGAATGAACAACCCGGCTGCGTTGAAGAATGCCAGGATCAGAAACAGCACCGCATGCACAGGATTGCGGGCCAGAATGACCATGGCTGCCGATGCGACGGCCAGCGCCGCAAACAGATAGAAAAAGCCCGCTGTCAGAGCCATCGCGTACGATCCAGCATCCGCTTGTGTCCGCTGTCCTTTGCGCTGCAGGTAATTGCAGTGCGTGAAGCCAGCGCACGTTCCGCACGGAGGGAGTACCCCATGCGGTCTGCCAATCCAAGTGCCTGATGCGTGATCGTACTGATCGCAGCCCAGACACACCCGTTGCCCGCTAGGTGCGGGTCTTATCAAGCACCGTGCGCAGCAGAAGCCTTCCGCAGCGACACATCAAGTTGCAACGGCCAGCGCCGTTCAAAGCATTTCCCGCCGCGCCTCAGCGATAGGGAGCATCGGCGGCAAGGTTGCGCGCGATTTCCCGTTCCCACCGGTCGCCGTTATCGAGCAGCTTTTCCTTGTTGTAGTAGAGTTCCTCGCGGGTCTCGGTCGCGAACTCGAAGTTCGGGCCTTCGACGATGGCATCCACCGGGCACGCTTCCTGACATAGGCCGCAGTAGATGCACTTCACCATGTCGATATCGTAACGGGTGGTGCGGCGCGTACCGTCGTTGCGACGCGGTCCGGCCTCAATGGTGATAGCCTGGGCCGGGCAGATTGCTTCACACAGCTTGCAGGCAATGCAGCGCTCTTCCCCGTTGGGATAGCGGCGCAGCGCGTGCTCACCACGGAAGCGCGGCGACAGCGGACCGCGCTCAAATGGGTAGTCCAGCGTCTTCTTCGGCGCGAAGAAATACTTCATCGCCAGCCCGAAAGCCTGCACAAACTCCCACAGGAAGAGCGACTTCACCGATTGTGCAACGTTCATTGCCACGTCTCAAATCCTTCCGTGGGCGTCAGGCGACGCGCGCGTACTGCAGAATGCCCGCAACGATCACCACCATGGCCAGCGACAGCGGCAGGAACACTTTCCAGCCCAGGCGCATCAACTGGTCGTAGCGGTAGCGGGGAACGAGCGCCTTCGCCATCGAGATGAGGAAGAAGACAAACACGGTCTTGATCAGGAACCAGAGGATGCCCGGCACCCAGTTGAACGGCGCCACATCAACCGGGGGCAGCCAGCCGCCGAGGAACAGAATGGTCGCCAGCGCGCACATGGCGACGATGGAGACGTATTCGCCCAGCATGAACAGCAGGTACGGCGTCGACGAATATTCGACCATGAAGCCGGCGACGAGTTCGGACTCAGCCTCGACCAGATCGAACGGCGGACGGTTGGTTTCAGCCAGCGCCGATACGTAGAAGATCACGAACATCGGGAACAGGGCGAGCCAGTACCAGTCCAGCGCCGAAGCGGGCAGGCCAATGCCGGTGCCGACGCCGGTCTTCTGCGCGTTGACGATGTCGGTCAGGTTCAGCGAACCGACGCACAGAATGACGGTGACGATGACGAGGCCGATGGAAACTTCATAGCTCACCATCTGCGCCGCGGACCGCAGCGAACCCATGAACGGGTACTTCGAGTTCGAAGCCCAGCCGCCCATGATGACGCCGTAAACCGCCAGCGACGACAGCGCGAGCAGATAGAGTATGCCGACGTTCAGGTCGGAGATGACCCACTTGCCAAGCGAGTCCTCGTTGACCGGAATGACCGCCCAGCTCGCCAGCGCGAACATTGCCGTCGCCACCGGCGCCAGCAGGAACACGCCCTTGTTCGCGCCCGCCGGAATAACCGGCTCCTTGAACACGAACTTGAGAAGGTCGGCGAACGACTGCAGCAGGCCGAACGCACCCACGACGTTGGGGCCACGACGCATCTGAACCGCCGCCCAGACCTTACGATCCATCAGCAGCAGGAACGCGATCAGGACCAGCAACACCACAAGCGTCAGCAGGCTCCAGCCCACCATGATGGCGAGCCAAAGCGCGTAATCCAACCAGAGATCCCAGGAGCTCTCGGCCATTGTTGCTCAGCGCTCCCTACTCGGCAGCCTTGAGGCGATGCGGCGCCTCAAGGGTTTTCTTCAGCGCGCTCATCTCGGCCATCACGGCGGAAGCGCGCGCAATCGGATTGGTCAGATAGAAGTCACGGATCGGCGACGCAAACGCTTCTGCGTCCACCGCACCGTTTTTCTTCGCGAGGGCTTCAACGCCTGCAAGCGGCGCCGGCGCAACCGTGTTGAGGCGAGCCAGCAACGGCGCCGCCTTGTACATCTCACGGCGCAGCGCATCGAGTGAATCGTAAGGCAGCGTCTTGCCGACCTTGGCGGACAACGCACGCAGGATCGCCCAGTCTTCCTTCGCGTCACCGGGCGGGAACACACAGCGCACGGCGAGCTGCGCGCGGCCTTCGGTGTTCACGTAGGTGCCACTCTTCTCGGTGTAGGCAGCGCCCGGCAAGATGACATCAGCGCGATGCGCGCCGCGATCACCGTGGTGACCCTGATAGATGACGAACGACTTGCCCTTCGCCGGCAGTTCGATCTCGTCGGCGCTCAGCACATACAGTACGTCGAGCTTACCAGCGTTCGCAGCAGCAATCATGGCGGCAGTATCGAGACCGCCCTTCCCCGGCACCAGCCCGAGATCGAGACCGGCAACGCGCGAAGCAGCCGTGTGCAGCACGTTGAAAGCATTCCAGTCGCCAACGTCCTTGCCGGCCACCGACGCGGCCGCCAGCTTCGCCGCCTGCGCCAGCAGCGCCTGCCCATCGGCGCGCGCCGCAACGCCAGAACCGACAATGACCATCGGCCGCTGCGCGTTCTTCAGCACTTCGGCAAAGGCATGCTTGCCAGCAAGAATATCGCCAAGCGTCTGCGGACCGACACCCAGATGCTCATAGCCATACGTGAGCTGCGTAGGCTCGCCAATAACGCCGACGGTCAAACCGCCCTGACGCCAGCGGGTGAGAATGCGCGCATTCAGCACCGCCGCTTCGACTCGCGGATTGGCGCCGACAAGCAAAATCGCATCCGCCTGATCGACGCCAGCGATAGTGGAATTGAACAGGTACGATGCACGGCCCAGCGAAGGATCGAGCTTTGCGCCATCCTGGCGGCAATCGATGCTGGCGATGCCGATGCGATCGGCCAGATCCTTCAGCGCGTACATTTCCTCGGCGCTGCAAAGATCACCGGCGATGACGCCGACGCGCTCCGGCGCCGTGTTCGACAGCTTGCCAGCGACAACGGCCAGCGCTTCATCCCAGCTTGCCGGGCGCAGCTTGCCATTGGCATCGCGCACATAAGGATGATCGAGCCGCTGCGTGCGCAGGCCATCGCAGGCATAGCGCGTCTTGTCGGTGATCCATTCCTCGTTCACGTCGTCGTTGTTGCGTGGCAGAACGCGCATCACCGAAGGACCGCGGGAGTCGACGCGGATGGCCGAACCCAGCGCATCCATCACGTCGAACGATTCCGTCTTTTCCATCTCCCACGGCCGCGCAATGTACGACCACGGACGGTGTGTCAGCGCGCCAACGGGGCAAAGATCGTTCACGTTGCCGGACAGCTCCGACAGGATGCCACGGTCGAGATAGGTCGTGATCTCCATGTCCTCGCCGCGGCTGATGGCACCGAGCTCTTCGACGCCCGCCACTTCAGTCATGAAGCGGACGCAGCGGGTGCAATGGATGCACCGGTTCATGAAGGTCTTGATCAGCGGGCCGATGTATTTCTCTTCAACCGCGCGCTTGTTCTCGCCGAAACGCGAGCCGCCGCAGCCGAAGGCCATCGCCTGATCCTGCAGATCGCACTCGCCGCCCTGATCGCAGATCGGGCAATCGAGCGGATGATTGATGAGCAGGAATTCCATCACGCCTTCGCGTGCGGCCTTCACCAGCGGACTGGCCGTCAGCACACTGCGCGGCGCGCCGTCCTTGTTCGGGGGCAGATCCGTAACGCCCATCGCGCACGACGCGATCGGCTTCGGAATGCCTTCCACTTCGACAAGGCACATGCGGCAGTTGCCGGCGATCGACAGACGCTCATGATAGCAGAAGCGCGGAATTTCGGCCCCGGCCATCTCGCAGGCCTGCAGGATCGTGGTTCCTGGCTCTACCTCGATCAACTTGCCGTCGATGAAGATTGGCTTCGTCATAGTTCTGATCCGATCAGCACGTCATCGCGTTGCGATGGCAAGCAGCAGAAGCCCGCCGATGAACAGCACCAGCGACATCCAACCCTTTGCGTAGGGAGATACAGATTCATCGGCGACCCGCTGTGCATACCAAACACCACCCAGATATCCTGCTATCGCGCCCAACACTGCTCCAACCCACCCCCAGGAGAGATAGAGCAGCGCCGCCACCAGTACCGCTCCGACAACCGCCGGGAGCGAGAACGAGGCTATGAGCAGCGCCAGCAGGTCCACGTGCAATCCTTCATTTAACTTCCCGTCCGGCAACAGCCTCGCCTGCCGGCTTGGCTTTCTCTGCCCAGACCTTCAAAAGATCGGCGACTTCGATACCGTCAATCGTCATGCCGTTCATCTGACACCCGAACAGCGAAGCGCCCGCAAGGTTGGCATCCTCGATCCTCAACCCGGAGAGATTCACGTTACGCACGCGCCAGCCGGACATGTTGATGTCGTGAAATGTTCCGCCCGACATGTTGACGTTTTCATAGGTCGAACCCGACAGGTTCACGTCGTCGAAACGCGAACCGGACAGATCGCTGACAGTCACGTCGAGCCGATGCTTCTCGCGGTGTATCTTCATACGAGCTACTCCGCCGCTTCCTTCACCGCCTCGTGACGCGCATCGATGCGCTCTTCAATCACGTGGCGATAGTTGCGGATGAGCCCCTGCACCGGCCATGCCGCAGCATCGCCAAGCGCACAGATGGTGTGACCCTCAACCTGCTTCGTCACCGCGAACAACAGATCGATTTCGCGTTTCTCAGCTTCGCCGCGCCGCATGCGTTCCAGCACGCGCCACATCCAGCCCGTGCCCTCACGGCACGGCGTGCACTGGCCGCAGCTCTCGTGCTTGTAGAAATATGCGATGCGCGCGATGGCCTTGATGATGTCGGTGGACTTGTCCATCACGATGATGGCCGCCGTGCCGAGGCCAGACTTCAGCTTCACCAGCGCGTCGAAATCCATCGTCAGGTCGTTGCACTGGTGCGCCGGGATCATCGGCATCGACGATCCGCCCGGGATCACCGCCAGCAGGTTGTCCCAACCACCACGCACACCACCGCAATGCATGTCGATGAGATCACGCAGCGGGATGCCCATTTCCTCTTCCACGACGCACGGCTTGTTCACGTGGCCGGAAATCTGGAACAGCTTGGTGCCGGTGTTGTTGGGCAGACCGAGCGAGGCAAACCACGCGCCGCCACGGCGCAGGATGTCCGGCACCACGGCAATGCTCTCAACGTTGTTCACCGTTGTTGGCGCGCCATAGAGGCCGACGTTGGCGGGGAACGGCGGCTTGAGGCGGGGCATGCCCTTCTTGCCCTCGATCGACTCGATAAGGGCCGTTTCCTCGCCGCAGATGTAAGCGCCAGCGCCGTGATGCACGACGATGTCGAAATCCCAGCCATGGATGTTGTTCTTGCCGATTAGCTTCGCATCATAGGCTTCATCGACCGCCGCCTGCAGCCGCTCGCGCTCGCGGATGAACTCGCCGCGCAGATAGATGAAGCACGTGTGTGCCTTCATCGCCGAGGAAGCCAGCAGCGCGCCCTCGATCAGCAGGTGCGGATCATTGCGCATGATCTCGCGGTCCTTGCACGAACCGGGCTCGGATTCATCGCCGTTGATCACGAGATAGGACGGGCGCGGATCGTTCTTCGGCATGAACGACCATTTAAGGCCGGTCGGGAAGCCGGCGCCACCGCGACCGCGCAGACCCGACGTCTTCATCTCGCCGATGATCCAGTCGGGCCCGTTGTCGATCAGGGCCTTGGTTCCATCCCACGCACCGCGCGCACGGGCACCGGCAAGCCGCCAGTCATGGAAGCCATAGAGATTACGAAAGATGCGGTCCTTATCCTGCAGTTGCATTGCAGTCGTCCTCACACCTTTTCCGCGTCGCGTTTTGTGGGCCCGCCAACGTCGAGAAGCGTTATGCGGACACCCTCAGGCGCCGAACACTGACGGCCGATCTGCGAGCCGGGCTTAACGGGCGCACCGGTATCCAGATCGTGCAGCAACTTCTCAAACAGCTGCGGATCGAGATCCTCGAACACGTCCTTGCCGATCTGTACGACAGGCGCGTTCGCGCAGCAGCCGAGACATTCAACTTCTTCCCAGGAAAACTGGCCATCGGCCGATAGTTCGTGGGGGTGTTCCGCGATCCGTTCCTTGCAGATTTCAATCAAGGCTTCGGAGCCGCGCAGCATGCATGGCGTCGTGCCGCAAACCTGCAGATGGGCCTTCTTGCCCACCGGAGCAAGCTGGAACATCGTGTAGAACGTGGCGACTTCCAGCACGCGGATGTAGGCCATGCCCAGCATCTCAGCGATGGCACGGAGCGCGGGCTCTGTAGTCCAGCCTTCCTGCTCCTGCGCGCGCCACAGCAATGCGATCACCGCCGAGGCTTCTTTGCCCTGCGGATATTTGGCGATTTCGCGCTTCGCCCAGGCTTCGTTTTCAGGTGTGAAAGCAAAGCTGAGCGGTTGTTCCGGATATAGACGACGAACAGCCAAGGATGGCACCTCTCGGAAGCTCGGCAAAACCCTGCGATTGGAGGGACCGCACCTGCTCGGATGAGTGAGGTTCGGCGCCGCTGGGTGTGACGCTGATTGACGCAGCGCACAATCACATGTTCACTACGTCTAACGGCGACGTCTTGCAAGCAACATAGAACTATTGCAAGCAACGAGTTCGTAAGATGTTGATGGGCATCAACTGCGGCGCAGCGCTATGCCGCAATAAGGCGGGTTGCAAGCAGAATTATCGCTGCACCGGGGGCCAGAAGCAGCGCCGATTGCGCCCCGACCCTCAAAAAGCCCAGCCAGAACACCGCCAGCGCCGCACCGAACAGCGCGATAACCACGCCGCCGCCCGCGATACCCCGCGACAGTGCAAAACCGCCACCGACAGCGATGCAAAGCAGCGCGAGGATTGTCGTAAATGCCGGCAGATGCCGCTGGGCGGTGCCCGATGGCCAGCGGCGATCACGTGCCGCGGGGCGATAAAACGCCAGCGCCAGCCCCCATCCAAGGGCACCTACAGCCAGAAAAAATGGCAGATCCGCAACCATCGACGCCCCCGGCTTCATAATGCGCACCAGTCTGGGGGACTGGGGGCCCGACGGTCAATGGTTCACCGGCACAGTGTCCGATCGGCCCATGCGCCGGGGGCGCGGTCACATGCGCCTGACAGGCGCTTCAACGGAAAAGGCCCGCCAAGCCACCCCGGTTTACGGATGGCGGCTGGCGGGCCCTGAATTTCCACAGATTTGAGCGTGGGCCTCGCGGCGTCATCGCGTTGCTTAAAATCGCGATGCCGCTCTCCCCTTTGATCGACCGATGATTCACGCTCCGGACTGGTAGGGTCCGAAGCGATCATCGCCTAGCGGTCGATCTCTCCGAACACGATGTCCAGCGAGCCTAGGATGGCCGAAACGTCGGCCAGCATGTGACCGCGGTTCATGTAATCCATCGCCTGCAGGTGCGGGAAGCCCGGCGCGCGGATCTTGCAGCGGTAAGGCTTGTTGGAGCCGTCGGCCACCAGATAGACGCCGAACTCGCCCTTGGGCGCCTCGACACAGGCATAGACCTCGCCCGCCGGCACATGGAAGCCCTCGGTGTAGAGCTTGAAGTGGTGGATCAGCGCTTCCATCGAGCGCTTCATCTCCGCCCGGCGTGGCGGGACGACCTTGCGGTCGGCGGCGGCCACAGGCCCCTGCCCGTCCGGCGCCCGCAGCTTATCGCAACACTGCTGCATGATTTTCAGCGATTCCCGCATCTCCTGCATGCGCACGAGATAACGATCATAGCAGTCGCCGTTCTTGCCGATCGGGATGTCGAAATCGAGTTCAGAATAGCACTCGTAGGGCTGCGCGCGGCGCAGATCCCATGCCGCGCCGGAGCCGCGCACCATCACGCCCGAGAAGCCCAGATCGAAGCATTCCTTCAGGCTCACCACGCCAATATCGACGTTACGCTGCTTGAAGATGCGGTTGTCGGTCAGCAGCGTCTCGATATCGTCGAGCACCTTGGGATGTGTCGTGCAGAACTCGGCGATGTCGTCGATCAGTTCCGGCGGCAGATCCTGATGCACGCCACCGACGCGGAAATATTTCGCGTGCATACGGCTGCCCGAAGCGCGCTCATAAAACACCATCAGCTTTTCGCGCTCTTCGAAGCCCCACAGCGGCGGGGTCAGCGCGCCAACGTCCATAGCCTGCGTGGTCACGTTAAGCAGATGCGACAGCAGCCGGCCGATTTCCGAATACAGCACGCGGATCAATTGCGCCCGGCGCGGCACTTCCAGCCCCAGCAGCTTTTCCGCCGCCATGCAAAACGCATGCTCCTGGTTCATCGGCGCCACGTAGTCGAGGCGGTCGAAGTAGCCGATGGCCTGCGTGTAGTTTTTGTGTTCGATCAGCTTCTCGGTGCCACGGTGCAGCAAGCCAATGTGCGGATCGACACGCTCCACCACCTCGCCGTCGAGCTCCAGCACAAGGCGGAGCACGCCGTGCGCGGCCGGATGCTGGGGACCGAAGTTGATGTTGAATTGGCGGATATCTGTCTCAGGCATTGCTTCCATGCTCCGTCGCACCGCCGGAAAAAGCCGCAACCACTTCGGCGCCGGTCAGCTTCGGTGTGTCGTTGGCGAAATCGTAATAGGCGGGCTTTTCGTCGATGAAAATCTGTAACGTCAGCGCCAGCGCGCTCTTGTCCTCAAGTGCGCCGGCATTCAGCGCGTAGTGATCCGTGCCAGCCATATGCCAGAACAGCGACGTGCCGCAAACCTTGCAGAACGCCCGCTCGCCCCATTCCGATGACCGGTAAAGGCTGATGCTATCAGCGCCCTCGATCGCAAGCTCACCGGCGAATTCAACCGTCAGAAACGGCCCTGCGGTCCAGCGCTGGCACATATCGCAATGGCAGATGGCAACCTCGCGCTTGGGCAGGCGTGCAGCGAATGTCACCGCTCCGCATAGGCAGCGCCCGCGCACGTCGCAACCGCTGTCAGCGCCATCGCCTGCCTGGTGGAAGGTTTCAGCCATTTGGCTCTCCCGTGCCATGCAGGATGGCTTCTGCACGCGCCTGCCGCGCCTTGTCATTCACGCGCGCAACGAACCGTGACCACGCGATCACCATGCGCTCGTGGCGCCCTTCGCCAATCACGTCGATGCCGTCGTGTGCACGCACGCTGAAACCGATGCGACGCCCATTCACCGAGGTGCATTCCGCGTCCACCGTCACCGTCTGGCCCGGCACCGTCGCGGCCGTGTGCGACACATCGATGTGCACGCCGAGGCTGCCTTCGCCTTCATCCAGATGCGGCTCAAGCACCTTCAGGCACGCCCATTCCATCAGCCCGACCATGAAGCCGGTTGCGAACACCGTTGGCATTTCGCGGAATTCAGCAGCTTCTGGATAAAGGTGCGGCACCGTTTTTTCCGCTGGCACGCGAAACGAGAAACGCACCTTGTCGCCGGGCTTCAAAGTATCCTTCATGGTGCCTCGCTCCCGTCGGCTGAACCGAGCTGGCCGGTGGCCACATATCCGATACTGACGTTATAGAAGCTCAGCACGGATTCACCAGCAGCCAGGCCTTCGCGAAGCTGTTTGGCCACCTTTGCAAACGGAAACACCATGTCCCCATTGGCAAAGCGCACGCCCAGTCCGATCTGAGGCTCCTCGTCCCACGCCGCATCCGGCACCGCGGCGATAAGCGCCTCGCCCAGATAGCAGCCGAGCACGTTCACCAGCCCCTCGCTGGTGTCGCCCTGCAGCACTTCGCGCTGGCGTTCGATGAAGCCCTCCACCCACGCCACCGAGCCTTCATTGAAGCCGAAAGCTACGCCCGCAAGCTCGCCCATCTCCTCGATAGCGAACGCGGCGTTGGAACGGATCATTTGATGGCGCTCAGCGTCGATGCCCATGGCCTAGCCCTGTCGATCCAGACGTCGGTGCAGCCAACCGCCTGCCAGCGCCGTCACCACGCATGCTAGCCCGACGATGGCGAACACGGCGAGATGATCCAGCACGATCAGCGGCTGCTCATTGATGAACGCCAGCCCGACCGACCACGCCAGTTGCGCCCCGATGACAATCAGGCCCCAGCGCCAGGCGTTGCGTGGAAATCCAAGCCCCAGTGTGAACGCGGCGAAGAGCATGATGGGCAGTCCAATCCACCAATACGTCCACGATGCCCAGAGCGTCGGCCCCTCGCCCAGCAGGCGCATCAGATCCCAGGCCAGCACGCCTGCAACGGAGGCGATTGCAACCGGAACCACCATCGGTGCAATTCGAAGCATGCCATCACCCGCGACCACTATCCGCGTTTGCCTCTCAGCGCATCGCGACCCGATCAGGCGCGACCCACCGGGGGCGTTGCCTTCTCGTCGCCGGGCAGCACCGAGCGGGTGCCTTCCCATGGCGATTCAAAATCGAACGAACGGAATTCCTGCGCCAGTTCGACAGGCTCATAAACGACGCGCTTCTGCTCCTCGTCGTAGCGCACTTCGACATAGCCGGTGAGCGGAAAGTCCTTGCGCAGCGGATAGCCCTGAAAACCGTAATCGGTGAGCAGGCGACGCAGATCGGGATGGCCGGAAAACAGGATGCCGTACATGTCGTAAGCTTCACGCTCGAACCAGTTCGAGGCCGGATACACACCCACCGCGCTCGCGACCGGCGTTGTCTCATCCGTCCGCAGCTTGACGCGGATGCGGCTGTTATGGCGCGGCGACAGCAGATGATAGACGACATCGAACCGCTGCTCGCGGGCGGGCCAATCAACGCCGCAGATGTCGATCAGGATCTCAAACAGGCAGTCCGCGTCATCGCGCAGGAACGTCAGCACATCGAGGATCTTTTCGCGCGCAACATCCAGCGTCAGCTCGCCGTAGCTAATGCGCGATTCAACCACGGCATCGCCCAGCGCCTTGGTGCAATGCGCTTCAAGCTGCTGCAGAGCTTCCACCACCATCACGTCCTCTTCACACCGCAACGCGGCTTCCGTTCAATTCCACGCCGGCAGGTCGCCGACCCCGCGCTCACTGCGCCTTTTCGCCGGTACGTTTCAGGTCCGAACAGCCGGCCGTGGCCTCTGCACCACCTTCGACATAACAGGCAGCGATGTGGTCCGGAGCCAGGATGCGTCCGTGCACCTCGCCCTTGCTGGTCCTCGAAACCCAGGCGAACGTCACATCATCGGGAAAGATGATGCCGAAGAAATCCTTGCGGCCGTCCTCGTAGGTGAAGTAGCCGCGAAAGCGCCGGTCGGTCTGCTCGGTTATATGCACCGTGCGATCGCGCGACCTGAGGCCGAATACATCGCCGATGGTGTCATTCTTGCCGGACCAGGTGCCGACGAGATTGGGCACATCAGCCAATGCATGTCCGGCCGACGCGGCCCAGAGAATTGCCGCAACCATCGCGCCAACTGCTGAACCGAAACCACGCATCTGCGCCTCGCCTCCCGCGTATCCCGCGCGCCGTTACCGCTCGATCGTTCCGGTGCGGCGGATCTTGCGTTGTAGTAACAGGATACCATAGACCAGCGCTTCGGCGGTCGGCGGGCAGCCAGGCACATAGACGTCAACCGGCACGATGCGATCGCACCCACGCACGACAGCGTAGGAATAATGGTAGTAGCCGCCGCCATTGGCGCAGCTGCCCATCGAGATCACATACCGCGGTTCGGGCATCTGATCGTAAACCTTGCGCAGCGCCGGCGCCATCTTGTTGGTCAGCGTGCCGGCCACGATCATCACGTCGGACTGGCGCGGCGAGGCGCGCGGCGCAAAGCCGAACCGCTCCACGTCATAGCGCGGCATCGACGCCTGCATCATTTCGACGGCGCAACAGGCCAGACCGAACGTCATCCACATCAGCGAGCCAGTGCGCGCCCAGTTGATGAGATCGTCGGTGGTGGTGACCAGGAAGCCCTTGTCCGCCAGCTTAGGGAGATCTGCGTAAAGCCCTCCTCGCCCGGCTTCACCAGCATGCCGCCGGACTCCAGCGGATCACCTGAAGAGGTGACCAGCCCGGAACGCGACTGTGGCCGCTCTGCGGTAATCAATCCCATTCGAGCGCTCCCTTGCGCCACTCATAGATGAAGCCGATCGTCAGCACGGCCAGGAAGATCATCATCGACCAGAAGCCGAACAGCCCGATGTCACCGAACGCGACGGCCCACGGGAACAGGAACGCCACTTCGAGATCGAAGATGATGAACAGAATGGCGACCAGATAGAACCGAACGTCGAACTTCATGCGCGCGTCGTCGAAGGCGTTGAAGCCGCATTCGTAGGCCGAGACCTTTTCCGGATCAGGGTTGTTCACCGCAATCAGGAACGGCGCCACCATCAGCGCGAGCGCGATGAACAGCGCGACGCCGATGAAAACCGCGATGGGCAGATAATCGTAGAAAAGCTGATCCATGGACGTGCCTTAGATAGACGTGCCTACCGGGAGGCCTCGCCTTGGCGCATATCCGCTGGGGAAACACGCCGCAGGCCGATCTGCGCCAGCATAGTCAAGGTGGTGCGGCGCAAAATTTAGAATGTTCGTAACTCAGGCCCGTGACGGGCGCAACCCGAACAGCAGCGGCCCACCGAAAAGGTGGACCGCTTTTGTTTCAAACTTGATCTGGATCAATTCCAGGTATGCAGCAGGACGCGCCAGCCGTCGCCATCGCGCTCCAGCACATTCACCCAGTTGCCGCCGTATTGCGCCGTGGCACCGCCCTCGCCGGGGCCGGAAAGCGCCCACTTGCCGCTGGCAATCGCGATCGGGCCCTTCTCCGTGACGGACTCAACCGTGATCCGGTGATCCTTGAAGCCATTGGCGATGAGGTCGGCAAAGAACTTGCCGATCGCTTCCGGGCCGGCAACCGGCGCGCCACCAGCAGGAATCACGCGGGCGTCAGCGGCGTAGAACTTAGCCAGTTCCGCCGTGTCGCCACCGTTGAAGGTTGCGTCCCAGCGTTCAGCTCCGGCGGCAATGCTGCTCGTCATCTCAATTCCCTATGTTGGTTGTGATTGTTGGTTGCAACTGATGGTTAGACCGCACATGTGGCGTCTATCCGCCCAGCATGCAAATCTGACGACATGACCTTTCAGGCACACCCGCACATCGCCCGAACGCTCATGCGATGGTAGCGCGCGCCGGATGCTTGCCGATCACCGCCAGGAAGTTGGCGCCGTAGCGTCTGATCTTGCTGGTGCCAAGGCCGGTGATGTCAGCCAGACCGGCGTCATCCGTGGGCCGGAACAGCGCCAGCTCCGCTAGCGTCACGTCGGAACAGATGAGATACGGCGGCAGCTTGTTCCGCACGGCGAGATCGCGGCGTAGATTGCGCAGATCTTCGAACAGCGCCCGATCGGCGTCATTCACCAGCTCGGCGCTGCGGCTGGCGCGCTTGGGTTTGGCCTTCTGGCGTGTTTCCTTCGACGGCAAGCGGACAGCGAACTTCTCTTCGCCACGCAACAATGGCCGCGCCTGCTCGGTGAGCTGTAGCGAACCATAGCCTTCGTCATCGCCCGCGAGATAGCCCGAGGCCGTCAACTGCCGGAACACACCCTTCCAGGTTGTCTCGTCGGTGTCCTTGCCAATACCGAAAACGGGCAGCTTGTCGTGCTCGGCGCGCTCAATGCGCTCGTTGCTGCGGCCCATAAGAACATCGATGATGTAAGACGCGCCAAACCGCTGACCGGTGCGATACGCCGCCGACAGTGCCTTCTGGGCCAGCACGGTGCCGTCGGTGGTTTCCGGCGGCTCAAGGCAGTTGTCGCAGTTACCGCACGGCTGCGACTGGCGCTCGCCAAAGTAGGACAGCAACGCCTGCCGGCGACAGCTCGGCAGCTCGCACAGACCAATCAACGCCGCCAGTTTCTGGCGCTGAACCTGCTTGTAGGCATCTGAGCCTTCGCCCTGCGTGATCCACTGCCGGAGCTGAATGAGATCCTGAATGCCGTAAGCCAGCCATGCGTTCGCCGGCTCGCCATCACGTCCCGCCCGGCCGGTTTCCTGATAATAGGCTTCGATCGATTTGGGCAGATTGAGATGGGCGACGAAACGCACGTCTGGCTTGTCGATGCCCATGCCGAACGCGATGGTGGCAACAACAATAATGCCGCTTTCCTTGCGGAAGCGCTCCAGCACGTCGCGGCGCACGTCGGCATCGAGACCAGCGTGATAGGCGAGCGCAGTGCGGCCCTTGCCGCGCAACCAGGCTGCGGTTTCATCCACTGACTTGCGCGACAGGCAATAAACGATGCCCGAATCTTCGGCGTGCTCGGCTTCAATGAACCGCCACAGCCGCTCACGCGCGCCCATCGATGCCATGTTCGAGATCGTGTAGCGGATGTTGGGGCGATCAAAACTGGCGATGAAGCGGCGCGCATTCTCCAGCCGCAACTCGGTGACGATTTCCTCGCGCGTGCGCTCGTCGGCGGTGGCGGTAAGCGCGATGCGCGGCACATTCGGGAAGCGCTCGGCCAGCAGCTTGAGCTGACGGTATTCCGGCCGGAAATCATGCCCCCATTGCGAAACGCAGTGGGCTTCGTCGATCGCAAACAATGCCAGTGTCGTGTCTGACAACAGGTTGAGCGTGCGCTCCTGCAGCAGTCGCTCGGGCGAAACATAGAGGATGTCGAGCGCGCCGATGGCGATGCGGCGCTCAAGCTCCATCTGCTCGCGATAATCCAGCGTGGAATTGAGAAACGCAGCGTCAACGCCAGCCTGCGTCAGCGCTTCGACCTGATCCTGCATCAGCGCGATAAGCGGCGAAACAACGATGCCGATGCCCTGGCGCACAAGTGAAGGCACCTGATAGCATAGCGATTTGCCACCGCCCGTCGGCATCAGCGCAAGGGCGTCCTTACCCTCGATCACCGTTTCGATGATGCCGGCCTGCTGCGAACGGAACTGGCGATAGCCAAACACATCCGCCAGCACATGCTGCGCACGCTCCATCGGGCTGGGTGATTCAACGTTGCTGCGCGCTGCGGCAGTGCGGGCCATCTCGAAAGCCTGTGCTGACAACTCAAGAGGTCGGTAGCGCGATTCGCGGTCGCGAACCCCTCCACCGCCAATCATGTCCAGACAAAACTAGTAGGCTTGACGTCAGATAAGCGCATACGCCGGCGCGATACTCTTCCTGGGCCTCGACGGAGTGGCCCGCAGGAAGCGATGCAGAGCCTGAGCCCGGCATCGGTTGAATCTACTTAGCGCCGGCTCCCTGTTCCACCACCTCGTCGTTGTGGCTGGACAAAGCAGCGGACCCAATGTAGAACAAAAAGAGAACAATAAGTTTCCAGCGTGTCCGCATGCCGCCGAGAGTAATCTGCATAGATCCTGGTTCGGACGTCGTCTTGCGCGAGGTTATTGCGCACCCCGGACATCCCGCCACTGCGGTTGGTTTCGGCTTGGCCCTTGCCTCGCAGAGGCTCTCGCAGTTATCGCGCCCAGCGAGTTTGCTTTGGGTGCGCGAGGCCACCGCCGCGGTCGAGACGGGTGAGCCATGCGGTTCAGGATTGGCGGGGTTCGCGTTCGCTCCGGATAGCCTCATCGTCGCCCGGCTGCGCACTCATGTCGATGCTTTGCGTGCGGCTCTGGAGGGTGCGCGCTGCCAGGCGCTCGGTGCTGTTCTTCTCGAAACCATTCGGCCCGTCGACCTGACGGCCAGTCGTCGCCTGAAGCTTGCCGCAGAGAAATCCGGGGTTCTGGTCGTTCTGATCCAGCTGGCCGGCATACCCATGGCCAATGCCGCCCAGCTCCGCTGGTCGACGCGCGCGGTGCGGGAAATTGGCCCCCATGGTGCGGATCAGCGACTTATTTTTGACGTGACGGTGCTCAAGCACCCGGCCGGGCAGATCGGACAACGCAGCCTCGTGAGGTGGGATCATGACCAACGGTGTTTTACCGCGGCGCTACCTGTGTCTATGGCTGCCATTTCTGGCGGCGGATCGCTGGCGGCATGAAACTGGGAGCCATGAGAAACGGCCTCTCGTATTCGTTGAGAAAGTGGGCGGCGTTTCAAAGCTGATGGCTGTCGACACGCACGCACAAAGTTTCGGCTTGTTGCCCGGCTTGACGCTTGCGGATGCGCGCGCGCGCGTTCCCGAACTGCACGCGCTGTTCGACAATCCGGTGGCCCATGCCGCCTACCTAAGACACCTCGCCGATCTTGCCGATGTGGTTACCCCCTCGGTTGCGCTGGATGCACCGGACGGCCTGGCGCTCGACATCACGGGATGCGCGCACCTGTTCGCAGGAGAGGCAGGGTTGGCCAAACGCTTGCAAAACGTGCTGCAAGCTGCCGGAGCGTCTTGCGTCAGGATGGCCGTCGCCCCAACACCGGACATGGCCCGCGCGCTCGCGCGCTTTGCCCGCGTTAGTCCGTGCTTCGTCAACGATAGTGCATTGGTGCGCACGCTGCCAATCGCTGCGCTTGAATGTGCGCCGGAGGATGCTCTCGCCTTGAAACGGGCGGGCCTCAAGACTATTGCCGATGTTGCCAATCGCCCTTCGGTTTTGTTCACAGCCCGGTTCACGTCGGTCTTCACTGGCAAACTCGCGCGGGTACTCGGCGAGGAGAACCGACGTATCTCGCCGATGAAGTCCGTACCTCTGGTCCGCACCGAGCACCGCTGCGCTGAACCTGTCATCAGCCAAGACGTGATCGAAGCCATTCTAGCACTTCTTGTGGCCGAAGCGGGCGATGCGTTGCACGCACGCGGCGAGGGGGGACGAGCCTTTGAGGCGCTGTTTCTGCGTTCTGATGGTGCAGTGCGCCGCGTTTGGATCGAAACGAGTTTGCCAACACGCGATGCCGACGTCGTCATGCGGCTCTTTCACGACCGGCTGAACGTACTCGTCGATCCGCTTGATCCCGGTTTCGGCTTCGATGTGATCCGTCTCGTCGTTCTGCGCACCGAGAGCTGTATCGAGAGCCAGACGACACTCGACACTCGGGCGGAGCAGGACGATCAGACCATGCAGCTCATAGACCGGCTCAGTACGGTATTCGGCTCCGGCAACATCACACGTCTGCGCCCCGGCGACACCCACATCCCAGAGCGCGCGCAAGTCATCGTTCCAGCCATGGCCGGTTCCCTCCCTCAGTCCAGATGCAAAGATTGGATCGCCTCAGGATCAGACTCTTCACGGCCTATTCTGCTTTATCGCCAGCCGCATGCAATCGAAGTAGAAACCGACACCAACGAAGAGCCGGTCGTGCTGCGCTGGCGGCGCGTCGCGCATCGTCTCGGCGCTATCAACGGACCGGAGCGGATAGCCGACGAGTGGTGGTGCACACCGTCTGGATACGGCACCCGGGATTATTTTCGCGTCGAGAGCGACAACGGACAGCGTTTCTGGATTTTCCGATCCGACGCCACAGCAACTGTCTCATCCCAACGTAAATGGTTTCTGCACGGGCTGTTCCCATGACGGGTCAGCAAACACGACCGGCCGCGGGTTACGCCGAGCTTGCCACCACCACTAATTTCTCGTTTCTGCGCGGAGCTTCTCATCCTGAAGATCTCGTCGGATGCGCGCTGATGCTCGGCCACAGCGGGATCGGTATTGCCGACCACAACTCGGTTGCCGGCGTCGTCAGGGCTTATAGCGCCCTGCAGGATTTGCGTCGTGACGGCTTGCCCGCGCCGCAGAAAGTCCGCGACGGCTCAGGGCTTGGCGAGCACGCGTGGATTGCCAGCGTGAAAGAGGCCGAATGGGCTCAGATGTCCGAGGCTATCAAACAACGCGCGGCTACTTTCCGACTCGCCGTCGGCGCCCGCCTCGTGTTTTGCGACGGCACGCCCGACATTATCGCCTATCCTGAAAACCGGGACGGCTGGGAACGTCTGTGCCGACTGCTGAGCTACGGCAAACTTAAGGCCGGCAAAGGCGAATGTGAGCTTTGCCTGGGCGATCTTCTCGCCGACGTGGCGGGCTTGCTGCTCATCGTCATCCCGCCCGAGCGTGATTTGACGCGACTGACCGTAATTCTTGCAGCTTTGCGAAAGACAGCGCGCGATAGCGTGTGGCTCGCGGCTGCCCAGCACTTTCGCTGCGATGATCGGCGCCGTCTCGCCGCCCTGCACCAGCTTTCTGTTTCAAGCAGCGTTCCGCTCATAGCGGTCAACGATGTGCTCTACGACACACCGAAACAACGCCCCGTTCAGGATGTGCTGACCTGCATTCGCGAGGGGCTGCGGATCGAAACCGCCGGTCGTCGACTGGAAGCAAACGCCGAGCGGCATCTGAAAACGCCCGCAGCGATGGCGCATCTGTTCCGGGATGTTCCCGAGGCGATCGCGGCAACGCAGGATCTGTTGTCCCGCGTGAGCTTCTCGCTCGGTGACCTCAAATACGAATATCCCGACGAGCCGGTGCCGGACGGATGGACGCCACAAGGCTGGCTTGAGCATCTGACGTGGCGTGAAGCCAAAGCCCGCTACGATGGAGCTATTCCGGAGAAGGTTGCAGCGCAATTGCGCGACGAGCTTGCCATCATCAGCACGCTGCAATACGCGCCGTATTTCCTCACCATCCACGACATCGTGTCCGAGGCCCGGCGTCGCGGCATCCTGTGTCAGGGACGTGGCTCGGCGGCAAATTCCGCTGTCTGCTACGTGCTCGGCATCACCTCGGTTGATCCGGCGCGCAGCAATCTTTTATTCGCACGTTTTATTTCTAGCGAACGGCGCGAACCGCCGGATATCGACGTCGACTTCGAGCACGAGCGGCGCGAGGAAGTCATTCAATACATTTACCACCGCTACGGCCGGGAGCGCGCCGGCCTCGTCGCCACCGTCATCCGCTACCGTCCGCGCAGCGCCATCCGCGATGTCGGCAAGGTTCTCGGCCTCTCCGACGACATCACGGGGCGCATCGCTGGCACGCAATGGGGGAGCTGGGGCTCTTCGATCAGCGACGCACATCTGCGTCAGGCCGGCCTCGATCCGCAAAATCCGGTCATCCGGCGCGCGATCGTTCTCGCCTGCCGCATTCTTGGATTTCCTCGCCACCTTTCGCAGCACGTTGGCGGCTTTGTGCTCGCGCGCCACCGTCTTGATGCGTTGGTCCCCATCGGCAATGCGGCAATGGAGAAACGGACTTTCATAGAGTGGGACAAGGACGACATCGATGCGCTCGGGCTGATGAAGGTGGATGTTCTGGCGCTCGGCATGCTCACCTGCATCCGCAAAGCACTCGATCTGATGCGCGTGCACGAAAGGGTCGACTACGATCTCGCCACCATCCCGCCGGAGCAGGCGGATGTTTACGCCATGCTTCAGAAGGGAGATTCCATCGGCGTGTTCCAGGTCGAGAGCCGGGCGCAGATCAACATGCTGCCGCGCCTGAAGCCGAAGGAGTTTTACGATCTCGTCATTCAGGTTGCCATTGTGCGGCCAGGGCCGATCCAGGGCGACATGGTGCACCCTTACTTACGCCGTCGCTCGGGGGCTGAGTCCATAACCTTCCCTTCGCCAGCGCCGCCCCACGATCCGGATGAACTCAAGCATATCTTGTTCCGAACCAAAGGGGTGCCCCTGTTCCAGGAGCAGGCAATGCACCTCGCGATGGTGGCCGCCGAATTCACCGATGCGGACGCAAATGGCTTGCGTCGCGCCATGGCGACATTCCGCAATGTCGGCACCATCCATACATTCGAAGCTAGGATGGTAGAGCGAATGGTCGAGCGCGGCTACGAGCGCGACTTTGCGCAACGCTGCTTCGATCAGATCAAGGGCTTTGGCGAATACGGATTTCCCGAAAGCCATGCGGCCTCGTTTGCTCGCCTTGTCTATGTGTCGTCATTCATCAAATGCCGCTATCCGGCGGCCTTTGCCTGTGCGCTGCTTAACGCGCAACCAATGGGATTTTATGCGCCGGCCCAGATTGTGCGTGATGCCCGCGAGCATGGCGTTGAGGTGCATCCCGTCGACGTCAATGCAAGCCTCTGGGACAACACACTGACTGTTGGCTCTAACGGCCGCACGTCTCTCAGGCTTGGTTTCCGTCAGCTCGACGGTATGCAGCCGGCCTGGGGCGAGATTTTAATCAATCGACGCGGCAACGGCTATGCCGACATAGACAGTTTCGCCTTGCGTACTGGCTTGCCACAAAAGGCGCTTCGCGTGCTCGCGGATGCGGATTGTTTTCAGTCCGTCGCCCTTAATCGGCGCGATGCCTTGTGGGCCGCACGACGGTTGCCTGATGCTGAAGAGTTGCCGCTATTCGTCGCCGCGCGCGAGCGGGAGTTAGCAAACGAGCCACCGGCAAACCTGCCGGAGATGTCGCTCAGCGAGCACATCGTAACCGACTACCAGACGGCGCGCCTGTCACTGAAGGGGCATCCGATCGGCTGTCTGCGCGATGGCTTTGCGCGCAACGGCATTGTGACATGCGTCGAGGCCAACCAACGACCTGATGGCGCGTGGGTGCGCGTGGCTGGTGTTGTGCTGGTTCGTCAGCGGCCGGGCAAAGGCAATGCTATCTTCATCACGATTGAGGACGAGACCGGCATCGTCAACATCGTACTGTGGGCACGCCAATTCGAAAAATTTCGCCGTGAGGTTATGGGCGCACGTCTGCTGCTGGTCGAAGGCCGCATGCAGATCAGTCCTGAGGGCGTTGCTCACCTGATGGCTGTCAGAGTCCACGATCGCAGCGATGATCTGCTACGCCTTTCCGACGGGCACACTCCAACCATAGAGCTTGCCAGAGCCGACGTGTTCAAGCATCCGCAGCATCCCCGCACCCACCATCCACGCAATGTGCGCATACTGCCAGCCTCCCGCGACTTCCACTGATCTGAGCCTATGCCGCCCCAGCGCTGCAGGTCGCCTATCTGGAACTGCAGGCTGCACAGCCGATCGGCCCCGCGCCAATATTCCTTACTCAAAGGATACGCTCGGCGACGACTACAGGGCAGTGCCCTTGAAACTGTTTGGGCCGGATCCCGTCAGACTTTCGCCGCTCGGGAGCCGTGGAGGCCGTGACCGGAAAAGTGCAGCCGAGCAAGCTGTCCGCCAAGATGGCCAACACCATCGCCACTTCCAATAAGCTGCAAGACATACTTACCTGCGCAACTGCGTCAGGTCCGTTGATGTTGATGCAGCGCGGCGGTTGGGGAGGGAGAAGTTGCAAGAACAAAACCCGGCTGGAAGTGTCACAGCGCCGGGCCGAAAAGTATCACAGCCACATGATCGACGGTCTAAGCCATTGAAATAGTGGCGCGAGAGACGGGACTTGAACCCGCGGCCTCCGGCGTGACAGGCCGGCGCTCTAACCAACTGAGCTACTCCCGCAGTCAAAAATGCGCGCCTCGAAGGGGCGCGCTGACCACGGGTGATCAATTACGTGGCTCGCCTATGGAAGTCAAGCAGCGCTGTGGTGGCTGTGAAGAAAAATTCTGTTCAGTCATCCAGTCTGTACGGTTTCGCTGTGGACCCGACCACCGCGAAACGCGATTTTACCGCGCAATATCTCAGGTCGCAGCCAAAGCGTCGCCGGACGGCGGTGAGCCGATGCGCCAATCTGCCATAGCGGCATACGCCGCCCTCAAGGTCCCTCGCCACAACGCAGCGACGTGGCGATCTCGGCCAACACCATGCCCACGCGGGAATCAACCGTGCCGCATGGCAACGGAATCAATTCGTAGCCCAGCCGTCGGTAGACAGCGCAGATCGCATCGTGGGTTGCGACCGCTTCATCAAATGACTGCGTGCGCTCCGCATCCTGCGTGAATATCTGCGCCCATGGCGGCGCAACAAACACGTGGCGGCCATAGCGGTGCATACGCGCGGCGATTTCGAAATGGTTCGGCACCGGCATGCCATTCAGTTCGAGATAACCAATGCAATCGGGAATGCCCCGATCGTAAAAAGTGAGACGGTTCCTCTCCGCACCCTCGCGGTAGGAGCGCAGATCCCATGACAGCATCAGCTCGGCAAACAACCGCCGATCCACATTTGGCAGAGCACCACCGCCAATTGCGTCTTGAGCCTGGATGATTGCACGACCAGCTTCCGGCATCACAGCAGCGCCATGTCGGGCCAGCGCCGCTACCAGCGTGCTCTTGCCTGCGCCCGGCCCGCCGGTGATGACGATCTGGCGTTCACTGTTGGCCACAGCGTCGTGCTCCGCATTTTGATGATTGAGGTTGAGATGATGTGGCGCCGCGCCCGCACCGAGCCGCAACGTTGAAAGCTAAGCACGCGCGTATCCGCGCCGCGCTAACTATCGATCACGTGACCGACAGCTGCGCTATCCCGTCCGATGCGGGATACGCGGCTAATTTCTTGGAGACTTGATGCCAAGGCTTGGCAGGCGGTCGCCGAATTCGTCGATTGCAATGACGAAAAGTTTCGTCGAACCAGGGCGCGCCTCGTGGAGCGCGCTGCTTATCGTAACTTTTTCAGGAAATTTGGTAAAAGCGATGGTGGGCGATGAGAGGGTCGAACTCCCGACATCCTCGGTGTAAACGAGGCGCTCTACCACTGAGCTAATCGCCCTTCGGTGCTTCCAGAATAGCGGTTGCCGCTTCTCGATACCAGCACGTCGAAGTACGCGACACATACCCGTCGTCGGCGCGGGCCGCAAGGCCCTCGATCGCCTCCCCTGGACTTTCCATCATAGCACTGATGCCGCAGGTTGGCCCACGCCACACAGATCCGGGCCAGAAGCCGTCCAGATCGCGCGGAAGGCTACGTAGTCGATCCGCAGGGCACACTGCAGTATTGGGAGCGCACGCCACTCAACAGCCAGCAGCCGCTTCACGTGCCAAGACGTCGACGCCATCGATGTGAACAAAGCGTGTTCTATGGACGAAACGAAAAACGCGCCGCAGGCTGCCCCACGACGCGTTTCAGAACCGTTGGCTTCCGCCACAGGTGCGCTTTTAGTTCAACGCATCCTTCAGGCCCTTCGCCGGCGTGAACTTCGGCACGCGCGAAGCCGGAATGTTGATCGTCTCGCCAGTCGCCGGATTGCGGCCCTCGCGCGCCTTGCGGTCAGCAACCTTGAAGGTGCCGAAATCAGGAATGCGAACTTCACTGCCGCCCTTCATTGCAGCCCGGATGTGCGCGATCACCGCGTCGACAACTTCGGTCGCCTTGTCCTTGGTCAGCTCGGCATCCTTGGCGACAGCGTCGATCAAATCTTTCTTACTCATCTGGTTCCGTCCTTCATGTTCGGAATTTGCGACTTGGGGGGCATGGGCGAAGCGATGGGGCGCCCGCGCGTGTTGCTTAAAGCCGCAACAGTGGGGTCAGAGAAGCGCCCAATACAAAGCCGCGTCAAGTGGGAAAAGGCGCCAATTTGCCCGAAAAACATGGGGAAATGCGCGCTCTGACCTGCACATGACGCCAATGGAAAACCCCGCGCCGAAGCGCGGGGCTCTTTAGTTGCGCATCACACCTTTGGCGAGTGCCGCGATGTGTGCATTTCGCGAGATATCAATGTGCAGTGGCGCGAGAGCCCGCTGCGCCTTCTTCGCCCTTTACAGCAGCGGCTTCCGCCGCTTCGTCCCACACGAGGCGCTCCGGCAGCCTGACAAGTGCCGTCTTCAGCACCTCATCAACGCGAGCCACCGGAACGATGTCGATCTTGTTCTTGATCTCGTCCGGAATCTCGCTGAGGTCCTTAACGTTCTCTTCAGGGATAATGACGGTTTTGATGCCACCGCGCAGAGCCGCCAGCATCTTTTCCTTCAATCCGCCGATCGGAAGCACCCGGCCGCGCAGCGTGATCTCGCCCGTCATGGCGACATCCTTGCGCACCGGAATACCCGTCAGCACCGAGATGATCGTCGTAGCCATCGCGACACCGGCCGAGGGACCATCCTTCGGCGTCGCGCCTTCCGGCACGTGCACGTGGATGTCCTTCTTCTCGAACAGCGAAGGATGGATACCGAAGTCAACCGACCGCGACCGCACGTAAGCGTTCGCTGCCTGGATGCTTTCCTTCATCACATCGCGCAGGTTACCGGTGACCGACATCTTGCCCTTACCGGGCATCATCACGCCTTCGATCGTCAGCAGTTCGCCGCCAACTTCCGTCCACGCAAGACCGGTCACGATGCCGACCTGATCCTCAAGCTCAGCCTCGCCGTAGCGATACTTCGGCACGCCGAGATAGGATTCGAGGTTCTCCAGCCGAAACGTGCACAGTCTTGTTCTCGGTGGTGATGATCTCCTTCACCGCCTTGCGAGCCAGCTTGGCAACTTCACGCTCGAGCGAGCGAACGCCCGCTTCGCGGGTGTAGCGGCGCACGAGCTGCAACAGCGCGTCGTCGCCCACCGTCCATTCAGCCACTTCAAGACCATGCGCCTGACGCTGCCCCGGAATGAGGTGGCGCTTGGCGATTTCGATCTTCTCGTTCTCCGTGTAACCGGCGAGACGGATGATCTCCATACGGTCCATCAGGGCCGGCGGAATGTTCAGCGTGTTGGCCGTCGTCACGAACATCACGTTCGACAGGTCGTAATCGACCTCGAGGTAATGGTCATTGAACGAACCATTCTGTTCCGGATCGAGCACCTCCAGCAGCGCCGCTGCCGGATCGCCACGGAAGTCCGCGCCCATCTTGTCGATCTCGTCGAGCAGGAACAGCGGATTAGTCCGCTTCGCCTTGCGCATCGACTGGATAACCTTGCCGGGCATCGATCCGATATACGTGCGACGGTGACCACGGATCTCCGCTTCGTCGCGCACGCCGCCAAGGCTCATGCGCACGAACTCACGTCCGGGTCGCGTTCGCGATCGACTTGCCGAGCGAGGTCTTGCCGACGCCGGGCGGGCCAACGAGGCACAGGATTGGCCCCTTCAGCTTGTTAGTGCGCGCCTGCACGGCGAGATACTCAAGGATGCGCTCCTTGACCTTGTCCAGGCCATAGTGCTCCGCGTCGAGAACGTTCTGCGCCTCGTCGAGATCCTTCTTGACCTTGCCCTTGACGCCCCACGGGATCGACAGCAGCCAGTCGAGATAGTTGCGCACGACTGTGGCTTCCGCCGACATCGGGCTCATCTGCTTGAGCTTCTTCAGCTCAGCCAGGGCCTTGTCGCGGGCTTCCTTCGAAAGCTTGGTGTTCTCGATCTTCTCTTCGAACTCGGCGATGTCATCGCGCTCGTCGCTATCACCGAGCTCCTTCTGGATCGCCTTCATCTGCTCGTTGAGATAGTATCGGCGCTGCGTCTTCTCCATCTGGCGCTTTACACGCGAGCGGATCTTGCGCTCCACCTGCAGCACGGAGATCTCGCTCTCCATCAGGGTGTAGACGCGCTCCAGACGCTCCGAGATCGTCGCCGTCTCCAGGATTTCCTGCTTGTCGGCAATCTTGATCGCAAGATGCGAGGCGATCGTATCCGCCAGCTTCGAGTAGTCCTCGATCTGCGCGACGTTGCCCAACACCTCCGGAGAGATCTTCTTGTTGAGCTTCACATAGCTCTCGAACTGCGTCACGGCCGAACGGGCCAGCGCCTCGATCTCTTCCTTGGCACCGACAGCCTCTTCAACCGGCTCAACCTCGGCTTCGAAGTAGTTCGGGTTCTCGGTGTAGCTGATGATGCGCGCACGCGATGCGCCTTCGACCAGCACCTTCACGGTGCCGTCCGGCAGCTTCAGAAGCTGCAGCACCGATGCCAGCGTACCAACCGGATAGATGGCGTCGGTCGCCGGATCGTCATCGCCAGCGTTCTTCTGCGCGGCAAGCAGGATGTGCTTGTCGGAACGCATCACCTCTTCGAGCGCGTTGATCGACTTATCGCGTCCCACGAACAACGGCACGATCATGTAGGGGAACACGACGATGTCGCGCAACGGAAGGACAGGGTAAAGGCCCTTACCTGCGGTCTTTTCTTCGGTGTTGGTGTCGTCGCCCATTTCGCTACCTATCTGGCCGCCTGCTCCTGCGCCGAGTGTTGTCGGAGAAATTGGAGTTCCCCACGTCTTCTCGACGCTCGATCCGGGCATCTGGCACGCATGCCCGGGCACTTTTGAGGCGGACGCCGCACGAGCCTGTGAAAACTCACCGCCTTCGACATCTCACAACAATCCGAAGGCGGCACACTCATAAAAATGGGTGCCTACCGCCTCTGGATCAAGAGCTATCCGCGCGGCCAGTACCGCGACGGTGCCGCATCGTCCGGGAAACTCCGCCATCCCACGGGGCGGAGCAGTTCAAGCATCAGTGCTCCGATCACGAAGCGCTTGAACCCTTCTCGTCGGCCCGCTCCGAGTAGATCCTAAGCGGCCGCGCACTGCCTTCAACCACTTCCGGTCCGATAACGATCTCTTCCACACCCTTCATCGAGGGCAGGTCATACATCGTATCGAGCAGGATGCCTTCCATGATGGAACGCAGGCCGCGGGCACCGGTCTTGCGCTCGATAGCCTTGCGGGCCACCGACTTCAGCGCATCGTTGGTGATCGACAGCTTCACGTCTTCCATCTCGAACAGGCGCTGATACTGCTTCACGAGCGCGTTCTTGGGCTCGGACAGAATCTCGACCAGCGCATCCTCGGAGAGGTCTTCCAGCGTGGCGATGACCGGCAGACGACCGATGAATTCGGGGATGAGACCGAACTTCAACAGATCTTCCGGCTCCACTTCGCGAAGGATCTCGCCCATGCGGCGTTCTTCCGCGTCGTTCACCGTTGCACCGAAACCGATCGACGTGCCCTTGCCGCGACGCGAGATGATCTTGTCGAGGCCGGCGAAGGCGCCACCGCAAATGAACAGGATGTTGGTCGTGTCGACCTGCAGGAACTCCTGCTGCGGGTGCTTGCGGCCACCCTGCGGAGGCACGGAGGCAACGGTGCCTTCCATGATCTTCAGCAGTGCCTGCTGCACGCCCTCGCCCGACACGTCGCGGGTGATCGACGGATTGTCGGACTTGCGCGAAATCTTGTCGACCTCGTCGATATAGACGATGCCGCGCTGCGCACGCTCGACGTTATAGTCAGCGGCCTGCAGCAGCTTCAGGATGATGTTCTCGACATCCTCGCCGACATAGCCCGCCTCGGTCAGAGTCGTGGCATCTGCCATCGTGAACGGAACATCCAGCATCCGCGCCAGCGACTGGGCCAACAGCGTCTTGCCGCAGCCGGTCGGACCGACCAGCAGGATGTTCGACTTCGCGAGTTCGACGTCGTTGTTTTTCGAAGCGTGGTTCAGGCGCTTGTAATGATTGTGCACGGCCACCGAAAGCACGCGCTTGGCGTGATACTGACCGATTACGTACGAGTCCAGAACCGCGCAAATCTCTTGCGGAGTGGGCACGCCGTCGCGCGACTTCACCAGGGTGTTCTTGTTCTCTTCCCGGATGATGTCCATGCACAGCTCAACGCATTCATCGCAGATGAACACAGTCGGGCCGGCAATGAGCTTGCGCACCTCATGCTGGCTCTTGCCGCAAAACGAGCAATAGAGAGTGTTTTTCTCTTGAGCCATCTCGGTTGTCTTACCCCTCCTCGGGTCGCTCGAGCGCTGGATCAGCCGGCGCCCGCCTTGGAAGATTCCTGTCTCGTCCCACCTGAGGAAGCGGTACCCGAGTCCATTACATTGATCTCAGCACGCTAGCGTTCCGTAGATCAAGATTGGATTAACGGATAATGGTCCCGATTACCCCGCAGCGACGCGATTGCCACAGATTTATGGCGACGTTTGATGGCAAGCCTGAGGCTACCGCGGCGCACCATCTCAACCCCTTGGTCTGCCCCCTTGGGAGGGGACAGATGGGTAGCATGGCCGCCCTTGCCAAGCGGGGCAAGTGCGGCAATGGCACCGCAGCCCGCTGACCTGCCTGCAGTTCTGGGTTAGCTGGCGCTCTTGGGCTCTTCGGCCGCAGTCTCTGCCGCCGCCCGCTCAGTCAGCACCTTGTCGATGATGCCAAATTCCTGCGCCTGCTCGGCGGTCATGAAGTAATCGCGGTCCAGCGTGCGCTCGATCATCTCGTACGGCTGGCCGGTATGCTTCACGTAGACCTCGTTCAGGCGGCGCTTCATCTTGATGATGTCCTCGGCGTGGCGCTCGATATCCGAGGCCTGACCGGAAAACCCGCCTGAAGGCTGGTGAACCATGATGCGAGCGTTGGGCAGCGCAAAACGCATACCTGTTGCGCCCGCACAGAGTAGCAGCGAACCCATCGACGCCGCCTGGCCGATGCACAGCGTCGAAACCTGCGGACGGATGAACTGCATCGTATCGTAGATCGCCATGCCCGCCGTGACGACACCGCCCGGCGAGTTGATGTACATGGAGATTTCCTTCTTCGGATTATCCGCCTCAAGGAACAGAAGCTGCATACAGATCGATGCAGCCATATGGTCCTCAATGGGGCCCGTTACGAAGATGATGCGCTCCTTGAGCAGGCGCGAGGGCAGATCATAGCCGCGCTCGCCACGATCTGTCTGCTCAACCACCATCGGCCAGAAGGTGTTCGTGATTGTGCTGACCGGATCGCGCATGGCCCATTTCCTTTGTTGAATTCGGGGAGGCGGCGGACGAATCACGCCGACCTTGCAGTGTCTTTCTTGGGCAGTGCCGCCCGCCCGCGCAAGCCCCAAGCGGCGCGACCACAGGCAGCAAACTGCGAAAGGATCACGCATCCGGGGGAGAATGCTGACACCTTAGATGGAGAGCCTCATGGCTCTCCATCGCTATTCTTTAAGGGGCAAATACGCGGGCCCCAAA
Source organism: Hyphomicrobium sp. D-2 (assembly GCF_029872155.1). Taxonomy (GTDB): domain Bacteria; phylum Pseudomonadota; class Alphaproteobacteria; order Rhizobiales; family Hyphomicrobiaceae; genus Hyphomicrobium_A. Next base: position 368,064 of record NZ_JARXLA010000002.1, on the reverse strand, counting down.
ACCGCCCGCTCCCCTTTGGTTGAGACCCGGCCCACCAGAGCCAGACCCCATCGAGACCGCATTAGCTGTCGAGTTCATCGAGCTTGGCGAACAGCTCCTGGCGGGGGATCTTCCGCTCGATGGGCTTCGCCTTGTCGACGATGAAATCGACCACCTTTTCCTCGAAGATCGGCGCACGCAGCTCAGCCAGCGCACCCGGGGTCTTCTCGTAGTATTCGTAGACCTGCTTTTCCTGGCCGGGGAAGCGACGGGCCTGTTCCATCAGCGCACGACGCATTTCGTCCTGCGTGATCTTGAGCTCGTTCTTCTCGGCGATTTCGCCGATCACCAGCCCAAGGCGCACGCGGCGCTCTGCGAGCTTGCGGTACTCGGCGCGGGCCTCTTCCTCGGTCTTGCCTTCATCGGCCAGCGTCTTGCGCGAACGCTTGAGGTTTTCCTCAAGCTGGCCCCAGATGCCGTTGAATTCAGCCTCAACCAGCGACGGCGGCAGTTCAAAGTCGTGGCGCTCTTCAAGCTGATCCAGCAGATCGCGCTTCAGCTTCTGGCGCGACACACCGGCGTACTCGTTGCCGATCCGCTCGCGCAGATATTCCTTGAGCTGATCGAGGCTTTCAGCGCCCAGCGACTTGGCGAATTCCTCATCGACTTCCGGACGTACCGGTGCGCCGATTTCCTTCACCTTCACCGAGAAGATGGCTTCCTTGCCGGCCAGCTCCGCAACCGGATAGTCGGCAGGGAACGTCGCGGTAATGTCCTTCTCGTCGCCAGCCTTCACACCCGTCAGGCCCTCTTCAAAGCCCGGGATGAAGTTGCCACGACCCAACACGATCACCGCGTCTTCCGTGGTGCCACCTTCGAAGGCTTCGCCGTCGATCTTGCCGGCAAAATCAGCCGTTACCTGATCACCCGTCGAGGAAACGCGTCCCTCTTCGGCGGTGAAGGTAACGCTGCGGTCAACGAGTTCGCTGACGGCCTTCTCGATGGACTCTTCGTCGACATCGGCCACGAATTTTTCGAGCTTCAGATCCTCGAAGTTGGTCAGCGGGATAGGCGGCAGAACTTCGAAGCTCATCGAATACGACAGATCGGCCTGGCCGGAGAGCACACGCTCGATCTCGGCCTCATCCTCCGGCAGCTTCAGGTCCGGCTGCATGGCGGGGCGCATCTTCTTGTCGGCCAGCGCCTGATTGGAGCTGTCGCGAACAGCCTCCTGCACAACCTCGGCCATGACCGAGCGGCCATACATCTGCTTCAGGTGAGCGACAGGCACTTTGCCCTTGCGGAAGCCCTTGAGCTGCACCCGATCCTTCATCTGATCCAGGCGATCGTCAAAGCGCTTGGTGATCTCGCCTGCCGGCACAACAACCTGCAGAGTCCGCTTCAGACCCTCGCTGCTGGTTTCGGTAATCTGCATTTTTCTCCAACCTGCTCGTATCAGCCGACGGGGGCCGCTTGAATTCCTGCTGCCGGGAGCGTGGTGCGGGCGGAGGGACTCGAACCCCCACGCCTTGCGGCACTGGAACCTAAATCCAGCGCGTCTACCAATTCCGCCACGCCCGCGCGTCGCCCCCGCCTTCAGGCTCGGCGCAAGGCCGGACCTCTCGCCAGAAGCGAGTTTCTGGGCTGTCGGGATCGATCGGCCGCATGTATATCTGGCGCACCCCGCAAAAGGCAACGCCCTTTCAGGGGTCATTTGAGGTGCCGCAGCAAAAGAATGGTAAACGACAGTGCCGGGCGGCAGCCGCGAGTATGCTGAGCTTGCCCGCTGCCCTATCCCCACCGGTTGCGGCGTTCTGATCCTGCCGATAGCTTGTGAAGCCTATCCTTAACGGAGCCCTCCCGTTGCCACCTGCTTCAGATGTGGTCGCCGCCGTCGGCCATACCCTCCTTATTCGCCTGCGCCGCGCCTCCGAGGTGACTGGCTGCACCATTCTGGGCAAAGCCGAGTTCATGAACCCCGGCGCCTCGGTCAAGGATCGCGCCGCGCTCGGCATTCTTTCGGATGCGATGAACAGCGGCCGCCTGCGACCGGGCGGCACAGTGGTCGAAGGCACCGCTGGCAACACCGGCATCGGGCTAGCCGTGCTCGGCAACGCCCTCGGCCTCCGGACTGTGATCGTCATCCCGGTCACCCAGTCGCAGGAGAAAAAAGACGCGCTGCGGATGCTGGGGGCTCAGGTTGTAGAGGTTCCGGCGGTACCCTACCGCGACCCGAACAACTACGTGAAGTATTCCGAGCGCCTTGCCGAGGCCCTCGCCGCCACCGAGCCCAAAGGTGCCATCTGGGCCAACCAATTCGATAACGTCGCCAACCGCGATATCCACCGCGACACGACCGCCGCCGAAATCTGGGACGGCACCGCTGGCAAGGTCGATGGCTTCGTGGCTGCAGTCGGCTCAGGCGGCACGCTCGGTGGTGTCGCCCTGGGGCTGAAAGCCAAAAGCGCCCACGTGCGCATCGCTCTGGCCGACCCGCACGGCTCCGCGCTCTATTCCTATTACACCACCGGCGAACTGAAGGCCGAGGGCTCCTCCATCACCGAAGGCATCGGCCAGGGCCGCATCACCCGCAACCTGGAAGGCGCCCCAATCGACACCGCCTATCGCATCTCCGACGCCGAAGCGCTCGACGTCCTCTTTGCTTTGACGAAAGAGGAAGGGCTGTGCCTCGGCGGCTCCAGCGGCATCAATGTCGCCGGCGCCATTCGGCTGGCGAAAGATCTGGGGCCCGGTCACACTATCGTGACGATGCTGTGCGACAGCGGCACCCGTTACATGTCGCGGCTATTCAATCCGGCGTTCCTGCAAGAAAAGGCTCTGCCGGTGCCCGGTTGGCTGATGCACGATAACGGAATGCTTCCCGATGTTACGGCCAGCGGCTAGCGAACGCAGCCTAAAGCGCAGCTTGCATCCTTGCCGGTTCTGTCGCTTTTCCCTATGTCGCTAGCTGGCGCCGTCACCGAACGGTCCGAACCGAATTCTCAAACTCGTCTAAAGAGAGGGCAACGTGCAGGAAAGTGCGAAGAAGTGGATCGTCGATACCGATTGGCTCGCCTCGCATCTCGATGCCCCGGATCTGATCGTCATGGACGCAAGCTGGCACTTGCCGACGGCAAACCGCGATCCTAAGGCTGAGTATCTCGCTGAGCATATTCCCGGCGCGATGTTCTTCGACATCAACGATCTGACGGATGAAAAGTCGACACTGCCCCACATGCTGCCTTCGACGGTGAAGTTCGCCTCGCGCATGAAAAAGATGGGCGTGGGCGATGGCATGCGCATCGTGGTCTATGACACCCATGGGCTGTTCTCGGCCGCCCGCGCGTGGTGGACGTTCCGCGCGATGGGTCACGAGGATGTCGCCGTACTCGATGGTGGGCTGAAGAAGTGGAAGGCGGAAGGCCGTCCGCTGGAAGATGGCACGCCTGTTCGGCGTACTGAGCGCCATTTCACGCCGCTGATGAACTCATCGCTGATCCGCGATGTTGACGACATCAAGCAGGCTTTGAAAAAGCGCACGCAGATTGTCGATGCTCGCCCTGCGGCACGGTTCGAAGGCGCCGAGGCAGAACCCCGCCCCGGCCTTCGTGCAGGCTACATTCCGGGCGCCCGCAGCGTGCCTTCGCAGACTCTGATCAACGCCGATGGAACGCTGAAGACTGAAGTAGAGATTGGCAAGATCTTCGCCGATGCCGGCATCGACTGGCGTCAGCCAGTGATCACCACGTGTGGATCGGGCGTTACGGCATCCATCCTGTCGCTCGCGCTGGCCGTTCTGGGTCAGAACCAGGCCGCCGTCTACGATGGTAGCTGGGCTGAATGGGGCGCGGATGAAAGCCTGCCGATTGAAACCGGTCCGGCAAAAGAGCTGACCACCTGATACCTGATCGCTGCGCGACATGCTTAGCGGTCGCGCGACGCACATCGATGCAAAAAACAAAAGCGCTCCATACGGAGCGCTTTTTTATTTCGGGCTGATTTGCGCTTCCGACGTAACGATCCGAAGCTATCACGGTCTAGCTGGTCGCCTTCTGCTCCAGATGCGCAAGAATGGCGCGGGCCAGATCCGCCGCCTGTTCCGCAGGCAGATCGATCGCAGTCACTTCGCCCAGTTCATCAACAAAAATCGCAATCTGCCCGTGGCCCCGCTCTGTTACTTCGATGGAGCCACCCGGTGTCTGGCACGCGTAAATCGCCATTCTGCCCTCTTCGACATTCGTTCTGTTCAGCTGAAAGCGCACCACCTATGCGACCGTAGCGGCAGTCGACAAGTTCACGTTTCAAGGTTGCTCAAAACCTATGGCCGTTTGCAGGATTGCGAAACCCATAGTCCACCAGATCGCGAAATTAGGACTGCTTATGGCCGCGCAAATTAGGCGAGCTCGGCTGCGACGGCTCAACCGCATCGCTCCAAAGCGGCTGGATATCCGCTAATTCGCCTGCCCCGCCTTCCACTTTTTCACTGCTTCCAGCGTCTTTTCCACGTGGCCATGCGGATCGGGCGATGTGTGTTCGAGAATGATGCGGCCGTCGGGGGCGATAACATACGAGATGCGGTTGGCGTATTCTGGACGATGGGGCATCACCGCGTCATACGCCTGCATGATCTTGCGGTCGGCATCGGAGGCGACCGGAAACTTACCACGACATTCACTGGTCGAGAAGCGGTTCAGCGTTTCGATGTCGTCACCGCTCATGCCAATGACACTTGCACCCTGCGCGGCAAACTCATCCATTGCTTCGGCAAACAGATGCGCCTCAAGCGTGCATCCGCGCGTGAAGGCGGCAGGGTAAAAGTACAGCACCACGGGCCCTTTCTTAAGCGCCTCGGAAAGCTGAAAATCAAACTCCTTGCCGCCCAATGATGCACGGGCAGAAAACTCCGGCGCAGATGCGCCCGTCTTCAAGGCCGCATGTGCTGATGCCCCTAGAAACATCGTAACAAGAGCTAATGCTGCAAGGTGCAAACGCATTTTCCTGGACCTCTCAGTTACCGATCTTGCACCCGTGCCACGTCGGTTGCATCGGTGGGGAGCAACATTCCCGAAAAGGTGGCAGTGACGCATCACACACCATCTGGCCTTTCTCGATGACAATGATATGCGTCAGCGCAGTCGGAAACAAATATCACCGTGATCAGACCGCCATCGCTATAGTTTGTCGACGAGATTGCACCGATGCAACCAGCACCGATGGAGAGGCCGTTGGCAGGCAAAACTGCAACCGAAAGGGCAAGCCCATCGGAACCAAAGCTGCGGCGGTCACTCGGACTGACGCTAAGCGTTCTTTATGGGCTGGGCGTCACCATCGGCGCTGGCATCTATGTGCTCATCGCGCCCGCCGTGGCCCGCGCCGGAGCGCACGCGCCTTTATCGTTTCTGCTCGCCGCACTGGTGATGGTTCCTTCCGCAGCGGCGTTTGCCGAGCTTTCCTCACGCATGCCGCGCAGTGCCGGTGAAGCAACCTATGTGCGAGCCGGACTGCGTTCCGACATGCTGGCGCGCCTCGTGGGGCTTCTGGTTGTGGGCATCGCGGTGATATCCGCCGCCACGGTCAGCCGTGGCAGTGCGGGCTATATATCCGTGTTTCTGGACATCCCATCGGCAGCCATCGTTACCACCGTCGTGGTGCTGCTGGGCGCGCTTACAGCATGGGGCATCAGGGAATCTGTGACGTTCGCCGGTGCGATGACCATCGTTGAGGCCGGCGGTCTTGTGCTTATCATCGCTATCGGCGCTGCCTATCACACGCCGGAACTGTTCGAGCGGCTGCCCGAAGCTTGGCATGGCCTTGCCGACGCGAAGGTGATGTCCGGCATATTCGGCGCCGTGCTGCTGGCGTTCTTCGCCTTCACGGGCTTTGAGGGGTTGGCCAATCTGGCCGAGGAAGTGAAGGACCCGGCGAAAACGTTACCGCGCGCCATCTTCCTCACCCTGGTCATCGTCACCGTGCTCTACATGATGGTTGTATGGGTGGCGCTGATCGCCGTGCCCCATACCGAGCTGGCATCCTCCGACGCGCCACTAAGCCTGGTCTACGAACGCGTCACCGGTGCGCCGCCCGGCGTCATCACCGCCATCGCCATCGCGGCGACGATCAACGGCATCGTTGTGTTCATGGTGATGGGTTCACGCGTGATCTACGGCATGGCTTCGCAGGGGCTGCTGCCCGACTGGCTGGGCGCGGTGAACGGCCGGACGCACACGCCGGTTCTCGCAACCGCCATCGTCGTGGTCCTGGTATTGGCTCTGGCGCTGGCGTTCCCGATTGAGAAACTGGCCGAGGCCAGCTCTCGCGTGACGCTGGTTGTGTTTGCCTTCGTCAACGCCGCGCTCGTCAAACTGAAGCTGGACCGCGTGCCTGCCCCGGAAGGCTGCGTCACGATTCCAATCTGGGTGCCGGCCGCCGGATTTGCTGTAAGCCTCGGCCTGCTCGCGATCGAGTTTTATGCCAGCGGCGGCGGGTGATGGCGTCCCGGCGGCAGCTGCCAGCAGCCGCACATGAAAAAACGGCCGGGCGAGGACCGGCCGTTGAGCAACATTTGAGTCTCAGTCAGGAAGCGATCGTCATCCCGAGAACGCGCGCGAACGTCAGTCACGTCCGGCGCGGTTGCGCGGAACCACCCACGGACGCTCGTCAAACCCCATGCTGGATGGGTTAAGCCTGCTTGCGCCACGGTACATGTCACCGCTGAACTGCAGCCCCGTACGGGCCGTGCCCTCGGCAGCCTTGCTCTCCGCCAGACCAAGCTGGCTGCGCAGGTCGGTGTCGATGCTGACGCCCGACGAACCGCCGCCAACGTCCGGCGCAAAGTTTGCCGAGCCGCTACCTTCGTGCCCGCCGCTCTGCTGCACGTCGAACGCCAACGCCGGAGACGCCAACAGAGCAACAGCTACGATGGCGGCGCCTAGGGTCGATGCTGTTCGCATGAATCCTCATCCCCTCAACAAATCGAGCCTCAATTGTGCCGCCAATATTGGGCGCCCGCACGGCAAGGCTAGCACTTCAGTGCCATTTCCCGTGGGCGTGTAGCCGAACCGCAACAACATTCGCCGCCAATCGGTCAAAGCCGCCCTGATCTGCTACGCCAGGGGGTACCGCGCGCGAATATTTGGCGCTCGCTCAGCGTGCGCAAGTTGGCCGATTCCCGCGGCTATTTCTTCTCAAGCAGGGCCTTGGTGCGTCCGAGCAGAACTGTCTTCAGCGGCTCCCACAGCTTTTGCAGCAGCCCCGGCAGCATCACTTCGATGCGCACGGCCTGATCGAGAACCTCAAGCGATCCGGGCACCGATTGCCCCAGCGCCCGCACCGTGAACGCCATCCGGTCACCGCTCCATGGTTGTGGCTCGACCGCAACGAGGTTGCTTTGCGGCAGATTATGCATCCCTTCACGCAAGCGGCGTAGTGCCTCTTCACGCGAAAGCGTGTGCGGGATGGATACAATCAGCGGCGCGGCCATGGCTCACCTTCGCGTGCGGCGTGCCTCACCAGCCAGGCAGCAGCCGCATGGCGTTCAGCAGAAGCGGCAGCCAACTGGAAACGGGCTGGCGTGCCGGGCTGTGAAACACATGGCGGCTGTCTGGCCCGCGATCAAGCGGCCGCGCGACGCTTGCGGGTTGCAGCTGCCTTCTTGGCGGAAGCCGAACGGGCCGCCGCAGGCCGGGCCGCCGAAGCCTTGCCGCCCAGCCTGCCACCCTTGCGTGCTGCGGGCCGGCCGGTCGATTTGCCCTGACCCGAGCCGCCGGGATTGTTGCCGCCGCCGTCATCCTTGTTAACAGTCGCCCAGGCGCGGCGCTCCGCTTCCTTGGCTCCAACTCCACGCTGCTCATAGCCTTCAGCAATGTGATCGGCCTTGCGCTCCTGCTTTGCTGTGTATTTCGATTTCTCGCCACGCGGCATCGCCCTGCCTCCTGCACATATGCCTGCTGTTTGGGCGCAAATGCTTGCGCCTACGCGGAACTAATTCCGGCGTGGACGGAGAGTTCCTGCCAACAGAAATTTTCACGCCACGATGTCAGGCGCTGTCATCTGCTAGCCTGCGCAGCATCGAATCGATGGAGTGCCCATGCCACGCCGTTCCGGCAGCGCCGACCTGCCATTGCACACTGGACGCGTGCCGCCCTGGCTGGCGACGCGCATGGCATCTCTAGGTGCCGTCATCACCGAAACCATCGTGCTGCATTACGGCCGCGATGAATTTCTCAGCCGTCTCGCGCATCCGTTCTGGTTCCAGTCATTTGGCGCCGTGATGGGCATGGACTGGCATTCATCCGGCATCACCACCAGCGTCATCGGCGCGTTGAAGCGGGGTCTGGCGCCGCGCTCACGCGAACTCGGGCTGCACGTTTGCGGCGGGCGCGGCAAGCACTCACGCAAGACACCGGACGAACTGGCTGCGTTGGGTGAGCGCACGGGGTTCGATGCCAATGCACTCGTGCGCGCCAGCCGCCTTGTAGCGAAGGTTGACAGCGCCGCTGTGCAGGACGGTTTTGACCTTTACCTGCATGGCTTTTTCGTCACCGACGATGGCAAGTGGACGGTTGTGCAGCAAGGCATGAACGGCGACAGCCAGCAGGCGCGCCGCTATCACTGGCATTCCAGCGACGTGGGCGATTTCGTCAATGCTCCACACAGCGCCATTGAGGGCGAGACGCTCGGCAACATCGTCAATCTCACCGATCGGCGGGCTGGTGGCTCGCGCTCTGCGCAGCTCGATCTGCTGGCCGACATAGGCCCCGACGGTATCGCACGCGAATTCTCGCGCCTCACTGACAACGATAAAGCGCCGGAGCCCGAAGCACAGCCGATGCTGCCGCATCTCGTCATGCCCGATCATCATGACGTGCGATCGTCCGATGTGTTCACGCGGCGCCTGCATGCAACGCTTGCGGCGGCGGCGGAGCGTGGCCCTACCGACTTCCCTGAACTGCTGCTGACTCCGGGCGTTGGCGCGCGCACGGTGCGGTCGCTGGCGATGGTGGCGGAAGTCGTGCACGGCACACCATGCCGCTTCGACGATCCGGCGCGCTATTCCCTCGCTCACGGCGGCAAGGACGGACATCCGTTCCCGGTGCAGGTGAAGGTGTATGACGAAACCCTGCGCGTGCTCAAAAGCGCGGTGGAGCGTGCGCGGCTCGGCAACGACGAAACAATGGCTGCACTGCGTCGCCTGGATGCACAGGCGCGCTTGCTGGAAGGCGCCGTCAGCGGACCGTCACTGGATGCGTTCATGGCACAGGAGCGCGCGGCCAGCATTGAGCTGGAAGGGCGTTCGGTGTTCGGATGGGAGCGCGAACGCGCAGCGGGCAAGCGCAACGGTTTTGCAGGCCGCTGATCGGTGCGCGCCGCGATGCATCGCAGGTCACTGCAGTTGCATCTGCCCGCGCGCCTTGTGCCGCTGTCAACCGGTTGCCGATTCCTGCTCCGCCATCTCGTTCGGAACGCCAGCAACCCAGGTTTCCAGCACATCGACGTCGAAAGGTTCGAACGCAACCATGTCGGCGCGGAATCCCGGAGCAAGCCGCCCCAACACGGTTCCAAGCCCCAAGAATTCCGCCGGCTCCGTTGAGGCAAAACATAGCGCTTTCGTCAGCGGCACGTGCAGATCGCGCACGGTATTGCGCACACAGCTAGCCATATCGATTGCCGCGCCAGCAAGCGTGCCATCCTCGCGCGTGCAACGGCCATCGCGCACCGTGATCTCATTGCCATAAAGCGTAAAGCTGCCGCGTTTGCCGCCAACCGGGGGCATCGCATCGGTCACCAGCATCGGGTGTCCGTAACCGCGCAGCGCAATCCGCAGCACTTCGGGGTTTACGTGCACGCCATCGACAATCATGCCGAACCATGCGGCCGGAGCTTCCAGCGCGGCCGTGATCGGCCCGGGTTCGCGGCTGCCGATGGGGCGCATCGCGTTGAACAGATGCGTGAAACCGGTCATGCCGGATTGCAGCGCCGCCTGCGTTTCATCGTAGGTTGCCATCGAGTGTCCGAGCGAAACGCGCACGCCCGCCTGCGATAAAGCGGCGATGAATTCCAGCGGCACCTGCTCGGGCGCTAACGTCACCAGCACGTTGCCTGCGGGCCAGCCCGTCAGTAGTTCCAGGTCGGCGGCGTCGGGCTTACGGAACATCTGCGGGTTGTGTACGCCCGGTTTTCCCGGCGACAAAAACGGCCCTTCAAAATGGATGCCGAGCACGCTGGGATTGTCAGCCGCCGCAGCCTGTGCGGCCAGCATGGCGGCGCACATCTTGTCGTGCGTATCGGAAATGAGCGTGGGTAGAATGCCGGTGGTGCCATAGCGGCGATGCGCGGCTGCGATCGTGTTGATGGCGGAAGCGGAAGGCGCATCGTTGAACAGCACGTCGCCGCCACCGTTCACCTGCACATCAATGAATCCCGGCGCCAGCCACGTATCACCACCCAGCTCCAGTACCGGCATGGATGACGGCAGTGAATCCGCAGGCACCACATCAACAATGTGCGCGCCTTCGATCACAACCGCATGCTCGGGAAGGACGGCGACACCATCGAAGACATTGGGAGCGGCAACCGCATGGCGCGCATTTTTCGTCATAGCGTACTCGTCACCTTGTTGAGATGGCGCGGCCGATCGACATCGATCTCCAGCCGCTGCGCAAGTTCCACCGCCATCGCGTAGAACGATTGTATCAGACAGATGGCATCGGTTTCCGGCTGATCGGGCGGCAACACCGGCAAACGCCCTGCAGCTTTTTCACCCGGCTCGGCGACGAACAGTTCCGCCCCCATACGCCGAAGTTTGACTGCAAGCTCATCCATTCCCGGCGCGGCGGCGTCGGTGGGCTTGAACATGATGATGGGATATTCGGCCTCAACCAGCGACACCGGGCCGTGCATGAACTCCGCGCCGCTGAACGCTTCCGCATGGCGGCTGCAGGTTTCTTTCAGCTTCAATGCCGCTTCGCGCGCTATGCCGAGCGTTGAGCCGCGCCCAATGGTGACAAGGCTCGGCGCCTCGGATAGCGATGGCAGCGCCGCGCTCCAGTCCAGGGCTGCCGCCTCAACGAGCCGTTCCGGCAAGCGATCAAGCGCCGATTGCAGGTGTTTGTCGCCCGACCATTGCGCGGTCAGACGGGCCAGTGCCGCCGCCGTAGCGATGAACGTTTTTGTTGCAGCGACGCTTCGTTCCGGCCCGGCACAGATCGGCAGTACGATGTCGCACATGTCTGCCAGCGGAGAATCTTCAGCGTTGGTGATCGCGACCGTCAGCGCACCGGATTTTTTCGCGCCCTCCGTCAGCGCCAGCAGATCGCTGCTTCGGCCGGACTGCGAAACCGAAAGCACCAGTTGATCCTTGAGCTTGAGGCCACCGCCATAAATGCTGGCGATGCTGGGCGCCGCCGGAGAAACCGGCAGGCCGACATAGCGCTCAATCAGATGTTTGCCGAATGCGGCGGCGTGGGCCGAGCTGCCACGCGCGCACGTCACAACCACTTGCGGCGGACGGCTGATCAGGCGCGCCACCAGTTCCGCCAGTGGCTCCGCCAATGCCTGCTGCTGCTGAAAAACGGCTGTCGGAGCTTCGCTCAGCTCCTGTGCCATCAGCACGTTGGTATCACCCATAGCCCTCACCTTCACCGCACCGTCGCGCCACCAACACTTGCTTTATTGACGGTCTGGGAAGCTATGCTATGGCATCAGAGACGGACCCCGGGTTAACGGCAACAATCGCATCAATTGTCGCTATTTTCGACCGCTTCCATTTACCTTCTTCCGTGCACCGAGCGCCCATTCAGCGATCTTATCGAAAGCGTTGCTCATCGGTCCGGTCGGATCGGCGTGCGCTAACTTTGACAGCACTCTTTCGAACGATGACGTATCGGGCATGGAAGGCATTGACGGCACGTGCAAGCGAGAAACCGCGCTGCTGAGCTGATCCGCCAGATTGTTAAGGTCGGCGCGCGTTACGTTCGGCACCCAGCGCTCACGCAACGTCTTTTGACGCGGTGCGCGCGGAACCAATGCCACTGCAAGCAGCGCGCCAAGGCCCGCGGCCAACGCCATTGAGATAACAGGCTGCCTGCGGATAGACTGTTGAACAGTATCCACATGGGGCTTCACCGCTTCGGCCGCCGCGGACGCCGCCGCCCGGCTGCGCTGCTCCACAATCGTTGACACTTCGTTTGCGAGTGACGCGAGGGTGGCGCGCAGATCGGCGATCGTTTCAGCACTTTCCGCGCCGCCTGAACCGGCCCGCGTTGCCTTACCGCTTGCGTTGTTTTTCGCCTCGGACTCTGAGTGCTTTGCAGTGTTCGCCATGGGGCTCGGCTCCTCTTCCGCGTCAGCCCCAACGGGAGCGGACAAACCAGATTGCCTGTTTAATCGGTGTGCATTTGAACGTTGCGGTTGACGGATCGGTTCCTCACCGGCGTCCCGCACACCCGACCAGGCAAAACACGGGCTCGCGGAACCGGGATGTTACCGCCAACGTTTTGCGAAGGTCTTTCAGTTATGGTGTTTGCCGCCGGTAAATTCCGGCAACAGGAGGTTGTCCATGCAGTTCTCGTCCAATCGCTCACCCGACGATCCGAACGACCGTTCGGCCGCCGCAGACGCCAGCGATAGCTTGCAGTCGCTGCGCGATGACATCGCCAGTCTGGCCGATTCCGTTAAGCGTCTGGCTTCGGAGCAGCTTGGGGCCAACATGGAGCAGGTGCAGGACAAGGCGAAGGAAAAGCTTGGCGACGTGGAGACGGCCATTCGCAAGAACCCGACCCAGGCGGCGTTGATCGCGGCCGGTGTTGGTTTTGTCATTGGCCTCATCATGACGCGCTAAGCGATCGCCCCCCAACCTCATTCAACGGACAGGAGCAACCATGGCTTCCTATTCTGAAAACAAATTCGGCGCTGAGGCCGAACGTAACATTCGCGGCGCAGCCAATGCGGCTCAGGACAAAATCCATGAGACCGTGGAGCACGCTCAGGCCGTCGCGCAGGAACAATATGATCGCGTCGCCGATCACATACGCCGCAAACCGCTGCAGTCTGCCGGCATCGCTGTCGGTATCGGCTTTGCGCTCGCCCTTCTGGCCCGACGCTAGAGCGCGATCGCTTCCCTTCGAAAAGCGATGCCGCTCTAGCCTTTGATGAGACCGATGATTGACGCTTCGGACTGATAGGGTCCGAAGCGATCATGGTCTAAACGAGTTCGGAGACTGAAATGATCGGCGACGCCGTTCTCTATGCAGCAAGCCGCGCGACACATACCGCCATCGAGAACGTATCCCGGCGCATCACCTGGACGGTGATCGCCTGCGTCTTCTTTCTCACAGCGCTGATACTCGGCATCCTGGCAGCTTATCTTTTATTGGAACCCGAACTGGGCAAACTTGGCGCTGTTGCAGCTCTCGCCGGAGCGTTCTGTATCCTTGGCGCTCTGGCGATTTCGGTGCCGTGGATCGTTGATCGCTTTCATCAGTATCAGCACGATCACAACACACCCGCGCAGAATATCGCCCAGGCCGTTGATGACGAGGCACACAACGCCGTCGATTATTTTGGCGCTTTGCAAACGGTTGCCACGGCATTTCTGTTTGGGCTTGGCGCTGCCCGCAGATTGCGGCGCTGATGATCGAGCGCGCACCGTTGTATTTGCGCACTGCCAACTCGGATCCAGCAAAGCTATTTGCGTTTGAACACGCGCGGCAGCATGGTCCGCGCTGCGGTTCGTGCGGCATTGCCCGCCTGCCCCGCAAGCCGCTTTGCACTCCAGCGGGGCGTTGCATCTTCCATCAACCGCAACAACTGCGCCTGCCGTGCGTCGGGCACGCGCGCTGCGATGCGTTCCGACAGTTGCTCGATGTTGTAGGGCGGAAACTGCGGCGCAAGGCTGACCGGCACGACATCGTTTTTCGGCACGCCAAGGCCTTCGGCCACCTTGCGCACCATTTCAACGACGCCTGTTTCCGTCAGATCGATGTCATCGTTGGACAGCGGCACACGACGCATGAGCCGGTCGGCATGGGTCAGCGCAACAACGATCGGCGGCTGACGGCGATGCGGCGTGCCGGTGAAATGCTTGCGAATACCGGTTATCGCCGCCAGATCGAGACGTCCGTCAGCTTTATCAGCCGAGATAGCCCAGACGATGAGGTCAGCGTCGCTGCCACGATCGGCAAAGCTCTGCTGCTCCTTTTCGCTGGCCCCAACGCGCGGACTGTCGATCACCATTGCACCGCTGAGGCCTTGCAGCTCCACCTCATAGGCTTGAAAATCGCGCGTTCCGCCGGGCGCGTCGACGATGGCGCGAACCTCCTTTGACAGCGCATTGATAAGGCTGGATTTACCCGCACCGGCCTGCCCCGCCACCAGAATTCGCAGCGGCTCGGCGCGCGCGAGTTCCCGGCTACGATCCCGCAGCGTCGAGGCGCTCACGTGGCCAGAAAGCTGAGTCTCGGAAACGCGCAACCGGCCGCCATATAGATCTATCGCAGCACGACCGACTTCGCGCACATAGGCACTGGAAAGCTGGCGCGCGAGTTGATCTTTCACGTTGGCATAAAGATGCTTGGTAATCTGCTCGCGAGCTTCCTGCGCCGCAGCCGTGATTGGATTTGCGAGCCGGATGAGACGCCAGAGGTCGTAAGCCTTCGAGGCGACGCCGATGGCCGAACGCCAGCCATAGACTTTCATCACCTGGCCAACCGTGAGCTGATCGCCGAGCGGAATATTCTCGACCACAAACGGACGCAGGTCGCCGCTGACCTGCTCAACGAGAGCCAGGGCTTCAGGAATTGTAAACTTCCACAGCGGGTCGCGATCCTGCGGATGGATCTGGCGCGCGACCGCCTCGATGGTACGCAGGCCGAGGTTCAGCACCGCATCCCGGTCGGTCAGCTCGGCTGGCTTAACCGACGCGGCGATGGCTTCGACAGCGGTCCACGCCGCCTGCTCACGCACGGTCCACGAAGGATCCGGCGCAACGGACTGCGCTTCCGCTTCGGCGGCAAACTGGGCTTCCGGTGTCTTGTCCAGTGAGCGACGCAACAGAATTGCCTGCACCGAGAACGCCAGCAGGCTGAGCAGGAACGCGGCAGCCATCCAATAGAGCGCCCAGCCCCGCTCCCAGAGCCAGAGCCAACCGAGCGGCAACAGGGACGCCATAGGCAGCAGCAGCGCTGAAAACAGCATGGCACCGCGCAGATAGAAAAAGGCTTTGCTGCGCGGTTTCTGGCGTTTGCCGCCAGTGCCGAAATCGCCGGAACCTGTCTCCTGTCCGTCGCCCATGCTCATTTCTTTTGCTCAGATCCCGCGCACCGCTGCCCGCTTCAGGTTTTGAGAAACGTGCCCACACCGGTAAGGTAGGGAAACAATGGGCAATCACAAACCGCGAGCGTCCGCTTGCTCACAGCCGATTGGAGACTACGTCACCGGCTGTTAACGCTGCCACCAACTCATCGCGGCTTTACGTCCTGAGGCCGGCAAATGAGCCCGCCCGGTCATGACGCGCTAAGTCCCGCTGCGTATAGTGATGCGTTGGAATTTGGCCGCAGATGGGGCTTTCGAGACCACCTTGGTTCGGATGCCGCATATGCCGGCTTGAGAGTGAGAATGATGAAACGCGATACGACCGCACCGACCGTCCACCTCAAGGACTATCGCCCGCCCGCCTATCTCATCGATCGCGTCAACCTCGATATTTCGCTCGATCCCACCCGCACTGCGGTGAAATCGCGACTGTCGGTGCGCGCCAACCCCAAGGCTGCCGTCAAACGCGGGCCGCTGCAGCTCGACGGGCAGCATCTGGAACTGGGCGACATCAAGCTCAACGGACGCGCACTGACGAAGAAGGACTACAAGCTCACCGATACGTCGCTGACGCTGACCAAACCGCCGGTGAAGCCGTTCACGCTTGAAATCACGACTTACATAAACCCGGACGCCAACAAGGCGCTTTCGGGCATCTATCGCTCCAACAATGTCTATTGCAGCCAGTGCGAAGCGCAGGGCTTCCGCCGCATCACCTATTTCCTCGACCGGCCCGACGTGCTGGCTACCTATACCGTGCGGCTCGAGGCCGACCCGGCCGCCGCTCCGGTGCTGTTGTCAAACGGTAACCTGCAGGAACGGGGCATGATCGACGGCGGCGCACGTCATTATGCGATCTGGCACGATCCGCACCCTAAGCCGTCATATCTATTCGCCGTCGTAGGGGGAGATCTGGCGCCGATCAGCTCGACGTTCCGCACCATGTCCGGCCGCAAGGTTGATCTGGCCATCTATGTTGAGCACGGCAAGGAAGCCCGCGCCGCCTGGGCCATGGATGCCCTCAAACGTTCCATGAAGTGGGACGAAGAGCGCTTCGGCCGCGAATACGACCTGGATGTGTTCAATATCGTCGCCGTGTCGGATTTCAATCTCGGCGCGATGGAGAACAAGGGCCTCAACATCTTCAACGACCGCCTGGTGCTCGCCTCGCCCGAAACGGCAACCGACACCATTTTCGAGGCGATCGAGAGCGTCATCGCGCACGAATATTTTCACAACTGGACCGGCAACCGCATCACCTGCCGCGACTGGTTCCAGCTTTGCCTGAAGGAAGGCCTGACGGTTTTCCGCGATCAGGAATTTTCCTCAGACGAACGCTCGCGCACGGTGCAGCGCATTGTCGATGTCCGTCAGTTAAAGGCGCATCAGTTCGCTGAGGATGCTGGCCCGCTGGCCCATCCGGTGCGTCCTGAAAGCTTTGTTGAGATCAACAACTTCTACACGGCGACCGTGTACGAAAAAGGCGCCGAACTGGTGCGTATGATTGCGACCATTCTGGGCGCCGACGGCTTCCGCCAGGGCATGGACCTCTACTTCGACCGTCACGACGGCGAAGCGGCAACCGTCGATCAGTTCCTCACCTGCTTTGAAGATGCCAGCGGTACCGACCTTGGCCAGTTCAAGCTTTGGTATTCGCAAGCCGGCACGCCCGAAGTCATCGCGCGGCTATCCTATAACAAGGATCGCAAGACCGCCGATCTGGAGCTTGAGCAGATCGTGCCACCCACGCCGGGGCAGCCGAACAAGAAGCCGATGCACATTCCGGTGCGCGTGGGCCTGCTGGGCGCCAACGGGCACGACATCGACCTGAAACTTGAGGACGGCAGCACACCGCGCGACGGCGTCATAGACCTCACCAAACGGCGCCAGCGCTTCCGCTTTGTCGACGTGCCATCCCAGCCGGTGCCTTCGCTGTTGCGGGGTTTCTCCGCGCCGGTCAACATCACCGTCGACTTGCCCGACGCCGACATCGAGTTGCTGATGGCAGCCGATAGCGACCAGTTCAACCGCTGGCAGGCGGCCAACAGTTACGCCGCGCAAACCCTCGTCGAGGCGGTGCGCAACATGGCTGCGGGCAAACGCGCATCGGGCCGCGGGCTGCGGTATGCGCGGGCTTTGGGCGCTGCGCTCATCGACGGCGACTTGGAACCGGCCTACCGCGCTGAGTTGCTGAAGCTGCCGACGCAATCGGATGTTGCGCGCATTATCGGCAAGGATGTCGATCCAGCCCTGATCCAGCGCGCGCACCGGCAGCTTTCCAAACTGGTGGGCCGCACGCTTGGGCCCCAACTGGAAGACCTTTATCGCCGCATGGCCGTCAAAGGCCCGTTCTCGCCGGATGCAGCCAGCGCCGGCAAACGCGCACTGCGTAATGCCGCCCTCACTCTGCTGACCGCACGGGGCAGCGAGAGCGACATCAAGCGCCTCGCCAGACATTACGCTAAAGCAACCAACATGACGGACCGCGCCCACGCGCTGCATCTGCTCGCTGCCAAGGGCGGTGCTGAAGCCAAGGCCGCGCTGAAGGATTTCTACGACACCTGGCATGGCGACAATGTCGTCATCGACACCTGGTTCGCCGTGCAGGCCCAGTCGCCGCTGAACAGCACCATCACGCGCGTGCGCGCGCTCACCAAGCATCCGCTGTTTTCACTCACCGCGCCCAACAAGGTGCGCGCGCTGGTCGGTACATTTGCCTCCGGCAATCCGGTCCAGTTCAACCGCCCCGATGGCGCCGGCTATGCCTTCCTGGCCGATCAGGTGCTGGCGCTCGACCGCCTCAACCCGCAGATTGCCGCCCGCATGCTCGGCGCATTGCGATCCTGGCGGTCGCTTGAGAGCGAGCGCCGCGCCAAGGCCCGCAAAGCCCTGCAGCGCATCGCCCGCACCAAATCACTATCCTCTGACGTGCAGGAGATAGCGTCGCGAATCCTGGATGGCTGATGCAAGAAAAATTCCTTAGCATCAAAGGGCTTATTCAGCCTCGACAGCCGATTCGCGATGGTGTGAACTGTAGTTGGTGATCTGGGGTTCGCAGGCCTTCCGGCCGGCGCAAAACATCAGACATTCATACCGGGGGTAAGGGATGGCGTGGACAACGTCGGCGGACCTGCGCGCGCGCCCAACTTTTGGGACCACCGCCGCAACGGCAGTTAGGCAGGCCGGACAGTTCGCCGCCCAAGCCACCCGGGTTGTGCATGGCAATCGCCAGACGCAAACCGTTACAGCCTTGACTGTGTTGAGCATCGGCGCGCTGACGCCAGTGCTTCCCGCCGCCGTTACCGCCAGTGCGCTGCTGCTATCGGGCAGCATCCTCGTAGCGCTCGGGGCTGGCGCCAACCTTGCGTCTGCTACCCAGTCGGCAAAAAAAACATCGTCGTCGGACGATCAGCAGAACAGGCCCGAAAACTATGGGGCCGACACCGCTCAGGGCAGCCAGGGACCTGTATCAAATTACATGCAAGCCCGGCATCGCCACGCGGGCAAGCAGCCGCAAGACCGACGTTCCAAAGCTGAAAACCGCAAAGCTACCGCGCTTGACCCCAATCACGATTGGGCCGACCTGATGGCGCGGATCAATCACGAGCTGCGCACGCCGCTGAATGCCGTGATCGGCTTCTCCGAAGTCATGTCGCTGGAGATGTTCGGGCCAATCGGAAACGAACGCTATCAGGACTACCTCCGCCATATCAACGACAGCGCTGGCGAGCTTTTGAAGTCGGCTGAGGATACGCTGGCACTGACCGCCCTGCTGACCAACCACCGCGACGCCGTCGTTCGCGAAATCTGCACGCTCCATCAGGCCGTCGTCGAGGCGTGGGCCTTTGTCGAGCGCAAGGCAATGGCCCGGAACATCCGCATCGAGTATGCCATCAGCGCTGAAATCGAGGTTCTCAACGAGCCCCGCGCGCTGCGGCAGATCTTCGTCAATCTGCTTTCGGAAGCCATCGCGCGTACGGAAGATGGCCACACTATCTCACTGGTTGCCATTCCCGATGGCGAGCTGATCGAGGTTGTCGCGACGGTCCGCCAGGAGCGCACTGAAATCGCCGCACGCAACGGCAGCCTGGCAATTACGCTGGCCCGCACGCTGCTGGAAATGCAAGGCACATCATTGCTGGAAATCGAACCCGCAACCGGCGGCTGGACCGCCGTCACCGTGCTGGACCGCGCCGCGCAGGAAGATCTGTTCGCCTCGCGGCGTGAAACTGTCGACGATAGCCACTACCAGACGCGGCGCTACGCCTGAAATTTCAGACGTCTTGCTTCTCGCACAACGCGGTGCCCCAACGACTGACGCGTTCCGCCATGCGAACAGCTTGGCCTGTATGAAAAGGGCCGCACCGACACTTCGGTACGACCCTGTCAAATACTCGTTACGACACTCACATCTGTCCGTGCAGGCTATCAATGCCCAGGCGGCTTGGGCATCGGACGATGCTTCTCCAGCCAATCGTGCAATTGGCGCCGCTCTTCTGGCGTCAGATGCTGCACGGTGGCGTTAAACATCGACACCCGGTCGCGCGCAATTTCAGTCTCTGCGTTGACGATACCGTTCAGCGCTTCATCCAGCTTGGCTTGATCAAACGGCTCGGCAATGATTGCGGCGCGAACTTTGGCACGCGCATCGCGGATCAGACTGCGCAGATTTTTGCGTGTTTCCTTGCCGTCATCAAACTTCTGCAGGATGGGCCCACCGCGCTCGTCGGGCAGCGAGCGCGCAAATCCAAGCAGACCACCCTTCGGCGGCCCCATGTGCCGACCGTGGCCGAAATGCGAAAGGCAGATTGCGCCCGTTATTACGCCGATGACAAGCACGTTGAGTGCAAGCGAGGCCACCAGCAGCCAGCGGAGCGCACGCGGTGAAAGGCTCATAGCAAGTCCTCGTATTGGCCATCGACTTCCGAGCTCAGCGCAAGCTGGGAAATATCGTAAGTCGATGATGCGTCAGTGCGGGAATCTTCCAGCCCTGCAACCTGCGCCATCTGGGTCATCGTGCCAGTGAAGGCACCGCCCCACCCGAGCATGACACCCAGAACCAAGGATGCCGCCAGCACCGCAGCGGCTGGCCAATCGCCGAAGCCCGCAACAGCACCGCTGCGCACCGCGCGCCGTTCACGCACAGCCGAAAGGCTGGTGACAGACGCGCCGCCAACGTGCGGCTGATCAGAGCTAACCGAATCGCCACGCGAAGCACGCTCGGCCAATGCCGCCGCCATTATGCGGCCCTTCAAGGCTTCAAGGCTTGCATCCCCCGCAGGAGTTGCCTGATCCAGAAGACGGTCAAGCGCCTGGGCCCGCGCCAGCATCTTCGCAGCCTCAGGATCATCACTGATGATGCCTGCGAACCGCAACCGCTCACGGGCAGGCCAACGCGTCCGGTCGGCGCCGTAAATATCAAGGAGACGCTCCAGCGCCTCTCTATCAACTGCCTGCTTGTTGTTCTTCGACATCGCCTGCGTTCCCGTTTCTGGGTCGTCTTCGATCAAAACACAAAATTATCGCTGATCCGTTCGCTCACTCTGGCAAGCTCTCGGACAGAAGCTCTTGCAACTCATCACGCAGAGCAGCTTTCAGACTTCGACGGGCGCGGGCCAGAAGTGATTCAACCGCCTCATCAGAAATGCCCATGATTCTGCCCACTTCAATCTGGCTCAACCCTTCGTAGTGAAAAAGTGTCAGCGCCGTGCGCTGGCGATCCGGCAGCGCCTTCAACGCCGCATCTATACGACTGCTGGCCTGCTGAGCCTCGAGATCGGAATGCTGCGTTGCGGGCTCCGCCTGCTCGGGCAACTCTTCAACCACCGTCAGTCGTTTGCCCGACCGCAACCGATCGACACAAAGGTTGGAGACCACCCGGCGCAGCCACGGGCGAACACCGGTTGCTCCAACATCCAGACCGTCGGCCGACCGCCAGAGCCGCAGCATTGCTTCCTGCGCCACGTCTTCAGCCTCCGCGTCGTCGCGCAGCATCCGGCGTGCAACCGCCAGCACACCGCTCAAATGGCGATCCATGAGCGCGCGGAACGCCCTGGCGTCGCCGCCAGCCGCTGCCGTCACCAGCGCGGCTTCCTCACCTGCCACAGCCCCCATTGGCCGTTCTCCCTGGCCATCCGGCCTCAAACCTGCCGGTCCCAGTTCCTCTGCCACTGCCAATCTCGACAACATGGCTACCAAAGTCCGCTCCAGTTTAACGCCGGATGGGCCGTTTCTACGACCTCGGCGGCGGCCCCTGCGGCCTACCGCTCCCATTCACCGTGTTAAACGGACCTCAACTCAATTTCCGTCGCCGCCGAGCCAATTCCAAACCCGCCCGAGCTGTATGCTCCGGTCGTAATGCCTAAAGAAGAGCCCTTAGACCCGAGCAACAAAGCCAACGCACTGTTATTTCTATGTTTTTCACGGCCTATACTGCACCAGCTCATCAAACAGTTCGGCGACCCGCGCCTGATTTTCCCGCAGCCGGAACTCAAGCTCCTCAAAGGTCGGCGCTTCACCCGCCACCGCCAGCAGCTTTTTCAGGCCCCGAGGGGCGGTCGCCGGATCGAACCGGCCATCAAGGCAAAGGCGCAAGATCTGGGTCAGGTCGTGCAACAGCCGCGTCGCCGGGATCAGAACATCGGCATGTTCGGCGCGGAGCAGGCCAGCATCCCGCAGCTTGCGGTAGGCACCGATCGTGTTCTGATTCAGAACTTCCGGGTGCTCGGCCGCATACACGAGTTGCAAATACTGGGCGATGAACTCGACATCGACGAGGCCGCCGCGAACCTGCTTCAGCTCCCAGATATCGCTCGAGCCCTTCTCCTTGAATATCCGTTCGCGCATCTCACGCACGTCGCCCGCGATTTTCTCGACGTTACGCGGCCAGACCAGTGAAGCCTGCACCGCGGCCTCGACCGCTGCGCACAACGCCTGCGGTCCGGCGATCGCGCGCCCACGCGTGAGCGCCATGTGTTCCCAGGTCCAGGCCTCGTTGCGCTGATAGGCAACAAAGGTCCGCAGTTGCGTCGCCACCGGCCCCTGCTGCCCGGAAGGACGCAATCGCATGTCGACCTCGTAGAGCGTGCCTTCCGCGGTAGCCGACGAAAGCGCGGTTATCAGCCGTTGTGTCAGGCGCGCATAGTACTGGCCCGGCGCCAACGGGCGCTCGCCATCGGACTGGATGCATTCGGGATCGAAATCATAGATGACGATGAGGTCGAGATCGGAGCCAGCTGTCATCTCGCGGCCACCCAGCTTGCCCATGGCCAGCACGGCCGCACCGCCGCCTTCGACGCGCCCATGCACACGCACCAGCTCTCGATCGACCGCACGCTTCAGCGCTGCAATCATACGCTCAGCCAGCAACGCATAAGCGCCGCCCGCCTGATTGGCCTTGATGGCTCCGGACAACACACGCACGCCGATAAGGAACTGCTGCTCGTTGCCGATCACCCGTGCGCGGTCCAGCACATGCTGCATGTCATGTTCGCCGCTCCCCAATTCAGCGGCGATGAGGCGGTCGAGATCATCAGACGAGGGCAGCGCACCGAGCGTGCCGGGATCCAGCACCGCATCGAGCAGACGCGGACGCCGCGATAGGATACCGGCCAGACGCGGCGCCGTGCCCATGATGTCCGCCAACAGCCGTAGCAACGCAGGGTTGGCGCGCAGCAACGAGAACAGCTGCACACCGGCCGGCAGAGCAGCAAGAAAGCGATCAAAGCTCATCAGCGCGCGATCTGGATCAACAGTATCCGCCAGAGCTTCAACCAACAGCGGTTGCACCTCCGTCAACCGTTCGCGGGCCCGCGCCGAACGCACGGCGGCGTAACGGCCATGGTGCCAGCCGCGAATGGTGGCGAGCACGTCCGATGGCTGCGAGAAGCCCATGGCCTTCAAAGCAACCACCGTCCCCGGATCATCGTTCTCGCCGGCAAACACCATATTTACCGCGCCCGGTGTCAGTTGCGGCGCATCCTCGAACAAAGCCGCGTAGTGACTTTGCACGGTCTCAAGGCGCTGGATCAAAGCCTTCGAAAATGCTGCCGTATCCGCATACCCGCAGAATTTCGCAAATCGCTCCAGCCGCTGCGGATCGTCGGGAATTTCGTGCGTCTGCTCATCTGCGACCATCTGCAAGCGGTGTTCTACGCCGCGCAGAAACTCATAGGCTTCCGTCAGTTCCTCCGCCACAACCGGCTTGATCCAGCCGCGCTCAACAAGACGCTGCATCGCATCCAGCGTTCGGCGTGCGCGCAGATCCGGCTGCCGCCCGCCCGCAATCAGCTGCTGCGTCTGTACGAAGAATTCGATCTCGCGAATACCGCCGCGCCCCAGCTTCACGTTGTGTCCGGCAACCGCAATCTGGCCGAAACCGCGATGGGCAAAGATCTGCCGTTTCATCGCGTGCACATCGGCAATCGCGGCATAATCGAGATACTTGCGCCACACGAACGGCGCCAGCTCCTGCAACACCGCTTCGCCCGCGGCTACGTCGGCTGCACAGGCACGCGCCTTGATAAGCGCCGCCCGCTCCCAGTTCTGGCCGAAGCTTTCATAGTAGATCAGCGCCGCACCGGTTGAGAGCGCAAGCTGCGTGGCACCGGCATCGGGCCGCAAACGCAGATCGGTGCGGAACACATAGCCATCGCCGGTGCGCTCCGACATGAGTTGCACCAGATCCCGCGTCAGGCGCACGAAGAAACCCGGCGCTTCAACACCGGGCGCCAGATGCGCGCGATCGGGATCGTAAAAAACGATCAGGTCGATATCGCTGGAATAGTTGAGCTTGCTAGCCCCATACTTGCCCGTGGCCAGTACGATATAGCCGTCAGGCGCAATGCTGCCATCGGCGTTCAGCAGCCATTGGCCACGCTTTGCGGCCTCACGGAACAGCCACGAAACGGCACTGGCAAGCGTTGCGTCCGCGCAGCGGGTAAGCGCGCCGGTAACTTCCGTAACATTCCAGACGCCGCCCAGGTCTGCGAGCGCCGTCAGCAGCGCAACCTCGTTCTTGTAAACGCGCAGCGCTTTAAGCACCGCAGCGCGATCTCCCGCAGCGTCCGTCGCCGCGTGCAACTCCGACCTCAATTCCGCCATACGCTGCTCCGGCGCGGTCGAAAGCAACCGCACCAGACGCGTCGGATCGCGATCGATAAGCGCTGTCAGATAGGGCGAACCGGCAAATATCCCGGCAAGCAGCGCTTCGGCGCCGGCAGCGCGCAATGCGTCCTGCATCGACGGCAGCACGCCTGCTTGTTCCGCATGCTGCTTCAGAACCGCCATCGCGTCGGCGGCACGCATTTCATCGCCTGCAACCGGCGCCACTTTGAGGCGCGCCATCAGCGGAGCATGGTCTGGTGTCTGCTGGTCGGCCATCTAACCTCGCTAAACTCGGGATATTTCCTTCCCCCGTGTTTAGCGGTCCCGGGCGCGCTTCGGAAGCGTCAGAACAACACGCAGACCCGGCTGATGGTCCTCAAGCCGCACCGATCCGCCATGCAGCCGCGCGCACTGCCTGCACCAGGCTCCAGGCCCAAACCGGTCGCGCGCCAGGCTCGGTACGGCTCTTCTCCAGCCGCATCGAAGCGCTTCAGCACTCGCTCTCGATCTTCCGGCGCAATGCCCGGCCCGTTGTCGGCCACGCAAATCTCCACCGCGTCCGGCAGATCATTGAGCGCGATGTCGATCTGCGTGCGCCGCCCGCCGTTTGGGCCGCCGGAATACTTGATGGCGTTCTCGATCAGGTTCGCCACCGCCTGCACCACAAGCTGCCGGTTGCCGTGAATTTCCGGATCGGCGGCAATCGCAACGCCCAGACCCATCCCGCGCTCTTCCGGCGACGGAGCTCGCCAAGCTCGGCAACATCACTGACGACATGCCCGACGGCAAAACGCTCAGCGTTCTCGCCCGGCGCGCCCGCCTCAAGCTTCGCCACCAGCAGCAGGCTGTTGAAGGTCTTGATGAGCTCGTCGGCTTTCTCGATGGTGTGCTCCAGACCATCCCGGTAGGCATCCTCACCGCGCTCGCGCAGTGCCGCCTCAGCCGAGTTGCGAAGCCGTGTTAGCGGCGTTTTCAGATCGTGGGCGATGTTGTCGGAGACTTCACGCAGGCCGTTCATCAGCGCTTCGATGCGCTCCAGCATCGCGTTCAGATTGGTTGCAAGCCCATCGTATTCATCGCCGGTTCCGCTAACCGCAATGCGACGGGACATATCACCGGCCATGATTGAGCGCGCCGCGGTGTTGATCGTTTCCACGCGCTTCAGCGCAATGCGACTGGCAGCGAAACCGGCCAGCAATCCGCCCAGCGTAAGAATGCCAAGCGCCAGAAAATACATCGTGCCCATTTCGCCGGCGAAGCGGCGCTGCTCGTCAACATCGCGGCCGACGATCAACTGCGCACCGGCGCCGATATCAACCGGAATGGCAACCGCCAGACGATCACCACTACCGTCTTCTGCATCAGCAGAATAGCGGAACACGCCACCGGTGGGATGCGCGGCAATCTCGGGCGGCAACCGGCTCAGGTTTCCAGCCAGCTTTCGACCGCTGCGATCAGCTAGAAAATAAAGCCCCGGACCACCTGCACGGCTACGCGCCGTCACCGCGCGAACAATCGCCTCGCGATCGCCGCTTTGCGCTTCGGCTTTCAGCAGGTCGGCTTCCGCACCCAACGTCACCAGAACCTGATCCGTCAGCACGCGGTTCGACTGCCACAGCAACAGCCCGATGACGGTCCCGGAAAAAACCAGGTAAACCGCCACCGTTATGGCGGCAACGCGGAACGCCGTTGTCGACAGGGCGCGGGAGATGCGGTCAGGCAGGGCCATCACGGATCGTGTATCCTGCCCCACGCACCGTATGCAGAAGAGGCTTTTCAAAGTTCTTGTCGATCTTCGCCCGCAGGCGCGAAACGTGCACATCGATCACGTTGGTTTGCGGATCGAAGTGATAGTCCCATACGTGCTCAAGCAGCATGGTGCGAGTCACCACCTGCCCGGCATGCTTCATCAGATATTCCAGCAGACGATATTCGCGCGGCTGCAACTGGATCGCTTCGCCATCGCGCGTCACGCGATGCGACAGCCGATCAAGCACCAGACCATCGACCACATAGCGCGTTTCCTGCTCCTCCGGCACGGCGCGGCGGGCCAGCGCTTCAACGCGCGCAAGCAGTTCGGAATAGGCATAGGGTTTGGTGAGATAATCGTCGCCGCCAGCGCGCAGGCCCTTGACGCGATCGTCAACCTCACCCAGCGCCGAAAGTATGAGAACCGGCGTGCGCACACCTCTGTTGCGCAGTTCCCTGATCATCGAAAGGCCATCGAGGCGCGGCAGCATGCGATCAACGATCAGCACGTCATAGGCGCCCTGCTCGGCCAGCGATTGGCCAGTTTCGCCATCGCCAGCGAGATCCGCCGCGTGGCCGCTTTCCTTCAGTGCCTTCTGCAGAAAATGGGCTGTTTCGCGATCATCTTCGACCACTAGCACGTGCATTTTCTCACCGCCCGTAATTGCTGCCCGCTGCTCTGATTCGTATTTTCCTTGAAGCGGCGCAATGGCGCCACCCTAAAACATTAAGGCGGCCCGCACGGGAGAAGGTGCAGACCGCCTTTGGCTTCAGCCGCCGTGGGTTACGGCTCAGCCCTTCTTAAGTGGGACAGCAACCAGGATCGTCTGATCGCCACCCTTCTTGATGTGGAACATCACTGCCGGCAGACCATCGTCCTGTGCCTTCTTCACTGCCTTGGCAACATCCTCCGGCGTCTTGACGGATTCGTTGGCAGCGCGAAGAACGATGTCACCTTCCTTGATGCCCTTCAGTGCGGCGTCCGAGTTCGGATCGACTTCCGAGATAACAACTCCGCCATCCTTGCCCTGGCCAGCCTTGATGCTGAGGCCAAGCTGCTTCAGGTCGATGTTGCCGCTCAGATCTTCCTGCTTCGGCGTTTCCGGCTCTTCTTCGGTGTCAGCAGCTGAGTTCGGGTAGGTGCCCAGCTTTACCTTCAGCACCTTCTCGCCCTTGTCGCGCCACACCTTGATGTCGACGGTGTCCTTTGCAGGCAGGTCAGCAATCGTGCGGGCCAGATCGCGGCTGTCGTCGATGTCTTCATCGTTGACGGCCAGGATCGCGTCTTCAACCTTGAGACCAGCATCAGCAGCCGGACCATCCTTCATCACTTCGCTGATGATGGCGCCCTTCGGCTCCTTCAGACCAAGGCTACCGGCAAGATCCTTGTCGATGTTCTGGATCTTAACGCCGAGCCAACCGCGGCTCACCTTGCCGCCCTTCTGGAGCTGTCCGATCACACGGCTGACGGTGTCCGAAGGCACAGCGAACGCGATGCCGACGTTACCACCCGTGGGGCTGTAAATGGCGGTGTTCACGCCAACGACTTCGCCGTCCATGTTGAACGTCGGGCCGCCCGAGTTGCCGTGGTTCACAGCAGCGTCGATCTGCATGTAGTCGTACGGGCCGCCGATGTTGCAGGCCTGCGCCGAAACGATACCGGCAGTCACCGTGCCGCCGAGACCGAACGGATTGCCGACCGCAACAACCCATTCGCCAACGCGCGGGTTCTTCTCAGCCAGCTTCACAGATGTCAGTGGCTTCTTCGGCTCGATCTTCAGCAGTGCAATGTCCGTGCGCGGATCGGTGCCGACGATCTTGGCATCGATCTCTTCCTGGTCGTCGAAGCTCACCTTTACCTTGGTTGCACCATCAACAACGTGGTTGTTGGTAACGATGTAGCCATCCGGCGAGACAACGAAGCCAGAACCGGCTGCCTGGCGCGGACGCTGCTGCATCGGACCGCCCTGGCCACCCTGGCCGCCGGGCATGTTCTTGAAGAACTCGTTCAGCGGGTGGTCATCAGGAAGACCGGGGATACCCTCGAACTTGTTACCGCCAGGGCCACCGCTACGGTCGGCAACCTTGACTTCATTGGTGGTCGAAATCGAGACAACAGCAGGCTTAACGCGCTCGACGATGTCGGCGAAAGACGGCTGCTGAGCGCCGGAGTTGAACTGGGCGACGGCCGGCGGCGCGTACTGGGCAAGGCCGAAGCCCACCAGTCCGGCACCGAGAACCGCGGCAGCGGCTGTCCGGCGCAAATCGCGTGCGAACGTTTTTGTTGGCCCGCTCTTTGCTACGGCTTCGGGCGAGCTGGGATGGGTTGGCATGCGGACGAACCTCCATTCTTGATGCGTGACATTCCTTCGTCAGCTCTAGACCTAGAGGAGCCGGGATTACGGCAGCCTTTCGATTGCCTTAACACTTCGTAATAAAGGGGGCGTTTACCCAGCCCCTCAGCCGAGGCATTGCGTATGAAGCGTTTTTCACCCGCCTCCGACAGGCGGCCTGCCCAGAAGTGCGTGCCCGCCACGCTCATGGTAGTCCTCCTGGGGGGGCTGGCGCTGACAGGCCCGCAGGCGACAGCCTCGGTTTTTGGCCGCGATGATCGCGTTCCGTTGCCAAAGTCGATGCAGCATGTCGGCGATCGACTGGGCCTGTTTTTCGATTCGACCTTCAACTCCGTTTGCACGGCCTTTTGTGTTGCACCGGACGTCATCGGCACCGCTGCGCACTGCCTCTACCGAACCGCGGGACAAAAGCCGCTGCAGCTCACCGATTTGTCGTTCCGCCTGCACGGGACAAGTCGGAAATACGCCATAGCCGGCGCCAAAAACGGTGCCGCGGAAGCCAACGTGTTTGCCGGCTCGACGCGTCTCAATGTTCATCCACCCATCGACGCAACGCGCGACTGGGCCTTCGTGCGTCTGGAGCAGCCCGCCTGCAGCAAGGGCACATTCACCGTCACTTCCAAGCCGGTTGATGAGGTGATGAAGCTGTCGACATCAGGGCGTGTTTTCAACGCCGCGTTCCATCGCGATCTGCCGAAATGGCAGCCGATGCTCAACTCCGGCTGTCTGGTGCGGCGCTCGTTCGACGATGCGGACTGGAAAACAATCCGGCGCGACTTCACAAATTCCGATCAGCTTCTGCTGCACACTTGCGATACCGGCGCCGCCTCGTCCGGTTCCCCGCTACTGATGGAAGGCGCGTCCGGGCCGGAGATCGTCGGCATCAATGTCGGCACCTACGTGCAGTCGAAGGTCATCATGCTCAACGGCGAGGTCCTGCATCGCTTCAAGGCTGACGACGTCGCCAACACGGGCGTCAATGCGCAATCGTTTGATAAATCGCTGACAGCGTTTCTTGCAGCCGATACGGTCAGCAGCCACAAAGACATTTCGCGGCTGCAGGAACTGCTCGCTCAGCGGGGGCTCTACATGGGCCCGCGCGACGGCGTCTATGGTCCTCAACTGCGCACCGCTATCATGGCTTTCGAGCGCGCGTCGCAGATACCTCCAACCGGCTTTGCAAGCTATTCACTGCTGAATGCGTTGGCGGGCGAAAGCGAAATCGTCACCGGGAAAATTCCCAGCGCGCGCACCAGTTCGGGACAGGGCAAGCCTTAGAGTGCTTCCGGAAAAGTGGAAATCGGTTTTCCGACAAGGACCTTTCTGCGATTCAACGAAACGCTGAAAGGCTCAAGCAGCGGAACACGGCACCGACTAGCTTTGCGCGTCACGCCGGTCCGCCGACTCTGATGGCGCAATGACTACTTTTGTTCGGGCGTCGTCGACGACTCACCGCCTTGCTGCTTGAGCAGTTCTTGCAGCTTGCGTTTTTCATCCGGCGTCAGTGGCGTTTGCCGCGCCGGGGCTTCGTCGACCACCGCAATCTGATCCTGACGGCGGCGCCATGCCCGCGCCGTCGTCCAAACTGCCAGCACAAGCGCCAGTATCGGCGCCAGCCACAGCAGCAGCGTGCTCATGTTCAGCGGCGGACGCAACAGCACGAACTCGCCATAGCGATCCTCGATGAACTGCAGCACCTGAGCATCGGTTTCGCCCGTCTGCAGGCGTTCACGCACCAGCACCCGCAGATCACGCGCGAGCGGAGCATTGCTGTCATCGATGGATTGGTTCTGACACACGAGACAGCGCAGCTCTGCCGAGATCGCGCGGGCGCGCGCCTCAAGTGCGGGGTCGGACAGAATTTCATCGGGCTGCACCGCCATGGCCGAGATTGCCAGCAGCATCATGCCGGCAGCGGCCAGAACCAATCGCCGCGCGCCAACCGCAAATCGGTTCGCCAACTTGCCGATGTGTTGCAGCGTCATGCGTTGCGTCCCATGAACCTGCATCACTCAGCGGGCGCGGCAGCAGCGACCGACCGCCGAGCCCTGCCGGGCGCACCGACACGCAGTCGGCGATCAGACAGCGAGACAGCACCGGCGATGAACATCACCACCGCGCCCAGCCAGATGAAACGCACCATCGGATTGAAATAGATCCGGATCGCGTGCCCGCCAGCCTGCTGGGTATCACCCAGCACCACATAAAGATCGCCGCGCCAACCCGCATGGATACCGGCCTCGGTCGTCGGCTCCGGCGGCATATCGTAGACGCGTCGTGCTGGCTCCAGATGGCTCACCAGCGTGCCGCCACGATAGGCGTCGAACATCGCCACTTCTTCGCGGTAGTTGGGGCCGGTCCGCGGCGCGACACCCCGGAACGTGACCTCATAGCCGGCGATGGACGTTGTCTCACCAGCCTTCATCACCAGGATCTTCTCCTGACGGTAAGCGCTCGTCGCAACCACACCTACAACCAGCATGCCGACGCCAAAGTGCGCCAGCGCCGTACCAAATGCGGACCGGGGCAGATTGATCAGCCGCCGCATTGCATCGCTAAACGGCACGTCGCCAAGACGGATGCGCCAGACGATCTCCGAAACCGCACCCAGCATCACGAACACACCCAGCGCTACGCCGAACGGCGCCAGCCACGGCCCGCGCTGCATGACGGCCAGCGTTGCCGCCATCACGACAACCGCAACGAGCATCGCCACCATCAGCCGTTGCGCAGCGCCCAGAATATCGCCGCGCTTCCACGCCAGCAGCGGACCGAACGGCAGCGCCATCAGCAGCGGCACCATCAGCGGCCCGAACGTCCAGTCGAAGTAAGGCGCGCCGACGGAAATTTTCGCGCCGGTCAGCGATTCCAGCGCCAGCGGATACAGGGTGCCGATGAACACCGTCGCGCACGCCGTAGTCAGCAGGATGTTGTTGAGGACGAGACTGCCTTCGCGGCTGATCGGCGCGAAAATACCGCCCTGGCGCAAATCGCTGGCGCGCAGCGCGAACATCGCCAGACCGCCGCCGGTAAACAGCGCCATGATCGCCAGCACGAACACACCGCGCTGCGGATCAACCGCAAACGCATGCACCGACGTCAGGATGCCCGAGCGTACAAGGAACGTGCCCATCAGCGACAGCGAGAACGTCAGGATGGCCAGCAGCACCGTCCAGACTTTCAGCGCGTCGCGCTTTTCCATCACCAGCGCTGAATGTAGCAGCGCAGTGCCCGCCAGCCAGGGCATGAACGACGCATTTTCAACCGGGTCCCAGAACCACCAGCCACCCCAGCCGAGTTCGTAGTAGGCCCACCAGGAACCCATCGCGATGCCGAGCGTCAGGAACATCCATGCCGCCAGCGTCCACGGTCGCACCCAGCGCGCCCAGGCGGCATCGATGCGTCCGTCGATCAGCGCCGCTACCGCGAATGAATACGCGATCGAGAAACCGACATAACCCGCGTAAAGGAACGGCGGGTGGAACGCGAGCGCCGGGTCCTGCAGGATCGGATTGAGACCGTTTCCGTCAGCGGGCGGTGGGTCGAGGCGCAGGAACGGGTTCGAAGTCAGCAGAATGAACAGCATGAACGCTACGGCGATCGACGCCTGCACGCTCAGCACATTCGCCTTCAGGCTGGCCGGCAGATTGCGTCCGAACGCAGCCACCGCCGCGCCGAACAGCGCCAGAATAAGCACCCACAAAAGCATGGAGCCTTCATGGTTTCCCCACACACCGGAGATGCGATAGATCAGCGGCTTGGTTGAATGCGAATTCGCGACGACGTTGGCAACCGAGAAGTCTGACGAAACATACGCGATAGTCAGACAGAGAAACGCGAGCGAGAGCAGGCCGAGCTGACAGATCGCAGCGGGGTCCGCCACCGCCATCATGCGATCGTCGCCAACGCGCGAGCCATAAAAGGGTACCAGCATCTGGAAGATGGCAACCAGCAGCGCCAGCACCAGCGCAAAGTGGCCAAGCTCAACGACCATTTCCTGCTCCCTTGTGCGCAACCAAGCGCTTCGTATGCCGCTTTGCTACGGCTTGACGTTTTCGGGGTGCTTTGCACCCTCACCCAGCTTCACGCCCTTGGCCTCCAGCGCCTTGGCAACTTCGGGCGGCATGTAATTTTCGTCGTGCTTGGCAAGAACGGAGTCGGCGATGAATGTCCCCGCCTCGTCCATCTTGCCTTCAGTGATGACGCCCTGCCCCTCACGGAACAGGTCCGGCAGCACACCTTCATAGACCACTGGCACGGTTTCAAGCGTATCCGTCACCGCGAAGTTCACCTTGGTGCCTTCGCCGCGCTTCACCGAACCCGCCGCCACCAGGCCGCCGAGCCGGAAACGCTGACCGATCTCGATCGGCTTGGCAGCCAGATCGCTCGGCGTATGGAAAAACACGATCGCATCGCGCAGCGCGAACAGCACCAGGCCCACGGCAACCATCAGCACCGCCACGCCGACACCAATCAGAACTCCGCGCCGCTGCTTCCGCGTCATGCCGTTTTCCCTGTCGCCTCTCTCATGAGCCGAGTTCCAGCGTCTGAGCCAGCTCATTCAGCTCTGTCAGCGCCTGCCGATCCGTCGCGAAATTCGACCGCGCATCGGTCAAAGCCGTCTGCGCGTCGTTGCGCTGACCCAGAACAACATAGGAGCGCACAAGCCGCTTCCAACCGTCCAGGTCGCTGCCATTTTCCTTCAGGCGCGCGGCCAGACCTTGCACCATCTGCGCGATGCGCTGCGCACGCTGCGCCGGATCAAGCGCGGCGATTTCATTGGCATCGACGGCGGCGGCGGGCGCTGCACTATCCCCCGGCCGGACGGTCTCACCACCCGCAGGGGACCGTTCAGTCTGCGCCGCAGCCGCACCGCCAGGAGCATTCCTCGCCCGCGCGCCCGCATCCGCCTGTTGAGCGGCCATCTGCTCAAGCCGCGTCGTCAGCACCGTTTTCCAGGGATCTTCAGCGGTCGCCAGCAAGCGGCGGAATTCCGCCTCGGCACCCTTCCGGTCGCCATCCTGTTCCCGCCCGATCGCCAGCCAGACCTCAGCTTCCATCGCCTTGGGATCAAGCACTTTCAGGCGCTCATAGGCGCGGCGCACCGGCTCACTGACAACGCCATTCTGCGCCATGATCATAGAGCGCGCGTACCCCGCTATCCGCCCTGGAGATTCTCCCAACAGCTGGTTGGCGCGCTGAAACGCATCCGCTGCCTGATTGAAACGCCCCAGCCGCAGATATACCGGCGCCAGCACATCCCAGCCGCGACCGTCTTCCGGATTGGCGCGCAGATGCTCTTCCACCCGCGCAACCAGATCGGATGCCGTCGCCTGCTCAACCGGCACGTCCATGCGGAAGCCGTAGGGACGCCCGGGAAGCTGAGGGGAACCGACGCCGAGATAGACCGCAATGCCGATCACCGGCAGCGCTGATCCCAGATAAAGCACTGCCTTGCGCGCCGCGCTCGTTTTCGCGGCGCCATCCCCGGCCAGCTTGTTGGCTTCTTCCGAGCGACGGATCAATCGACGGGCAAGTTCAACGCGTGCGCCTTCGGCTTCAGCCTCGCCCAGAAGGCCCTGCGCCCGCTCGGTCTCGATCTCGGCAAGCTGATCGCGATAAACGGCAAGCTCGCTATCGGCTGCAGGATCAGCAGCGCTGCGCGCCAGCAATGGCCGGGTAACCGCCCAGACGACGGCCGCCGCCAACATCGCAAATAGAATCCACAGCACCATGCCGCCATCCAACCGCCACCGCGAGGCTGGAATAGGGCCCATGGCCGGAAGTTACAAGTGTCGCAAGGCGCGGCAATATTTCTGCCGCAGCGCAAGATAATATGACTATTTCAGTAGAGTTTTCAGGCGAATACTGCGCCATACAGCGGTTTTAGGTGCGATCCTCATGCGCAACGTTGCGCCGCTCCCAAAACAGCGGCGTGCGGGGACTTGATTAATCTCAAGTCGAACCCCGCACACATTTGCGTCATCTCAAGGTCAGCGCCAGCAAATCTCGGCGCTCAGCCAACCACGTTGCTCCACGTGCCATCGCGATTACGGCAGGCGGTGCCCCGCATATCCCGCGGACGACCGTCGATATAGATCGTGTGCGTGTAATCGCGGCAATCCACACCCTGACGCTTGTACGGGCGGCTGGGCACGATATCGCCATAGCGGCCGTTGTCCGGATTACGCCAGCGACGGGGGCGATCCGATTCGCCCTCTTCCAGCGCCGCCAATTCCGCCTGTCCGGCCAGATAGCGGTCCTGCTCATCCATCGAGCGGCCGATCTCGCTGCCGACGATGCCGCCAACCACGGCACCCGCAACCGTCGCCAGAACGTTGCCCGAGCCTTTGCCCACCTGATTGCCCAGAATGCCGCCCGCCGCAGCGCCGACGATCATGCCGGTATCAGCCTTGCTCGGCCCTTCCGGACCGCACGCCGTCAACATCAGCGGCATCACAAGCGCCAAAATCAGCGGCGCTTTGCGGACACCGTATGTCACGGCACCATCAGCGGCATTCGCCATTTTTATCGTCTCCCCAGCGTGCGCCCCGGGCTGCAACGCACCGTGCTTTCTGACAACAGTGTAGCCGATTAGCCAAAGAATGTGCAGCCGACATGGCTGAAAGCAGGCCCGAATTGGGCGAACCAAACTGTTGATAGTTTTCCCTAATCGAGAAGTCCCCGGCGGTGGAAAGTCGCATTTCCCGTCCGCGGCTAAGCCGCTGGCAGGTTCAGGCGGACCTGCAAACCACCCTGCGAAGCACGCGCCAGTTCGCAGGAACCGCCATAGGAGTTGGCAAGCTCCAGCACGATCGAAAGGCCTAGTCCCGATCCCGGCTTGGTCTCATCCAGCCGCAACCCGCGCTTACCGATCCGCTTGCGCTCCTCTTCGTTCAGTCCCGGCCCATCGTCCGCCACCGTAATCAGCAGCCGCCGGTTTTTGGCTCTGCTGGTCGTTGCAGGCACCTCCACCTTCAACACCACCTCGCGCTGTGACCACTTGCAGGCATTATCCAGCAGGTTCCCGAGCATTTCCTCCAGATCCTGCTTCTCGCCCGAAAAACGCGCGTCGGGCGGGCAATCAACGGTGATGACAACCCCCTTGTCCTGATGGATTTTCTGCAGCACCCGCACCAGCGGCTCCACCACCGGCCCCACAGGCGTAACGCGCCCGATCACACCCGCCCGCGCCGCCATGCGGGCCCGGTCGAGATAGCGCGTGACCGAGTCCTTCATGATTTCGGCCTGCTCGACGACCTTGTCTCCGAGGCCGGTCTTATCGGTACGCGCTTCGTTCGCGATCACCGCCAGTGGCGTCTTCAGTGCGTGGGCCAGATTGCCCACCTGGGTGCGGGCCCGATCCACTATCGCCTGATTGGAGCGGATCAGCGCATTCAGCTCCGACTGCAGTGGCTCGATTTCGGCGGGTAGATCGCCGTCCAGCGTCGAAGCCGCCCCCGATCGGATCGCCGCCAGACCGCCTTCAATCTGGCGCAGAGGCAGCAGGCCAAAGCGCACCTGAAACAGCGTCACTGCCACCAGCCCCAGCCCCGCCAGTGCGAGCGCCGTCGTCAGTCGATAGCGGAAATTCGAAACGAGGTGATCCAGCCAATCCTGCGGCCCGGCCACAACAATCGAATAGCGCGGCTTGCCCGGCTCATGGCCCAGCGAGTCAATCACCTCCACCAGCCGCAGCGGCTCACCCTTCGGTCCCTTTGCATTCAGCCAGCGCGCACCGGAAAGATCCGGCACAACCGATTTTGCGGCCGGCGACGGCAAAGTCCAGGTCGCCAGCGATGGCGAAACCAGCTTGCGGCCGCTGGCTGGCTGCAATGGCGTGATCTGCCAGTACCAACCCGAATGCGTCACCTCAAACAGCGGCTCATAAAGATTGCTCGGCGGCAGCGGATGCGCCTCCTGAGCCGCGCTGCCCATGCTGTCGACCGTAATCGCATTGACCAGCTTCAGAAGCTGGCCGTCGAAGCTGGCCTGCACGTCATCGCGATAGAGCTGATAGATGATGAAACCAGCAATCGGCAGCACCAGCAGCGTCCAGGCTGCCGCGGTCGCGAAAAGACGGAATGCCAGCGAATTAAACCGCATTCCCTCACAGCTCCACTTGCGGGCGAGGCAATGTCATCAGGCTGTCGGAGCCGGATTTTCGCTCAGGCGATACCCCAGGCCACGCACAGTCTCGATCACATCCACCGGGATCTTTTTGCGCAACCGCCCGATGAACACTTCGATGGTATTTGAATCGCGATCGAAGTCCTGCTCATACAGATGCTCAACCAGCTCGGTGCGCGAAACCACGCGACCATTGTGGTGCATCATGTAGGCCAACAGCCGATACTCGTGCGACGTCAGCTTGATTTGCTGACCATTGCAGGTAACGCGCGCCGACTTGGTGTCCAGCCGCAACGGCCCACATTCGATTTCACTCTTGGCATGGCCTGATGCGCGCCGCACCTGTGCCCGCACGCGCGCCAGCAGCTCTTCCATATGGAACGGTTTGGCGACGTAATCATCGGCGCCCGCATCCATGCCCTGAACCTTGTCGCTCCAGCGGTCACGGGCCGTCAGCAGGATCACCGGCATCTTGCGATCGGAACGGCGCCACTGCTCGAGAATCGAAATGCCATCCATCTTCGGCAGACCGATATCGAGGATGACGATGTCATACGGCTCGGTATCGCCGAGGAAGTAGCCCTCCTCGCCGTCGAACGCCGTATCAACGGCATATCCC
Organism: Hyphomicrobium sp. D-2; assembly: GCF_029872155.1. Classification (GTDB taxonomy): domain Bacteria; phylum Pseudomonadota; class Alphaproteobacteria; order Rhizobiales; family Hyphomicrobiaceae; genus Hyphomicrobium_A. Next base: position 330,819 of record NZ_JARXLA010000002.1, on the reverse strand, counting down.
GCATCGCCCAGCGCCGACACGAGCTGCCGGTTCAGATCCTTGTCATCCTCAACTACCAGGACGCGCACAGGCTCCCCCGTCCAAAACCTCAAATTCGGCGGGGACTATAACGGTAGTGGGCGATTCAGCCTAGTGCGCAGCGCGGCCCCGGCCGACGGCCTCAATGGCACGCCGCATCCCGCACACGCAGGGTGCAAATCCGGTATTCAGGCAAGCAGATCCTAGGCCAGCGCTACCAGCGTCTTAAATCCGCCATAGATCATGCGCTTGCCATCAAACGGCATATCCTTGCCTTCCATCATCGTATTCAGACGCGGATCGGCCATCACCTTGGCATTCACCCGGTCACGCTGCGCGCGGTTCTTGTAGACGATATAGGAAAACACCACGACCTCGCCCGGCTTCAGCTTCACGCTCTGCGGAAACGACGTCTGCTTGCCCGGCTTCACATCATCGGCCACACACTCGCGAAATTCCAGCGCGCCGTGTTCCAGCCAGATCTTGCCAGCCTTGCGCGCAATCTTGCGATACTCCGCCAGATTTTCTTCCGGCACTGCCAGCACAAACCCATCGACGTACGACATTCGCTTCTCCCGTTCCGCGACATGATCAGCCAATCAGCGTGATCATAATCCAGCCGCGATACGGAAGCGAACTATTCAGCGCGCAAATGGTTGTCGCGCATCCACGGTGTGGTTCACCAGCCTGCCCCCGGCTTCGCGCACCAACAGTCGATATACGAATATGCCGTTCTCGACACAAAGCGTCGTCCGCACAATATCGCCCGGCATATGCGCGGCGGCTCCCGCTGACAACGCCTCGACCGTCGCCAGTTTTTCCCGATGCACGATCGGAGCAGCGTCCGACCAATCCGGATAGCACTCAGTTGCGGTCGCTGATTGCGCGACGACAGCGAGCAGCAGCGACGAAATAGCGATGCGCATTACAATCATGATTTGAACAATTAAGATGAATGGCCTGCACATCGGATATTCCGCCGCCGCTGAACCCGCCATGAATGGCTAAGCACAACATGCGAGCATGCAGCGCTTCCGTCACATCAGAGTTTCATCTGCACGCTGCGCTGCGTAAGTCCGGTCGACGCACGCATCCGCCCATAGATCGTCATCAGCGTGCCGATGAGGCCGCCCACCGCCTGCACCGTCTGCACAATGCCTTCGCCCGCCTCGCGCACCAGATCGCCCGTAATATCGACACCGAATGCGGGGCCGATCGCAGGCAGCACGGTCGATAGCGCTGTAATCATCGCACCCCAGATGGTGATCGACTGCCCCCACCATTTCGTCGTGCTTTCCTGCTGCAGTACCGCCCCCGACTGTTTCTGCGTGCGCACACTTTCATTCATGCTCGACGTCCCTTTCTCCTGCACCTGATCCGTTGTCTGCTGCGCTACCGTTCCAGCGCGCACAACCTGCCGCGCACGCGTCAGCGTCGTATCCACACGGCGCAGCCACCCGCGGCCGAAGCGCCAGAAATGCGGCAGCGCGCGATACCGCGCGCGGCGCACCTCGGCGTAGCGCTCAAGGCACTGCTCAACCGACAGCCGTCCAATCGCTGCCCGGGTATTGGGGCCGATCTCGCCATCCACATCCGTCCCGACCGCGCGTTGCAAAAGACGCATCGCGCCGGTCACGCCGTGGTTCACCGCAGCATCAAAATGGAAAAGCGCCAGCGCCGACGCCATCTCGTTGCAATGGGCCGGACGCCAGTAGCGTGCGAAATAGATGTCGCGCACAGCATCCGCACCGATCCGGCGCAACTCAGCCTTCAACCCCAGCCGCGTCGCCGCATTCAGTTGCACGCCCTGCCACGCGGCATAGGTCGCCAGCGTTATGCCCCTGTTGGTCGGCCCACCGGGATCATGCGGGTCGTCGGTGTAGCCACCTTCCATCTCCAGCACGTGCGCCAGCGCCTCATCGAACAGCGCGTCGCCCGCCGCGCGCGTGCCGGCCTCTTTGCTCCCCGCATTACCCGATACCGCCGATGGCCATCGCAGCCCGAGCAATCGCGTTTTCGGATAAGCGGCCACGCTCACAGCATCGCCCTGATTGCCCCCCAGCAGCACAACATGCGTCGGCGTTTCACCCATCAGAAAGCCAACATGTCCCGCCGCCGGATCGCTCCCGCGACTGAGCACCGCAACAGCGCCAATACGGCTATCGGACAACGCCTCGCCCCAACGCAGGTACGAGCGCGCCATCAGCGAACGCGTTGACGCCAAGCCTCCCCGCTCCAGGCACGCGCCCACAAACGCCGCACACCACGCCACTTCGTCGTGCAGGATCGCGGGATGCCCGACCTCACGGAAAAATGCGCGAATGCGGGCGTTATCCGCACTCCCGCGCACTTCGCGCTGGCCAAGCTCCGCCCACGCGGCGGCCAACCACGGCGGCTGTTCAATCACTGTCGAAAACCTCAATCTCCGCCGCGCGCGTGCATTGATACGGCCACTACAAGCGCCTGCATTTGTTGCGCGTTACACCAACGCAGCGCGTCCCGTGCCCCGGCCATAACTCGCGGATAGCTGATAGACACGCACCTGATACGCCTCTTGCACGCCACCAAAATCGGCTGCCTGCTGTTCCGCCGTATAGATCGCCGCTGGCACATCGCTCGCTAACGTCCGCACCACCACACCGCCATCCAGCACATCAACTTCGTAGCGCTCGCTGTCTTCGCCCAGCGGCACCTCCGGCGCTTCCCAGCTGTCGCCGCCAATGCGCGTGCGCCGGATCCAGTTCAAATGCACATCGCCATCATCGCGGCGCGCACGCACATGCACCGGTGAAAGCGGCTTCAGTCCCAGTCCCGCAAAACTGTATGTCGTGGTCCGAAAGGTCTCATCGCCAATATCCCGGATCGATGGCCCATAGCGCCACGAATATGGCGCGCGGATTTCCGAAGCTGACAGATCAATGCGCGCCACCGACGAGTTGAGAAGCACGAACTGCGCGCCACTCTCCACCGCTGTCCGCATCGCAAACTCCGTCCCGCCTTGACCGCGCAACAAACCGCCGAGTTGATAAACGCCCGGCTCCACCAGCGTCGCAGTCATGAACTGCAACACTTCCCATTCGCCAACGCCGTTGCGGATCGCCGCCAAATTACGCCCGGCCAGCAGTTGCAGCGCCGTCACCGATGTCAGCGGCTCGCCTTCCACCTGCACGCGCACGCTTGCCGCATGATCGAGACGCCCCTCCGGCCCCACCGGCAACGGATCAAGCGTCACACCCATCGTCGCCGGTGCACTCGCCAAAGCTTTCAGCGCATAGCCGGTGGTCTCCGGCGAGGCATAAATCGCAACACCACCCGGCCACGGCGTCTGCCTGGCCGCAACGTATCCCGCAGCGGGTGGCTCATCACCGCGCAACAGCGGCAGATCGATGAACGCCACCAGCGGCGAACCGGCCACCACCGGCACACCCGGCCGCGTCGGCCGCTCCTGCCCGGAAAGCGCGCCATAAAGCTCCGGATCGACACTGCGCGCTTCAACTTCGCGCACGCCGCGCTCGCCAATCTCCGTCACACGGAACGCGCGCGCATCAACGCCAACGCCGATGCGCACCACATCCGATGGCTCCAGCGCCAGCATGCTCGGAGGCAAACTGAAACTCGCACGCTCACGCGCCGCCCAGGCTTCAAACAGCCACGTCTCCGCAATGGCGTCCGCCTGCTGCGACTCCAGCACGATCGGCAGATCCGCCTGGCTCACGCGACCACTGGCGCCTGTCAGTCTGCGCGCCTCCGCCACCGCCTGGCTGTAATCCGACGCAGCCGAGATGTAGCGCAGCTTCGCGGATGCCGGAAGCTCGGTCTCCTGTCCGCGCGTCAACACCAGCAGTGCCGCTTCCGGCTTCGCCTCAACCAGATCATCGAGCGCCAGATCGATCACCGCACCGGTCGCGCCGCGATGCCGGAAAACAATCTCACCACCGGTTTCAAGCGTATCGAAAAAGTACGCCAACTCCAGTGGCTGCAACGCATCGCGGGCCGCCATCACGCGGTCGATGAGATATCCCGGCACGGTGCCCGAAAGGCCGCGTGCATCGTGCGCGTCAAAGCCGTAGTCCTCCAGCAGCCGCGCAACCGTATCCGCCAGTGGCGCACTGGCGAAGCGCCCCGTCAACCAGTGCCCGACGCCCCAGTTCTCGCCGTCGCCCCACGCATCGGTATCGTTCGGGAACGCCGGATGCGGCCTTGCATCCCACGTGTAAACATAGACGCGCGCCAGATCGACCATGCGCCCGCCGTAGATCGCCGAAACCGGGTTCGCACCATCAAGATAGCCGCCCGCATCCGGATCAAGTCCCTCGATCATCGCGCGCAGAAAACACCGCTGCATGTAATCGTCGCGGGCACCCAGCGAGAAATGCGGCAGCGCCGTTTCGGAGCTTTTCGGATCGACAAACACGTTCGGCTGATTGGCACCCTTGTCGATTGCAGGGCAGCCAATCTCCATCAGCCAGAACGGCTTTGACTGCGGCACCCAGTCGGTCGCCAGCTCCGCTTCAACGCCGCCCGGTCGGTTGTAATGCCGGTTGAGCCACCACGACCTTATATCCTTGTAGCGATAGACCCACGGCTTGCCCAAGCCATCACTGATCGGCGTGCGCACCTGCGCCGCGCGATCTTCGGCCGAGGCGTAATACCAGTCGAAGCCTTCGCCCGCTCTCAGGTTGCCGCTCAAATACGCGTGGTCATAAATCGAGCGCACACCCGCCATCAGATCGAGATGCTCGCGGCCGTCACGCCAATCCGCCAGCGGCCAGTAAACATCAATGCCAATCGCGTCGATCGCATCCGACGCCCACAGCGGATCGAGGTGGAAAAACACGTCGCCGGTGCCGTCTGCGGGCTGATGGCCAAAGTATTCCGACCAATCCGCAGCGTAGACAATCTTGGCATCCGGCAGCACCGTCTTCACGTCTGCGGCCAGCGCAATCAGCGCATCTACAAACGGATAGCTTTGCCCGCCATCACGCACCCAGCTCAAGCCGCGCAGTTCGCTGCACAGCAGAAACGCATCAACGCCACCGGCCGCTTTGGCCAGAAACGCATGGTGCAAAATCATCCGCCGGAACGACCACTCATTTGGCCCGCTGTACACAACGGCGTCGCCAACAACGGCGAAATGGCCAACCTGCGCCGTGCCGACAAAGCTTGCAATCTGTGCGCCCGCCGCACCGGTTTGGTCGACGCTGGCAACACTGCCCGCTGCCGGATGCGCCGTAATGCGTCCGCGCCAGGGATAAGCCGGTTGACTGCCGCCACCATAGGGATTGGCCAGAGCATTCCCCGCAGGCACATCCATCAGAATGAACGGATTCAGCGTCACCCCGATGCCGCGACTATTCAAATCGCGAATGGCGTCGATCACGCTACGGTCGCTCGGTGTGCCGCCATACGCCGCGCGCCCATTGCGCTGGCTCACCATGTAGGCGTTCGCGCGCGTGCGGCCCGCCACCGTCCATTCATAAGGACTTGTGATTTTCTCGCGGTTCTCCACGCCCGGCACAAGCTGACATTCACCCGCGCGCAAATCGGTGCCGAACCAGCTCACCACCAGCGACACATGTTTCGCATTCGGCAGCGTCTCTTCAAGCTGATCCAGCGACACTGTCCAGTCGGTGCCGCCCTGGCGCGAGTGCACGTTCTCAGGCTGCTGGGTTGAAAGCCCCACAAGTTGCGTCACCGGCGTCGGCGAATAGGCGAACTCACCCGATCCCGGGATCATCACCACCGCTCGAATGCTGTCACTGAAGTCATCAACAGTGCGATAGACCTCAAACGAAAGCTGCGGCATGCGGTTACCGAACGGCGCCAGCGCCAGACGCTCAAACACCACGTACGCAACGCCGCGATATGCCGGGGCGGTGTCGGCCCCCTCATAGGCGGCAATCAGGCTGTCGGCGTCCTGCGTCTCGCTGCCGGTATAAACCCGGTGCACCACCCGCGCGCGATCCAGCTCAACCCCATCGGCCCACACACGCCCGACACCTGCGATTTCGCCTTCACACAGCGCCACGGCAAAGCTCGCATAGTAACGGTATTGCGTCGTTACCGTTGTCGGCGCCGACGCACCGCCAAGGCCCTTCCCCGAGCCGCCACCGCTCGACGATGAAACGATCTCCTCCTCGAAAGGGCTCGCCCAGATCACCTGCCCGCCCAGGCGCACGCGCCCGTAAACGCGCGGCACAGGCGCGCCCTCCGTCGAAGCGGTAATGTGCAGCTCCGAGAGACGCGGCCCTTCAACATGCCGCGTGCCACCAGAACCACCCAACAGCGCCTGATCAATCACCGAGCCAGCAACCGCGCCCAATTGCGATCCGAGTGTTGCGCCGGTGATCGTCGCACCGAGCAGCGTCAAACCGCCCGGCAGAACAGCGCCGCCAACGGCCGCACCGGCGGCCGCAAGTGCAAGTGTCGCCATCAGACATCCTCTCGCGGAAAACGGAACACGCCCGCCACTCGGCGCAGCCACCAGCGTGACAGCGGCACCTCACACACCGGCGCACCTTCCATCGCGTGGATCATCGTCATCGGTCCTGAAAGTATCGCGGCGTGCTTCGCCACTACGCCCGGCCGCACACGAAAAACAACCACGTCGCCCGCCGCCCGCTCGCTGGCCGCCACGGGCTGCATATGCCTGGCCGCCGCCTCAAGCATCGTCTCCACGCCACCACCCTCTGCCCAGTCGCGGCTATACGGCGGCGGGCGTTCCGCATCCGCGCCATAAAGTTCGCGCCACACGCCGCGCACCAGACCAAGGCAGTCCGTCCCGACACCGCGCACGCTGGCCTGATGGTGGTATGGCGTACCAATCCAACCGCGCGCCGCGCGCACGATCGCCGCTGCATCCACCACAGGTGACGCATCCGTCATGGCATCGATCCGATTGATTGCTGTTTGCGTTTGTGGGCTGAGAGCGCGAAGAAGGTTAGACGCCGCGTCGCCCGAACGTTGTCAGAAAGTCGTTGCCCGGCATATGCGGAAAGCCACGGAAATTTGCGGCGTTCCCGAATTTCTCTGCACATGTCGTACAATGCTTGTCGCAACCCGCCGTCACGACAAACGTCTGCCCCGCAACAAGCGGTCCGCGCGCCGGTGCCCATAGCTCGATGCGCACCATCTCGCCGGCACGCGTGTGTGACCGGACCTCGACGGTCTGCCCTTCCGCTGCCCCGGACGTGAACGTCAGCGCGCCACGCGCAAACCAGCCATCGTCAAAACCATCAAGCCCGCTGACGGTGAAAAGCCGCGCGCTGCTCACATCAACAATTTCGCCCTCGCCGCGAAAAGCGCTATCGTTCAGCGCAACGCCGCAATGCCTGTCGCCCACATCCGCATCGCAGGTGAACTGGTACAGCCGCCCCTTCGGCTGCTGCAGATAATGCGCCAGCCCGCGCACCTCGGCGGTAAAGCTCAACCCTGCGCGCCGCACTTCCCCCAAACTGCCCGACCGCATCAGCACCCGCTGTTCCGGCGCCTGCCAGTTGACCCGGAATATATCGACGCGCGCATCGTCATAACGGCCCGCCGCCAGATCCGCCTCGCTCAACCGATCGGATGAAAGCGCGCTCGTCACCTCCAGATTATCGACACTCAACCCCATGCTGTCGCGCATCTCACTGGCCGAGAAACCCGCCGCAGCCTCGTATGTCACACCCTCAAACGCCAAATCACGATCGTGATCGGTGAAGCCCATCTTCACACCGTCGCCGCGTGTCAGCCGCCAACACCAGCACAACGTCGTCGCGCCTGTTTGCAGATGCGCCTGCAAATCCGCCGGAAGGGTTTTCATATCCGCATACTCCTGCTACGCGCGCCGCCGTCAAAGCCGCAACTCGACAATCGGGATCTGCGGAATGGCGCCGTGACGGAAGCCCTGCAGATTGATTTCCAGCCGGTCGGTGTCAAAACGCACCGGCACATCGAACCTGAATCCAGCCGTCACCACAGCACTATCACCCGGCACATGATCGCCGTCGAACGTCACCGTGCCGGATGCCGTATCGACGCTGAAATGCTCCGCATCGATCTCCACGCCATCCACAGCCACGCGCACAGACCCGGCAACCGGCTTGCGGATCACCCGTGACCATGGCGCAAACATCGATCCATAAGTCTTGATAAGTTGAAACGTTGTTCGCGCGCCATCGCCGTTACCAAGCACTTGATCGTTTGGCGATATATCAGCGCCCGGCGCACCCGACCTGTCATCGGTATGATCGCACCAGCGAAATCCATGTAACCGCCCGCGCCGTTCCTCAAAAAACGCAATTACCGCGTTGAGATCATCCAGCGACTTCACGCCATATCCGGCATTGTAGCTGCGGCGCGAATCCGCCCAGCGCGCGTTGCGCTCCTCATGGCCCGACCCAAGCACCACCACATCGGTGCGCCGCTCCGGTCCGCCCTGGCTGCCGCGCGAAATATCGGTGGGAAAAAGCACTTCATGAAACGCCATCGCTCGCTTGCCTTGCCATTGAAACCCAACTCACGCCACGTCATGCGCCGTCACATATTGCGCTGACCCAGCGCCACGGCGCGCGTCACCATCGCCGCAATCTGCGCCTCCGAGCGGCGGAAGCTGTCGGCGTCCTGCGCCGTCACGTTGAACGTCACGTTCATGCCGCCGCCCATTCCCTGCGCGGCGACGCCCAACCGCCCGTCGGGCCCACGCGCCAGCGGCATGATCGCCTCCGCCCCGCGTTCGCCCATCAGTCCAGTGCGCCCGCCAGCAAGCGGAAACGTCGTCGGGCTCGCAATCACACCACCAGACGCAAACGGCACCGGCAGCCCGCGCGAAATCACGCCACCGTTGGCAAACGCGAGCCCGCCGCCGCTGAACAATCCCGCCAGTGCCCCGCCCAGCGAATTGGTCAGCGGTTTCAGTGCCGCCTTCAGCACGATCTGCGACAGGTTCAGCGCCAGCGAGCGCAGCACATCGCTCACGCCCTTGCCCTTCACGGCGATGCCTTCGAATGCCGAACCCAGCGCATTGCCGAACTGCCGCCCCATGCGCGACGCATCCGCGAGCTGCTGCTGAAACTGACTTGTATCGGCCAGTACCGTAACCGTCATCGTGTCAGCGGTGTCGTTCCACTCAGCCATTTGCGCTCCTGTATTGCCTTTAAGGTTTCAGCTCCGCGTGCGATCGGGATAGCGCTCAAGAAGACCAGCAAGATCGCTGCGCGAAAGCGGACCGGACATGCGCGGACCCAGCCTGCCGCGCAACGCCGCCGCCAGTTCACGCGGCGTCATCGCCCACAATGTCTGCGGTGACAGTCCCAGCAGGCCGAAACCTGCCGCCATCACATCGTCCCAGGGAAAGGGCCGGGTTCTGCGTCCTCCGCCGCCGATGCCCGCTGGCCTTCGCTCTCTTCGCCGAACGTCGCGCGCAGCAGCCGCGCCACGATATCCACGTATCCGCCAGCGCCACCGTCCGCGCGCATCCCGCGCACCGCATCGTCGGTGATCTCGTAGCCTGCGCCACGTAGCCCAGCGCCAATGATCCGTACGCAATCGCGTGCCGACAATCGCCCGCCGCTGAAGCGCTGTGCCAGCGCCAGCATGTCGTCATCGCCAAACGCGCCTTCCAGTTCCGCCAGCGCGCCCAATGTCAGCACCAGCTTGAACGCCTTGCCATCCAGCTCAGCCGCTATTTCTCCGCGATGCGCGTTCGCCATCACCATCTCCCGATGTCAGAAAAACCCACAGCACGGCCGTCCGCCGCAACGCTCCATCACGAAGCGTCGCGTCGGTTGCAGCCGTGCAATCTCAGTTGTCGATTGTTATGCGCTGCGCGGCGCAAACAGAATGATCAAAGCCCCGGCGACAGAAACCAGAGCACCCAGCACATCGAAGCGGTCCGGCGTCTTGCCCTCGGCCGCCATCAGCCACACCACCGAGGCCGCGATATAGATGCCGCCATAAATGGCATACGCACGCCCGGCATAGTCGACATCCACCTGCGTCAGCAGCCAGCCGAACACCAGCAGGCTGACCACGCCAGGCACCAGCCACACGGTCGGTGCCTGCAACCGCACCACGGCCCAGAACGCAAAGCATCCGGCTATTTCGGTAATGGCCGCCATCACGAATATTGCGATCGTTGTGCTCACCGGTGCCCCCTTGCGCCCATTGTCCTGGGCACAACTCTGCACCGGAGTGCGGCCGCCGATCAATGCGTCACGGCTCCTGCCTATGTCGCAGCGGTGAATGTCAGCTGCCCGGCAGATTCCAGGGCCATCTCAAACCCAACTTCGCCGTCATGGCGTCCCGTCAGTTCGAACGATCCGATATGGAACGGCCCTTCAATGCTGCCGAAATCCGGCACGATCACCTGCCAGTTCCGGATCGTGCCATTGAACACATAGCTGCGCACAATCTCGTCCGACGACGCATCCTTGAAGATACCAGCGCCCGTCACCCGCGCCGACTTCACACCCGCGCCCGCTAGCAGCTCGCGCCACTGCCCCGCGCTTTCTGCATGCGTTACGTCCACGGATTCCGCGTTGAACGCGATCGTGCGCGAACGCAGCCCGGCGACCGTCGTAAATGTTCCCAAGCCATCTGAATCCACCTTCAACAGCAGATCCTTGCCCTTCTGTGCCGCCATCACATCAGCCCTTCGTTGCCCAATTTATAAGCATAGTTTCCCAGCCCCCGCAGGTCTCACTGCGGCTCTGTCACTGCGCGCAGGCGCATAATTCCCTGATACGTTTCACCATCGCTGTGCCGCACGATCTCCGAACTCTCATGCCGCAGATTGATCAGCGTGTGACCGGTCAGCGACAGCTCAGCATCGTGCAGCACGTCGCGCACCGCCGCGATGAGCGCCTGCGCCTCTTTGCGCCCGGCGTAGCGTGACCAGACATGCAACCCTACCGCATGCTCACTGCCCTGGTCGGTGCCGGTGCTCCAGTCCCGCTCGGTACCACCCGCAAACGCAACATAGGGAAACGGCGCCCGCGCCGGCACGCTGTCCCACACATGCTCGCCGCCCAGCAGCGCCACTAGTGCGCTATCGCTTGTCAGCGCTGTCAGCATCGCCTGTTGCAGTGCCCAATTCGCGTTCGCCATTTACCGCCCCACCTGTGTTGCCGATAATTGCATTCTGGCGCCCGCTGTTCACCCGCGACGCCGCCGCTTGAACCATCGCCTCTGCGCGACGCATCAGGCGCGCACGGTCGAACGGGCGCACGCTCACGCCCAGCTTCACAGGTCACGCTCCTGCGCCAGACAGCGCGTCCATCGGCGCCTGCCATCGGGATCGAACACCGCCCGGATTTCAAACACGCGCGTCCCGACGATGATGCGCATGCCCGGCGTCACATCTGCGCGATGTCGCATCACGATTTCATGGCTCACTGAGCCCGAAAGCCTGTCGTGCGCGAAGTTCTCCGAGCCAGTCGTCGCGCGCACGTAAGCCCATATGTCGGCAAGCTTCGTCCACACCACTGCGCGGCCGCCGCCGCCGTCATCCGTTGACGTCGATGTTTCTATCGAAGCGCGCGTGCGTAGATCACCGATGTCAAATTCCGCCATTACAGCCGCACCGCGCGATAGGGCATCAGCAGATTTGAAACCGCCGCAGGAATTGCCGTTGTCTTCGAACCGACTTCGATCGGATCACGATGCTCATACCAATGCGCAACCAGCAGCAGCAACGCCTGGCGCACCGGAGCAGGCACGTTGCCAGCGGCAGCCCCAAAGCCCGCGCTGAAATCGATCTCGATCCCGTTGGTTCGCTGACCCGGCACCGGCCACGCTCCGCGCGGCACAATCCGCGCCGGGCTGCTGGCAACATCCGCCACATAGCTTTCCGGTGGCACCGTTTGCGCAACACCCGCACCGTCGAGAACGCGTACGTCCGTCACCGCCTGCACCGGACCCAACGGCAGCTCCACCGCGCCGTCTTTCGGCCAGCGATCCAGCTTCAACCGCCAGCCCTGCGTTATCAGCGCCAGTCCCAAAGCCGCCTCGATATGCAGACGCGAGGTTAAGATCAGGCTGCCGATCAGAGTATCCTCAGCCGTTCCATCAACACGCAGGTGCGCCTTCGCCTCCGAAACCGTCACCGGCTCCAGAGCGGGCGCACTGGTCAACACCAGAGCCATTCGCTGTCCTATTTTTAGAAGTCATGCAGTTGCGGCCGGCTCCGCACAGCGGCGTCGCAACTGCAAACAAAAGAGCGGCCGCTGCGGCCGATTGATACATTTTCTCGCGGCGGGCGGCCGGCTCCCCAAAGGGGAGTCGCCCGCCGCAGACGAAAAGCTCGCACGCCGCCACTAAAAACCTCAGCCGGGGGCTGAGAACTTCATCAGCTTGATCGCGTCGAAGTCCTGCACGCCGCCACCCACGCGCTTGGTCGTATAGAACAGCACGTATGGCTTGACGGAATAGGGATCGCGCAGCACGCGGATACCGATCCGATCGACGATCAGATAACCGCGCCGGAAGTCGCCGAACGCAATCGACAGGCTGTTCGCCGCGATGCTCGGCATGTCTTCCGATTCCGCCACCGGGAAGCCCATCAGCGTCGGAGCTTCGCCCGCGTTAACTGACGGCTGCCACAGATAATTGTCGTCGGCGTCCTTCATCTTGCGGATGAGCGATTGCGTCGAGCGGTTCAGTACGAAGTGCGCGTTGGCGCGATATCCCGCCTTCAGCGCGTAGACGAGGTCGATCAGCTTGTCGACCGGATCGGACGACGGGAACGCGCCGCTCACGCCGGTTTCGACAACGCCGATCTTGCCCCACTCCCAGGCGGAATTCGCGACCGTCGTATAATCCAGGAAGCCTTTCGGCTTGTTGGTGCCGTTGCCGGTCACAAACGCCTTGCCTTCCTGCTCGGCGAACGCAATGCGCACTTCCTCCGCCAGCCACTCATCGATGTTCACCGCCACATCGTCCAGCAGCGTCGAAGTCGCCGCCGGCATCGCGTAAAGCTCCGCCGTCGGAAACGACAGCGCATCGAGCTTCGGCGCCGTTGTCTGCGTGCGCTCGCCCGTTTCCGCCGCCCAGCCCGTCACCGGACCGGAGATTGAAAACGGCCGTTTGTAAACCGACCCCGAAACCTGCTGCACGCTGGCAATGGCGCGAATAGGCGAGATGTCACGCAGCGCGCGGTTCACCGCATGTTCGGTTTCCACCGGCACAAGATAGCCACCGTCCGCATTGCTGCTGACCGAAAGCGCCTTGCGTTCCAGATCTGCCAGCGCGCCGCTTTCGCCCTTACGCACGTAACTGTCGAACGCAGACCGGTGCGCCAGCGACGCTGCGCTGCGTGGTGCTTCGCCACCGATCGCCGGCCGCGCCGCCTTCAACGCCATATCATCCACCACGCGGCGGTTGTCATCCAGCGCGCGGTCAATGCGGTTCAGCTTTTCCTCGATCAACGGATCAACCGCCGAGCGCCGCTCAAGCTGATCCAGGCGATCGTCGTTGGTCTCCTTGAATGCCTCGAAGGCACGCATGAAATCGTCAAACGCCGCGCCCACGGCGGCATCGTTCGACTTGTTTTCCAGTTCCGGCATCAAATCTCGTCCTGCTGCTGTTTCGGTTACTGTTGCTGTGGTGTTGCCAGCAGCGCGTCTGCCGCCGCGCGAATTCGCCCGGCCAGTCCATCGCTCCCGGCTTCGTGCTCGCCGCCCGCATCCCGCAAAGCCTTGAGCCCTGGCAGACCGCCGCCCATCAGCGCGCGTGCCTGCCGTCGCGTCAGCCCAGCATCCCGCGTAAGCCAGCGCTCAAATTCCCGTTCGGTCGCGCTTGCACCATCAAACGCGCGCGCTTTCATCGTCGCCACCCGCGCATCGGGCAGCAGCGGAAACGTCACCACCGATATTTCCCAAAGATCGATCTTCTCCAGTCGGCGCACACCGCTCACCCGGTCGCGCCGCGCGCGCACTGTGCGGAAGCCGATCGACAATCCATCAATGGCGCCGGCGCGCATCAGCGCATGCACTTCACGCGCCTTCGTCACCTCCGGCATCAAGCGCCCTTCGGCATACAGCCCGCGTGCGTCCTCGCGCAGTTGCGTCCACACGCCGATCGGCTGATTTGGATCGTGCTGAAACAGCAGCTTCACGCCAGCCGCGCCACGCGTTTTCAGGCTATCCGCAAACGCCCCCGGCATCACCACGTCGCCGGCCATGTCCTTGCGATGAAACAGACTTGCATAGCCCGCGAACATCCCGTTCGGGTCCACGCTTTTCAAGTTGAGCTGCGTAAACTTCACCTCATGCGAACATGAGGACGCGCGCACGCTACCCGGCCGGGCAGTCGCGATTGCCAGCATTCAGTTTCTCCGGTTGCTATCCGTCAAAGTTTATCGTGGTGCGATGCGCGTCATGCGCCGCTGTCAAACGCTTCCGCTTCGCCATCACCGAACGTCAAAGCATCCGCGGGCGCAGCATCGCTCCCATCAAGCGGACCATATCCAACCGCTGCGCGCTTTTCGTCCTGCGTCAGGAAGCTTGCCCGCTCGATACGCGCCCACAACGCTTCCCGCTCCGACTGCAGAGCTTCCACCTGGTCGAGATCCGGCCGCAGCTCCAGCCCGCCGCCGTAAGCCGGTGCCAGCCATGCCGAAAACCCGCGCGCCAGACGCTGCACCAGCGGCAACACCGTGCCGCGCCAGAACGCCCGCTGCGCCTCCTGATAATTCGCGTAGGTGTTGTCGCCGGGGATGCCCAGCAACATCGGCGGCACGCCCAGCGCCAGCGCAATCTCGCGCGCCGCCGCGTGCTTGGTGGCAATAAAATCCATTTCCTTCGGCGACAGCGACAGCGGCTTCCAGTCGAGCCCGCCCTCCAGCAGCATCGGCCGCCCGGCGTTACGCGCGCCCTGAAACGCTTCCTCCAGCTCACGCCGCAACCGGCCAAACTGCGCTTCCGTCAGATTGCCGCCGTTCGCCGCGTACACCAGCGCACCCGATGGCCGCGCCGAATTGTCCAGCAGCGCCTTGTTCCAGGCCGACGCCTGATTGTGAATGTCGATCGCCGATGCCGCCGCCTCGATTGGGCTCATGCCATAATGATCGTTGTCGGGGTGAAACAGACGCGTATGCAAAATGGGACGCACACCGGGCACGGCCTCGTCCGCAAATCGAACCGACGCACCGTTGGCAGAATATTCAAACGCCTCCGGCCAACCGTTCGGCCCCGGCACCACTTTCATGCGATCCGGCCGCAGCACATAGAGTTCGCGCAGCCGGCCGCCCACGCCCACGGCCTCGACATAGGCATTGCCCGACACGAGCAGAAAGCCATACCAGGCTTCGGTGAAATCGATCACCGTGTGATCGGGCGATGGCTGCGCAATCAGATCGAGCAGCGGATGGCGCTCGATCTCCTCATCGCCGCGATACAATAACAGCGGCACCGAAGCCGCGGCTTCCGCCACCATGCGCACCGACCGATAAACGATCGCGTTCTGCATGAAACCTTCCCGCGCGAAGGCCGCATAATCGCGCGGGCTCCACACCGGCCGTCCCAAAGGTTCCCACGCGACCAGCGGTCCGCTCGCGCTGGCCTTCAGCTCGTTGACTGGCGCGCGGACAAGCACAAGCCTGCCGAGCGCATCGAGGATGCGCGACATGCGTTTCCTTTTCACACAGTTAGAATAAATGGCGTGGCCGCATCGCGCTGCCACGCCCAAAAGCCAATCGTCTTACAGCTTGCGCACCAGCGGCCGCTGCCGTCCTGCAATCATCAGGTCGGTCAATGCCCACACCAAAGCGTCCAGCCGATCCGGTGAGCGCCCGCGCGCCAACCCATCAGCGCCGAACGCGCACAACTGATCTTCCAGCGCGCTGAACATGCCGACATGCACAACCCGTCCTTCCGCGTACAGCGCCGCCACCGGCTCGGCCCGCAGCCACTTGCCCCGCGTTGCGCGCACTGTACGCACCGCAAGACTGTCATCGATCTGACGCAGCACCGTCGTCACCAGGTCGCCACCCTGATTCACCTCCGCAACGACGCGATCGGCGAGGTATTCCGAATATGCCGCCGCCACGGCCCGGGCCCACACCTGCGGCTCACGTCCCTGCAACGTTCGATCCGCCAGCACGTAGGCTCGCCCATCCTCCCCCAATCCCGCAACGATGATCCCGCACGCATCCGATGCCGCCGTCGCCGTCACCGGCGGATCGACCGCCACCACAATTTCCGTCAGCTCCGGCGCACCCGCCATCCGGTGCATGCTGATCCAGTCACGCCGCCACAACGCGCCCGATGTGTCATCGACAATCTCGCCATCAAGTTCCTGCCGCCCCAGCGCCGTGCCCGCATATCGACGCGTCATCTCCTCAACGAACGACGGTGCGAGATTGTCGGCGTTCGCCAGCGTTGCGGCGCGCGTCACCACCGTCGATGCATCGGCCATCAGCGCCTTCAGAAATGGCGTTGCGCGCGGCGTCGTCGTCGCCACCATCTGCGGTCGCTCGCCAAGCCGCAGCGCAAACTGCAGCATGTCCCACGCCGCCGCCGCGTTGCGCCACTTGGCAACTTCATCGCACCACGCGGCATCGAACTGCGGACCCCGCATGCCGTCGGCGTCTTCGGCTGAAAACACCTGCGCAATCGCGCCGTTCGGCCACACGATCTGCCCTTTCGATGGCTCGAACCGCGGCCGCTCCGTTGCCGTATGCACATCCAGAATGCCGGACACGCCCTCCACCATCACGCGGCGAACCTCGCCGTAGGTTTCACCCACCAGCGCGATGCGCCGTGCTGCGGGCGAACCATCGGGCGTGCGGCCCAGTGCCTTGGCGCGCACCCACTCGGCGCCCGCGCGCGTCTTGCCCGCACCACGACCGCCGAGAATGAGCCACACCCGCCAGTCGCCACAGCCCTGCGTTGCTGCCGGTGGCAACTGATCGGATCGCGCCCACAGCGGCCAATGGCCGAGGATCAACTCCAGATGCGCCGCGGTCAGTGTGCCCGCTAACTCAGCCAGATCCTCTTTCAGATACCCGGCGGCGCTCGATCTGCTCAAAGCGCTCGATAATCTCGCGCTGAAGTCGTTCCACCTCAACGGCGTTTCCGGCTCCGGCGTTTGCATCATCGGGCTTCATCACCTTGTCTTCACCAGGAACCTGAACCACCTTCTGCATGCCGCCGATCATCGACGCGACCGTTTTGGCATCGCGCTCCAGATCGGCGGAACTCAACGCACCGCTTGCCATGTCCTTCTCCATCTGATCGAGCTTTCTGTTGATCACCTTGCACAGCCGTTGCGCGATGACCTTAGTTGCGGGCTTACGTGGCTTTGGCGCCGCCATGGCCCGTTTCTGCGCTTCGGTTGTCTGTCGCCTGCGACGCCACTCATGTTGCCGTGCATACTTGCACACGAGTGCGCCGGAGCATCCGTATCGTGTTCCGATATCTTCGAGGCCCAGCTTGCCCTCCTCGTAATCGCGCTGAATGAGAAGAAGCGTCTGCTGATCGAATTTCGGTTTGCGCATATCGGAGCGGCTGCCATCCTTGCTTTGCCATCGGATCATTCTTCCATCCGCAAACAAAAAACGCCGGGGCATTGGCCGCCGGCGCATCTGTCGCGTTATACCTGAAACATACCGCAGCACCGTAACGCTGAGGATAACTTCGCCGTTTTGCGTGCTATCGGTTAAGCGCCGTTTGCAATCCACAGCCGCAACGCGCCACCATCACCCGCAGTGCCAATAGCTTCTGGGTTTGCTATCAAGCGGAAGTCGACGTCCGTTCCCGCCGCGCAATCAGACAGGCACGCTGCGCCCGCAGATCGCCGTACTTTGTGTATTGAGATCCCAGCGACCAGATCGCCGCTTGATTGGGTCAATTGATGGGGAACACGTGAAAACAATTCTTACCGGGCTGATTGCGCTCATCGTCGGCTATCTCGTCGGCGCCGTCGGCGGCTACTTCCTCGTGCTCGCCACCACATCCAACACCCACGATGCCTCGGTCGAGGCGGCCACCAGCGCCGCATTCATCATCGGCCCCGCCGTCGCGGTGTTCGCGCTCATCTCAGCCCTGCCGCTGCTCCGTCGCCGTCGCTAAAAACAGCGTCGGCGGCCGATCAGCCGTGCCCTCCGCGATCTGGCGCTGCGGCCAGCCGGGCAACCTCCATTCTTTGTGGCAAAAATACACCACAATTCTGCGCTTCTTCCCCCGATCCAGGTTCAAACGCGCCTTAACAGCACCGCCCTCGAACGGCTATAAGCATTCGGGATTCTAATCAAATTGCTGCTCCGGGTAGCCCCGGAACCTCTACGGGGGCAGGGACCGACGTGCAGGATTGGTTCTTCAAACGTCGACGTCGCGAGCGGACCATCGATTGGCTCGCCCTCGATTCTCGCCTCGACTCCGGCCTCGCGGCCGCGTGGGCGTGGCTCCGCGACACCTGGAATGCCGGCTCCAGCTTTTTCGACCGCTTCCGTCTGCGCGGCTGGAAGCGCCTGCTCAACGAGGCGGCATCTGAAGGGCTCACCCTCGGCGCGGGCGGCTTCGTTGTCATGTTCGCGCTGGCGATCCCGGCCTTCCATGAATTCAACGAGGGCAAATTCCTCACCGGCCAGTATGCGGTGAAGTTCCTCGACCAGAACGGCAACGAGATCGGCAAGCGCGGCATCCTCCACAACGACGCCGTGCCGCTCGACGAAATCCCCGACCCGCTCATCAAGGCCACGCTCGCCACCGAGGATCGCCGCTTCTTCGAGCACTGGGGCATCGACGTCCTCGGTACCCTGCGCGCGCTCGTCACCAACCTGCAGGCCAACGACGTCGTGCAGGGTGGCTCGTCCATCACCCAGCAGGTCGCCAAGAACCTCTTCCTCTCGTCCGAGCGCTCCATGCAGCGCAAGATCAAGGAAGCCTTCCTCGCGCTGCTGCTCGAAAGCCGCTTCACCAAGCGTGAGATCCTGAAGTTCTATTTCGACCGCGCCTACATGGGCGGCGGCGCATTTGGCGCTGAAGCGGCATCGCAGTTCTATTTCGCCAAGTCGGTGCGCCAGATCAACATGGCCGAGGCGGCAATGCTCGCCGGCCTGTTCAAAGCGCCCACGAAATACGCGCCGCACGTCAATCTGCCCGCCTCCCGCGCGCGCACCAGCATCGTGCTCGACAACCTTGTTGAAGCCGGTTTCTACACCGCCGGCCAGGTGCACTGGGCCCGCACGCATCCCGCCAATATCGTTGAGAACCGCAACACCTCCAGTCCGGACTGGTTCCTGGACTGGGCCTTCGAGGAAGTGCAGCGTATCGCCGCCGGAACGGGGCAATACGTTCTCACCGCCCGCACCACCGTCGATC
The DNA here is from genome assembly GCF_029872155.1 of Hyphomicrobium sp. D-2. Taxonomy (GTDB): domain Bacteria; phylum Pseudomonadota; class Alphaproteobacteria; order Rhizobiales; family Hyphomicrobiaceae; genus Hyphomicrobium_A. Next base: position 311,500 of record NZ_JARXLA010000002.1, on the reverse strand, counting down.
TCAACATCCAGAAGGCAACTGACGATGCGCTCACGGCCGCACTGCGCAAATACCGCGGCAACCGTGTAACCAGCGGCGCCATCGCCCTGCTTGAAACCGACGGTGCCGTGCGCGCCATCACCGGCGGACCGGACTATGGCGAAAGCCAGTTCAACCGCGCCACCAGCGCGCGGCGGCAGCCCGGGTCGTCGTTCAAGGTCTATGTTTACGCCGCCGCGCTCGAAAACGGCTACACGCCCACAACCAGCGTGCGCGACGCCTCGCGCCGGTGCGGCAACTGGCATCCGCAGAACTATGGCGGCAGCCACGGCAGCGGCGGGCGCATGCCGCTCTGGATGGCACTCGCCAAATCGCTCAACACCGTCGCCGCCGAACTCTCGTTCGCCGTCGGCCGCGACAAGGTTATCGAGCTCACCCAGCGGCTGGGTATCACCGGCATCCGTAAAACCTGCTCGATGGCTCTGGGTGACTATGGCATCAGCCCGCTGGAACATGCGGGCGGCTTCGCCACCTTCGCCAACGGCGGCAAACAGGCCAAGCCCTACGCCATTCTCGACATCGTCAGCTCGCGCGGCGATCTTGTTTACAGCCGTGACCGCGACGAGCCGGAAGCACCCCAGATCGTCGAGCGCAAGGTCGCTGAAGGCATGAACTGGATGATGCACAAGGTCGTCGAAACCGGCACCGCCCAGCGCGCCAAGCTCGACTTCACCCACGTCGTCGGCAAGACCGGCACGTCCAGCGGACCGAAGGACGTCTGGTTCGTCGGCTTCACGGGCAAGTATGTTGCCAGCGTGTGGCTCGGCAAGGATGACAACCGCGCCATGGTCAACGGCACCACCGGCGGCCAGTATGCAGCGCCGGTGTTCCAATCCTTCATGTCGGTAATCCATCGCGACATGAACATCCCGACCATTCCCGGTCTGGAGCCTCATCCAGTGCAGGTTGCCGAGCAGCAGCGCATCGCCGCGATGCATCCCGCTGGCGTGGCACCGCAGGAGCAGCGCAAGGGCTCCAGCCTGATGTCGGATAAAACGCGCGACGCGTTGCGCAACGTTGCCCAGGCCCTGCGCAAGGCCGGCGGCATAGAGGAGCCAGCCGCTTCACCGCAGCCGGAAAACAGTACCGGCAGCACGCGTTCCGGCGCAGCGCCGGCCACTCCCGGCTCGCCATCCGCGCCGGGCCGGCGCGCAGATGCCGCCATCAACGCCAACCCGGCAGCCAACAATGGAACATCGCTCCGTGCTGTCCCATAGCGCCCGCGCGCCGCTTTCCGTCGTCCTCAACCGCCTGCAGAAGCGCGTCGGCATCGTCGTCGGCATCCTCGGCGACTGGGCCGCCTTCATTGGCGCCGTGCTGATCCTTGGCCTCGGCACAAGCTGGTACATGATCGACATCGGCACCGGTTTGACCACCGAGCGGCACGGCCCGTGGGTTGCATGGACGTCGGCCGGCCGCTCCGATGGCGACCCCTACACCCGCGCGCATTTCGCACGCTTCGGCACCCTGCCGCTCAGCTCCGACATCGCCCTCACCTACACCGCCTTCACTGACGATACCGGCGAGCGTCTCCACTCCTCGTGCGAGTACAGCGTCGAGGGACGCGACGTCGACGATGGCTGGTGGAGCGTCACTGTCTTCAACGATCGCGGCGATCTGATTGCCAACGCTGCCGACCGCCACACCTATACGCGCCAGACCGCCGCCATCAGGCCCGATGGAAAATTCGCTATCGCGCTTGGGCGCCAAGCAAGTTCCGGCAACTGGCTCCCCACCGGCGGCGCCGGACGGCTGGCGTTGCAATACACCGTATTCGATGCAGGCGCGTCCATGCTGGAGCGCGCCGATGATGAGCCCAAGGCGCTACCGGCGATAAGGCGCGTGCAATGCCGATGAAGCTTTTCAACGCGATCCGCAATGCCAACTGGCTGTTCATTCTCGCCGTGCCTGTAGCTGCTGGCATCCTGCACATCTGCGCGACGATGGCGGCGCCCTATCTCACGGCGGCATCGGCTTACAATCGTCTCGCGCCGGGGCTGCCGGTCAACAGCATGCAGGTGCTCAGCGTCGCTGCGCCAGGGTCCGAACCGCTGCCCTTCATGTCACCCGATGCGCGCTATGCCATGTGCAGCTTCGATGCGCGCGGTGGCCCGATCGACGTTTCCGCAACGCTTCCCGCCGATCAGGGCTGGAGCCTCAGCGTTGTGACGCCCGCTGGCGACAACATCTACGCAGCGGCCTCGGTGCCGAGCCGTCCCACACCGATCACTCTCGTGCTTGTTCCGTCTGAAGATGCATTTCTGGGCGTCACGCCGGAAGCACGCGGCATAGCGCGCAACATCCAGCCGCCGACACCGCTTTCCGCCAGCCGTGGCATCGTCGTTATGCGCGCGCCCGACAAGGGCTTCGCATACACGCCGCACGTGGAAACGTTGCTGCGGGACGCCAAGTGCGTCGCCCGTCCATTCTGAGTGGCGCTCGCCGACTCCCTCCCGGGGAGCCAGCCGCCGAGCGCATTTAAGTTGGCGCTGGCGACTGCGCTCTGCGCAGCCGGCCGCCAACGCTGATTTGTACGAGGGCGGCAGCGCCGCCCGGCAGTCGTTTCCATACGCCGTCATCCCGACGCAGGTCGGTATCCACGCCAGTTTCCACTTTCTCGCACCGGCGACACCCCTTCGGGGCGCCGGCCGCCGGTGCATGATTGTGCAGACCCGCAGCACGCTGCACCTTGAGGCAGCTGACGACGCGATCAAATAAAACATGGGCAAATATGAACATGCGCCAGTGCGCACTCGCTGACGCGCGCTGCGAAAGGGCTTCGCAGCCAACAGCCCGTCTGCGGGCTCATCTCTCCCGCAAACGGCGGTCTTGCAAACGAATGCCGGCTACTCTGCCAGATCCAGCACGTCGCGCTCATTCTGGCGGCCGCGCCGTGATGTTTGCTCATCGTGCAATTCGTTCCAGCGCTCATAACGAACGCCTGGAAAAATTATGACTTCCCCAGTCTCGCCACCGCCATTGCGGTGGGATGGATCAGTACTGCGAGATTCCGGGGCACTGAATGTGAGTATCTGTGCCATGTGCTTTCCCCCGTAACATGGCTGATTTTTGATTCGGGTTGGGCGTCAAGAACATTCCAGCAAAGCGATACGAATCACAGTGTACAATTTGGCGACCGCATCCGTTACCAAAAGGTAAACCTCGGCGTGCACTTAGTCGGACGCTGTGACGATGCTGTCGTCGAGGAAATGTCGTCCTTGACGATCCTCGACTTCCACGACCCAAAGATCGGAATCAAACCGCTGCTCGCGGGCGATAAAATCATCCGCCTTGTCGTACGCGCTTCCCGCCGGCAAATGACAGATCCAGCGCCGATCCCATTCCGCGCCGTCCATCCCGGCCGGAGCAGGTCCGAACAGCTGGCAAGTTCCATCCAGCCGGTCGATGCGAATGAAGATCGCTCCGGCATCGTCGTCGCCATGGCGCACCACGGCGGCCCACGCTCCAGCGGAGGCGCAACGGCGGATGTAGGCGCTCACCCATATGTCGGCGCGCAGTCGCATGGCATGTGATGCTCCGGTTTCAGGCTGAATGCACTACCGCGCAAAACGCATGCGCGCCAGCACTGCCGCCCGGTTGGCATCTTAAGGCAAACAACACCGCTACGCTCTGGACCGTTCGGCCTCTCAGACCGTCATCCCAGCCGCACCATCCCTGCGGTCGCCGAAGAGAGCTGTAGGGCCAAAGCAACACGCCTATGGGCGTCGCGGGTGAAAAACCCCGCACCGGCGGCCGGCTCCGCAGCGGCTGACGTGGATCCCGACCGTAGTCCGGATGACGGCGTGCGGAGGCGGGCCGTTCTGCACAAGCCATTACACGCTCGGCGGCCGGCTCTCCGGAGGAGAGTCGCCGAGCGCAACAAACAACTACGGCCGGCTGTGCGAAGCGCTGCCGCCAGCGCAAAAGAACTAAAAAACCATCACGGAGCGGCGGCGACGCGCCCTTCACCCGCCAAGCGCCCAAGCCTTGCGATCAGAGGCCCCGAGATGCGGCCCGATTCCGAAAGGCCCTGGTCGCTTTCGAACGCGCGAATAGCGCTCGCCGTCTGCAGCGTCAGCACTCCATTGACATCGCCCGGCTTGTAGCCCAGCTTTTTCAACGACTGCTGGACCGACCGGATAACCTCGCGCGCATTGCCCGTCTTTGGCGTGATCTGCCCCTTGAGCGGCTTGCCGCCCTCGCCCAGCACGATCGCCTTCAACAGCGCATCGCTCGGCTGTGCCGTCAGCGGCAATCCATGATCCTGCTCATAGGCCATGATAGCGCCGCGGGTCATCGTGCCCGCAATGCCGTCCTGCGAGCCGGTCTCGTAGCCGCGGATTTGCAGCTCGCGCTGGATCGCGCGCGTAACATCCGTGGCGCTGATAGCGGGCGCGGAAAGATCCCCGCCGATCGCAGCAAGATCCAGCCCCTCAGCGGGATGCTTGGAATTACCGCCGATCGATCCGGTGTCGCCGAACTCGGCCGCCTCAATCGCAGCGATGTTCCACGCGGTCAGATCGTTTGCGCTCGCAACCGGACTATGAGCTCCACGGGATTGCAAAAGAAAAATATTTGCAGCAACGCCCCCACTAAGGGCCAGAAAGGCCAGGAGTTGCACCGTCACTTTTTTGGGCAGCATCACTCATCCCTCAACGCGCTGCTTACCTTAATGAACCCAATATGCGGCCCACTTCGTAAACGATCTCTTAACTCTCGTTTAAGAAGTGTTGATATTTCGCGGGTTGCATCGCCTCTCATCCTCACCGCAACCCCTTAAAAATTAGATCAAATTGGACGCAATTTTTCCAAGTCCATGAGGCAAGTTTATTGAGATCGCTCTGCTAATACGGTGAACAGTCCCAGTCCCGAGACGGTTGGAGAGGCCAACATGTCCCTATTGAAATTAGGTATCCTGATTGCGGTGGTTGTCGCGGTTCTGCCTGCAGATCGCGAACAGCAGGCCGCACTCTATGACAAGGCCGCAACGGCGGTGCATTGGACGGCAACGTTCTGCGATCGCAATGGGACAACCTGCGATCAAGCCGGCGTCATCTGGTCAGCGTTTGTCGAGAAGGCAAAGTTCGGTGCCGCGATGGCATATGAGCTTGTCACCAAAGACAGCGAAGGTGCACCTGCCACGGCGCAAACGGTCCGTTACAACGTGATCGAGCCGGGCGTCGACCTCACCCCGCGTGGCACTTTGCGCGCCGAAGATCTCGAACCGGTGTGGCGCGGCGCAATGCCTGCTCAGCCGAACGGCGGCCGCATCTGACGCGATCCGGGCTGCAATGCATCACATGAAGCGCGTAGCAGCTCAACCAGCATCACGCTTGAGCGGCATAACAGCTTGACGCACTTGCGCGATGGCGCCGCGCCAACCTATGTGAAGGCTGCAACCAATCACCAAGCGAGCTGCAGCGTGACCAGCCTTTCCGACATATCGAGCGATTTTGCCCTTCTGGATGACTGGGAGGATCGCTATCGCTATCTGATCGAGCTTGGCCGTACGCTTGCCCCACTGCCGGAAGAAGAGCGCACCGAAGCCAACAAGGTGCGTGGATGCGCCAGTCAGGTTTGGCTCGCCACACGTATTGAGCCGAACAACGGCGCCCCGACCTTGCATTTTGTCGCCGACAGCGACGCCCACATCGTGCGTGGGTTGATCGCAATTCTGGTCGCGATTTACGACGGCAAAACGGTCGACGAAGTGCTTTCCACTGACGCCGATCCGATCCTTTCGGAACTCGGCCTCAAGGAGCATATCACACCGCAGCGCTCCAACGGTTTTGCATCGATGGTGGCACGCGTGCGCTCCGACGCTGCCGCCAGCAAAGAGCTTTAATCTCGTTCGCATTTGCTGACACGAACCGTCGATGACCTCGACAGACAGACGCCGGCCGCAGTCGCTTCTGCTGCTCACTGCTCCCGCGGTCGAGCAGCGTCATTCGCCGCCGTCGATCAGTGGCCGGAAATCTTCCGCGCCCCAGTGACGCGTCGGCGGTGCTCGCAAGCCACACTCTGCTTTACGCGTTATTCCGTAGTGCCGCGCCAACGCGCTCAACGCCAGTTGCAGCACAATCTTGCCCGAGCGTTGCGGCCAGCCCGCCGCCCGCTCCGCCTCCTCAAGTCCCTTCAGGTGACAACACACATCAACCAGCACACCGGAGAGTTCTGGCCCCACTGCTGCCAGGGCGTTGCGTACGCGTTCTGCCGCTGACGATGCACTGTCGATCATGTCCGACGTTGAAGCACGGGAAGCTCCATAACGGCGGCCTCGCTTCGTCGGTGACATTGCCGACCAGTTGGTGGTCGTGCGCGGTGTCATCTGTGCAAACCAGAAGTCGGCGCGCAATCGCTCTCCGGCCTCAAACTGCGCCTGCGAAATCATTGCAGCACCGCTGCGGTCCTTGCGCCGACGCAACCAGACCAATGGGCTTTCATCATCGTTGATGCGCGCGCCCGCGTCATTACGGGTATTCAGGGTTGGTGCCGAAGGAGTTTTTGACATGCTCACCCCGCGCCACGTCTGCTGCATCATTGCCGTGGCGATCGAGCAGCGCCGGCATCGCCCACTCAAGCAGATCAAGCGCGCGATCAAAAAGCGGATCGTCTCGGCGGTCCTCGATAACACCGCACGCATGGGCTACCGTGGTTCGGTCGCGCTCAAAAAGACGTCCCGCTTCCGTCAACGACAGCCCGCATCCAACGTGCGCCAGATACATCGCGACCTGCCGCGCCAAAGCCACGTTGGCACGCCCGCGCGAAGCCCGACGCAACTCCGACTCCGAAACCCCGAACACCTGCACCACCGCATGTTCGATAGCGTAGCGGCGCAGATCTTCCTGGCCGAAATCATCCGGCGGGCACGCACCGGCCCCACCTTGTGCTTGCACGCGAACAGCCATTGGCATGTCAGCGGTATGGGTTGGAAAGGCGCACTCTGACGGCATCGTTCAACTTTCTGTCCTGCGTCACTGCTGCGTGCACATTAGCGCAACACAACTACTTATGCGTGTGCAGGTTATAGAGCGAGTGAACGGAGGGGATAATTCGCAGTCGCCGTCGTTGTCCCCGCCCGGAAAGCAGAACGCAAAGATTGCCGCTTCCTTACCAACAGCGCGGCACCCCCATGTCCCCCTCCGCACAAAGACACACACGCCCTTCGCCACCTCGGCACAGCACCGCAGAAAATGCGGCAGCACAGAGCTACGATCGTCGACGCGATCTGCCCAAGTTACTCTCGTTATGGCCATATGAACTTGAAGTACCAGACAGCGCAACGCATGCCCGCTTGCTGGCGCGCATGCGGCGAGCCCTAAGACTGGAACGTCAACGGGGACGGGCGGGACATTGGGCATACGATCTCAATCGTCATGCCATGTTATTGCGTGCATACAGGATCGAGGTTGCGCTGCACCGAGACCAGAACGAAAAACGCGCGCCAGCATAGGTGGCGCGCGATAACTTGTCGGCAAGGTTGTCGTTCTCTCAGCGACGTGTACCGAGGCCCATCTTCTTGGCCAGATCGGAGCGCGCGCGCGCATAGTTTGGCGCCACCATCGGATAGTCGTGCGGCAAGCCCCACTTCTCCCGATAGTCTTCGGGCGAAAGATTATAGTGCGTGCGCAGATGGCGCTTCAGCGACTTAAACTTCTTTCCGTCTTCCAGGCAGATCAGATAATCTGGCATTATAGACTTCTTAACCGGCACCTTCGGCTTCTGCTCTTCCCGCTCAACAACGGCGACGCCACCGCTCGCACGGCTGAGCGCTGCATGGGTTTCACTGATGAGATGCGGAAGGTCAGTAGCGATAACAGAGTTATTGCTCACATAGGCTGAAACAATCTTCGCCGTCAGTTCTACGAGTTCCGGTGCCGGTGTATTCTCCACATCGCCCTCCCGAGGCGAGTACAGACGAAGTCTCTTAATCGCCTCGTCAGTGTTGTGCCTTGATAAAAATCTGGCCCTATACACAACGGCGCGGATGCATTAGCTCCGCCGCCAGTAAAAGCCGTAAAATTTTATTGTTGCGGCTGATTTCGCACTGCATGGTAGTAAAGTCAACTACGTCACTGCGAGTGCCACCTTGTATGGATAATGCTAAAGCCTGCAAGCTGAAACTCGCCATGCCATATAATAGCGCACTATAGTTTTTAAGCATTCCAAGTAAAAACTAGAATAAATAGCTTCACGCTCACGGGCTTGAGCGCCGGTGTGCTACTAACGCCTGTTCTGAAATTTGCCCATTTAACAATTATATTCTCTCTAAGACCCGTAATTCAAAAATACACTGCCTGGGAATATCCAATCTGGACGAAGTGCCTTAGCCTGCCAATATTATAGGGACGCTATGTCTAAGTTTGACAAAACACCCTAGCCCAACCCTCTGATCTGGCCGTTTTGAGAGATGCCCCGTACGGCCCGGCATCCTTGACGACCAGCTCCTAGTAGCACCCCTGTTCCTGAAATTCCCCCGGTGGAGAAATACCCAGATGTCCGTTCCCGCTAAGCATGCCGTCGTAACCACACCGCCAAAGGCCGATCGGAAGCCAGCCCGCTCCACTTGCCACGGCGTTGAACTGGTTGACGATTATGCGTGGCTACGGGCGGAAAACTGGCAGGAAGTCATGCGCAACCCGACCGCGCTTGCGCCGGAGATCCGCAGCTACCTAGAGGCCGAAAATGCCTATAGCGAAGCCCAGCTTGCAGACACTGCCGCGCTGCAGGATCTGCTCTTCAAGGAGATGCGCGGGCGACTGAAGGAAGACGATAGCTCCGTCCCCGCTCCGGACGGCCCTTATGCCTATTACTCGGGTTACGTCGCCGGCGGCCAATACCCTCTAGTCTACCGCCAGAACCGCTCTGGCGAGGGCGAGCACATCCTGATTGATGGCAACCGCGAAGCGGAAGGCAAAGCCTACTGGGATCTGGCCAGCTTCCAGCACAGCCCTGACCACAGCCTCATCGCCTACGCCTCCGACGACAAGGGTTCAGAACTCTACACCGTCCGCTTCCGCAACGCGGCAACCGGCGAAGACCTGCCGGACACCATCCCCGATACGCGCGGCGGCGTGGTGTGGGCGAATGACAGCAAGACGCTTTTCTACGTTCGCCTCGACGACAACCACCGCCCGTTGAAGGTCTATCGGCACACGCTGGGCACGCCGGTTGAAGATGACGTGCTCGTATATGCTGAAGGCGACATCGGCTTTTACGTCGCCATCGGCGAGACCCAATCCGGCAAGTACATCGTCATCGATGCCCACGACCACCAGACAAGCGAAGTCCGCCTGATCGACGCCGATAATCCGACCAGTCCGGCTGTGCTGGTCGCAGCACGCCAGCACGGACACGAGTACTCGGTTGAGCACCGCGGCGACAACCTCATCATCACCACCAACTCGGACGGTGCGGAGGATTTCCGCATCTGTGAAGCGCCTGTCGCTACACCGGGTATTGAGAACTGGCGTGAGGTCATCCCCCATCGCCCCGGCTGTCTCATCCTCGATACTATCGTCTATCGCGATTACACGGTGCTACTGGAGCGCGAGAACGGTCTGCCCCGCATCATCATTCGCCATGTCGATGGCAACGAGCACTCGATCGCCTTCCCCGAGGAAGCATACTCGCTGTCGACATCGGCCGGTTACGAGTTTGATACCGCAACGGTGCGCTTCGTCTATTCGTCGATGACGACACCTTCGGAAGTCTACGATTACGACATGAACACGCGCGCCCGCACACTGCGCAAGCGGCAGGAAGTGCCAAGCGGCCACAATGCAGCCGACTACGTCACGCGCCGCCTTTATGCACCCGCGCCGGATGGGGAAACCGTTCCGGTCTCGATCCTGTATCACAAGAATACGCCGCTGGATGGCTCGGCGCCGGTGCTGCTCTATGGCTATGGCGCCTACGGCATCTCAATCCCGGCATCGTTCTCAACGACCCGACTTTCGCTTGTAGATCGCGGCTTCATCTATGCCATCGCCCACATCCGCGGCGGCAAGGACAAAGGCTATCGCTGGTACACGGACGGCAAGCTCGAAAAGAAGATCCACACCTTCACCGACTTCATCGCAGCCGGCGAGCATCTGGTGGATCAGGGCCTGACCCAAAAGGGGCGCATCGTTGCCAACGGTGGCTCTGCTGGCGGCATGCTGATGGGCGTTGTCACCAACATGGCTCCGGACCTGTTCCTTGGCATCATCGCCGATGTTCCGTTCGTCGACGTCCTCAACACCATGCTCGATGCATCACTGCCGCTGACACCGCCGGAGTGGCCCGAGTGGGGCAACCCGATCGAGAGCGAAAAGGAATTCGGCATCATCCATTCCTACAGCCCGTATGAGAATGTGGAGGCAAAAGCCTATCCGCACATCTTCGCCTATGGCGGCCTGACCGATCCGCGCGTCACCTACTGGGAACCGGCAAAATGGATCGCGCGCCTGCGTGAGCGAAATACGTCCGACAACCTGATCCTGCTGAAGATCAACATGGATGCGGGACATGGCGGCGCTTCTGGCCGCTATGAGCAGCTGAAAGAAATCGCAGCTGACTACGCGTTCGCCCTCAAGGTTGCCGGCTTGCTGGATGCACCCGGCAAACAGCATGAAAAAGCGGCCTGAAGTGTTAGCCCAAAGTCTGGCGGCCTGAACATCGGCGGCGGAGCGATCACGGATATGCGTCCGGTGTTGCTCCGCTGCACTTTTATTGTGCCCGATACGAGTCAACAATAACGGAAGGGGGTCGGCGGCGAACCGTGCTCCAGGCATCTGAGCAGCGCTGCACACTAGTGCCTGCTCCGGGGGGTGCCGTGTCGCCGGTCTGAGGGTATTGCGTAGCAGGTAAGTCATGCGTTTTGTACGGCGTTCCGTGTCCGCGGCAATTTCTGCCGCGGTTGCCGCATCCGTTATTGGGCCCGCAAGCGCTCAAGATGCGGGCCAGGCCATTGCCAGCCCAGATGAAGCAGCCGCCATTTCCCTTCCCGAGCTCAGTGTCGAGACGGAAGCAGCTCCCGCCAAGCGCAACAAGAAAAAGCAGACCCTCAAGCGCAACGCCGCCAGCGGCAGCGCTGGCACATCGTCCGGTGTCGTCAGCACTGCGGCGTTGCCCGGCATTGTTGTCGAGGGCGAGAAGGTTGTCCGCACCATGCGCGACACCACCACAAGTATCGGCGTCGTCACCGGCCAGCAAATACGCGACGAACAGATCGAGGATCTGCAGGGCGCACTCAATTCGCAAGCCAACGTGATCGCGCCGAAAGGCGCGGGCGGCAACAACGGCTTCGCGATCCGCGGTCTCAATTCTGAAGGCCTGACGAACAACCAGAACCCTTCAGCGGCGCCGCTCATCTCAGTCGTCATCGACGGCGCCACGCAGAATGCCGAGGCCACCCGGCGCGGCGCGCGCGGATTGTGGGACGTGGAGCAGGTGGAAGTTTTGCGCGGACCGCAGACGACACTGCAGGCACGCAATGCGTTGGCCGGTGCGGTATTCGTAAAAACCAACGATCCGACTTATAAGTGGGAGACGATCGTTGAAGGAACGGTCGGCGGCCAGGATCTGAAGAGCGGCGGTTTTGTTTTCAACGCTCCCATCGTCGTCGGTCAGTCAGCGCTGCGTATTTCCGGCCAGTCCTTCCAGCGCAACCACGACATCTCCTACGGCAATCCCGAGAACAATTCGCTCGACGAAGACGTGTTGCGCACCGTCCGCGGCAAGCTGCTGCTGGAACCGGACAGCCTTCCCGGTCTCAGCGCGCTGTTCACCATCTCGCGGGTAGATGATCGGCCGGCCGTGATGTCGGTGTCGCCGCCATTCTTCGAGCGCCATCTCGACGCCACAGCAAACCTCGACTTCCGCGAAACCAAAACCACGAACTACATCGCCGACGTTGGTTATGACCTGGGCGCAGGCCTAAGCGTGCGATCCATTACGGCCTATGCCGACACTGAGACGGCAATCGGTTCGGCACCCAGCAATTCCTATCAGCGCCAAGTGATGCGCGAAGGCGGAGACTTCACCCAGGATCTGCGACTGGAAATCGAGAACCGCGGCAACGGGCTCTCCGGCGTCGTCGGTCTGTTTTATGGCTCGTTCAAATACGCGAATAATACGTTCGACACGATTGAGGCAGCTTCTCTCGGGCTGCCATTTCCAGGTGCCATCACCGTGCAGGATCTGGCCGTCGACGTCGACACAGAAAGCATGGCGGCCTATGCCGACCTTCGCTATCGCTTCTTCGATCGCTTCGTTCTGATCGGCGGCGGGCGCCTGCTCAAAGATACCGTCAAAAGCTCGACTGTCGGCGATATTCTGCCACTCATCGCCGGCGTCTCGCTGCACAACAACTTCTCAAACGATTTCACTGAAGCCCTGCCGCGCCTGGGCCTGACCTACGACCTGACAGCTGAGCAGACCGTGGGCGTCACCTATAACAAGGGCTATCGGAACGGCTACACCGAGTTCAACATCAACACGCAGCAGTTCAACACGGTGAAGCCCGAGTACCTCGACGCCTATGAGCTGTCGTACCGCTCGAATTGGGCCAACAACACGATCTCGTTCAACGCCAACGCCTTCTATTATGACTACAAGAACCAGCAGGTTGCGTTCGAAGAAGACCTGTTCGGAATGCTGCCCTACCCCGTCTCGTACATCCTCAATGCCGACAGCTCACACGCCTATGGTGCGGAGTTCGAGGCACGCTGGCGTCCGATCGCGCCGCTGCAGCTCTATGGCTCGCTCGGCCTGATGCGGACGAAGTTCGATACCTTCGTAAGCCCCACCGCCGACTTCAGCGGTAACGAATTTCCCGACGCACCCGCATACACGATCGCGGCGGGCGGCATGTATCGTCATGCATCCGGCTGGTTCGCTGGCGCCAATGTCCGCTACACCGACGGCTATTACACGGGCGGCGACCTCGGCAATACCGCGCTGCGTTTCGTCGATAGCTATACGCTGGTGGATGCGCGGATCGGCTATGAATGGACGAACTACACACTCACGCTGTTCGCCAAGAACCTCTTCAACGAAGACTACGTCACCAGCATCGGACAGAACGCGCGGCAGGCCACCGTCGGTGACACCCAGCTGATTGGTTTGACGTTGCGCGGCACATTCTGAGTGTCGCATCCAAAATCTGAAACGCAAAAAGGGCGGCCCGAAGGACCGCCCTTTTTTGATGTGCTCCACACTGGAGCTCAAATACAAGAAAGGCCGCTTTCGCGACCTTTCAGAAGCCTATCTACTAGGCGGCCCGATCATTGAAGGCCGTCAGCTTCTTATCCTCCGCGAGGTCGCTGGCGGACTTCAGCGCAATGCCGATGTATCGCACCCTTCCTGCTATACGTGCCTTCTGCACACCGAGTTCACCGAACTCACGACCGAACGTGGGTAGAGCAAGTGGCTCTTTCTGTTGTTCTTCGCACCATGCGCAGTAATCCTCATATAGAGAAGTTGCAGTCATACTTGATCCGTCTTGCGTCTCGATTCTCTCCTTGTAGAAGCGCTCCACATCCGTTTCGGGAGCGATCAGTCTTGGTTGCTGCGCATTCGTCGCAACGATGACGGCAGCAGTTTCTTCAGTAGCAGCCGGCGCTGCAATCTCAGCAACAGTCTCAATAACCTCGGTCTCAATTTCCTCGGTTACCGACTTGTTGTCGTTTGCGCCGGAACGCGGCTTTTCTATCGCAACAGCCTTGGGAGCTGCCACCACTGCCGCAGCGGTGCTGACCGTGACCATCTCAGGTGCAACGGCAGGCGTCTGACGCTCGTAGAGGCGCCACTGACTAAAGGCAATGTACATGCCAAAGCCCGAACCAACTTCGAGAAGCAGTGCGATGAAGACCGTGAGCGCGGTCTGCACATCTTCTACGCTGATGTTCGGAGCAATAATCGCAGCAAGCTTGGCCAGGACCGCAGCCTGCGGATCCGCTTCAGCCAGAACGTTCTTGCCGCCACTGGTTACCACCGCGATCTTGGACTGGATGTCCGAAATGCGGGCCTCAAGGGATGATGCCTGCTGTGCCGAGCCTAGCTCAGCTGCAAGTGCATGGTACCCCTGACAAAAGTCGCGCGAACGCTTGATCGTCGCTTCCGCGCATCCCTTGGTTGAGCTCCAGGCCTTATCGTTCTTGAGCACCTCCATCTCAGCTTGCACAGCCTGAGCAGGGCGGTGCTGCGGGATCCAGGAAAGCTGTTCCTGGGCCCGTGCCAGATCGGCGCGATAAGACTGATAGCTCTCAGAGGACACTGCGCGTTGGCCGGCGGTATCAAGCCGGTTCAATGCGGCATGCCCTAGGGCAGAGGTCAGCGAATATGCTGTGACCACAACCCAAACGAGGGCGGAGGCGGCTGCCTGCGACCACATTTTCGTGCGTATTGCGGCGAAGAAAAAGAAAGGCACCAAGGCCTTCATGCAGTCCGCAGCCGCGCTGGCTGCGCCGTAGATCTGACCGTCAAACTCGGTTCGTCCGAGACTGACGCCAAATCGCCAGTTCATCGCTGCCGATACGGCGAGCAAGACGCCGGCAGCTAGAACCCCCAACACGCCTAGAGCATGTCTCATGTTTGCCCTCATGAATTATGTTCGCCAGCTGTTGGCTCGAAGCCAACGCCAACGCTTGACTTGTCTCTGTCCACAAGAAGGGCGTGTTGGACAGAATGGCTCCATCTCTGACGCGATTTACGGGATATCTGCCACGGTGACGGTCTCAATCGATCCGCTGAGCTCCAGGATCATTCCCCAATGTTCCTGGTCGGACCGGCGATAACGCGCCGCAACGTATATCGAGAGCTGGATCCCCTTCCCGCCGGGTGCCATGCACTGGAGAGCATCGCCGCTCGATCTCCCCTGTGCGTAACTTTCCCCACGGGACGGGGCGACAAGTTAACAGACGCGGTACTGCCCCTCGGCTTTCCTTGCTACGCGATTCGAAATCTTTTGTTAAGATAATCAGCGCGATAGCCAGAAACGCCTGATTTTTGGCCCATTTCTTGACTGTCTTCAGCCACGCAACCGTCCACAGGTTGCCCACTTTGGCGCTGCATTTTGTCCCCAGGCCGCGGCCGAGTTGTTAACACCTCGCACCTGCAACATGGCGACATCGCCTGCGCCAGCCCCCCTCCCTCACCTGTCGATAACGCACGAAATAAAGTTGCATCCGCCCGTGTGCGGACTTATTTTAGTTAACATTAGGTTACATCTAAGGAAGCTGAAGTTTTTCGCGTCCTTTAAGTGGTTTGACACTGCTGCCGCCGTAGTGTCTGGCGGCGCCGTCTGTACTGGGATGTGCGTCCGGTCATCCTGGCGACCCGGCGGTTGGACCGCCGCAGATCCGGGATCGAAGCGTAAGGGAGTTGACCATTATGCGCGGCCTCGGTGGCTTCGTGTTGTTGGCAGGTGTCGGCGTAGGCCTGTTCGTCTACTTTCCGGCCCCCGTTGACTCCGGCACCACGCTCCAGCAAGCGACGCAGGCGCTGGCGGTCCGACATGCCGCTGATGGCGAAGTTGCAGCCCATCGGCCCCCTTCCCGCGTCAGCCAGATCCAAAAAGCCGTAGCAAATGGCGGCTCACGTCTTGGCGCCTTTGCCCCCGCTCTCAATCTGGCGCCGTCGCATTCACTTACCGCCGCGCCGACTCTGTCAGCCCCCCGCGTAGAGAAAGCCGCTCTTTCCGGTCTCGACGGCTGGTCGACACAGGTTTCCGCCGCGGTGTCCAGCGATGGTGCGCTTGCACCGACGGATGCCGATGCTCGCTATCGCCTCATTGTCGATATTCAGCAAAATCTGAAGCGTGCTGGCTGCTATCCGGGCCGGGTCAACGGCTCCTGGACCGCCAACACCCGCGAAGCCATGCAGGAATTCACCACTCGGGCCAACGCTACCCTGCCGGTGGAAGAGCCTGACTATCTTCTGCTGACGCTGCTGAAATCCTATAACGGCCGCACCTGTGGTGGCGCCGAGCAGGTAGAATCCGCGTCTGTTGCAGCTGGCGCCGGCAGCGTCGCCACCGCTGCGAAGCAGGAAGTGCTGCCCTGGAAGGCCAATTCCGCGCAAGCAGCCACCCGACTTTATACGCCTCTGCCAAGCAGCGCCGCTAACACCGCTCCGCTGCCGGGCCGCATGGCGATCGGTGGCCCGCGCGATTTCCAGCCGGTGCCGCAACAGCCGCTTATTCCGGGTAGCAACGTTGCATCGCTGGATCAGGACCGGTCGGCATACAGTCCACCGGCTGCAGTTCCACCCGGGCAGGCAGCGGCGCCAAAGGCCAATCGCAAGGTCAAGAAGTCGAACAATTCGCGCCGTCCCGCGCGAGGCACACCACGCTATAATCTGATGTTGAGCCTCGGCGGCGTTTATTGATTGATCGGCGCTAGCGCTGATCCAAACGCTGAGCCCCGGCTTATGACACGCTGCGTTTTCACGCCCTTCCGCGCGCACTTGGTTGCGATGCACCAGCGTGCGCCGTGAGCGATCTGCATGCCAGCAGTACGCCGGCATAGGTTGCATCATCACTCTCGCTTCTGCCGCAGTGGCGACTGCATCGCGGCGGCGGGCAATGCCACTGCTGGCTCATCAGACATCAATCCGGCCCGGCTGTTTCAGCCATCAGCCAGTTGAGATAATCGGCGGCGCCGTCGGCCACCTCAATCACCAGCAGCGCGGGATGGTCATAGGGATGACGGGCTGCCACCTCCTGCATGACCTTGGCGGCGAGCTGCGAACGTGTCTTGATGATCGCCACGACTTCGCTATCCCGGTTGATTGTGCCATCCCAACGGTAAATTGAGGTCATGCCGGGCAGGATGTTGACACAGGCCACCAACCTCCGCTCGATGAGTTCCCGCGCCACCTGCTCCGCCACCTCCGCTGAAGGGAAAGTGGAATAGACGAGAACGGGCTTGTCGTTTTGCTGCACTTGCGCCAGCCTCCCACGCCTTGGTTGCGTTCCAGAGCTCGATGTCAAAATTGAAAAACACATTCGACAAGATCGCGTTCGTGGCAAGCGAGATGCCCGAAGCCATGGCCGCGCGCGAACGGCTTGTGGAAGTCTATGGCGATTGCGAGGTTCCCGAAGCGGATGCCATCGTCGCCCTCGGTGGTGACGGCCACATGCTGCAAACGCTGCATCGGTTCATGAACAACGGCGTGCCGATCTACGGCATGAACCGCGGTTCGGTCGGCTTCCTGATGAACGACTACAGCGAGATCAACCTGCGCGAACGCCTCGCCGCCGCCGATATAAGCCGCATCCATCCGCTGTCGATGATCGCCTACGAGAAATCGGGCAAGGCGCACAAAGCGCTGGCAATCAACGAGGTTTCTCTTTTCCGAGAGCGCTATCAGGCCGCCAAGCTGCGCATCATGGTCGACGATACGCTGCGCATGGAAGAGCTGATCTGCGATGGCGTGCTGGTGGCGACCCCCGCCGGATCGACCGCGTACAATCTTTCCGCGCACGGGCCGATTTTGCCGATCAACGCGCCGTTGCTGGCGTTGACGCCCATCAGCCCGTTCCGTCCGCGACGCTGGCGCGGCGCCCTGCTGCCCAACAAGGTGCGCATCGTCATCGATGTGCTGGAGGCCGACAAGCGGCCGGTGAGTGCCGTTGCCGATCACTTCGAAACCCGTGCGGTGACGCGTGTCGAAGTGGAAAAAGCGCGTAACGTCGAGCTCTATATGATGTTTGACGCCAACCACAGCCTTGATGAGCGGGTGCTGGCGGAACAGTTCCGCTATTGAGTTGCAGCGGCGGCGGGAACAGCGTTGATGCGTGCGCGCCAGGCGGCGATAACACGCTCGCGATCAACCCGCGCCGCCTGCTCCGCTGTTTCATTTTCGGATCGGGGCCTTGGCTTCAGACCCAAGGCGACGAGCCGCGGCGGTGCCGCCGTCTTGGCAATCAACAGCCGATAGAACTGCTCAACCGTCATGGCTTGGCGCGTTTCGTCGGCCCCGATGCCGAATGCTGCCGCCAGCCGAGGAGCAGCGGTGGCGAGCGCCAGATCGGGCGTGTTTGCTATTGCTGAAACCAGCGCGACGGCGGTTGGAACATCGACAACGTGAGCGATGAAAAGATCAGCCGCAACAGCCGGTTTTCCAAGCAGCGGCTGCATGCGCCGGGCATTCTCACGTGCAGCAGCTTGCGCAATCTTCGCAGCGATTTTGGCGTTGTTACGGGCGACAAGCAGGCGCTGATGCGCACCCGGAGCCGGAACATAAAACCGCCCGCCACTTGTTACAAAAACACGCCCGCCCAACTTCTGCGCATCATCGGGAACGCCATGCAGCGCCTGCATCCATGAGCGCTCGGAGAACAGCAGCGGGCCTTCAAGGTCACGCTCGACATGTCCTGACAACGGAGGCTGCGCGATGGGCGGTGGCAGGTTTGGCTGGGCACCTTCCACCGACGCCGCAGCGAGCGAGAGCGCCAATGCAAGCTGGGCTGGAACATCCAACAGCGGGCTCAAGGCTTTCACCTCCGCGGCGGTGCGCGACGATCGTTCAAGCCTGCCCGCCACCTCACGGGCCGACACAAACAGGCTGCACGACCATGGTGAAGATGGCGTTAAGTCCCGGCGCAGCATGAACCGAGCGCTGTGCATGCGCCGCTTGATGGGTGATGCCTGTGAAGTGTGAATTACTGGCCGATCAAACCACCGGAGCGCAGCTCACTCGCCCCAGCGACTAACGATATCCGTAAGCGCGGGACGTTCGCGCTCGGTGGGCGCCTCCATCGGCGTGCCGATATAGATGAAGCCCGCAACGCGCTCATGCTCACCGAGGCCGAGCGCCTTGGCCACGTCGGCGTTGTAGGCAATCCATTCCGACAGCCAGGCCGTGCCGTAACCCAACGCGTTGGCCGCAATGCACAGATTGAGGCACGCCGCGCCCGCCGAAAGCACCTGCTCCCACTCCGGCGCGCTGCGATGGGGCGTAACGCGCGAAATGGCGGCAATCACCATCGGCGCCCGCTGCAGCCGGTTGCGTTCGGTTTCGAGCCTCACGTGGGACGGTGGCTCCTGCTCCGCCGCGACGCAGGCCTCGGCGATCGCCTCACCCAGCTTCGCCCGCGCATCGCCCTCGATCACGATGAAGCGCCACGGCGCCAGCTTCTTGTGGTCGGGCACACGCGAAGCAATGGTGAAAATAGTTTCCAGCTCCTGCGCCGTGGGCGCGGGAGCCTGCAGGCGATCCGGCTTCACGGAGCGGCGCTTCGACAGAAAATCAATGACGGGGTTTTCCATTGCGACACTCCTGTGAAATTGCGGGGCAGAAACGGCAAAAGCTATGAGCGGGAAAGGCTGGCCGCCTGAATTCATATTCTGAATCGCTGGGTTAGCCGGCAACGGACAGATCGGCCCGCCATCGTCCCTTAGCCAGACCAATAGGCGTAACGGCACCTGCCTCAGGTGGTCTAACCGTCGCGACCGCTTCCCGCCAAGCCGAAATTGCCGCAGCAATTCTGATGTTGGGGTTTCACCGCCGGGCGATACCGGTGGGGAAGCGGATAGGCTATTGTGCCCGGGCCGAATCCGCCCTGCGCACACGTGCGCGGCAATCAGGGACACGCATGTTGCAGCTCAACAGACCGCTCACCTCGCTTTGCGCCGCCGCCGTGATCGCTATCGGCACGATTTCCGCCATCGCGAGCCTTGGCAGCGTCTCGGCACGCGCGCAGGAAGCCGCTGCTGCCGCCACTGTTACCCCGACCGCTGCGCCAACAGCCATGATCATCGTCGATGGTTCGGGCTCGATGTGGGGGCATCTGGGCGATGAAAAGCGTTCGAAGCTGGAGATCGTGCGCGATGCGCTGCGCACGCTGGTGCCAGACCTGCGCGCGCAGGCCAGTGTCGGCCTGGCAGCGTTCGGCCATCGGCGGCGTGGCAATTGCGGCGATGCCGAGATCGTTCTGCCTCCCGGCAACAATGCGGCTCGCAACCTGTCGGCAGCGGTCGACCGCATGAACGCCGTTGGCAAGGGACCGGTGGTGCTGGCGCTGCGGGAGTCAGTCAATGCAATCGCGGGCGCCAAACCCGCCAGCATCGTTCTTGTTGCAGACGACATCGACAACTGCGGTCAGGATATTTGCAGCGCGACCGAGAACCTGCTCCGCGCCAATCCCGGCCTTGTGATCCACACCGTTACGCTCGGCCTTTCCGCCGCTAAGATCGCGCACATGAGTTGCCTGCCGCGTCTGACCGGTGGCCAGATGTGGAATGCTACTGACACCGGCACCGTTTCATCGGCGCTGACACAGGCATTCCGGCTTGCAAAGCTCATCCCCGATCCGCAGGCTGAAGAACCGGCGCCGCTTGCCCATGCCGATGACGCCGCTCAGCCGGATGCTCCGGCAGCGCCCGCCCGACCGGCTGGCCTTTATTTGACGGCAAGCCTCGGCGCATCGGCTGCACCGTTGAATGTGCCTGTGCGCTGGCGCATCCGTCATGCTGACGCGGGCGGCGAAATCGTGAAAGAGATTGCAGCGCCTTCCCTGATCGAAAAGCTTGCCCCCGGAACCTACGAGATCGAAGCGCAGCTTGGTTTGGCATCGGCACGCCAGACCGTCACCTTTACCGGTGATGCGGCTGTCGATGCGCGCTTTGATCTGGACGCCGGCGTGTTGAAAATGCAGGCGCGCCCTTCCGCTTCCGGCGCACCGCTGGCCTATCCGATCTTCACGGTGACACCCGCGAATGCTCCGGCGGGCACACCGCCCGTCTGGCTGGGTCGCGAAGCGGGGCCGGAAATCGTTGTGCCTGCGGGAGACTATAACGTCACCGCACAGAGCGGCGCCGTGCAGCAGCAAAGCACCGTCACCGTCACGGCAGCCGCAGGCAGCGGCTTCACGCCGGTTCTCACCGCCGGGCGACTGGAACTCTCGGCTACGGGCGGAACCGGCGCAACGCAGGGCGAGCCTTTGACGGAAGGCGTCACGTTTATTCTCTATCGGGACGATCCGGATGCGCCGCAGGGCCGCCGCGAGGTTCTGCGCTCCGCTGCAGCCAAGCCCACCTTCATGCTGCCGGCTGGCACCTATCATGTGACCGCCAAAACGGCGATGGCAGAAGCGCGGACGCAGGTGGCAGTTGGCGCGGGCGATGTCGTCCGGCACGCGCTGCCGTTGGCGCTGACACGCGTGACGCTGGCCGCCGTGCACAGTGGCGAAGCGACCGGCACAGCCTTGGGCCAGATAACCTACCGCGTCATCCGGCTTGGCTCCGATGCTGCCGAAATAGCCCGCACCATCGATACCGAACCGCAGTTTGATCTTTCGGCCGGCCGATATCGGTTTGAAGCCACCGTGGCCGACAGCAACGTGATCGCCGCCACCGAACTGACGCTTGGCGCCGGACAGGAGCAGCGTGTTTCTCTCCCGCTGCAAAGTGGCAGTGTGACGCTGAAACGGGCCGATGCCCGCAACGTGCCCGGCAGCGTATTCTGGGAAATACAGGATGAGAAGCAGCGCACCGTTCTGCGCAGCAGCGATCCCGAGCCCACCGCAGTGCTGGCGCCGGGGCATTACGTCGTGCGCGCCGACACAGCCGATCGCCCATTGCTGAGCACGGTCGAGATCAAAGCCAACGAACACCGCACGTTCGATTTCACCGATCAGTGAGGGCTGCTTTCAAACGGGCGGGCGGTCTCGGCTGCCTGCCGATAATCAGACGAACGGAAATGTCATAATTCAACCACGTCGGAGAGTTTGAAGAGGTCATGACCGTTCTGCCACAAAGCCGCGTAATGTCCGGACGCATGCAGCTATGATCCCCGCCTGCTCTGACATGAAGCTGCCCGCTGGGCCACGCGCTGGCAATGCCAAGGCGCAAGGCGCACCGACGTTTGCTGGCTGTGTGCGCGCGCTGGCTTGCGGTTGTGCGCTGCTGCTGAGCGGGTCACTTGGCGCGCCTGCTTCGGCGCAGATGTCCGACTTCGACACCTCCGTTGAGCGGCTGCGCGGCGCTTTCCCGCCCGACACCGGTCGCGACACGCCGGCCGATTCCGTGCCTGGCCCCTCGCTGCCGACAAACACAACGGTTGTTCCGCGCGCACCCTCCGCCGACGGCACGACGCCGACCGGCAGTCAGGTGAATTTAACCGCCCTGCTCACTGTTGACGGCCAGAGGATAGATTCCGGTGTGATCTGGCGCGTATACGCAGCGTCACGCGATCCGCGCGCGCGCCCCAAGCCGCTCATCACCAATCGCGAGCCCAGCCCGACGATTGAACTTGATCCGGGCGAATACATTGTCAACGCAGCGTTCGGGCGCGCCGATATCACCCGCAAGATCGTCGTGACTGCGGGCACCATCACGTCTGAAAAGTTTGTGCTCAATGCTGGCGGCCTGAAGGTCAAGGTGCTGGTGGATGGCGCCGAGCCGCCGACCAACACCGTTGCCTATGACATTCTCTCCAGCGAACGCGACCAGCTGGATAACCGCATGCGCGTGCTTGCTGGCGCCAAACCCAACATCGTCAACCGCCTGAATGCGGGCATCTATCGTATCGTGTCGCGATATGGCGATGCCAACGCGAAGGTCGAGGCCGACGTTACCGTCGAAGCTGGCAAACTGACCGAAGCCACGGTGACCCATGCGGCTGCTCGTGTAACATTCAAGCTGGTGGCACGTGAAGGCGGTGTGGCGTTGCCCGACACGCAGTGGACCGTGCAGACGCCCGACGGCCAGCTGGTGATGCGCAGCGTTGGCGCGCTGCCGACCCACATACTTGCACCGGGAACCTATGCGGTGACAGCCAAGGGACAGTCCGGCGTTTACAAGCGCGATTTCACGCTGGCCGATGGTGACATCGCCCACGTCGAAGTCGTCATGCAGTAACGCTTACGATCGTGAGGCGCGATGCTGTGCCGTCGTTCCGTTCAACGGCGATCGTGCTCTAGAAATCGGTCAACACCCAATCGCTCGGACAGCCATTGCGCTGCATGCGGACGTCGACGTCATCGTAGGCGTCTTTTCTGCCGATCTCGTGAAAGAGAATCCGCGCGATCTGCCAGTGCTCGCAGGCCGTAGAGGGGTCGCCATTTGCCTGTGCGATATCGCCCAGTATTACCCGCCCGCGGGCATGCGGTTCCTTCAGGCCAAACTCAGTGGCGCCGCGCACGCAGGAGCGCAGCAACTCTTCAGCTTTCTCCGGGCTGCCGTTGGCAAGGTGCCATTCCGCCAATGCAAGGTTGAGTTCGGGCAGCCGATCGTTGGCCCCCATTGCCGTAGCAACGTCGATGGCTTTCAGAAGAGACGGCCGATCAGCTTCCGGAGCGATAGCGGCAACGCCGAGCATCACGTTGCGGGTCTCTGGCGGCGTTGGCGCGGCGCCATCATGGTCCTCGATGTCTGCGACATCACCCGCAACGGTCTCAACATTCGGCACTGCATTCCGGTCGTCCATTCTCTCAACGTCAGCGGCCTGACGCTTCTCTTCCGCTAACCGTGCGCGCTCCATCTCGCTGCCGTATCGCGCCGCACGTCTGGATAATCCCAGAGCGATGATGGTGATCATCAGCGCCGCGATAAAAACTGCGATCAGCACCAGCGCCCGTTCAGGATCGACGCTCAGATCGGCGGGCCACGTCATCTCACCGCACCTTTTTCATCGCGACGTTCCAAACACGGATGGGGCTATCAGCCTGGGTATCGGACTTGCGCGGCATCGCACCGTACGCAAGACCGCAAGCTGGACAGCTTCAGCGGAAGGGCACTGCGTACATCAAGCCGCCTTTGGTCCAAAGATTATTGAGACCACGGGCAAGCTTGAGATCCGATTTGGCACCGAGATTACGGTCGAAGATCTCGCCGTAATTCCCAACGTTCTTGACGATCAGATAGGCCCAGTCACGCGGCAGCCCCAATGCCTGCCCGAGATTGGCCTCCAGACCGAGAAAGCGGCGAATGCTCGGCTGTGTTGCCGCGCGCTGCGCATCGACATTCTCTGAGGTGAGTCCCAGTTCCTCAGCCTCGATCAGCGCCATCAGCGTCCAGCGCACGACGCCGAACCACTGCGGGTCGCCCTGTCGCACGGCCGGGCCGAGCGGCTCCTTGGTGATGAGCTCCGGCAGAATGATGTGATCGGCGGGCGTCTTCAGCTTGCTGCGCGCCACCGCCAGAAGGGAGACATCACCCGTCAACACCGTACAGCTGCCCGCCGCATAGGCCTGCACCAGATCGTCCCAGCTCTCCTGCGCGACGATCTGATAACGCATCCGCTGTGTGCCGAAGAATTCCGCCACGCCCTGCTCGCCCATGGCGCCAGGCAGTGCGCAAATCGATGCGCCGGAAAGCTCCAGCACGGACGCTACAGCATTGCCGCGCCGGGTCAGAAAGCCCTGGCCGTCATAAAACAGCACGCCAGCAAACCGGGCGCCAAATTCGGTATCCCGGGTCAGGGTCCAAGCGCCGCCACGGGCCAGCACGTCTACGTCGCCGGATGTCAGCGCCTTGAAGCGATCATTGGGTCCGAGCGGCCAGAATTTGACGGCATCGGCCGTACCAAACACCGCTAGTGCCAGCGCCTTGCAGAAATCAACGTCCATGCCGCTGCGCACGTCCGCCGCACCGGTCTGCGAAAAACCGGCCTGCGCTTCACCGATCCCGCAGTTCAGCACGCCACGCGCCCGGATGGTATCCAGCGTGGACGTTTGCGCGTGCGCCACCGACAAGGCCGCGAGCAGCAACCCAAATGCAAGGATCACCCGGACCGGACAGCGAAGTGTTTGAAAAATCTGCATGGCTTGAATGTTAGTGTGGGCCGATCACGCCAGCGGCGCAAGGGTCACAGTGCTGCGGTTTGATGAAACATTTGCCGATCAATCGATAAACTGCTCAATCCCGCAGATTGGTGGCGGGGTCAAGGCCTTGACCCCACGGCAAACTTGCTCCACACGGGGCTTTTCCCGCCAGGAACAGGATGCGACAGATGTCCTCCGACAAAAAATCTTCGCGCCCCCATGCACCTGCCACCCGAGCCGTGCACTCGGGCCGCGCGCCCCACGACAATTTCGGCTTCGTCAATCCGCCGGTCTATCGTGGATCGACGGTGCTGTTCCCCACGGTCGAAAAGCTCTGGAACCGGGATCAGGCATATACCTACGGCCGCACCTGCACGCCGACGGTCAAATCCCTGCAGGACGCGATTGCCGACATCGAGGGCGGCGCGACCACCGAGCTGACCGCATCGGGCTATCAGGCCGTCAGCACCGCCATCCTCGCCTTCGTCAAGGCGGGCGATCACATCCTGATGGTTGATAATGTCTATCAGCCGACGCGCAAATTCTGCGACTACCTGCTGGTGCGACTGGGCGTCGAGACCACCTATTACGATCCGCTCATCGGCGCCGGCATTGCCGATCTCATCCGGCCGAACACGCGCCTCATCTTCACGGAGAGCCCCGGCTCGCAAACGTTCGAGGTGCAGGACATCCCGGCCATCGCGCGCATTGCCCGCGAGCGTGATCTGTGGCTGCTGATGGACAACACCTGGGCCAGCCCGCTCTACTTCCGCCCGTTCGAACATGGCGTTGATGTTTCCATTCAGGCGGCAACGAAATACATCGTCGGCCATGCTGACGCGATGCTGGGCGCCATTACCTGCAACGAGCGCGCGGCGAAGTATGTCGCCATGGCCAAGGACCAGCTCGGCGTCTGCCCCGGTTCGGAAGAAACCTATCTCGGCATGCGCGGCCTGCGCACGCTGCCGACGCGGCTGGCGCAGCATCATCGCGCGGGGCTTGAGATCGCGCGGTGGCTGGAAAGCCGCCCCGAGGTTGCCCGCGTGCTGCATCCGGCGCTGGAAAGCCATCCGCAGCACGAACTGTGGAAGCGCGATTTCCTCGGCGCCAGCGGACTGTTCGGTGTGGTGCTGAAACCGGTAAGCGACAAGGCCGTTGCGGCAATGCTCGACGGACTGGAGCTGTTCGGCATGGGCTTCTCGTGGGGCGGCTATGAAAGCCTCGTGATCCCGTTCGATGCACGTAGCTATCGCACCGCCACCAATTGGCAACCCGAAGGGCCGACGCTGCGGCTGCACATCGGCCTTGAGGATGTGAACGACCTGCGCGCCGATCTGGAAGCGGGCTTCGAACGGTTGAACGCAACGGGTTGATTGCCTGCCGCGCTGCTTTTCTGGCGCTCGGCGACTCCGCTGCGCGGAGCCGGCCGCCGAGCGCGTAGGGATACTTCGCTCTCATCGGGGGAGCCAGCCGCCGGTGCATCAAACAAGCATGTGAAAACGCGCTAGCCCGCTCGCACAACCTTGATGATCTCAGCGAGAATCGACACTGCGATCTCCGCCGGGCCTTTCGCACCGATCGACAGGCCAACCGGGCCGTGAATGCGGGCGAGATCTGCATCGCTGAAGCCTTCCGCGCGCAACCTCTCCAGCCTGCGACCTTGATTGGTGCGCGAACCCAGCGCGCCAATGTAAACGCATGGGCTACGCAGTGCTGCAATGAGCGTGGCGTCATCGAATGCCGATGTATGCGCCAGCGCGACAACCGCCGTCCGCGTATCCAGCCCCAACGCTGCAAACGCTTCCGGTGGTTGCGCAACCATCGTCGTGGCATCAACGGAACGGAAGGCGTCGATGAATTCGCGGCGCGGATCAATCACGCTGACACGGTAGCCGACCTGATGGGCCAACGGCACAAGCGCCTGTGCGATATGCGCCGCGCCAACGATCACGACATGCACCGGCGGCAGCAGCGGCTGCACAAGCAGCTCGTTCGCGTCGTCGCCGGCCAGCACCACCGTACCGGCATCCCGCGCAGCGGTGACATCGGCGGGTAATGCATCGCATTCCGCATAAAGTGTGCGCGTTCCATCTGCGATACGGGTTGTCACGACCACCGCACGGCGATCCTGCTCCGCCGCGATAACAGTATCGAGAAAGCCTATATCCGCCTGCCCCAAGGGCTCCACAACAACCTTGAGACGGCCGCCGCACGCAAGCCCTGCGTGCCATGCGGCTTGATCGGAAACATCATAGTCAACGACGCGCGGCGCACCCTCTGCAATGGCCCCCTCCGCGACCGCAACCAGCTCACCCTCAACACAGCCACCGGAAACATCGCCTTCATACCGTTGTCCGGCAATCACAAGACGTGATCCAACCGGCGCCGGCGCAGTGCCCCATGTATCAACCACTGTGACGACCGCCGCAGCGCCGTGCAGTTCGATCCATTCACGCGCCTGTTCCCAAACCGATCGCGCGCCGTTGCGATCGTTGTCGTTATCATTGTGATTGTCGTTGCTGGCGGCACGGCTCATCAGGTTCCCCGCAAATGCGTCCGGATCAATGCACACAGCGCAACGCTAACATATTGCTGTGTCCGACGGCGTAGCCGGCAGCGCGCAATGAACCTTTTGCGAATTACACAGCCTTTCGTGCAACAAAAACGCGGGCCGCAATGCTGCGACCCGCGTTGTTGTTTAGAACTGCAACAGCCTGATGTTATTCAGCCGGTTGCGTTGCAGGCGGATGCGCTTGCTCATCGGCGCTGCCCGACTTCTTCTTGCCGCGCGAGAAGCGATCGCCCAGCCAGCGGCAGGTGACATAAAACACCGGCGTGAAGATAAGGCCGAAGATCGTCACGCCGATCATGCCGGCGAACACCGCCGTGCCCAGCGCTTGACGCAATTCCGAACCGGCGCCAACAGCCCACACCAGCGGCACCACGCCGAGAATGAACGCCAGCGACGTCATGATGATCGGGCGCATACGCAGGCGCGCTGCTTCCTTCGCAGCCGACCACTTGTCGTTGCCTTCCGCCTCAAGCTGGGCCGCAAACTCCACAATCAGAATGGCGTTCTTGGCCGCCAGACCGATCAGCACGATGAAGCCCACCTGCGTGAGGATGTTGTTGTCCATGCCGCGCATGACGACGCCGGTGATCGACGCAATCAAACTCATCGGCACGATGAGGATGACCGCCAATGGCAACGTCAAACTTTCAAACTGCGCCGCCAGCACAAGGAAAACGAACACAACGCCCAGCGCGAATGCGAACACCGCCGTGTTACCAGCCTTGATCTGCTGGAACGCAAGTTCGGTCCATTCGAAACCGAAGCCCTGCGGCAGCGTCTCGGCGGCGATCTTCTCCATCAGATCGATGGCCTGTCCCTGCGAATAACCCGGTGCTGCGGAACCATCGAGCTCAGCGGCGGGATAAAGGTTGTAGCGCGGAACACGGGCTGGCGCGGAGATGTTGTGCACCGTCGTGAAACTACCGAGCGGAACCGTGTCGCCCGCGTTGTTGCGCACGCGGATGTTGAGAATATCGCGCTCGTCCAGTCGATACTGACTATCGGCCTGAGCGGTCACACGGAACGTGCGCCCGAGCAGGTTGAAATCATTCACATAGGCCGAGCCGAGATACGTCTGCAGCGCCGTGAACACCTCGGTGATGTTGATGCCGAGCATCTGCGCCTTGACGCGGTCGATGTCGAGGTAGAGCTGCGGTGTCGTGTTCTCGAACATCGTGAACACCTGCTGCAGCCCCGGCGTCTGGTTGGCCTTCATCATCATGGCCATGGTCGCCTGCTGCAGCGCCGCCGAGCCGGCACCGCCGCGATCCTGCACCATCATGCGGAAACCGCCCGCGCTGCCGATGCCACGCACCGGAGGCGGGGCCACAACGAACACCATGCCATCCTGGATGGACGCATACTTCTGCATCAGCGCGCCCTGGATAGCGCGCGCGGACAGGTTCGGATCCTTCGCCCGTTCCTCAAACGGTTTCAGCGTCACGAACACCGCGCCAGCATTCGGCGCGTTGGTGCGCGTTGCGCCAGAGAAGCCGACGAAGTTCACCGCATGGGCGACACCGGGCGTTTCCAGCGCCAGTTCCACCATGCGCTTGTTGACGGCATCGGTGCGCGAAAGCGACGATGCCGGCGGCAACTGCGAAACAGCGATGAGATAACCGCCGTCAACCGCGGGAATGAAGCCCACCGGAGTCTTGCGGAATTCGTTCATGCCGAACACAATGAAGCCGCCGTAGATCACCAGCATGATCACGGGGATCCGGATCATCTTGCCGATCGACCACGCATAGCCGTTGGAAAGCTTGTCGAAGCTCCAGTTGAAGACACGGAAGAAGCCGCGCACCGGCAGCATGTACCACGGCGTGCGATGATGCTCCGCGTGCGGCTTCAGCAGCAGCGCGCACAGTGCGGGCGACAGCGTGAGCGAGACGACCAACGAGATGATCGTGGCACCCGCGATGGTCAGCGCGAACTGTTGATAGAACTGGCCGGTGATGCCGGTGATGAATGCCGATGGCACGAACACGGCTGTCAGCACCAGCACGATGGCGATCAGCGCCCCGCCTACTTCATCCATGGTCTTGAACGCGGCATCGCGCGGACTGAGCCCCGACGCCATGTTGCGTTCAACGTTCTCCACCACCACGATGGCGTCGTCGACAACGATACCGATGGCCAGCACAAGACCGAACAGCGACAGGTTGTTCAGCGAGAAGCCGAACATCGCCATCAGGAAGAACGTGCCAACCAGCGACACCGGAATGGCCACGATCGGGATGATTGCCGCACGCCAGGTCTGCAGGAACAGCATCACCACGAGCACCACGAGGATCACGGCCTCGATGATGGTCATGACAACGGCGTCAACCGACTGCTGAATGAACTCCGTCGGGTTGTAGACGATGTCGTACTTGATGCCGTCGGGGAAGCTCTTCGACAGCCCCGCCATGGTCGTCTTGATGCGCTCGGCCGTATCGATCGCGTTCGAGCCAGGCAACTGGAACACACCCAGCGCCACCGCAGGGCTGCGATCGAGATACGAGATGATGCCATAGTCGAGCGCGGCAAGTTCGGTGCGCGCGACATCCTTCAGGCGCACAACCGCGTCGCCATCCTGCTTGACGATGATCTCGCCGAACTGATCGGGATCGGCCAGACGGCCCAGCGTCTGCACCGAGATCTGGAACGCGCCCGGCTGTTCGACCGGCGGCTGATTGAGAATACCCGCCGCCACCTGAACGTTCTGGCGCTGCAGAGCGGCCGTCACGTCATTTGCGGTCAGGCCAAGCGATTGCAGCCGGTCCGGATCGAGCCACACGCGCATGGAATAGTCGCGACTGCCGAACACCGTGATCGAGCCGATGCCCTCAATGCGGGTCAACACGTCCACGACGTTGACGCTGGCGTAGTTGGAGATGAACAGCGTGTCGCGCGATTGATCGGGCGAATAAAGATGCACCACCATCATCAGGTCGGGCGATGCTTTCGCCACCGTGACGCCGATGTTGCGCACGTCTGCGGGCAAACGCGGCTGCGCAATGGCGACGCGGTTCTGCACCTGCACCTGTGCGGTATCCAGATCGGTGCCGAGATCGAACGTCACCGAGATGGTGAAGCGGCCGTCAACGGTGGAGTTCGACGAGATGTAGAGCATGTGCTCCACACCGTTGATCTGCTGCTCCAGCGGCGCGACAACCGTCGACGCCACCACCTCCGCGCTCGCGCCTGGATACTGGCCGGTGATGTTCACCACCGGCGGCGCGATTTCAGGATACTGCGCGATCGGCAAGCGCCCCAGCGCCACCGCGCCGAGGATAATCAGCACCACCGAGATGACGCTGGCAAAGATCGGCCGGTCGATAAAGAAATGCGACAGACGCATCGCGCCCTACCTTAATTGGTGCGGATGGAAGAGGTGGCCGGCGTGCCGTCCGGTTCGATGGCAACGACTTCCGGGGTTACCGGAGCGCCGGGGCGCACCCGCATCAGGCCGTTGACGATGACGTTGTCGTCGGCCGCCAGACCTTCAACGACGCGCAACCCATCGACAAGTTGACCCAGCGTGATGAACTTCTGCGTCGCGACGTTGTCGGCACCCACCACGTAAACGAACTTGCGCACCTGCTCGGTGCTGATGGCGGAATCGGGAACCAGCAGCGCCGTCGTCGGTGCGGACGTTGCAATCTGCACGCGGCCGAACATGCCCGGCGTCAGCTTGCCATCCGCATTTGCGAACTGCGCACGGCCACGAATGGTGCCGGTTGAGCGATCGATCGCGTTATCAACGAAGTCGATCCGACCCTCGTGGCCGAACGTGTCTTCGTCGATCAGCTTCAGATGCACCGGCAGCGTCATGCCACGGTCGGCAGCAGCGCTGGCTTCACCGCCCGCGATGCGCAGGTAACGCAGATAGGATGCTTCATCCATCGTGAACTCAAAGCGGATCGGATCGATGGATGCGATCGTCGCCAGCATCGTGGTGCTGCCGGAAGCGCCACCCGAAACGAGGTTGCCCACCGACACGCGGCGATCACCGATGCGGCCGGAAATCGGCGCGGAAAGCTCGGTGAAACTGAGATCCAGCTCGGCCTGCTCCAGTGCGGCCTGCTGGGCTGTAACGCCCGCCGACGCGACACGCGAAGCCTGCAAGCGCTGATCCAGCGCCTGCTGCGTGATCGTGGTGCCCGCACGCAGGCTCTCGCCGCGCTTACGGTCGCTTTCGGCAAACGCAAGGTTCGCCTTGGCCTGCTCGATCGATGCTTTCGCCTGTTCGACAGCGGCACGGAACGGACGTGGATCAATGGTGAAGAGCGGATCGCCCTCCTTCACGAGCTGGCCGTCCTTGAAGTGAATCTTTTCCAGATAGCCGGAAACGCGCGCCCGCACCTCGACGTAGTCATAGGCTACGAACCGGCCGACATATTCATCGCGCTCGGTCACCTGCTTCTGCACCGGCTTGGCGACAGAAACAGCCGGCGGCGGTGGCGCGGAGGCCGCTGCTGCCGGGCCCTGCTCCTGATTGCAGCCGGCCAGGAAAGTTCCGATCAAGGCAAACGTAGCCACGCGCGCTGAAGTGCTGCGGAAGTTTGCGAGAGAAGTGAAGGACATCTGCCATCCGTCCATAGGTTGTATTGCTGCGGAACAAGCGCCCCCTGCGCCGCTCCGGTAAATCGTCTCCGGCCCGGTCCCGATTTTGGACCGCTGCCGGAATATTGTGTCATCCCGCCAGAACGCCAGCCACCGCCCCAGCCCGTCGCAGGGCCGCGTCCACCGCGCGCTCCGCGCAATCCGGCCCTAGCGCCATGCCTTCCAGCAGGATGGTCTGCACGTCCGAGATACCGATGAAGTTCAGCACCGAACGCAGGTAGCTTTCGTCGTGCTCGTATGCAGAAAGCGGGCCAGCGCTGTAGAAGCCGCCGCGAGACAGCACCAGAATTGCCCGCCGTCCACGCAACAGCCCCTGCGAACCGTTGTCGGTGTAACGGAACGTGCGATCGGGGCGGATGACGTGATCGACCCACGCCTTGAGCGTCGAGGGGATGCCGAAATTGATCATCGACGCAGCAATGACCAGCGTGTCCGCGCTCAGAAGTTCATCGATCAGGACATCGGAGCGATCGATCATTTCACGCTGACGATCGTTGCGCGCGCCGGCGATCGATCGGGTCGCAATGACGAAGTCTTCGTCGATATGCGCCAGCGGATGCCGCGCCAGATCGCGAATCGTGACACTTGCATCTGGATAGACTTGACGCAGCTCACGGAGCACGCGCATTGCTACCAGACTGGAATAAGAGGTATCGCGCCGTGGACTGCTGGTCAGGCAGAGAATGTGCGATTGGCCTTGACCCTCGACCTTCCGGGAAGGCGGGCGCTCGTTCGATTGCGGTGCACGTGCTGACTGCATTTGACGCTCGCGTGGTTCGTGCGGTGCAGTATCGTCCTGCCCTGAAAAGGCAGAACACTGATCAGGATCAGGAGGTCGAAGTCTTGGATGACAGCCGCCGCACACTATGTTACTGACCAGTAACGTCGTGGTATACTGACCGGTAACACCCCATGTCAAGAGGCCAAGTCGCCAAGGCTCAAGACTTCCAGGGGCAGCCGTATACCGAGGCCCGGACTTAGAGAGGCAATGGGACAGACCATCAAAACCGCCGCTGTGCAGCCACCGCCGCGCGAGCGCATTCTTGCCGCGGCACGCGATCTGTTTTACCGCCATGGCATCCGAGCCGTAGGTGTTGACGCCATTGCTGAGGCTGCCGCCACCAACAAGATGACGCTCTACCGTCACTTTGGCTCCAAGGATGAACTGATCTCGGCTTACTTGCAGGAGCTCGCCAAGGAGGGTGACGACCTCTGGCAGCGCCTGAGGGACACCTACCCTGACGATCCCCACGCCCAGATTGAAGCCTGGGTCCAGCACGTCGAGCAGGTTCTGACCGACTGCTCCGAACGGGGCTGCGCGATGGCGAACGCCGCCGTCGAAATGCGCGAGATCGATCACCCCGCGCGCCAGATCATCGACGATTACAAAACCCGCAAACGCGATCAGCTCGTTCGCCTGTTCAGCGAAGCCGGTTACGGCGAGCCCGAGCAGGTTGCCGACGAAGTTTTCCTGCTGTTCGAGGGCGCGCGCATTTCAATTCAGTGCTGCTCAAAGGGGCCGGCGCTACGCGTCGTGCGCATGTTGCGCTCCCTTTTGGCCGATCACGCCCCGAAGGTTGAAGTCGAAGCCCTTGCCGCCAAAAATGCGGTTTCAGAGCGCGAGGCGGGCACCAAGTCCAGCGCCAAATCCAAAGAAACCTGACTTGCAAAACGCGCTGCCGACGCAGCTTAAGCGCGCGTGTCCGGCGCGTGCATCCGGCACAACGGAAATCTGAACAAGTCTGAACACCTGCGCGCGGACTGATTGATCCGCGCGCCCGGTATTTCTGGAAGATCTTACAGGTCGCCTTCAAGGAATTGCGCACGGCCAAGGCCGAAAGACCAATCTTCGTCCGTATTCTCGACCATCGAGATCATGACGTCCGTGGGCGCAATCCCGCAGCTCTTTTCCAGCTCCTCCACCAGCAACCGGTAAAATGTCTGCTTGGCCTCCTTGCCGCGCGGTCGCGAAATCACCTGCAGCAGCACGGCCTTTTCCGTGCGCGCGAAACCCAGCCCCGTGTCCTCCATGATCATACGCGAGGGCTTGTGTTCGGTGACGATCTGATAGCGGTCGCGCTCCGGCACCTTGAACGCGGCCAGCATCGCGCGATGCGCGGCATCCAGCAGCGTCTTCAGTTCGTCGTCAGTGCGGCCTTCAATCAGATCGAAGCGGAGCAGCGGCATAGCAATTCACCGGGGTTGCGTTTGCGGAAAGGTGAAACCTCGGAACTGTGTAGTCATGTGCGCGCCAGCAAACAACACGCCATGCGCATAACCTGCCTGCCACCATCGTCGAAGCCGCCACGCCACGTCGGTTCGTGCCCAATGTTGCGCGGCGCAGAAAATTCCTACCCGGATGGGTGGCACTTCAGATGTGTGCGATGCACAAACTGTTTCATATTGTTTCATCGGCCCAAATACCGTTATTATCCGCCCATGACCAACGTGATTTCTGCGGGTGCCCAACAGGACATTTCCGCCATGACCAGAGAACAAGTCGAGCAGGCCATTCGCGAGATGGAGCGTCTGCGTGAGGCTTCGCGCCTGGCCGATGAGCTGGATGAGCAGCGGCGCAACGCCAACGATTACCATCGCCTGTGGCGCGAGTTGCGCCCCTATGTGCAGGCCAGACGTCTGGCGACGGACTGATCAGCAGCTGACGCGCGGCGAAAGCCTGTGCTGGATGCGGGAGGATCTGAACTTCCCGCTCCGCTAATACGCACCCTCGGGCAACGGCGCCGAAGTTCTGCGGAAAAACGCTTCTCACCCTGACAGCTAGCGTTTTAAGGTTGGCCCGCGCATTCCTGCGATAGGCTGATGACGGGGACGGATGCACGTGCAGCAAGAGCCCCTCCCCAGCCCGCACTCACCAACGCGCACCTCCAAGGCCTGGGGCCTGATCGCGAAATATACTGCCTGGACCATCGCGCTCGTAATCGGCGTTTCTGTTCCGCTTGTTGTTCTGGGGGATCGGTTCGATCTCATCATCCGCGATTGGATGACTGCTCCGGAATCCTCCCTCGCGGTGGCGGCCATCGGCATTGCCCTGCTTGTGGCTGATCTGCTTCTTGCCATCCCCTCGGCCCTGGTCATTGCCCTCATGGGCGGACTGATAGGTAGCACTGCGGCCACCGTTGCCGGGACAATCGGCCTGTCGCTGGCCTGCGTGTGGGGCTTCCTGCTCGGCAGGAGCGTTGGACGCGACTTCTCATCCGCCGACGAACGCGAGCAGAAGGAGTTCACCTCCGCTACGGCCATGCTGAAACAATACGGGGCCGTCGCGCTGGTTGTTGCCCGCCCGGTGCCGATCCTGGCGGAAATATCCGTCATTGCAGCGGCCGCCCTGGGCATGCCGGCAGCACCGGTTCTGATTACCACCACCCTGGCCAACTTTGGCATCGCAGCGCTCTACGCATTTGTTGGCGCAACGGCGGAGGGTTGGCTCGGCATCGCGCTGGTTTTCGCGGCCGCCACGACGCTGCCGGCACTGGCATTGCTGACAATGCACCTCATCCGGCAGCGCTCGCGCAATTAACCCATCCCGGCCCCGAGCCTGCGGCATAGCCCATTTGGGTGATGCCCACGGCGGATGGAACACTGACAATGCTCCAGCGCCCGGGGAGGCCCCGCCATCACCCATACTAGTTGGGGGTGTCCGCCAGACTGCGGAGTTCGCCATTCCCGGGCGCGCCCATCGGGCAGGCCGCCATCAGGCGCCTACCCGCAGTCCGGCAGAGTTATGGAATCCGTTACCATCCGTACGCAGTAGATTATCAAGGGACTGCATCTAAGCTTGCGGCTGCCATGACACCACTTCCGCCGCAACCGGCAGCCCCTGCTCCGATGAACCTGCGCACCGCCGCCGCTTTCGGCATTGCAGCGGTAGCGGGCTGGTATCTGTCGAATGTGCTTCTGGTGACGTTTGCAGCGATGCTGGTGGCACTGGCGCTCTGTTCAATCGCCCGCCCCATCACCCGATATGCAGGCGTACCCCGTCCGCTCGCAATTCTGATCGCGGCGGCACTTTTCGTGTTGGTGGTCGGCTGGCCGTTCTTCCTGTTCGGTTCACGCCTGTGGACCCAGTTCGATGAACTGGCGGTGGACATTCCCAACACCATCGAATCCATCAAGCTCAACCTGGAAAGCCATCCGTCCGTTGTGCTGCTGGAGAAACTCTCGCTGCCATTCGACATGACGACGATCGCAGGACCGGTTAGCGCCCGGCTAACCAGCATACTGTCGTCGATCGGCAGCGTGCTGGCCTATCTCACGCTGCTGATGTTTGCTGCGTTGTATTTCGCCTTAAGCCCGACACAATACGTGGACGGTGCCTTGCGTTTCATTCCCGGTGATTACCGCAACAAGATCCGCCAGTTTTTCGACCGCGCCGCCCGCCTGCTGAGACTGTGGCTGTCGACCCAGCTCGTCGTTGTGGTGTTGAACGCACTGTTCACCGGCATTGGCCTGTGGCTGTTCGGTGTCGAAGAGGCCGGCGCGTTGGCAATGCTGGCAGGCCTGCTGTCGTTCATTCCCTATGTTGGCACCATCATCGCGATGGGCATTGCTGCACTCGCCGTGATGCCCCAGGGCATAACGCTGTCGCTCTACGTGCTGTTCGTATTCACGATTGCAAGCGCGGTCGAAGGCTATCTGATCACGCCCTATATTCAGAGCAGAACGCTGTCGTTGGCACCTGTGGTGCTGATCGTGGCGATCTTCACATTCGGCGTGCTGTTTGGAACGCTAGGCATCATTCTCGCCGCACCGCTGACAGTGGTGATCATGGCTGCCCTCGACACCTTTTATGTGTCCTCGCCAGCACCCGAAGAAACACCGGCTGTCACGTAAAACGTTGCCTGCAAGAAGACCGATCATGCTCGATCAATAAACGCAGGCAAACGTCGGTCACTTGCGACGCCACAACACCGCGAACAACGCAACACCGGCCGCACCGATCAGAACCGCCAGCAGCGCAGTCTGCTTCAGCCACAACATGGCCGGCACCGCAGCCGCCATCACCAGCCCCAACACGCAGAGCTCCAGCGAGATGTTCAATCCGGCCAGAAATGTCCCGAGCGCCAGAATGAGCAGCAGCGCATAGCCCGTTGCGGGCCCGGTGAACATGGTCTGGATGCCAGGCATCAACACGATGCGCATCGCCACAATGATCGCGAGCCAATGCGCCGACTGGCGCAGGATCAATTGCAGCCGCCCCTGACCATCGTAATGCGGCCAGGCGGTGAAGATGCACAGCAGCCCCGTCAGCACCGCCAGAATTTCCCAATAGCGAATAAGCGGCGTGTTGGCGATGCTGGTAAACGCGACGCCGCCGATCGTTAGCGCCAACAGCGCAATGTATGGCAATTTGCGTACAAGGAAGCTTTGCCAGCTGTGGGTGGAGGCGGGTGTGGCGGACGCTTCTACGTTGGAGTCTTCCATCAGGCTGCTCCGATTGCGGCAGTCTTCATCCACTGCCTACTGCGGGCGGCGCCACGATTGGCACGCTCAACCCACCATCCTAACCGCCGAACGCAAATATTCCGCCAACGCTGCTTTTCATTCTGGCACCCACTCAGCGTTTGCTCCCGGGCACAATCGCCAGATGCGCCAGCAGCGACACGAGTTCGGCCTGCCTGTTTGTCCGGGTCTTATGCATGACGGATTTCAGTTGGCTACGGACCGTGTGCCGCGTCACCCGCAGCCTGTCCGCCGCCTCGCCGAGGTCAAGCCCCTCACTTAGCAGGCAGGCCAATCGCGCTTCCGCTCCGGTCAGGCCGTAGGTCTGCGACAACAAACTCGCAGATGGCAGCCGGCGGTCGTCCGTAGACACCAACACCAGTACCGCGCACGCCTCCTGGAAGATGTTTCGATCCCTGCCGACCTCACTGAGAGGCAAGCCATGGACAACGATCGGGTTGCCGTTGCCACGGCGCACAGTGACAGCGGACGAAATGGCGCGCTTTGTCAGCTGCGGCGGACACAGGGTCAGATCGTGGACCAGCGCCTGCAAATCGCGGTTGGAACGTGGATCCTTGGCCTCCAGACGCCGGTTACACACACTAAGATCCGGCCCCATCAGCAGTTCCGCTGAGGGATTGAGGTTCAGCGTACGGCCGCTGGCTCCCAGCAGTACCGCAGCCGTCGCCGTATGCTCGAAGGCGTTGATCATGCCGTTGGCCTCGGCCAGGTTCAGCCTCAACGCAACCTGCGCCGCCCTTTCAAAATGCGGAAACAGAGCTGCCATCAATTCCTTTTCAGCAGAACCAAACCGCTCGGTGTTGCGTCCACGCGTTACAGTAAAAAACAGCGGCGCGTCGTCGGCGCGGCTGAAAATGCCCCCCATCTCCCAACGATAGAACCGGTTCACCGCCGCGTTATAGGGAAGGTGTTCCAGCTCCCATGGTGAGAACATGTCGCTTTCGCACAGCACCGGCGATTTGTGTCGCAGGCGCATCGCGCGCTCGGGCCGCGGATTGTTCATCGCGATGCCTTCGCGAAAAAACCAATCCATAGTTTCGCACAGCCCCGGCGAACAACGCGTCCCATTGATCCCAAGCGGAGCGCCGAAAACCACCGCGCCGCTGGCGCCGAGCGCGCCGGAAATTTCATGCAAAGTGGGAGACCAAAGCGATGAATCGAAAGCGGCATCGTATACTTTGGCAATCAATTCATTGAGGTAATCCGTTTGCGGTCCACGCACAACCAGCTCCTCCAATTTGCAAATATCGCGAAGGGTCACTTCGCCAAATATGAAATTTTGATCCTCAAATATAACTGTCAGGCTGCAAAGAATGCAGAATAGCAAGTAGCTTCGCGAATTCCAGCCCTAATGGCTGCCCAGCCTTATCGGCCGTTGTCGACGCCAACAAAAAGGCACCGGCGCGTGACGCCGATGCCCGTAAAGCTCCTGATAGCTGCGAGCCAATCGCGCGACGAGCGCGCACCCCGTCGCGTCGCCGGAAAGGTCAATCCCAGCTCAACGCGCCGCCATTCTGGTATTCAATGACGCGCGTCTCGAAGAAGTTTTTCTCCTTCTTGAGATCCATAGCTTCAGACATCCACGGGAACGGATTTTCCGTCTCCGCAAATACCGGCTTCAGGCCAAGCTGAGCGCAACGGCGATTGGCGATGAAGTGCATGTACTGTTCGCACAGGTTTGCGTTCAGCCCAAGCAGGCCAGTCGGCATCGTGTCACGGCCATAGGAAGCTTCAAGCCGCGCCGCGTCCTCAATCATCTGGCGCACTTCATCCTGGAACGCCTTGGTCCATAGGTGCGGATTTTCCACCTTGATCTGATTGATGACGTCGATGCCGAAATTCATGTGAATGCTCTCATCGCGCAGGATGTACTGATACTGCTCCGCGATGCCCACCATCTTGTTGCGACGGCCCAGCGACAGGATCTGCGCAAAGCCGGTGTAGAACCACATGCCCTCGAACACGACGTAAAACGCAATGAGATCGCGCACAAATGCCTGATCAGCCTCGGGCGTGCCGGTGCGGAAACTCGGATCATCGAGATGCTGCGTGTAGGCCAGCGCCCACGCCGCCTTGTCGGTAATTGACGGCACCTCGCGATACATGTTGAACAGCTCACCCTCATCGAGGCCGAGGCTTTCAACGATGTATTGGAATGTGTGCGTGTGCACGGCCTCCTCAAACGACTGCCGCAACAGATACTGGCGGCACTCCGGATTGGTGAGATGGCGATAGATTGCCAGCACGATGTTGTTGGCGACCAGGCTTTCCGATGCAGCGAAGAAGCCGAGATTGCGCTTCACCATGCGCCGCTCATCTTCCATCAGTCCATCGCGCGACTTCCACAGCGCAATGTCGGCCTGCATCGAAACTTCTGTCGGCATCCAGTGGTTGTTGCACGCGGCGAGATACTTCTCCCACGCCCAGACATACTTCAGCGGCAGCAACTGATTGACGTCGGCGCGCGAGTTGATCATCGCCTTGTCGTCGACGCGTACGCGGCCCGCGGTGCGGTCAATCGAGCCGAGGCCCGTTCCGGCATCGGCCACAGCGGGTGGTGCGGCGGGTGCAATGGTCTGCGGGTTTACAGCGGGGCCGCGCGTCAGTTCCGACCAGTCGAGCATGATGTATTCTCCGTGTACGACAATGTTACTTCGTGCCGACGCGCTACAGACGGGGCACAAGAAGGGGTGGACCGGGGCAACACAACAAAGCGCCCCGGCATTTCGTTCAGTTCAGCAGTCCGCTTACGCGGAAATTACTGGCAGGCTTCGCAGGTCGGATCGTCAATCGAGCACGATCTGCCGCTCATCGCTTCTTCCGGCGCAGACAGCATGCCGCCACCGCTCGATACCGCGTTGAGCTTGCCGTCCGTGCCTTTCAGCGTCGACTTCTCAACGTGCGTCGCGGACTGCGAG
Source organism: Hyphomicrobium sp. D-2 (assembly GCF_029872155.1). Taxonomy (GTDB): domain Bacteria; phylum Pseudomonadota; class Alphaproteobacteria; order Rhizobiales; family Hyphomicrobiaceae; genus Hyphomicrobium_A. Next base: position 271,131 of record NZ_JARXLA010000002.1, on the reverse strand, counting down.
CGCAGGTAATAGGTCGTCTTCAAGCCGCGCTCCCACGCCAGCTTGTACAGCGCGTCCAGCGCACGGCCGTTCGGTGCGGCGATGTAAAGGTTGAGCGACTGCGCCTGATCGATCCACTTCTGGCGTCGCGATGCTGCATCTACCAGCCAGTGCGCATCGATCTCGAACGCGGTGGCATAAAGCGCCTTCAAATCGTTTGGCACACGGTCGATGGAGCCCAAAGAACCATCGAAATATTTGAGGTCGGAGATCATCACCTCGTCCCACAGGCCGCGCGCCTTCAGGTCGGCGACGAGATAGGGATTCACCACCGTGAAATCGCCCGACATGTTGGCCTTGACGTAGAGATTGCGGAATGCCGGCTCGATCGACTGCGCCACACCGCAGATGTTCGAGATGGTCGCCGTCGGCGCAATCGCCAGCACATTCGAGTTGCGCATGCCGACAGCAAGCACCCGTTCGCGCAGGGCATCCCAATCGAGCGTCGATGACGTATCCATCCGCAGATATTCGCCGCGGGCTTCCGCAAGCAGGGCGATGGAATCTATCGGCAGGATGCCACGGCTCCACAGCGATCCGTCATACGAAGCATACCGCCCGCGCTCTTCGGCAAGATCAGCCGACGCCGAGATAGCTTCGTAGCTGATCGCCTCCATGCTCTCGTCGGCAAATGCGACCGCTGCGTCTGAAGAAACCGGAATGCGCAGGATTTGCAGCGCGTCCTGATAGCCCATCAACCCCATGCCGACCGGACGGTGACGCAGGTTCGAGCGCCGCGCTTCCGGGATCGTGTAGAAGTTGATGTCGATCACGTTATCCAGCATCCGCATCGCCGTCTTCACGGTGCGCGCCAGACGGGCACGGTCGAGGCCCTTCTCGGTGATGTGCTGAGCAAGGTTGATCGAACCAAGATTGCAAACCGCAACCTCGTTATCCGATGTGTTCAGCGTGATCTCGGTGCACAGGTTTGACGAATGCACCACGCCGCAATGCTGCTGCGGCGAGCGCAGGTTGCATGGGTCTTTAAACGTCACCCACGGGTGGCCGGTCTCGAACAGCATCGTCAGCATGCGGCGCCACAGATCGACCGCGCGCACGCGGCGGGCAATCTTCAGCTCCATACGCTCGGCCATCTGCTCGTAGTGCTGATAGCGCTCAGCAAATGCCCGGCCGTAAAGATCGTGCAGATCCGGAACTTCGTCGGGCGAGAACAGCGTCCACTGGCCGTCCTCGGCCACGCGCTGCATGAACAGATCAGGCACCCAGTTCGCCGTGTTCATGTCGTGCGTGCGGCGCCGGTCATCGCCGGTGTTCTTGCGCAGGTCGAGATATTCCTCGATGTCGATGTGCCACGTCTCAAGATACGCGCACACCGCACCCTTGCGCTTGCCGCCCTGGTTGACCGCGATGGCAGTATCGTTCGCCACCTTCAGAAACGGCACGATGCCCTGGCTCTCGCCGTTGGTGCCCTTGATGTGTGCACCAAGCCCGCGCACACGAGTCCAGTCGTTGCCGAGGCCGCCGGAATATTTTGCCAGCAGCGCGTTGTCTTTCACCGCCTTGAAGATGCCGTCGAGATCGTCGGACACGGTGGTGAGGAAGCACGATGAAAGCTGCGGACGCGGCGTGCCGGCATTGAACAGCGTCGGCGTCGAGCACATGAAATCGAACGACGACAGAAGATCGTAGAACTCGATTGCCTTGGTTTCTCGGTCGATCTCGCGCACCGCAAGGCCCATCGCCACACGCATGAAGAACGCCTGCGGCAGCTCGAAGCGAACACCGCGTGTATGCAGGAAGTAACGATCATAGAGTGTCTGCAGGCCGAGGAACTGGAACTTCATATCTCGGTCGGCGCGCAGTGCATTGGCGATGCGCTTGATGTCGAAACGCTGCAGCTCCGGATCGAGCAGACCAACTTCCACGCCCTTCGCGATGTAGGCCGGAAAATACTCCGCATAGCGGGTTTCCATTTCCGCCTGCGTCGCCTGCTCGTAGCCGCCATGCACGAACGACAGTGCTTCCTGACGCAGCTTGTCCATCAGCAGGCGCGCACTGACGTAGGTGTAGTTCGGTTCGGTTTCGATCAGCGTGCGGGCAGCCAGGATCGGCGCCAGCATCAGTTCCGACGCCGTGATGCCGTCATAGATGTTGCGGAATGTTTCGGTCAGGATCGGTTCTGCGGAAACATCCGCCAGCCCTGCACACGCCTCGACAACAACGCTCTGCAAGCGCTTGTCGTCCAGCGGCGCAATGCTGCCATCCGGCGCGCGCACGTTGATCTTCGGCGCCTCAACGGCTGTCACCTGCTCCGCCTCGGCGCGTTCGCGGGCACGCTTCTCGCGATACAGCACATAAGCGCGCGCAACCTTGTGGTGCTCGCCGCGCATCAGTGCCAGCTCGACCTGATCCTGAATCTCTTCAATGTGGAACGTGCGGCCGCGGTCCTGACGGCGCGTCAGCGACGATGTGATCTGCTCGCTGAGCTGCTCGACGATCTCATGCACACGGCGCGAAGCCGCCGCGCGATTGCCCTCAACCGCAAGAAACGCCTTGGTCAGCGCAACCGCAATCTTGGTGCCGTCGAATGGCGTGACGGAACCGTTGCGGCGAATGACCTGATAGGTTTGTGTGGCCGCACTTTTCGTACGCTCGGCAGCGGGCGTGAAATCCGCTTCGGAACGGCGTGCTTCGATTGTGATGGACATCGGCGAACCCCTGCATCGATTAAGGGGGCTGGGCCGAATGGGAACACGGGTTCAGGCCGCCGCAGAAATGCAGGCAGCAACGAACACCACCCACCGGGACACCCCGCCCGCGGACGTGAAAAACGGTGTCGCAGGCAGGTCTCCTGGCTCGCGGTTCAACACCGTCTGTCTGGCCTTCCCGATGCGCATTTGCATCAGTGACCATGATCGACAGACAGCTCGCCGCTTACAGTTGCGGGGGCAGCTCCGGAATTGCCGTTGCCTCTAGCGAGGACAGCGCACCGAATTCCCTCTTAGCGCCGAGTGTTTTGGCTCGGCGACCCGTGACGCACCCATAAGGCCCGATTCTCGCCCCAACCACTAGATGTAGTATTTGAGTTCTCAAACCACACACCGATTTCCCACCCATTGCGCACAGGATACGCAGATGCGTCAGCACGGCGCTTGTTGCCGGAATGCATCGTATTGGGCAGCGCGCCAGCAGCCTTCTGGAATAGGAAAGCTATCATCCGTCGCTATGGCGTATGCAGCGTATCGAAGCTGTGCGCCATGCGATCGCGGCCTTGCGGCAGGTGTCGCTTGACACCCTGACATTCGGCAGGTGCTCGGCTTCGGCACCCAGGACAGAGCAGGCACCTGCCTTCCAAGCAGGGGTCGCAGGCTTGAATCCTGCGAGGTGAACGCTTTATCAATCCGCAGCCATCAATGCTTCACGTTCCGGTCTGCAACGCATCGCCAAGGGCAAACAATCCGGCCGCGACAATCAGAACGGGCTTTCAGACGCCGCCGCAGGCGCTATAAGGGCGCTCAGGCATGGTCCCGTAGCTCAGTTGGATAGAGCATCTGCCTTCTAAGCAGAGGGTCGCAGGTTCGAATCCTGCCGGGATCGCCAATACTTAGCTGGTTTCATTGGGCTTTCGAACGGCCCCAGGGTAACGACTGGGGTAACAAAAAGCCTAGTGAGTCTCGAAAGCCACGCCAGCCGACAATCTTCAACCAGCATCGTCTGAACCCCGATTTCCGGGGCTACCCACCGGGTGGGTATCCTTCCGGGCGTCTGTTCTGACGAATCACCTGCTTGCGCTTGTTGTCCGCTAGCGAAAGCGCTATCTTGTTGCTAGCAACATTGGAGCGCTAGCACATGAAAGCAATTGCGCTTGCATCCCTAAAAGGCGGCGTCGGAAAATCCACGCTAGCGGCAGCGCTTGCAGTCCGTGCCGCACAGGACGGTCTGCGGGTGGCGCTGGTGGACCTCGACCCGCAGGAAAGCCTTGCCGACTGGTTTGGCCGCCGGGCGGATCGGACTGGGCTGGCGCTCTTCCACAATGCCGATCTGGCAAGCGATGCCATCGAGGCGCTGCACCAGACCGAAGCCCCTGACCTTGTGATCTTCGACACCCCGCCGGCATTCGTGCCCGCGGTTGCTGATGCCATTGCGACCGCCGATCTGTCGGTCATCCCTCTCCGGCCTGGCGCGCTGGATCTAATCGGCAGCGAAGGCGCGGTGCAGCTCGCTGCTGAGGCCGGGCGGCCATACCTCTGTGTCTTCAATGACGTCGATACCCGATGGAAAGGGCTATCATCGGCGCGGGAATACTTGGAAGGCGCTGGCGTGCCGGTTGCTGGCGCTGTGGTGGCGCATCGCTCTGCATTCATGGTCGCCATGGCAGCGGGAAAGACCGGCGCGGAAGGCAGCGACAAGCGCGCGGCTGAAGAAATCGACGCGCTGTGGTCCGAGGTGAAGGCTGCCCTGGAGAAAGGCGGCCGCCAATGACGCAAGATGCCGACGATCAGAACTTCAAGGCGCTGCTGGGTGCTTTCGGAAGTCACGCCAACGTCGAACGCCGCGCGCGCGCCGAACGGCGGGCGGGAATGGCGGTCAACGACCGGCGGCGGAAGAAACGGGAAACCCGCAACACCCCGTTGAACACCCGCGTGCGCAAATCGGTATCCGATCTCGCCAAGGCACTGTGTGAGGCTGAGGGCATTTCCCAAGCCGATCTGCTGGAGCAGCTCATCGAAAAGGCTGCCAAGACGAAAGGCATCAAATGACTGATGCCCGCGAACACGTCTCCGCTTTTCTCAACAGCACCATTGCGCCAAGCGTGCCGGGTGCTGCCGTGTCGCTGCGCAAGATCCACAGCCTCTATCCCGGTTGGTGCAGCCGCCAGCAGGTTGAAGGGCTGCCAGCGGACCAGCTAGGCCAGCAGCTTCGCGAAATCATCGGCGCGCTGAAACTGCGATGCGATGCCGACGATGTTGGTGGCGATATCTGGGTGTGTGGACTGAGGTTCCGGGCAAGAATATAAAAACAGGCTACGCTTGCGCGCCACTCGACACAGCATCAATCTTTTGAAGAAATTCGCGCATGTAATGCCGCGCACCAGCCCCACCAGCCTCTGACCGCTCAATGGAGAAGTCAGCTTCTTGATACCCCGCGCTGGTGATAAAGCGAATTTTGCAGTGTTCCGAACTTACCATCTCACGCACCAAGCTGAGAGGAACGGCAACCGCGTTCTTACTCTGCGTGTATATCTGTCGTGTCACGGTATTGTAAGGACTGCTGCTCATGGAGGTCCCTGCGCCCGCCTTAAACGAATGGATCTGACCGTTTAAGTTGATCTGCAGTCCTTCCAGTCCAGCGTAAACGAGGGAGCTCTGTGTGGAGCTGTTCACCATCATCACAAGATAAACCGTTTCAGCATTTTCAGCGGTCCAGGACGCGCCAAGCTTTACCATCGAAACACCGAAGAAATCGCCGCCGTAAACCCATGCAGGCTGCATTCGCACTTCGTAAGCGCCACTAAAAGTGGACTTCTCGGCGGAAATGCTGCCGATGCCGACTAATGCGTCGGTTCCGTCAGCCAAGCCAGCGCATCCGCCAAGAAAAACGGTGGCTGCCAATGCAGCAATTCGGTTCATCGCGACCTCAAATATTCTCAGAATCGAAATATCAGTGAGAAGGTCAGTCGCCAGAGAGATGCACGCAACCTGAAGCCAGACTCAAACTGTGGATGACGCGACAGAGTGAAAATCTTTCCACAACATTGAAATGACCGGCCATGGCCCTAGCGCCAAGTTCGTGAACGATGGCGCGATGAAAAATTTCGCTCAGAAGTCGCCGCAAGAGGCACCTCATATCGCTCAAGAGAGCAGCAGCCTTTCCTTCACCGGAGATCTTTGGAAGCTTTTCATCGCTGCTCTTGGCGCTATTGCCGTCGCTGGGTTAGCGGCGGGTAGCCAGCTTTGGACGATGCCTTTTCCACGCGTCATCTTTCTGACGATGGCGACATCATTCGGAATGGCAGCACTGTGGGCCTCGGGCATATATTTGGCGGTGCGGGTGCAGGCATCTATGCCGAAGTCGGTAAAACCAACTTGCTCCTGGCGTCGCCCTGTCCATCGAGGCCCAACCGCATTCGCGATTGCGGCATCTCTAATGTTTGTATGGCACATGTCGTGGGGGTTATCCGCCGTGGCTGACCTACGAGGCTGCTTACGTGACGTGAGTGCTTGGTATTGCGTTTTATCCGCAGAAAACGCTTCACCCGCACAGATGACAGAAGTCGAGGCGATGCTGGCGCCGTATAGGCGAGCTCACTGGCGCTCATTGTGGTGATGATGCCACCTAACCTTTGCCCGTTTTCATCCCACTGCTGGTGCGGGCTACCGCTTGGTTTTGAATCTCGCAGATCCATAGCCCTGATGATCTGACAACCGGCCATTCTCATAGCGTGGAAGACTTCGGCCCTCCGGATCGTAGACCATCTCAAGATACCAATCGCGCGCCCAATCGATCAGTCGAACCTTCTGCGCCCACCCGCCAGTGGACTTGATAGCTTCTTCGCCTCTGATCAGCTCGTGTGTGCGTCCTGCTTTACCTGGGCCAACTCGCCCTAGAACCTTCACCCGCTCCTTCGCTCCGACTGAAATTACGTCGTTCGCGACCACATGAACGACCGAGCGGCTTCTCATCGCTTGGCCTTCGGTTTCGCCTTGCGGGCGATGAAATCACGCAAAGCGATCTCCACCATAGATCCAAACGACCGGCTTTCAGCTTCAGCCATCTCTTGAATAGCTTCAGACGTCTCTGACGTAAGGCGGATGGAGTGTTGTCTGTCTTTTTTCTGCATCTATGTAATACAATGTAATTGACTTGCTATTGACGACATTGTATTACATTGAAGTGCCGTTAAATGCAAGCGGCCCCTGCAGGTGCGCTAACACCGAGCAAGGGCCTAACCCCAAGCACGGATGGAAGCCATGCTCAGAGCTGCCGAAGCTTATACACCACCCCTGCGCCCGCGCCCAAGCGCACCGCGCCAGCAATCCCCTGAACTTCTCCGTTTCAGCCAAGCCCGGTCGGCCTACGTCGACTGCATCTGGGCCGGTGACGAGGCGCGCGCAGCCGTCGCCAGTGACCTGATCGACGATGCCATCGTCACCCTGCTTGAGCGGCCAGTTCGCTCGTTGGCCGACCTTCTGGACATTGCAGAAATGGTCGTAGCCGAGCGCTGGACCGCCGATGAGAACGGCCTGCCCGATGAGCAGTTCTGCGAAGGGCACCGCTTCAACATTGAGCGCGCCCTTCTGCGCGCGTTGCTCCAGTTCGGAGGCCGCTGCAATGGCTAAGCACATGAACGACAACATCGCCGGAACTGTCGTCCCGACACCGAAGCGCAAACCGCGAAAGGCAAAAGCCGCAGCACCAAGGCGCACCAAGCGCGCGCCTAAGGCCGTGCCACCGTCACCCGCCGAGATTGATGCAGCCCGCGCCGCTGCAATTCGTCAGGAACTACTGCTCCGGGACGCTAACGCCTGGCGTGAGTATCTCGGAAAATCGCCACGCATCGAATGTCATCTCTACCGCATCGAGTGCATCGCCCGGCTGGTCGACGACCTGATGATGCTGCAAGGCGGCGGAAGACGCACGCACGACATCCAGGATGGGACCTTCGCACTTATTGGAGACCTGCTCCATGAATCGAAGCGTGCTCTTTGGAACGGACTCGAACTGATGGACTGCAACGCATTCAATCAGCCAGCGCCGGCATGGCTGCCCAGCCATCGCCCCGCGACGATCCCGGCACCACCTGTGGGGAGGGCATGACGATGGCAGCTAAACGCAAACGCAAGGCCGCGCCGAAGCGCGATGCCAAGCTGATCTCTCTCGCCCGAAAGCTGGAGCGTGCGGAAAAGATCGTGAAGATGGCCTACGACGATGCAACGCTAGACAAAGCACTGGGCGCCTACAACGCCATCGTCGACCAGATCATCGCCGCGCGCGTGACGACCGTGCAAGGCATCAAAGCGAAGGCCGCCGCGCTTGCCTCGGTCTACACCACGACAGCGGCCAGGTTCGATGACAACGATGAGCAGGACGCAACCCTGTCACGCCAGATTGTGGCGAGCCTGCTGATGTTGGCCGACGATACACGCAAGGTGGAAAGCAAGCCGCATGTAGCGTCGCCGTCGCCAGTGACGAAAGGCTTCGATGCGGTGTCAGCGCCTGTTACGCCCTCTGCTGATTTCATCGAGCTTCGCCGTCTGGCGGCAGAGCTTAGCGTTGTGATCGACCACTGGGACAATGCTCCACCCGGCGATCCCTACTGGCACGAACAGCTAATGGCAGCGACAGGGAGAACACATTCCGTCTGCGCACGCATCCATTCGCGCCCAGTGCGGGGCATGAGCGACCTTCTCGACCGCGCAGCAGTCGTATTGCACATGAGCAACGGTAGCTGGCTTCCCGGTGTTTGGGATGACCCGGTAGCTCACCTTCGCGGCCTTAGCCTTGAACTCGACCCGAGTGAAGACCGCGAGCAATGGGCTGCCGTCGAACTCGCCGCTGCCGTGTTCAGCATGACCGGCACTGCCCTCAAATTTGAGGAGAGAGTAGCCTGACGCATCAGCAGGGTGTGGGTGTCATTCCCACACCTTTGCCACCATGGCCACACCTTGAAGGTATGTGCGTGACGCATATACCCGGCACGGGGTCTTCCTCCATTGGAGGAAGTGTCCCCACTGAGACCTTCACCAACGGTGGACGTCATCCGTCCGCCATCGGCGGGTGAACATCCAACCCCCGATGGGGAATGAACCTGTCCGTCCTCCGACTGAGGATGGACCCTGCAAGGGGGACCACATTGTGGCTACCCTTGCGCAAGAAGGATACTCACCCGGTGAGTACCCCTCAGCGCTCGGTGCCGCCGCTTTCACGTCTGCGGGTCGTCATTCGTAACGACGCGCGGCTTCCAAGGTGTCGCTGTTCGCAAGTGCATCATCTTCGCCAGTTCTCGGAGAAGCTCGGTATCGTACTTCGTTGCCTGATCTTGGTCGCGGTCGAGGATCTCTGCCACCATCAATAGCCGCTCCTCGATTTCAGCCCGCTTTCCGGGGTTCTCACGCGCCAGGCAATCGACGATTGCCCAAATGGCAACCGTGAGCGTATTGCCAAGTGGTCGCACAAGCCTGTCGGTGACAATGACTTCCACCGGCTTGTTGTCGCTGTTGATGTACCTCTCCATTACCAGTCGCTCCCTCGCTGCACGACAATCCGACCACCATCGCGACCATGCTCGCTCAGCCGTTCGACCAGTTCTTCGATCTCTTTGTATCCGAACCGTTCGCCGTTGATGACAATCGTTGTGGCTGGCTGCGTCGGCTTATCGTTCGTGGCCGTTGGGATCTGAGCAGGCGCACTCGATGCCGACGACACAGACGGCGTTGAAATCGAGCCGATGGAAGTGCTCTGACTACGGATCGCCGCGACAGATGCAAAACCCTGCGCAGCCACAGCAGCCGCAAGCGCGAAGTTCCAAGGCGGTGCAGATGAAGCCAATGCCTTTGTGATGCCGACGTGGGTGTTGACGATTGCCTGCGCAATGCCAGCCGCCTGCGCAATCTTCGACATGGTCTTGTTGGACTCACCCGACGACTTGGCAACAGCGACGATGGCACCCGTTATCGTGTCGGCGGTCTGGTGCCATGCGATGCCGGCGTTTTCTGCTGCGCGTGTAGCCGCCTTTTCGTAATCCTCCATGCTCAGTGCGTTCTTCTGAACAAGGTAATCAAGCCGCTCAAGCTCTTTGCCATATGCCTCGAACGGCGTCAGGTTTTCAGCCATCACCTGTAGTCCGTCGAGGTGAGCCGTCAGCGATTCAACATCGCTTCCAAGCCGCTGAATCTGCGCAATCTGGCTTTCGTTGAGTACAATGCCTTCTGACGTAGCGAGGTTCGTTAGCTCCATGACAGTGCGGTATCGCGCAGCCGCTCCACCAGCCATGTCATATGACGCCGCCTCGATCCGCATGCCCTCAATGCGTTTTTGAGTTTGCTCAATCGCCTTATCGTACGCGGACATATCAGCAACGGCTGGCGGGGGGCTGGTCTTTTCTTTCTCCGGCATCACCACGCTCGATGGCATGTTGGCGGCGAATGCGAGACGGGTCACATTGATCTTGTCCCAAGCCTTGCCGATCTTCGTCACCGACGCCACGATACTGTCAGCCGCCTTTTTGGTGTCGGCATCCAGTTCACTCATGTACTGCTTGAGGCTGGCCGCGCCGGATTCAGCAATGTCGGCAGCAGCGCTCCAATTTCGCTTAATGAAGCCCCATACTGACGTTGCAAGATTGGTCGCAGATTCTGCGATGCCGCTGAACACCGACTTTGCCATAGAGGCGAAACCATCAAGGCCAAGCTTTTTCCATAGCCAGTCTCGCAGTGAGGTGATGGCAGTGATTGCGATGTTCACGGACTCGGTGATGGTGGTCCAGACCGCATCGAGCGTATTGCCGAGATGGATCGTCCGGCCACTGACCTGAACCATGCGGTCGCTGAACTGCCACAGAGTCGAAATCACCGTGCCGATAACGACAGCAAGAGCACCAAGCGGATTTGCCGCCACTGCCACCGTCAACGCTCGCATGGCCCCGACAGCGCCGACCAAGATTGCAGTGCTGAGCGCGTAGATGCCGGTGATAATTGATGAGGCGAATACCAAAGCAATAGAGCTGGCCGCAACTACAGCAGTACGGGCAACCGTTTTCAAGCTGTCGGCTACTGCGACGAAGCTCATAGCGACAGACTCACTGAGTTTGTTGCTCTGATCGTAAGTTCCGATCAGTCGCATGAATGAATTGCGTAGTAGCGTAAAGCCGTCGCCCAACGTCGCAGGCATTTTTTCGGCTTCCTCGCGGAACTGCATCAGACGCTTTGTCATGGCGTTGTACATGACTTCAGAGGTAATTTTGCCCTGATTGCCGAAAGCGCGAAGCTGGTTCACGCCAACGCCGAGTTCCTCCGCAATCGCCTCCGCAACGCGTCCGCCTTGTTCAATGACTGAATTTAATTCCGTCCCGCGAAGCGCGCCGCCAGCCATCGCTCGGCCCAGAGATTCCTGAAGCATTCTGGCTCGATCCGCTTTCGCACCAGAGACGACAAGGGCGAGGTTCAACGCTTCGGTGAAATCGAGCTGCTGCGCTGTGTTTTTTCCAAGCTCGCGGAGCGTGGTCGAATTGCGGACGAAGCTTTCGGCTGTCGTTTCAAGTGCCGAGTAGGTCCGCCGCGCGACTGTTGCAAGGCGGTCCATCACGACAGCCGCGGCGTCCATGTTACCGATAGCCAAGCCCACCCGGCTTGACATATCCGACCAGGAATCTGCGAATTGCGTCCCAAACCTTGTGATCGCTAACACCGCTGCCGCCGCACCAGTGGCCAACAATGCTAGTCCCACGCTCGTTTCCCGAACCAGAGAACCGAGAGACCTGATGCGCGAAGCAACGCCGCCCAGAGGGCCGTCAAGAGTCGATGCCGCCTGCGCCATTTTGCGAAGTTTGTCTGCCGCGTCTGAAGTCTGCACAGATAAGCTGCCAGCAGCGCGTCGGGCTGCTTCGGCTGCGACCGCCATTCTGGCATGGCCGGACTGCAAGCGGTCACCCCCAGAGACCATGCGCGTCATCTGGCCTTCGAGTTTCCTGCCCGTCTCAGCGAGCATTTCCAAGCGCTGCTTCGCAGTCAACGCCTTGTCGGATTTGACTTCGATTCCCAAAGTCGCAATATCGACGCTCATTGCACACCTGCTTTCTGGCGCCACGCGAGCGCCTGCTCCCCGCTAAATTGTATGAACCCGGGTTTGCCGAAGTCCTTGTGTGAGTTGGTCGATGCGAATAGCTCCGAGAGAAACGCCTCGTCATCGACTATCGCTGTCCGGCTGTTTGGCTTAACGACCATTGGAATGATTTCGCCAAGCGGATTGCGCCAGACCAAAAGCCAAACTTCAGTTCCGTCGATTTCGTCTTTGCTTGATGACCAGTATTTGGCCTCGTGGGGTAGCGCCCGCCGCGCTCTGAAGTGACGCTCTGGGTTGCAGTTGAAGAATGCACGATCACGCTTTTGGCCGGCCTGTGCGGCCTTGAGACAACGATCTGACGTCATGTTTCCCTCCGCCTACAGGAGCGACCGGTTTCCCGGCCGCCCCCTAAAAGCCGCGAGCTTGCCCGCAGCGAAACCTTACGCAGCGCTAAGCAGGACGTCGCCAGGCTTGCCCAGCCAGTCCTTCGGAATGTGCGTCGACGGATCGTCGTCCTTGATCCAGATGCCGACCGTGATCTGATCGACGCTTGCGATCTCCTGCTTCACCTGCCCGTCTGCGCCGCGTGTGAAGGCGTACACATGCCCGTCGCGCTGCTTGAGAAAAGTGCGGCTCACGCCCTCAAGCGGAGCACCGTCGAGCCATGACTGAAACGCCCGCGTCGTGAGAGCGAACTCACTCTGCATGCTCACCTCCGCCGCAGAGACCATGCGCTCGACCGTTTCAACGGCCTTCTGCAGTTCGGCAACTTCCTCGCGTTCGCCCGGATGCAAAGCATCAATGGCTTTCTCGACGAGCCGCGCGTGTCGCGAGGGTGAAACGCCAGAAAGCGCCGCCGGCCCCTCAACGATTGCCAGTGCGATCAGTGGATCTGCATCCGCATCCAGAACCGCGCTGCGCCCCTTGGCCGGCAAGCCCCGTAGCCATGTGCGGATCTCGCCACGCATCACTGCGCCCGCTAGGTCCGACTTGTCCGGCCCTTCGACGTGCAGGCGGTTCGTGCGCGCCTCGATTTCTCGTTTCGCTGCCGGGATGGCAAGCTTCCTTGCTTTTGCAAGAGGCCCCAAAGCCGAAGCGCGAGCCCACTTCTCAAGTTCGAACTTCCGTCCGGTGTCCGTCAGATGCTCGTTGCTTTGCAGATCCTGGCGACGCTTCCCAAACTCTCGCGCCACGTTCAAGCTGGAGTCATAGGCATCCTTGAGCTTGGCAAAGATGGGGTTCTGTTTGTCCCCCCACTGCCACGTGCCAACATAACGTCCATTCACGGTGATGCGGCCATCTTGGCCCGGCAAGCTTTTCAGCATTTTCCATCTCTCTCGTTGTTTTGTCTGAACTCACACCTCCACTCGAACGCAACTGCACTACGCAGACAGACTACCGATCAACACGCCCCACGTAGGGGCACGCGGACTCCGGCTCATCGGAAAACTCAGAGTATTCGGTCGGTCGCCCCCACCGCCCGACAACGGCAGTTGGCGGCATGAACTCGCGGCGGACCGCACACAGATCAATGACGCCAGCCACTGCGTTGCAGAGGTCCTCATGGCCACCAGGCGGTGCGTCGATGATTTCCTTGCCCCCACGCGATACACGACGCTCAAGGCTCACGATCTGAGCAACGAGCCGGCCGTTATCCAGCAGATCCGCCTTGTTACTGTTCAGCACCGGGAGCATGTTTCGATAGAGATCGCTGCGGGTCTTTTCTGACGTGTCGTAAGCAATGCCTTGCTTGCGAAACTGCTCACGGGGCCACTCGGAAGCGTACCGATCCCCGGTGATGCGCGTGATGCCGTAGGCCTTCAGCGTCTCCGCGAACTCAACCACCACTGACTCCGGCGAGAACGGCGGTTTGCGCTCCCTGACAGCATCCAGCACGGCCATGTCACCATCCCGGTGCCCGACTGCCAATGTCATACTGTCGGAGCCAGAGCCACCTGCCGGATCGACGAATGCGAAGTGCGTGACACCGGCAGCGCGCAGGCGCTCAAACACGCTGGGCGATACGCAGGCCTGCACCACCTCCAAGGTGATGAAGCGCTCAACATCGGATCGAAACTCGGCGCCGAACTCGCTGGCTGCATTGATGGGATCGTCGTTGAAGGCTTCAGTCAGGAAGTCACCATCGCGCGGCAGCGTCGGGTTGAGCACCCATGTCGGCGCTTTCAGGAACAGCACGCGACCCGGCTTGCCGTAATGCGCTTGGTATTTCTTCCAAAACAGCCCACGGCGGGCATAGGGTGACGAGATACCGATCAACAAGGCGTTCGGAATGGTCGCCATGGCGGGCTTGAGCGCCCGATATACTTCCGTGTCCGGATTGGTGGAGGTCTCGCTCGGCAACCAGTGTGCGACCTCATCGAGCACGGCGGCTACTACGGTCCGCCCGCGCACGCGGCGCTTGTCGTTCGTCGTGATTTCGATGGATAGCCCGTTGTTCAGCTCGATGGTGTCGGCAGTCGTGCCCAGTACCATCTGCGCCAGCAGCAGTTGCTCAAAGTAGGCTTTCAGATACCCCATCGCGATCTTTGCCTGATCGCGGTCGACCGCCAGCAACTGCACAACGCCCCGCTCGCCTCGCACCAGGTGCGCGCGGAAGTTCAGAAGCTCAGCGCCAACGGTTGCGAGAAAGGCCACCAGTGAGGCGGCGTTGACGTCCTTGCCGCCACGGCGACCACCTGCGATCCAGATCTCATCGGCCTGCGAAGTCGGTGCCTGATCGTGCCCGGCCAACTCTGCAAACACCTTGAGTTCATCAGCCGTCAGCGCCTCGCCAAACACTGCCTTGGCGATCACATCCCAGGTGCCCCATGAAGGGCCGGAGAACCACGGCCCGAACAGGTTGGGGTCTTTACGTGCTTCGCTGTACCTCATGCTGCGCGCGCCCCCTGATGTGACTTGGCGTCGATATAGGCGCGAAGCGTCGGCGTGACGTCACGCTGGCGGCGCTGAAGGCCCAGGATCGTCAGGATCCGCCCCAGGCTGTTTGCCAACGTCGCGTATTCGCCGGGTGCCAAGCTCTGCGTCTCGCCGGACAGCAGTTCAGCATCGGCGGCGTTGAGCCTCGTTGATAATCCGGCGACGCGTTCGACGAGTTCAAGTTCCGCGCGCGATAGCTGGTCTCGCCCGCCGAGATCCGATATGATGGCCTCCCTCGTGTCGCGATAGAGTCTGCCGGCGCGGGTGCGCATGTCCAAGGTCGCGACTGTCGGCAACTCGATCTTGGTGCGCCGACGCTTTCGAAGCTTCGGCGGCTTGTCCGACCTCGTTTCGTCATGCAACTGCATGTATCCGTCCCCCATCCATTCGGCGTCCGCGCACCTTGCGGCGGCATCCGTTGTTACCCATGCGATACCCTGCCCCTTGGTTTCGCAGCCTGCGGACGCGATAAAAGCCCATAAAACAAAGGCGTTTCGTGCTCGGACCATCTGATGCGCAAGCAGAAGGTCGCGATTTCTGCAATGCCGGAAGGCCTTGCGAGCCGCTGCCGCAGAAAAGGTTGGTTCGGCAAGCTTCGGTTTTGTGGCGCATCAGTGCTTGACCGCATTTTGCGCTTGATGCTGCGCGACGAGTAGTTCCAAGCGGCGGTGCACCTCGTCCTGGATTGCCGAGAAGAACAACGCCACCTCGTGCGGGCAGGATGCCGTCTTCTCGATAAAATCGAGCATGGTGCTGAGCAGTGCTTGCCCTATGACGGCGGTGCTCTCGCCTTGCTCGAAGTGATCGCCAACGATCTCGCTCAATTCGCCCTCGATGAATTGCTGCGCCTGTTCTTCGTCGTGGTCGTGGTCTTGGTCGTGGTCGTTATCGTTCATGGTCTTCCCCCCTCAGAATGGTATCAACGCTTCGTCGAGCGGCTGCTGTGTCCGCTGCATCGCGCGTTCGTCCGTCGCCGGAAGCGATGGCTTGTCCTGCCGGCGAGGTTTGTTCCGGCCAATGGCGCCGAGCCTTTCGCCTTTCCATGCAGCCACTGACAATCCAGATCGCTCACGCCCGTCATGGTCCGTCCAGGTGTTGAGACGGAGCGTGCCCTCGACGTAGACGCGATCGCCCTTATGCAGCCTGGTGGACAGATCTTCGGCCTGCTGCCCGAACACTGCCACCTGCACCCACTGCACTGCGTCGTCCGATCCGACTGCCACGCTGAAGCGCAGCCAAGGTTTGCCGGCCTGACTGGTTCGGCGCTCAGGATCCGTGCCGACACGGCCGCTGAAGGCCGTTTCAATGGTGCCGTTCATCGCGCACCTCCGGCTTCGGGATTTCAATGCCGCACGCCTCCAAGTGACGTGCCCGATTTGCGGCGCTATCATTCGCCTCACGCTGCACAGCGGCTGCGTACTTTCCGCGGGCAGCAACGATCCGCTCGTGAGCGTTTTCAGGAAAGGCCGCTCTTGGAATGGCGGCAAAAACTTCCTCTGCCATCGTGATTATCGGGTGGCAATCGTCACGGTATCCGTCTCTAAACAGGCGGAGCATTCGCTCAAGGTTGTCGTTTATGTGCCGCCGCAGCGTCGCCAACTCGAACGCAGCAGGCGCGATGCCTGCGTTTCTGCGCATGTCCCTGACTTCGGACGGACTCCAACGTTGTGTGCTAAGCAGCCCGAATTTGACGAAAGTATCCGCCTGCCATCGGCTTTCCTTCTTTTTGCACGCCTCGAAAATATCCTGCGGCGTTGGCCAGAATGGATTTGCCTTGTTGTCCGTCAGCAGTTCGTCGAGCACAGCAACGATGATCTGCTCGTCAAACTTCGCGACGGCCTTGGCGCAGATCTGCAGCCACCGCTTGCGGTCGTCGTCCATGTGCTGGCGCCCGGGGCGGAATGCGATGGTTAGATCAGTCAGGCCAGTAGCCACCGCCTTGCTGACTCGCAGAACTGGCTCAGTAGTTTGTGCCGGAGTGTTTGCGCGGATCGGCACGACCGCCTTGCTCACTGTCATGGCGTTGCCCCCTCGAAGATCTCAAAAGCTGAGTTTGCAAGATCGGCAGCACTGGCTCGCGCATATGTTTTCTTGCTTCGAGCGCTATCCTCGCGGACCCAAGTGCCCCACCGCGCAAGCAGTGCATCCATCGTCGGCCAGGACTTGTTCTGTTCAACGGCCCAGTTGCGCAGTCGGCTGAACGCATGGAATGCCTCGCCCTCGGATAGTCCGGCTTTCAGCGCTATGGCCATCGCCGGACTATCAGGATCCAGTTCAGCGCTTGGCTCAAGACGAATTCGCGCCCCTCGCGAGCGGGAGCGTTTAGCGACCTCACACTTAGGTGTTACCTTTAATTGTTCCTCTTTAAGTGTTTGTCCGACAATTTTGTCGGGCAATTTCGACATTTTCTGTCGGGCATCTGGTACATTTTCTGTCGGGTCAGAAGCATTTTTCTGTCGGGTAGTTGTTTCCTCCGAAGTCCTCACCTCACGGATGACTGCAAGGGTCGTCTGCCACGGTTTGCGAGCTTGCTGCTGCCGCGTCAGGCCTGGCAACGATCGACCTAGCGGGATAGGTCGCGACACGATGTAACCGCGCTCCCGCAGTTCTTTTCTGCCTCGTTCAACGCTGCGCTCGGAAAGCGCCTTACTCTCCGCGATGGCGGCATTCGAATGCCAGTCGCACCCCTCGCCCCAATTCAGATGACGGAGGTAGAAGTTCAGGACTGCCTTTGCGGCAGGCGATAGCCGGTCAATGTCCGCACGATGCGCGACCCGCTCCTTAATGTCTGAAAGGTCTTTGCGTGGCACTGAGCGACAATGCGCTTCCACCTCCTCATAGTGGCGAACATCACATGCGCGCGACGGCGGCTTTCCGTTTGGCCATTTGCGTGGGCGTCCGCGATTACTCCGCTTCGTCTCGTCGGGTCTCAGTTGAATGACAACAGCCATGGTCGAATAACTCCGTTGTGTAAGCGCGGAGATCGACCGTTTTCGCTTGCTTGGAAGCGAGAATGCGAGTATCAGAATACATGCTCTGACGATCTCCTGTGTTGACGAGATCCTGTTCTCCTGAGGCGTTGGTCCGCCTCGGAACGCGAGACAAGGATCGGGTGACGATACAAATTTACGAACGCAAAACAGCCCCGATGGCGCACAGCGCCGCCGGGGTTTTTTCTTGTCTAAGGTCGGCGTCGTGTTTTCACGTTATGCCGCCTTCTTGGATCGCTCGAACGCCTCAAGATCCGACAGCGCCCAGTAGTCGCGGGCACATATGGTGATCGGCTTCGGGAAGCCCAGCGCCTCGTTTTTCACCCATCGATATATCGTCACACGAGTGACGCCACCGTATCGCTGCCGGACCTGCGTCCGCGACAGATATACGTTTTGAGGCTGCGGCTTGCGCTGCGCTTCATTCACAGGGGGGACGCTGCCGACGCGGGAACCAACTTCGCTGCGACCCACCGAATCGATTTGAACGGTCATCGGGAGTCCTCGTCAGTCTTAAGATTTCGTAAATATGCCAGAACAAACGCTGAACGTCAATGCCGAAAGTCACAAAAAGTGATATTTTCTAACGCACTGTGGAATGCAGCTCAACCATTGTGGTAACTCCATCCACCGTAAATCGCGTCTTCTGCTGATTTTTCGGCTCTGCATCGGGCGAGCCATGCCCCTGAAAACCGACGATCTCGCCCAGGCGCCGCTCCCACTTTTCGAGCGCCGCGCGCTTCTCATCCAGGTAGCTGTGTCGGTTGTAGATCGCAGACACGCCGCTGATGACGCCGCTTCGGTGGTTTAAAATGGCCTCGACAACATGTGGTGGCACTTCCAGCTCAGCGAGCCGCGTCGCGACCGTCCTTCGCAGATCGTGCAGAACCCAGGGCTGAACCGGAGCGCCGAGCGTCTTACTCATCGCAGCGTCTAGCCGCTTCTTTGACCGGCTGAACCCCGAGATCGGACTACGCCCAGTCACCGAGAACACGAACGGACATTCGGCAATGGCCGGAGCCTGCTCGATCAGCGCAGCGGCGGCGTCCGTCAGCGGAATAAGGTGCTCCTGGCCGTTCTTGGATCGGTCCCCCGGCAGCGTCCAAAGTCGGGTGTCCGAGCTCAGCTCTGGTCGCACAAGGCCTGCAACCTCCGTGCGGCGCTGGCCCGTCAGCATCAAGAGCTTCAGCGCTTGGCGGAATGGTGGCTGTTCGGCGTCGACGGCTTGCCAAAGGGCGCGTAGTTCGTCGTCAGACAACACGCGATCCCGCTCTTTGGCCGGGACTGGCGGCTTGACCCCGGAACACGGAGACGCCTCAATGACGTCTCGCTCGACAAGCCAGTTGAAGAATTTTCGCAAGGCGGTGAGGGTGTGGAGCGCGGTGCAGCCATGGCCACGGTCTGCAATCGTATCCAGCGCAGCCACAACCTCGCGCTTCTTTATCTGGTCGACCGGCCGATGGGACCACTTGTCGGCCACGCTGCCCTTAATGACGGAAGCACCTCCGTCTTCATCGTACCGCAGGCCAATCAGGCGGGCCGATTCCTTCCAGCGGCGATTACGGGGCTTTGCGTACCGGGCGACGAATTCTTTCGCCAGCGCCGGAAAGCGCTTGTCGCCGGCTAAGCCAGCCTCGCTGCGGACGATCCGCTTCTCCTGCGCCGGATCTCGACCTTCATCGACCGCCTGCAGCGCATCGCGCGCCAGCCTACGAGCGTCGGCAAGCTCGATGCGTGGATACGGGCCGAGCGTATACTTGCGCGTGCGACCGCCAGTGCGATAGCGCACCGCCCAGCTCCGCGCGCCACCTGGTTGAATAATAAGGTATAAGTTCGGTAGCCGCGCGTCGGGAACCTCCCATCGGTGCGGCTTCGGCTTCAGCTTTTCAACTGCTGCTGCTGTCAGAATTTTCGCCACGTCGCATTTCCCCCAAGGGTAGCGCCGGGGTAACGCGATGCACCTGTTCCGCCCGGAAATTGTTTGTTCGCAAATGATACGAACCAACTTCCGTAACGCCAATAGGAACAACAAAATTGTCCATGTGTAAGTTGTGGTTTGCGGCGTTTTGAATCAGCGCGGGACGTAACTTCTAAGCAGAGGGTCGCAGGTTCGAGCCCTGCCGGGATCGCCAATATTTCTAATAGTTTTAAAATCGGCTGATGGGCGAGCTAGCTAAATGCCTGCGCCACAGCTTTAAGCCGCAGATGCGGCGTCCTTGTTGTTTCCAGCGCCTCACGACATATTTCGCTGGCCTTGTATGGCCGCCGCCGGACACCATTTGAGCAACATCGAATGTGCCAGCAGTGTGCGCCGTTTGCATTCGCTTAGACCAAGATGGTCTTTGCCAAGCATTCATTTGCCATCCACGCTGCAACACACGCCAAAGTGACGGCGCATTCTTGAAACGGTCATGGTTGGGTGGCACTAGCCGCGCCAACAAGAAACCGGATCGAAGCAGGCCATGCAGAGCAAATCCGCAGCAATCCATGTGTGCGCCCTAAGGCATATTCCCGATATCATCGCGGAGACCGGCGCGCGCCATCTGGTCAGCGCAATCAACGCTGAACTCGCGCCTCAAACGCCCCCAGCGCTGTCACCGGATCGTCATCTGCGGCTCGACATGCACGACATTGTCGATGCCCTCCCCGGCGCTGAGCCGCCTGCTGTCGACCACGTCCACCGCCTGATCGACTTTGCGCAAAGCTGGGATGGTGAAGCTCCGCTGCTCATCCATTGCTTCGCCGGCCTCAGCCGTTCAACCGCTGCAGCGTTCATCACGCTGTGCGCGCTCAATCCCAAGGCCCCCGAGGATCGGATCGCATTGGCGCTGCGCGCAGCATCCGACACTGCGGTTCCCAATCGCCGCTTCGTCGCGCTGGCCGACAACATCATGCGCCGCCAGGGCCGAATGCTCGCAGCAGTTGAGAACATGGGCCGCAATCGCATTGCTGCAGAATGCGTTCCGTTCCGCGTTGAAAGCTATTATGCGGAAGCCGAAACAGCGCGTGTCGCATAATATAGCGAACATCGCCGGGCACGTTGGCAGCACTGTCTGTTTAACAATGCTGCCCTTTAACTCTGTTTCGCCGCTGTATTTCTTAGCTCGGCTTGCCCAATCAGTCCGGTTCCAGCGCGTTTGGCCTTGCTTCTACCCCCTAAGTCGTTGATCGTGACGGCAAACCCGTGCCAAGTAACGGGTAAGAGCGGAAGGCGCCCGCCGCAATCCGCCTAAAATCGCACTTTCGGGGATGGATCTTAATGACCAGCACGACTTCTGCGGCCGGCTCCGCGCCCTTGCTTTCGAGGGAACGGATCGTCGCCAAACCGGGCTTTAATCGGTGGCTGGTGCCGCCGGCCGCGCTTTGCATTCACCTTTGCATTGGCATGGCCTACGGGTTTTCGGTGTTCTGGAAACCGTTGCAAGGTGTGCTCCACGGCGCTGATGGACAGCCGCTGCCGGAGTGTTCGCAAGGCGCTGTCACCTTCGCTGAAAAATCGCTCGGCACGCTGCATGCACTGACCGCGACGGACTGCAACTGGAGTCAGTTCGACCTCGGCTGGATGTACACGTTCTTCTTCGTGCTGCTCGGCGTATCGGCTGCGTTGTGGGGCGGCTGGCTTGAGCGCGCCGGTCCGCGCAAAGCTGGTCTTGTTGCAACGGCCTGCTGGTGTGGCGGCCTGCTCATCGCAGCCCTAGGCATCTATCTGCACCAGTTGTGGCTGATGTGGCTCGGCGCCGGTGTCATCGGCGGCATCGGTCTCGGTCTCGGCTACATTTCACCGGTATCAACGCTCATCAAATGGTTTCCAGACCGCCGTGGCATGGCCACCGGCATGGCCATCATGGGCTTTGGCGGCGGTGCCATGATCGGCTCGCCACTCGCCACTCACCTCATGAACTATTTCCGCACCGATGCGACACCCGGCGTATGGGAAACGTTCGTTGCGCTGGCGCTGATCTATCTCGTGTTCATGCTCATCGGCGCGTTCGGCTATCGCATTCCTCCCGGCGGTTGGAAGCCGGAAGGCTGGAAGCCGCCCGCGAACGGCAACAGCATGATTTCTTCCGCCAACGTGCATCTGAAGGATGCCCACAAGACCCCGCAATTCTGGCTGGTCTGGCTGGCGCTGTGCATGAACGTTTCGGCCGGCATCGGCATCATCGGTGCGGCGTCTCCGATGCTGCAGGAAACCTTCGGCGGCGCGCTCGCGGGCGATCCGGGCGTCGGATACAATCAGCTGCAGGAGAACGTAGCGCTGGCCGCCAAGGCTGCGGGCGTTGGTGCGGGCTTCGTTGGCCTCATCTCGCTGTTCAACATCTTCGGGCGCTTCGCCTGGGCCTCATCGTCGGACAAGCTGGGGCGCAAGAACACCTACTTCATCTTCTTCGTGCTCGGCGCCTCGCTCTACATTCTGGCATCCGCCGCCGCTGAGTGGAAAATGCTGGCGCTGTTCGTTGGCTCCTTCTGCATCATCGCTTCGATGTACGGAGGCGGCTTCTCAACGGTTCCGGCCTACCTCGCCGATCTGTTCGGCACGCAGTTCGTGGGCGCAATCCACGGCCGCTTGCTCACGGCGTGGTCGACAGCCGGCATCGTCGGTCCGGTGATCGTGAACTACATGCACGACACCCGCCAGGCTGCCGGCATCGCACCGGATCAGATCTACGGGCCTATTTTCTATACGCTCGCGGGGCTGCTGGTGATCGGCTTCATCGCCAACCTGCTTATCCGTCCGGTCAATCCGAAGTGGCACATGAGCGAAGCGGAAGTCTCGGCGGAGCAGGCCAAGCTTCACACCGGCATCTCCACCTCGCCTGCGTCAGGTTCCTACGGCATTGGCATGGGCGGACTGGATACCAAGGCAGCACTGTTCTGGCTTCTGGTTGGCATTCCGCTGGTCTGGGGCATCTGGAACACCGCAGCCAAGGCCGTGGAGCTGTTCCAGTAACCTGAGCGCACAACGATAGACGTTGAACATCAATCTACGGCGGCGGCCTCCGGGCTGCCGCCGTTTTACTTTGCCCGAGCAATTCGATGGATGTTTTGTCACTGCGCTCGGGAAAGGGCTCACACACGCAACCACGCCAGGCCAAAAAGATTGCAGCCTGTCAAAATTTTGTCATGCTTGCCGAAGAACGGGATCTAACTGGATTGCAATGAAGCGTTGTGATGGACCGTCTGACGAATCCTAAATTCGCGCCCTGGTGGTGGCTGTACTTGCCGCTCGCCATTATCATCGCGCTGCCGATCATCAATCATGCCGCGCCGGAATTCTATCAACGCCATATGCTGCCGGAAGGCTTTGGCGTTCTGGAGCTGTCGCACTTCTTCATTCCACTCGTTGGATTCTTCCTCGGCGTGCGGCTGCTGTTCAACCCCATCGTCCGGGCAAAGCGCCTGTGGTGGTATCTGATCCTGCTGGGCACGCTCGCCTGTTTTTACACCGCCGGCGAAGAGCACAGTTGGGGGCAGCATTTCTTCAATTGGGAGACGCCGGAAGAGTGGAGCCAGATCAACCGCCAGCACGAGACCAACCTGCATAACGTGCACCCGGTCTTCAACATGCTGCCGCGCGCCGTGCTTGAACTGACCATCGTTGTCTGCGGCCTGTTGCTTCCGCTACTGGCGTGGCTTGGCCGTCCCCTCCGCATCAAGGCACTGGAGCTTTTCGAACCGTCGATCATCCTGGTGCCGGTTTCCATCGGCGCGCTGATCTACAAGCTCGACAGCATGTATCAGAAGGAACTTGGCTTTGACGGCACGGAAGGCCTCGTCACCCGCCCGGCAGAGGCGGCGGAGACGTTCTACGTGTTGTTCATGCTGTACTATCTGATCCTGATCCAGCGCCGCGTCGACGACATGGCCCAACAGGCTTAGAGCCCACGACAGCGCTCGCCAGATTTGACAACGGTAGCCCTGACCCTACAGCGCTCGGCAAGGCAGTCTGGCGACAACCGTCAGGACGACGCCGTTTAACGGGCCGAGGTCGTGTCAGTACCGGATCAGTGGGTCCAGCGGCCGATGCGGCCATACCGGAAATTGTCAGCGTAAGACTTGCGGATCATCTTGCGCGGTGATGGCTCTATCACCTGAAACGGAATGCCTTCGCGCTCGGCATAGGCAATCGCTTCTTCCTTGCTGTCGAAGGAAAGCTGCACCTCGGCACGCATGTCGCGCGTGCCCGTCCATCCCATCAGCGGGTCGATTTCACGCGGCGTTGCCGGAGCAAACTCCAACAACCATTCCTTCGTGCGGCCTTCGCCGGACTGCATGGCGGTTTTGGCTGGCTTGAAGATGCGCGCGAGCATGGATGGCTTTCCCGATGGCAGCCACAGAACTCGCAGGGCGCTTGGCTTATCTGCGAGATCGTGGTGGAAAGTTTGGTCGGGGCGGCGGGATTCGAACTCGCGACCCCCTGCTCCCAAAGCAGGTGCTCTACCAGGCTGAGCTACGCCCCGATCCAAGAAACATGGGCCTTCTACAGGCCATTCGCGCGGAAGTAAATGGACAGAAAGCGCCCATCGCACTGGAACCGCTCAGCCTCGACAATTTAAGTGCCTGACGGCCCGCATTGTCACCGCGAAAAGCCAGGCATTGCGCCCTACTTCGTTAAAGATGGCGCCATCGTGTTAACTCCACTGCGACGCTTCGCCAGCGGCATCAAAAGCCCCAGCGCGACAAGCAGCAGCGTTGTATCAACCGCAACACCCATGGTGTCCACGACGCGTCCATTCCAGATCGTCAGATGGGCGAAGACAACCGCCAGCAGCACAAACGCGCTCGCGGTACGCAGGATGGCCGCCGCTGCGGTACCCGATCGGCATCCCAAGGCAAACAGTATCGCCAGAGCGCTGGCTGCCAGGTACGCCGGGATAATAATCGGCGAGCCGAGATAAAGCGCTGCGAGTGCCGACAGCCCCAGCGCCAGCGGCTGGCCCCAGCCGACACCGGCCCAGATCTTTTCCCAGCCCGGAGCAGGCCTGCCCTTGTCGCGGCGGCGCGACAGCCAGATCGTAACGCCGGTGTAGGTGACAATGCTGAGCGCAATCCCCAGCACACCGTAGGCCAGCTTTACCGGAATGCCTCCAAACCAGCCGAAGTGCAGCGGCTGCAGCACGCCTAGGATCTGTTGGCCAATGCCGCCTTCCTCTAGCCCGCCATCACCCAGCGCCATACCGTCGCCCTTGAAGTAGTAGACATTGGCCAGCGGCAGATGTCCGGGCGCGCGCATCCCAAGATGCACCACCTGATCCGCCTTGGCGATATGGTCGAAGTTGGCGCTGGTGAACACCGCGTCCGGCTTGGCCGCCTGCACCGCCCGTATCATGGCCGCGATGTCCGGCAGCGGCCCGGCGCTTTCATCGGGGCCGGCGTGCGGTCCCAGAATAGCGGCAAACGCCTTTTCGGTGTCGCCGTCATAGGCTGCCAGCGCAAGCACACCAACAACCAAGGTTGCGAGACCAATCAATGCGCCGCTGAGCGACACCACGAAATGAAACGGCAGCCCCCAGACGCCCAGCCGATTGTGCAGATCCGCGTCCTGCAGGCGCCGCGAACCACCCCAGCGCAAATGAAACGCGTCCTTGAACATGCGCGGGTGAGAAAGCAATCCTGATACCAGCGACGATAGCAGCGCCACCCCGGTCAGCCCGACCAGAAACGCACCCCATGTGTGGGGAAGATGCAGGCTGCCATGCAGCACGGTAACGAAGGTGGTCCACGGTGCCTGTGCCCGCGCGACCAGATCGCCGTCGGCGTTGGCGATCCAGTCGCCGCGCACGTCGGTTTCATGATCGCGATAACCGACAGCAAGGCGCGCATAGCCGGAATGCGGATTTGGCCCCATGATGAAAAGGTCGTGCGCTGCGTTGTCCGCAAGCGCCTGCCGTTGCCCGGCCTGCAACGCGTTGGCCACGACTTCAGCCGAGACCGAGTGCGGTATGGGGGCGATGTCTGGCTGCTCCCAGCGCTGCAGCTCAAACATGAACACCGCAATCGTGCCGGTGAGACAGACGATGTAAATGAGCGCGGCAAAGGCCAGCCCGAGCGCGGAGTGCCCGGCCAGCATCGCCTGCACGAACTTCGGCGGCAGCAGCGGACGCTTGTGCGTTGGCGAAGAAGTTTTGGGAGACGTCATAGCGCGAGCGCCTTAGGCAAGAATGCTATCCCATAGCTCAACGCCGAAATCAGCAACAGCAACAGTGTTGCTCGCAACAGCTTGGCATCAGCCAGCGTCCACGCCATGCCGCCCCCCCATAGCACAGGCACCAGCAGGCCACCTATCACGATGCGGTCATGGGTTTCCATCGGCGCTGAAACTGCGAAAGCAACGCCAATGCCGATGGCGGCAACGCCAGCGAGAACGATCGACAACAGCGCCTTTGCAGTGGCCCGTCGCCAGTTCGTTAGTCGCTCCTCGGGTTCAGGTGCCACATCGCGCACTTTTTGGCGGCGATGGGAGCGATCTTCGATGCCGAAGGCAATGACCAGAAACGCAGCGAGCGAGAACACCAGCAGCGCATAGGCCATACCGACCTCACCACCCCACGCATGGCAGAACAGTGCAATGCCAGCGACAACAGCAAACCAGCCAAAAATCAGCGACAGCAAATTGCGCGGGCGTTTGCCCAGCCATGACCGGCGCAGAAACGCAATGCCGTTGATAAGCAGCAGCGTGCCGAAAAAACTGAACGTCACGGCGGGAGTCATCAGTTCCTGCACACTCGCCTCATAGCCTTTCGCTTCGTGTTCGTGTGATTACGTTGCTATCCACGTTAAAGCTGCGCGCCCCGGTCTCTATCCAAGTGTTGGCCTCATTGTTTATGCCCCAATGACCACGCCGCCGCTTCCACATTTCACCAACCTACTAACCGCGAAATGCCCCTGCCGCCGGTGGGCGACAGAGGCTACGCAATATATCAGCAGGCAATAATCAGTCGTCAGTATTTATAGGTGATCCCCGTGGTGATGGTGCGTGCTGTGCTAAGCCAGCAGTCACCGCGCGCAAGACACGTAGACACATAATATTTGTCTTCGAGGTTGCGACCGGTGAGCTGCCAGCGCCAGTTCTCGTTCTCATAGGCGATCATGGCATCATACAGCGTAACGGACGGAATCTCGTGGACAACGGTGCTTGCGTTTGACTTCTCCGTCCAGTTCTCGCCGATGTAACGCGCACCACCGCCGACCGACCATCCCTTGAGCATCGGCTGGTCGAACTCCCACAGCGCCCACATCGACGCCAGATGCTTCGGCACCGATTCAATCTGCATACCGTTATGGGCATGAGGCCTCTTGTCGTCGTATTCGGCCTGCGTATAGGAGTAGCCGCCCATGATCTTCAGGTTGCGTGTGAGCTGACCGACTGCCTCAATCTCAAAGCCCTTGACAGACACGGCACCGAGCTGGCGCTGGAAAGTGCCATCGGGAACAAGACGGCCAGTTTCAGCAATGTCGAACACCGCACCGTTGATAGCGAAGTTTGCTCCGGTGGGCTGGAATTTGAAACCGACTTCGTACTGCCTGCCTGTTTGCGGATCGTGCGGAGTGCCCTGCCTGTTGGTGCCCGCAACCGGAAGGAAGGATTCCGCATAGCTGATGTATGGCGTCAGACCGAACGCGAACTCATACATAAGGCCGGCACGATATGTCGTAGCCTGCTGCTTTTTCGCCACCGACTGACTGGCTGCGGGCGGAGCACTGCTCACAGTGTCGTTCTCAACCCAATCATGACGCACACCCACCACGCCAATCCAGTTCCCCAGGCGCATCTGATCCTGAAGATAAACGCCCGTCTGAGTGATTGTCTGGTCGGTGAAGCATCCTTGAGCGCAGCCGAAGGGAATCCAGTCGCCCATCGTATAGGGTGGATTGTACACGTTATAACCGAAGAGCACCGAATTCACGTCGAGGAAGGTGCCGTAGACGCGGTCTGTGCTGAGATGGGCGTAATCGACGCCGCTCAGTATCCGATGCTTCAGGGCACCGGTCACAAGACCGACTTCGATATTGGTGTCCTGAGTGAACGTTCGGGCATTCGCGTCAGATCTTTCGGCGGCGCGCATCATAGATTCCTGCGTCGCGAAATCGGTGTATCCCCATATCGCCGGATACTTCACATCGTACTTTTTCTGTACGTCGGAGTAGCGCGACACATGCTTCACTTTTATCGCCGGGTTAATGTCGTGCTCAATAAAGAGCGTGCCCGCAGCGACGTCCGTGTCGAAATAATCTCCCGGATCACCCATAAAATTACTGCGCGGAATGCGGCGACCATTCACGTTCGGATAGAGAGTGCCGACGCGCGCCCAGATCTGCTGTGTCGACCCTGACCGGTCTCTTTGGTAATGGCCGAGCAACGTCACCGTGGTGTCGCTGGTGGGCTTCCAGGTAATGCCAGGCTGGATCGCGAAGCGGTCATCCTCGACATGGTCGGTCTGGCTATCGGCCACGCGTACCACACCGGTAACGCGATAGGCCAAACTGCCGTCGGTGGTAATGAGCCCGTTGGTGTCGAACTTCATCTGCTTGAAATCGAAGGTGCCGTACTCAAAGCCGATCTCGCCGCCGGTCTCGCCGGTGGGACGCTTCGACACGGAGTTGATGATGCCGCCAACCGGAGATTGCCCGTATGAGACGGCAGCCGGTCCGCGCAGCACCTCGATACGCTCCATCAGATACGGATCGCCGCGATAGCCATACCAGAAATCACTGAAGTTGCGCCGCATTCCATCGAGATACTCGGCCGCTGCAATGCCGCGAATGAAGTATCCGTCGACACGGCTGTCGGCACCGTGGCTCTCGGCCACGACACCCGGCACGTAGCGCAACGCTTCCGACACTGACTGCACGCCCTGATCGCGCATCTGCTCAGTGCCGACGACAGAAATCGACTGCGGGATTTCTTTCAGCGGCGTATTGGTCTTGATGCCCGTAGCGGTGTTCTGCGCAACGTATCCCTCAACCGGGCCGTGCGCTGTGCCGTCGTTGGTTCTTGGGATACCGGCCGGCTTTTGAGGCGCCACCACAGGCTGCTGGCTTGGCACGCCCACCGCTGCCGCCGAGGCCTTCTTCTTCGCAGCCTTCTTTTTGGCTTTTGGCGCCGCGCCCTGAGTTTCGACCGTAACCGGCGGCAACGGCGTTGCCTCCGCCTCGGGCTCCTGGGCTAAGGCCAGATCAACACTCACACATGACAAGGAAATGCACGCGGCCAAAGCCGCGCTACGCCGACGCAAATGCATTGTACGCTCCGAAACACGCAATACTGAAAGGACGCGTAGATGCTTGGCGGCGGCTCAGCCCACACACATGGGAACCTATATTAACAACGCGCCACAAGTATACCGCCCAGGTATTGTTTTTGAGGCGGTGTCACATCCGGAACACATTCATGCGCAGAACGCATTGATCGATGCCTCTAGCGCACGACCTCGGCACGCAGCCCGCCCCGCGCAATCAAGGCGTCAATTGCCGCTGAGCAAGCACGCCATATCGTTTGTCCAGGAAAGCGGGATCGACTGCGCATGCAGGTCCGCGCACAGCATCTAAGCTTACCTGGCAGGGGATGCTCATCACGATGCGGCAACCGTTCAAACCGCAATGCTCTGCGCCGATGGAACCTGCAGGTGCCATCGGCGCAAGGCAACAGTCAAACGTCGGCAAATACAGAGGCGCTCAGAACCTCGCCGTGAACGCACCATACAATGTGCGTCCCGGCCCGGGCTGCTGAATGAGGCTCAACGGATCAACGTAATACTGATCGGTCAAATTCTGCACGCGCAGATCAACGCTGAGATTCTCATTGATCTTGTACTCGGAGAACAGATCTACAAGCGTATAAGGATCCCAATACACGGCACTGATGAAGGGCGCGGCACCACGGACAATCATCTCTCTGTGATCTGCAGCACGCTGGCCGATATGAAGCACGCGCCCGCCGACCGTGAGCTTGTCGTCAAACAACTTCTGCGCCACCGTAAAATCGATCGTGTACTTCGGGGGCACCTGATTGGTGGCGTAGTCGCCGTATATCGAGCTCCCTTCGCACGTATTTGCAGTCGGGCAGAACGACACGTTGGTATAGTAGTTCGCCGACATGCTGGCCGAGAACCCTCCCACTTCGTAACGCGCCGACATTTCAATTCCAGAAAATTCGGCCTGATGGATATTGCCGATCACAAGACCACTGCGGTCCGTACTACCCGTGACCGGCGGAACGTACGCCCGCGAGATGTAGTCATCGACGATCGAATGGAAGTAGCCAACCTTGAGCATTCCCTTGTCGTTGCCGGTGAGCAGATCGCTGCGCATGACATTAACGCCGACATCAAGATTCCTGGCCCGCTCCGGATCAACGAGGTTGTTCACTGCAAGACCGAATGTCGAGGTCGCTTCCATCAAGCTTGGCATGCGCATAGCGTGGGCGTAGTTCGCATAGATCTGCGCCCCCTCGAAGGGCTTCAAAACAACTCCTACCGAAGGGCTGAAACCTCCCTTGTTCTGCGAATAACCATCCTGAAAGTACGGGAGTTGTGCAGCGGAAAGACTCTCGCGCGCCGACCGATCGCTTGACCAGAAGTGCTGATAGCGCAAGCCTGCATTCAACGTCATCCAGTCAACGGGATCCCACGCCGCCTTCGTGAACGCCGCAGCTTCCTGCCGCTCACCATCACGAGGCACGTAGCGCCACTCCAGCACCTTACTGTGCTTGCTCGGGGTGGTATCCTCACTCAGCCAGGACAGACCATAGCTCCAGTTAAGCGCGCCAATCGATGTATCGAACCGCGATATGTTCGTTACGTCTGCCCCCCACATCGTGGTGTCGGAGCCGGTGCGGAAATTATGCGGCAGCGTTGCTAGAAGATCGACGATCTCCTGAGTGATGAAACTGTTCCGAACCGGATTTCTGACTTCAAGCTCGGTGATCCATACATTGGATTGCAGATCAATCAGGTTGTTGTTGGCTGGGTTCCACGCATAGTTCAACGTGCCACTGTTGACCTTCGCTCCAACGGTTTGGCCGCGCTGCCATGGCTGAATCCTCAGATCGCTCTGCCCCGACGCCATCACTTCGCCAGCTTCACTTTCAAAGCCGTTGTAGGTTGCGCGGACCGTTTGACCGTTCTCAAGGCTCAGCTTTGCCTTGGCGAGAAGTGACGAAGTTTCCAGCTCGCTGTTCAGAACCTCCTCGCCGCCACGGTAATTCGCAACACCGCCGTTAGCGATGTACTGTGGCCAGTTCTGAATAAAACCGGCACTATTGGGAACCTGTTGCGCGCCCATATCTACAGGCCGGGCCACCGGGCCACGTGTGCCGGCATGATAGTTGCCCTGCTTGCGACGCGAATAGCCGACGACAAACTCCGCATTGCCACCCTGCGCGGCTCCAATGATGCTGCCTGATCCGCTTGTCGGCGTGAGAACTGACGGCCTGTCCATTCCGGCGCTCGACGAAGTAACGACCGGCGAGACCCATGGCGCGAAAGGAAAGCTGTAGCCGGCAGTAGTACCGACGGCCGGCGGCGAAGATGTATTGGTCCCGAAACCGCCCTTGATGCGGACGCCATGCTTTCTGCCCGGGAACAGAATGTCCGACGCCTCAATGGTACGCATGGCGACCTTGCCTGCGATGCCGCCTGAAGCAGCATCTGGACCCTTGGAAATATCTACACCGCCGATGAAATCCGGATCTACAAAGCTGCGATTACTGATGCCCTGGTAGCCATGATAAACATTGCTGGCGTTCTGCGCTCCGTCGACCGTAACTTCCACGCGTCCCATGCCCTGCATGCCGCGAATATTAACGTCGATTGCGCCGCCACCGTTTCTTGCCTCGCCCGAAAGAACGCCAGGGACACCGCGGAACATGTCGGCAGGGCTCGCCCCACGAAACCGTTCAATATCTTCACCCGATATAAATGACGTCGCGGCCGCTGTTGCATACGGCGTGTAAACGGTGCTCACATCGCCGGAGCCGCCGCCACTCACATCAATCGTATCAAGAGCTATCGCGCCATCAACCGTTGCTCCGGCGCCGCCCGCGTTCGGAGCGTTGATCGCATAGGTCGTGCCATTGAATGAGTACGTCAGCCCCGTGCCGGCCAGCAGCGTCTGCAGCGCTGCATCGGAAGACATCGCACCGCTGACCGCAGTCGACTTCTTCCCCGACGCCACCGACGATGGGACGAACACCTCGATATTGGTCTGGCGGGAAAACGCTATGAGCGCACTGGCAAGCGGTTGAGCGGGAATGTTGAAGCTGCTTTGTGCCTGCGCCATCGCAGGCACCGTTGCCGCATAGGGCACAGCAACGCTCGTCATTAACACAGCCGCCAATCCAGGCAGCACCCTGCCGGTACGCAAACGCAACATCATCATACCCCACTACGCAATACGCTGAGGGGCAACCGGCCCCTAACTTAGAAGACGAGGGCGGGGCAAAAAGTAATTACTCGGATGGAGAGATATTTTTCACTTCGCCAGGACCAATACCAATCAGCAGGTCCGTGAGACGATAGAGCCGCAGATCAAGATTGCGCGCGATGGTTTCCAGCGCAGCATCGGGGCGACGTGTATCAAACACAGCCGTAACCCGGCGGTCGTTCAGCGAGGCGTCCAGAACACGCACATAACCGCGCCGGTATCGCTGTAATTCGTCTAAAACATCAGCAAGGCGCGCGTCGTGGAAAACAAGCTGATGCTGACGCCAGGCCTGCACCGTATCGAGATCTACCGCGGCGACTGGCGAGATTGAAACAGCAGTGTAGGAAACGCCCTCACCTTGCGCAACACGTACTGGCTGCTGTCCGGCCGCCTCGACCTCAACAACGTTTTCGGTCACCGCCACGGCAACGTTGTTCCCAATGCGCACATTGAAGGCGGTGCCGCGCACGACAACTTCACCACCATCCGCAGAGACGATGAAGGGGCGGGAAGCATCCTTAGCGACGGTGAAAAACGCTTCACCGGTCAGCAGCCGAATGCGGCGCTCACCTTCGGAATACTCGACGTCCAATGCGGTGGAGCTATTGAGCTCAATGCTTGAACCATCGGCAAGCGCCACCGAAAGCTGCTCGCCCGTACCCGTACGATGATCGGCCCACAGGCCCACCGGCGTTGCCTGCCAGACCACGACAGCTGCGGCCAGCACAGACGCTGCGATAGCAACGTATTTCCCGGTGGGAGCATGCGCAGGTGGCGACCGGCGGCCTGACAACGGGATCATATTTCGCTGTTGTGCAGCAGCAGCGGCGGCGCGTCCGGCCGGTTGGGCGTCGGTGCCGGGAACCGATATATCGCGTTCGCCGGGACTGCCCGATGTCGGCGCCAGCGCATCAAGCCCAACCCACAGGCGCTCAAGCTCGGCCCAGGCCTTGGCGTGTTCAGGCGAGGCAGCCAGCCACGTTGCGAAATCGCGCCGCTGCAATGCGGTCACGTCTTCGTCACGCAGGATGACGAACCACTCAATCGCGGCGTCGTCTGGGGATTGGCCGCTATCGCGGGTCATCATTCAGCTCTGCCGCGCGGGGTTCCATGTTGAAGCGCATCAATGGCCGCCGAAATGCCGAATTGCCCATCGGGCGCTTCGATCATCGATCAGCCAAAGACATCTATTCCGTTAGACGATTCTAATCTGCGAACCTATTAGCGCAAATCGACATCTGTGCCGGCTTCGCGCAGACCGCGGCGTAAAAGCCGCATCGCCTTGGCCAGATGAACCGTCACCGTATTCTTCGCGATGCCGAGTTTAGCGGCGATCT
This sequence comes from Hyphomicrobium sp. D-2, assembly GCF_029872155.1. Taxonomy (GTDB): domain Bacteria; phylum Pseudomonadota; class Alphaproteobacteria; order Rhizobiales; family Hyphomicrobiaceae; genus Hyphomicrobium_A. Next base: position 237,662 of record NZ_JARXLA010000002.1, on the reverse strand, counting down.
CCGCATAGCTGAGGCCTTCAAACTTATGAAGGATCAGCACCTCACGGCACCGGGGCGGCAACTCCGCCAGTGCCGACCGCAGCGCCTCGAACTCCTCCGCCGCGATTACCGACACATCTTGCAATGGCGATGGATCGGCGACCCATTCGCAATCCTGGATGTCGGCATGGGCATCGATGACGGTGCTCGAACGCTTCTGCCGTCGATATTCGTCTACAGCAATGTTGCCGGCAGCGCGCAGAAGATAGTGCTGCGGATTGACGACCTCGTCCGACGGGCTCCGCAGCATGCGCAGAAACACGTCCTGCACAAGATCGGCTGCGGCGGCAGCGGATAGGCCTTTACGCATGAGCTGGCTGCGCACGCGGTCGTGCTGCGCGACGTAAAGGGCTTCGATATCGGCGATCGTGCTACTCATCGTTCCGGCGAACTCTGATAGTCAACAGCGGGCAAGACCACCTACCCCACTGAACGCGTATTCAAAAAGCCGAACGCCCGCAACAGGATGGAGTTTGGAACCACTCCAGACACACAACATCGCACCGGCCTTTAGTTGACCGCCGCAGTACACTTAAGCGTTGATTTTATGGGCTTAGTGGCAAGACGTTACGAGTCTATCGGAGCGCACAGCGCCAACCGAAAGCCAACGATTTTGAAGCATTGCGTTGCAGCCTTGCAACGAAATCAGCGCTCCGACGCTGCCACCTGCAATATGTTGCATCCACCGCAGCACGCTGCGGCATGACTTTCGCGGCACGATGAACAAAAGGCCAGCGCGTAACAGAGCGGCCCCGCCAACCGCGGGTCACGCTCTTCCAATGCTTTGAAGCGATATGGTCGTTTATCGCACGCACGGTAAGTCACGTGCCGCACACTACAGCCCGGGCTTCACACGGCCCCGGCGCGCCTGCTTTCAAACGCGTGGCCAATCTCAATCAGTTGCATGCACGCATTCGCGGCATCGGCACCCTTGCCACCATTGGCGCGCGCCAGCGCCTGCTCCATGGTGTCCACAGTCAGGATCGCGTTACCGACCGGCGTTGCATGACGCGCCGCAGTTTCCATCATCCAGTGGTTGGCGTTGTTGCAAACAATATCGTAGTGCGATGTCTCGCCGCGAATGACACAGCCCAGCGCCACAACACCGTCAAAGCGGTTCGGCGCATCGCGCGCCAGCAGGCCCCAGTTCGCCGCCTGGATCAGCACCTGCGGGATTTCCAATGCGCCCGGCACCACGATGTGCTCGTAAGAAACGCCGCGTGCGTCCAGCGCCGCAATCGCATGCTGCAGCAGCAGGTCGCCGATCTCTTCATAGTACCGGCCCTCGATGATCAGCACGCGCGCGTCGAGTTTGCCGCGCGGCGTCCGCTGCTGAGACTGGCTATCGGTCTTAACAATCATCTTTCACTCAATCCCGCGCGCGTTAAAGCTGAGGTGTTCGCCAGCACTGTTCGTCACGTTCTGAACTCCAGCAGGCGCGCGATATATCGCGAGAACAGATCAACTTCGAGATTGATCGATTGGCCGGCGGTTTTCGCGCCCCACGTCGTCACCGTCAAGGTGTGCGGGATGATGTTGACCCCGAAACAATTGTCGCTGACCTCGTTCACTGTCAGCGAAACTCCGTCCAATGCAACGGAACCCTTAGGCGCGATGTACGGCGCCAGGTGATCGGGCGCCTCGATGACAAAGCGGCGGCTGTCGCCATCGGCAATGATGTCGGCGATGCGCGCGACGCCATCGACGTGGCCGGTGACAAGATGTCCGCCCAGTTCCTGACCCATCGCCAGCGGGCGCTCCAGATTGATGCGCGTGCCCGGCTGCCAGCTATCAATCGTGGTCTTGGCGCAGGTCTCATTGGAAACGTCGGCGGTGAAGATGCTGCTGCCGGCAACAGCACCATCGTCGGTGCGGATCGATGTCACGGTCAGGCAGCAGCCGTTGCACGCCATCGAGCCGCCGATTTCCAGCGTCTCAGCTGGATAGGGACAGCGGATCGTGAAGTTGCCGCCGTTGCGCCCGATCACCTCGCCGATGCCGGTGACGATACCCGTGAACATGCCGTCACTTCCTGCCGTGTGCAATCTTGATGGCGTCAGGCAGACGCCGCAACATCAGCATCGCAATGACACCGATGAACGGACCGGGCACCAGCACAAGGAATGTCCACTGCCAGCTTCCCATCGCGGCCGCGATTTCCGGCACCACGCGAATGGCAACAACCGTGAGCGCAAAGCCGAGACCAAGTTGCAGCGCCAGCGCAGTGCCGACACTGGAGGATTCGCCAATCTCCGTAACGATGGCGGAAAACTGCGCCGAATCTCCGATTACGGAGATGCCCCAGATAATGGCCACTGTCAGGAAGACCCAAAGCGGAGCATCGAAAGCAAAGCCGATTAGCAGCGCGCACAACCCGGAGACAACCATCATCAAGGCTGTGGTTGCTGTTCTGCCGATTCGATCCGCCATCACGCCGCCCAGCACGCATCCGACGACGCCGGAGGCCACTACCACAAACGTGATCATGGATGCGTACGATGTGTCGACGTTCTGGTGCACCAGTGCCGCCTGAGCGAAGGCCAGGAACCAGCCCCACATCGCATAAAGCTCCCACATGTGGCCAAAGTATCCGATGTTCGCCAGCATCACCGGCTTGTTGCGCAGCACGCGACCGATCTGGCGCGGGTCGAACGTAGCGCGCGCATACCGATGCGGTCCCTCAACGGCGAAGCGTGCCATCAGCAAAGCGCCGAGCAGTGTCATTCCAGACGTCGCCGCGACAACGAGCTTCCAGTTCAGATCCGATGTCACCGCGCGCAACAGATGCGGAAACGCCGAGCCGAGCGTCAGAGCGCCAATTACAATGCCCAGTGCGAGGCCGCGTCCGTGCAGGAACCAGGTCGAGATAACCTTGAGCGCCGGAGGATAAATGCCAGCCAAGGCGATGCCCGTCACAAACCGCAACGCGATCGCCACCTCGCCCGATGGTGCAATCAGAAGAGCCAGGTTAGCAACAGCGGCCAGACAAGCCGAAATCGCCATCAGCCAACGGGCCGGCACAATGTCGGGAATGTTGAGAAGACTGGAGCCAAGTGCGCCGACGACGAACCCGATCTGCACAGCGTTTGTCAGCCATGCCGCCGCGGCGCCATCAATGGCCCACGTCTCTTTCAGTTCATTGATGATAGCCGTCGCGGAAAACCACGTCGTCATGGAAAGAACGATGGCTAGGCTAAGGATAGCCAGAACCTGCCACTGCCCATGGGCTGCCTGCCGATCGGCATCGGATTTCATCAGCATCTAAGTTTTCTTTGCATGCGAGGCGAGCCTTCCGGCCCAAGATTTACCGCTGCAGCGCGGCGACATAAACAACGGCTGATCCGACGAGGCACTCTTCGCCTGCGGCGTTCAAAACCCGGGTTTTCAGTTCGCAGATCGGTTTGTCATCGCGCACCGAGACAATCTCGACCTCGCCCGTTATTTCCTCATCCACGCCGACTGCCCGAACAAAGCGCCAGTTCACGCTGAGAAATACCGTGCCGGGTCCGGGCAGATCTTCCGCCACAACCGCGTTCAACAGGCCAGACGTCACACCGCCCTGCACAATCAGTTTTCCAAAAATCGAGGCTTCAGCCAGCGCGCGGTCATAGTGGAGCGGGTTGCAATCGCCGGTGATGTCAGAGAACCGCTGAATGTCTTCCTGCGAGGTCCTGCGCGTGCGCCGCGCGACCGCTCCAACCTGCGGCTTCCCGTTCACGACACCGGTCCAGCCTGAGCCGACATTGTTGCCCATGGATTGCAACTCCACTTAATTATTTTTGCAGTGCAGTTCGGCGGCAGCGGCCGAGCGGCTTTTATTGACCCAGCCGCAAAGCACTGCATCCGAAGAGTGTTTGTTTGCGCACGCAGTTAAGTGCCTCGGGCGACGGATGTGGCCGCTGTGCTCCAATCCGCTGCTGCAACGCTCACCTGCGCGACAAGGTCTTCCGCGAACGGTCGGTGATGGGCTATGAGTGGTTTGCGCCGGGCATCCCCAGCGCGCCGGCGCTTCGCGTTTGGAATTACCGCATTGCCTAAAAAACAAGAATGCAATGCGCCAATTCCTTCGTTCCAGCGTCGGAATTCTTTTGACTTGGCTTTTCGCAGCCAAGATGACTTGCATTTCAGCGGCCCTGTGCTGTTATTGGTTTGTCGCATCATCTGATGCAGCAATGGAATTCGGAGAAAAGTCCTTGTCGCGCGCTAAAACACCTTCGCCGACGCAAGCCTCTCAAGGATCATCCTCGGAGTGGTATAACGCAAATGTATCGACCAGTCCACACGATGAGGATGTAGATTCGGCGACGCAAATCAGCCGTACGACCAAGGGAACTCAGGCCGCTGGGCAGCAGCAGGAGCGCATCCAGAAAATTGCTGCAGACCTGTTCGCGACCAGGGGCTATCGTGCTGTAGGTGTTGCAGAAATTGGCGATGCGGTTGGCTTGGGACGCGGTGCGCTTTACTACCATATCAGCAGCAAGGAAGAGCTGCTTTTCAGCATTGTCGTGCGTTACATTGAAGAATTGGTCTTAAGTGGTAAGTCCGCAATGGAGACCGAGCCGGACCCTCGGAAACGGATCTTTTTGCTAAGCCGTTTATTGATGCAATGCATTTTTACAAACCTGCCCGAAATGACGGTTTGCTTCCGTGAAGCCGACTGTCTGACAGGCCAGCGCCATCGAATCGTTTCTGATTTGCATAAGGCCTATCAGGATCTTTGGTCGGAAACTCTGAAAGAGGGCGAGAAAAAAGGCCTATTCCGTCCGCTACCAAACGTAGCGATCAAAGGCATCCTGGGCATGTACTTCTACAGCTTCCTCTGGCTCAAGCCGGGCGGTAAGCAGGCATCGAACGACATCGCCGACGTATTTGCCAGAATGACCCTATCGATCGCGGAAGATAAGAACGCTGCCTAACCGGCATCGGGCTCGTTCTAGCCCTTCACAGTGGCCGATTTAATCGAGATCAGGCCGCTCAAGAACGACACACGCAAAATTGATGGTCGACAATCCGGCGTCGGAGCTGATCGCGTTGTGCATCGCAGCACACAGCAAGTAAGGCACCGCGGCGACGTCGATCACGATGCGTTTCAAGTGTGGAGTTGACCCAGCCGGCGCAAGTGCAGCGCAGGAAATGGGCTGCTCAGATCTGGTGACCCATGCGATCCCGCTTGGTATTCAGATAGCGCTCATTGTGACGGTTAGGCTTGCTAGCCACCGAGATCCGTTCGGCTATCGTGATACCAAAGCCTGCCAGCGCTTCAACCTTGGCCGGGTTGTTGCAAAGCAGCCGGATTTCATTCAGCCCCAGATAGGCGAGCGCCTTAGCGGCCAGTCCAAAGTCACGTGCGTCGACAGGAGCACCGATCGCCGTATTGGCATCGACGGTATCAACGCCGCGCTCCTGCAGCGCGTAGGCGCGCATCTTCTTGAACAGGCCGATGCCGCGACCTTCATGGTATGGCATATAAACAATGGCGCCGTGCGACGACTCCAGCACCGCCTTCAGACTTGCCTGAAGCTGCTCATAGCAATCGCACCGCATGGAGTGGAAGATGTCTCCGGTTACGCAACCGGAATGTAGCCGCACCAGCGGCAACGCCTGCCCCGCCGATGCTTCTCCGTGCACCAGCACGAGCAGTTGCTCTTCCTCTTTTGCGCCCTGGAATGCAAAGGCACGAAACATTTGCTCCTGCCCGTCCACGGTGATGGGCAACGCTGTTTCCACCACCTCCAACGCGGGAGCATCCGCCATTGACGCCACTACATTCACTTGTACGGTCATTTCGATGTTGCGCCACCCTGCGCGCGGTAGATCAGCCGGTCAGGTCCATTGTCGACATAAAAACCATCGACATTGGGCATCTTCACCTCGGAAAGCGATTTCGCATCCAGAACGGTGCCCTCGTCGATGATCTTGCCGAACGACAGAATGTACGCCGTGATCGAATACACTTCGTCAGGTGTCAGCGATCCTGGCTCGTGGAACGGCATAGCCCGCCAGATGTAATCGTACAACGTGGAAGCATAGGGCCAGTAGCTCTCCACGCTCTTGAAGGGCTTGTTGGTCGCCAGCGTGCCCCTGCCACCCGCGAGTGGCGGCGCGCCGGTTCCCTCAAGGCCTTCGAGATTTTCACCATGGCACATCGCACATTTTTCAGCGTACAGCGGCAACCCTGCAGCAGCCGTTCCTGACCCTGGAGGCAAGCCCTCGCCATCTGGCATGATGACAAAAAACTTCGCGAGCTCCTCGGGACTGACGGGCGACCCGATGGTATCAATCGCGGGATCACCGCTTGCGCTTGCGATCAATGGAACGGCGGCCAGCATGGCCACTGCTGCTACGATGGCTCTAAACATGGACATTGCTCACGCTCCCGTCCGCTGCCACAGCCCAGCTCTGAATTGCGTTGTAGTGATAGAAGAAGTGGTCGCCACGCAACCGGATCAACTCCGTGCGGGTCGGCTGCACATAACCGGAATCTTCAATGCAGCGGCTCTGCAGGATCGCTGGCTTGCCGTCCCAGAACCAGGGACAACTGAAGCGCACCGAGCTCATTGCCTCGGGCGTATCGTCGATGCGCGCAGGGATCCAGTTCTTGCCGCCATCCATCGAAATATCGACAGCCTGCACACGGCCGCGTCCCGACCACGCAATGCCGCGAATTTCGTAGTGACCGGGCTTCGGCAGTAACATCTCACCCGACGGGAAGGTGATGACGGATTTTGCATCCATCGAATAATAGAACTGCCGAGCCCGGCCATTCGGCATCAGGCCGGTGTAGCGGCCCGTTTCCTCACGGGTCATAAACGGCCTGTCGCTGACCTGCAGCCGGCGCAACCACTTGATCATCATGTTCCCCTCATAACCGGGAACCACGAGACGCAGCGGATAGCCCTGCTCCGGACGTATCATCTCGCCATTTTGGCCATAGGCAATCAGACCGTCGGTCAGCATCTTGTCGAGCGGAATGGAACGCGTCATCACCGCTGCGTCCGCGCCCTCGCCGAGCACCCAGGATGCATCATCCTGGAGCCCGACATGGCGCGCGAAAGTCGCGAACGGAACGCCCGTCCATTCAGACGTGCTCAGCAACCCGTGCGTAAACTGAACGTTCTTGCCCTTCGGCTTCGCCCATTCTTCGTACGTGTTACCGGAGCACTCAATAAAGTAGCGACGGGTGATCGATGGCAGACGCAGAATGTCCGCCACCGAAAACTTCTTCGCCTGATCAACCATGCCGTGCACGTAGAGAAAATGCTTGGCAGGATCGATGGCGGGGATACCGCCATGGTGCCGTTCGTAATGAAGGCCGGATGGCGTCAAGTTGCCCTTCATGTCGGCCAGCGGCGTATATGACCACGAGGTCATATCGTTTGGATTGTCGGCCCGTGCCTTTACAGCGGTCTCGAACTGAGAGCGAGTTCCATAACCGCCATCTTCCAACAGAGCACGCCCCATCACTTTGGTGGGGTCATCCGGCACATCATAGAGCACAGCTCCGGGGGAGCTGTTTTCGTCTCAGCGAGTGCCGAAGAGGCCAATAGTTGAGCAGGAACTGCGGCGATTGCCGCTGTCGACATCAGCATACGCCGACGTGAAAGATCGACATCCAGATGCATACCGTCCTGACACGGACAGATTTCGCTGTCTTCCGCGGAAGCAGATTTTTGCTTCCCGTTGTCATGCCGTTGCGCCACTGCTCGCTCCTGCATTCTTTTACATGGGGCAAGCTCGCCGAAGCTTTCTATGCAAGATTAGCCCGGCAAGCTGCCAAAACCATTCGTCAGCCAGGCAGCTTTACTGCAAGCGTGTCCCAGGCTTCGATTTTCGGCGCCTCAGCCAGCAACTCGTCAGCCTTCGCCATCAGCGCCGCAGCAATTGCACCGTTGATGTGCGCTTGCCGTCCGGCTTCAGCATCAAACGCGTCGAAAATTGCGAAATCACCGGGCGCAAAACGCACCGCGTACCAAACCGGCGTATCCTTTTCGGCCTCGGCGGCAGGGAGCGCAGCTTTCAGAAAGCTTTCGAGCTCAACTTCCTTGCCGGGCTTCGCCTTCAGCCTCACGTAAAGTCCGCACGTTGTCATTTCGGCACCCATGTGAGTGTTGCAATCAGCATTAGGAATTCAGGTATCCCGCACGCATACGCCTCCCAGAAACGCGGTGTGTGCAAACGCGCTTCAGCATACGCGTGCGGGATAATGCGGGCGCGGCCATCGGCGTCAGAACGACGGCCGCGCCCCTACGGGATTTGAAGCGAGACGGACAAGGCGACTTGGCAGACGCGTTCCCCTCCCATCCATCTCGCTCCAGAGCATCCCGCTGGCGTTACTCAGCCACCGGCGCCTTGGCGTTGGCGAACTGCGACGGCTGCGTGCGATCGGCAACGCTTTCCTTGCCAACATACGCTTCGCGATACTGAGCAGCCGGATGGGTGCTCTCGACGCGACCGTCGTTGGTGCCGATGAGCTTGCGACGCAGCGAGCCCGGCTTGTAGGAATCCTGAGCGCGACCACGCTTGCGCAGTTCCGGCACGATGTAGTCGATGAAGTCGGTAACCGAGCCCGGCGTTACTGCGTAAGCCAGGTTGAAGCCGTCTACGCCGCCTTCGTCGACCCAACGCTCCAGTTCGTCAGCAACCTTCTGCGGGCCGCCAACGAGCACGGGGCCCAGACCGCCGATGCAACGCTCGCGGATAACGTCGCGAACAGTCCACTTCTTGGCGTTCTCACCGTGCGTGAGCGACTCAAGCGTGGTGCGAAGGCTGTCGTTCTCCATCGCCTGCAGCGGCTCATCGGGATCAAGCTTCGCGAAGTCGATGCCGGTCCAACCGCCGTAGAGTGCAAGCATGCCTTCCGGATTGGCGTAGGAAAGGTATTCCTGATACTTCGCCTCAGCAGCTTCATCGCTGTCGCCGGTGATGACGGTCAGCAGCATGAAGATCTTGATCGAGTCGCGCGAACGACCGGCAGCTTCAGCCTGATTGCGGATGTCCGTGGTGATCTGACGGGCCTGCTCGACGCTGGTCGTCAGAATGAACATGCCTTCAGCGTTGCTGGCGGCGAACTTACGGCCACGACCGGAAGCACCGGCCTGGAAGATAACAGGCGTACGCTGCGGTGACGGCTCGCAGATGTGGAAGCCCGGCACCTTGTAGTACTTGCCCTGGTGGTTGATCGGGTGAACCTTGCTGCCGTCGGTGAACACGCCGCTCTTCTTGTCGCGCTTGACGGCGTCGTCTTCCCAGGAGCCTTCCCACAGCTTGTACATGACTTCCATGTACTCATCGGCCATCTCGTAGCGCTCGTCGTGTGCGAGCTGCTGGTCCATGCCGATGTTGAGCGCGGCGCTGTTCAGGTAGGACGAAACAACGTTCCAGGCCACGCGACCCTTGGTGAGATGGTCAAGCGTCGACAGACGGCGGGCCAGCAAGTAGGGCTGTTCGAACGTGATAGCAGCAGTCACACCGAAGCCGACATGCTCGGTGACAGCAGCCATCGCGGAGATTGCGCCGAACGGATCGTTGACCGGAACCTGATCGGCGTCGCGCAGAGCCATTTCGGCCGAACCGCGGTACACGTCATAAACGCCAACCACGTCAGCGATGAAGAGACAGTCGAAGCAACCGCGCTCCAGCTCCATCGCCATGTTGGTCCAGTATTCAAGGTCATTATAGCGGGCCGCCTGGCTGGACGGATGACGCCACGTTCCAGCCGACTGATGGCTGACGCAGGTCATGTCGAAGGCGTTCAGAACAATTCTCTTTTTCATGCGTTTCCTCGTTTACGTTTATTGAGGTGGCGCCGATTTCCCAAAAGGCGCTTTCCTTTAGAAGCGGCTCCCCTTCCAGCCCCAAAGACGCGCTTGCGCGGGTTCTGACCGAAACAGCGTTCCGCAATTATCCGCAGGCGGTACCCTCCTGCCGTTGAGTGCCTGCAAACGCACATCAACCTGTACCGACCGATACATTTATCCAGGGGCGGAGTTTTTGCAAGCATGTAAACTTCAAAAAACGCCGAAAAACACCGATTAATGTGCAATGCCTATTGCGCACACGCAAGCGCGCCGGGCAATTTTGGACCCTACGGTACATTTTAATACACTGCGTGCTGATTTTTTCGCTGGCGTCGCATCAAACACGCGACGCCAAATCAAGAATGATGATGGAACTGGTTATTACTTAGGCAGCCAACAGCTCGCGGGCTTCTGCCCGATCAATTTCCATCTGCCGCACCAGATCATCGACACCTGAGAATTTTAGCTCCGGCCGCTGATGGGCAACAAATTCGACTCGCAACCGCTGTCCGTAGAGGTCGCCCTTGAAATCAAGAATGTGCACCTCAAGCGCAGGCGCGCCATCGTCAAACTGCGGACGCGTGCCGTAGCAAGCGACGCCATCCAGCACACGTTCGCCGGCATAAACACGCACAGCATAAATCGCATGCGCAAGATCAAGCCGATGCACCGGCTGCACGTTTGCGGTTGGGAAGCCGAGCTCCCGCCCGCGCTTATAGCCATGCACAACCGGGCCTTCGATCGTCCAGTTACGCCCCAACAGCCTGTTCGCCGCGCGAATGTCGCCCGCCGCCAAATGCTGCCGGATGTTCGCAGCCGTAATCGGCCCGCACTCTTCGCAGGCGACTGTCTCCATCACCGTCGTCGAGATCGCAAACGATCGCGCCATTGACGCCAGCATTTGCGAACCAATCGACGACCTCGGTCCGAAGCGGAAGTTTGCACCGACCGTAATAGACTTCGGTGCAAACTCGCGCAGCAGCTCACACAACGCCTGGCATTCCAACCAGCTTGCATTCGATGCGAACCCGAGGGCGACAACGTCAGCGCCGCCCTGCAGCTTCAGCCGGCGGACGACTTCTTCGCCCTGCGCCAACGGCGTGCGTGCATCATCGCTCGCTGCATCGAACAACAGCGCGACGACGGGGCTGCCGTCAGCTGCAGACACCTGCTTTGCATGGTGCATCAGCGCCTGATGGCCACGATGAAAACCATCGAAAGAACTGACAACCACGTGACCACCCAAAAGGTGGCGTCCTTTAGTCGAAAGCTCACTGAAGCGCCAAGTGCCAGCCTCTCGGCCGTCCATCGTCAGGGTCTGCAGCATGTCTTTTCTGCGCCGTCGCTCGTTGCAATCAGGGTGTGGGGGATGCCGAACAGATCAGATCTGTTCGATCAGACCATAGCGGGCGTTATAATAGACCAGCGGTGCGCGACGCTCCTGCCCGGTATTGATAACGCGGCCAACGAACAGCGTGTGCGTGCCGATCGGAATCTTCTGATAAACTTCGCATTCAAGATGCGCCGCCGCACCATCAAGCAGCGGCACGCCGGTGCGGCCCAGCGCGTATTCAACAGTGTCGAACTGATCGTCGCCCTTGGTTGCGAAGTGATCGGCCAGCGGCTTTTGATCTTCGGAAAGAATGTTAATCGCAAACGCATCCTTCTTGTCGATATGCGGATGCGTCCGTGCGGTCTGGTTCACCGCGATCAGAACTGACGGCGGCTCGGCGCATACACTGCACACTGCCGTAGCGGTGAAGCCATGCAGCTTGCCGTCGCCTTCAGTTGTAATAACCGTAACGCAGCCTGCGAGCTGACGCATGACCGAGCGGAATGCATCTGAATCGACAGAGCTGTTTGAAGAGAACATTTTCATCACTTTCGAACTCACTGATGATGTCCAGGACATGTTTTTTGTTTCCCCCTTTGAGCCGATTAACTGAGTGGCTCTTGTTCAACGACGGTGAGACCGTATCCTTCGATGCCGACCAGCGTTTGCTCACGCCCGGACAGCAAGACCATCTCCCGCACGCCGATATCGACAAGGATCTGAGCGCCGATGCCGTACTCGCGAAACTGCGGGTCGGGACGGGAATGCGGGCTCAGGTTGCGAATACGGTTCGAGAGCGCATTCGTTCGGCTGTCATTGACCATCACGATCACGCCGCGCCCGCGCCGCATGATCTTGAACATCGCGCTGTGCAGCCCATCGCCCTCTCGGGCGAGAATGACATCGCTGATGAAGTCCGATCGATGCAGGCAAACCGCGACGGGTTCGGGATCGGCATCCTCAAGGCGCGCGTCGACTTCACCTTTGATCAACACCACGTGCTCGCCACCTTCGACGGTGTCGCGATAGACCACCAGACGCCATTCGCCGAAGCTGGGATGATGGATCCATGACCAGGCAACCGGCTTCACCAGTCGCTCGTTGCGCAGGCGATACGCGATCAGGTCCGCGATCGTACCCAGCTTCATGTTGTGCTGACGCGCGAACTTCAACAGATCAGGCAAGCGCGCCATCGATCCGTCTTCGTTCATCACCTCGCAAATCACACCCGACGGATTGAGCCCAGCGATGCGCGAGACATCAACTGCCGCTTCCGTGTGTCCGGCGCGAACCAGCGTGCCGCCCTCACGAGCGATCAACGGAAAGATGTGTCCTGGCGTTACGATATCGTCAGGGCGGCTTTCCGGATTGATGGCAACCGCAATCGTCCGTGCGCGGTCCGCCGCAGATATTCCGGTCGTCACACCCGTTCGCGCCTCGATCGAGAGCGTAAACGCTGTCTGCAATCCGGCATCGTTGCTCTGCGCCATCGCGCTCAGCTTCAGATGCGAAACGCGTTGCGGTGTCAGCGCCAGGCAAATGAGACCACGCGCATAGCGCGCCATGAAATTCACCACGTCCCGCGTAGCGAACTGCGCCGGAATGACAATGTCGCCCTCATTCTCACGACTTTCGTCGTCAACGAGAATGAAGCAACGTCCCGCCCTGGCCTCCTCGATTATTTCTTCAGCGGAACTGATTTGTTCCCCGTGCTGATGACTGGCCATGAAATTCATGACTGCGTTTCCTCGTCGGACCGGGCATTTTGTTTGTTATCGCCCTAGTCATATCGCCTTGGTTAATGGTCGCTGCTTATCAACGCCGACATTCCCGTTTGCTTGCGGTTAGATGACGGTGAACCTGCACATCGGATCGGCTTGCTCCATCTCGCGCACGAGAGGGATGACCCGCTCACCGAAGAAGCGCGCCTCTTCGTGACAGTGCAGGAAGCAGCAAAGGACGAGATCAACGCCGATCTTGCGAAGATTGACGATACGCTCGGCGATCTGCTCAGGCGTTCCGATCAGGTTGGTACGGAACCCGTCGTTGTACTGAACGAGATCACGATCGGTGGAATCCACCCACATCCCGATCTTCTCTTTGGTCGCCTGTCCGGCCTCGCGCACAGCATCGCGGAACTTATCGACCGCCGCGATATCTGCACCGGCGATGATGCGTTCCAGCTCAGCGTTGGCCTCAGCTTCGGTTTCTCGAGCGATGACAAATGCGTTGACGCCGAAGCGTACACGCCTGCCGATTGCCGCTGCACGTTTGCTGACAAAATCAATCTGGCCTTCATGCTCATCCAGCGTGTTGCCGTTCATGAAGTACCAGTCGGAAACGTCAGCAGCCATCTTCTGGGCCGCAATCGAGTTTCCACCCTGGAATATTTCCGGCATCTGGCGATCAGGAATGGTGAGCGGCATGGGCTTCAACGAGTAATCGCTGATTTTCCAGTACTTGCCGTCATAGTCGAAATTGTCTTCCGACCAGACGCCACGCATGATCTCTACGAATTCACGCGAGCGCACATAACGCTCATCGTGCTCCAGCCATTCAACACCCAGCGCATCGAACTCACGCCGGAACCAACCGGTTGCGACATGGATGGCCCAACGACCGTTGAAGATCTGATCCGCGGTCGCGCCATGCTTGGCGACAACAACCGGATGGAAGATGCCTGGAATGATCGCGCTGATGATGTTTATGCGCGATGTGTTGGCGAGCAGAGCCGCAGAAAGGATCAGCGAGTCGTGCTGATACTCGGCGCCGTAGTTGCCGCTAAACCGGATCTGGGTCAGGGCGTATTCAAAGCCACCGTCCTCAGCGATCCGCACGAGCTTGGTATTGTAGTCAAGCCCCCAGTCCGTACGCTGCGGAACTTTACTAACCACCAGTCCACCGCTCACATTGGGAACCCAAAGAGCGAATTTGGTCGGTTGCTTTTTGAACGGCTTGGCCATGCTAGGCAATTCCGCATAAGGCATTTTGGATCTGTCTCAAATAGGTGGGCGCGTAGTTCGTTACACTCACCGCGCCGCGCACCATAAATCTAGCTAGCCAGCGCTCGGGCCGGCGCGAATGCAGCAACGACTTCACTTGCCACGCGCTCAATCCGCTTATTGAGATCTGGGCTCACGACGCGACCATCGGCGAAATCGTCTGTCAGTCCAAACAAACCCGTGGTTATGGTTTGCATGGAGAAAAAGCCCATCAGCGGACGCATCTGATGCTCGAGCATCAAGCCATGCAGGGGTGAGCCGCCGGTTGCGCAAAGCACAGCCTTCCGATCACGCATCGCATCGCGATCAACCAGATCAAAAAAGTGCTTGAAGACGCCCGTGTACGTGGCCCGATAGACCGGAGTACCGAGAATGAGCAGGTCCGCCTGCTCGGTCATCTGGAGCAACTTCTCGCCACGCGCGGTCACCTCTGGACGCGTAAGACCGCACATGAATTCGTGTGCATCATCGGAAAGAGAGATGGATTCCCGCGTGCAGGCCATTCTGCCAGACACCGCAGCAGCAACGGCGTCAATCAATATGCCCGTGCGGGATGGCTTGGTTGGGCTACCGTTGATGGTCACCACAGTAAGCATCGGCGTTTCCTCGTAGTTCGGCTTGTTATTTTTTTTAAGCCAATCGATTGTATCGATCGGTCCATCATGCGACCAAAAGTCTGCTTACGCAAGCAATGATCGCGTGCTTCGCAGCTGCGCTATTACTCAAACGTGCATTTTGCGCATTTATCTTCGCGTTTTTTACACCTCTAAAAAAATTGGCCCGAGCACGCAGGTCTCGGGCCAAGTCAGGGAGCACAATTTTGCCAGTTAGAAGTTGATGAACGCACCGAACGCGAACGTCGACATGTCCTTCGTGTTAACGCCGGGCACATCAACGGAATGGTTGCGATAGCGCAGCCACATGGACATGGCAGCAGCATCGATTTCCTGCACGACGCCAACGCCCCAGAACTGGGACTTCGAGCCGTCAACAACCCATGAGACGTCGTCAGCAACGTTCAACGGCGTGCCGTTGTCGTTAACCATCATCGCGCCATCGGTGCCGAGCAGATACTCGCCATACGGAATGGTTGCACCGAGCTCCGTCCAGGTCCGGCGCAGACCAGCCTTGACGTAATAGGTGTTGGTGCTGGGGTTGTTCAATGCGTTCGGTGTCGGCGTCTGGTCAAGGTGACCGAAGCCGCCGATGGCAAACAGACCCGTCGGCATGTTCTGCAGGTAAAGACCGGCCTGCGTGTACTTCAGCTTGCCGCCCCACGGCGCACCGTGCGCAGAGTCCATCGTCTCGCCGTAGGTGGCGATTGCGTTGACCTTCCAGTCGCCGAGCGTGTTGAAATGACGTGCCGCAATGGCCCATGCATCATCTTCACCCCACGACGTGGAGAACGAGAAGCCGCCATACGCAGGCGAATCGTAACGCACGACATCGCGCGGGAGACCGTCGCAGTCGCCAGGACCACCACCCCAGCCACGGCACGAAACCGCGTTACCCCAGATCATGGAGTTGCCAGGCGCAAAGTTTCCGCGCACATTGAAGCCGAACACGTCATACGCAACCCAGTAGGCCGCAACGAGCGATCCAGACTGGTCAAGCGAAACGATTGCGTTATCGTCAGCGGGAGACTGCAGACCAACGCTCAACTTGCCAAGACGTTCGCTCTTCAAATACCAGTAGGAGTACAGAAGCTGTAGCGAGTTCGGCGATCCGGTGAGGCCTGGGCCTCGCGGGCTGTTTTGATTGGTCGTATAAACGTCGTTGGTGATCAGCTCGACATGCAGCACATAGCCAGCCGACACATCTTCAGTAATTTTGGCTTCGCCGGTGAAGTTGAAGTTACTGGCGAACGCGGTACCCAAGCCGGTCATGTAGACGTTGGATTCAACGCCATCATCCCAGTAGACCATCTGCTCGGCAACCCAGCCGGACAGCTTAAGCGATACGCGGCGATTTCCTTTCTTCGCCGTTGTTGCTTCCAGCTCGGCAATACGCTCTTCGAGATCGGCGCAGCAGTTACCTCCGAAATCCGCTGCCCCAGCGGGGGCAACGAAACACGCACAAGACAAGGCACCTGCGATCAACGCCGCTCGGGTTTTCCCCATTAGTGTCATTTTTTTCCCCATCAGATCTTCGATTCTTGCGACGCTATACTGACCACTCAGTACACACCTAGTGCAAAAAAGCCTCGATCGGTCGCAATCTTACAGATCGTTAACCCATCTACTCCCTTTCGCCGCCCCATTAGGCTTTTCAGCCCCCCGTAGAACACCCGATGCAATTTGCATCGGGTGCTCCTGGGCGCGACTTGAGGGAGGAAAAGGCTCAAGCAACGTCGTCCCAATCGCCCGGCGTTTTCTGGCCGGTCCAGAGGTATGGTTCAGTCAGTCCGATGCCGAACACGAGCGGGATCACCAGAGACCAATTCACGCCCATGTAAGCGTAGGTCAGCAGCTC
Source organism: Hyphomicrobium sp. D-2 (assembly GCF_029872155.1). Taxonomy (GTDB): domain Bacteria; phylum Pseudomonadota; class Alphaproteobacteria; order Rhizobiales; family Hyphomicrobiaceae; genus Hyphomicrobium_A. The sequence goes on along the minus strand of NZ_JARXLA010000002.1, from coordinate 221,019 downwards.
CTCCATGCTGGAGAATACCGGCCCGATCATCTTGAACAGCAAGCTCGCGACGACAATGTCCAGGACCAGATAGAACGCGCACGCCAGCAAGCCGCCCCACGGCATGGCAATTTTCGAGAACGGCCAGTTGTGGGTGATGATCGGCATCGCATAGTTGATCGATGTCGCGGTGAAGAAGCAGAGCAGCCAGAAGCTGTCGTCAGTGAAATGCCCCATCGACCAGAACGACGAGATCGGCGACTTATCAAACTCCCACAGCCCGGCAGCGCCGGAGATCTGGAAGCACAGCGCAGCCATCGCAAACAGCGTGGCCATGATCACGACCGCACGACCCGGTTGAGAAACACCGCGTGTCAGATAGGTGAGCGTACCGGTTCCAAGTCCAACGAGCAGGAATGGGAACCACCAGGCAGGCACCCACTTCACGGCTGAATGCGTGATCAGATACGTGAGGCCGGTGAACAGGACCAGGTAAAGGAAGAACTGCCGATGCGGCGGCAGTTTTGACAACAGGAAGCCACCACCAGCGAAGCAGAAGAACGCCAGCAGGAACCACGTCGTGCCCACAAGCGGGAAGATCCCGTCAGCGCCAGGGCCGATCAGGAAGATCAGCTTCGCGCTCCACCAACCCAAGATCCACGACGCCGCAACAACGACAATGCCGCGCGTGAGCTTGTTGGAGATGCCGCCAAACGGCCAGAAGCCCACGCAGGCGAAGAAGCACGCCCACCAAGCCGAGAAAATCTGCCAGCTCACGTTGTCGAGCCAGAAGGATTTCAGGATTTCCTCGCCTTGCCATGGTCCGATCGGGTTTTTGATCACCCACCAATTCACGAGAAAACAGGAAACTATTGAAAGTCCATAGATCCAGGCAAATCCGCGTATCGCTTCATTGGCCCGAAACGGTGCCACTGGCACCGGCGCTGGTTTTGTCATTTCCCCCCCTTTAGGGCTTTTGCTGTTATTCGTTCTCGAGTTTCGGAACTTTTTTTATTGAACGGCACGTCCGCTTAACGGCGACAGGGAAACAGGTCTCGCCGTCGACGGATTGTATTTGTACCGATCGGTCTCCTCCTGTATCGACCGGTACATCATGCAAAAGTCCAATGCAAGAGGATCTGGAGGGCGAAGCGTTTTCGGGATCTTCCGCGAAGGGGGCGGGCAAATTTTTCGCTGTATTCATTGCGATACAGCGAGATGAAATGCTTTATTCGACACCATTGAAATGGTTGCAGCGCACCAATAAAAACTGCAGGACTTTTCAAGCCCTAAACCACGGATTTATTGCACCGGCGAATATCACCATCGAGGCGCACCTGGTCGGGGCAGAACCTATTAAACGCCACCAGCAAGCCCAGCTCTGCCACGCCCTGAGCAACCGCAAAACGAACCAGGAAATGCGGTGCAATACTCGAACTGGGATCGACCCAGCGGTGAAAAATTGAAGAATTTTTAAGAATCGGTGCGTCCAGCAGGTCAGTCATGCTGGCGGCACCAATTCGCGCTCCTGACGCCTACTTTGACCGGTCTCGACCTCACCAGGCAGCATGGCAAGCGTGCAGCAACCGGCTGCGTGCAAGCCCAGCGGGGCCGTCAAAACACCACCCGAACACAGCCGAACCCTGCGCGACGGGCACAGGACCGCACGACCGCCGGCAATCGATCTGCTTTCACATACGACCGCAGCGTTGCGTCAACATAGCTGACTAATCAGGGCCAAGGGCATGCACGGACGCGCAATGCCTATGGCGCTAGGGCAAGCACAATTCGACAGCCACCGGCACAGGGCCGCTCATCACGTCACCACGCAACCTTGACGCCGAGCTTGCCGTCGTAGGCGTTGCCGTCAGCGTGTTCGCTGATACCGACGAGATACGATGCGTTGGCGTAGATGGCGGTGCCATCGCCGATGTCAATTGAGAAGCCGGTGTTGATTTCGAATGTCGTGCCGCCCATGTCGGCCGCGAATGGAATGAAGCCGGTGGCAGACGAGAACTTCGTCTTCGGATCGCCGAGGAACTCATACCAGAAGTTCGGACGCACCCATGCGGTGAAGGTGGATGGTGCTCCGGTCAGCCAAGTTGGTGCGCCGAAGTCCTGCGCGAAGCGCACACCCACGCGGCCCACCAGCGAGTTGACGTTGTCGAAGTGCACCTGTGCGGCGACATCCGAACCGTTGTTGAGGTTGATGGTCTGATAGGCGAGCTGCACCTGCGGCTCGATGCTGAAGCCACCAGGCTCCGTGTAAACCGGATAGCCGCCTTCAAGCGATGCACCGAACGCAGCACCATTGGTGGTCAGCTTGTCGATGCGGTTCGACTTGGCGTCAATATCGTACCACGATCCTAACAACAGCGCATCGACATAGGCATTCTCAGGTGTGTAGTGGGTCCAGTAAGCGCCCCATGAGTACGCCATGAAGCTGTTCTCGCCGGCTTTGCCATCGCCGATGTGCTGGACATCGCCGGAGCCATGGCCGATGGCAAAGAACGCACCGGCATGATTGCGTGACGTTCCGACATCGCCATCACGATAGAGGTCCATGCCGCCCTGGAAGGCCCAAAAGTCATAGTCGTATTTCGGGCCGGCACCGTAGATACCTCCTTTGCCATCATCGCGATCGCCGTGCTGACCGATGAGCCGCGCCCAGGCTGCGTTGGGAGCGCCTTCTGCGTAGGCGCTGACCGCCGTACCGCGCCGTTCGTGCAACGTGTCGAGCATCAGGCGACCGTACAGTAGCGTCATCGCCGGCACTGCGGCGTAGAGCGAGGTTTCCTGCCGCCAATCGGGGATGTCGTCGCCGCAGATCGGCGCCGACGGATCGAGTGCGCAGTTCAGCTCCGAGCGCAGATACCAGGCGTTTGGATTGGAAGCATCTTCGCTGCCGCGATAGAGCGAGTATTCATATGGGCCGGCGACCACCGGACCGGCGAGCGCGAACAAGCCCGGCACCGTTGTGCCGCCGTTGATCGCGTCGACGACCAGGATACCGTTGAGTTGGGTAAGGTCGCCAAGTCCGCCGACGTTGTTGACCGCGAGCTGCGACGTACCGGAGCTCATTCCGCCATCGATCACAAGCCTATCGGAAGGCGATCCATCGCCGCCAAGCTGCGTGTTGATACCAAGCGTGCCGCCCTGACCGACGTAGTTCACCGTTGTCAGTGTTTTGAACGGTCCCGCACTCGAACCCGGCGGCGTGAAGTGCACAACGCTGCCTGCTCCGTTTGTCATGCTCGTCACGTTGGAATCGCCGGTAACGGCCCAGTCGGTCGATTGCAGATTAAGGTTGGAGAACCCACCGGTCGTGACAGCCGCGCCGACGAATGTCGACCCAGACCCCGATATAGAGACTGCTCCACCATTGACATTCAACAGCTCAAGTCCCGTGACTGTTGAATCCGTTATAGTCGCGGTTAAAGCGAACCCTGACACGTCGATTGCCGCGCCCGCAGGCGCACTCAACGTACTGCGCGTGATCGTTGCAATACCCGTATTCTGGGTGTGGCGGAGCGCCGCCGATCCGGCTCCAGTTGCATTGACGGTACTGTCCGTCACGACGACAGTATTGGTCGCGATCTGCAAGACAATACCCGCGGTTCCTACGCCGGTCGTCGTGATCACCGATCCATTCTCAATCGTCATCTCCGATTCATGCGTCACCATCGCGCCGTTTCCCGCGGCCGTAATCGTAGAGCCAGAGATCATGACGTTTGAATCGGCGCGGGACCTGGCTCCTACATCGGAAGAGACGATATCGCTGTTTGTTACGGTCATCGTCGCATTATCCCACGCGTACACGCCGTAAGCCTGAGCCTCGATATAGCTATCGTTTATCGTGACAATACCGCTGTTGCGCGCAAACGCGCCTTCGCCGGAAGCGCCTGACGCGATCAGTTCGCTGTCCGTGACTATAACGTGTGCGCCATCATACGACGCCGCCGCATACCCCGTCGCACCCAAGGCGGTAACACGGGTTCCCGCAACCGTTATCGTCGATAAATCGTTTGCGTTGACGCCGTCATAAGCCGAACCAGAAACCGTCACCTCGCTTCCCGAAATACTGATCGTCGATTGTCCGGTCGCGTACAATCCATGCCCCGTACCGAGTGTTGTCACGGTAGATCCATCGAAGATTGTTATCTGCGAATTAGAATATGCTGCCGCGCCCATTGCGTTCGACCCCGAGGTCGAAATGGTCAGCGGAGTGAAGCTTTGGATGACGCCGCTATTGATCGCGTACAGCGCGGCTTGGTTCACCGTCGTGATTGTGCCGCTGGCAGTCACTGTGGTTCCATTCGCCGACACCTGTTGCGCTTGCGCCGTTGAAGCGCAGACAAGCGACGACACAAGCGGCAGCACGCAAAGCGCTTTAACAGCCGGCCCCATGGAGCGGACCGAAGTCAGCATCCAGCGTTGTGCAGGTTTTTGGTTTGACATGGTACCCCGTAAAATTATCGGATACCGGCAGCACAAGCCGACTAGTCAAATTGACGGACCTAGGCTCAAAAATGCATGTCGACATAAAAAACGGCTATTTGCGCAGGACGTTCAAACACTGCACCCACCGCAAACACTATCAGTGCTCAATGCATCTTGAGCCTGATTCGCCCCTGCCTTCTGGAATTATTGCTGAGCCTTGCGCGCTTTATCATCGATCAGGGCAATCAAGCACCACAGCGTTACACGTTGTCCGTCAACTTACTGTCCGCTGACTGCATTGCAGTTTCGCACCGACACCGTAAGCCCGAGCCAGCAGCGGTTGGCCTGGCGCCAAAGCACGCGCGCGAGCCTTGCGCACGGAGATCGCGGCAGAGCACTGCGCTTCGGCTGAAAGTCTCAATGCCGTATGATCGACATACCGTGGCGATGTCGACCAGCCAGCGATCACCCCGAACTGGATGGCGATTGCGCATCGGCAGCAGTGCCAGCTGCTGCATCTGCATTGGGGACGTCACGTCCCGCGCGCCCTTCCTGCAGCCGCTGGAACACGACGTACAGCATCGGGATCAGGAAGATACCGAACACCGACGCTGCAAGCATGCCCGCCAGCACTGGCACACCGACGGCAATCATGCTGTCAGCGCCGGGACCGTTGGCTATCACCAGCGGCACAAGTCCCATGATGAACGCAAAGCTCGTCATCATGACCGGCCTGAACCGCAGCCGGGCACCTTCAATCGCGGATTCGATAACGGATTCACCCGCAGCCCGACGCTCAATAGAAAACGCGACGATCAAAATGGCGTTCTTGGCCGCCAAAGCAACAAGCACCACAAGCCCAATCTGGGCGTAGAGCGTGAAGCTCATGCCCAGCGCCCACAGCGCAGCAACCGCGCCGAGCAGCGAAACAACGACCGACAGCAACACTGGAATGGGGATCATCCAGCTTTCATAGAGCGCCACGAGGAAGAGATAGGCGAAGAGCACCGCGAGCCCGAGAACGATGACTGTCTGCCCGGCGGAATCGATCTGCTCGCGCGCCTGCCCTGTCCATTCGTATGCATAACCCGCAGGCAGTGTCTCAGCTGATACCGCCTGCATGGCATCAATCGCTTCGCCTGGACCACGCCCGGGACCGGGGCCACCGTTGATGGAAATCGCGCGATAGTTGTTGTAGCGCGTAAGCGTGCGAGGTCCGACATCAAGATGAACGTCGGCAATGGCCGACAGTGGCGTCATCTCGCCCGCGCTGTTCCGAACATAGATTGCTGAGATATCCGCGACGCTGCTGCGGAACTGCTGTTCCGCCTGCATACGCACAGTCCAGGTGCGTCCGTACAGGTTGAAGTCGTTGACGTAATAACCGCCCAGCGTCGCCTGCAACGCGGCAAAGACATCGGACAACGATATGTTGAGGGTGCGGGTTTTATCACGGTCGATATCAAGGCGGACAAGCGGTGTCTCAGCCTCGAACGTCGAGAATACCGCGCGCAGCTCCGGCTTCTGATTGGCCGCAACCACCAGCCCGCGCATCGCAGCGGCCATCTCTGGCGGTGTCTGCCCTTGCAGCGCTTCGAGCACGTATTCAAAACCGCCGACCTGGCCCAAACCGGATATTGCGGGCGGATTGACCGCCATCACACTGCCATCCGGGATAACAGAGAAAGCGCCCATCAGCCGTGCTGCAACCGCCGTCGAATGCATCGTGCTTGCGGTTCGCTCCTCGTAGGGCTTCAAGCGAATGAACATCACGCCGGCATTGGAAGCGGCGCCGCCGCCAAGGAAGTCAATGCCAAGAATACTCGTCACGCCATCAACAGCGGGATCGGCGCGGACGATCGCCTCGGCCTTCTGTGCGGCTTCCGAGGTCCGATTGAGCGACGCACCCGCTGGCAGCGTAATGACGCCGATCACAAAACCCTTGTCCTCATCCGGCAGAAATCCCGATGGCGTGTGCTGAAGCAGCCAATAGGTTGCACCACCAATTGCCGCGACGGCTATGATGCTCGCCATCGAAACAGCAACGAGGCGGCGCACGATCACTGCATAGCCGTTCGCCACGCCGTCGATAGCGCGCGTTATGTGCTTCATCACGCCGACAGGATGGCCCGGCTTCAGCATGATTGAGCACAGCGCGGGCGCCAGCGTCAGCGCATTGATCGCTGAGATCACCATCGCTGCCGAAATGGTGATGGCAAACTGCCGGAACAGAACACCGGATGATCCGGCAAGGAATGCCACCGGCACGAAGACCGACAGCAGCACAAGCGTGATCGCGATCACCGGCCCGGCAATTTCCGCCATGGCCTTGCGCGTGGCGTCGGCAGGCGAAAGATGCGGCTCCTCGTGCATCACGCGCTCGACGTTCTCCACGACGATGATAGCGTCATCGACGACAATGCCGATAGCCAGCACAAGCGCCAGCAATGAGATTGTGTTGGCCGAAAAGCCAGCCGCCAGCAAAATCGCAAACGTACCGATGATGGCCACCGGGACCGCGAGCAGCGGAATGAACGTCGGTCGCAAACGGCCAAGAAAAATGAAAACAACCAGCGCAACGAGCGCAAACGCTTCGACCAGCGTATGGATGACCTTATCGATCATCGCCGAAACGAACTCGGCCGTGTTGTATACGTACGCAAACTCGACGCCTTCAGGAAAACGCTCCTGCAACTGCTCAAGGCGCTTGGAGACAGCCGTTGCGACGTTGACGGCGTTAGCACCGGGCGACAGGTAAATCGCCACCGGCGCAGCAGGCTTGCCCTCGTAGCGCGCTTCGGTGTCGAACGACGCTGCCTCAAGCTCTATCCGCGCCACGTCATTGACGCGCACAAACGAGCCATCACCACCCGAGCGGACGACAATGTTGCCAAACTCCTCGGTCGTTGACAGGCGACCCTTGGTCGTCACTGTAAGCTGCAACCGCTGATCGTCGGATAGCGGCGCAGCGCCAACACGGCCCGCCGCAGCCTGCAGGTTCTGCGATTGAATAGCCTGGATGACATCCTGTGCGGTCAGACCGAAGTTCGCCAGCTTCTGCGGATCAATCCAGACCCGCATCGCATAGTCACGCGCACCAAAGATCGACGCATCGCCAACGCCGGGCACACGCTTCAGTTCGTCCAGAATATTGAGGGTGACAAAGTTGGAGAGGAACAACTGATCCTTCTCACCACTAGGCGAGTAGAACAGAAACACCTGCAAAAGGTCCGTTGAGACCTTTGCGATCGTCAAGCCGGTACGGCGCACCTCTTCCGGCAGCTTTGCGGTGGCGAGGTTCGCGCGGTTCTGGACGTTGACCGTATTGATGTCGGGGTCGGTGCCAAGCAGAAACGAGACCGTAAGCGAATACGATCCGTCGTTGGCCGACGTCGACTTCATGTATTGCATACCCGTTACGCCATTGATGGCGTTCTCGAGCGGCTGTGCGATGCTCTCCTCGACCGTAATCGCATCAGCTCCGGGATAGGAAGCGCTGACACGCACGGTGGGCGGCGCAATCTCGGGATACTGCGCGACCGGAATTGTCTGGGTCGCGATCAGTCCAGCCAATGTCAGAACGATGGAGATCACCATCGCCAGTCGCGGACGGCGAATAAAGACGTCGAAAATCATGATGCCGTCCTGTTCTTAGCCCTTGGCCGCGTCTGCAGCGTCCTTCGCTTCGCTGGGATCGACACTGATGCCAGGGCGAACTTTCTGATGTCCGCTGGTGATGACCCGCTCCCCGGCTACCAGCCCGCTTTTGACAACGATGTGCGGCCCGCGCTGCTCGCCAACCTCCACACGCCGCGTCTCAACCTTGTTATCCGGCGTGACCAGCAAAACGTATGCGCCCTGCTGGTCCAGCAGCAGCGCCGCTTGCGACATCATGAGCTTGAGTTCGGGCTCTTTCGCCAACACGCTGACACCGACGATCTGCTGATCGACGAGCAATCTCTCGGGATTGGCAAAGGAGGCCCGCACGGTAATCGTGTCCGTGCCTGCGTTGCCCTGCACCTCGGAAAACTTGATAGCCCCATCGTGCGGATAGGCACTGCCGTCGGGCAGCTTCAGACGTACGAGAACATTGTCGGCCGAGCGCCCTTCCCGGCGCACCTCGAGCAGCACGCGCAGCGGAACAGGAAACGCGACGTACATCGGATCCTGGCGAACCAATGTCACAAGCGGGTTGCTCGATGCGCCGACATATTCCCCGATCGAATATGTAGCGCGCCCGGTGCGACCATCCATCGGTGCGCGGATCTCGGTATAGCTGAGGTTGAGCTCCGCCTGCTTTACAGCCGCCTGTTGCGCTTCGACCGTTGCACTCGCCTGCGCCAGCTTCGAATGGGCATCGTCAAGCGATGCCTGGGAAGAGGTGCCACGATCAGCCAGCGGCTTGGTTCGGTTGTAGGTCGCCCGTGCCAGTTCCTGCACCGCCACCGCATTCGCGAGGTTAGCTTTCGCGAGGGCAAGAGCGGCCTCATACGGCGCATTTTCAAGCGCGAACAGAAGCTGCCCCTCTTTGACCTCGGCGCCTTCCTCAAAGCCACGGGCGGCGATGAACCCATCGACGCGCGCCCGGATGTTCACTTTGTCGATCGCCTGAACGCGCCCGATATATGTCGATTCATCGATCGCATCGCGCATCTGCAGTGTTTCGACGATAACACTTGGCGCGGGCGCAGCAGCCGGAGTTTGGGCGCGTACCACGCTGGTCCAGCCGCTCAGAACGGCGCACGCCAGCAGCGCCGCTGCGGAAAGATGCCCGCGTCTTGTCTCGGTTGCCACCTTCGGGACTGCCCGGCTCAGTTGCCTCACGTTCAACGTCCTTCCATCGCGTGGCGCCAGCCTTCGGCTGCTCCGTGTTCCCACTTGCGCAAAACGAGCGCCGGGCATACCATTTACAAAACGATATCGTTTCCTATTGTCAAGTCGCATGAAGAAGATAAGCACCTCATCCGTGACAACACGCCACCCTGGGCGCCCCCTCGTGCTCAGCGCTGAGGATCGTCGTGCGGCTATCTTGACCGCGGCAGAAGGCGTTTTTACGAACATCGGCTACGGCGCCGCGACGATGGAAGAAATCGCTCGCGCGGCGGCAATGTCCAAGAAGACCGTCTACGGCTTTTTCGCTGACAAGCGGGCCATTTTCTCCGCACTTATCAGCTTTGTTGAGCTGTATCCGGAAGGCGCCCTGGTGGGGAAAAATGCCGCCACACGAGCAGACCTGACCCACCACCTCCAGACCATAGCGGAGCGCGCGCAACTGCACGTTGAGATGACGCGGCTGGTTATCTCAGAGGCTCGACACTGTCCCGAGCTAGCGGCTGTGTTCAGGGAACGGGCAATAAAGCAAGGCAAGCGATTTTTCATCGAGGCGGTGCGGTCGTTTCAAGCCTCACACAACCCAAAAGTTAGCAAAGACGTAGAGGATACCGCCGCAATGTTGTTCGGAGCAATCGTCGGCGATCTGCACTTGCGGGCTCTGTTGGGCGAAAAGCCCCTCTCACGTACAAAACTTCAAAAGCACATCGACAGCGCAATATCGCTCATTCTGCCACGCAGCTAACGACGCAAGCTTAGAAGCAGGCTCACGCGCACCGCATCAGTTGTGGTTTATCCGGAGCATTCCATGCCCATTATATCCTGGCTCCTCCGTCCAATACTGTTCATCTCGGCCGTGATCGCCGGATGGTTTGTATCTACTGATGCAGCAAATTTCGGCGTCGTGCAGATGGCCGTCAGTGTGCTTGTCATCGCAGCCCTTGTTGGCCTGGCTGCCTTCTGGCAACCGATCGCACTCTGGTTTCGCAACCTGATAAAATGACTACAGAAGCTCCGGGATGTGTAGTCGCACATACTGACGCGCTGCCTGCGAAGAAGGCCGCGTCAGCCGTATGGTACAATAAGGGTGGCCTTCATTCCTGACGGCTGCCAGCTCTTGTCAATCGTGCCGCCAAGTGCTGCGGTAACGCCGCGGATGAGTTTAGTGCCAAACCCTGTGCTCTCCGGAGCCGAGGCAATGTTTGGACCGCCGTGTTCGCTCCAGCGAACTGTGAGATACGTATCGTCAGCTTCCCACTGCACAGTTAAACGCCCATCGGGCGTGCTTAAAGCGCCGTGTTTCGCCGCATTCGTGATGAGTTCATGCAGGATGAGCGCCAGAGAAGGCGCGATTGTCTGACCGAGCGGGACCGGCGGCCCTGATAATAGTATGGCGTGCCCGATAAAGGGGCGTAGCTCCTCAGCAAGTATATCGGATAGCGAGGCGCTGTAGGTTTCCGAGCGCGTGAGCAGGTCGTTGGTAGCAAACAATGAACCCAAACGCCCATTGATGGCACTGGCGGTCTCCGGGTCGGCTCGAAGTGTCTGCGAAACGATGGACTGCGCAACGGTCGTTGCATTCTTGTTGCGGTGATTGAGCTCACGCAACAGCAGCGCCCGGCGCTCCTGTTCCGCCGTCAGCTTTTGCTGCGAATTGCGATAAGCACTGCCAATCCAGACGAGTATTCCGCCGGACAAAAGGAACAGCGCGAGGTTGATGGTGCGCGCGGCATCCACCTCAGCAAACCAGCTGGATTGCTCCTGCATGGTGATAAGGCCTAGCACAGTGCTGAGCACAAGTGCTGCTATTCCCGGACCGCGTCCATACATGATCGCGCCCGCTAGCAGAGCGGGATAAAAGGTCGAAAAGATCAGGATCTTCGGATCGATCTGAGCGAGACCGAACCTGAATAGGGCCGCGACCAGCACAAACCCAATAGCACTTGCATAGGCGGCAGCAGTGTCGGCCCACGGTCGGCGCATGCGCGGTTTCCTGCCAAAGCAATATGTGTAGGAGAAACATAATCGCTGGAAGGATTGCGCTTGTCGAGACGGGACGCGCGAAGAAAATATCGCACAGCCGACGGCGGGAAAGCTACTGACTGAGCATAGCTGCTTTGTTCTGGAACGAAACTCCCCGGCGATCTTTTCCGCCGGGGATACAATCAACGTTTGCAGCCGCACTGATTAAGCGCGGCAGAAGCAGCACAAGCCTACGATGCGCACGTTATTTGGTGGCCGCTATTTCAGGCGGCTGCCACGAGCCATCAATGATCGGCTCCTTGCCCCAGTAGGCGCGGATGTAGAGCGAGAAGTCTCCATCGGGTGCTGGCAGCCAGTTGCTTTCCGGCGCATCCTTCGGCTGTTTCGCACTGACATGCAGTGTCAGCGAGCCATCGTCGTTCAGCTTCAGATCGGCATTCTTGGTTCCGAGCGAATGGCGGTGCAGCTTGTTGGGGCTGAACAGATGGTTCTTGTCATAGATCGACAACGACCAGAACCCATCAACCGGCGGCGTCTCCTTGAACGTGATCGTATACTGCTTTGTGGAGTTAAGCTGCTTGCCGTTGGCGTCGCGATCCGTGAAGAAATACTGCGTTTCCGTCGGGCGGTTCTCCAGGATGTTGGAACGCGCGGTACCGGTACGATCGTAATAGTCAACGCCCCACTGCGCGTTGTTCAGCGACCGGTTCCAGTTGTTGCCTGCGGGCTTGCCGTTGTACTTCCACTTGAAGAACGGCGCGATTAGTTCCTTCTCGCTTTCGACTGCCGTCTTCCGCAGCAGTTTTTTGATCGACGGATCCTTGTCGGCCAACGCCAGCAGCCAACGGAACTGCGCGTACAACGCCTCCTCGCCCGGCAGCGGCGGTACGTCCTGCAAAACTGTGCCGAGCTGATCGAAGTATTTATCCGGGTCAACCCAGCTCACTTCGCCGCCGGATTTGCCAGTGCCGGATTTCTTCTCGGTATCGTCAACGACGGGGAGCTTGTTCCACGCGACGGTCTTCATTTTGCCGTCGAACTTATCAAGTGGGTAGACCACGATCTGATCAATCACGCTTTGGATCGCTTTACGATCATCTTCAGTGTCGTTCATGAATACGCGTGGCACGATGCTGGCGACCTTCGTACTTGAACGCATGACACCGCTGATCCCCTCAGGCGCAGTGCCGTTCCAGTTCGGTCCGACCAACAGATAGAAGCCAGGCTTGGTGCCGTACTGCTTACCGAAATGACCGAACTGATCGGTCCGCTGGTCGTAAGCCGCATAGATCCAGAAGCGATCTCCGAAATCAGGCACCTGCACAACAACCGGCTGCGCGTCGAGATCGAAATATCCCAGCCCATACACGACGTCCTGGTTGGGGCACGCAATGAAGCGCTGATCCGCCGCCAGATAATCGTGCAGCATCGCGATTTGCCCGCGCGGAGCAACCGGAAGTATCCCGCCGACCAGCTCCGGGCGCTCCGCCTTGGTGATGCTGGTGTAGCGGTTCAGCACATTCACCATCGGCCATCCCCAGATGTACGCCGTGCGCGCAATAGCTTCGACGAAGCTGTCCGGCGGCGTCACCTCGGCCGAAGGCACCGCGAGCGGTGTAGCCCCCCCGCTCTCAAGCGCAATCGCTGCCGCCGGCATAAGCCCCATCGCACAGGTGCTGAGCAGCGTTGCCTTGAAAGCATTTGTTCTAGTCATTGCACGTCTCCACTACGTTCATGGTGCTTGCAGTCATCGCAGCGCTCGATTGATAGAACCCGCGTTACTGCCGCTCAAAATCGCCCGGCTTCCAGCTGTAATCGATAGCCGACTCTTTGGGTCCGTAGAGCCGCAGGATGGCGAAGAAGCCCTTGTCTGCTGCAGTCGGCAGCCAGTTATCTTCCTTGCCCTCGGGCGCGTTCGGTCCGATGTAAAGATCGATTGATCCGTCCGCGTTGAACTTTGGATTGTCGCGTGAACCGAGCGAGGGAAAGCGGCGCTCAGCAGTTGGCAGCCCTGAAGCGTTCGCCGCGTTGTATAGCGTCAGAGACCAGAAAATCTCCGCCGGGATGTTGGGAGGCAACGTCACTTTATACGCGTGTTTGCCGAGCAGCGGCTTTCCATCCGCATCGTTGAATGCGATCTCGTAAGCTGCGCCCTGCCCTGCCTTTTGCGAAACCATTCCGGGGCTGATCGAATAGTAGTTGGTGAAAAACCAGACGCGTGGCTCAATTTCGTAGAATCCGCCCGCCTTGTTTTCGAACGCAAGCGTCGACGGCTTTTCCGGTCCAGGATACTTTGCATTGTTGACCGGATTGATCCATTGCCGGTCAGCCCACACCTTGTAGCTTTCGCCTGCAATGCCATCCTGCAAACCGATAACGCGGCTTGTCTTGTAGGCTGTCTTGGCAGCCGCATTCAGCATCGACTTAGTTGCAGCGTCCGGCTTGAACGGCTTACCCGCAATCAGCCCCACGTTTGCCAGCAAGCCAAGTCCGTCAGCGCTGGCGAGATGTTTTCCCTCACGATCGACAAGCCATTTGAGCTGTTCAAACGCAGAGAAGTCACTACGCGGAAGCATGTCGGCGGGCACGCCCGATGCATTAGGGAACTGCATCGGCTTGCGTTCAGCCGGCGTGGAATTCAGCGGGTAGATCTGCGACCGCTCAATCAACTCAACCGCCGGCGCAAGATTTTTCGGATCCTTAAAGAAGGAGCGCAGGAAGATGAAGATGTTGTTTGTGCCGGAGCGATAGACGAAGTACCCCTCGGGCACATCGCCATCATAGCCCGGCGGAAGGATAAGAAACTTTCCACCCTTGCCATGATCGGGGCCCGCGAAACCCACATCGCCAAAATACTTTCCGCCATCTACAGGGATAGGCCGCTGCCAGAAATCGAGCAGAATGCCTTGCATGTCAGACGGAGCATCGAACACGAGCGGACCGGTTTCGCTCAGATCGACATAGCTCATCGCGTAGATGACGTCTGAGTTCGGCGTGGTCACCAGTGTCTTGGGATCGAGGCGATCCTTCCAGATCGGCAACACATTATATCCGGTGCCGAACGCAGCGTCGGAACCGAACTTCATGCCCAACGTGTTTATGAGCGGCATCGCCCAGAGATAGGCCTGAGTTGCCTGCTGGAACGCAAGTTCACGCTGCAGCTTTATGGCGGTTTCGGCAGTAGGACGCCCGTCAACAAATGGAGCGTCGGCCAGACCTTCGAAGTGCGTTGCGCCAGCAACGGCGTTGCTTGCTATCGGCGCGCAACAGGCAAAGGTCGCCAGCGCCCACGTACCTACAAATTTCATAAATTTTACTCGCTCACCCTTTTCTCACCTCCTTTGTTACTTGGCACATGGATGTTTCAAATGAGTTGTCCCTGGCATCGCTGCGGACTGCGCAAATTAGCGCCTTGAGACACTTGTTGTTCTCAATCGCGCTGGTTCACTCCCACGCTTGAAACACTGCAGATACATGCTGCACGGCTTGCAGACGACATCACAGCAATAGGCCGTTGTTACTCTGCTGACACACAGCAATACGCATAAATTTGCTCTGCTCGCGGGCCATGTTGATCGCACACACGTGCTCGCCTATCGCTAGTTGGTGAGGTGTAGCGTGCGTAATGGTTGGGCCATAGTTGTAGCATTCGCACTGATCCTGCGCAGCCTGCTGGCGCCAGGGATCATGCTGGAGGCTGGCCCCCAGGCAGGCACATTCACCGTTATCCTTTGCTCCGATCATGGCAGCATCGTTTTGGATCTCGACGGCGATGGCCGTCCTGTTCCCTCCAAACAGAAGCAATCGGGCAGCTATGCGTGCCCCTACGCGGCATCCTCTCAGCTGGCGCTGCTGACATCGCCTACCATCATTGCGGCGCCATCAACGATTGCGGCCGATGATGTATTTGTCGCCGACACTTCTGCGCCTGTTGCCCGGCATGAACTGCCCCAACCGGCGCGCGGCCCGCCCCGCGCCTGATACTAAAATCCATTCGATCCCTGTAACCACGCGCTGAATCTGGCGGAGGCTGACGCACGTACATTCCGTGCGCCAACCTTTCTGTCACCGACGCTGCATGCATCCATTTGGCGACCGCGTCTTCGCGGGCGGACGGGTGCGCGCGCCCAGCGCATAGCTCAATACGAATTGCGAGTTTGTACTATGAGTAAACGTGTAAGAACCGTCGCGGTGTTGCCGTTGTCGGTTGCTCTCGCCATCAGCACTGTGCATGCCGAAGCAGTGGCACAGCAGACAGACGCAGAACAGGCTACGCCGCTGCCCGCTGTAACCGTCGAAGCGCCGGCAGCTTCAAAGGCCAAAAAGAAGGCGATAAAAAATCAGCAGACGGTTAGCCCTGCCCCTCTGGCAGCGTCCGCAACCGAAGAGCCGGAAGCAATGACGCCGGCGTCTGTTGTCACCTCGGTCGAAAATGTGCCGTTCGCTCGACAGCAGACAGTCAACCCGCAGAGCACTCTTGCCAGCAATGACTCCGCGCGGCTGTTCCAGAGCTTTCCGGGCATGAGTTTCCAGACCGGTGGCGGGGTGTCGTCGTTGCCGTATCTCAACGGCTTCGGCGACGACCGCCTCAAGATTGTCGTGAACGGCATGACGCTGACGTCGTCATGCGGCAACCATATGAACCCGGCGCTGTCGTATCTTGATGCTTCGGCGGCTGGCAACGCTTACGTCATTGCCGGCATCACTCCGGTCAGCATGGGCGGTGACAGCCTCGGTGGCACATTGGCCGTAGAATCGGCAACGCCGCGCTTTGCACTGGCCGGTGAAGGCTTCACCGCCGGCGGCCGCATCTCCACCAACTATCGTAGCAACGGCGATGGCATCGGCGCCTCAGTCCACGCATACGCAGCAACGGAAGATCTAAGCATCGCCTACACGGGCTCAACCACCAGCGCGCGGCAATACAAGGACGGCAGCGGCCGCACCGTGGACTCCACCCAATACAAATC
The DNA here is from genome assembly GCF_029872155.1 of Hyphomicrobium sp. D-2. Classification (GTDB taxonomy): domain Bacteria; phylum Pseudomonadota; class Alphaproteobacteria; order Rhizobiales; family Hyphomicrobiaceae; genus Hyphomicrobium_A. Next base: position 204,817 of record NZ_JARXLA010000002.1, on the reverse strand, counting down.
GACCAACCACTTACTGCAGACAGCGGGCCGTTCCGGCAATTACCGCTTCGGCGTCGATTTTGGCTGGCAGTCGATCCCCTATCAAGGCTTCACCAACCAGTACATGGACATGACCGACAACAAGAGCTTTTCGGTCAACGCCTATTACAAAGCACAGTTCGACTGGGGTTTTGCTGAGGCGCGCGTATATCGTCAGGCGATCCGTCACTCGATGGAAATGCTTGCAGACAAAGCCAGCCTGGGCTGGGTCATGCCGATGGAAACCCGCGGTAGCGACATCGGCTATGACCTGAAGGCCGGGATCAATCTCGATGCTGCCACCCAACTCCGGGTTGGCCACGAGTATCATCGCTATCGGCTGGATGACTGGTGGCCGCCGGTCGCAGGAACAGCGCCGATGATGGCCCCTGACACGTACTGGAACGTCAACGGCGGTGAGCGTGACCGCGTTGCGGTTTATGCGGAGCTTGAACATCAATGGACCGCGGCCTGGACTTCGCTTGTCGGAGCCCGGTTGGATCATGTTAAGACCGACACCGGCGATGTGCAGGGCTACAGCGATATGATGTATGGCGCCGACGCCGCAGCATTCAACGCTCAAAACCATAGCCGGTCCGACAACAATATCGACGTGACCGCGACAGCCCGTTACGTGCCGGATGCTACGCAGGCCTACGATTTCGGCATCGCTCGCAAGACGCGCTCACCCAATCTCTACGAGCGCTATGCATGGTCGAACGAGTCTTTCATGGCCGGATCGATGGTCAACTGGTTCGGCGATCTCAACGCCTATGTCGGCAACATCGATCTCAAGCCCGAGGTCGCGCACTCCATCCGCGCCAGCGCGTCCTGGCATGATGCTGAGCATCGCGATTGGCATGTCAAGATCTCTGGCTATTTCTCGCACGTAACGGATTACATCGGCGTGGAATCCAATCCCCTCTCCTACATGGGGCCGGCACCGGGCCGACGTGCTTTACGCTTCGTCAATCACGATGCGCAGCTGGGCGGTGTTGATCTTGAAGCGATGAAAGCGCTCGGCCACTGGTGGGGCGACTGGAACATCGGCGGCACGTTCAGTTATGTCGCCGGTCGCGATCTGGATAACGACACCTACCTCTTCAACATCATGCCGGCGAACGCGCGCATCGCGCTGTCGCACTCACTCGGCAACTGGACGAACGTTGCGGAGGTACAGGCCGTTGCCACCAAGAACCGTGTCGATGAAGTTCGCGACGAAGGCCGAACAGGAGCGTTCGCGCTGCTTAATCTGCGTTCCAGCTACGCCATGGACCGCATTCGTTTTGATGTCGGCGTCGATAACGTGTTCGACACCGATTACGAGCTGCCGCTCGGCGGCTACAGCGCATTTCTATATCGCTACGACGCGTCAAATCTGTCCGGAGCTGGCGTGCATGGCCCCGGGCGCAGTTTCAACGTCGGGCTCACTGTCGATTTCTGACGTGTTCAACGCCGGTCCCAAGCAGGCTGGGATTGCGATTGGCTTTGCGGCCATCGTAATTCCAGCCTTTTTCTGTTTCCCGGTGTGGACGATACCGCATGATCGTCGTCGATGAACGGTGCAAGCGTATCGCCCGACGCAGATGGTGCGCGTCAGAACTTTGCTGTCAGGCCCATCGTTGCGGTGCGCCCTGGCGCCAGAAACAAGCCGCCCGCCGGCACGTAGCGTTGATCGGTGACGTTATTGACCGACAGGCGCAGCGTGATGTTCTCGTTGGCCTGATAGACGCTGTAGAGATCGAACACTGAATACGGGTCGGTTGATTCAACAACAGTCATGTTGGCGCCGATGGTCGCGACTTGCCGCGTCTTTGTGGGCGATGTGTGCGTGTAACGTGCTCCGATTGTCAGCCGCTCGTCCATCAGACGTATCCCGCCGTCAACCGTCAGCTTGAAGTCCGGCGGGATGTTACCAGCCACCGCGACCACATCGCCATTGGTCGTGAGTATGCCATTCGAAAAGATATCCGTTTTACCAGGCCACTTCGTATCCAGCCACGTTGCTGCTGCACCGATATAGGCGACGCGCATATCGTAGTTGGCTTCCAACTCAATGCCACGCATGGTTGTGGTGCCATCCATGTTGACGAAGCTCGAGTAAGGCGCGAGACGCGTCGGCGTTGCATCCGTCACCAAGCTGCCCATGACGATGTAGTCTTCAATGTCGCGATGGAACGTCGCCATCTTCATGCGGAAGCTATCGTTGTCGCGGAACAGACCGTCCCTGATGATGTTGGCGCCAACCTCATAGGTCTCGCCCCTTTCACCCTGTAAGTTCGCGTTCGGCGCGTAGGCCGTTCCGACGCCATCGCCGGGCGTTCCACCTGCAAAAAATGCTTCAAGCGTTGTCGGCGGGCGGTAGCTCTGGCTGTAGCTCGCGAACGGGCGGAACCAGTCAACCGGCTTCAGCTCGATCGTGGCGGAAGGAAGCCACGCAGAGTCGGTACGGTCGATGTCCAATGTGTGCCCAGGATAGTCTACAACGGTGACGTCCGATCCAGTGCCACGGATCTCGGATCCCGCGTTGGTCCACGCACCATTGTACGCCTCGCCCATAACGGCGAGCTGACTGCAGTTGCTCGCCTGCGCAGCGGGCGTCACAGGGCTGCCGTTGTTAGGATTGATGCCGGTATCACAGATTCCCTTGCGGATATTGTAGATGGTGACACTGTTGACCTGCGCCCACTCGCCCCAAGTCATTACAGCCTGAGCAATCCTGTTCGGCACCACCGTCCGGGTGGATGTTTGCTCGTAATAGGTCGGCGTGCCTTTCAGGCGTGACCAATCATAGCGCAGACCGCCAGAAACCGTCAGCCAATCAGCAGGCTTGAGCTCGCCATTGATGAACGTGCTCGCCACGTCTCTCTGACCCGGCGGATTGAATGCGGTGTAGCTTGTCTCCCATAGCGGATTGAGCGCAATGGTCTCGCTATTCGCAGAAGAGCTGGCCTTGTCGCGGAACGCCTCAGCGCCGTAGTTGAGCGTGAGTAGACCCGCAGCCGTCTCAAGACGGCTGGTATTTTCCAACGTGCCGCCGAAGCTCTGCGTATCCAGATTAAGATAAGTATCCGGCGGCTGGGTGGATGTCGGAGAAGAGCGTCTGGATTCACGTAGCTCGTCGTTACGCGAATTGTTGAACCAGAGGTTGGTCTTCAGATCGATCAGCTCCGTTTCCGGATTCCAGTTGATCTTGCCCACCACGGTGTCGTTGCGCACGTGCTCGATGTTTCCGCCTATGCCTTCCATCGCGTAGGCGAATTTGATGTCCTGATGCATCCACGACAGCGAGGCCGTCAGCCCTTCGCGATTGTCGAACTCCAGCTTCTGGAATGACGACCATGTCTCGCGACCTAGCGCGTCGTTGAACGAGCGCGCATCGCCGTTCTTGCCCGGTTGATATTCACCCAGCTTCAGTTTGCTGAAACCCGCAGTCAACGACAGCGTATCGGTCAACCGAAACGCCGCCAGCGCCGAACCCTGAAAATCATATTCGTTGGTGCCGCGCAGAACGTTTAGTTCAACGCCGGTTTTAGCTCCCGGCGCGATCAGATCGTCGGCGCCCACCGTGCGGAAATCAACCCTGCCGCCGAGCGATCCGGCGCTGCCCGCCTTCGCATCCGTCGTTTTTGCGATGTCGACTTCGCGTATGAAAGCACTGTCGACAAAGGCCTGCCCCGAGTTGGAGCCATAACTGCCCATACCGGTGCCGAAGCCCATGCCGCGCTGTGCATTCTGGCGCGCACCATCTACCGAAACCACGACACGACCGGAATCCTGCAAGCCGCGAATATTGGGCGACACAGTTGGAAAGCTGCCGTTGCCCTCACCGGAATAGACGCCCGCAGCATTTGACAGCAGATCACGCGTGTCGCGCGTCGGCACTGTCTTGATGGCCTCCCGCGAGATGATGCTAACGGATGCCGGGGTTTCATAAACCCAGTCCGGCGTGCCCTGGAAGCCCGCGCTCGCGGCACTGCCCGACACATCAATCGTATCAAGAGCTATAGCGCCATCCACTGTCGCGCCGCCGCTGTCGGCACTTGCGCCCGAGACCGTCACCGTGTTGCCGTTGGTGAAGCTGTACGTCAGGCCCGTTCCACCGAGAAACGTCGCGAATGCCTGCGCTGCAGTCATCGAACCGCTGACCGCCTGTCCCTGCAGCGCTGCATCGACTTTGCCGTTGATGACCACGGAAAGCCCCGCAGCGCGGCCAATGGCGTTCACGCCCTGCGCGATTTTCTGCGCCGGCACATCGAACGTATAGACGTTTGTGCTGTTCGCCTGTTGGGCAGCGGCCCCATGGCCAACGCCCGCCTCCATGACAGCAGCGCAACCGGCCAGCAACAGCGCGGCAAACCGCGCACTCGTAAACGCATACATATACGCAAACCCCAAACGCACACCAATCAGCGGCCGCGCAACGCATCAGCAGCAGGCCTCTAAAGGGATTCACGGTCGAGCCAGCACATACCCCCACCCTCGCCGCATTTTTTTTCTGCGGCGAAGTTTTTTCGTGCGGGAGCATCGCTAGAAGGGAAACTAGTACACGAGCACTAGGCGGCCCGCGATTGAGCGCATCGAGAACCCAACCGAAGATTGCAACGAGCGCAATGCCGCGTCGGGATCATCCAGCGGCACACTGCCCGACACAATGCGATCACCCAGCGCGGGATTGGCGACGACGATGCGACCAGGACGATAGCGCGCGATCTCTGCAATCACTTCGGACAGTGGCTTATCGTAGAACACCAGTCGTCCGTCACGCCAACCGAGATCCGCATCAAGGTCGCTCGGCCCGACCGCGCCCAGGGTTGCGCGGGCAAACCGCACCTGCTCGCCGGGCGCCAGCCTTGCAGATCTTGCGTTCACATCAACTTCGACCGCGCCCTGCTCCAGCGTTACGATCGCACCATCGCCGGATAGCTTGACGCCGAACTGCGTACCCAGCACGCGCACTTCGCCATCAGAAGCCGCGACCGCGAATGGCAGGCCATTCGCTGTAACCGCAAAGAACGCGTTGCCGCGCAGCAGGCGTATCCGGCGCGATCTGTCGGAATAATCGACATCGATCGCACTGTCGGAATCGAGCAGCACCGTCGAAGAATCCGGCAGCGTCACAAGCCGCCGCTCGCCGCGATGCGATGTATAGTCAGCGGTGAAATTCTGCAGCAGACTCGGCTGCTCCAGCCATAATCCGGCAGCACCCACCGCAATCACAAAAGCAACGGCTGCAGTGCCATTGCGGCGTTTCTTGGCGGCCCGCGCCCTGTTGATTTTTTTCAGATATGGGGCCAGCGCCGCGGCCTCTTCGTCGGCAACCCGTTGGCCTGCGGATTCTGTTGCTTCCCATATGCTGACCGCTCGCGCCCAGGCGGCACGATGGGAAGGGCTAGCGGCCAGCCATGCTTCCAGTTCCGCGCGCTCCGCGTTGGATGACGCCGCGCGAACACGCGCGAGAAACGTCATCGCCACTTCATCCGGATCCGGGCGATGCTGGGGCTTCTGGTCCATGGCGTTCAAGTCAACCGAGAGATGAGGATGGCAAACGCGATCACAGACTTCTGCCTATACCGCTTCATGCCTCAATGCCACGCAAACCGGCGCGCTCGGTCATCGAACTTCGATGGCAGCGCGGATCTCACTGAGCGCGCGGCTCATATGCCGTTCAACGCTGCCGACCGCGATATCCAACGCTGCGGCAATCTCCACGTAGGTATGGCCATGCACGCGGTTAAGCAGAAACACGTGGCGCGTGCGCTCGGGAAGCAACCGGATGGCAATATCGATCTGACGCAGATCATCGCGTGCTTCCAACGCAGCTGACGGCGCAGGAAAACCCACCGCTCGCTGCTCCGGCAGTGTCTCGGCCGCGTATGACGCACGGATCTTTTCGGCGCGGATGTAATCGATGGCAGCGTTGTGGGCGCTGCGGGTCAAATAGGCCGCGCCGCATCCGTGGATGTCGCTGTCGCGTTTCCACAGCCGCAAGAACACGTCGTGGACCAGATCGGCTGCTGTCGAGCGATCCCCGATCATGCGCGCCAGCTTGCGCCGGAGCCGACCGCTTTCCGCTTCGTAGAGCGCAGCGACATCGATCGGATTAGCCATCGGAACTCACACCCTCGCCATGCCGACTTATCAAGTTGCAAAGCCATCGTGCCGACCGCGCGGCAACATGGTCCCGCTGCATCCGCAGTGGCGCTAGCAGCTCTCATCCCGTTCAAGCGCAGGCTGTTTTTGCACGCAATATGAATTATTTAGAGGGCATCTAAGTGCTGCGGAATAACATTACTTCTTCAGTATGGTTTTGACTGTGTTTTCATGGACTTGCCATGCAGTCGCGGCATTTCACCAGCGCCACCAGCAAGTTACGCCACCTCTCGATAGTTCCGATCCGTTGCGCACCCGCCACGCTTTTGCGCAGGCCATCCCACTCTCGGAGGCCATCGGGCTGGTGCGCGTGAGGGCCCATCATGCCGCTGGCTGCTGCTAGTCAAGTTGATGTCGACAGCACGATTGCACGCGGCAGATGAAGCTTCAGAACGTCAAACAGTTCGTCGTGCGCCCGCTGATCCAGCCAGGACGTCGGCTCATCCATAACCAACACATCCGGCTTGAAGATCAGCGCCCGGGCGAACGCGATGCGCTGCCGTTCCCCACCGGACAGTCGCGCAATGACGCTTTCGTCTTGTAGATGATCAGCGAGAGACGAAAGCCCGACCGCGGCCAGCGCAGCGATTGCCGTAGTATCATCCACCTCCTGCTCACCCAGCGGATACACAAGCGCGCGCTTGAGGGTGCCGGGCGGCATATAAGCGTTCTGCGGCAGCACCAGTTTCCGGCCACTGATCTCCAGCCTGCCGCTCGTGAACGGCCACAGGCTGGCAAGCGCCCGCACGATGCTGGTCTTGCCGCTGCCGGAACGGCTGCGCAGCGTGTGCATCTCGCCGGGCACCATGTGCAATGACGGCAGCGTGCCCAGCTCCCGGTCGCGATCGACGTTCCAAGCAACGAGATTTTCAGCACTTAGCCCCGGCATATCCGCAGCCGGCTCGCGTTCGAACGGAGGCAGTGTGCCCAGCTTTTGCGCGGCACTGAGGTCGGCGTCGAGACCGTCGAGACGCTGCGTAACGGCCACCCATTCGGCGAGCTGCTGATAGGCCGTTACGAAGTACGAGAGCGAGACCCGCACAATAGAAAATGCAGAGCCTGCCTGCATGAGTTGGCCGAACTGCAGCGTTTCAGCGAAATAAAACGGAGCCAGCACCAGATAAGGAAAATACAGCGAAGCGTGCTTGAAGCCTTCCGAGAAGAAGCCGAGCAGCTTTTCGCGCCGTATCAACGCGAACCAGTTGTCGACGACGCGCGCGAACCGGCCGGCGAGAATGTCTTTCTCGACCTGTTCGCCATGGAGCGTTGCGATCTGCTCGCCGCTGTCGCGAACACGCACGAGGTCGAAGCGAAAGTCGCCCTCCAGACGGTCGTGCTGATAGTTGAGCGGAATGAGATAACGCCCGATCAGATGCGCCACCCAGGTGCCGATGGCGGAATATATCAGCGCACACCAGACGAGCAGGCCCGGGACCACACGCTGTTCGCCCATGAACGACACGCTGACCGGCGGCGAAATCAGCCACAGCACCGTTATGAACGACGCCAACGTCACAACGGCGCCGATCAGACCAACGCACAGCGACAGGGCATTCTCGGCGAATTTGCGCGTATCGTCCGCGATGCGCTGATCGGGGTTATCCCCGCGCACCGGCAGCAGCTTCATGCGGTAGTGGCTGGCGTCATCAAGCCAGCGATTGACGAAATGCTCGGTAAGCCAGCGGCGCCAGCGCACCGACAGGCTTTTGATGAAATAGGTCTGATAGACGGTACCGACGATCAGCACAGCTGCGATGACGAGATACACCCAGAACTGGTGTACGAACTCGTCCCAGTCGCGCTTCTGCAGGGATTCGAAAAAGTCGTTGCGCCACTGGTTGCGCGCAACCTCTGCCGCGACGACGATCAACTGAAAGGTGATGGCAACCACAAGCAGCAACGACGGCAGCAAGCCGGCACGCGAGAAGAAATACGGCTTGGTATAGCCCCAGACTGACCGAAGAAATATTTTCACAGTGCGGCGCTTTCCAATGCACGCATATGGGCTTTGATTCTGGCTGCGGTGCCGTCGCGCGGACAGGCGCAGCACAGCTTCTCATCGGGAAGCATGTATCGCAGGCAGCACACTCGCCGTCTGCGTCCGGACTCGCCGGGCATGTCGAGATAAACCACCGGCAGGTGCAGCGGGTTGCGCGTGCCGTCGTTCAGATGCGTACGCGCAAGATACGCATCGCAGGCCGCGATCAGATCAGCGCTGCAGCCAATCTTCTCAAGATGGCGAACAACGCCTTCAATCAGCGTCCCCGCGTTGCTCCACAGCACGCGCCGCGTTACGCCGGTTCGCTCGTGATAGCGTTCGATGAACGGCGCGATCAGCCCATCAATCAGCGGCTCCAGTGCGCACGCCGGCAAAGGCAGCGCCTGCACCGGTGTGTCGCCCATCACAACCGCAGCGTTGATCTTGCCATCCGGCAGCAGGATGAGGCGGATGTCATCGACACCGCAAGGCGGCATACGTCCCAGTACAACGCGGGCGCTGATATAAGGCGGCAGCACCATGCCGAAATACCACTTGGACCAGATCGACATCACCGCAAGTGCGGGTGTCTGTCCGTGCTCGCGACAGAACGCATCAACGATAGCCGCTTGCCGCTCCGCCGTGAGGATATCGGCCAACGTTAGGCTGTCGTCCCGCACTCCAAACACAAGCCTGTCACGCAGGTGTGCCAGATCGCCGGTGAATACGTTGCTGAGATCTTCAGCCAGATCATCAAGCGCTTTCGTCATGCTCCGCCTGCGCTTTCAACGTTTCGAAGCCAGACGGGCAGCCGGTTGGGCTGCCCGCGCTTTATTGTATTTCGGTGAGGACGCCGGTCAGTAGCGCATACGCAGGGTCACATCAACGGCGCGGCCTTCGCCGTAATAACACGATGTGAGAGACTCGCAGTTGGTGACGTAGCGCTCGTCGGTCAGGTTCTTCGCATTGAGGCTGAGGCGCCAGTTGTCGAACGCATTGGACAGTACGCCAAGGTCGTAATGCACGGCGGCATCGTACAGCGTAAACGACGGCACCTTGAACGTGTTGGCCGCGTTGCCATTGGTTTCCCCCAGGTAACGCACGCCACCGCCCAGCATAACGCCGCGCAATGCACCCTCATCGAAGGCATAGGACGCCCAAAGCGCGGCCTGATGCTTGGCGAGATAGATCGGCGTTGTTTTTGTGTCGGCCGTTTTTGCGTCAAGGTAGGTGTAGTTCGCCGCAAAACTCCAACCGTTGCCAAGCGATCCACGCCCTTCCAGCTCGAAGCCTTTCGAGTTCACTTCACCAATCTGGATGCGGTTGCCCGGCGTCGTCGGATCGGCTGTCAGCACGTTCTGCTGCGACAGATCGAAGACAGCAGCGGTGAACAACGCATTGATGCCAATCGGCTGATACTTGATGCCCGCCTCATACTGTTCGCCCGTTGTTGGTTCGAACGGCACGCCGAACAGGTTGTTGCCCGGTGTCGGGAAAAACGATTCCGAATAGCTGACATACGGTGCGAACCCACCCGGCAATTCGTAGCTGGCGCCAAGTTGCACCGTGTTGGCGCTGTCATCCTTGGGAACGTACGGCGGATTGGTGAAGCCACCCAGCGCAGCATTATAGGCCTGCGTTTGCTGGGCAGATTTTGCACGGTCGTGACGCAGCCCGGCAACGACCGTCAGATTGCCCGCCGTGATGGTGTCGATGATGTACGCGCCAGCCTGCTCAAAGTCCTGGTAGCGCTTCTGGATGAATGGATTGGCACCCATTGGCTGGCCATAGACCGGATTATAAAGATCGAGGAAATAGTTGGTCCGGTTGAGCGCTACGCCCTGATAGTTGGGAATGTTCGCATAATCGATGCCGAATGCGAGATTGTGCTTGATGAAACCGGTGTCAAACTCGGCACGCATGCGCGTATCGACCTGATAGGTCTCGATCGTGTACTCGGCCATGAACATGTTGCGCGCGGTCGTCGTGCCAGCAACAACGCCACTGCCCTGCATTTCCTGCAGCGTGATGTCGATGTGCCGGTAGGCGGCATTCTGCTCAATCGACCACGTCTCATTGAAGCGGTGGCGAAACTCGTAGCCGATCTTCAGGGTGCGCCTGTCGGTGTCGTGATAGCCCGGTTCGCCCAGGAACAGGTCACGCGAAATGTACTGCCCGTTCGGACCGGGAACGACGGTACCGGCAAAAGGCAGCGGCTGCTGGATCGTCATGTTCGGGTCATACTGATAGGAAGCCATCAGCGTGAAGCTGGTGTCACTGCTGGGACGGAACGTAATAGCCGGCGCGATGAAGAAGCGATCGTTGTCGGTGAAGTCGACCAGACCATCGGCCACGCGGCCCATGCCGGTCAGACGGTAGCTCAGAGCGCCGTTGCCGCCGATCGGACCGCCGAAGTCGAAGCCGGCCTGCACCTTGTCATTCGTGCCTGCCTTCAGCACAACTTCGGTGAAAGGCTCATCGGTCGGACGCTTGCTCGTCAGTGCAACGAGACCGCCGGGGCTGCCCTGCCCGTACAGCATCGATGCCGGGCCCTTCAGGACGTCAACGCGCTCCAGTCCGTAGGGCTCGATGCCCCAGTTGCTGTCGTGCTGCTTGAGGCCGTCGAGATATTGATAGGCAAGGAAGCCGCGCACCTGCGCCTGCTCGCGCGTGATGAAGCCACCGGAAAACGGATAGGCGTTCACACCCGATGAAAACTGCAGCGCTTGATAGACGGTTTCCGCATTCCGTTCCTCGATCTCGGCCTTGGTAACCGTCGAGATCGAGCGCGGCGTTGTCAGCACGGTGCCGGGCGTTTTGGTGGTGACGCTGGATTGGGTGGCGACGAAGCCGTTTGTGCCCGGATCATTACGATCCTGCGGCGCGCGCTCATCTGCGGATTTTGTTGCGAGCGACACTGGCGCAGGGCTTACTGCAGGTTGTGTTGCTTGAGCCTGCGGCTTCTTTTTCGGAGCGGCCTTCTTGGGCACGGCGGGCTGCACGACCAGTGGCGGTAGATCTGCTTCCGTAGTGCTTTGAGCGCTGGCTATGGACGCCGCGGCAAACTGCAGACAGGACGTGATTGCTACGAAAGACGCACTACGACGCCCCAGACACGCAATGCGCGCCCGCTCCAACTTCGATGACATTCCAACCTACGCGATACAAAAGGCGGCACGTCACCGCGAACGAAGCCCAACCGGGAAGACACATGGCCTTTCCAGTTTTGACAACGATCAGAACACCCCGTCTGATGCGTGCTCGCGCGTGACCACGGCTGTCGGCAGGTCTACTGACTCGCGAGTCATCGGTATGCGGTCCGCCTTCCCGGAGGTAGCACCTCCAGTGGCATTTAGGACCACGCCTCGTCGCTTACAGTTGCGGGGGCAGTTGTGGAGTCGGGCGGCATGCCCTCACCACATTCCCTGTTAGTCCTCGTGGGAACCGACCCATCTGATTCGCAACACATTGAAGCGAGAGTCAATTACCGCAAACTTCTATCCACAGCCTGTGTGACATGCAGGCAACTCACCGGTCCGCAGTCTAAGTTGTATGAACCGAAAGATTTGAAAGACACGTCAGAGCGCGCTGTGCATCCGATGCTCCACTAAGGCCTGCGTCGCTTTGCAAAACCCAAGCGCTGAGAAGCTTGGCGAAGTTAGACATGCGGCCGACCGGAACCCTTCCGAAGGCGGCGAGCCGCACACCCGATCAACGCGAACACGTGTGGCTCCGTGCCCGTCACCTGTACGCGCACTGCGATGCTTATAGCCGTCAGACTTGGGCGTACTCGCAGTCGACCTGAGACCAGATCAGAATGCGGGGAACTCCGGCATTATTGCTCTAACTGATAGCAGATGGCGGGCATCTCAAATTCGTCAGTGTACCGTGTTTAATTTGCGACGGTACTGAGCACATCTCCTTATATCTCTGTGAGCGACAATAGAGTCGCGGCGCGAATCACCGATGCTGGTCTGTGTTCAGATCAGTTGGGATCGCTCCATGACGCGCGATGACGTCCGCTGTTTTAGTCACCTTCATACCGTGCCCAGCTAGGCGTCAGGCCTGCGTTGCTGCGATGCGCAGCGCGACACTTCCAATTTTCAGCGGCATGACCGCAACCAGTTTTTCGAGAGGGACGGTCATGATCTTGTCATGCCATGCGCATCGCTGCGCGTTTTCAATCATCGCATTGCTTGCCGTGATGCAAGGAGGGAGAGCGCAAGCTCAGCAACTTATAGCGAATGGCACCAATGAGATAGCCAGCGGAACCTATAATACATCTCCAGCGAACGGCAACGCGGGCATCGCGTTATGGGCACTCAACAGTGGAAGCATCGTCAGCGTCGGGATCGTTACAGCGATTACGAGTGGCTCCAATGCCTACGGCGCCCACGCACAGGGCCTAGGCTCACTGATATCACTGAGCAACGGCACCCAGATCACCACTACGGGCGATAACGCAATTGGGCTCTTTGCGTTGTCTGGTGGCCAGATCACAGGCGATGGGATCACGGTGCACACTTCAGGTGTGGATGCTCACGGAGCGTACGTGGAAGGCTCCACCGCGCTCATCACACTCAGCAACGGCACACAGATCACAACCGCCGGCACAGGACACGGTTTACATGCCCGCGATAGCGGGCAGATTGCGGCCGACAGCATCAGCATCGCGACGAGCGCAGACGAGGCCGCTGGTGCAATCGCAATCGACGGCGGCACAATCAACATTGAGAACGGCTCAAGCGTTACGACGATCGGGGACAGGGCCTGGGGCGCAGGCGCAGTGTCCGGGGGCACAGTCACTATCGACGGCTCCAACATCACGACAAGCGGAGACGAGGCTACCGGCGCAAACGCGACGGCTAACGCCACAATCAACATTTTGAACGGTTCAAGCGTAACAACAAGCGGTGCCCACGCTACTGGCGCACAGTTGCGGGCCTTCAGCGCGATGACTGTCGATGGCTCCAGCATCACGACAAGCGGCGACGGCGGCTGGGGCATGGGGGTGTACCTCAACAGCACGGCTACTGTCGTTGGCTCAACCATTGCAACGAGCGGCATCGACGCAATCGGCACGCAAACACAGACTAACAGCACGACTACGTTCGACGGCTCGAGTGTCACGACAAGCGGCGATGGCGCTTAGGGTGCTTACGTTGTCGATAGCGCCACCCTCAATCTTTCTAATGGCTCAGGCATCTCAACTTCGGGTGCGGGTGCTCATGGCGTTCACCTCGCAGACACCTCCCAACTTGTCACTGCCAACAGCACAATCACAGCGGTTGGCAACGGTGCAGATGCTGTTCGTTCGGCTAGCGGCGACAACATCGCAACCATAACCGACAGCACGTTGAGCGCAGCCAATGGTGCTGGGTTTAATGTGATTGACGGAGAGTTGATCGCGGTGGTGACAGATTCCACAGTGACCGGCGGCGATGAGCTGCTGAACGTCGCCAACGGTGCAACACTGGACATTGACGCGGTAGGATCAACATTGACTGGCGCGGCAACAACAGCGGCTGGTGGAACTTCGATCGTTTCGCTCCGCAGTTCAACCTGGAACGTCATCGATGATTCAAACGTATCTCTGGTCGTAAACGGAGCAGGCAGCCTTGTGCAGTTCACGCCGCCGGGTTCGAGCGCGGGACCGTTCAAAACCTTGACGGTCAACGATTACCTCGGCGCGGGCGGCACGCTTGGTGTCAATACACATCTTGGCAGCGATGGATCGTCATCCGATAGGCTGGTGATCGATGGCGGCAACGCGATTGGCACCTCGTTGCTGTCGGTCAATAACGTCGGCGGTGGTGGTGATCTCACGCGGTTGGACGGCATTCTCATTGTTGACGCACTTAACGGAGCGACGGTGCCAGGCTTGTTCGCGCTGGCCGGCCCCGTCGTCGCCGGTCCGTATGAATATTCGCTCTACCGCGGCGGTGAGAACGGTGCCAATCCCGATAGTTGGTACCTGCGTTCAGAGCTCGATTGCGCGCTGGATCCATCAGCACCGGTGTGTGGCGACGACATCCCTGATTGGCGGCAGGAAACCTCGCTCTATGCAGCCGTGCCGGCGATGACGCTGCTCTATGGCCGTCTGATGCTGGACACACTGCACGAACGGCGCGGTACGGCGGTCAGTTCATACGCTGAAGGCGCACCAAATGCAGCGTGGGCGCGTGTGATCGGCCAGCATGGGGATCGCGACGGCGGTAAGGGTGGCATCTACGGCGCCGGCCCGAAGTACGACTATGACTTCTGGGCCTTCCAGGGCGGTATGGATCTTTATCGCGACGGCGATGTCGGGACATCACGCAATCATGCCGGTGCGTTCTTCGCCATTGGTCACGGCTCCGGCGATGTGCGGCACATCGGCGATGGCAAGGCGGGCGAGAACAGCTTCATGGCGTACTCATGGGGCGTTTACTGGACCCACTACACACCTGAGAACGCCTACGTCGACGCGCTGCTGTTAGGATCGTGGTACGATATTGACGCTAAGTCCAACCGCATCCCGAAGATGAAAACAGATGGCGGCGCCTTCGGTGCATCACTCGAAGGTGGCTATCCGGTTTACACCGGACCCGGCGGCTTCAGCATCGAGCCACAGGCGCAGCTCGCCTATCAGACCGTCAACCTCAGCAACGGATCCGATGTCGCCGCACAGGTGCACTTCGGTAACGTCAATTCACTGGTGGGGCGTGTGGGTGTGCGCTTTGCGCAGGACTTCGGCACCCCGACCTGGCTGACCGGAGCACCATCTACCTTCACCGCATGGGTGCGACCCAACTTCTGGTATGAGTTCCTCGGCGATCCAAAGACGAAGTTCTCGTCTGCCACCGGCTTCATTCCGTTCGCGGCTGACATGGGCGGCACCACGTTCGAGATCAACACCGGCTTTTCCACCGACATCGGCGACGGCGCAGCCATCTATGCCAACGCATCCTATCTCGTCGGCATCGGCGAACATGCAGACGGCAACGCGTACGACGGCAAGCTCGGCGTCAAGGTTGCGTGGTGACGGTAACGGGTAGCTAGAGCACCTGTAACGTCATCATAGGGCAATTTCCCGCTTCCGCGTATCTTCTCCAAGGAGAGACGATCCACCATTCCGCCCGCGCCCCAACGCAGCATCTAAGCTCGCGAGGGTGGTTGGATAGTACCGACACGTGCTTTCCGGATAAAAACGGTGATGATGATAGCGATACCAGACGCCCTCCTCTATCGTCACATCGCTAATCTGCGCCTCCAGGTGCACACCATCCGTGCCTAGCACGTGAAGATCAAACTCTCGGCAGACATCGACAAGCTGATCGCTGGAGCGATTGAACGGTGGAATGAAATATCGAACCAGCTTTCTCGGAAATGTCTTCTTCATTATTGACAGCCCCTCGCTGATGTCGCCCCGCAACTCGTCTCCACTCATGACGGAATGGTCGACGTGATAGAGGCCGTGCAGCGCGAGTTCATCAGGCGCGTCATTCAAAAACGAAACCAGCTCCGTGTGCTCAGCTACGCTTTCACGATCCGCAATGTGCCGGATCACATGGTTGGGCAGCTTTGACAGTGGCGGCATCCCTGAATAGGGCACGGGCTCGCCATCGTAAGTAGTAAAGTCGCACGTGCGTCCCCGCAATGTTACTCCGTGCACCTGACTGTATCCGTGACGCCAGAAAATCTCACAAAATGCTTTGAAGGTTTGCAGCGGCGTATCACACGAAACATCATCGTTACGGAAACGAGGACCTGACACCCGCCGAAGCATGTCGCGAAATAGTTCTCTGTACTGCCCTTCCAACGCTGACCAGGACAGTCGTTGTTGAATCATGGCTGCGTTGGCCGATCCCATCGACCTGACATGCTGCAGATTCTGGGCGCACCACGACAAAGCGCCTTTGAACGCTTCGCTGGTGGACGGCACAATCAGACCATTCTCCCCGTGCCTGACAATTTCCGGGGCAACGCCCACGTTTGTCGTCACAGGAAAGCAGCCCGCGGCCATTCCCTCGATCAGCGGCATGGGATGCCCCTCATGGCGAGACGTAACCGCAATGACGTCACATTGGTTATAAAATTCGTTCATTTTACGCGCCGGTAATGATCCCGACGCCAAACGAAGATCAAAAACACCCTCACACGCAGGCGCAAGAATTGAGTCAACCTGCTTCACGGCGTCCTGCACATTCCCGGCCCATCCAACAACTAGCGGACCGGTCCGCCGTGCTCTCGGGAAAAATTGCCTTGCGTCGAACCCGCTCGGCAATGATCTAACGTCCTGATGCTGCCCTTGCAGCAGCGCCTCTAGGCGTTTTGAGGTGCAGTGTACGACCGTGCAGTCCCGTAAGTAGCGCCAGCCAAATTCCCGCGCATCACACGGACCATAAAGCGGATCATCTTCCCACCGATGGCTCGCAACGTGCTTCACAAGCCGATAGGGGTCGACTTGCATGTTCCTGTAAATGCGCTCGCCCCAAAAAAACAAATAAACGAGATCAAACTGACTCGCATCGAACTCAGCGCCGTCTTCGACATAACGGATGCTAAACTCGAATTCATCCGACAGATTGCTGGCCAGCGCTTGTGCGCATCGATCGAAAATCCATCCCCGCCGATCGGCCATCAGCAATACCGAGGGTTTTCTTCCTCGGCGGCCAACTTTCAACTTTCTCACAATTCGATCAATTACCGCCATTGTCGAGGACAAGCCTGCGACTTGCCCGAACCGCAGCCGCTGTCGGCTTTCGCCGCGCAGCGGCATCAGTCCGCACCCGCTGGCACAAAGCCAGGGTCAGCCATTCCCATTGCCGAATAGTATCCCCTTGCGGCTTCAATCAGACCTAACGCATTGTCGATTGCTATACGACCACGCTCCATGTGGATTACGCCGGTATCTGCAAGGCGCCCTAAAGCCACCGTGACTCCTGCACGCCGCACACCCAACGCCGCAGAAATTTCGTCGTGCGTCAGCGGCAGCTGCGTCGTACTCATCTTTTCGCAGGCAATAAGAATCCACCGCGCGACCCGTTGAAGGATGGTGCCGCGTGCATTCACAAGGGCCGTTTCACGCGCTTGCATCAGCGTAACGTAGGCATAGCGCATCAGCACAGCGCGTAAAGGCGAACCGTGCTGACATAACGTCAGAACGCGCTCGGTATCAATGCGCCAAGCTGGGCCCGAGACCAGTACGATCGCATCCTGATACGCGCGTTCGCATCCCAATACGACTTCAACAGCCGTGCACCCTTCCCGTCCTATTGTTCCAACGTCCGCCTGCTCTCTGCGCGCTGATCGCGCAATGACAGACACCAGTCCGCCTTCTGGGAAATAGATATAGTCCGGACGACATCTCCGGCGCATAACCTGCTGGCGACACGACATCACCACCAGTTCCATCTCACGCGAAATTGATTCTCTTACGTCCGCTTCAAGCGCCGCCAGCAATATGTTTTCGTTACCCATTGCCAGCCCCCCTTTTGGCTTGCAAATACTGACAACATCGCCGTTGCTCTGTGTTCTGACTATATGAGCCGAGCTGCGGCACCGTTCGCATTTTTCAGCGCGTTAGCGTACAGATCCGGTTGCCTTCTCTTGATAACCGCCAAATACAACGGGCTCGCACAGAGGAAGGGATTCCAAGGCCACCGCCTAGGCTGCTCTACAAGAGTTTGCGGCCACCAAACGGGGCGCCGCCGACGGATACCTCCGCAAACGGACCATCTTTCAGCGCACTGATCGTCGCTGGCAAGAGTGTGTTTTGTTCCGATTTGTACCAGACCGCGCAAGTCAGATGCGCGTGACATTACCCGCGTAGATGTAGCCCACGGATCGAATGCTTTTGATAAGTATTGGCTCGTCTGCCACGGGCTCAATCTTCTTACGCAATTGGACGATGCATTTGTCCAACACTCGATCCAACGGCGACCACGATTTACCTTTAAGGCGTCGCATAATCTCGTCGCGCGATAGAGTTCGGCCGGCATGCCTCGTCAGAATGGTTAACAGATCGAATTCCGCAGCGGTAAGCGCGATGACCTCGTCGTTCGCTCCTCGCAGATCGCGGCGGGATACATTCAAAATGCCAAAGTCGAGCAGGTAGCGTTCATCCTGCCCGATCACGTCTTGCCCACCCCGCGTGCCAACGCGACGCTTCAGAACCTTTTCTATGCGCAGCACCACTTCGCGCATGTTGAACGGCTTCAGAATGTAATCGTCAGCGCCGCTTTCAAGTCCTAGCACACGATCATCCGGCGTTCCGCGCGGGGTGATAATAATCACCGGCACATCGCAAATTCTGCGCACGGTTCGGATGATGTCCGTCCCGTCGGTGTCAATTGCGCTGATTTCAAGTGTGACTAGGTCAATGGCGGCGCTTCGCACGCAGTGAATGAGAACATCGCAATCCGATGCGACAGTAACTTCAAACCCGTTGCGCCAAAGCTCATGTTGTAGAGGCGCGCATGCCTCTTTATCGTCATCGAAGATAGCAATGTGATGGCTCATCGGAACGCGCCACACTAGGCAGCCGGCAGCCGACTGCAATCCCGACTGAGCGGAACTCCCCGTAAAATACCCACCGGTAATTACGGCGACAAGCACAACAAAAAGAACGTAATTCAGCACATTTGAGATTATGTACCGCCTGCGCGCCCAGTGCGCACTCATCTCGGGGTCGCATCAACCAAAGGCACGCACCACAGCGCTGCTTGCCAGACGCATCAAGCGCTCACCCATCGGAGCCGTCGTGATCTTGCCGATCGCCAATGCAATATTTTCTTCTGAAGCATCCTTCAGCGCGTACTGCCCACGCCAACCCCCAACTGAATGCTTTTCAGTTAACATATGTAAATATGATCCTTGCGGCGGCATGTGATACTTGGAGATATCCGATTGGCGAAAAATCTCGTTCCATAAATGCAGCATCACGCTGTTTGACGCTGCACAAGCGATTGCATCACACTTGCGTGGGTCCAACAGATCAAGTGCATTGCTCCAATGTACCGGGTAGCATGAGGAAGACGGTCGCGCTTCCCAATCGCGATTCAGTTCCGCGGCCTTTCGCGTAATGAGCCTTGGACCGATCTCCCCCCAAGCCACGTTGCGCCCAAGCCGGAGGGCGTCTCTCAGACACTCAACCATCAAGCGATCACCTGCCTCAAAATACAGCACGGCTCCGTTGATGAAGTCCGGGTCTTCGCGCGCGAAGAAACTGTGGCAATGGGGAATTCTCTCACTGAGGCAAATGACGTCGGTATCAATCCACCAGCCGCCCAGCCGCTCTAGCAAGAGATAGCGAAACAGGTTGGAGCAAGCTGAGAACGACCCTTTGCCGAAACCGCCGCTGTACGCGAAGCACTGCTCCTTTGGCAAAATTGCTGCAGCGTCGCGTAGCTCTACGCCTCTCGGCACTTGAAGACGATTCGAGTAGCAGTACAGGGCAACCCTGTGGCCATGATCGATGAACGATCGCATGCAAAGCGCTTCGTAAGGCGATAGATCATCGCCAACCCAGAATGACTGAAACGTGTGACGCATTGCCGTTCTCCACCTTTACGTTTCTGGTGTTCGATCACGCAGGTGCAGGCGTTTCGCTGTTCGCCACGCTGAGCCTTCTCGGCTTCCGCACCGCGGTTCCGACGCAGCGCATAAAGCGTCCCGGCCCCATCGAGACCGCGCGAATAAGCGCCAACAGGCTCAACGCATCAAGATCGCGGCGCAAAAGTACATCGACAAGCGCCCGCTGTACGCAGCGCGACTGGCGACGGTCGATCCTGGCGCCTAGCAGTTTGCGCAGCGGATCCGCGCTTGGCTCGTCTCGCAGCTGCTCTAACGCTGCATAGATGGCTGCCGATGGCACCAGCGCTTTCATGATTGGATCTTCGTACGGAAGCGCGCTACGCAAGCCATGCGTCGGATCGGGGCGGCCAGCTATCCGCAGGGCGTGCGTCGCCCGGGCCAAATCCGCTGACGCCATCTGCCGTATCGCATGGCGATGCGAAACGCTGTCGTCATGCACGCGGTAGTAAATCCCAAAGAACTCGCCGTTATCGATCTTGCCATTCTCTGCAACGCGAATGAACATGTCATAGTCCTCTGCGTGTTCGTAGCAGGATCGGTAGCCCCCTATCGCTAGTAGAGCGCTGCGTCGAATCATGGCCGATGGCTGCGATACCGCAGTCCCGCGCTTAAAAGCGGCCCGAACCACCTCCGCACCAACGGGGCGACGCAAGTCGCGCAGAATTAGACCAGTGTGGTCCACCACATGAAGCTGGCAGCCTATCGCATGCAGGTCCGGATCTTTCTTCATCCGCTGCACCTGGTCCGCCAGCCGATTTGGCAACGAGATATCGTCAGCGTCAGCGCACGCCAGTAATTCTGTGGTGGCACGCGCGAGGAGTTCGTTGCGCGTTTCAACCTGGCCCCGCCGTTCGCGCCGTATGAGTTGAACTCGTGCATCGGCGCGCGCAAGCTCGTCCAAAATCTCACCCGATCCGTCATCAGATCCATCATCGACGACCAAAAGGCGGAAGTTACTGAAAGTTTGCCCGAGAATGCTCTCGACGGCAGTCTGTACGTATGGCCGGGCATTGTGGACCGGCATCATAACCGTCACCTCTGGTGTCACTTTGGCCTCCACAGTCCGCCTCATGCCGATTTCTGTAGCCGTTCAGTGGTCGGTGAACTCGAAAACTGTACCTTGTAGAGATGCGCGTAAAGGCCGCCGAGCTGCATCAATTCCGCGTGCGATCCTGCTTCAGCGACGCTGCCTTCCGAGAGCACAATGATGCGATCGGCCGCCGCTACAGTGGAAAGCCTATGGGCAATAACAATTGTGGTCCGGCCTTTCATCAATCGGGCAAGCGCAAGCTGTATGTGCTGCTCCGAGTGGCTGTCCAGCGCAGCGGTCGGCTCATCAAGCAGGATGATGCGGGCGTTCTTCAGAAACGCTCGCGCAATTGAAATACGCTGGCGCTGCCCACCCGACAGCATTGCCCCCAGCTCCCCAACTGGCGTGTTGTATCCGTGCGGAAGGGACTCAATGAATGTGTCGATGTTGGCTGCGCGCGCCGCGGCCCTGAGTGCGGCCTCTGAAGTGCTCGGTGCACCTGCTTCGATATTCTCGCGAATGGTTCCTTCAAAAAGGAACACGTCCTGGCTCACGAGGGAAATTTGGCTTCGCAACGACAACGTCGAAATGTCGGTCAGCTGCTGGTCGTCGATGGAAATTCGTCCCGCATCCGGATGCCATAATTTTTGAATCAGATTGAACACCGTGGTCTTTCCGCTGCCCGACAGCCCCACGATTGCTGTGACCTTGCCGCCCTGCGCTTTAAAGCTCAAATCCCGCAACACCGACGCGTTCGCCTGATAGGCAAATGACACACCGTCAAACGACACTTCTCCTCGGTCCACCGCCAAAGCCGGCGTCGCGTCTCTCGATTCCCGCACCGGCGTATCAATAATCGCGTACAGTGTTCTTGCTCCGGCCGCCGCCGCCGCTAGCTGCAATTGCAATCGTGACAACCTGCGCAACGGGTCCGCAGCCATAAGCAATGCGGTCAGGAAGGCAAACAGCTCTCCCGGCGTCTGGCCCGATGTAACACTGCGCCAGCCAGCATATGCGACGACACCCGCAACAGCCACGCCACCAGCTGTTTCAATGAGCGGGTTGGTTAGCGATTGAATTTGGGTCAGCTTGTTGTTGACACGCTCAACGGCACCGATGGCATCGCCCATGCGCTGCTCCATCACGGGCTCAAGCTGAAATGATTTTACAATTCGGATGCCTTGGGCCGACTCCCGCATAGTGGCGACGACATTCGTCATCGACTGAAATTCGCTGTTGGCCGCGTTGCGCACGCGCTTGGTCAGTCGCCTGAGACCAACCGCAATAATCGGCCCCACTACGACCGCCATTGCCGTCATCATGACATCTTGCGACAGCATCACGGCCAGAAGACTCAATAGTGTGAACAGATCGCGCCCGACGCCAAGCGCCAGAATGTTCAGCACGTCGCGCACCGCTCCGGCGCGCTGGCTGATGCACGTCACAAGCTCAGCTGACGATTGGCGCAGGAAAAAGCTGGCGTCCATCTGCAAGACATGGCCAAACAATCGTCGCTGCGTATCCGCCACGATCCGGTTGCCTATCTGCGCCAGCGACACTTCCTGAAAATAGGCCGCAAAGCCCTTCACGATGAACAGGCCGCAAATCACTAACGGTAGCCAGACCATCGCGTGCCGGTCCTGCGCAACGAAAATGCGGTTCACCACATCCTTCATCAGCCAGGCCGTCAACGCAGTGCAGCCGGCGAAGATGCTCATAAGTACAAACGCACCCGCATAGCGCCGCGCATAGCTCCCAAAGTGTTCTAACGCGAGCCGTCGCACGATCTCGAAGGTCGATGCGTCGATCGGCGCGCGTCTGCGCGCCGCTAGCATTCCGTTCCGCCAACCCGCCATTTTCATCGCAATGACCGTGACAGATGGCGCATGATACGTACGGCCGCGCGCTGCTTCAGGTTTAACGGCGCACCCGCGCGCGCAAACGAGGCCACTCGGGTCTCGATCTTCCGAAGATCCTTTGATCGGTTAAGGTGGGCGGTTCTTTCGCAAGGCTGATCGGCAAAAAAAGACTCGCCCAGATACATGTACTCGCCGATGAACTCCCAGACATGCGGCGGAATGCTGTCCGCCCGCATCGCACCGAATACGCGCGCGTTTGCCCTTGCAGTGCCAAGCGACATCGCTTCCGACCAGCGTGCTGACAGCGCCTCACTGTGTCGCCGGTAGCGCCACAAAACCTCCGGAACAACACGCACCTGCCAGCTCTGCCGAAAATAGCGCAGCCAGAACTCCCAGTCCTCGGCCTCTCCGCCAACCAGCTCGCTGTTATATCCGATGTCGCGAAACACCTCGGTTACGCCAAGCACTGTGTTTTTCAGGTCGTTCCACAGCCCGTGCGAAAAGTGCTGATAGATGCACGGCCCCCGGATGCCAGATTGCGTGCCAAACAGTTCGTACCAGCCGTGCACGCACCGCGTGCCTTCATCATAATTTGCCGATAGTGCCTCTCGGGAGGCTGCAATAAACCGGGGCTCTAGAAGGTCATCCGCATCAACGAAAGCAAACAGCGGCGTACGACAGGCCTCAAGAAGACGATTGCGCGTTGCCGCCAGACCGCGCCAGGGCAGATGTATGACGCGCACACCCTTCATCTGGACTGCGGCATTTAACGTGGCCTGAGCCGCACTGGATCGGCTGCCGTCATCGCCAACGACGATGTCCGCCGCCTGCACATCCTGTCGATGAATCGATTCTATCGTTTCAAGAAGATATGCCTGCGGCTCGTGGGCAGGAATGAGAACCGAAACGGGCGCATCAGCCCATTGGTTTGTCGTGACGACCATCGCCGCTTTGGGCGGGCTGCACAGGCGTTCATACGCATCACAGTACGAAGTCGGCGCCGTCCGGCTGCGCGCATATGCACGCACATCGTCCGCATACAGCGACCACGACCGATCCAACTGTTCCAGCGTAACAGCGCCAGCGTCTGGCTCTCTATCGTCAATCGTGAAATGAGATCTCAGATCTTCAGGTATGAATTCTGCCTGAGCCGATCCCGCAAGAGCCAACGGACGAGCACCACACAGCAAGCCTTCAACAAACGCGTAACAGAATGTCTCCGGTCTCGACATATTGAGCATCGTGTGGTGCTCGCCTATCCGCCGCAGAGCTACATCACGCGGAAGCTTGCCGGTAAAGTGCACCCGTTCCGGTGCAACCATCAGAGAGCGACGAATTTCCTGGGAAAGTAGCGATGGCGTCCTATCCTTGCTGTGCAAGGTACCCACAAAATCAACATTCCAGCCGGGGTCCGTGGTCTCCAGCGTATTTGCGACGCGAACAAAACCCGCCAATCCTTTGAAGGCGGAAACGGTGCCATAATATAGCAGCGTCTTATGATGACCCTTTTGCCCAATCTCTCGTAGCGGCAGATTTCCCAGCGGCTCCGGCACAATCGCGATGCGCTCCCGCTGCACCGTATGCACGTCTGCCAGCGCACGGGATGCCGCCTGCGATGGACACACGACCAGATCCGCCAGCTGCAGGCAGTGATGCTCAAGATTGATGCGCTGAAACCACGAGCGGGATGTGAAGCTCGCGCTGTTCCTCGCGATGGCATATGTCAGGCCATGATTGAACACCACAATCCTGCATTTTCGTAATGCCGCATCCACGTTCCGCCGTTGCAGAAGGCAGTACAGCGGTGCCTTCCAATCAGTTCCTTCGATAATGTCGAACGCAAAGCGGCGCTGGAGATCGAGAGTCCATTCGGCAACCGCGTGCGATACCGCTAAGTCCGGATCAATCCCATCGAGATTTCCGGTGGACAGCAACGGGTCCGGATATGTGTGCAGACAATAGTTCTTCTGCTGCTCAGACGTGCTTATCGGCGCATCGCTCCGCCAGGTCAGAACGTGGCATTCATGCCCCCTCGCCGCTAACGCCGCCGTCGCTTCACCGACGTACGTTGCGATTCCGCCACCGCCGCTCTCAGGAACTTCTGGACTAATGTAGAGAATGCGCATCGAGCTAACCCACCGGATCCGTTACAGCGCCTGCTCATTTGGTCTGACCAGTACGTGCGGAGCGGTCGCTCGGATCTTCCACCGCCCGGCGCGAACACCGATGTTTTCAATGAGGCACCGCACCCAACAGAAAAATCCGAGACGCCGAATATTGAACATCGCGCTATGTGGCGTATGAAACAGACTGCCGCACGGGTACTGCAGCGTCGGCCGATGCACACCGCGACGACGCCGCGAGCGCTCGCCATATTCCAGCACCGCTGACTTGTAGAGTCCGCTATGGCCAATAAGCCGCGGAACAACGCCGTAAACATTCGTCCCAAAAGCCCATGGCTGCCGCAGGTCGGTGTCTACCGGCCATTCCCGCAGGCAACGTGTCAGAAACTTTTTTGCGCCAGCAGCACTCATCAGGTAGCCAACTGCGCCGCTGGGAATGCGGGAATAGCAAACAAGCTGCCGCCCCTGCACAAGCCGTCCAATCGATTTGAATGCGTGACTGGGATCGGTTCCAAGTTGAACGACATCCCAATCAGTCGGCAACGTACTGAGTATCTCAGCGACGTCGCGCGACAATGAACGCGGCAGCGTCGCGTCATCCTCTACGATAAGTCCGTAAGGCAGCCCGCGCGCGATAATCTGTTGCGTCGCCAGAAGATGACTGGCGTAACAACCTATCTCGCCATCGCTCAGCTTCGAAGTCATACGCCCGTGTTCGAGAAAATACGTCCGCATGGCAACAGGCACGTTGCGACCGTCGACCGCCACGATCCGATGAGCAGAAATGTGTGCACCCGCCAACTCTGCTTCAATGAAGCGTCGGCGCTCGGTGTCTTTGTCGCGATTGATGAAGAACGTCGGGACGGATTCGACCACCGCCAACGGCGGTCGCTGAGACATGCAGTTCATTGCGCGTACTCCGATTTGAATCGACGACAGTGAATTACGCCGATGCCACTAATCGCTACGGGTACGCATCAAAATGAATGGGGCGAAGCTACGCGCCATGCGTCGCTGCACCACTGTTGGTGCTAATTTGACGGCGCGACAGCGTCAAAGCCGATCTCCGTACCAATACGCACCAGCGTGCGTTGACCGTACGTTTGGGTACGCTGAAACGCGTTAGCGACTTTGAAGTCGCCAAAGCTCCATTGAATCTGGATGGTCGCAACACCGCACCGATCACACATTGGCGAGCTGGCGGTTTGACACGATGCTTGCGCGGCTCGTCCCAAAAATGCCGCTGCTAGCCCTCGCAAAAGGTGCTCGCGTGCGGGTTCATTGGATTGCCGCGGTGGTCATTGCGATTCTGGGATCTCTAGCGCATACAATCTGGTGACCTGCGCCGCGCCGACACAGCTTCGGCTACTCCAGAACGCTATTGTTCGCGCACAACAGTTGTCGTCAGCGCATCCAGGAATATTTTCTTTTTGTAATCGCCATACACGCCACTCACCCCGCAATCGAATGAAGTCGCTCCCATTGCGCACAGGCGCTTGATTTCCTCCACTGCAAGCATGACGCCATAGCCATATCGACTGCGTCGCATGGCGGCGATGTTAACGCCAGAGTGCGAGCGGCCATCGGACACGGCGAGTTGCACAGCTTTGCATGCTCCATCGGCATTGTGGATCAGTGCCGATACTGTAAACCAGCTGTACGGAACACGCGGATGGTTCTCAATCGCGCCGCGCCAGCATGCATCGCCAGAGTGATGATAGCGCGGATCCTTTAGCGTGTCGTACCAGCGCGCAAATCGTGCTTCGTTGCCCTGCAACGTCATGTGCTCCAGGCGACAGTTGAGCAGCGCTGCCGCCCCCGAATAGGTTTCCCGCGATGGAAAATGATCTCTGGGACGCGCGCTGACAGATGAGCAGCGCTGCAAATAACCATCAAATGTCGTCAGCCTCAGCAGCCAGAATGGCAAAGGTTCAGTCTTCGCCGTACGCAGCGCAACAGCCTCCGCGCTGCTGGTAAAATGCGCAAATGGCGACCATTCGTTCAAGGCGCGGGGCGCATAAACGTCGACACGACCGTCGTTCTCCTCGACGATCATTGTTTCGCAAAATCGTTCTATGTCCCAGGAGAAATGCCAGGCACCGCATGCCGGCTGAAGGCGTTCACGTACAATAAGACCAATCGCCTCCCGCACCGGCAGCGTTCGAGGACGCCGACTAAGCGCTCCAGTGCGTGGCGACCATTTTAACGCGTGCAACAAACTTGCCGACCACACCGTGGAAGCGACGCTGGCATGCGCCGATGCGAATGTTTTGCGCACGCGCCCCATGGGCATAAGGTTCCTGCGTATCGCTAAATCACCGAGCTTATTGCAACCGACCGGGCGGCCTTTCTTACGGCCCGCCCGGGCTCATCTCTTCATAAACTCTATTTCCGTTGGTCCTCGCATACTCTTACCAGGTGAGCTGCGCGCCGGCTCGTCCACCCACGGTATTGCTGGTGCCATGGCCCGCGTAGTCCTTCTCATGGACACTCACACCGACAGCACCTGAAACCGCCAGCCGATCACCAGTGCCGAGTAGATCGTAGCCGAGCACACCGATTGCGCTAAGACCGAGAGCGACGTTCTCTTCCCAGTAGGCAATGTTGCCAGCAATTCCGAACGTTTCGCCGGCGATGAGGTCCGGGTTCTCCAGCGCCATGGCAATCGCGACACCACCGCCGAGCTCGCCGAGCGCGCTGTAGATCTGCCCCCCATCGGTCGCCAGATGCCCGTTAGCGTCGGACGTCACGACCTCAAGCGGACCGGACTGCCGCGACTTGCTGAGACCGGACGTTATGCCCGGCGTTGTGTATGTCGTGGACCCGTTCTTGGCGCCAAGTGAAACCTCGTTCGAGAACTCCGATTGCGCGCCATAACCGATCGCCGTCGAGTTCGTGTGATTGGATGCAACTTGCGCATCGCGTCCGATGGCGCTGGAGTTTTGTGCCGCCGCCCGGGCATTCGTTCCCACAGAAAGCGAGTTCGATGCGGTTATGTTGTTACCTGCGTTAGTGCCAATCGCGATGTTGCTGGATCCCACCACATCGTTGCCAGCGTTGGCGCCGCTCGACTGATTATCGAACCCGGCGACGTTGTTTCCAGATCCGATACCCGACGTCTGATTGCCGACGCCAAGAACCGAGTTGCCGGAAAGCGATCCCGTTGCTTGGTTCGCGAAGCCAGCGACGCCGTTGCCGACACCGATGCCTGAAGCAATATTGCCTATGCCGAAAACGTCGTTACCTGAGAAAGCGCCCGACGCCTGGTTTGAAAAGCCTATGACCTCATTGCCTGCTTCAAGTCCGCTGGCACTGTTGTTCACGCCGATCACTGCGTTGCCCGATTCCATGCCTGAAGCCTGATTTCCGACACCCAGCACAGCATTGCCGACATTGTTGCCAAAAGCCTGATTGTCAGCCCCAATCACAAAGTTGCCGCTCTCGTTACCCGAGGCCTGGTTGTTTACGCCAGCCACAAAGTTTCCACTTGCGTTGCCCGCTGCCTGATTGTTGACACCGACCACCGCGTTGCCGCTTTCATTGCCTGTGGCCTGGTTATTCAAGCCGGCAACAAGGTTGCCCGACCTGTTGCCGAACGCGCGATTGTTTTCACCAGCTACAAAGTTTCCGCTGTCGGTGCCGCTTGCCTGATTGCCTTCGCCGAGAACGAAGTTACCGACGCGCTCGCCGGTCGCCTGATTGTTCAAACCAACAACGAAGTTGCCTGCCTGTATGCCGCGGGCAAGGTTCCCTGCACCAAGGACGAAGTTACCGGAGTCCGTGCCCGCGGCCTGGTTATCGCGCCCTAGTACGAAGTTGCCGACGGTGTCGCCAAATGCCTGATTGTTGGCGCCCGCTACAAAGTTGCCGGCGTCGGTGCCGCTAGCCTGATTGCCATCGCCGACGACGAAGTTGCCGACGCGCAACCCGCTACCCTGGTTGTTATCGCCGACGACGCCATTGCCACTTTCTGTGCCGTTTGATTGATTGCCATTACCGAACACCGCGTTACCGACGAGCGTCCCGTTGCCGATGTTGCCATCGCCAATCACAAGATTACCCGTCCCAACACCGGACGACTGATTGCCATCACCGAACACAAGGTTACCCGATCCCGTGCCGCCAGTTTGGTTGTCGCTACCGACCACGATATTGCCGGAACCATCACCGTTCGCGGTATTTCGATCGCCGACAACCACATTGCCCGACAGCGTTCCGGTTGCATTGTTGTCGTTGCCAACCACCACGTTTCCGGACAGGAACGAATTGGCACTGTTGCGGTCGCCGATGACGACGTTCCCGGATCCGTCTCCGAACACCTTGTTGTTGTCACCGACCACAATGTTGCCGGAACCATCACCGATCGCCTTGTTGGCGTCGCCGTCCACGATGTTTCCTGAGAAGTTTCCTATGGCGATGTTGTGATCACCAAACACCAGGTTTCCTGAACCAACACCCGACGATTGATTTGCATCGCCATCCACGGCATTGCCCGAAAACGCGCCGCTGGTTTGGTTGTTGCTACCAAACACGCCGTTACCTGAGACCAGCCCTGCTGCCTGATTGTTGTCGCCCTGGACGATGTTACCAACGCCGGTGCCCGACGCCTGATTTCCGTCGCCGCCCACCAGGTTGCCGCTGCCAAGCCCAGAAGCCTGGTTGCCCGTGCCTCGACAAGATTGCCCGAGAAAGAACCTGCAGCCTGGTTGAAATCGCCGCTGACGAAGTTGCCACTGGCAAACCCTGCCGCCTGATTACCAAGGCCGGCGACCACGTTGCCGGAGAACGATCCGTCAGACTGGTTGAAGTCACCATCGACGCCATTACCCGAGCATAAGCCGGCAGCCTGATTGCCCGTACCCTCAACGATGTTGCCCGAGAACGAACCTGCGGCCTGATTGAAATCGCCGCTGACGAAGTTGCCGCTGTCAAACCCTGCCGCCTGATTACCAAGGCCGGCGACCACGTTGCCGGAGAACGATCCGTCAGACTGGTTGAAGTCACCATCGACGCCGTTGCCGGAGCCAAAGCCGGCAGCCTGATTGCCGGTACCCTCGACTACGTTGCCGCTGAGAACACCGTTCGCGACGTTACCGGAACCGGTCACACCATTGCCGGACAGCACACCGATCGCGGTATTGAAATTACCGTTGACGAAGTTGCCGGAAAGAAACCCAACGGCGGTATTGCCGCTCGATCCTACGACATTGCCGGAACCGAAACCGACCGCCGTGTTTGCATCGCCTTCAACGTCGTTACCCGACAGCGTTCCGAACGCGCTGTTCGCCGATCCGCTGACAAGGTTGCCGGAACCCGAACCAACCACATTATTGAAGCTGGCGCCGTTCCCGTAGCCGTTGCCGGAAAAATCTCCAATCACAACGTTGTTGGCCACATCATTGCCGCCGCCGTTGCCGGAGACGTTGCCGATGATCGTATTGTCGTTGAAGTTTGTGCCATTGAGCGTGCCGGACGCATCTCCCATCACCGTATTGTTGGTGTAGTTCGCGCCGTTACCCAGCCCGGACAGATTACCGAAGATGGTATTGTCGGCAAAGTTTGCGCCGTTCCCGGTGCCCGACAGGTTGCCAAAGATCGTATTGCCGGTGACGCTGCCCAGATTGGCGCTGCCTGATCCGTCCCCGACAATGAAATTCTTCGACACCGTTGTGGCGCCGCCGGCCAAACCGTTGCCAGAAGCCGAACCGTTACCGAACACGACATTGTCACTCACAGTGGCGGCACCACCGGGAACGCCGTTGCCGCTGCCGGAGAGATTGCCGAACAGAAGGTTGTGCGTCACCGTTGCGTCGCCGCTTCCGGCCGCGTTCGTGCCGTTGAGACTTCCCGATCCCTGACCGTTGATCCAGTTGTCCGAAACTACGGCTTTGCCACCGAGAGTACCGGTGCCGTTCAAGCTGCCGGAAGTATCGCCGGTGATGAAATTGTTGCTGACTTCAGCCTCACCCAAACCCGCCAGCCCGGTGCCGTTGCTGGAACCGGAACTATCGCCGGTAATGATGTTGCCCGCGATTAAAGCCTGCCCGCCCGTGCCGCCGGTTCCGTTCAACGATCCCGAGCCGCCACCGTTAATCGTGTTCCCGGTGATGGTCGCGCTGGCGTTGCCGACCTCGGCGCTGCCGTTTCCGCTTGCAGAGTTGTCGCCGTTGACGGTGTTGTCCCACACCTTCGAAAACGCCGTGCCACCAGCACCAACCGCCAGCGAACCGTCACCGGTTGCCGAACCGTTGCCGTGCACGTCGTTGTTCTGCAGATCAGCGGTGGCGTTACCTGCGCCCGCCAGTACCGATCCATTATTCGCGCCCGCGCCATCGCCGCTGAATTCGTTATTCACAATCACGGCATTTGCGTTGCCAGTCCCCAGGAACACACCGCCATTACCAGAACCGGCCCCGTCGCCGTTGAAGAAGTTGTTGCGCAGATCCGCTGTCGCAGTGCTGTTCGCGCCTACGCCGACAAAGCCATTGCGGCTGCCAGAGTTCGGCCCATAGATGACGTTGTTGGATAGATTGGCTGTCGCCGTACCGGCACCGGCAAAGATGCTGCCATTGCTGTTAAGCGAGGTTGCGCCATCAACGTAGTTGCTTCGCATGATGGCGGTCGCATTGCCTGCGCCAGCAGTGATGCGACCATTGTCGCTGCCTGCATTCGTTCCGAGGATGGTGTTGTCGGTGATGACGGCCGTCGCCGTGCCCCCCAACGACGAGTTGCCGTTGTTGCGAACCGCTCCACTGCCGCCGATGATGTTGTCGACGAGCGTCGCCGATCCGTTGCCTGAAACTCCAGCGTTTCCGTTGTCACGACCGGCATTGCTGCCGTTGACGAAGTTTCCGACAATGACGCTGTTACCGGCTCCGGCGAGAGCATGTGCCATTGTTGCGCAGTGAATCGTTAAATCCTGCACCAACAGTGTTGAACTGGAGCTGCGCCCCCGCGCCCAGCGCTCCCTGACCGTTCTCGCGCAGATTGTTCGAGCCTGGTGCCGTATTGTCGGTACAGACGATAGATCCGATAAAAGGACCGTTGTTTTGTCCGCCGCCGGCGCCGAATACGTTGTTGGAACCGCCGCC
Organism: Hyphomicrobium sp. D-2; assembly: GCF_029872155.1. Lineage (GTDB taxonomy): Bacteria > Pseudomonadota > Alphaproteobacteria > Rhizobiales > Hyphomicrobiaceae > Hyphomicrobium_A. The sequence continues at coordinate 172,988 of NZ_JARXLA010000002.1, read as the reverse complement.
GCCGCAGTTCGCAGCAAGAGCGGCAGTTGGTGCCATCAGGCTCACAACCGATGTGAATGCGATAGCACTGACAGTGGAAAGAAGATGCGCTTTGATATGCGGCATCGCGCTGAAAACAGCGTGCATTTCGTCCATCCCCCAAATAAAAATCCAGCAAAGACTAGGCATGCCAAGGAAATGGCGCCGGAATTCGCACAAAAACTGAATGTGCGTTTCTATTTAGCAGAACCAAATACTGCTGCATTGTGCGACATCGAACAAACAGCGGCACGTTATGGCATCTACTATTCGGCAACCAATTTTTATTGAGGTTATTAAATTCATTTTGCGAACAGCAACTCGAAACCTTCAACTGGGCCAACGGCAGCTTGTTAAGTAGAAAATCAGCAACAACAACATGATCCCTCCAACAACGTTGCATGTGACTGTTTTTATTGTTGTTTGCTAGCTCCCATCGTGAATTTTCGCACGCTAAAACAAGCTATGCCGACCTGGATAGCACCAACAATCGACCGTACTCAAACGCACAAAAAATAATTGATTTTTGGTACGGCACCGTACGCCCCAACGCTGCAATTCTTCGTTTTTCAATTACAGAGACGACTCAACGTTATTCAACTCAATCCGGTGACCTTAAGCGGGCGAGCCTTGGCCATTAGAGCGAGCTGTAAATTATCGAATATGCTTTTTGCTGCCAGGCATTCAAATGCCTTTGCCATCGCGCACGTTCACGCAACGCGCGTCATCTTTCAGCGAGAACTCGGCGTCTCAATATATCGCCACCGGCACGCGATTTTGTAAGGGCGAGAAGAGCGGCGGGGCAAGAACCCAATACTGACGCCCGGGTGCGGGGCTTTTCAGTGTAGGCGTCAAACCTTCCGACAAAGGAACGTCACCAGCCAGTCTCGCGGCGGATTGCGGAAGTCAAACGGCTTCCCGTTCATGTCGATTGTCTCGATCACCTCGAATCCAGCCTGCTGCAACTGGCGCACCTGGAAATCTGGATAGACGTAATAGAGGAAGACATCGGCGCGTTTGTCTGTCAGTTGAACCCAACCACGAGTCCGCAATTCAACGGGATCGAGGTGAGCATTCCGTGCCTGTGCTTCGGCATCGTCGAACGGGAAGGCATGCAGCGAGTGCGTCGAAAAAAAGAACAAGCCCTCATCGTCAAGCACAGCGTGAACCTCGCTCAAAATCTTCTGCCTGTCCTCGTGACCAACGCTGTCCAATCCAGCAAATGCGAACAGCACGAGGTCAAATTGCGCGACACCCAGATGGCGCAGATCGCGGGCATCACCGACAGAGAACGCTTCTTTGCAGAACGGAAAGCGTGCCCGGCACGCTTCAATCATGGGAGCCGAGTAGTCGAGACCGATATAGGTCCGGCATTCGCCCATAAGATGCAGGCTTGTTCGTCCACCGCCGACACCGATGTCGAGGACGCGTGCGTCCTTGATGAGCAGGTGCATAGGTTCGGAAAACAACTTCCTCGCCGGCATTAAGGTGCGAACGGCTAGCATAATCAGCAACGGCCTCAGGCGACAGCGCAACCCGATAGTTCTGGTCCTCAGCAAGCCGCATCTGACCACCTTCCAGGCGGGAAATATGTACGCAGGCTACCAAGTCATCGGTCATCTCTCCACGCCGCAGTCGGTCGGAAACCGTACCGACGCCGACGCAACCTCGCTCTCGTGATGCATCGCGCGCAGAAGTTGCGCTGACCCGTTGCTCTAACACCCGCCGAACATTTATCAGCGCAACCGAGCGCGGATCGACCGCACATTACGTTGGTCAATTTCGCGGGAACTTACCTTTGGCCAAAGGCTTTGCAGGCTGTCGTTCCGCAGCTGCCGGTGCATTTGCCGTAGCTTTTGGACGTTGCGCCGTTTTTGCGGCAGGCGCCTGCATATCGACGATAATGGCCGAGAGACACCACTGCTTGTTGACCTGCTCGAAACCGATATCGAACAATACGCGTTCGGGACGGGTATCGATGTATCCGGTCATCCGCAGCATACCATTTGGCTGCACCGCTGCTGGGCGCACAAGCTTCGGATCAAAAAAAAGGATCGGCGAAAAATCGATGTTGCGATTACGCAGGTTCGCGAAAATCTCACTCAGGCGAGCGTCTGTGTTCGATGCCTGGAACTGCGGCGTGCCCAAATCACGCAACACCGAATAGTTTCCCGTGCGGTTCGCTTGGCTTAGCGCGATCAACGTCGTGCGGATCAGCATGTTAAGCTTATAGGCGTCGGGATTTGTTGTCGCGCTTTCTGCGTTAGCACTGGGCGCTATCGGCCCCAGCGCCAGAAACATGTGCAACGGATACGCAGACAACAGCATGGATAGTGTCAACGCAGCTTGATTTTTGCGCACTTCACATCCCCTGGCATTGAGAACGATCCGATACTTTTGACATGCGCGAGCTTCAGCAATCGACAAGTCTTCCAACATGAGCATCGCAGCGCCTTAGCCAAAATTCAAGGTCATCCCATCCACTCAGGCCCCTGCGTTCCGCATCGAACCGCAGACGCAGCCCGCCTGTCAGACCACTAACTTCGACAACAGCCGGATGCGGTTGACGGGCTGAGCCAACTTGAAATCCCTGCCGGCATTCGCCCACAAAGACATTAATCTGCAAACAGAATATATTCAGAGAATGTTGCCGCAATTTCCGCAGTCACCGCCTAGATCGGAGCAACTTTGAGATTACCTGGCGCGTAGGCGGGATCGAATACATCCCCGCCGAAGAACAAAACCTTCGGCAACGTCATGCAACCGCCGCACCATATCTGGTTGATAAATCCGTTCAGAGAGCTCCACGGAAAATTTACGTCATCGCGATGGAGCACCACAGCGTCAGCATCGACGATAGGTCGTTCTGCCAACCCGCTGTTCGGCGAGCATCGCTACTCAACCAGGAAACTGTGTACGATGATGCGCCTTCGCCACGGAACAATTCGTTTACGGCTTTAGCTTCCGAAGACCGAGCGCGTCATAGCAAAACCGATGACTGCCCAAATTAAATTTGAGCGCGGCACCACCGTCAGGCATGATTTGCGGCACCAAATCGGCGCTCAGATCGACACCAGGCAGCCAGCGACTGGGTATGGTCAGGACGCGAATTTCGTGGCCAAACGGCCCTATCGTGCCCTCAGGCATAGGGACCAGAACGTCGTCAGCGCCGAGGCGTGTCCCAGTTCGTTCATCCATTGGAAACGCGAGATCGATCTGGCCAGAGAAGCCCCGCTTCCAAGGCAGCAATACGTGTTGGGCGAGATAGGTATCGGCCACCTTCTGCCCGTCGCTCCGTTCACCCGCGCCGCGCCACGCAGGGTTCACCTTCTCAAGCTCGCAGGTCAGGGCTTCGAGCGCGTGAGGATGGGTTGCCTGCTCCACAAGCGTTCGGTTCATCTGCGCAATTGTCCAGGTGGGGTTGTCGCGAACCAGACGCCGGGTCGCCTCCAGCATGACCAGATCGCGATAGGGTCCATGGCCGCCCCCCATTCCGAACTGCGCCTGCGAAAGCAGCGGGGCAAGATCATCGGGGCTGAGCACCACGAGCCGTGGCGCCTCGAAACCTGCAGGCCGAGCGTTCTTGGCATGGCGGTGCAGGCGACCGATACGCTGCAGCAATACGTCGGCGGGGCACAGATCGGTGATCATGAAATCGGCACAGATGTCGAGGCTTTGCTCCAGGGTCTGTGTTCCGATCAGCACCAACCCCTTCGTGCCTCGTGCCTCCTGCATTTGTACGCCGATGATTGCATCAAGTAGCTCGCGATCCTCGCGCGCGAAGCGACCGTGGTGCAGCGTCGGCACGCCCTCACACCGAAAGAGCGCCGGATGGTTTGGCGCGAGTGCGAACAACGCTTCGGCGGTCGCGACGGCGGCGTGCTGAAGGTTGCGAATAACGAGTACCTTGGCGCCTTTCTCAGCCGCTTCTAGCGCGAGGCGCGCAATCGCCACCGGGTCGCCAATACGCGGATCGAGGTTAAGTGTAATCTGCTTTGTCCGGCCAGAGCCGTCGAAGTGTTTTGGCTCTGGATCCTGTGAAGTCGAGATCGCCGGGTAGTGAGCACTCGAGAGCTCGGCCAACGACTGGTCGTCGTTTGATGTAAGCCCGAGAAGTCTATGGCGCGCGGTGGAGCCAAGCGTTGCCGATAGCAACAGTGCGTGACCACCCGCGCTGGTGTGCTGGTCTAATAGCGATACAAGCAGCCGCTCCATGTAGACGTCTGAGGCATGTACTTCGTCCACAACGAGCAGATGCCGAAGCAGGCTGGACGAGCGCATGTGAGCGTGCCGTGCCTGGATTGCGCCGAGCAGCGCTTGATCTATAGTTCCGACCGAGATGGTGCCGGCAAGAAACCTTTTTGGGTGTTCAGCCGCCCAACGTTCCCGCCGCAAATTTGCATCAGGGCCGTCGTCCCACTGCACATCAAAATCAGGCAGCGTCTTATAGCCAACGCCATCCGATTTGGCGTAGCCCGGCACGGCCAGAATAACGCTGGGACGAGCACCGCTCGGAAAGATGCGCTGTACTGCTTCTCGGATGCGTTCTTCTATACTTTTTGCGGCCACGCGCGTCGGCAAGGCGAAGTAGAGCCCATCGACCTCGCCGCGCTCGAACAGGCGCGCGAAGCGGTAAAGCGCGGCCTCAGTCTTGCCGGAGCCGGTCTCTGCTTCAAGAATGACAACCTGCCCTTCAACATCGCCAACCGCTTTCTGAATGGGACGCGGCTCGTGCTCCGATACACTTGCGAACGACACGGCAGGTAGTGCTTTGCGCTTAGCGGCGGGATCGAAACCGTATGCGGCGAGAAGCTGCGGCGCTATCGCGCGCGCGTTTGCAATGCGCGCCATGCCGTCCGTCGCAGGTGCGATATAGAGCGGAAATGCATTGGCATCGGAGCCGATCCAATCCGCCAGCATCACAAACCCCGACACCGCATGCCAGAAGCGCGGCGCATCCGGCAGCGGCTGATCGTCGGATTTGAACGCTTCGGAAAACCAGTCATTGCGGATGGCCTGTGCCAGCGGCGCGAGCGCGGCGATCGGATCGTAGTTGGCAAGCGGGGCCCAGAGCGAGGCGACCTGGTTCTGGCCGTCACCGTCGATTAGTTGCTGCGAAATGGGGCGGCCATGATGCGCCGCCACGGCGCGGATAGCAGCTTCCCCCGCACCCCACGCTGCCAACTCCTCGAACATCAGTGTTGCGGCGAGGCGCGAGGCCAGATCCGGCTGGTAAGCTGAATAGAGCAGCCCAAGCCCCGGAAGAACATGCCCCACCGCCGGCGCCTTTGGATCGCGCCGGGCCTGGAAACCGTGATTGGCCTTGCCAAAGTCGTGCAGTGCCACGTGGGCGCAGAGCCTCGATCGCCAGATCGGGGGGAAGTTGCCTCGGTCCGCGAGCGCTGCGAGGCGACGTGTAACTAGCGGAATCTGCAACACCGCTTCGAACACCGCCGCAACATCAGCAGAGTGATCGACCAGCGACAACCACTTTCGCCCAGGAAAATCCGTCTCTGCTCTTTCGAGCTTTGCCCACAGTTTGTTTATCATTTGTTCTTGATCCCGCGCAAGTTGTACTATCCAATCTCCTCTAGTGAGCACAAGAAGATTACGTCCTGGGGGCCGCATGGATGAGAAAAGCGGAATTTTCGGCAACCTGCTTAGAAACAACGTTATCCGGGCCTGCGGTCGGGATCGCGAGATCCAGTCGGTTACTCTGCCCCAGTTACTCGCCCTTCTGATTGCCGATGAAATCGAAAGCCTGCCGGCCCTCCGGCCCCACCAGCGCTACCCGCTGCATTGCTTTCTTGCCCAGGTCGGCGCCATGGCATTGTTGGCCGCAGGCGAGAGCACACTGCCGCGTGATGCAGCCAATTGGCGCGATTTGTTGCGCGGCCTGACGCCAGATTTTCCGAATGAGGAGCCGTGGGCTCTTGTTGTGGATGACCTTTCCAAGCCGGCTTTGCTGCAACCACCCGTTCCAGAAGTCACTTGGGAAGCACTGAAGGAAACCGAGGTTACGCCCGACAGCCTCGACATGCTCGTAACCTCGAAGAACCACGACCTGAAGGCGGCTCGGCTGGAGCGCGCAGCCGCTGAGCAATGGTTGTATGCGCTGATCACACTTCAGACTTTCGAGGGGTTTCTTGGGCGCGGCAACTACGGCATTTCGCGCATGAACGGAGGGTTTGCGTCACGTGCCTTCATCGGCCTAGCCCCCGCCACGGGCGGCTGGGGCGCGCACATTGCGCGCGACATTCACAGGCTTGTTGATCACCGTGCCGAGATCATTGCGGATGACACGCTCCACAAACCAGCAGGCGGATGCCGGCTGCTGTGGCTTGAGCCTTGGGATGGCCAAACCTCTTTCGATCCTCGACAGCTCGACCCCTATTACGTCGAGATATGCCGTCGGGTGCGGTTGCGAAATGAAAACAACCGCATCGTGGCGCGGCTCGAGCGACGCGGCGCGCATCAACCAACCCAAAGCCAAACACCAGGGCAAAGACTTCACGCTGCCCACCGGCGATCCATGGACTCCGATCGAGAAGGATAGCGGCAAGCCCCTGACGCTGGACGGCTCGGGTTTTCACTATCGCCGCATCGTGAACCTGCTCGATAGCCAGAAGTTCATTCCAGCACCGCTGCAAACAGTTTTCGACGCCGACACGAAAGGCCCCATGCAGATGGTCTTTGCGGCGGTCGTACGGGGGCAAGGCGAGACACAAGGCTATCACGAGCGACGCATCGCCATCCCCGAGCGGCTGCGGCCGGCTTTCATGCGGAACGCTTCAACAGGCGACAGCGATATGGCGCGCGTTGCCAGAGACCGCGTTGATGCCGTTTCCAAAATAGCTTCAACAGCTCTGCGGCCTGCTCTCTTCGCGCTCTATCAGGCAGCTGCTGAGAACATCGACTTCAAGGATCCGAAGGCCAAAGCGAAAGCGGAAACGTTTCTCAATCAGTTCGAGAGTGCCGTTGATGAAGACTTTTTCGACCACCTGTTTGATGAGGTTTCCGAACCGACAGGTTCGGCTGCGGCCAACGAATACCGCAGGCGCTGGATTGAAGAGTGCCTCTGGCCACGCGCGCGCAACGAACTCGCCGCGGCCGAGGTCGGGTCGCCATTCAGCGGCGTGCGCTGCTATCGGGCCCGTGGTGCCGCGAAGGCTAAACTTGATGGCGCAATCGTCAAAGCATTTCCCGATCTCCTGAAACGGAAACCAGCAGCATGACAGACGAAATCATTGACGATGAAACGCAGACGTCATCGACAAGCGAAGCTGGCAAGCAGCCGCCCCTGCTCGAACGCATCGCGACCGAATTTCGCCGGCTCAACGCTGCCGCAGCCACGGGCGATCTGGCCGCCCTGCGCAGAATGAACGGCTATGCCGTTCCACCGGCAGCGTTCTACCGCATCATGTCCCGCGCCAACGCGCCTGAGATGGGGCCTGAAACCGTCCGCCGCTGGGCGCGCGTCGTCGCAATCATGGCGCAGCGGCCAGATGCATTGCGCGCGTCCGGCTTAGGGAGAACGCTCAAGGACATTGGCCTCAGTGAGCAAAGGCTCGACATGCTGCTGCATGCGCGCGGACCTGCCCTCTACGAACTTGCCCAGCGCACAGCCGTGCGCATAGCACGAAGCCACGAATATCTGCCATACCGCGATCTTTGCCTGATGGTACTGTACGAGACAGATCGCCAAACAGACGACGTTCGCATCGGCATAGCGCAATCTTATCTGCGCGCGAACAGCAATTCGTCGGCCAACGGACCAACGATCTGAACTCCTGCCTGCCCCGTATTTTTCCAACCGTTATTGGCCATGAAGGATTGACCACTCAATGAGCCCCGCGCCGCGTTTCCTGCAGATCCATTTCCTAACCTCCTATCCCGCAACGCTGCTTAATCGCGACGACAGCGGGCTGGCAAAACGCTTGCCCTTCGGAGCAAACACCAGCCGCACACGCATCTCGTCGCAATGCCTGAAACGCCATTGGCGCATGACAGACGACAACTGGTCGCTACAAAGCATCGGTGCGCCGATGGCCGTTCGGTCTCGCGAGATTCCGGAACGGAAAATCAAGCCGGCACTGGCAGACATCGGCACGGAGGAAACCCGTGAAGCCGCTATCGCGGCCATCACGCGACTGCTTTACACACCTGGCAAAAGGAGGCGCCGGCGATCAAGGACCGTCAGGCACTATTAATCGGCGATGTTGAAATTGCATACTTGATAGAGCGCCTGCGCACCATCCTCGCGGATCCGGCAGCCGACACGGCCGGAAAAGTCGATGCGGCCATCGAGGCTTGGTTCAAGAAGGGCGAACAGAACAACCTCAAGGCAATGCTCAAAGACCGTCGCGGGGTCATAGAGGCCGGTCTCGAATCCGCCCTGTTCGGACGCATGGTGACATCGGATCCTGATGCCAACACAGACGCAGCGATCCATGTTGCGCACGCTTTCACGGTGCATGCGGAGGCCGCTGAACCGGATTATTTCACCGTGGTGGACGACCTCAAAAGCGCCGAGGGTGAATCCGGCGCCGGCGGCCTGTTCGATACGGAACTGACCGCAGGTTTGTTTTACGGCTATGTCGTCGTCGATATTCCGTTGCTGGTCTCCAACCTCGGCGATGATGCTGCGCTCGCAGGCAAAGTTGTCGAGCATCTGGTCCACCTCATCGCCACCGTGTCCCCCGGCGCAAAAAAAGGCTCGACTGCTCCGTATGCTTACGCAGATCTGATGCTCATCGAGGCTGGCAATACCCAGCCGCGCACGCTTGCCAATGCCTACCGGACGCCCTGCACAGCCTTCACCGAAGCGGCCGTCGGCGCCATGGGGCAATATCTGACCAAGATAGACAGCGCTTACGGCAACCCACCAGAGCGCGCGCACCTATCCATCGATGCGGCCACACTGCCCGGATCAACTCTCAAATCGATGGATGATCTGGCTTCCTGGGCGCGTGATCTTGTTGCCGGTCAGGCTTAAGCCATGCCGCAACACCTAATTCTGCGTCTCGAAGCGCCGCTGATGGCCTTTGGCGGCACCATGATCGACGCCAACGGCCCCACACTTGATTTGCCGATCCGCTCCATGGTGACCGGGCTGATCGCCAACGCACTGGGCTGGCAGCGCGGCGAACGCGACCGGCATCAGCGCCTGCAGGACCGCCTTGTCATGGGCGCCCGGCTCGACCGTACAGGCACTGCTTTGCGCGATTTCCAAACGGTGCAACTTGGCGGCAACGACAAAGCCTGGACGACACGCGGGTTGCCCGAAGGGCGGGCTGGCGGTGCGAACACGTACAAATCTCCTCACATCCGCCAACGACATTATCGGGCCGACGCCTTTGTCACCGTAGCTCTGCGCCTCGATCCACCTGAAGAAGACCCAACACTTGCGACGATAGAGGCCGCTCTGCGCGCACCGGCCCGGCCTTTATTCATCGGTCGCAAGCCCTGCCTGCCGTCGCGGCCGGTGCTCGCTGAGCCAGCGCTTGAAGCCGACAATATTCTTGTCGCGCTGAAGCTGGCTCCACTTGCACGGCCAGATATTCCGCGCGCCCAGCTTGAGGATCGCCAGCAGAAGGTGCGTTTCGCGATTCCGCCGTCCGAATGTTCCGGCGACATGCAGCGCCAATCAAAAATGCTGGCGGATGTGCGCGATTGGGTTGCGGGCGTGCATGCCGGCGAAAGCCGCATCGAACATTTCGCTCTGCCAACAGAAGAAATTGCCGTTTCAATGTCGGCGGAGGATTTGCCATGACAAGTGCACCTCCAAGCTTGTTCATGATCGAATTCAAGCCGGACATGCAAAAGGCCACGACGTGGATGCTGGAGCAGCCGCGCAGCATTGTTCGCCCTGGCCATGATGACGGTTATGGCTGGCACGCCTTGCTCGCGGCAGCATTCGGCGATCTGGCGCCAAAGCCATTCAGGTTGATCGAGCGTACTAGGGGCACGCCGCAGCTTCTCGCCTATACTCAGCACGATCCGTCCGCCCTCGTCGAGCAGGCCCGTGTCGGCGCTTCCCCCACGGTCTACCGCGCCATTGGCATCGACGGGATCGCTTTCAAGCCGATGCCAACGAAGTTTCACGTCGGCCAACGCCTTGGCTTCGAAGTGCGTGTGCGCCCCACGGTGCGCCAAGACTATCGCGATCCAGCAACCGGAGTTGTCGATCGTCGGCGTTCGCGGGAGCGCGACGCGTTTCTTGCTGCTGTTGATGCCGCGACGCTACCTCGCGGCGAGCGCCCAGAGATCGTCCGCGAGGAGGTGTACCACCATTGGCTCGCCAACCGGCTTAATGAAGCGGCGACCATAGAACCTGGCTCCTTTCACCTTGCTCAGTTGAATCGCGCGCTGTTGCTGCGGCCCAAACAGACGGACCGCAAGTCCGATCCAACCCAACGCCGCGACCTCGTACGTATCGGTTTGCTCAAGAGCGGCACCAAGGGCGAACAGGGTGGTTCTCCTGACGCCACTCTGCAAGGCACACTCACAGTGGCAGATCCCCAGGCCTTCGTAGCTCTGCTCGGGCGCGGCATAGGGCGCCACCGTGCCTTCGGCTTCGGCATGCTGCTGCTGCGTCCGGTCATACGGAGGTGAGGACATGCTTGTTGGCCGCCTCGGTCTCGATAAGGCCCGTGTTCCGCACGCCGACCGCCATGGCGTCATCTATCTCGACCGCGGGCGGCTGGAAGCCTAAACGCGGGCTTTGACCGGTGTTCTTTGACAAGTGAAGCAATATCAGTCTCTTCCTATAGAGAGGCTCCTCCGCCCACGCGGAGATCGACCTCATGTGGCACATGATGTAAGTGCGGCCCGGCCGGCTCCTCCGCCCACGCGGAGATCGACCCGAGGACATGGAAGCCTCAAAGCGCGACGGGTTGGCTCCTCTGCCCACGCGGAGATCGACCCGTCACGCGGTAGGGTAACGGCAGTCCGGTTTCGGCTCCTCCGCCCACGCGGAGATCGACCTGCACGTGGCGTAGCGCTCGTCCTCGCGCCAAGGGCTCCTCCGCCCACGCGGAGATCGACCCCGGGAAGGCCGGCCATCGCGGTACTGACCTGAGGCTCCTCCGCCCACGCGGAGATCGACCCCAGCCGTCGATCGTGAGCTGCGACCCGGCCTTGGCTCCTCCGCCTACGCGGAGATCGACCCGTGCCCGAGCCGCGCGTGTACCGCTCGCTATTGGCTCCTCCGCCCAACGCGGAGATCGACCCTCGAAGCGCTGCTGAAGCGCGTGGAGAAGGCCGGCTCCTCCGCCTACGCGGAGATCGACCCGTCCCCGGTGTCCTGTCATCGAACGGAGGGCGGGCTCCTCCGCCCACGCGGAGATCGACCCGGCGCGCCGGTTACCCGTCCGCCGACAATCTCGGCTCCTCCGCCACGCGGAGTTCGACCTTTCGTCCCTTGTCGCCGGACGCCTAGCGCTACGGCCCTCCGCCTACGCGGAGATCGACCCCCGTCCGTTGCTGCGTCGGCCGAAAATGTTCTGGCTCCTCCGCCCACGCGGAGATCGACCCGGTTTTGTCAGTCTGGGCCGGTCGTCATCGGAGGCTCCTCCGCCCACGCGGAGATCGACCCGCCCAGCGCCCGCGCCTGCCCTATCGAGAGCGGGCTCCTCCGCCCACGCGGAGATCGACCCCAGCCGTCGATCGTGAGCTGCGACCCGGCCTTGGCTCCTCCGCCCACGCGGAGAGCGACCTTACTGTCGCAGAACGCAAGGTGTTATCCCGCCGGCTCCTCCGCCTACGCGGAGATCGACCCGTCCCCGGTGTCCTGTCATCGAACGGAGGGCGGGCTCCTCCGCCCACGCGGAGATCGGCAGGAAGACGGAAGTGACGCCGAAGAGCCGATAAAGGCGGCTTCGGGCTTATCGTGCGGCCAGTCACGTGACCGCGAATTCCAGCCTCCGCAAGCCAGCCTCCCTGCGGCTAAGCCGGCCAGCGAGGGCGGATATGGTAGAGTTGGGAAAGCGGAATTATGTGCGATTCTATCGCTTAAATTCAATGATTTAGACGGTAAATGGTGGAGGGGGCTGGATTCGAACCAGCGTAGGCGAAGCCAACGGATTTACAGTCCGTCCCCTTTAGCCACTCGGGCACCCCTCCTGACCATTCCAGTTCAAACCGCCAGGCGGCTCGAAATGAAAGTGCCCCGCGCGAAGGGCGGCAGGGCGAGGGGGTTTATCGGCATCAGGCCCTTGGATGTCAAATGGAAAAGCGGCAGGATGCGCATCCTTTGTCGCGAGTTACGCTCCAGCCCCCTTTTCAGGCATATTTTCTTCCAATGAAGCAGCCATCCTACCGCCCCAAGGGCGGCAAACGACCGTTCCAGCGTCGCGGTGACCAACGCCCACGCGCAACAACCGGCCAGGATCGCCCCTCGGCGGCCGAGGATGGCCGCGTCTGGCTGTTCGGCGTCCACGCCGTCGAAGCGGCACTACATAATCCCAAGCGGCCGGTCCGCCGCCTGCTCATGACGGAGAATGCCGAACACCGGCTGGCTGAGGCTGTGACCGCCAGAGCCGCATCGCCGGAGCGGGTTACCCGCGCGATCTTGATCGACTACTGGGCGCGGACACGGTGCATCAGGGCGTGCTGCTGGAAACAGAGCCGCTGCCCGATCTTTCGCTGCAGGATCTGCTGGAACAGGCAGATAACGGGCCGTTGCTGGTGCTGGATCAGGTTACCGACCCCCACAATGTCGGTGCCATCCTGCGCTCAGCGGCGGTGTTTGGTGCCGGGGGCCTCGTGATGACGCGGCGCCACAGTGCGCCGCTGGATGGCACGCTGGCAAAATCCGCTTCAGGTGCGCTTGAGCTGGTGCCAGTGGCTCTCGTACAGAATCTCGCCCGCACCATTGATGAATTGAACGAACAAGGCTGTCTGACGCTCGGCCTCGAAGGCACGTCAGACGCAAACATCGAAGATGAGACTTTTGCGGGCCGCGTAGCGCTGGTTCTCGGCGCCGAAGGCAAAGGCCTGCGCGAACTGACACGGCAGAGCTGCGAACGGCTGGTGAAGATCAGCACCTCCGGCCCGATCGCCAGCCTCAACGTATCCAATGCAGCCGCAATAGCCCTGCACCACGCGGCTTGGAAGCGCTCCCAGAGCTGATCCGGCAGCACTGGCAGGCATCTACGAAAAGCCAAAGGGCGGCCGGATGATTGATCCAGCCGCCCCTTGCAGAGCCTAAAACTCAACACCGCAACAGCTTCGCACCGGGTTATCATTCACGCCGTTGCTGGAGTTGACTGCACACCGTGAGGGGGACGGCGCCAGGCTCCTACTTCAGATAACCGCCATCGCAACAGTCAGCCGCCGGAGCCACTGGCGGGCGCAGCGACATAGACCGGAACACGGGCGCGGCGGGGTGCCCAGCATCGGCGAGCATACTGGCCATAGGGACGGTAGTACCGGCTGTAATATCCGCGCGGCATGTAGGCATACGCACCTGGATAGGGCGCCAGGGTTGCCCACTGATAGACGTTGGAATAGCGCGGATAATAGATGAAGTGGCTGACCGGTTGGGGGCCACAAAACCGCCCGGAGCACGGCAACGTCCGTGAGCTTCGGCAGGGACGGCAGCGGCGATGCCAAACGTGGTGGCAACGCTGACAGCCGCCAGCAAGTGGGTGAAACGCATGCGCATTACCTCAACTGACATTCAACGCGCGGAGAAAACGCTTCCGCAAAACTCACGCAACTGATGGGGAGCATGGCAAAACAAGGATAATGAAGCGCTAACCGCCGCATCGGAGCGGGGCGAATGTGCCGATGTGACACGAAAAAGTTTTACCCCCGGCGCTAGCCGGTCAGGGGCACACCAAAGGGTGGCAGCAACGCAGGTCATTGCTCGGAAGCAATTTGACCGCAGGTAAAATGGACCTGATTTGCGCCGGGAGCCTCTGGCGCCTTCAACGGACGCGCGCTATAAGGCAGCCCCGTTGATCGGGCCGGCTTAGCACAGTGGTAGTGCAGCGGTTTTGTAAACCGAAGGTCGGGGGTTCAAATCCCTCAGCCGGCACCATTCCAAGATCAAATATTTTATTGATTGTCAGGGGCTTGCGTCAGAGCTTCTGAACAAGAACCGCGCGGGCATCGCCTGCCTCGTCGTGGTGCCAGACCGGCTCGGCAAACACCTTCGCGCGCTTCAGTAGCGCCGCGATCTGCCTGTCCTGACCAAGACCGAATTCGAAGCCGAGCCAACCGCCCGACCGCAGGAAAGCGGGTGCTTCCTTGATGATGCGCATGTGCAGCGAGACGCCGTAGGGACCGCCGTCAAAGGCCTCGCGCGGCTCGTTTTCCAGCAGCTCAGCGCGATCGCCTTCCAGCAGCCTAGATGTTGAAATATAAGGGGGATTGGCGACGATCAGATCAACCGCACCGACGAGTTCAGCGTCAGCAAGGGGGCCAAAAAGATCGCCCTGCAGCACCGCGATGCGCTGGATCAGGTCGTGACGGCGGACGTTATGGCGCGACGTTGCGACGGCGTCGTCGGTGAGATCGCAGGCCCAGATCCGGGCATTCTGGTGATGGCGCGCCAGCGCAATGGCGATGTTTCCGGCGCCGCAGCACATGTCGATGCAAAGCGGAGCGCATTGATATTGCGTGATTTTTTCAATTACCGCGCGGGCCAAGAGTTCGGTCTCTGCGCGCGGGCGCAGCACGCATCCGGTGAGATCCAGATCGATGCCGAGGAAGTTGACGGTCTCATTTACCTCGGTCGAGATCGGCGCATAAAACTGCATAATTAACTCCCCGCCCCGCAACGTTAAGAAATGCGTTAATAGCCATATTCAATGTGCGGCAATGTCTGTTTTACGCGTTCAATGCAAACCGCGTTAAATTTTAGGTAATTATGATTTATGCGCAGCCGCAGAGAGCGGCCCTGCCAGATCCGCGCGGCGGGGACCGGTGCCCGATGTGGGTAGGTGGATCCGACCATCGCCGTGAACGGCGTGGCAGGCTGCATACGGGCTGGACCACAAGACCGAGCAGATCACCGAGCAGAGTAGCAGGTCGACCTGATCAAGGTTGGACGGATCTGCTTATCGATTTAGGGGCACGATGAGGCATCCGATTGCACGACGATCACAGTTCGTGCGCCCGAGCAGGCCACGCTACGGCAGTTGGATGCTGATCAGAAGTGGCAGTGCCGTGGCCACCGTTGCACTTGCGGCAAACAGTTCGGCATTTGCGGGCACGCGCGATGATTGATGAACCACGATATCGACTCTCGGTCCGCGTAAGCCACAGCGAAAAGAGCGCTTCCGAACTGGAGAACCTTCTCCCGCTTAAGCTATCGATCCGACAGTCCGTTGGCGCGCCGCGGATGACACCTAAAGGCACGCCATTGGAAGGCAACTTCCCGAAAAGTGTCTGCCTGTTTCATTTGGATGTGGCTCCGATGTCCGCACTCGAAACGGCCTTACTCAGTCTGGCGGAGCACCTCCAGGCGCCTGCGATCGCGCGTTCCGGTGTCAACGTTGAAATCATCATCGGAGTGTTCAGCGCCGATGACACCGCATTCTCTATTCCGCCAGCACTTCTTCATGCCGCTTCCTCAGCAGGCGCCCGCATAGATATTTTCGTCTATCCAAACCGCGACGAATGATGCTGCGATTTTCACCCGCGCTCCACGCGACCGCACAAGCGACGGGAGATTGAAGTCCGGGGGCGGATCAGGTCGGCTGCGGCGGGCGGATCAGATAGACGTCCATGATCCAGCCCTTGCGCGCACGACAAGCCTGCCGCTCCTCAAGAATGCGGTCGAGCACCGTATCGATGGGACCGGCGAGCGTGACTTCATCGGCGGTGCCGAGATAGGCGCCCCAGAAGATTTCACCGCCACGGCCGCGAAGCGAAGCGAGCCCGTCGCCACCATCCAGAAACACGACGACGTTGCCCTGCCCTTCCGGGAAACGTTCAGCCAGTTTGCGGCCGGTGGTGAACAACACTGGCTCGCCGATGGCGTTGAGCGCGATGCGATGGCGCGCGGTGAGGATCTGAATGCTGCTGATGCCGGGAATGACAGTGTGTTCGAACTGAACCGCACCATCGGCCCTTACGCCATCGATGATGCGCAGAATACTATCGTAAAGCGATGGATCGCCCCACGACAGGAACGCGCCGGTTTCGCCGCGCGCTTTAAGCGTTGCGATCTCATCGGCTACCCGCGCCGCGCGGGCGGCGTGCCAGACGGCGACGGCCTGCTTGTACGGTAACGCCGGATCTCGCTCCGGCACCGAGATTTCAACGAAGCGATAGGGCTTCTCGGTGCAATAGCGCGCGCATATCTGTTTGCGCAGCTCCGACAGCTCGGCCTTTTCCTCGCCTTTGTCAAAGATGAGGAAAACATCGGTGGCGCGCAGGGCGTCAATCGCCTGCACAGTGAGCAGATCGGCGCCCCCTGCTCCGATGCCGATGACGAAAATGTCGGTCATTTGTGTTCTACGGTTTCCAGTTGCGGCGCGCGCGCCAGCGTGAGCAGCGCGTCGATGTCGAGATAACGTTCAAGATGCTCGGCGAGCTGGTCGAGCGTGGCTTCGACCGTAGCCTCATAGTTCATGCGATCGTCGTGCGCCGCCATGCCCAGACGCTCAAGCCAGAACCGGCGCTGTGCGTCATCGGCGAAAAGACCGTGCACGTAGCAGCCTTCGACTGAACCATCGGCATTGGCAGCACCATCGGCGCGACCATCGTCGAAGCGCAACAGCGCGCGCGCACAATCCGCTCCATCGGTACGGCCGACATGCATTTCATAGCCGTTGAAGCGCGGACCGCTGACATGGCTGCCCGCGACTTCGATCAACTGCTTGTCGCCCGTAAGCACGGTTTCGACATCGAGCAGCGCCAGACCTTCACAGGTTTGCGCAGGACCTTCGGTGCCGAGCGGATCGGACACGGTGCGCCCGAGCATCTGATAGCCGCCGCAAATGCCGAGCACCCGGCCGCCGCGGCGCAAATGCGCCTTGAGATCGATGTCCCACCCCGTTGCGCGCAGCGCGGTGAGGTCGGCGATTGTTGCTTTCGATCCGGGCAGAATGACGAGGTTTACATCCGGTGGAATGATTTCGCCGGGCCGGATGAACATGAGATCGACGGACGGCTCCAACCGCAGCGGATCGAAGTCGTCGAAGTTGGACACGCGCGGATAAGCCAGCACGGCGATGCGGATCTTTGCATCGGGCTTGGCTTCCCGCTCCGACAGGCCCAGAGCATCTTCGGCCGGAAGATTGCGCGCGCCATCGAAGAACGGCACCAGGCCCAGCGCGCGCCAGCCGGTGCGCTGCGCGATTGATGCCATGCCATCGTCAAACAGCGATGGATCGCCGCGAAAACGATTGACGATGAAGCCTGCGATCATGCTGGCGTCAGCGGCTGGCAGCACCACCTGCGTGCCGACAATGCTGGCGATGACGCCGCCGCGCTCGATATCGCCGATCAGGACAACGGGCACGCCAGCCGCCTGCGCGAAACCCATGTTGGCGATGTCGTTGCGGCGCAGATTGATTTCCGACGCCGAGCCCGCGCCTTCGACAAGCACGATGTCGGCGTCATCACAGAGGCGACCGAAGCTTTCCAGCACCGCGCCCATCAGCGAGCGCTTGAGTTGCTGATAGTCGGCTGCCTTGCTGTTGCCAACGACGCGCCCCTGCACCACGACCTGCGCGCCGACTTCGCTCTGCGGCTTCAGCAGCACCGGGTTCATGTGCACGGTTGTGGCGACACCGCAGGCGCGGGCCTGCAACGCCTGCGCGCGGCCGATCTCGCCGCCATCGACGGTGACGGCGGCGTTGTTGGACATATTCTGCGGCTTGAACGGGCGGACGCGCAGACCGCGACGGGTCAATGCGCGCGCAATGCCTGCGACCAGCATCGACTTGCCGACGTCCGAGCCGGTGCCCTGAAACATGAGGGCCCTGGCGGCCATCAGTATTCGATGCCTTCCTGTGCCTTCACGCCGGCATCGAAGTGATGCTTGACCGGAGTCATCTCGGTGACGAGGTCTGCGGCTTCGATCAGCTCGGGCTTGGCGTTGCGGCCGGTGACGACGATGTGCAGATCCGGCCGCCGTGCGGTGAGCGCTGCCACCACCTTGGCGATGTCGAGATGGTCATAGCGCAGCGCGATGTTGAGCTCATCGAGAATGAGCAAGCGCAGCTCCGGATCGGCCATCAGCTCCTCGGCCTTGGCCCAGGCCCGCACCGCCGCCGCCACATCGCGCCCGCGGTCCTGCGTTTCCCAGGTGAAGCCTTCGCCCAGCGCGTGCCAGGAGACCTGCCCCGGAAAACGATCGATGGCATGGCGCTCGCCGGTGTCCCACGCGCCCTTGCCGAACTGCACAACGCCGGTTTCGAAGCCGCGCCCGAGCGCGCGCATCAAAAGGCCAAATGCCGCTGTTGATTTGCCCTTGCCCTTGCCGGTGTGGACGATCAGCAGCCCTTTTTCGATGGTCTTGCCGGCGACCTCGGCATCCTGAGCGGCCTTACGGTTCGCCATTTTTGACTTGTGGCGTTCGGGATCGTCGATTTTTGCGGCCATGGCTGCAACTACTCCATAGTGCGTCAGAAGGCATGCGGGGCTCCGCTTGAGCGACAGGTTTGCCATTGACGGGGCTTCGCGCGTAGTCTTATCAGACCATGAGACGGTTCCCCACAAGGGGATTTGAAAGGGAATGCGGTGTCGTCACACGTGACCAATCCGCAGCTGCCCCCGCAACTGTAATCGGCGAGCACGCGGCATTCGCACCACTGGGAAACCGGGAAGGTAGTCGCAAGCGGTGAACCGAGAGCCAGGAGACCTGCCGTCAACTGCAACTCAAGTGGCCCCGGTGGGCGGGCTGAGGAGGCACTATGTCTACGGCAATCACCCATTCGACGTCCGTACGTGCAGACGTTCGCATCGCGGCACTGCTGGCGCTCGTGTTCGGCTTCGGCTTGGTGTTCATGACCGGCTTTGCGCACTCGTCGGTGCTGCATAACGCTGCGCATGACACGCGCCACTCGCTCAGCTTTCCCTGCCACTGAGCATAACTGAAATGATCACGCGCGTTTTCGCGGTCGGCCTGCTGGCCGGACTGTGCGCGGGGCTTATTGTGGCTCTGCTGCAGGCGTTCACCACCACACCGCTCATCATCGATGCTGAACGCTTCGAGGGTGGGCACAGCCATCAGCATGCATCGGTGCTGCATGAAGCACCGTTCGGCGGCGCGAAGCTGTATCTGGCGCATGCCACGTCCGGCGCGGACGGCGACGGGCATAGCGAGTGGGCGCCGGAGGATGGGCTGGAGCGCACCGTTTATACGGGTGTCGCCACCATCGGCACGGCAACGGGCTTCGCCTTCATTCTGATTGCGGCAATGCTGTTGGGCGGCGAACGGATCACGGCAGAACACAGCGCTCGGCTGGGGCGCGGCGGCATTCGCGGCAGCGGGTCTGGCCCCCGCGATGGGGCTTGCGCCGGAACTGCCCGGCATGATGGCGGAAGACCTGTTCGCCCGGCAGCAATGGTGGGTGATGACAGCCGCGATGAGTGCGGTTGGCCTGTGGCTGCTGCTGCGCGGCGAGACCGGCTGGCTGCGGCTGCTGGCAATTCCGGTGCTGCTGGCGCCACATCTGTGGGGCGCGCCGCATCCCGCTATCGAGGCTGGCGCAAGTGCTGTTCCCGCTGAACTGGCAGCGCGCTTTGCGGCGATGTCGCTGGCGGTGCAGGCCGTGCTGTGGGCGCTGACGGGTTTTCTGGTCGGCACGTTCTGGCAACGCATCGGTGCAGCTTCGGAGGCTGAAGCCGATGGGCGCTAATGTGGATGTGTTCGTGTGCGTGACATGCGCCGCGGATCAGCGCTGGACCAAGGAAAACCCGCATCCGGGCGCTGGATTTGCCGATGCGCTGAGCGCGCGGCTGGCTGACATCAAGGCCGAGAACATCACCGTCCGTCAGGTGGAATGCCTGGCTGTGTGTAAGCGTCCGCATACGGTTGCGTTGGCCGCCGATGGCAAGTGGACCTACATCATCGGCGACCTGAAGGCCGAAGATCACCTGGAAGACATCGCGAACGCCGCGGTTGCGTTTCAGCAATCGGACAACGGCCTCGTGCCCTGGAAGGAACGGCCGCTGTGCTTCCGCCAGGGTGTGATTTCGCGCACCCCTCCCCTTGGATTTGAACACCCCGCAACGGAGCCAGCATGACCGACATTGCCAAGGTACCCTGCACGATCATCACCGGTTTTCTGGGCGCCGGAAAAACGACGCTGGTACGCCACGTGCTGCAGAATGCGGGCGGGCGGCGGCTGGCCGTGATCGTCAACGAGTTCGGCGACGTCGGCATTGATGGCGAGATCCTGAAGGGTTGCGGCATCGAGAGCTGCAAGGAGGAAAGCATCGTCGAGCTTTCCAACGGTTGCATCTGCTGCACGGTGGCGGACGATTTCGTACCGGCGCTGGAAGGCCTGCTGGCACTGGCCGAGCCGCCGGAGCACATCCTGATCGAAACATCGGGGCTGGCGCTGCCTAAGCCGCTGGTGCAGGCGTTCAACTGGCCCGCTATCGCCTCGCGCGTGACCGTTGACGGCGTGGTGACGGTGGTGGACGGCGCGGCCGTTGCGGCCGGACGCTTCGCGGATGATCCGGAAGCGCTGAAGGCACAGCAGCAGGAAGACGCTTCGCTCGATCACGACAACCCGCTTGAGGAAGTCTACGAGGATCAGCTGCTGTGCGCCGATCTCATCGTGCTCAACAAGTCGGATCTGCTGAGCGAAGATGAGCGCCAGCGCGTCATCGGCGAAATCAACGCCGCCATCCTGCGCGCTGTGAAGGTGGTGACGGCGGAAAGCGCGAAGCTGGACGCCGATGTGCTGCTGGGCATCAAGGCGGCGGCCGAGAACGACCTCGCCGGCAGGCCCTCGCACCACGACGCCGAGGAAGAGCACGACCACGACGATTTCGACACGTTCATCATCGACCTGCCGACGGTTAACGATCCGGCCGACATCGTGGCGCGAATCAAGCAGGCGACGGCGGATCATGATATTCTGCGCACGAAGGGCTTCGTCGAAGTTACCGGCAAGCCGATGCGGCTGCTGATTCAGGGTGTCGGTCAGCGTCTGCAGCAGCAGTTTGACCGTCCGTGGAAACCCGGCGAAAGCCGTCAGGGCCGTCTGGTGGTGATCGGCCAACACGGACTTGACCAGGACGCCATCGTTCGCGCTGTCACCGGGGCCTGAGCGCTCCAGCTCCACAGCGCCGTTACCGGAGCCTGAAACAGTAAAGTGCATCTGCTCGCCACCCAGTCCGCGTCTCTGGACGAGGCCGACATTGCTGTCGATCTCGGCCAGACGGCTGGCGACATGGTGGTGCTGTCGTTCAGCGACAGCGATCTCTCGGCGCTGACCGCAGCGTGGAAAGACGAGCGCGATGCACTGCCGAGCCTGCGGCTGGCGAGCCTGAAGCGGCTGCGCCATCCGATGTCGGTCGATCTTTACATCGACCAGGTGGTGACGGGCAGCCGCATCGTCATCGTACGCAGCCTCGGTGGGCTCGATTACTGGCGCTACGGCTTCGAGCAATTGGCCGAAGTGTGCCGCCGCAAAGGCGTGCATCTGGTAGCGCTGCCGGGCGATGATCGTCCCGATGCGCGGCTTGAAGCGCTGTCGACAGTTACCGCTGAGCAAGCCGCATTGTTCGATGCCTGCTTCCGCCACGGCGGCAAGGAAAACGTCGGCCACGCGCTGCGCCTTGCGGCTGCGATTGTGCGCAACGAAGCGCTTGAAGCGGTGCCGCCGAAGCCATTTGGCGCCGCCATTTTCATCAACGCTGACGGTTCGATTGCCAGCGATACTCAGCTTGCCGACTATGCCGCGCGTGATGGCGCCAGCGCGCTGGTGGTGTTCTACCGCTCAAGCCTGCTGGCCAGCGACACCGCGCCAATAGAAGCGCTGATGGCGCAATTGGCCGCAACGCACGGGATCGACTGTCTCGGCGTTGCGCTGACCAGCATGAAAGACCCCGAGGCCGAAAGCGCGCTGACGACGCTGATGGCACAGCGGCGGCCATCGATCATCATCAACGCCACAGCCTTCTCCGCCCGGCGCGCCGACGACACGACGGTGCTCGACGCCGCCGATTGTCCGGTGTTACAGGTGGCGCTTTCAGGCACGAGCGAAGAAGCCTGGCAGGAATCCGATCGTGGCTTGAGCGCCAGTGATCTGGCGATGAACGTGGTGCTGCCGGAGCTGGACGGGCGCCTGTTCACGCGCGCGATTTCATTCAAGGCCGAAGCGGAGCTCGACCCCGATCTGCAATATGGCGGTGTGCATCACCGGCCGGTTGCAGACCGCGTTGCATTCGTTGCGGCGCTGGCCGCGAACTGGGTGCAACTTGCCTTGCAGCCACGGGATGAGCGCCGCGTTGCCGTCATGCTATCGGACTATCCGGCGCGCGGCGGGCGCACGGGCTATGCCTGCGGCCTCGATACGGCGGCAAGCGCGCGCGAGATCGTGGCACTACTGCGCGGCGCAGGATATTGCACCGGCGCGGATGCGTGGCCCGATGGCAAACTGATCGATTGCCTGACCTCGCCACAGCCCGCTGACTGCATCACCCTCTCGCTTGATCAGTATCGCGCGCATATTGCGAGCATGCCTGCATCCGTTGGTGCGGCACTGTGCGAAGCGTGGGGCGATCCGGCCGACGATCCTGCCTGCATCGACGGCACATTCCGTTTTCCGTGTGTGAGGCAGGGCAATGTAACGATTGTGCTGCAGCCCGATCGCGGATCGCGCGGTGATCGAAAACAAGGGTATCACGATACATCCTGCCCGCCGCGCCACAGCTATGTTGCGCATTACACTGCGCTGCGGCTAACGGAAAACATCGACGCGCTGCTGCATCTGGGCACGCACGGCACGCTGGAATGGCTGCCAGGCAAGGCGCTGGCGTTGTCGAACAAATGTTTCCCGGATGCGATATTAGGTCCGCTGCCGGTGGTCTATCCGTTCATCGTCAACAACCCCGGCGAAGCTGTGCAGGCGAAACGGCGCATCGCCGCCGTGACGGTGGGGCATCTGACGCCGCCGCTGAGCAGCGCGGGGCTTTATGGCGGGCTGGCGGAACTGGAAGGCCTGCTGGAGGAATACGCCGAAGCCGATGGCTTCGATAGGCGACGCATCAAGCTTATCGAAGCCGAGATTATCGACCGTGCGTGGCGTTCCGGATTGGCGGCAGATTGCGGCGTGACGCGCGATGATGCTCCGCAGGTGGCGGTGGCAAAACTCGATGCGCAGCTTTGCGACATCAAGGATCTGGCGATCCGCGACCGGCTGCACATTTTTGGCCGCGAGCCGGACACGGATGTCATTGACGCGCTGACCGAGACGACATTCGACAGCCTGGATGCGAGCGCGGCGAGACCGCTGCACGGGCGCATTCGCGGGCTGCTGAGCGCCTGCGCTGCATCGGAACGCATGGCGCTGCTGGCGGCGCTGGACGGACGACGCGTTGCGCCGGGCGCTGCCGGTGCACCAACACGCGGACGGCTCGACGTGCTGCCGACCGGCCGCAACCTGACGACGATTGATCCGCGTGCTGTGCCCACGCGCACGGCGGCGGTGATCGGCACGCGTGCGGCTGAAGAAGTTGTGCGGCGGCATCTGCAGGACAAGGGCGAATATCCGCGCGCGGTAATGCTTGATCTGTGGGCTTCCGCTTCGCTGCGCACCGGCGGCGATGATATTGCGCAGGCGCTGAGCTATCTGGGCGTGCGATCGACATGGGACCACGCATCGAACCGCGTGACCGGCATCGAGATCATGCCAATGGCGAAGCTGGAGCGGCCGCGCATCGACGTGACGCTGCGCATTTCCGGCCTGTTCCGCGACATCTTCCAGGCGCAGATCGCATTGCTGGATATGGCGGTGGCGCGCGTGGCGGCGCTTGATGAAGAAGACGAGTTCAATCCGCTGGCCGCAGCACGGCGGCGCGGCGAAAGCCTGGCGCGCATTTTCGGCGGCGGCGCGAATGTCTATGGCGCGGGCACAACCGATGTGGCGCTCGATACCGACTGGACATCGCGCCAGCAACTTGCGGAAGCCTATCTGGCCGCGTCGTCGCACGCCTATGGCGCACATGAGGGCGGCACCGAGGCACGCGAACAATTCATGGCACGCATTGCCGCCATCGACGCGCTGGTACATCCGCAGGATGACCGCGAGCGCGATTTGCTGGACGGCGACGGCGTAGCGGATTTCGTCGGCGGGTTTGCGGCGGCGGCCGAGCTGGTGGGGCACGCACCGCAGCTCTACCACATCGATACCAGCAAGCCGGGCGCGCCGATTGCCCGCACAATTCCGGAAGAAATTGCGCGCGTGGTGCGTGGCCGCCTGACCAATCCGCGCTGGATCGCGGGCATGCTGGAGCACGGCCATCGCGGTGTCAGCGAGATGGCGCAGGCGGTCGATGCGCTCTATGCGTTCGCGGCGACGGGCAGCGGCGTGCCTTCGCATCTGTTCGAGGCCGTGCATGATGCGATCATCGCCGACGACGCGGTGCGGCATGCGGTGGTGCAGGCCAATCCCGCAGCGGCCGAAGCAATAACCAACCGGCTGCTGGATGCGATCCGGCGCGGGCTATGGGTGCCGCGGCGCAACGCCGTGCATGGCGAACTGGAGCTGCTGCGCGCGGGCGATCCGCATGCAGCGGAGCTGCAGTGATGGGCGCACCGACCCCAGCCTCATTCACGGTGCGGGGATGGTGCCCGAGCAGTTATCGCCCAATGGAAACCGGCGATGGATTGCTGTTGCGCTTGCCCGCGCGCGTGGGCGGCTTTCGCGCCGATGATATGACGGCAATCGCTGACATCGCTGAACGGCACGGCAACGGGCTGATCGATCTGACGCGGCGCGCGAACATCCAGCTGCGCGGCGTGACGGCGGAAAGCCTGCCCCACGCGCAGCAGGACCTGCGCGACGCTGAACTTATTCCGGCGGATGCCTCAGCGGTAGCGCCGAGCATTATGGTCGGCCCACTGACGGGTTGCGGTACCGGCGAGTTAATCGACGCTGACAGGTTGCATGGGCGTCTACTTGATGCGCTGTCGCGCCCTCCCGAGCTGCACGCGCTACCGGCCAAATTCTCGTTCAACATTGATTGCGGCGGCGAAGTCGCCGCTCTCGATGGCGAGCGGGCGGATATTCATCTGCGCGCGGTATCCGGTGCATCGGGCGCAAGCATTGCGGTGGGGCTTGATGCACCGGGCGCGATTGCCTGGTTCGGACCGGTCGGGATTGATGCCGCACCGGCCGTCGCGGTGGCGCTGGCGGCGGGTTTTCTGGCGTCCCGGCAGTCCGATCAGCGTCGCATGCGGGATCTGTCGGCGACATCAATTGCGAAACTTGCAGATGCCTGCGGGCTGACACCGCTGGCGCTGCCCCAGCGGTCAATCAGCCGGCCGCAACTGGGCGTGATGAGCGACGGGCGGGGGCGTATCATCGCCGCAGGTGTGGCGGCTCCGTTCGGGCGGCTTTCGGCGGCCATGCTGCGGCGTCTGGCCTCCTGCGCCACCGACGCGGGCGTTGCATCGCTGCGCCTTTCACCCTGGCGGTCGCTGTTCGGCAAGGTTGCTGATCCGATTGCAGCCGCGCGCTTTGTGGCCGGGGCGACGGACGCGGGCTTCATTTGCGATGGCAACGACCCGCTTCTTGCGATAGATGCTTGCCCAGGCGCACCGCAATGCAGCTCCGCCACGGTTGATACGCATGCCATCGCGCGCGCCGTTGCGGATCACATGGCGGTGCTTGGCTTGCGTTCATGCCACGTTTCCGGCTGTGTAAAGGGATGCGCCCGTTCCGCTGCCGCCGATCTGACGCTGGTGGGGAATGCAGGCGCCCTTTCCATCATCCGCGCTGGCACCGCGCGTGATATGCCAATCACGGTAATTCACCTGGACGAGCTGCCCGCCTTCTGCCAACGGCCGGTGCACGCTTAAGTTTGAAGCAATAACATGACCCAAACCTACGATTACATCCGCGACGGCGCTGAAATCTACCGCAACTCCTTCGCCATCATTCGCAGCGAAGCGGATCTGACGCGCTTCAACGGTCGGGCGGAAAAGGTTGCGGTGCGCATCATCCATGCTTCGGGCATGGTCGAGATTGCACAGGACATCGTGCAGTCGGACGATTTCGCCGACACCGCGGCGGAAGCTTTGAAGAATGGCGCGCCGATTTTCTGCGATGCGCAGATGGTAGCGCACGGCGTGACACGCGCGCGCCTGCCGGCCAACAACGACGTTATCTGCACGCTGAACGATCCGTCAGTGCCGGAACTGGCAGCCAAGCTGAGTAACACCCGTTCAGCGGCAGCGGTTGAGCTTTGGCGGCCACGGCTCGCGGGCGCGGTTGTTGCCATCGGCAACGCGCCGACGGCGCTGTTTCATCTGCTGGACATGATTGCCAACGGCGGCCCCCGCCCCGCAGCTATCATCGGCGCGCCGGTTGGTTTCGTTGGCGCGGCGGAATCGAAGGATGCGCTGGCCGCGTTCGGCGAGGTACCGTTTCTGATCGTGCGCGGACGCAAGGGCGGCAGCGCGATGGCCGCCGCAGCGGTGAACGCATTGGCGAGCGAAAAAGAATGACAACGCTGGAAAGCATCGCAGGCGGCGCAACGGCTGGCACGCTCTACGGCGTTGGCGTGGGGCCCGGCGACGTGCGCTACATGACGTTGCGTGCTGCCGGACTGGTGAGCACGGTTGATACGGTTGCGTTCTTTGCCAAGCGCGGCCAAGAAGGCAACGCCCGGCGCATCGTTGCTCCGCTGATGGCTGATGGACGCAACGAGCTGCGGCTTGAATATCCGGTGACGGATGAAATTCCCGCAAGCGATCCGGCCTATCGCAGCGCCATTGCCGGCTTCTATGCCACGAGCGCCGATGCACTGGCGGCTGAATTGCAGGCGGGCCGCTCCGTCGGACTGCTGGCCGAAGGCGATCCGTTTTTCTACGGCTCGTTCATGCATATGTGGCGGCGCCTGAGCGAGCGCTTCCCGGTTGAGGTCGTGCCCGGTGTCACCGGCATGTCCGGCTGCTGGACGCGCGCGAACACACCCATCACATGGGGCGATGACGTGCTGACGGTTATGCCGGGCACGCTGACGGAAGATGCACTGGTTGAGCGTCTATCGCGATCCGATGCATCCGTGATTATGAAGATCGGCCGCAACTTCGCCAAGGTGAAGCGCGCCGTTGAGGCCGCAGGATTGACGGGCCGCGCGGTCTACGTGGAACGCGGCACTATGCAAGCCGAACGCGTGATGCCATTGGCCGAGCAAAGCGGCGAAATCGGCCCCTATTTCGCGATGGTGCTGATACCCGGCGAGGGACGCAGGCTATGAGCGGCAAGCTGACCATTGTCGGCATCGGACCGGGCGCGCCGGAACTGACAACGCCGGCGGTATCGGCCGCCCTCGCCGACGCAACGGATCTGATCGGCTATGAAACCTATATCAACCGCGTGCCGGAAGTGGCCGGTCAGCGGCGCCACGCTACGGACAACCGCGTTGAGGTGGAACGGGCTCGCCATGCGCTGACGCTGGCCGCCGAAGGACACCGTGTGGCTGTCGTATCGGGTGGCGATCCGGGCGTGTTCGCTATGGCCGCTGCGGTGTTCGAAGCGATCGAGACCGGCGAAACGCATTGGCGCAACCTCGAGATCCGCGTTGAACCGGGCGTCACCGCGATGCTGGCCGCAGCAGCCCACGCCGGTGCGCCGCTGGGCGGTGATTTCTGCACGATCTCGCTGTCGGACAATCTGAAGTCATGGGCCACAATAGAGCGCCGGTTGCACGCTGCGGCGACCGCTGACTTTGCGATTGCGCTTTACAATGCTGCTTCGCGCGCGCGGCCGCATCAGCTTGCGCAGGCGATCGCGCTGCTGGCGCAATGGAAAGCGCCGGAAACGGTTGTGCTGTTCGTACGCGCAGCGGGCACTGCTGACGCGAAGCTGCACATCACCACGCTGGCTGACGCTGCATCCTATGCCGCCGACATGCGCACCATGGTGATTATCGGCGCCAGCACGACGCGGTTGATCGCGCGCGAAAACGCGCCGCCGTTTGTCTATACGCCGCGCTCGGAGGATTTTTCTCCGTGAGCCTCGGGGCGCAACAGGTCTTCCAGCCACGCGAACGCGGCATCGATGTCGGCGCACTCGGGCGCCTGCGGAACGGCCGGCCGCGCGACCATCACCACCGGAATACCAAGTTGACGCGCGGCGGCAATTTTGGGGTATGCCGCAACCCCGCCCGCGTTCTTGCTGACCACGACATTGATGCGATTGTGTTGCAGCAGCGCCAGTTCATCGACAAGCGCAAATGGCCCGCGCTGCAGAATGATCTCAGACTGGGGCGGCAGCCCGTCAGCATCCGGTGCATCAACAGCACGAACCAGATAGCTGTGCTGGGGCGCAGCGATGAACGCCGCCACCTCCTTGCGACCGATGGCAAGAAAGACGTGCTGCGATTGCTGTTCCAACGCAGCAACGGCCGCAGCCATATCCGCAACGATGCGCCAATCGTCACCCGGTTGCGGTTGCCATTCAGCGCGTTGCAATCTCAGCAGCGGAACGTAGGTCATCGCCGCAGCTTCAACGGCATTGCGCGACATCTGCGCCGCGAATGGATGCGTTGCATCGATCAGCGCACTGACGCGCTCATCTACCAGCCAGCGCGCCAGGCCATCCACGCCGCCGAAGCCGCCAATGCGACAGGTTATGGCCGGCAACAGCGGCTTCTGCGTGCGGCCCGCCAGCGCATACAGGGCATCGAAACGGTCATCGCCCGCAAGACGCTGGGCCAGCTGAAAAGCTTCCGTCGTGCCGCCGAGAATGAGAACGCGCATGACACCCCGTGATGATGCTTCGCCGCCTGACGCAACTTTGCCCCTGCCCTCACCGCTGGCACCGTGGCTGTCGATCATCGGCCTTGGCGAGGACGGGATCGATGGCCTGAGCCCAACGGCACGGCACCTCATATCGGATGCCGATATCGTGTTCGGCGGCGAGCGCCATCTTAAGTTGGCGCAACCGCTGATCAAGGGAAAGTCGCACCCCTGGCCGCGCCCGATCGAGGATGCTTATCCCGTCATAGTGAAATATCGCGGCCGTCCCGTTGTAGTGCTGGCGTCGGGCGATCCATTCAATTTCGGCATCGGCAAGCAGCTTGCCGCGATTGTTCCGACGGCGGAAATGATTTGTCTGCCGCAACCGTCGGCGTTTTCGCTGGCGGCCGGGCGCATGGGCTGGGCGCTGCAGGATGTCACCACCGTTTCACTGCATGGTCGCGCGCTCGAAGGCATCATCCGCCATCTGCACAACGGCGCGCGCATTCTCGCGCTGTCGTGGGACGGCACAACGCCTGAAAAACTGAGCCTGCTTCTGCGCGCGCGCGGAATGGAGGCATCACGCGTGACCGTGCTTGAGCGCATGGGCGGCGCGCACGAACGCATGACAACTGCAAGCGCGATGCAAGGCTTTGCCGCGCACAGCTTTGATGGGCTCAACACCATAGCACTGGAAGTTGCTGGCAATGGTGCCGCGCCGTGGCCGACGCTTGCGGCCGGACGTGACGATGCGCTGTTTGAAAACGACGGCCAGCTGACAAAACGCGAAGTGCGCGCCGTTACGCTGTCATCGCTGGCGCCGCGCGAGGGCGAACTGCTGTGGGATATTGGCGTTGGTGCGGGCTCTATTGCCATCGAGTGGCTGCTTACTGGCCGTAACATGCGTGCTATCGGCATTGAAACCGATGACGCGCGCGCATTGACGGCTGCACGCAACGCCGCCGCGTTCGGCGTGCTAGAACTGCAAATCATCAACGGCTCCGCACCCGCAGCGCTCACGGGACTGGAAGCGCCTGACGCGGTGTTTATCGGTGGCGGGCTCGGCGATGGCGTGCTCGATCCGGCGTGGCAGGCGTTGAAGCCGGGCGGGCGCATGGTCGTCAACGCGGTGACGCTGGAAGGCGAAACGGCGCTGTTCGCGGCGTTGCAGCGCCATGGTGGCGAGCTGACACGGATAGATGTTTCGCGCGCCTCGAAGCTGGGTAACCTCACCGCATGGCGTACGGCTATTCCGGTGACGCAATGGCGGGCTGTAAAGCCATGCTGATCGTTGCCGGAATAGGATGCCGTCGCGGCGCGACAGGCGACGTCGTGGTGGAAGTGATCGACATGGCATTGCGCGCCAACGGACTGACACGCACACAGCTTGCACTGCTGGCGGTGCCGGAAGAGAAAATGCACGAAGCTGGCATTCATGCCGCCGCGCGCGATGTGGGGGTTGCCGTTGCTCCGGTGACGCAACAGGAGATGGAACGCGTGAGCGCAGGTGCGCTGACGGCTTCGGCGCGCGTGCAGGATTTAAAGGGCGTGCCATCCGTGGCTGAGACAGCGGCATTGGCGGCAGCGGGCGACGGCGCACGCCTGCTTGCCCCGCGCAGCGCCAACACGATGGCAACATGCGCGATCGCGACGGGAGACGGGCGATGACGGTTCACTTTATCGGCGCGGGACCGGGCGCCGCCGATCTCATCACTGTGCGTGGTCGCGACCTGATCGCGCAATCGCCCGTGTGTCTCTATGCGGGATCGTTGGTGCCGCGCGCGCTGCTGCAATACTGCCCGCAGGACGCTCGCATCGTCGACACCGCGCCGCTGGCGCTGGATGACATCATCGACATCATGCGCGAGGAAACGGCGGCGGGACGCGACATCGCGCGGCTGCATTCCGGCGATCTTGCGATATGGAGCGCGCTTGGCGAGCAACTGCGCCGACTGGATGACGCTGGCATTGCCTATACGGTGACACCCGGCGTGCCCGCATTCTCAGCCGCTGCTGCCGTATTGCGCCGCGAACTGACATTGCCCGGCGTGGCGCAAACCGTTGTGCTGACCCGCACGCCGGGGCGCGCATCGACTATGCCGCCGCGCGAAACGCTGGGCGCCTATGCGGCGACGGGCGCAACGCTTGCCGTGCACCTTTCCATCCACGTGCTGGATGAGGTGGTGGATCAGCTTGTGCCGCACTATGGCGCCGATTGCCCGATGGCGGTTGTGTATCGCGCGACATGGCCGGATGAACGCATCGTGCGTTCGACGCTGAGCGGCATAACCGCGGCGCTTGCGAGCGGCGGACCGGTGGAACGCACGGCGTTAATTCTGGTCGGCCCGGCACTCGGCAGCGACGATTTTCCCAATAGCGCGCTTTATTCGAAGGACTATGAGCGGCGCTTTCGCAGGGGCCTGCATGACTGATCTATCGTATCCCGAGTTCAATGCCGGCGAAGTCTGGCTGGTTGGCGCCGGCCCCGGCGATCCACGCCTGCTGACGCTGTTTGCCGTACACGCGATCCGCTCCGGCGATGTCGTGGTGCACGATGACCTGATCGACCGCCGCATACTGGATTTCGCAGCCCCCGACGCGACAATCGTTTCAGCCGGAAAGCGTGGCGGCAAGCCGTCGCCGCATCAGTCGGACATCAACGGACGGCTGATCGAGCTGGCGCGCGAAGGCCGCAAGGTTGTGCGGCTGAAGGGCGGCGATCCGTTCGTGTTCGGGCGGGGCGGTGAGGAAGCGCAGGCCCTGGCAGCGGCAGGGATCAGCTTCCGGATCATTCCCGGTTTGACATCCGGACTGACGGCAGCCGCGCTGAATGGCATTCCGGCGACGACGCGACTGACCAATCACGCGGTTATTTTGGCGACGGGACATCGCGCACTGGATGAAGCGGCCGAGCGCGACTGGGCGGCGATGGCGCGCACCGGGCAGCCGATCATTTTCTATATGGCGATGTCCAATTTGGAGCGCATCGCCAGCGTGATGATAGCGGCAGGGCTTGCAGCCGACACACCGGTGACGATCATCGCATCGGCGACCTACGAGAGCGAGCGGGCGCTGGATACGACATTGGCAAGTGCTGTGACGGACGCTCGTGACAACGGCATCGGGGCGCCTGCTATCATCATCATCGGCGGCAACGCGGCGTTACGGCCGGTGCTGCTGCCACACCTGTTGCGGAGTGCGCCATGACAGCGACGCCATCAACGCCACGCGGATTGATCATCGCTGCGGCGGCATCCGGCAGCGGCAAGTCAACGCTGACGATGGGGCTGCTGCGTGCACTACATCAGCGCGGCGTCGGCGTGCAGCCGTTCAAGTGCGGCCCGGATTACATCGACCCCGCGTTTCACACCGCCGCGTGCGGGCGCACAAGCTACAACCTCGATGTATGGGCGATGCGACCCGCGTTCATCGAGCAGACGATCATGCGCGCGGGCAGCGACGCCGACCTCTGTATCGCGGAAGGCGTGATGGGACTGTTCGACGGCGCGAAAGGCCCCGGCAAGACCGGCACCGGATCGACGGCGGATTTCGCGCTGCTGTCCGGTTGGCCGGTGGTGCTGGTGCTGGATGTCGCCGCGCAGGCTGAAACCGCCGCCGCCGTGACGCTTGGCATGCACACCTATCGCAAGGGGCTGCCGATTGCGGGTGTAATCCTGAACCGCGTCGGCGGACCGGGACACATCGCGATGGTGGCCGAGGCAATCGCCAACCTCGATATTCCTGTGATCGGCGCCATCCTGCGCACGGGCGATGCGCAGCTTGGCTCGCGACATCTGGGGCTGGTGCAGGCGCAGGAGCTGGCCGATCTCGACGCGCGTATCGATGCCATCGCGCGGGCGATCAACGACGGGCTGGATCTCGATCGGCTGACGGCGCTGGCGAAACCGCTGAACGTGCCGGACTATCGCAAACAGAAGCCGCTGCAGCCATTGCCGCCACCGGGCCAGCGCATTGCCGTTGCGAAAGATCGCGCGTTTTCGTTCCTCTATCCGCACCTGCTGGATGCGTGGCGCGCAGCGGGCGCTGAGATCATTCCGTTCTCGCCGCTTGCCGATGAAGCGCCCGATGAAACGTGCGACGCAATCTGGCTGCCGGGCGGATATCCGGAATTGCACGCCGGACTGTTGGCGCAAGCAGCAACTTTCCGCGCAGGTATGCACCGTACCGCTGCGCGCGGCGCAGCAGTTCATGGCGAGTGCGGCGGCTACATGGTGCTGGGCGAAGGGCTTGAAGATGCGGATGGCCAGCGCTTCGCCATGCTGGGATTGCTGGGGCTTGAAACGTCATTCAAGAAGCGGCGACTGAACCTTGGTTATCGCCGCGTGGATCTTCTGGACGCTGACGGAACCCCTGTGCCGGGCGCGCGATTTACCGGTCATGAGTTCCATTACACCACGGTGATCGCGAACCCCGATGCACCCTATGCCGTGATCCATGACGCCTCCGGGCAGCGCACGCCAGATCAAGGCGCGCGCCGCGGCAACGTCACCGGCTCATTTTTCCATGTGCTGGACCGAGCGGATTGAGGGGCGCGTAATTTGGGCAGCGCAGCGCCCCAAACCGCGATCAAAAGCGAACGATCAGACCACCGGAAAACGCATTGTTCTGCGCGTTCTGCTGGAAACGGCCATCGTAGGCCACGAACCCGCCGATCATCTCGTCAAAGCGCACCACGTCGATCTGCGCACCAACGCGCAACACATCGCGACCGATGTCGCTGGCCCGCGTGGTGAAAGCGCTGCCCAGAAACTCATAGCTGACCGGCAAAGCAACATCGCCGCCGACGCGGGCGTAACCGATGTCAACCGACGGCGTAATGTTGAACGCCTGCCAGACAAGTCCATTGGCAGCGATGCGCGTGCCAATACCGCCCTCAAACTGATCGTGCGTTGCGCTGTTGATCGCGAGCGAGAACATGTCCGCTCCTGTTTCCAGCGCGGCACCGTTGCGTTGATGCAGCCAGGTTGCATAGGCGTATGGCATCCAAGCATAGGCACCGTTGTCGAACAGGTAGCCAGTGCTGAGGCGACCTGCGAATCCGCGCGAACTGTTCGACGATCCTCCCGCAAGGCCGGCGTTACCCAGAACGGTGTTGTTGAGACCGGCGATGCTGCCGCGGTTGTAGCTGTTGTCGAACCAGTTGCCACCGACGATGCCGTCAATAAACCAGCGGTTTTCGGTCCAGGTGCCGTACCCGAAGCCGTGCCAGCCATCGGCCGAGCTGTCGTCGTTGCTGCCGCGCGTATCAAGCCGCGAATGCGTGTAGGCGATGGCGACACCGCCGGAGAAATTGGAGCTTCCCGCGAAGTCATAACCGCCGATGACGCCACCAAGCGATGCGCTGGCTTTGGAACCGGCACTGCTGACGCGGGAATAACCGCCGAGACCCTGCGCCCACATGGCCGGGCCGGAGTTGGCGCCCAACGCAACAGCATCGCTGTTGCTGATGTCGGTGCGCGGTGGCGCCATGCCCAGCGCCATCGGCGGCGTTGGTGCGGGCGTCATCAGCTGCGCGACGGTTACACCTGCGCTGCCGGAACCGCCCGCCTGCGCCATGATGCGCTGCGCGTTACGATTCCACAGCGTCACCATCGACGTATCGACAGCGGCAAAACGGGAGAACGCGGAATTGGCGAACAGCGCGCCGCTGTCGCCCGCCGCATCATAAACGCTGACAAGATTGCCAACATTCAGCAAGCCCCAGCCAAACTCAGCGTCGACGCCGGGCGCACCGATATCAGTTGCTGTGCGCAGAACAAGCGCGGTGAGTTCAGCACCGGTGGCATTCGGGAACATCTGCTTGGCCAGCGCCACAGCGCCCGTGACATGCGGAGTGGCCATCGAAGTGCCGCCCATAGTGCCATAGGTATCGACGGGCACCGTGGAGTAGATGGAAGCGCCGGGCGCAGCCATACAGAACATTGCTGTGACGCCGCAACTGTTGACGCCCCAGTTCTGCATGTTCTGGTCAACTGCAGTGACAATGATCCAGCCAGGAACCATCTCCGGAAACAGATACGGCAGGCCGGCATAGAGATCGGGATTGGCTAGGCCTGCGTTGCCAGCGGCCCAGATCTGCGCGCCGCCGTTCCGAACCGTTTCATACAGCGAGCTGATCAGCGGCTGCCCGATGGTTGAAATAGCATCGGCGCGCGTGACAGTGGTGATGTCGCGCTCGTTCGTAAGCCCCCACGAGTTGTTGAAGATGGTGACGCCGGCATTCATCGCATTGCGATATGCGACCGCGAGATTGTCGTCGGTATCAAAAGCCCAGATAGGCGCAAGCAGGACATCCGGCGCCACGCCTTCCATGCCCACACCATTGCGCGCGGCACCGATGATGCCCGCAACGTGCGTGCCGTGGGCATTCGGGCCGAGGTGATTGGGATTGTATTCGAAGGGATAGATGCGGCCGGCAAACTCCGGATGGGTGGTCTGGAAGATGCCGTCGACGACGCCAACGGCGACCCCCTGCCCTGTGATACCGCGCTCTAGCGCGTATTGCGCGTTGATCGCCGCCAATCCCCACTGCGCGTTGAATTCCGCATCCATGACCGACTGGGCGCTGGCTGGAGCCGAAAAGGAGGCGGCACCTAGCAATGCCGCCATCGCCAGCGGGAAGGAATGCTTGTTTCGCATTGGGATGTC
The DNA here is from genome assembly GCF_029872155.1 of Hyphomicrobium sp. D-2. Classification (GTDB taxonomy): domain Bacteria; phylum Pseudomonadota; class Alphaproteobacteria; order Rhizobiales; family Hyphomicrobiaceae; genus Hyphomicrobium_A. The sequence continues at coordinate 137,416 of NZ_JARXLA010000002.1, read as the reverse complement.
TCAGAAAAATTGATTTTGACAAGCGCGCGTTATTCGCCGGGACACACGGAAAATGCCGACCGACGTTGCAAGCTGTTTGTGATTCGCAAAAATCGTACAAGGCTCCATTGATGAGCCTGTGCATCCGCCGCTGACACACAGCAGCGGGGATTGGAAATGCGTGCGCAACTAAATCGCAGATCGGGCTTTTTAAAACCGGCGCGCTGTCGGCAATCGAACAGATTGCCGACAGCGGCGTCCGCAGCCCGACGACGGGGGGCCGGGCTTCTTGGCCAAGGCGAGGCGTTCCGTCACCACCGAAAAGGCAGTGAGTTGGAAGCAACCTGAACATCCGGCAAATCCGGTTCCGGCCAAACGCCGGTACAAGGTTGCAGCCTGCTGCGTGTCTCATCCGAACCAGACGAATCGGCCCGGAACAAACTCGCCTTTGAGTTGAGATTATAGATTCCTGGAGCCTAAAGGTCGCAATTGATGCCGGGGAGCGCGCGCACGACAACGAGTGTGCAATTCGAGCAACTGTCATCCAACGTATAGGGTTTGCAGCACAACGCCTGCAGCGTTGGCAATATGCATGGCTTGCGCGCGAGTTAGGCGATTGCGGCGCATTTTGCAGACGGACGCCGTTTATTCACACTCTGTGGATCATGACACTGGACAAACGCGCGTTCGGCCGATCAGACGCCGCTTGCGTTCAGTTTTGCCGTACCGCTGACCCACCGACTTGCGGGCACGAAGAAGCGCCAGGGGGCATCGGCGTTGCGTGTGATGCCGATCCGCACGGACGCAGTGATTGCCGTGGGCGCTCCATCCGATGACAGCCAGAGACCATTTGCGGGCGCATAGACAGCGCCATCGAGGGTAAAATCAACATCGAATGCCTGAGCGAGACAGCCGGGGCCACGCGCAAGCCGGCGTACGTCGTCAATGCCACGACGTGCACGCATGATCGCAAGGCCGGACAACGGCTCGACAGCGCGCACCAGTACGCCCGCGCCGACATCCTCAGCTTCGCTGGAAATGTTGAGCATCATCGAGGTGCCGTAGGCGCGATAAACATAGATGTGGCCGTGGGGCAGAAACAGCGATGCATTGCGCAACGTGCGGCCGCTGCGGGCATGGCAGGCGTCATCGCCGGGCGGATAGGCTTCGGTCTCGACGATACGGCCGACGCGCACCCCCTCACCGCAGCGGCGAACCAACAGCTTGCCAATGAGAAAACGGGCCAGCGGGATCGTTGCGGACGGCAGATCGGCGCGCGCGAGCGGCGCGAAACTGTCGAACGGCGGGGTGAAGCTGCGGGCATGCTGATCCATGCCGCAGAAAATAGACGACGGCGGACGGCGTGAAAACCGCAGCTAGCGCTTTGTCGCTGTCTTGCGGGCAGGCGCGCTACGGGTGGTAGCGCTTTTCTTCGGCGGCGACTTTGCAGCTTTCTTTGCCGGGGCCGCCCGTTTGGTTGCGGCAGCAGCCGCTTTGCGGGGCGCTTTCGCGGCGGTGCCCGAAACTATTGCTGTAGCTGTAGCTGCCGCAGACGTGCTCCGCTTGCGGGCAACCGGCGCTTTTCTTGCAGCCTTTACGTGTGCCTCCGGAGCGCGCTGGCGGGCCTCAACGACGGAATGCCAGACCGCATCGGCGTCGAATGCTTTTTTCGATCCGCCGAGCATGAACGGTGCGGGCGCCTTGCCGGTGCCGTTGGCGATCTGCTCCATCGTGCGACCCGAAGCAATCGAGCGATCTTCTCTCAGCGCCGCATCGCCGTCGTCGTTCGCCCAATCGTCGCGATGTTTGATCAGCAGCCAGTTGTTGCGCTTGCCGCCATAGCGGTCACCCTTCATGCGGACCAGCACGTAGCTGCCCTTGAGCTTTTCTCCGGCAAGCACGAATTTCAGCTCGCCCTTCGCCAGCGCCTTGTCGATGTCCTCGTCGCCCTCCGGCAGCCAGTAGCCGCGATCCCACACCATGACCGTGCCGCCGCCATACTCGCCCTTCGGGATCGTGCCCTCGAAATCGCCATAGTCGAGCGGGTGGTCTTCAACCTCGACGGCGAGGCGCTTGTCCTTAGGGTTCAGCGACGGCCCCTTGGTGACGGCCCACGACTTGAACACGCCATCGTGCTCCAGCCGCAAATCGTAATGCAGGCGCGTGGCGTCGTGCTTCTGGATGACGAAGCGCGGATATGGCGCTGTCCGCACCTTGCGGCTGCCGCTCGGCTCTTCGGTTTTTTCAAAGTCGCGCTTGGAACGATAATCGGCAAGGCTGGTGGGCATTGCTTGGTTCTCCGGCGGTCTCTTACGGTGAAGTGTCCCGGCATTTGTTGAACGGCTTCACACTGCCGACGCGCAATGCTTGGCCATGGTGAACGGTTTCGATACCGGAACGATAGCATTTGCCGCACACGTTCCACCGTCGGCGTTGGCCCGCTTTGTGACCTAGGTCACAGTCAGCTTGCTCCCACGCAAGGTAATGGCTTCCTTCTCAACGTAACGAGATAAAAAATAGCTTGGAGCCGCGATATGACCGACGACTGGATCGCCCTGACGCGTGACCTGAGCGCGAACCTGCGTGAGATGCGTGGCGGCGCGCCGGAGGTGATGAAGGCGTTTGGCGGCATTGCGCAGGCGGCGCTGAAGACCGGCGCGCTCGACACCAAGACGAAGGAGCTGATTGCGCTGGCCATCGGCGTTTCGTCCCGCTGCGACGACTGCATCGCGTTTCACACCAAGGCGGCCGTTGAGCAAGGCGCAACCAAGGAAGAAATCCTCGAAACGCTCGGCATGGCGATCTATATGGGAGCTGGGCCAGCGGTTATGTACGCGGCACATGCTGTCGATGCCTTCCGCCAGTTCTCCGAGGCCCGGCAGGCAAAGTCCGAGACCTCAGGTGGCTGAACCATGACCGTTACGATCTATCACAATCCGGCGTGCAGCACGTCGCGCAAGACACTGGCGCTGATACGCGAGAAGGGCATTGAACCGGATGTGATCGAATATCTGAAAACGCCGCCCAGCAGCGCCGAGCTGAAGCGTCTCATCAAGAAGATGGGGCTTAAGGCGCGCGATGTGATCCGCCGCAAGGAGGCGCTATACGGCGAGTTGGACCTCGATGATGCTGCGTTGAGCGACGATGAATTGATCGCAGCGATGGTGGCACATCCCCGGCTTATCGAGCGGCCGATTGTCGTTTCGGACAAGGGCGTGCGGCTAGGCCGGCCGCCGGAGACGGTGCTGGAAATACTGTAGGCACTGACGCTTCAATCACAGAGGTGCAGCCGCTAGTGCTGCCTCTCGATTGCGGCATGGACCGCAAAATCGTCGCCATCGGAGTGTTGGCCCGCATCCCGCGTAGATGCGGGATGCAAGCATTTTAAAACGCGTTCGGAACGCGCAGATTTACGGTGCGCGTGATAAAAGCGCTCAGGCGTAACCCCAGCCGGTTACTTCCAGCACCTGCCCGGTGATGCCAATCGACTGATCGCCGCTGAGGAACGCAACCGCGTCGGCGATCTCGTCGCGCTTGGCCCAGTTGCTCGTATCCTTCGGCTGCATCATCGCAACGTTAGATCCGGTATCGACGAGCCCCGGCGCTACAGCGTTGACGCGAATATGCGCATCCTTGCCCTCAAGCGCGAACGTACGCGTCAACGCAACGACACCGGCCTTGGCAACGTTGTAGGGCAGCATGTTGGCCTGCGCGTTGCCAGCGCGGGCGAAATTGATGATGGAACCGCCGCCGCTCTTCGCCATGTGCGGGAACGCCGCGCGCGTGACGAGAAACGCACTCAACACGTTGTTGTTCACTTCCCGCGTCCACTCATTCACCTCAACCTCGGCGGAGGGTTTGTAGACGGAGAGGCCGCCAGCAATGTTGACGACGATGTCGATGCGGCCCAGCGCCGAAAGTGTCTCGTCAACAAGACGCTTGACCTGCGCCTCATCGGTGAGCGAGGCGACGACGGGAATGACGTTGGCGCCTTCGGCCTTTAACTCGGCCGCGCGCGCCACAACATTAGCCTCGGTGCGCGCGCAGATGGCGAGCGATGCACCCCGGGCGGCCAAGGCGCGGGCGACGGCCTGACCGACCTGACCTTCGTTGCTGACGCCGGTGACAATGGCCACCTTGCCGTGCAGATTGGCTGACATTTGCTCTTTTCCTGTCTTGGACTATCGGGAACGGCAACGAGCTATACATTGAGGTGGTGTCACCGTCACCGCCCGATCAAGGAGCGAAGTTTGCAAATGAGCCACCTTCCCGCTGATGACCCCGTACCTGGCGATGCTCACAGCTGCGACGCCATCGAGCACATCATCGTACCGCGAGCCCATGATCTTGGCGGCTTTTCGGTGCGGCGCGCCCTGCCCTCGGCGGCGCGGCAGATGGTGGGGCCATTCATATTCTTCGACCAGATGGGACCGGCGGAATTTCTGATCGGCAACGGCATCGATGTGCGACCGCATCCGCACATTGGCCTCGCAACGGTGACATATCTGTTTGATGGCGAGATCATGCACCGGGACAGCCTTGGCACCGAAATGGTGATCCGGCCGGGCGAACTCAATCTCATGTCGGCCGGTTCGGGCATCGTGCATTCGGAGCGGACGCCGGGCGATGAGCGCGTGCGCGGGCCGCGCCTGTTCGGCATTCAGGCCTGGGCGGCGCTGCCTAAATCGCACGAGGAACGGGCACCGACGTTCGAACACTTCGACGCCACGCGGCTGCCGCGCATCAGCGGTGAAGGCAAAACTGTGCGCCTGGTGATGGGGCAGATGTTTGGACAGACATCGCCAGCGGAATTCCCGCATCCGGCATTCTACGCCGAAGCCGTATTGGCGCCGGGTGCCCTGCTGCCGCTCGATCCCGACTATGACGAGCGCGCGATATTTATCGTGTCCGGCGAAATCGATATCGCGGGCGACGTATTCGGCCCTGGCCGACTGTTGATATTCCGGCCGGGCGATCGCATCTCGGTGCTCGCCATATCGCAGGCACGGCTGATCGTTCTGGGCGGTGAACCAATGGACGGCCCACGCCACATCTGGTGGAATTTCGTATCGTCGTCGAAGGATCGCATCGACGCGGCGAAAGCAGACTGGAAGGCGAAGCGGTTTGCGCCCGTGCCGGGTGATATGGAGGAATTCATTCCGCTGCCGGATAAGCCTTAGCAGCCTGCTGATGCAGACGCGATTGTCAGGCTGAACGCTCGACCGCAGCGAAATGATAACCGGCATGCGCACTCAACGCTGCATCGCGGGCAAGCTGTAGCGCGCCGCTCAGCGCATCGCCTTGCGGCTCCACCAGCAACGCACGCGTCTGCGCCGATAGCCACGGCTCTATCAACCGTGCAAGCCCGCCGGAAAGCGCCAGTCGGGGCACACCCAACGCATTGAGGCGAGCGGCTATGGCGTCGATGTGCTGGCCAGCCGCGCGCAGGATTTCGTGCGCGACCGGATCATTGCGATTTGCGTGTTCAATGACGAGCGGAGCGAACGTCGCGTAATCGCGCGGATGCGCCTGCGCCATCCAGCGGACAACCGCATGCGGATCGCCATCGAAGCGGCCCAGAATCTGCTTCAACAGATCGCTCCACGGCGCGCGGCCGTCATAGGCCCACAACATGCGGCGGACCGCTTCACCGCCAAGCCATGCCCCGCTGCCCTCATCCGAAATCGGGTAGCCCCAGCCGCCGACGCGATAATCCTGTCCGGCGGCAAAGCCCCAGCCGATGCTGCCGGTGCCGATGATGATGATGCCGCCGCTTTTGCCACCGTGGGCGCCGATGCAGGCCGCGTGCGCGTCGGTGGTCAGCACGGTGCGGGCAAACGGAAAGTTGCATGTGCGCGCAGCGGCCAGACAACTCGGCTCGCTGGCGCCCGCTAAAGCCAGACAGGCCATGACGTTAACATCGTCGCCCAAGGCAAGATCGGCAGCATCGAAGCTGGCCTCAACGGCGCGCATAACTGCCGCAACGCTTTCCTTCAGTCCAATGCGGATATTGGCCGGACCGGCGGTGCCTTCACCCAGGACGTTAAGATCGAGATCGGTCAATCGGGCCCGGCAACCGGTTCCGCCACCATCGACACCAAGCAGTAACGTCGTTTGGCCCATTGGATGCCACTTTCCGTCCACCTACGTTATGTAGGTATGACCAGTATAGACGTCGACGACTGTGGCCCGGAGCGTTTGCTGCCTGACATGAATACGGAACAGTTAAGCCCGCGCTACACGAACATTGATATCTGGCAGCCCGGCGACATTCTGGACGCAATGATCGATGGTCAGTTGGCGTCGGTTGCAGCGGTGCGCGAAGCCCGTGGCGCCATCGAGCAGGCGGCGCTGGCGATTGAGGCGCGCCTGCGCAACGGTGGCCGTCTGATTTATGCCGGAGCGGGTACATCCGGCCGTCTGGCGGTTCAGGACGGCGCGGAACTGCTGCCGACCTTCAGTTGGCCGAAGGAACGCCTGCTGCTGCTGCTGGCCGGTGGCGACGTTGCGATGACACAAGCGGTCGAGGGCGCGGAAGACGACATTGACCGCGCCGAAGCATTGATCGCGGAACATGGCGTTACCGCCGGGGACGTATTGATCGGTGTAGCGGCCAGCGGCACGACGCCGTTCACGCTGGCATGTTTGCGCGCGGCCCGTGCACGCGGCGCGTTGACTGTCGGCATCGCGAACAACCCCGACACACCGCTGCTGAGCGATGCCGAACATCCGATCTATCTGGCGACGGGGCCCGAACCGATAGCCGGTTCCACGCGAATGAACGCCGGCACCGCGCAGCGAGCAACGCTTAATCTTTTGTCCACCCTGATCATGATCCGCCTGGGTCGCGTCTATCGCGGCATGATGGTGGAAGTGCAGGCTTGCAATGCCAAGCTTGCCAAGCGCCGCGAGCGGATGGTGGCGCATCTGACCGGGCAGCATGGTGCAGTGGTTTCTGAGGCGCTGGACCGTGCGGACGGCAGCGTGAAACTGGCTGTGCTGCTGCTGCAGGGTTATGATTTGGCTGAAGCGGAACTCGCCCTCACAAAGGTGGGCGGCCGATTGGGCGACGCGATCGATCACCTCGCAAAGCAATCTGCTGACCAGTCAGACGACGGCGAGCATCGCTCGACAAGAGCGCACGCTCCCCGCTGAACACGCATTGCCCCACCAACCTCCGCGAACAGATATTCACCTGGTGGTGAGAGTTTGTGGCGGGGATTCTAACCGCGCTGCGCGGGTCTGCTGCGCCTGGCGAAATCCACTCGACTACACGTTTAGCAGCCAACCATAAGGCTTTTTGTCAGGTCTGCCTCCGTGCGCATGACCAGCCATATGCGTTGTTATGAAAATCTGAGAAACACTTCATCTCTCTATGAATTAAATCGCGCCAATACGGTTTGGCGCACGTAAACGCGCTTTTCGCGTTTCGATTGTGATCCCCCGCGCAATGACTGTTCATAGCCCCTGCCCGCACTTGTGGCTTGTGTGGGATGGGGCAGCAGCTCCGATTGGGTCGGCGAGGGCACGATGTCGGAACGCACAGAGGCGGGCAACTCCATTAGCTTTGAACAACCCACGCTGTCGTTTGCAGCCGGCAACAATTTTCAATCATTTTTACGCAACGCCCTGCGCAATCGCATTGTGCGCTATCTGCTGGCAGCGTTGCTTGCCGTCGTTGTGCTGCTGTTGATTGCCTACGTGGCACTGCGCATCGCTCTGCTTAATCTTGGTCCACCACCACTAGCCAAGATCGCGCATTTCCGCCCCTCATCCGCTGATCGCAGTGCGCTGATCGCCAAGAACAGTACATCCGCGCCCAAGCCGGTTGCTATCGCGCTTGATCCCGACGAAGTGGACCAGCGGTATCTCGCCATGCTGTTCACGTTCGAGGATCGCCGCTTCTATTCTCACTACGGCATCGATCCCGTTGGCCTTGTGCGCGCGGTCCGCGATCTTGTCGTCTCACAGCGCATCATCACGGGCGGCTCGACGCTGACGATGCAGGTCGCACGCCTGCTCGACAACAAATACAAACGCACTGCATCCGTAAAAACGCAGCAGATTCTGCGCGCCATTCAGCTTGAGATGACGCTGACGAAGCGTGAAATCCTGAGCCTCTATCTCGGACTGGCGCCTTTTGGCGGACGCATCAAAGGCGTGCAGGAAGCCTCGTACAAACTTTTCGGCAAGGAGCCCAAGAGCCTCACCATCAGTGAGGCTGCACTGCTCGTTGCCCTGCCCCAGGCCCCGGAAGCCCGTCGTCTCGACAGGCATGCCAAGGCCGCCCGCCGCGCGCGCAATTTCGTGCTGAAGACGGTTGCTGCTGCAGGTGTCATCACGCCCGAAGAAGCGCGCATCGCTGCCCTTGAACCCCTTGCCGCTGAGAGTTCCCAGATGCCTCCAACGCCGCTACCGAAGCCATCACCCAACGTCGCCAGTCTCTTCGCGGGGCTAACACTCGGCATAAATTTTGTCGCTGCGCCCGCGATCGCGGCACCGATCGAGCCGCCAAAATCGAACTACTTCGTGGGCTCCGACAGGCAGATCGTGCTTGATGTGCGCAAGCAGTTGCATGAGCAGCGCGCGGACGATGCGACGCAGGAAGACCGCAACGCGCTGTGGATGTTCTACTCCGCGCGTGACAAGCCGCTGTGGACCACGCGCCAGGGATGGACGCGCGGCGCGGAAGCTGCAATCGAAGAACTGAAGCGCGCCGACGAGTGGGGGCTGGACGCGGCTGAGTTTGACATCCCGCGCCTGTCTCCTGCGATCGCCGAACAGATGGACGCCAATCAGCTGGCATCCGCAGAAGTTGGCCTTTCGCTTGCGATACTGAAGTATGCCCGCCACGCGCGCGGTGGCCGCATTGAAGACCCCGCTACGCAGCTCAGTTCGTATCTCGATCGCAAGCCGCAGCTAAAGCCGCCGTATCTGGTCATTTCGGATATCGCAGCCAGCGGCGTGCCGGACATCTTTCTGCAAAAGCTGCACCCGCAGCACGAGCAGTTCCAGCGCCTGCGTGAACAGTATCTGTCCCTGCGCAACGGCGACAAAGCCTCGACTGTAAGCATTCCCGCCAAGGGCAATGTTATGCGGCCGGGCTCAACGCATGACGACATTGCGCTGGTGCGCGAGCGTTTGGGCGTGCCGCTGCGCGGTGGCGATCCATATTTCTACGACGACGAACTTGTGCAGGCGGTGAAGCAGTATCAGGAACGCAAGGGCGTTTCACCCGCCAACGGCACGATAACCTGGCGCACCCGCCGGGCCTTCAATGAAAGCCCGAAGGTAACGCCGCAGGCGCTGCTGGCGAACATGGAAGAGTGGCGCTGGATGCCAGATGATCTTGGCGACACCCACGTCTGGGTCAACGTGCCCGATTACAAGATGCAAGTTGTGCATAATGGCAATGTTGTACACGAGGAACGCGTCGTCGTCGGCACCACCAGCACGCAGACACCGATCTTCTCGCACGACATCGAGACGATCTATTTTCACCCGCGCTGGACTGTGCCGCCATCCATAAAGATGCAAACGGTGTATCCGAGCCTGCAACGGGGCGGCGGCTATTTCTATAGCAACGGCCTGAAGCTGATCCGCAATGGCAAGGTCGTAAATCCGAGCAAGGTGAATTGGTCGCGATCCGATATTCGCAACTACGATATCTATCAGCCGCCGGGACCGGGCAATGTGCTGGGCAAGGTCAAGTTCACCTTCCCGAATAAGCATGCTGTCTACCTGCACGACACGCCCAGCAAGAGCCTGTTCAATTCATCCCAGCGCACCTTCAGCCATGGCTGCATCCGCGTGCGCAATCCGGTGACGCTGGCTGAAGTTCTGTTGAACTACGACAAGGGCTGGGATGCGGAAACGGTGCAGGCACTTCTGAAAGGCACGCCTGAGGAGAACGGCGTCCGGCTTGAGCATCACATTCCCGTCCACATCACCTACTTCACCGCAACCGTCGATGAGAATGGCGACGTGCACACGGCGAAGGATGTGTATGGCCATGAAAAGCGGATCTCGCTGGCTCTGGCTGGCAAGTGGAAGGATATCGAAAAGGGCCGCGATCACCTGGCGCCAGCGACGGTTGCCCGCTCGTCGGATCGGCCTTCCAGCGCCAGTTCAAACTCAAGCTCGCGGCAGGCTTCGTCAGGCAACCGGGCCACGTCCAAGCGGCGCACAGCTTCGCGCGGAGCCAGCTCAAACCGCAGTCGCAGCAGTGGCGGCGGCGGCGGTTACACCACACGGGTGAGCGGCAGCAGCGGATCTGCAAACGATGTGTTCCGCAGCAGCTTCGGCCGCTGACATAGCAAGAATGCGCCTCGCCTCCTCGGCGGAAGAGGCGAGGCACTGCTCGGGCAAGGACAACAGCAACGGACGTTCATTCGCACACGGACCTAACGCCAAGCTTACGTTGCAAGATCCATGGCCGCTTACTGAGTTTCCGGCTACGCCGTTTGGAAAGCGAGGTTTGAAATGCGCATTAGCGATATCGTTTCGGCTGGTACGGCCAGCATTGCGCTGCTCCTGATCGCGACGCCCGCAAGCGCGCTGACGATGCAGGAGTGCAGCGCCAAATATAAGGCTGCGCAGAAGTCCGGCGCGGCTGGCGATATGAACTGGAACCAGTTCCGATCCGCTGAGTGCGCCGCCGGCGCGACGATGGATTTGACAAAGCCGCAGGCGGCAACCAAACCGGCTAAGGAGCCGAAAAAGGCCGCAGCAAAGACGCCACCTGCCAAGGGCAAGGAGGCGAAGGCCGCTAAAGATGCTAGCAAGGACGCTCTCAAGTCAGCGAAGAGTGGCGAAGCAAAGAAGGCACCAAAAAGCGCCAAGGCCGATACCGCTGGACCAAGCATGGCTGAGTGCAGCGCCCGCTATCGCGCCGCCAAACAGGACGGCACCTTGGGCGACATGACCTGGAACGCTTTCCGCGCCGAAGGCTGCGTTGCCGGAGCGAATGGCGCAGCAGTCCAGAAGCAAGCCGTGCGCACGCCCGCTGCGCGCGACACTGAAACCACGAAGTCCAAAGCGAAAGCGGCCAGCACCGGGCCCGACAGCGTCAAGGTCAGCGAGCAGGAATGCAGCGCGCGCTATCAAGCTGCAAAAGCCGCCGACGCACTTGGCGGCATGACATGGAACAGCTTCCGTTCGGCGGGCTGCCCCGCAACAGTGACCGGCCGCGCTGGCAGCATGATGCCGACCGCAGCAGGAATATTCCCCACATCCATACCGCGGAAGTACGCCCATCTGCCCGCCGGGCGGGCGCGCATGCTGACGTGCCGTGACCAGTATGTGGCGAACAAGGCCGCGGGCATGGATGAATCCAAGTGGAGCCTTGCCGGCGGCGGCTTCTACAGCGAATGCAACCGCCGGCTGAGCGAGCACTGAACCTGCCACGGCGCACCCGCGTTTATGCAGACGTCTGAACACCTGTAATGGAGTAAAGATCATGGGATTTCTTGACGACACGTTGCGGCAGCTACAGCAGAACGGCGATGTTCCACAGCCCCTCATCGTCGTCTTCCGGGAGCTTCTGGGCGGCAACCCTGCCGATGCCAACGCACAGGCTCAGGCCCCGCAACCCGTGCCACAGCAGAACGCACCACAGGCGCAGCCGAGCCCGCTGCCCATTCCAGGCAACATCCCTGCTCCGCCTGCCGGTAACGCTGCATCGCAAGGCGATATTCCGGATCTAAATGCCGGACTGGGTGCACTGCTCGAACAGTTGCAGGCATCCGGCCTCGATGATGTCGTACGCTCATGGCTGGGCGCAGGCGAAAACAAACCCGTGCAACCCGATCACCTTGGCAATGCGCTTGGGCAGGATAAGGTTGGGCAGATGGCCGACAAGGCCGGATATAGCCAGGATGACCTGCTATCTCAGCTGGCAAAAGCGCTGCCGGGTTTGATTGATAATCTGACCAAGGGCGGAGGTGGTGAGGCACCATCCCCGCAGGACATCAGCCAGCGGCTGCGCGGACGCTAGAACGCGACGGCATTTGCAGCCTTGCGGGCGCGGAGCAGCTGTCTGAAGCTTGCTGCTAAGGAACAAATCGGGCGCGGCGGTCAACATCCGGCGCGCCCGATCCCGTTATGACTATGGCGCGATCAGATGTTCGAAGCGCTTGTCGGTCAGCGTCTTCAGAAACGCCACCATCGCATCAATGCGCCGGTTATCCATTGCGCGCCCGCGCTCCAGATCATCCGTTGAAATGTTCTCAGCCGTTTCAGGATCTCCCCACGGCTTGCCGGTCTCGGGGTTGATCTGACGCGCAGCGCTGCGATTGTTGAACTTGTCGTAGAATAGCACCACGGTGCGCAGATCCTCAAACACACCGTTGTGCATGTAGGGCGCGGTGACGGCCACGTTACGCAACGTCGGCACCTTGAACTTGCCGCGATGCGCAGAGATGGAAGCAGCATCGCCGCCTGCAGCCGCAAGATGTGCATTGGCAGCGAGACCAACATCCGGGCCGCGCTCTGTCGCGGCAACCAGCGCCGGGTTTGCCGGCACGCCGATGTTGTGAAATTCGAAGTTGCTGAACAGCTCCTTCTCGGTGCCGCCGAACATATTGCCCTTGTGGCACTCGCTGCAGCTTGTGAACTGCTCGGAGAAAAACAGCACCCGCCCCAATTCTTCCTGGTCAGTCAGTTTCACCTCGCCGCGTAGGGAGCGATCATATCTGGAATCGAAGGTTGAGAACTCGGGCGTGCTCTCGAACCTGGCGATCGCCGCCGTCATCGCCGAATAGCCCTGCTCCACGTCATCCAAAACGCCGGGCGCGAACAGCGCGTTGAAGGCGGCGACATAACGCGGATTTTCCTTCAGCCGCTCAACCACGCTGGCTTTATCGGGCATGCCCATTTCGAGCGGATTGAGGGGCGGGCCGCCAGCCTGCTCCGCCAGAGTCTTGGCGCGGCCATCGAGGAAGAAGCCACCGATCGGCTCGCCGGCGGCGTTGATATGAAACTCCGGCATGTGCGCCGCGTAAGTGACGGTTGGGGCGTTGCGTTCACCCAGAGACTTTGAATCACCGCCGAGCGACACCGCGCCGCCTACCTCTGGCGCCATGCGCGGATCGGTGAACGCGAGGTTCGGCGAGTGGCAGCTTGTGCAGGCCTGCGATCTGTTCAGGGAAAGATTGACGTCGCCAAACAGTTCGCTGCCCAACGCCTCAACGGAGGTGATGGGCGGACCTGGCGTTTGCGACTGGACCGAACCGCTCAACAGATAACCGAACAGCGAAGCCAGCATGGCAACCGCCGTCATCGCGAGCACAGGGTGGGCGAAACGCATCCGCCACCCGCCGCGCAATAGTCCGACGATTTTGCTGACTTCGATCAATGGCACGGCCGGTGTTGCCCCGTTTCCCAGCGCCTGAACTCTGCGTGGCGGGGGCCATACAGCCTTCCGCCACCGCAGCATGTCATAACGCCTTGGCGGCAACAATTCACGCGCCGAAGCATCGCAGGGCGCATCGCAGAACCGAGGGACACGGCAGTTGGCGCGCCCTTATTCAGCCGCCTTGAAGGTTACCAGCACGGTTTGCTTGGGTGCGCCGCTGATCTGAATCGTCACCGGACCTTCGCCTAACTCAAACCGCACGCTCTTGTGAATCACATCGCATTCACGGCGGCCGGTGAACCCATTCGAGCGAATGAGCTGACCATTCTGGGCAGCATCCAGCCATCCGTTGGTTGACAGCGAAACCTGATAGATGCCGGGCTTAACACCGGCCGGCAGCGTGAACCAGCCCGAGAACGTGCCCGCGCCAATGGCCTGCGGCTTCACACCGGCGGCCACCGGCATCTTCACGTCCTTGGCCGGCTCAAGCTCAAGTGTAATCGCACGCGTCGGCTGCGGATCGATCTCAGCGCCGCTCTTGATCTGCAGATGATCGTCAGCCTTCAGCCAACCCACCTCGGTATCGACCGGCCACTTGAAGCCCTTGCAGCCTTCATCGGCCATCGCGGGGCTTGCGATCACAACGCCGGCGAGCAGCGCAGACAGGGCGAGCATGGAAACGGTGGGCTTGTTGGTGTTGCGCATTGTCAATCTCCGCAAGGTATGCGCCGGGGGAGCGCAGAGGAACGTTTAACATGCCAAAGCACTGAAAGCCTTTGCGGGTCAATCAGCACCTTGTGAACAAAGAAGGTGCCGACGCATGGACGGGGTGTCATGCGCCGGCACCTGGGTTGAGGCGGGATCGATCAGTATCTTGCGCGCACGTTGGCGAAGAACTGGCGACCCGGCTCCGGGAAACCTTCAACCAGCATGTAGTTCTGGTCGGTGAGGTTGCGACCGCCAACGGAGGCCGAGAAGATCTCGTTGACGCGGTATTCAACGTTGAGGTTCACGAGAGCGTAGGAGCCGATCTGAATGAACTGATTGGCGTCAGCGCCCTGGCTTGCCAGGCTCCAACGATCGCTTGCCAGTTCCAGACTAGGCGTGATGGTCAGGTTCGACATCGCATCCCAGGCCAGATAGACGAAACCCTCGTGCTCCGGTGTGCTCTCAGACTTCAGGCCCGGACGCAACGGATCGCGGATTTCGCGGCGCAGATAGGTGTAGTTGCCGCCAACGCGCAGGCCAGGCATCAGGTCATAGTCGACCGCCAGTTCGATGCCCTTGTGCGTGCCGTCACCGACGTTCTGGTTCTGCGTCACCTGCACCGTGCTGCCGTTGGTGTCCAGATAGCTTCTGACCAGAACCGACTGAATCGCATTGTCGATCTCGCTGTAGAAAACCGCACCGGACAAACGCAGGCGACGATTGAACGTGTCGCTCCAGCCCAGTTCGTAGTTGCGGGCTTCTTCGGCGTCGAGATCCGGATTGGGCTCAGCGGTGCCGAAGCGTGTCGAGAAGCGCTCGAAGATATTCGGGAACCGCGTGCGGTTAGAAACGCTGGCGTGCACCTTACCGGTGTCGCTGTAGCGAGCGATCACGGCAGACTGCCAGTTCCACGCTTCACCCTCACCCGTCGGATAGCTTTCGACGAGACGCGTCGTGCTGTTGAATTTCTCGGCCTTCAACAGGCGTGCGTGATCCTTGCTGACGCCGCCGACGATGTCGAGCCAGGACGTGGCGTGGAACGTGTTTTCAAGCGCGTAGTACCAGTTGCGCTCCTCGGTTTCCTGCTTCGGTTCGATATAGCCGCTGGAATGATCCGGGCGATTGTGATCGTACTCGCTGTGGTTATCGAGGCGATAGTGCACCGAGCCCTTAAGCGTGTTCATCGGAATGAGCTGCGTGCCCACTTCGACCATGCCGCCATAAGCGAAATCGTCATACCAGCTGTTGAATCCGCGTCCAAGCGACTGCGTCGTATACGTTGCGTCGTCGAACGACCGCAGATTGTTGTTGAGCTGGTTGTAATAGACGTTGGACTTCACATAGGACGCCTCACCAATCTTGGTGTGCGAGAAACCAGCCAAGCTGGTGATATCCCACGTCGGCCACTTCCAGAAGCGGTTGCCACCTTCGATATGTAGCGGCGCGCTCTTGGAACCAGCCTGCGATGTGTAGCTGATGGCGTATTCGTCGGTTGCGTTCGGCGTGTAGCCGACCTTGGCATTGATGCGCCAATCCTCAGTCTCCGAATTATCGCGCAGACCGCCATTCTCGAACGGCGTCGGCGTGAAATCGTTCGACAGATTCCAGTGGTCCTGACTGACGATGGTGCCGCTGATCTGCGCATAGCCTTCCGACTTGCGCGTACCCATCATGCCGTAGCTGTTGACGGCGTTGCGGCCTTCCAGATCACCGTCAAACACGACGCCAACGCGCGCTTCAGCCTCAAATGCCTTCGTCGGCTTGCGGCTGACAAGGTTGATCGCACCGCCCATGCCGCCCGGACCGTTGAGCACGGAAACGTAGCCCTTTTCGATCTGGATTTCGGCCAGATCGGGCGTCAGGAAGCGGTTCATGTCGAGACGGTTGTCGGCTGGCAGATAGATGCGCACGCCGTCCATCGTCAGCGGCACGCGCCAACGGTCGAAGCCGCGTACGAAGATGTCGCGTTCGTTGCGCGAGCCGCCAAGGTTGCTCATCGATACGCCCGGCGCCATGGCGACGGCCTGATCGAGCGTGAGCTTGTTGAAGGTCCAGATGGCTTCGCTGCCAACGGTTGAACCGCCGATCATGCTGTTCTGGCCGAGCGTGAAGACGGACGGCGGCGCGGCCGTGTCCTCAAGGCCGATGCCTTCGTCCATGCCATCGGACGTAGCTACTGCACTGCCCGAACCGCTTGATTGTGTTTTCTTAGGCTTGCGCTTGACGATCGGCTGCGATGGCGCCGTCACGTCCAATGGCGGAAGCGGTGTCGCTTCCGAAGCCGAAATATCACCTGCCGCCGTGACCGGCGCTTCCTGTGCGATAGCATCGGACAACAGGACACCCATCGCGGCGCTACATAGCGCCGCGTACGCAACTTTACGCACGATTACCCCCCACAAACTCGGTACTAGATAGTGGCTTCGCTATATCCTACGCGATACAGCACATACTCGCTGTATCCCACGGGATATTTCGCTTAGCAAGATTCCAAACTGCCAAGATGGGCATTGCCATCAATGTGCAAATTTGGTGTGGCTAATGAGCTACGATGAGAGTGCGGGGCAGCAATCCAGCGGTGGCTGATTTGCCATAATTGTCGGTGCTTTGCACCGCCCCGCTATGCATCGCGTCGCGATATACGCTGCAGGGCAGCATTCACCGATTAATGTGCAACGCCCATCTTGAGCACGCGGAGATTGCGGGCATGGTCCCGCAGGCTGCTCACTTGCCGTAGTAGTCGCGGAACCACGCCACGAAACGGGCAATGCCATCATGGAAGTCGGTTTGCGGGCGATAGTCCGTCAACCGCTGCAGCAGCTCTGCATTCGCCCATGTCGCGGTCACGTCGCCCATCTGCATCGGCATGTAATTACGGATGGCAGTCTTGCCGAGGCACGCTTCGATGGCCTCCACAAAATCGAGCAGGCGCACCTTGTCGGAATTGCCGATATTGACCACGCGATACGGCGCCACCGGCGAAAGGCTATCGCCCGGCTCGATCGCATCCTTCGTTTCCGGCCGCTGCGGAACGGCATCGATGAGAAGCCGGATGCCGCGCACCAGATCTTCGACGTAGGTGAAGTCGCGATAAAGATCGCCGTTATTATAGATGTCGATGGGGCGGCCATCGAGAATGGCATCTACGAACTTGAAGAGAGCCATATCCGGCCGGCCCCATGGCCCATAGACGGTGAAGAAGCGGAACATCGTCGTCGGCAGGTCCCACAGATGCGCGTAGGAATGGGCCATGCTCTCATTGGCCTTCTTCGTCGCGGCATAGATGGTGAGTTGCGTATCCGCCTTTTCGGTTTCCGCGAACGGCATCTCGTCGTTGGCTCCATACACCGACGAAGTCGACGCCATCAGCAGATGCTGAACCTTCAGCCGCCGCGCCGCCTCCATCACGTTGAAGGTGCCGACTATGTTTGAATCGATGTACGCGCGCGGATTTTCGAGGCTGTAGCGCACGCCCGCCTGGGCGGCGAGATGCACGATCACATCCGGCTGGAACGCGTCGGCGACAGCATCGAACAGCGCCTGATCCTCAAGCATGCCTTCGGTCGCCGAGAAATTGGGCGTCTGCAACAGCATGGCATGACGGCGCTGCTTGAGGGCGACATCGTAATAGTCGGTCATGCCGTCATAACCTTGAACGACAAAACCTTCCGCCAGCAGCAACCGCGCCAGATGGAAGCCGATGAAGCCCGCCGTTCCAGTAATCAGAACCCGGCGCATCGGCCTCTTGTCGTCATCCATGATCGCTCCCCTCGTATTCAACAAATCGTCCGGGCAACTGGCCCGCTGCGCGCGCCGAAACATATCGGGCGCTTAATGCGCCGTCACCGGGGGAAAAGCGCCCGCGCGCAACCTAATGAAAATCAGTTACGCCAGTCATGGTGCGGCGAGGAGCCGGCGCGAGATAAGGATATGGCGATGAAAATATTGCTTCTCCTCTTCGGCGCCCCTAACATCGCCGCATTGATCGATCTTCTTATTTTGCAGGCCTTTTTTTCAGGCCCATGAGACCAATCCATTGCTGGCATTGCAATACCCAAGCCACCGCATCCGGTGTTTTCTCAGCGCGGAAAGATATTGTGAAAATTTACATGCATGGACCATCACTTGAGGCGCCCTCAGCAGCATCCGGCCCTATAAGGGACACGGGGCGAGCCATCCATCCAGTCACCGCCCAGACAATAACCGTGGCGGATGCTGCGTCCACCAGCCAACCGTCGCTGTGCAGGCTCGTCCGGTTTCTGCGTGCCTTTGATGTTCGCGTGAAAGCGTCTCTTTGCGATTGCACCGATTAGTCAGGAACCGACAGAGCCTTGTTCTTCACCGCACCGGGACAATCGTCCTTCCGCAAACGGTACGCCGGCCCGGCAACCCTTTCATTGATCGCCTGCCTCGCCGCGCTTGCGGTGCTCTCGTGGCTGCCTGCGGCACAGCTTCAGCGCACAGGCCTGGGTGCGAGCCTTGAGCATTTTATCGCCTATGCCGGCACCGCGTTCTGGGTCGGATTTTTACGATCAAACCGCCACATCCTGGCCGACCTCGCATTGCTGATCGGCTATGCCGCGTTACTTGAAGTTGGTCAGGGAATGGCCGCCGGCCGTTCGGCGAGTGTCGACGATTTTCTGTATAGCGCCGCGGGTGCGATTGCGGGCCGCCTCGCCATCCCTGTCCTGCGCTGGTGCTATTATCGGATCATCGCGCGGCGCAACGCAGCCAACGCTTTGCGTCCCTGACACGCGTGCGGGCGCGGCGCTTCCGGCTTGCACAGCATCGATGCTACGCAAGCCGGTTAGGTTTCACGACGGTTGTGGGAACCGTTGAGCCTCAATGCTTGTGGTCGTGGTCGCCGTGATTGTGATGATCGTGGCTATCCTCATGCGCATCGGCGTTGCCATCGGGTGCTGCTTTCTGCGCCTTCAGCGCCACCTCGACATCGCCCGCATGTTCGAACTTCAGCTTGACCTTGACGGTATCGCCGTCCTTCACCGGCTGCTTCATACCGATAAGCATGAGGTGCAACCCGCCCGGCTTCAGTTCGATGCTGTTGCCGCCGCTGACCTCCAGCCGATCAACTTTCTTCATGCTGGCGACACCGGCATCGTTGATCGTCGTCTCGTGCAATTCGACGCGCTCCGCGGCATCAGAACTGGCGCCGATCACAGCGTCGGTTTCCTTAGCAGCGTTTGTGATCTTGCCATAGCCGACACCCATGCCACCGGCCGCAGCAACGGGACGGGTCCACGCTTGCGTTACAGTGATGTCAGACGATGCGGCGGCAGCAGCGTGGTTGTGATGGTGGTGATCATGTCCACCACCCGCCACGAGACGCAGCACCGGCGCGGGATATTCGAGGCTGTGCGGGTCCTGTCCGGGCGCGGCCACCTGCTCCCAGCGCAGTTCGCCATCGGCGCACTTCTGCGTCACCGGAAACACCAGCGTTCCGTCGGCAGGCAGCTCAGCGGCGATGAAGCTCGACAGCACGAACTGATCGAAGTGCTCATCGGCCAGTTCGCCGCCGCTCCACGTGACGCGCTTCACGCCTTCGCTTTTTGTATCGCCATGATAGAAGCCGTAGCTGCGCGCATAGGGGCCTTTTTCCAGCGACAGTTTCCAGCCCGCCTTCGGCATCGGCTTAACGGCGATGACGCCTTCCGGAATGTCGATGATGACTTCGTTCGTCGCCTGCCCCTTGCAACCGTGCGGCACGCTGAACACAGCCTTATAGCCCGCACCGGTTGGCGCTTCACCGCGTTCAAGCGAGACGTGCGCAGATGCTCCACCTGCCACTGCCAGCGTCAGCACACCCGCCAGAGCTGCAATTTTACCTGTATTGGTATTCGTCATTGGTCATTCTCCGAGGTGCAGCACCAAAGTGTAGCCGCTGCTAATGGCTGTGGTGTTGGCCGCTGTGTTTGTCTGCGGGCGCAGAGTGGCCGTGGTGATCATCTTCCGCAACGTGCACCACACCTTCAAATGTTGAAAACAACCGCGCCCGCTCCGCTGGCAACTTGCTTTCCGCTTCGTTAAGGCGATCCGCCAGCGCTTTCGCATCGGCATCCGCAATGCCGGTGGCAATGAGCGTGCTGGCGTGGCGCAGCGGTTCACCGCTGCACAACACCACTTTCCATTTGCCGCCGTCGTTTCGACGCAGCAAGGCGCGGCCACCGCGATCACCCTGCGTCCAGCTTGCGAGCGCGCTGCCATCGACGATGACAACCGGATCGACGACGAGACGGTTATCCGGCTTGTCCCACGTCTGGGCCAGCAGTGTGCGGATGTCGCTTGCATCATCCGCGGCTGCAGACGCGATCGACATGCCACCGAAGAGGAACGCAACGGCTGCGATGCGCAACAGAAAACGCCCGCAGCGCTGTGCTGTTTCCAGGTTCATGGCATCACCATTTGAACTGCACGCCGGCATAGAACGCGCGACCAGTACCCGGTTCAAACACCGCCGCATCCAGGCCGCCGAGGTTGGCGGACGTGCTTGCACTGGCGATGTAAGCTTCATCGGAAAGGTTGCGGCCTTCAATGTAGGCGCTGATCGGACCGCCATTGTCGAAGCCGACCTTCGCACCCCAAATGGCGTACGAAGCGGTTTTGACCGTGTTGGCACTGTCAACGTAATAGGCTTCCGGCACCCACTCGATGTTCGGACCGAAGTAAAAGCCCGTGGGATGCTTGTAGAGCAGCTCCGCGCGCAGGAAGTGACGCGGTGCGCCCGGCAGTTCGTTGTCGCCCCACGTTGCGTCGCCGTCGTAGCGGAAGTCGTTGAACGTATAGGCAGTGTTGAGCCACAGCTCATCGGCGTCGCGGCCTTCGGTCAGCACACCGCGCGCGATGGCCAGCCCGAAACCAAGCTCGACGCCCTGATGGATGGTGCTGTCGGCGTTGGCGACCTGGCATGTCGATCCGAACAAATTCTGCGACGTGAAGCAAAGCAGCTCGTTATCGATGTTGGCGCGATAGAGCGCCAGATCCCACGTGTAATCGGCGGTGCCACCGCGCGTGCCGATTTCGTAGGTGGTGGCGCGCTGCGCACGGATATCGGTGAACGCCACACCTAGCGCGGCCGAACTTTCGCCGAAACTTGGCACCTCGGCTGAACGGGAGACGTTGGCGAACACCTGCGCGTTCGGCGTCACATCCCACAACACGCCAACCTTGGGGCTCCATAGATTGAATTCAGTCTGGCTCGTTTGTCCGTTGAGGCGATTATCCCGATCGCGCGTGGCGTGCAGGAACTGCACACCACCGACAAGCGCCACATCGCTCAGCACATACAGCGCGTTCTCGGCATAGACCGAAAGGTTCTCGGACGTATCTTCAGAGCTGGAAACCAGATTGCCCTTGCGGCCAGCGACGTTGCCATAATGCTTGTTGTCGAGCGTGCCGTTGTGCAGGTTCACGCCACCGATGAAGCGATTGCGCATTCCCGCAATGCGGCTTTCGTCCGCGATGCGCGCGAAGGCGCCATAGTCCTGATAGCGGTAATCAAGCCACTGGTAGATCGGATGCATCAGATGCCGGTCGACACCGAAGGCGCCGAACTCCAGCAGCGTGCCCGGAGCCAAACGCACGGCGGTCTTGTTGGCGATGCGCACAGTGTCGATGTTGCGCTTCTGATCGAGCGCGATGTTGCCAGGGTTGGCGGCACCGGGCGTGGTCAACGCCGCCTGTCGCGTCAAGCTGCCGGGGATGTCCTGGCGGACGTGGTTGGCGTTGATGTAGAAGCGCGTCTCGACGTTCTCCGACAAACGGTAGCCGACGTTCATGCTGCCACGATAGCTCTCCCCGCCGGAGTGATCGCGGAAGCCGTCCGTTTCCATCCATGTGCCAGCGATGAAGTAGTCAGCCGCGCCAGCAACGCCGCCGGAGCTGACCGACAGCTTGTGGAAGCCGTAACTGCCGAAGTCCGTGCGCACCTTGGCGGCGTCGGCGTCATAGCCGGTGGGCATCACGAAGTTGATGGCACCGCCGAGCGCATTGGCACCGAAGCGCAGCCCGTTGCCGCCCTTGAAGACTTCCGTGTAGCGGTAGGCGGTGGGGTCGATTTCCTGGAAGTCGCCGTAGCCGTCAGCAGTGTTGATCGGGATGCCATCCATGTAGAGCTGGATGGAGCGCAGATGGAAGTTGCGCGACAGGCCGGAGCCACGGATCGACAGGCGCGAGTCATCGCCCCACTTGGGTTGCACGAACACGCCGGGCACATAATCGAGCACGTCCTTGACCGTGCTGGCCGGTGTCGAGGTCTGATAGGCGCTGCCGGGAACCAGCGCCACGCCCCCCGGCGTCTGCTGGATCGCCGTTTGCGCTTCGGCTGTGTTTGGCACCGTGAGGCTGCCGGCACGCACCGTGACGCCAACGCCGGTATTGGCTGACGGCGCTGCCGCTTCGGACGGCACAACCGGCGCGCTGGACGGCGCGGCGACCTTCTTGGATACGGCCTTTTTCTTGGCCTTCTTGGCGGGCGCTGCGGTCTGCTCGACCACCACCGGCGGCAACGCCACCTCGCCACCATCTGCTGTCTGCGCGACCCCTGCTCCGGTGAGCGGACCGCACAGCGCGGCTACAGCCGTGGCACATGCCACCGGCAGCCTGGAACTCCGATACATTACTCAATTCCCCCAACGCATTACTGGAAGCCGTGCGTGCGGGCGCAGGCATTTGCCACGCACTTCGGCGACGCATTACTTCAGCGCTGGCACAACGGAACCGACGGACTGCAAAAGGCAGCAGGCGGCGACCCGAAACCGAGCGCATTCGTGGTCAGGCCGGGAGAGGTGGTCCGCGACTGCGGTAAACGGGATGGGTGGACGATGCCAGATCGTCATGCAGGAACGTCGGCATCGGCGCGGCGTGCGGCATGACGGGAAGCGTCACGGCAGAGCGCGGTGCCAAGGCCAACTGCAGCGCGCTTACGCCCTTGCAGATCGGGCATTCCGTTTGCGGTGCTGCCGGATCGGTGCCGTCGGTGGCACAGATGACGCCTTCAAGCTGCGCCTCAGCCAATAGGGCGTGAGAGACATGCTGAAGCTGCGCGTTGAATTGTGAGGTGAGATGGCCGGGGATCACAAATGCGTACAGAGCTACGCCCAGCAGCGCCAAGGCTGCGGCCACTCTGTTACGGATACGCGATACACCCCACATCATGGCCGCGAATGTATCCGCGAAATGCCGCATCCTCAAGCGTCATGCGTGTATTTTTAAGCCATCCCGTGTCGGGGCAGCACGCCAGCAACACTACCGGCGCCGCTGCTTCACCCGCTGCTTCGATGCATTGCAACGCAACAGCGAGCCGTTGTTTTCAGCGCTTCCAAACAAGGACGCCCACGCGCTGCGGCCAAGCGCAACGTGCGGGAAGGATGCCTCAGATCGGCATCACCGCACCCAGGTGTTCCGGCAACGCCTTGGTGGGCACCTTCACCAGATCCTTGTCGAGCTCGGCATAGACCTTGTGCTTGACCGGCTCGGACAGCACCTCGCGCAGATCTCCCAGCGCTGCCGGTGGCGCCACCAGCACCAGCCGGTCATAGGCATCCTTCGACAGCCCCTGGTCCAGCACCTTGCCAAGATGCTGCGCGAACGCACGCTTCAACTCGCGGTGCGGATCAACACGCGGCGTGATTGCGTGGCGCGAAACGCCGACGGACTCATGCGTGCGCCCCAGCTTGTCGCGCACGAGTTCACTGTCCGGACGATCATCGCCGTTGATGACTTCGATCTGCTCGATGCCTTTACCGGGGCCGCGATTTGCAAACAGGCGCGCATGGGCGCCATCGGCGATCAGGATCCAGGTGGTTGTCGCTTTCATGCTGCAAGCTCTCCCGTTACGCGCCGACTATTGCGCCGCTGAATGATGAGAGTGCGCGCGAAGTGTCACCAGGTCATTGACGCCCACACGCACCGGCATCCAACGCTTAACGCATCCAATTTTAGCCAACTGCCGTGCAGCTTAATCGTCTCACTTCAGGCGTCTGCCGAACGCAAAGATCGCAGCAATGGGAATGACGAAGCCCATCACCAGACTGATGCCGACGATGTACGGCAAGTTGTCGTATTGGCCGCGCGTGATGACGAATATCTCGTTGAGGTATTTCGTCTGCAGCGCGCCAGCGACGAGCGCGAGGTTCATCAGCGACGCCATCAGCGCGAACCATGTTGCGCGATGTCCCGCTGGCGCATAGATCGCGATCAGCGTCAGCAACGGTATCATGCTGAGCTGCGCGAAAGGTGATGTCGTCGCCGCATCGATTATGGCGATGGTGCGCGCGCCGAAACCGAACACACGCTCGGTCCAATCGGCAAGACCAAGCGTGAGGCCGAATGCCGGCAGCGACAGCAGCGTGGTGATAACGGTGAGCCAAAGCAGCACCTGCGCTACCGGACGGCGCGTGATCGCATCGGAGAACAGCCACATGCCGAGCAGTGCAAGGGCGGCGCCGATCTGCGCCAGCGTGCCCTGGAACGCTTCATCGAAGCCCAGCACATCGATGACGAACCAGGTGTAGCCCTGCCCGGCCAGCGGCATGGCGCGGTAAATGAAAATGATCAGCGCAGCAAAAAAGATCGTGCGCTGTGTTTCGGGATCGAGCTGACGCACCACGCGCCACAGCATCGAACATATGACCGCCATCGAGACCGCGAACACGATTTCCTGATTGAACGGCACCGAAGCCCCCGCCAGCGTCAGCACGAAAACGCCGAACACGATGCCACCGCCGAGGATGCGCCAGTCGATAGGCCGCCGCTCAACCGGCCGCAGCGAAATCAACAGCGCACCGCTGACCGATATGGCGGGAATGATGAGCCCGGCGAGAAACACGCTTTCATACGAATAGATGCTGGCGATCCAGCCCGCGAGCCCGGCGACGCAGAACATGCCAAACGACAGCGCAAGCCGCCCCAGCACCTGAACCATGCCGAGATCGCGATCGATATCTGCCTTCGGGCGCGGCGTGCCATCGGGATTATTGCGGTCGACAACCTCCGTGCTCATCGCATCGGCGACGACATCCTGAATGACAACGCCGAGCACGCTGACAAACGCACCCAGCCGGTACAGGTTTTCCGGGCTGGCAAAGGTGAGCCAGCCGCCCGACGCACCCGCCAGCAGCAGCATGCCCGATGCTATGAATGCCGCGCCGATGAAAACATAAATTCGCCGTTGCGAGCCGAAAATAGGCACGGCATCGACGAGTTCGCCGAACACCATCTTCACCGTCCACGGCAGCGTGATCCAGACGCTGAGCGCAGCGAGTTCGGCGGGGCTGAGGGTGAGTGCCTTCTTGACCCAGAAGGCTTCGGCAACAGCGATCAGCCCCAGCGCGCCATAGGCGAAGTAGACCATCAGCAACGGCAGGTAGCGGGGTTTGAAGGCGCGGATCGGATTGAGCAGCGCCGCTTCAAGCTGGCGCTTCACATAATCCATGCTCCAGGCTTCGCCCGCTGCCATATGGTGCTCCTTCAGGGATCAGGCCGAACTACAGGACGCCGCACACCACCAACCCCATCAGAGGCTGTTGCAGGCATGGAGTGCGAGCGCCGAGCAATCAGTCCGTAGCCGACAATGCTGGCCGCAGGCTATGCGCACGATCAAGGCCCAACACCGTTAAAAGATCATTGGCCCGTTTGATCGGCGGCGCGCTGGCCGCAACGCGCCGCGATGGGATGCGTGCAGGCTTGAGATGGCGGCAGTGTCAGCGCAGCCGAAACATGCGGTATGCCAGCACCACGCCGGTGAGAGACACCGCCATGCCCAGCATCGAAAGCAACCAGATCAGCGTCTGACGGAGCAGCGGGCGCTCCAGCAGCCACGGCAGATCATACTGATGCGCGAAGCCGAACAGCCACCGATAGACCCGGTCGCCCTGCGCCAGCGCGCCAACGATGCGCCCGGTGGTCAGGTCGATCATCAGCCATGTGGACGCCGGATCGTCAAACATGACGCGCAGCGCCGGCAATGGCCGCTGGGCAAGGTGCGAAAACCAATAGAGATCCGGCGCATCCAAGCGCTGGACTGCCGCGATATTAGCTCCCGGCATCACGACAGCCGCCGCCGCCGTCAGACGCTGCTCGGCAAGATCCGCCGCTTCGCCGCTGCCGGCCAGCACCCGCCTTGCAGCGCCATCATCGGCGATGATGATGGGCGCGCCTTCGACCCATGAGAACGACAGCTCCTTAGTGTGCGCGCCAACTGCCGCGCGCAGCGTCGGCAATGTCGCCGCGAACGCAGGCCGCCCCGCGCCATAATAACGGGCGAGATCGTCGGGGCCGATGCTCAGGCCGCCGATCAACCCAAGCGGCGATACTGACAGCCATCCGCTGACCAGCCAAGTGACCACAAACACACCACCGACAAGTCCACTGAGATGATGCCATCGCATCCAGCCACGATAGGGCGTGATCCGTCCCGAGGCGTAGCGCTTACGCAACCGCATGCGCAGCACACCGATCCAGATGCCGAGCACGGCACCGATGGCGGCCGGCCCCGCCGTCCACATGATGACCTGACGCCACAGCGGCGGATCGCTTCTGATGACGGTGAAATAAATCCAGTGCGGCACCGAGCCGAGCCAATTCCAGATGCGCTCGCTGCGGCTGGTGTTCTGAACGATCTCGCCGGTTTTGGACGAGACATAAATTTCAGTACCGCGACCATCCGCAAGTTCGAACAGGTGCAACGGGCGATGCGGTGAGAACAACCCGGAGACCGTCCATTGATCCTGCTGAATTGTGCGGGCGTGACTGACCGGGCTATCGGGAAAAACGCGCTCTAGCCGCTCGGCGGCAGCATTGGCATCAACGCTGGCGATCAACCGGCCATCCAACGCGGAGACGGAGGTGGGCTTGCCAAAATCGACAATGCGATAGACCGGTTCATCGCCCCACATTTCGAGGCGGAACACGGTTGGCACCCAGGCCAGATTGACGGCTGCGAGTGCCTCACCCGGCGTGACGTTGATTTTGTCGGCATCGAGCCTAGGCAATGCCGTCAGGCGTTCCGCATCACGCCATGCGGGATACGGCACGTACAGCATCACTAGGCCGGAGAAGAACCACATGGCGCATAGCAGGCATGTGAGTACCCCGAGCCAGCGATGGCTCCAGAAAAGCCCGCGCCGCAGCAATTGAACCAGAGAATAGGTTGCCAGTCTCAAGTCTCAACTCTTGCTGCGGCGCTGTGCGAAAGTGCGTCCGCGGATCGACGGATCAGAACTTGTAGCCGAGCGATACCGCAAACGTGCGCGGCGGCGCGACAAAGCCC
The DNA here is from genome assembly GCF_029872155.1 of Hyphomicrobium sp. D-2. Classification (GTDB taxonomy): domain Bacteria; phylum Pseudomonadota; class Alphaproteobacteria; order Rhizobiales; family Hyphomicrobiaceae; genus Hyphomicrobium_A. Next base: position 110,090 of record NZ_JARXLA010000002.1, on the reverse strand, counting down.
TGGATATCGTTGCCTGTCGCGACCGACGGATCGGTTCGATAGTACGATGCATAGGTTTTATCGAACAGATTGGTCACCTGGAAATCCAGTGTCGCCGCTGCGGTAGGCTTCCACTGCAGAGCTGCGTTCGCGATTGTGTAGGCAGGCCGCTCTAGCGTATTGGCGAAGTTTTCGTAGCTGCTGCCAACATACTGGATGCCGCCGCCAACCTGCCAGCCCGGAGCGAACGCCCAGGTTAGCCAGATGTTCGCGGTTTCGCGAGGCACAATGATTGCCTTCTTACCCGAGTAGTCGACCATTCGAGCAACAAAATTGACCCAATCGATTTCGGGGTAAGCAAACTCATCGTATTTGGCGTCGAGCAGAGCGCCGTTCGCATCCAGTCGCCATCCGCTGCCAAGTTCCGCGCCGAACGTAGCTTCAATGCCGCGCGACGACTGCTGACCAATCTGGTGCAACGTCGGAGTGAATGCCGGCGTGATCCCGCGGATCAACATGTCATTCTTCACGATTTCATAAGCTGCCAGCGACCATTCAACCGCGCCGCCGAAGAGCGATTGTTTGATACCAATCTCGTACTGGGTGCCGGTCGTCTGCTTGAGGTTGGAGATGTTTTTTGCATAGTCGAGCAGCGGCACGTCCAGAGGATCAGCGCCGACGGCATACTGACCGTAAATTGCCAAGCCCTCAACCGGCGTCACCACTACGCCAGCGCGCCAGTTGAACGAGTTGAAGTCGCTCTCAAAGCCATTGTTGGCATTCGCTAGGTCTTCACGCGTCAACGTCGTCGTGTCCCACCGCGCGCCGCCAACAACGGTAACGTAACGATTGAGCTCAAGGCGATCCTCCAGGAAGAACGAGCGCTGCATGAGTTCGGATTCGAACCGCGGCACGAGCGTGTGCGGGTTCGGGAACAGACCTGGATTGGGGTTGAAAGGGTTCACGCTCGGAATACCCCCGGCGCTGTAATTCGCGTAGTCGAATGTGCCCTTGTTTACGTCAAAGCCAACCACAGTCTCGTTGCCGAAGCCGAGGAAGTTGCTGCGGACAGTGGCGTCAAGCCGATTGCCGATCTGGTTTTGCTTCTGCCGGATATGCAGCCCGCCGAACCGGTCGATCTGATTGTTTGCAGTGTCCCACACGTAGTCCTCAACGTTGCGGAACTCGCGCCGGCTGCCCAGACGATAGGCGACGTTGCGAACAGTGATACCTTCTGTTGCTTGCCATTCGGCCTTGAACTGAGTCCACTCGTCGCGGAACTCGGCCAGCGAGTTAGCGATGTTGTAGTTCTTGTCCTTGATGCTCTTGTCGAACACGCCATCTCGATAGGGAACGCCGAAATACTGCATCGGCTCGCGTTCAGCGTAATCGTGCGAGACCGAGAGCACGAGGTCGTCTGAAACCTGCATGCGCAGGGCGCCATAGGCGTTGAAGTTTTCGGAGTCGCCGTTGTCGACCCAGCCGTCCGACGCTTCCTTGCTGAGCGCAAAGCGATAGGCCACCGCATCGGTAAGCGAGCCGCCGCTGTCGACAGACGCGCGCCGTGTGTTGTTGCTGTCGTAATAGACCTGCGCCTCGTTGACCTGCGCGCCAACGATAGGCTTTTTGGGCACAACATTGATGGCGCCGCCGATGGCTCCGTCGCCGTAAAGAATGGACGCGGGGCCGTGCAGAACTTCGACGCGCTCGACGGACCACATGTTGAACGGGAACGATGTGGTGCCGCCCGTGCCCGGATAAAGGCGCGTGCCATCGTAAAGCCGCGTGATCGAATTGTTGCCCACGAAGCCGCGCGCCGTGAAGGCTGTGCCCAGTACCAGGATCGTAGCGATCGTGATGCCCGGCGCGTTCTGCGTAACGGCTTCAGTGATCGTGTGCTGCCCGCGCTCGCGGGCGGTCTGGCCCGAGATGATGCTGACGCTTGCAGGCGTTTCGAGCGGCGTCAGGCCTAAGCGGCTGCCTGTGGTGTTCGGCACATCAAGATTCACACCGGGTCCGGGATCGGCATAGAGCGGCGATGCGCTTGATTCTGCGGTTGCCGTTGCCGTTGCCGTTGCGGTCTGGGGCGGCTCCGCAGCCACAGCAACAGGGGCGGCAGCCGAAGCGGGCGCGCTCTTTTTCTTGGCGACCTGAGCTTTTTTCTTTTTGGCCGCTGGCTCGACAACGAGCGCAGGCAGCTCATCGGCTGGAGCCGCCGCCGACTGCGCATTGGCGTCGGCCGTTCCCAGCATGAATGCGGTGGCCGCAGCCAGGGCACCGAACGAAACACTTATGGATGGATGGAACGCGCGGAACGCCGAACGCTTGGACACAACACTACCCCCAGTTACGCAAACCAAACCGAGGGAAACACGCCGGAACGCAACTCTACCGCACACAGCGATACACCACAGCTCCGCGCCGTGATGCGCACCGATGGCGCTGGCTAAACAGCTGGTGTCAGGAAATGACACCGTAGAACGACAAACCTGACGTAGCTTCCCTACGGTCGCACATCAGTCGCCACTACGGGTGTCCGTTCTACCGCGCGGCCCGCACGGCAAAGGGCGACTTGTGACGTCAGGTCTCCTGGCTCTCGGCTCTGGCGCTTTATCCGGCCTTCCCAGCAGCTCCATGAGAGCCGCCAGTGGCGTATGCGGAAAAGCTCGCCGATTACAGTTGCGGGCGCAGCCGCGGTTTTAGCGTATCGCCTCACCGCGTTCCCTTGAACATCACCCCTGCATCTGCGCCTGTGGGGGGCACATGAGTCAATGCCGAAGGGCCGTCCGGTTGTGCGCGCCCATTACCGACGTGACCGATTCGCAACAGTCATCCGCGCCTTACATGCCACCGGTGCTCGTCAGTACTGAGTGGCGGCTGATCCGCCTTGCGAACTGGCCTCTTCAACTAACAGACGGTGGCGTTTCAGTTTTCCGGGGCGGCTGATGAAAAGCTGGGATGGCGAACCCGATCGCCTGCCTTGATACCCAGCCGCTGCGTTGCTCCACCCGCCAGCTCAAGCACAGCCGAGACCGGCCCACCGGAAGCGACGATGCGCTCGGACAGAGGTTCGGTACGCACCTCGATGCGATGGATGACGCCATCCGGCTTAATGAACAGCATATCCAGCGGGATGTACGTGTTGCGCATCCACATGCTGATCTCGCGCGGCTCACCATAGGGGAACAGCATCCCCTTGTTGTCCGCCAGCTCGGTGCGGAACATGAGGCCAAGCGCCTTCTGCTTGGGATCGTCCGCAATCTCGACGTCGATGGCCAGCTCACGACCATCCGCCGGCAGCAGCCAGAGCTTTTCGACACGCATCTGCACATCGGCCACAGCAACACTCGCCGCCGTGCCAAGCGCCATAACAAACAGGGCCGCCCCACGGGCAGCCCTGCTCTGATGAATTTGCAATTTTGCCATCGCCCTTATCAGTGCGTTGGCGGCAGCCCCGGCTGACCATCCGGTCTCAGTTCGGCAGCCATGCAGCCCTTACAGCCGTGACCCCAGCGAACCATGACCATTTGACCCGGACGCAGCTCGGTGAAGCCGAAGCGCCGCAGTGTTTCCATATGTACGAAGACGTCCGGCGTTCCTTCGCCACGCGTCAGGAAGCCGAAGCCTCGTACCCTATTAAACCACTTTACCATGGCCCGCTCCCAGTCACTCTCGGGCGTAACGATAACGTGTGTACGCTGCGGAAGCTGCGAGGGATGAATCGCAGTGCTCTCGTCCATGCTAAGGATGCGGAATGCCTGCATTCCCTTGGGACGGCGCAGGATCTCAGCGTGAACCCGGGCACCTTCGTAGGCTGTCTGGTAACCACCGGCGCGGAGGCAGGTGACGTGCAGCAGGATGTCGGCCAACCCGTTGTCGGGCACGATAAAGCCATAACCCTTTGATGCATCGAACCATTTAATAGATCCGACGACCTCGAAGACTTCGACACCGGCTTCTTCGGCCCGTTCTCTCGACATGTCGGCCATAGGCTCGAACTGCGGAAAATCCGGACGCTCTGAAGAATCCCCCATTGTGGTACCCCGCTACTTTCTCAAACGTTTGCTTTTACGCCTCCGAACTTCGCCAACCCATGGAAGAGCCCTCTTCATGGCAGGCGACGTCGCGAAGCACGTGAAGAATACCATTTGTTAACCTGCCCGCTAGTTCGTTTGTTCCCGCAAAGCACTTGCAGCAGGAATGTCACGGGGATGTCCACATTAAATCACACAGAACAAGTCATTGGTTTTCATGGGTTTTATGGGTTATTATTTCATCCCCACATTTTCATCTGGATCAACTTGGGCACAGCTCTCCGAATGAATCCGTCTTTGCAAATTGAGCTCGCGAACTGACGTATTGCAGCGGCACTGATTCGTTTATCCACATGCTGTGGATCATTTCCGCCGACAGAAAAAACGAGCGAATCGACAGACGAATCATCGGCGACGATTTGACTGCGAATAGGAATGCCGGACGCTATAAAGGCGGCTGTCCACAAGTGCGCTCGGGGCGATCGCGCCCAGCCCGCGCGGAATGGCTTTCCGGCGCCTCTCGGCGGCTCACCATGGCGAGCCGCACGCGGTTGGCTCTCGGCCTTCCGGGACAGCGTTCCCCCAAGCCTCGGATTGGCAAAAAATTCCACCCCTCCGGGTGATGGGGAATGTGATACTATTTTTATTTCTGACTATAGCTTTAAGTAGAATAAGGTTTCCACTACGTTCGGCCTTGAGGATTTAGGGACCACTATGCCGACGAAAACCTCGAAAGCGGGCGCCGCCAACGCTTCGCCCCGCGCCATCCGCCAGCCTTCGCCGACTTCGACACCCTATGACTGGGTGGCCGAAGCAGATGCGCTTGACCAACGCCTGAGTGAGATCGACAGCCTTGAAGAGCGGCTGCTCGAGATCACCCGCTCCGTTCCCGGCCGCATCACTTTCTCTACCAGTCTTGGCATCGAGGATCAGGCCGTTCTGCATGGCATCGCCCGCAGCGGCGCCAACATTGATGTCTTTACTCTGGATACCGGCCGCCACTTCCCCGAAACGCTCGACACCCTCGAAGCCAGCGAGAATGTCTACGGCCTCAAGATCCGTGTGATGTTCCCGGAGGCGCACGAAGTTGAAGAGCTGGTTGCCCGCGACGGCATCTATGGCTTCCGCATGGCCATCGAGAACCGCAAGGCCTGCTGTGACGTGCGCAAGGTGCGGCCGCTGAAGCGCGCACTGAACGGCGCCACCGGTTGGGTGACGGGCCTGCGGCGTGAACAGTCCTCCGGTCGCGCCCATGTGCCCTTTGCGGCCTGGGACGCAACGGACGGTCTGGTCAAGCTTAACCCGCTTGCGGACTGGAGCCTGGAGCGCCTGGAATCTTTCGTGGCCAACAACGCCATCCCGATCAACCCGCTGCACGACCGCGGCTTCCCTTCCATCGGCTGCCAGCCCTGCACGCGCGCCATCCGCCCCGGCGAGGACATTCGCGCAGGACGCTGGTGGTGGGAGAACGAAGACGGTAAAGAGTGCGGCCTGCACAATCGCCCCCGCCAAAAGGATGCCGCCGCATGAGCGCGCAATTTTCGCACCTTGATCTGCTCGAAGCAGAAGCGATCCACATTTTCCGCGAGGCTGCGGCTCAGTTCCGCAAGCCGGTGCTGATGTATTCGATCGGCAAGGACTCGACCGTTCTGCTGCACCTCGCCCGCAAGGCGTTCTGGCCGCAGAAGCTGCCGTTTCCATTGCTGCACATCGACACCAAGTGGAAGTTTCGCGACATGATCACGTTCCGTGACAAGACGGTGCGTGATTTCAATCTCGATCTCATCGTGCACACGAATGAGGACGGGCTGAAGCGGGGCGTCAATCCGTACGATCACTCGCCATCCGTCTACACCGACGTGATGAAAACACAGCCGCTGAAGCAGGCGCTGGACAAATACGGCTTCGACGCAGCCTTCGGCGGCGCACGCCGCGATGAAGAAAGCTCGCGCGCGAAAGAGCGCGTGTTCTCGTTCCGCTCGCCCGGTCACCGCTGGGATCCGCGCCGCCAGCGCCCCGAAATGTGGAACCTGCTGAACGGTCGCCTCGGCCCCGGCGAAACGGTGCGCGTGTTCCCGATGTCGAACTGGACCGAACGCGACGTGTGGCGTTACATCGCCCGCGAAAACCTCGACGTTGTGCCGCTCTATTTCGCGGCCGAGCGTCCCACCATCGTGCGCAATGGTCAGTTGCTCGTCATCGATGACGACCGCCTGCCGCTGCAGCCCGACGAAGTTCCCGAACTGCGCAGCGTGCGGTTCCGCACTCTGGGCTGCTGGCCGTTGACCGCCGCCGTAGCCTCGACCGCAAACGATCTTGAAAGCGTCGTAACCGAAACACTTGGCGCCCGCACATCGGAACGCCAGGGCCGGCTTATCGACCATGACCAAACCGGCGCGATGGAGCGCAAGAAGCAGGAAGGCTACTTCTGATGACAGCGGTCACTGCTATCCGGCGCGAAGCCACTGCGCCTGCCCTCAAACAGGAGCTGGACGGCATCCTGCATCTTCTGACCTGCGGCTCGGTTGATGACGGCAAGTCAACGCTCATCGGGCGCCTGCTCTATGATGCATCCGACCTTTCCGACGATCAGCGCGCGCTGATCGACAAGTCCACCACCGCCAGCGGTCAGCCCGATTATTCACTGCTGCTCGACGGTCTCGTTGCTGAGCGCGAGCAAGGCATTACGATTGATATCGCATGGCGATACTTCGATACCGACAAGCGCCGCTTCGTCGTCATCGACAGCCCCGGCCACGAGCAGTATACGCGCAACATGGCGTCGGGTGCCTCCCATGCCGACGTTGCTATCATGCTTGTCGATGCGCGCCATGGCGTGAAGCGCCAGACCCGGCGCCATGCGGCCATTCTCGACATCGTTGGCGTGCGTCGCGTCATCCTGGCCGTCAACAAGATGGATCTGGTTGACTGGTCGCAGGAAAAGTTCCGCGCCATCGAAGCCGATTTCCGCAAACTGACGCTGCGCTTCGGCTTCCGTGATGCGATCGCGGTTCCCGTCTCCGCCGTAACGGGTGACAACATCGCCCATCAGTCGGAGCACATGCCGTGGTATTCTGGCCCGCATCTGCTGGAATACCTTGAGAAGACGCAGGCGCGTGATGTTGCCCCGCGTGGTCCCTTCCGGCTGCCGGTGCAGACCGTGCTGCGCGATGGCGTCGATTTCCGCGGTCTCGCTGGCACTGTTGCATCTGGTTATGTCAGCGTTGGCGACCGCGTGACAGACGTGTTGAGTGGCCAGAGCGCACACGTGCTGCGCATCGCCACCATGGACCACGATCTGGAAATCGCGCGTCAGGGCCAAGCCGTCGCCATCCAGCTCGACACCGACATCGACGTTGCACGCGGCGCGGTCATTTCAGCCGCCGATAGCGCGCTGCCCATCGTGGCCGGCCAGATCGAAGCCCGCATCATCTGGCTGTGGGAGACGCCGTTCGACAACGCCAACGGCTATCTCCTGCGCACCGGAACCGATCTGGCGCCGATTGCCGACATCACGGTGTCGTCGCTGCTGGATCTGGAATCGCTGGCCGTGCAGCCGGCGACGACCGTTGAAGTCAACGACATCGCCAACGCTTCCATCACGCTTGGCAGGCCGGTTGCCGTCGACACGTTCGCCGACAATCAGCCGACGGGCGTGTTCCTGATCGTCGATGCGCTGACGGGCGCCAGTGTTGCCGGTGGCGTGATCACCGCCGCGACTGCGGGCGAAGCAAGCAATGAAGGCGCATTCCATCTGACGCGCGAATTGCTGACGCGCGGTCTGTGCCGCGATCTGGGCGAAAGCGACGAAGACCGCCGCGAATTCCAGCGCCGCGCCAACGAAGCAGCGTTGCTGCTGCAGTCCGCCGGCGTGCAGGTAAAGATCGACATCTGATCAGACGAGATGAGTAAAAAGGAGCCGGAGACGGCTCCTTTTATTGTGGCCGCAGCGTCCGTTATATGGATTAATCCGTCGCTCTATCGATCATTTAAAGGTTAGTTTCGCCGCATGTGGGAAGACTTTCTACTGTTTGTCGCCGTCGGCTTCGCCGCGCAGATGGTGGATGGTGCTATCGGCATGGCCTATGGCGTTACGTCCTCCTCGGTGCTGCTAAGCATGGGTGTGCCGCCGGCCACCACCAGCGCCTGCGTGCACGCGGCTGAAACTTTCACCACCGCAGTTTCGGGCACGGCCCACTGGAAACTCGGCAACGTCGATCGCAAGCTTCTGGTCCGCCTTGCAGTGCCGGGCATGATCGGCGGCGCGCTTGGAGCCTTCGTTCTCACCAATATTGATGGTGACACAATCAGACCATTCATCAGCGCCTACCTGCTGCTGTTGGGCGTGCTGATCGTCTGGAAAGCGGTTGCGAGCCGCCCGTCGGAGGGCGCAGAACCGTCACGGGTCATCCCGCTGGGTTTCTTTGGCGGCCTGTTCGATTCCATCGGCGGCGGCGGCTGGGGCCCGATTGTCACCTCGACGCTGATCGGCCAGGGCACAAAACCGCGCTATGCGATCGGCTCGGTCAATCTCGCCGAGTTTTTCGTCACACTGACGATCTCAGCCACCTTCATCATGACCATCGGCCTCGACCTGTGGCCCATCATTGCCGGTCTGATCATCGGCGGCATCATCGCAGCGCCCTTCGCCGCTTACGCAACCAAGGTGTTGCCGGACAAAGCCTTGATGATCCTGGTCGGCTGCGTGGTCGTGATCCTGAGCCTTCGCACCATCATCTCGGCACTCACATAGGCACCGGGCATTTCAGTTTCGTCGGCCAGACGTGCTAAGCGCTGTCCGGTCTGTTCAACATAACGGAGCGTCCGACGTCCCCGGCGCGGACAATTGAATCGCTGATCGGCACCTGATGGAATTGTTTTTCTCAACCGGCTGGCCGGTCGTCATCATCGGCGGCTTTGCGGTTGGCTTTCTGGTGGGGCTGACCGGCGTGGGCGCCGGCTCACTGATGACGCCGTTTCTGATTTCGGGCCTGGGCGTGCCGCCCATTCTCGCGGTCGGCACCGATCTGCTGTTCGCCTCAATCACCAAGGCATCGGCAGCCTGGCGTCACAACCGGCTCGGCAACGTCGACTGGCCGATCGTGAAATGGATGGCGCTCGGCAGTCTGCCCGGCGCTGCAGCCGTGCTGGCGTGGATGTACCTCACCAAGCCCGATGTGCACGTGCTGTCGATCATCATCCGTGAGGTTCTTGCCGCCGCGCTTGTCATCAGCGCGCTTTGCGTCGCCGCCTATCCGCTGCTGAAGCGGCGCGCCAACGGCAATGGCAACAACGGCGCCGCGACCGACAATCCGCCCGTGCGGCGCGCGCCCACGCTGGCGCTAGGCATCATCCTGGGCGTGCTTGTCGCGCTCACGTCGGTCGGCGCGGGCGCGATCGGCGTCGTGGCGCTGACGGTGCTGTATCACACCATGTCGGCGCGCCGCCTGATCGGCACCGACATCGTGCACGCCATCCCTCTCACGTTTCTGGCGGGCATCAGCCACTTCGGCATGGGCCACGTCGACCTGACGATACTGGGCCTGCTGCTGATCGGCTCGGTGCCGGGCATCGCGTTGGGTTCACGCATCACCAGCATGGTGCCGGACTGGGTGCTGCGCGTGGTGCTGGCGCTGGTGCTGGGCTGGGCGGCCTATTCCCTCATCGGCCCGCTGGCGCACTGAGCGCTGAGACTTACGCCCGAAAGCTCCGAGCCTCCGAACGCACGCGCGGCCAGCGTCGCGTTGGCGCGCTTGGCGTCGCCGCATGCCGATGACGCCAGTGTTGCTGAGCCATCCCCATAACGAAAAAGCCGTCGCGCTCTGTCCAAAGACAGTGCGCGACGGCTGTCGTCACATGCAGGTGAAGTGACGTAACTGTATCGGCCAGCGTGGCGACAAGGCGCCTGACGCTGGCGAAACCCAGTATCCGCAGGCGGCTGCTATTCCGCCGCCGCAACCTTTACCGGCGCAAGATCAGCGTGGAAGCGATTGCCGCCGGTCGTTGCCTGAACATAACCGGCGCGGATGGCAAAGTCTCCGAAATGTTCGCCCTGCTCGCGCTCCTTGGCGTAGCGGGAGAAGATCGGATCCAGCAACCGCACAATACCACTTTTATCGACGTCCTCGGCATAAAGCTTGTTCAGCCGCTCGCCGTTAAATGCCGCACCGAGGTACAGGTTGTAAAGTCCTGGATTGCGGCCGACGAGACCGATCTCGGCCAGATACGGACGCGCGCAGCCGTTGGGGCAGCCGGTCATGCGGATGACGATCTCGTCGTCGCGCAGGCCGGCGCGATCCAGTGAATCCTCAAGCGCCGTCACCAGCTCCGGCAGGAAGCGCTCGCTCTCCGCCAGCGCCAGGCCGCACGTCGGCAACGCGACGCACGACATCGAGTTGCGGCGGATGCCCGAAAGATCAGTCCCGATGTCGATGCCATGCTGCTTCAGGATGGCCTCGATCTTCGCCTTGCCCTTGGCCGGTACGTTGGTGACGATGACGTTCTGGTTTGCAGTGACAACAAACCCGCCCGGATGGACTTCCGCGATCTCGCGCAACGCCGAGCGCAGCGTCCAGCCCGGCACATCCTTGATGCGACCGTTCTCGATGTAGAGCGTCAGGTGCCATTTCTTGTCGGCGCCCTGCGTCCAGCCGATCACGTCACCGGTCGAGGTGAATTCATACGGCCGCGCCTCGCCCAGCTTGTAGCCGAGACGCTTCTCGACTTCGGCGCGGAAATTAGCGAGGCCGCGATCCTCGATCGTGTACTTCAGGCGCGCGCGCTTGCGGTTCTCGCGATTGCCCCAATCGCGCTGGACGGTGACAACTTTCTCGGCAACGTCGATCGCCTGCTCCGTCGTGCAGAAGCCCATCACGTCGGCCGTGCGCGGGAAGGTTTCGGTGTCGCCGTGGGTCATGCCCATGCCGCCACCGACAGCCACGTTCCAGCCGACAAGCTTGCCGTCCTCGACGATGGCGATGTAGCCCAGATCGTGCGCGAACAGATCGATGTCGTTGGACGGCGGAACAGCCACCACGATCTTGAACTTGCGCGGCAGATAATGCTGGCCGTAAATCGGCTCTTCCTCGGGCTGCGCAGGCCGCGTCTTGTCGACCACCTGCTCACCGTCCAGCCAGATCTCGTGGTACGCGCCAGTGCGCGGCAGCAGATGCTCGCTGACATTGACAGCAAGTTCATGCGCGGCCGTGTGCGCCTTCGTCAGATACGGATTGGACGCCGCCAGCACGTTGCGGTTCACGTCACCGCAGGCCGCCAGCGTATCGAGCAGCGCCGCATTGATGGCCTGCATTGTGCGCCGCATGTTCGGCTTGATGACGCCGTGGAACTGGAACGTCTGGCGCGTCGTCAGCCGAAGCTGATCGTTGGCATAGGTGCCCGCGATCGCATCAAGCTGCAGCCACTGCTTCGACGTTGTCACGCCGGCCGGCAGACGCACGCGGATCATGAAGCTGAAAGCCTTTTCCAGCTTCTTCTTGGTGCGCTCACCGCGCACGTCGCGGTGGTCCTGCAGGTACGTGCCGTGGAACTTCGTGAGCTGGCTGTCGTCTTCGGAGATGGCACCCGTTGAGACGTCTGCAAGACCTTCAGCGATGGTCCCGCGCAGCAGCCGGCTGTCTTCCTTGATGTGTTCGTTCTTTGAACGCTTGTCAGTCATGTCGTCCGTCCTGTCAGAGTGCCCCCAGGCCACCCTTTTTAATATACGTCGCGCTGATACCGGCCCGCCTTGGCGAGCTCTTTCAGCTTTGCGCGGCCAACCTCGTCATCGCCGCGCGCCGTTTCAGCAAGGATGCGCGCCAGCGTGTCATCGACATCGCGTGCCATCCCCTTTTCGTCACCGCAAACGTAGACGTGCGCACCATCGGCAATCCAGTCGAGCAGTTCCTCGCGCCGATCCCACAGGCGATGCTGCACGTAGATCTTTTCCGGCTGATCGCGCGAAAACGCAACGTCGATACGGCTGAGCGTTTCGGAAGCCAGATGCTCCTGCCATTCGAGCTGATAGAGGAAGTCGTTGGTGAAGTTGCGCTCACCGAAGAACAGCCAGCTCTTGCCCTTGTGCTCCAGCTCCGCACGCTCTTCGATGAAGCCGCGATAGGGTGCAACACCGGTGCCGGCGCCAATCATGATGATCGGGCGATTGCCATCCTCCGGAATGCGGAAGTGACGGTTCGGCTTCACGTAGACGCGCACTTCATCGCCGGTCCTGCGACGGTCGGCGAAATAGGTCGAGCAAACACCGCGACGCTCGCGGCCGTGGGATGCCCAGCGCACGGCGCCGACCAGCAGATGCGCTTCGCCCGGATGCGCCTTGGGGCTGGAGGCCACTGAATAGAGGCGGCCCGGCAGCGGACGCAGCAGACTGAACAACTGCTCCGGCGTCAGCTTCTCGCTGTAGGTTTCGAACAGGTCGACAAGCTGGCGATCAGCGGCGAAAGCGGCAAAGGCTTCCGGCTCCAGCAGCTTGGCGGCATCGGTGCGCTGCGTCAGCTTCGAGAATGCCTCGATCAGCGGGCGCGACAGCGTGGTGACGTCATAGCGCTCGCGCAGTTTCTTCACCACCTCACCGTCAGCGCCAAGACCAACAGCTTCGGCAACTTCCAGCGCGAGCTGCGGATCGTTCTCCGGCACGACGCCGATGGCATCGCCGGGCAGATACGAGAAGCCCGGTGCATCGGCTGCGATTTCCACATGCCAGGTCTCGCGGCTCGAACCGGTGCCGTTGAGATCGACCAGCGCGGTGATCTCACCGGTGAGCGGGCTCTCGACCGTGTAGCGCGGCTCGTCGTCGTCTTCAGCAAGCAGCGGCGACTTGAAATCAACATGCACGACGGTGGCGTTGCCCGCATCGGCCGGGGCCAGTTCGCCCAGCGCCTTCTCGGTCCACTCAGCTGCCTGCTTGGCATAATCGAGGTCGAGATCGATGCGATCGAATGCACGCACACCGCCCAGCGCTGCGAGACGCTCGTCGATTAGTCTGCCGGTAGCGCAGAATTCGACGTAAGCGGAATCGCCCAGCGCCAGCACAGCGAAGCGCACGCCATCAATGCGCGGCGCCTCATCGCTCATCAGCGCGTTATAGAAATCGACGGCGCGGCTCGGCGGATCGCCTTCGCCCCAGGTGGCCGCATAGACCAGAATGTTCTTGGCCTTCTTCAGCAGGTCGAAGTCGGCATCGGCGAAATCGACGATGCGTGCATCGAGGCCGTGCTTCTGGGCGATCTTCTTGGACCGCAGCGCTAGCGCTTCGGCGTTGCCGCTCTCGCTTGCATAGAGCACCGTCAGCGGCTGACGCGGCTTCTGCGCCGGAACAGCCGCAATCGCACCGCCCCCCTGGGCAGCCTCAAAACCGGCGAAGAAACCCGCCAACCACGCGCGCTGCTGCGGCGTCGTGCGCGCGACCACGCTATTGAGGACTTCAATCTCCTCCTGCGTGAAGGGCGCATTCTTCGGTAGCAACGGCTGGGCGGTCACACTCGCCTCCTTGAGTTTATGGCATTGCGGCGCAAAGGAGCGCTGATCGTTTCTGAACTATGCTGATTTGTCTGCACGACTATCGGCATACCTGCTCGGCATATGCGTCAATGGCCTGCGAGCCTTTATCAGGTCCGCTCCCCGAAGCAATGCGCGCTCGGTATACCTCTACACGCTGTGGCCGCGACAGCCCTGCGCTCGCCCAATCCAAACCAACAAAAATGACTGCGGGACTGCGTATACCCGTATCCGCAATGGCCTGCACCAGCGATCGAAGATCCGTCTCTATTACCCGCTCGCTGGGCAGCGTTCCGTTTTCCACAACGACGACCGGCGTTTCAGGATCTGCTCCGGCGGCCAGCAGGTGCTTGCAATAGTGGTCGGCCGTCCTGACACCCATATAGATCGCGAACGCCTGCCCCGGCCGGGCCAGAGCAGCCCAATCGAGATCGATATCGCCTTCAGACGAAGCCCCGGTCACAACGGTGAACTGGCGGACCCGGTTGCGTTGCGTAACCGGCAGCCCGATGCTGGCCGCGCAGGCGTGCGCAGCCGTGATGCCCGGCACAACCGTCACCGGCACGCCCGCCTGGCGTACAGACGCCATTTCCTCGGCAGCACGGCCGAAAACGAACGCATCGCCGCCCTTGAGCCGCACCACGCGGTGACCCTTCAAAGCCTCGCGGACGATGATGCGGTTGATTTCTTCCTGGCGGTGGGAGTCGCCTTCCGGCCCCTTGCCAACGTCGATGCGCGCGGCATCCCGGCGCGCATACTCGAGGATGGCGGGATTGACCAGTCGATCCGTCACCAGCACATCGGCCGACTGCAAATATTGCTGTGCTTTCAATGTGATGAGGTCTGGCTCGCCGGGCCCGCAGCCAATCAGAACCACGCTGCCGACCGGATGGCCGAGCTGCCGGGAGGCTTCGATCTGACGTTCCAGCTCACGGTCAGCCGCTTCGCCGTTGCCCGCAAGCGCCGCATCGCGCCACGGCCCCTGCAACAAGGCTTCCCAGGTACGGCGGCGCAAAACGGGATCGAGAATGGTGTCCTTGACGCGCTGACGGAGCGCCTGGGCACGGTGCGCGATATCGCCAAAGCGCGCCGGCAGCCAGTCCTCCAGCCGCGCCTTGATCTCGCGGGCCAGAATGGGCGCGGCACCCTCAGTGCCGATGGCGACAACCACCGGATCGCGATCGACAATTGCGGGCACGATGAAAGTGCTATCGGCAGGTCCATCGACCACATTCACAGCCACGCCCCGCGCCCGGGCTGCTGCCGCGACACGCTTATCGAGGGCCTCGTCGTCGCTGGCGGCAAAAACCAGCACCGCGCCATCGACATCGCTATCGATGAAGGCCCGCGCCTCGACCGTCAGGTTGTTAAAACCGGCATCCAGGATCTCGGCGCACACGTCGCCGTCAACGAGGCGCACCCGCGCCGTCGTCTTCGCCAGCAGACGGAGCTTCTGCAGCGCTTTCTCGCCACCACCGACGACGAGCACTTCACGCTGCTCAAGATCGAGAAAAACAGGGAAGTATCGCAACGCCTTGCCTTTCGCTGCTCACGAGCGGATCAACCGGGATATCGCGTCGGGCACCGACCGGGGACCGCCTCGAGGCGGCACCGCATGCCAGTGACTGACGTTATAGTTTAACAAAGTAGTTTTTTCTATTCTCTCGACAGTATCGACGGGAAATAAGAACAAAATCCCCTCGCATCGCCGCATTCTGAAATTGCATTTCCATCTTGCGGGCCAACGCCCCCGTGAAAGGCCTCCAGCGGGTCTATCTCCGAAAGGACGGGCGAACCACCTGCGCTAGACAGAGGATCTGGCGCGCTAACACTTTGGTCTACATCGCCCCTTCAGCCGGTTGCGGCATTTTCCCCGCTGTACGCAACGGGCGGCGCATCCCCTGCCGCTCCGGCGGCATTGACACAGATCAACTCTGCCATCGACACGCACGGCCAAATGCCTGAGTCAATTGCCATTCTACCCCTGCCCGGCTGACGTTTTTCACACGGCATTGTGAGCGCCTTTGACTTCCGTTTCGGGCGGGCCTGTGGTTTATAGCCGCTATGGCGATTGAGGGCTCGCGTGCCCGAGATCGACGAACCGGGGCACCCGTAGAAGGTTAATGCTCCGGTGGATGGGCCCTCGGCGGGGTACATCCGAATAATGTAATAACGGCAAAATTGCGCAATCGGAGGAAAAGTCATGAAGGTTTGGACCAAGCCCGCAGTTCGTGAGCAGGAAGTTGGCCTCGAGGTTACCTCGTACATGCCGGCTGAGATCGACATCATCTAATTTTTGACTGTCGACTTTGACTCACACTGTCAGTGAGTTTCTTGCAACGGCGGTCGAGGCCTCGACCGCCGTTGTTTTATCGGGCGAAGAACGATCGAGCGCCTACGCCAGACGGCCCCAAGCCACATGGCGATGTGTGCTCACATTCAGACAGCAGAAATGATCATAAAAATTCTGGGGTCCGCTGCGGGCGGTGGCTTTCCGCAGTGGAATTGCAATTGCCGCAACTGCACCGCTGTGCGCACCGGCGTGCCCGGCTTCCGTGCGCGCACCCAATCGTCGCTGGCGATCAGCCGCGACGGCATCAACTGGGTGCTGCTGAACGCTTCTCCGGACCTGCGCCAGCAGATCAACGATACGCCCGAACTGCACGCCAAGCCCGAATTCGGCATGCGGCACAGTCCTATCAAGGCCGCGGTGCTGACCAACGGCGACGTGGATCACATCATTGGACTGATCAACCTGCGCGAAGCCCAGCCGTTTTCTGTCTATGCGTCCGACCGTGTGCTGGCGACCATCAACGCCAACTCGGTGTTTCAGGTGCTGGCCGAACAGCACGTGCCGCGCATCGAGATGAAGCTGAATGAACCGTTCGCGCTGACGGGCGCGGGTGTCGATCTCGGCCTGACGGTGGAAGCGTTCGCGGTGCCGGGCAAGGTTGCGCTGTACCTTGAAGATACGTCATCGGACAATTTCGGCAGCAAGGACGGCGATACGATCGGTTTGAAAATTACTGATACGGTCGAGAAGAAGTCCTTCTTTTACATTCCAGGCTGCGCGCAGGTAGATGAGAAGCTGGCCGCGCGCCTGAAAGATGCGCCGGTTGTGTTCTTCGACGGCACGCTGTTCACCGACAACGAGATGCTAGATCAGGGTCTGATGCCGAAGACCGGCGCCCGGATGGGCCACATCAGCATGTCGGGCGAAGATGGTTCGATTGCTGCATTTTCGGGACTGAATGTCGGCCGGCTGGTCTATGTTCACATTAACAATTCAAATCCGGCGTTGGATGAAAATTCTGAAGCCCGCAAGACGATTGAGGCTGCGGGCTGTGAAGTCGGATATGATGGGATGGAGGTGCGGCTATGAGCGACGCGGTGAGCCTTGAGCGCAAAACTGCCGAACGCGACGCGCAGGAACTGATGCCGGTGGCGGAGTTCGAAGCGGCGATCCGCGCCGTGGGCGCTGAGCGCTATCACGACAAGCATCCGTTCCATCACATGCTGCACGGTGGCGAGCTGACCAAACCTCAGGTGCAAGCCTGGGCGCTGAACCGCTACTGCTATCAGTCGGCAGTGCCGCGAAAGGATGCCGCCCTCATCAGCCGCCTTTACGATCGCGAGCTGCGCCGCGAATGGGTGCACCGGCTACTGGATCACGATGGCTATGGCGAGGAAGAAGGCGGCATCGAGCGCTGGCTGGTGCTGACGGATGGGCTTGGCCTCGACCGCGATTACGTCGTCTCTATGAAGGGCGCGCTGCCCGCCACCAAGTTCGCGGTCGAAGCTTATGTCACCTTCGTACGTGAGCAGCCGATCACGGTCGCCATCGCCTCGTCGCTGACGGAACTGTTCGCGCCCAAGATCCATAAGGAGCGCATCTCCGGCATGCTGGAGAACTATCCGGACTTCATCGACGACAAGGTGATGGCCTACTTCAAGCGCCGGCTGACACAGGCACCGCGCGATGCCGACTTCGCGCTTGGCTACGTGCTGGAGCACGCCAAGACCCGTGACGAACAGGAAGCGTGCGTCGATGCCGTTCGCTTCAAATGCAACGTGCTGTGGTCACAGCTTGATGCACTGCAAAATGCCTATGTCGAAGGGCGTGTTCCGCCCGGCGCATTCCGACCGGAGGCCTGAAAAATGGGCGAACCTACACCACGCCAGCGAACGGTGATCGTATCCGACAGCAAGCCGGTGATGCCCCCGTACATCAAGATGCGCTACGACGCCGGGCGCAACCGCTGGATTATTCTGGCGCCTGAACGTCTGTTCGATCCCGATCCCATCGCTGTCGAAGTTTTGAAGCTTTGTGATGGCGCACGCACTGTCGGAGACATCGCGGCCCACCTATCTAATGAATACAATGCTCCGGTGCAGGATATCGAGGTCGACATCATCGCGATGTTGCAAGACCTCTCCGACAAGGGAGTTGTGAAGGCATGAACGAGATTGCCCCATCCCCGGGAGGTCACGTCAAGGAAGGCACCATCACCATGGATGCCGGCGAGATGCGCTGTGATGCCAACCCGTCATCGCCCACCGCGCCCGATCCTTCCTGCGTCGTGCGCGCACCCATCGGCCTGCTGGCCGAACTGACCCATCGCTGTCCGCTGCAGTGCCCTTACTGCTCCAATCCGCTGGAGCTTGAGAAGGTCAACGTCGAGCTGTCGACGGAGGATTGGCAGAAGGTGATGCGGCAAGCGGCACAGCTTGGCATCCTGCAGGTTCATCTTTCCGGTGGCGAGCCGACCGCGCGCCGTGACCTGGAAGAAATCGTGAAGACTGCTGCCGAGTCTGGCCTCTACACCAACCTCATCACCGCCGCTGTTCTGCTGAAGCGCGAACGGCTGGAGAAGCTGAAAGAGTGCGGACTGGATCACGTCCAGATCTCCATTCAGGATGTCGACACGCAGGCGGAAAACGCCGACCGCATCGCCGGCTACAAGGGCGGCAGCGCGAAGAAAAAGGAAGTTGCCGGCTGGGTTCGCGAGCTTGGCATGCCGCTGACGATCAACGCGCCGATCCATCGTCATAACATCCACAGCGTCGAAGCCATCATCAACTACGCCGTGGAGCTGGGCGCCGGACGCGTCGAGATTGCCCATGTGCAGTATTATGCCTGGGCGCTCAAGAACCGCTCCTCGCTGATGCCGACGCGCGATGCCTTCATGGCCGCAGCGCGCCTGGTTGAGCGCAAGCGCGAAGAATTGAAGGGCATCATCGTCATCGACGCCGTGGTGCCGGACTATTACGCCAAGTATCCGAAGCCCTGCATGGGCGGCTGGGGCAAGGGCATCATCAACATCACGCCTTCGGGCCGGGTGCTGCCGTGCCACGCCGCTGAATCGATCACGCACCTTGAGTTCGATAATGTGCGCGACAAGCCACTCGCCGACATCTGGCTCAATGGCGACGCCTTCCAGAAGTATCGCGGTACGAGCTGGATGAAAGAGCCTTGCCGCACCTGCCCACGGCGCGAGATCGACTACGGCGGCTGCCGTTGTCAGGCGTTCGCACTCACCGGCGATGCAGCAAATACTGACCCTGCGTGTTCACTTTCTCCGTTGCATGAGGAGTGGGCCAAGGTGGCTGATGTCGAATCCCATCAATCTCCACCAGCATTTGTTTACCGTCGCCCGGGCGGTGCAACACCCAAGCCGGCGGCCGAAAAAACACCAGTTTCAAGCGACGCTTAAGACCGTTTTCTCCCACGACCTGGAAGCGCAAGTACCAAAGGGTGCGGCATCGTGTTCAGTCCAAGTTCAGAAAAGACTTGGCACAGTCACAGGTGCCATCCGATGATGCGCGCGCCATCCAAACGACGCGCGACGTCGTAACTAGGGAGAAAACGGGATGCTTAAGTGGGTACTGGCCGCAAGCGCTGTGCTTGCGATGCCAACAATGGCTTCTGCGCAGGACGTTGAAGCCGGTCAGAAGGTTTTCGCACAGCAGTGTGCAGCCTGTCACAAGGTCGGTCCGGACGCCAAGAACGCTGTCGGTCCGGAGCTCAATGGCTTGTCCGAGCGCAAGTCGGGTTCGCTTGAAGGTTACAACTTCTCGCCAGCACTGAAGACCGCTGCGATTGAGTGGACCGCAGAGAACCTCGACGAGTGGCTTGCTGATCCGAAGAAGAAGATCCCCGGCAACCGCATGCCGTTCCCGGGCGTCAAGGACGAGCTGAAGCGTGGCGACCTGGTTGCCTATCTTGAGTCGCTGAACGCTGACGGCAGCTCGAAGTAATTGGTTTGCTGCGTCGGCGGCCAGCGCCCCGTATGGGTGTCGCCGACGCACTCAATGCCAGCGCGATTGATACAGAACGCCGTCAGCCTTCGGGTTGGCGGCGTTTTTGTCTTTTCAGGGGGCTTTATAAAACGGATCTGGCGGCCGTTGCATTGACGGCAATCAAGCAGCCAGTGACGCGATCAGTCCAGCCGCTCCATGCCGGTCTTGTCGACGGCGTCATACAGCTCGCGCACAGTCCGGCCACCGATGACGAGATCGGGTGCAATGTCCATCAGCGGGCCAAGCACAAACGCGCGCGCGCCGATGTGCGGATGCGGCAACGTCAGCTCGGGCGTGTTGAGTATCGTGTCACGATAGACGAGCACGTCGAGATCAATGACACGCGGCCCCCAGCGCTCGATCTCGACGCGCCCCATCTCGCGCTCAATCTGTTTGCAGCGGGCCAGCAGGTCATGCGGCGCCAGCTCGGTCTTCACCGACATCGCCGCGTTCACGAACCAATCCTGATCGGTCTTGCCCCAGGGCGGCGTCGCGTAATCGCCGGAGCGCGCAACGAGGCGCACCTCACCGCTTTGGGTCAACAGCGCGATGGCACGGTCGATGTTGGCGGTCTTGTCGCCCATGTTCGAACCCAGCGCGACGATGCTGTCGAACGCGAGCCCATTAGGCGTAGCTGAGGTCGGGGCAGGAAATACGTGCTTCATGCGACGGGACACTTGGCCATTGGTGATTTCGGCGCCTTGGAAATTGGCGGATAAACTGTTCGGGCTGCGAACGGATAGCGATCAGCTTTTGCAATCACACCCGCTATGGTCGATTTTCGTGCTCGGCGCGCAGCCGGCAAGAACCCGCCCATAGCCGCGCCTGCCGTCGCGGGCAACGGCTATGCTCGATATCGTGCAGCCGGCCCCAAGGCAAGTTCGGCACGCCAACTTGCCAAAAGGTAAACGGAGGCTTTCCGATCAGTCGTATTTGATATAGGCAAAGCGCTGGTCGGCTTCCGGCGTCCCCTCCAAAGCTCCCCCGGCCTTGCCAGGGCGCCAGTGCACGACCTCTTCAATTTTCTGGGCCAATTCCAGATCCTTGGGTGTGATACCCTTGGCGGAGTGGGTGACGAGACGCACCTCAACCCAGGCATAGGAGGCTGTAATATCAGGGTGATGCCACGCCGCTTCGGCCAGATGCCCGACCGTGCTGATGACCATCAGCGTCCCCTTCCATCCGCTGGTCTTGTATGTCCGTCTGATCCAGCCATCCTCGAAGCGCCACGTGGGTAGATTTTTTTCCAGCCACGCGTTGACTTCGGCATCAGGCATGGGCTTTTCGCGCTCAGCCGCCATATTGTCCTCTCCTAGGGGATTTTCGCACCTGCAGGTTGAACCGTAATGCCACCACTGGCCGACGCAATGCAATCTGAAGCGCCTGGGCAGAAGTCCACTGCCCATCCCGAGGCTGTGCGCGTAGAAACCGCCGCGCGCCTGCATCTGGGCTTTCTGGATCTCAACGGCAGCCTTGGACGGATTTTCGGCAGTATCGGCCTGGCTATCAACCGCCCGCACACCGAACTGGTTCTGCGCCGCAGCGACGTTTTCCGTGGCGATGGCCCCGATCATGAGCGCGCGGTCCGGCAGCTGCAGCGCTTCGCCCAACTGTTCGGCCTCACCAGCAGCTATGAAATCTCGGTCAAGAACGCCATTCCGCCCCATGCCGGGCTCGGTTCCGGCACCCAGCTGGCGGTGGCCGCCGGGGTAGCGCTGGCTGCGCTCGAAGGCATCGACATCACGCCGACCCGGCTTGGCGAAGTTGTCGACCGTGGCGCCCGCTCCGCGATAGGCATTGCGTCGTTTGAGCGCGGGGGCTTCATCGTCGACGGCGGCAAAGGCGGCAGCGACCGGGCCCCACCGATCATGATCCGCACCGATTTTCCCGAGGCGTGGCGGTCGCTGCTGGTCACGGACCCAAAGGCCTCTGGCGTGCACGGTGAAGCGGAGACGAATGCCTTTGCCACCCTGCCGCCGCTGCCCGATGCGGCTGCCGCAAGTGTTTGTCGTCTCGTGCTTATGCAGCTCGTTCCCGCCTTGATGGAGGAGGAGATCGAGCCCTTCGGCGACGCCCTGACCGAGATTCAGAAAATCGTCGGGGGCCATTTCGCCGCTGCCCAGGGGGGTAGCCCGTGGACCAGCCCGGCGGTGGGCCGCGTTGTAGAAGCCCTGCGGGCCAATGGCGCCATCGGCATCGGCCAAAGTTCGTGGGGCCCGACCGGCTTCGCATTCGCAGCTTCGCAGGAAATTGCCCAGCACCTCTATGATTCTTCCATCGAACTCGCTAGAGGCGTGGGGCTTGAAATCATGATCGTCGAGGGTCGCAACAGGGGCGCCACCATCGAAAAGATCACGAACACGTAGTCGATAAAAAAGCCAAGGAAAGTCCTAACATGAGCGACGCCACTCCTATTCTGCACATGCTCTCGCCGCAGAAGCACATGTCTCCCTTCGACGTGAACATGGCAGCGGACGCCGGCTATAAGGTCATCGTTCCCTACATCAACGTGACCCTCGAAGAAGTGACCGCGCTCACGCAGGACGCCATCTTCTCGCGTCCGCCGAACTACGGCACCCGCACCGGCCTGTTCATCGGCGGCAAGGATGCCATCCTGGCCCTCGACATGCTGGACGCCGCGCAGAAGGCGCTGGTGCCGCCGTTCGGCCTTTCCACCTTCGCTGACCCGGCTGGCTCGTTCACGACCGCTGCCGCCATGGTCGCCTGCGTTGAGCGCGTGCTGCGCACGAAGTTCAATCGCGACTGGAAGGGCACCAAGGTTGCCGTGTTCGGCGCCACCGGCGTCGTCGGCTTCGCCTCCTCGATCATCGCCGCGCTGGAAGGCGCTGAGGTTACGCTTGTCGCTCACCGTGGCGTCGACCGCGTCATCAAGTCGGCTGAAGTCTCCAAGGAGCGCTTTGGCGTCGATCTGATCGCCAAGTCGGGTGAAACGCTGGAGCAGAAGCAGGCCATCATCGCTGAAAGCGAAGTGGTGTTCGCCGCTGCCGCCGCTGGCGTGCGCGTGCTCTCGGCTGAAGATCTGGCCGTTGCCAAGAACCTGCTTGCCGTTGCCGACGTCAACGCCGTGCCGCCGGCCGGTGTCGAAGGCATGGAGCTGTTCATGGACGGTGGCGCGCTGCCGGGCTCGAAGGCTCTCGGCGTTGGTCCGCTCGCCATCGGCGACATCAAGTACAAGACCGAGTCTGGCCTGTTCAAGCAGATGATCGACTCGACCGAGCCGGTGCACTTCGACTTCCGCGCCGCGTTCGCGCTGGCACGGACGCTGACAGCTTGAAGACGGGCGTTCCCGTCCTCATTGCAGCTCTTTCCGGGCGGGGGCTTTGTGCCTCCGCCCGTCGAGCCGGCTACCTCCCCTATGTCGCTGATGCCTTCAGCGATCGCGACACGCGCGCAATGGCGGCACAGGCGCTGCGCATTGCCGACGCGATGCGGCTCGGCATCCGCGCAAAGCCGCTGTTTCATACCCTTGATGCACTGATTGATGCGGCCCCGAAACCGGCTGCCGGTGCGCCACCAATCGGCCTGCTGCTCGGCTCCGGTTTTGAGGACCGGCCAAAACTGGTCGCCGCGCTCGCCCAGCGTTATCGCATGCTTGGCAACAGCGCCGACGCCATCCGCGCCTGCAACGATCCCGTCGCGCTGACGGCGCTTCTGGATGCGCGCGGCATTCCCCATCCTGAAACGCGCAAGCTGCCGCCTGAGAACCTTGATGGCTGGCTAGCCAAGCGTATCGGTGGCAGCGGCGGCACCCACATATCGCCCAAGCCTACGCGTGCCCCTGCGCCGCGCCGCTACTATCAGCAGCGCCTCAATGGCGAAGCTGTTTCAACGCTCGCGCTCGCTGCCAATGGTGCAGCGCGCATCGTCGGTTTCAGCCGTCAATGGTTCGCAGGGACTGGACCGCGGCCGTTCCGTTACGGCGGCGCTGTCGGGCCGGTCGATCTTGCGCCCGCTGCTCAGGACGCGATGGCATTCGCAACGCATGAAGTGTGCAATGCGCTGCAGCTTTCCGGCCTTGTCTCGTTTGATTTTCTGCTCTGCGGCGCGGTCCCCTATCTGTTGGAGGTCAATCCTCGCCCCGGCGCGACGCTGGATGTTTTCGACGACGAGCATGGCACGCTGTTTCACGCGCACATGGCGGCATGCAGCGGCGAAAATCTTGCGGGCATCGCATTGCCCGCACTGGAGCGAGCCAAGGCATCCGCCATCCTCTATGCTGACCGCGACCGCTTAACCATCCCCCGCGCTTTTCAGTGGCCGCAGTGGGCCGCTGACATCCCCGATCCTGCCAGCCGCATCCCCCGCTATCGCCCGATAGCGACGGTCTATGCCGATGCTTCAACCACAGATGAGGCATTGCAACGCTGCCGTGAACGCTTGGAGGAATTGGGGTCGATGCTGTATGCACAGGCGCAAAACAGGGAGCGTACTACAGATGCAGATATTCAAAGGCCCCGCCCCTAGCGTTTCGGCCCGCGCTGCTAAACTCGTTGAAACACTGATTGCCGATGCAGATGCGCTGCGCTGCTCGGTGACGACCGGTGCAGCCGGCGAGCGTTGCATTGATCTTGGTGCTGAGGTTCCCGGCGGTCTTGAAGCCGGTCGCCGTCTCGCCGAGATTTGCCTCGGCGGACTTGGCACCGTGACGCTGACGATGGACTCCGGTCTGAAGCGCTGGCCGCTGGCCGTCACCGTCCATGCGATGGAATCCATCACCGCGTGCCTCGGCAGCCAGTATGCCGGTTGGCAGATCACCGACGAAGAAACCGGCTTCTTCGCGCTTGGCTCCGGCCCGGCCCGCGCACTGTCGCGCGTGGAAGAGCTGTACAAGGAGCTGGGCTACGTCGACCAGTTCAACAAGGCAACGATCGTCATCGAAGGTGACAAGGCTCCGCCCGCCCCGGCTGCACGCAAGATTGCAGCCGCCTGCGGCGTGAAGCCGGAAGATCTGACAGTGCTGTTCGCGCCGACGGGCAGCCTTGCTGGTACGGTGCAGATTGCTGCCCGCGTACTTGAGGTGGCGCTGCACAAGGCGCACGCGCTGCACTTCCCGCTGGAGAACATTGCTGACGGTATCGGCACTGCTCCGCTGGCTCCGCCGGTGCCGGACTTCATCGGCGCCATGGGCCGCACCAACGACGCGATCATCTATGGCGGTCGCGTGCAGTTGTTTGTGCGCGGTTCCAACGAAGCAGCCGAGAAGCTGGCCAAGCAGCTGCCGTCGAACACGTGCTCGGCATACGGCGAGCCATTCGCCGACATCTTTGCGGCAGCCGGCGGCGACTTCTACAAGATCGATCCGATGCTGTTCAGCCCGGCCGAGGTGATCGTATCCAACCTCGACACCGGCACCACCTTCCACGCTGGTGAGTTGGCACCCGATGTCGTCGACAAAAGCTTCCGCTAACGAAGTCATCACAACAGGCGAATGCGCAGGCTCCAAGGGCCTGCGCATTGCCGTTTTTCTGGAAGAGGAAGCGGGCCACTGGCATGTGCGCCGGCTCGCCAGTGCGTTGCGTGCGCACGGCGCTGACGTTGTCGTCACCTCGCTGCCGCGCTGCGCATTCGATACCGGCATTGCCAGCGGCATCGACATTCCCGGCTTCAATGGCGAACTGCCCGATGCGGTGTTCGTTCGCTCGATTTCCGCCGGCACGCTGGAACAGATCACATTCCGCCTTGGCATCCTGCATGCGCTGCGTGAGTGCGGCGTGCGGGTATGGAACGATGCGCGCGCGATTGAACGCTGCGTCGACAAATCCGCCACCACGTTTCTGCTGCATCGCGCTGGCGTGCCGACGCCGCGCACACGGACGATGGAAACCAAGCCGCCCGCCGATGCCTACGTTGCGGAAGCAGGACGTGGGCTGATTTATAAGCCGCTGTTCGGTTCGCAGGGCAAAGGCCTGCTGCGCATCGACGACGTTGCCGAACTGCCCGATCCTGTCGCCGCCGACAGCATGTATTACCTGCAGGACTTCGTCGGCCCGAGCGGTTCGGTGTTTGAAGACTGGCGTGTCATCGTCACCCGCCGCCGCGTCGTTGCGGCCATGGCGCGCCGTGCAGATACCTGGGTCACCAACGTGCATCTGGGCGGCGCACCGGTTGCGCACGAACCCGATGCGCAGATGGCGGAACTCTCCCAGCGTGCACTGGCTGCGGTTGGCGGCGATTATGCTGGCATAGATCTGATCCGTGCTCCGGATGGGCGCCTGTTGGTGCTTGAGGTCAACAGCAATCCATCGTGGCGTGGTTTGCAGACCGTAACTGATGTCGACATTGCAGCCGTGATTGCGGAAGATTTCCTGCACACGGTGATCGCGCATCGCCAGAACGGCGCCCGCGCCGCCTATCCCGCTGCCTCCGGTCCGCACGCCGAACTGCCGCTGGCCGCAAGCAGTAGCTTCGCGCCTACTGGCACTTTGCCTGCCGCAACAACCGGCGTTTCAGCTGAACGTGATCCGGAGAAAACAACGCCATGCCCCGCGTGAGTGAAGCAGAACTGGCCGCGTCATTCATCGCGGCCTGCCGTGCCGAACTCAATGCGCTCAAGCCTGGCAACGTTCACATCCATGCGCCCGGCCACGGCATGGACATCACACATTTCGAACGCAGCGCCGAAGCTGCCGCACCGCACATTGCTGCCGCCGACGAGAAGGTCGGCGTGCGCATTCTGCGGGCAATGCAGGCGTCATTTGCGGTTGCCGGCTGCAATACCAATCTCGGCATCCTGCTGCTATGCGCACCGCTCGCCGCCGCTGCGCAGCGCGATGACAGCGTACCGCTGCAGGCGCGGCTGCAGGACGTGCTGGTCGATCTCGACGCCGAAGATACCGTCGCGGTTTACGAGGCCATCCGTCTGGCCAATCCTGGCGGCCTGGGATCGGCGGCCGAGCAGGACGTGGCAGAATCACCGACCGTCGGGCTGATCGATGCCATGGCGATGGCTGCCGAGCGCGATCGCATCGCCGGCGCTTACGTTTCCGGCTTCAGCGAGATCTTCGATTTTGGCCTGCCGGTGTTCGCAAACGCCATCGAGGCGACGGGAAATCCACAACTCGCCATCACAAATCTGCATATGGCATTCCTGAGCTACTTCCCCGACAGCCATATTGCCCGCAAGTATGACGTCAATCTCGCTGAGGCAATCCGCCTCGAAGCGCTCGCGATGGCGCCTGTCTGGCAGCAGGCCAACGAGGCTAACGCCTTTGATAAACTACTAGAATTCGACGCTTCCCTTAAGCAGCGCAATATTAATCCGGGTACCACCGCAGATTTTGTTGTAGCAACTTTGTTCGCGGCTATTCTCAGTTGAGCGCTAACCTCTGTGGGAAGTGTTTAGCCCCCTTGTGTCCGGCCTAGGCCTCAGGCTATTTAGTGCCCGTGCCGAAACAAGGCGCGCCGCTATCTAGCTAACCGGTTCGGGGACACGTTCACCGGACGCAGACAAGGATGGCTATTCGAATCGGGCAGAACCGATGCACCCAGCCCAGGCAGGGTGGCATTGGCGCTCGTTGTGTTTATAGCTTGGGAGATCCCCCGAAATGTCCAAGATCAACAAGGTACTTCTCGGCGAGTCGCTCGTCGGCGACGGCAATGAAGTGGCGCACATCGACCTTCTGATTGGTCCGCGTGGCTCGGCCGCTGAGACCGCATTCTGCAACGCGCTGACTAACAACAAGGATGGTTTCACCACCCTTCTGGCCGTTATCGCTCCGAACCTGCCCTGCAAGCCGAACACGATCCTGTACAACAAGGTCACCATCAAGGACGCCCGCCAGGCCGTTCAGATGTTTGGCCCTGCTCAGTACGGCGTTGCCAAGGCTGTTCAGGACTCGGTTGCTGAAGGCGTGATCCCGGCTGCTGAAGCTGATGACCTGTTCATCTCGGTTGGCGTGTTCATTCACTGGGAAGCCGCCGACGACGCCAAGATCCAGGACTACAACTACCGCGCCACGAAGGAAGCGATCGCTCGCGCCGTCGAAGGCAAGCCGACCGCTGCTGAAGCAACCGCTCAGCGCAACTCGGTACAGCATCCCTTCGGCGCCAAGGCTTGAAGCGGACACCGTCCACAGCAGAATGACAACCCGCCTTTAAAGACGGGCCTGCTGCAGCGATTGGGTAGACTGCTTTCTGGACGTTGGAACGGGTAGGACACCGTTACGTTCTGCTCTTCCCCCTGGTAGGAATGGGTGGAACACCCTCGTTCTGCTCTTCCCCTTCGCATGACGACATTAGAGGCCGGCGATCTCCCTGAGGTCGTCGGCCTTTATGCTTTCACGGTGCAACGCGGTTGCGAGCAGCACACCCGATGCGCCAGCGCGGTGCGCGGTATCGATATCAGAGCGGTCGCGTACACCGCCAGCGGCATAGACGCGACGGTCCCCGGCAAGGGTAACGATGGCCACGAGACGCGCGATATCCGGTCCTTCTCCGGAGCCTACCCGCGCCAGCGTCATCGCGATCACGCTGTTGGGCCACACATGCGCATTGAGCAGCAGTTCCGGCGGCCCCTCGAACGTCTCGCCCCGGAAATCCAGCGACAGCACGTATGCGTCGGCGGGCAAAGCCTGCAGCGCCTTGATATCGCTTTCATCCCTGAGGCTTTCCGAGCCGATCACCGGCATCACCAGGCCTTCGGAAACCCGCTGTGCAGCTTCATCCGGGCGCGCGCCCTCATCCAGCCACACCCGCATTGATGGCACCGCATCGTGCAACTGGCGGGCAAGCTGCGTGTTGCCGCCCCTGCCCTCGATGCCATCAAGGTCGGCAACATAGAGCCCCGGAAACGGATAGAGCTGCGCAAATCCGCGTGCCACCGCGACTGGATCGCTGCCGGTGGCAAGGGGCGTTTCGAGTGGGCGATAGTTGGCCCGGTCGCCTTTTACCGCCGCCACTGCCGTACCGTGGCGCACATCGAGAACCGGTATGATGTCCATCTGCTTGCCTCCGCGCTCCACCCGTGCAACACGGCCCGGACGCGACGAAGTTTGCAGGCGCGGAGATTCCATGTCCATCACTGCCGGATACGATGTTGGGGGCGCACACCTAAAAGTGGCGCTGGCCGAAAACGGACGCACTGTTGCAGTGCGGCAAATTCCGTGTCCGCTATGGCAAGGACTGGCAGCTCTCGACGACGCCTTCGCATCTGCACGCGATCTGACTGAGCGCGCACAGCAACACGCTCTGACCATGACCGGCGAGTTATGCGAAGCCTTCCCCGATCGCGTGACCGGCGTTGCAGCGATACTCGACCGGATGGTGCGGCTCACCGCTCAAGCACCATTGCGGATCTGGATCGGCCCGCGCGGTATGGGTTCGCCGGAGCAGGCCCGCGCGCATCCGCTGGATGTCGCTTCCACCAATTTTCTCGCCAGCGCAGCGCTTGCCGGACGACAGGTTGCGAACGCGCTGATCGTCGACATGGGATCCACAACCACCGACATCATTCCTGTCGTCGGCGGCATACCTGTGCCCCGCGGTCTGAGCGATGGTGAGCGCCTGCGTAGCGGTGAGCTTGTCTACTCCGGTACGACGCGCACAGACGTTTCCTGCGCTGCCAAGCGGGCGCAACTGGACGGCATCACCCAGCGCCTTGCCGCTGGCAACTTTGCCAACATGGCCGACGTCCGCCGCGTTCTGGATACGCTGCCCGATGACGTCGACCAGCATCCGACGCTTGATGGACGCGGCAAATCCCAACCCGAAAGCCTGGAGCGATTTGCACGCTGCTTTGGCCGTGATGCGGCAGAATTCTCAGCCGATATCTGGCGCCTGTCGGCCGCTGAAATTGCTGCACAACAGATGGACGACATTGCCGACGCCATTCAGCACGTGCTGGCAACATCGAAGCTGCCCGCCGATGCGGCGATCATTGCAGCCGGTGTTGGCGCCTTCGAGATCGCGGCGCTGGCGCAGCGGCTTAATCGTCAGCATCTATCGTTTGCCGATATTGCCAATGCCGACGAAAGCTGCCGTGATTGGGCGACGCGCTGCGCTCCGGCCGTCGCTGTGGCGCTGCTGGCGTGACGTCAGCCCGAGGTTCAATGCAGCGGTGCTGAGGAACCCGGCGAGCCCAAGAACATGGCATCGGGCAATGGTTCACTCAGCCAAGCCACCGCACGCTGAACCGCTATTGGCCGGCGCGCCAGGCGTTGATCTTTTCCATCAGCCAGCCCCATGCTTCTTCTTCGCGCCGGCCGGCCGTTTTTGAAATTGCGATGTCGAGATACTTGAGCTCGCTCTCGATCTTTTCCGGCGGCAGCATGTTCAGGCGCGTCACCAGCACCGCGCATTCCAGCACCGACGCCTGCGCGCGGTTGAAACCTTCCCAAGGCCGATGGCTCTGCGCGTGCACAACGCGGCAGGAAAAGCGCGGCCGCTGCTCGTCTTCGCGCACGTCGGCAACTTCCATCTCCCAATGGGAAACCGCATCCGCGAGGCGCGCCCCCGGTACGTGTTCCACCGGCACCGTTGGCCAGTTCTTGCGCCCGGTGACACAGCCGGCAAACACGCGCACATCGTCCGTGTGGCTGGCAACCGCGAACGGCGTGCGCTCCAGATTGGCCAGCGTGCGCGAGGGGCGGAACGGAGCGATGATCCAGTTGTCGCCGTCGGCGATCAGGCCCAGGGGCGCGATATAGGGCGTTCCATCCGCATCAAGCGTGGTGACGATTGTTTCAACGATGCGCGGCATCAGCAGCTCCCATCGCTCCGGTTCGGCGTGTTCTATATCCTGCGCTTAGCGTGGGCGCGGGCTGCACGCAAACATTTCAGCTATCTCGAAGCAGCGTAGCCAGAACATCGCCATCGCCCGCCCCCAGCACCCGCCACTTTAAGCCAGCGCGCGCGACGATCTCCGGGAAAGCAGCATCGACGATGCCAGCGTCGGCCAGCGCCTGCGGGCCAGCATCAGGATCGACGGCGCACGACTTGACCAGCACCACTTCGGCATTGCCAAGCCGCTCAGCCAGGCGGGCAGCAAGGGCATCCGATGTCGTGCGCCAGTCGTGCGTTATGTGCGGATCGTCAGCGGCAAGCCGATAGGGCATCCAGACCGGGACGCGATCGGCGTCAAACGCCTGCGCAATCTCGGCCACGTCCGCTGCTGGCTGCAAGCGGGGCGCCATATCGGCCAGCAACAGGCCCGTCTGCTGCATGGCCAGCAGCGCCATGCGATGCGCCGTGGATTGAGAGATGCCGTGCTGTTGATATGCCGCGCGCACCGCATCCGCGAACGTGCCGCCACCGGGCACAACAACGCACGGGCGCTGTGCCGCTGTCACCGCACTCAATGCAATGGCAAGCCGCTGACCGTCGTCCTCAGCGAGACTGCCGCCGAGTTTCACGACAACGATTGCGTCGGACGAACTCACGTTGGGCGGGAACGGACGATCTCGACGCCAACCGCATCGGGTCCGCGTTCCAGCTTTTCGATCCGCACCAGCACCCGAACGATGCGCGTATCGGCGAGACAGCGCTCGGCGATGCGGGCGGCAAGCGTCTCAACGAGATTGATATGCCCGGCGGCGACGATGCCCTTCACCGCGTTGGCGAGATCGTCATACGAGGGCACTTCCTCGATGTTGTCGCCCTTGGGCGAAACACCAGCGGCAACCTCGGCCTCGATGGTGAAGCCGACCTTCTGCGTGATGCCCTGCTCTTCGTCGTAAACGCCGATGGCGATAGGCAGCACCAGATTGCGCACGAAAATGCGGTCCAAAATCCTGCCTTCGCCCTGCGCTTTGTTCTGCATCTCGCTCATATCAAGCCTTCCGTTTGCGCGGGCGCCATAGCATCCGGCATTGGCACACGGCAAGCATCGTCACGTGCTGCGCTGCACACAGAAACGGCCTTGCGCACCGCTGCGATTGCTTCGGCATCCAGCACGCCGGTGCGGTCGCCCGCGCGGCACAGCCCGCCGCGGAAGCCCAGAACATCGGGGCCAAGCGCAATAAGCGGCGCAACATGGTTCACGCGCAGCGATCCGGCCAGGCCGGCGAACATGCCCGCCGCCTGCACGGCCGCGACAAATGCCGCCAGTTGCTCCTCTGGCACGATATCGCTGAGCGAGCCCTGCCCCTTGGCCGCCGTGTCCAGCATCAGGCCCGCGCAACCGGCCGCGGCGGCATGGGCAATGAGCGCTGGATCGACGCCATGGTCGGCCAGCAGCACGCCGACAAGCCCCGCACCACCCAGATCCAGCGTGCCCAGGCGCGCCAGATTGGCCTCCGGCGCATGGCGCATACTGAGCCCCACCTTGACGATCTCGATACCGGTATCGGCCATGCGGATGGCAGCCGATGCGATTGCTTCAACATCGGCCGAAGGATCGCCCACCGTCGCACTAACCGGGACATGCGCGGGCAACGCTGCCCGGATGGCCTCGACGCGGGCGAACGGAAGCGCACCCAGCGCGCCTGCACCCGGATCCTTTGCATCGACGATGTCGGCACCCAGCGAAACCACGAGCTGTGCTTCATGCTCGTCTGTCACGCTGGCAAGCATTCTTGCCATCTGGCGCGTGTATCCTGATCTGCGGTTGAGATTAACGGTCCGCCTTGCCGCATGCGGCGCGCGCTGACGCACTTCGTCGTGCGGGACTAGACCGGTCCGCCGGCAGACACAACTAGAGTATCGCGGCGGCGGAGCCAAGCCTATGGCCGCATGGCGCTATTTTGCCCACCCAATACGGCGATTGCAGCATATGCCTGACTTCAGACGACGCCAAAAATGCGATTCTGCTCGGCGCGGACCTTATCGCGATCAACGCGCTCGCCGATTTCTAGCGCAACCGCCTCATCCTGCACCACGGATGCCGGAGTGCCCGCCAGGCAAATCACCCGGCTGGCCAGCATCACCGCCTCCTGACGGTCGTGCGTAACGAAAAGAACCGTGGTCGGCCGCCGTGACCACAGCTCCATCAGCAACTGGCGCAGGCCTTGCGCGGTCGGGTCATCGAGCGAA
This sequence comes from Hyphomicrobium sp. D-2, assembly GCF_029872155.1. GTDB lineage: Bacteria > Pseudomonadota > Alphaproteobacteria > Rhizobiales > Hyphomicrobiaceae > Hyphomicrobium_A. The sequence goes on along the minus strand of NZ_JARXLA010000002.1, from coordinate 77,280 downwards.
ACGAACGGCTCATCCATCAGCAGGATGTCGGGCTCAAGAATGAACGCGCGCGCCAGTGCAGCCCGGCGCTGCATGCCCAGCGAGATCATCTCCGGATAGGCGTGCGCCGCATCCGCAAGCCCGACACGGCCTAAAAGTTCATCGATGTTGGCGTGACGCGGATCGTTCGGCGGCAGCACCAGCGCAATGTTCTCGCGCACCGTCCGCCACGGCAGCAAACGCGGCGACTGGAACACGAACGCGACGTTGAGGTTCGGATCGAAAAAACGGATGTCGCCATCAAACGCGCGATCGAGCCCCGCGATGATGTTCAGCAGCGTCGACTTGCCACCGCCAGACGGCCCGGTGATGGCGACGAACGATCCGGCTTCCACATCGAATGCGATTGCGTCCAGCACATGATTTGCCGCCCGGCCCGCAACGGCGGGGAATACCTTGCGCGCAACATTGACCTGAAGCGTGGGCACGTCCAGCACGCTGTTCATCGCCGCCACCTGTTGGTGCGCGTAATCATTGGCTGCAGCAACGCCAGCTCGATGAGTTGCACGACGGCGATGAACGCCAGCGAATATGCTAGGATCATCGGCACATCGAAAAGCTGGAACGCGATGTTGAGCTGATAGCCAACGCCGTCGGAGCGGCCGAACGCCTCCACCACCAGCACGATCTTCCACACCAGCGACAATCCGGTGCGCGACGCGGCAATAAAGAACGGCGCCAGTTGCGGCACCGTGACGTGACGCAGCGTTTTCCACCAGCCGAAGCGATAGATCTGCGCCATCTCGATGAGATCTTTGGAGAGGCTGCGCGCGCCCTCCCGCATCGTCACCGCAACGTTGGGAATTTTGTTGATCGCCACCGCGAGCACCGCGGCCACCTCGGTCAAGCCGAACCAGATGTAGCAAAGGATGATGATGACCAGCGCGGGCAGGTTGAGAAAGAAGCTGACCCACGGATCGAAGAAGCGGTCGGCCAGCGGATGGCGGCCAAGCAGCAGACCGATAGCGGAGCCGACAAAGATCGCGATGGTGAAACTGAAGAACACGCGGATCAGCGTGGCGATGATGTTGCGCCACAGATCGCCGTTCTGCCATTCGCGTGCCATCACCTCAACGACCGTGAGCGGATCGGGCAGATAGCGGCTCTGCACGATGGCAGCGGCAATGGCCCATAGTGCCAGCAGCGTCGAGAGCGAAATCAGCGTCCAGCCAATGCGGCCGATCCTGATGGCGCCGAACGGCGCACCCGCTTCATGTTGCATAGAACAGCTTCGGATCGAACGGGGTATCGGGGCCGAGCAGCTCCGCGCCATCGACATCGGCCAGAACTTCGACGAGACGCTGCGCCGCTTTGGTCTGCGCTTCGCCCCAAGGCTGCGGAATGCCGGCGCGGTAGTAAGCCTTGATGGCCGTGAACTCGGCATCGGTCTCAGGCCGTACCAGATGGCGGATGCTGTCCCACGCGTCATCCGACGTCGCCAGAACACCCTGCGCCTGACGCACCACGGACAGAAACGCAGCTATCGCAGGCGCTTTCGTCGCTTCCGTTTGCTCACGCCAGATGAAGCCCACGAGCGACGGGATCGGCTTGATACCCAGCGCCTCCAGCACCGCATCCATGCCGATCACCGATCGGGCGCCCTCACCCTCCATGCGCGCGGCGTAGGTCCAGAAGTTCAGCACGCCATCGAGCCGGCCATTCAGCACCTCGGCCGTCAGCAACGGAGAGGCGCCGAACGACGGCCGCGCTTCTTTCGCGATATCGAAATTCAGCACATTGCGGGCATAGGCACGCAGCAACAGCCAGCTCTTGTCGATCGGCCCACCGGAAACGCCTATCGTACGGCCTTTGAAATCCTGCAGCGTCTTGACGGGCGACGTGCCGGGCACCATCACCGCGCCCAGCGCCGACGAATACGGCGCATAGCGCAGCGGAATGCCGATGGCGCGTTCGCGCAGCGCCCACAGCCAGTCGCTGATGATCATGTCGCTGTCGCCGGACAGCACGGAAACCGACGCCGCCTGACTGTTGGCAACGTGGATGACATTGAGCTTCAACCCGGCCTTGGCCGCGAGATCATGCGATTTGATGATCTCAAGCACCCAGCCCAGCGAACCGAATTTCAGCGTTGCAACGCGCAACGTGCCGGCATCAGCGGCAAACACGAGCGGGATATTAAACGCTGCTGCTGCAGTAGCCGCGCCACCGGCCGCCAGCAGTTGACGGCGATCGATCATGCAGCACCCTTTCCCGCACGACCGCAGGACGGAACCATCGGATCAGATTGCAGTGAGCCGCGTTGCAGCTTGTCACTGTCATGGCATTTCGCGAGGCTCGCTTCAGCAATCAAGGCGCTTCCCCTGTCAGGCCGCAGAACTAATATTTCGGCCTGTTTTTGTTGGTTTTTCCTTTTAGGTGGGCCGAAGCTCTCACCGATTGCAAGAACATTCTAACCCTGCCCGCAAAGGGATGCCGTTTCGCCATCGCGGAGCACGCCTGCACCTTCGTCGGATCTTGACAAAGCATCGTTCTATTCCGTCTAAGTGCAACATTATAACATAAGCGACACCAGAGGTCCGGCATCCAAGGTCACATTGTTGCGAGGCGAAGTTCATTCGCCGTTGCATCTCGAATGCGGCATTGAGCAACTGCCGTTGCATCGCAATTCCAGGATTGGCGTCAGCAGGAACATGGCAGTCGAGCATCGGACACCGGAGGCTGAAACGCCCGCGCTCCTGGTCAGGGATGTCAGTCACGCGTTTGGCGACAATCGCGCACTGAGCGATGTATCGCTTGAAATTCCGCGCGGCCGTTTCGTCGTGTTGCTGGGGCTCAACGGCGCTGGAAAGTCGACGCTGTTTTCGCTCATCACACGCCTATACGACAACGTCACCGGCGAGATCCGTATCTTCGGCGCCGACATCCGCCGCCGCGCTACCGCCGCGTTGCAGAGGCTTGGCGTGGTGTTCCAGAGCCGCACGCTCGATCTCGATCTGACGCTGCAGCAGAACCTGTTTTATCACTGCGCATTGCATGGCATCAGCGGCGCTGACGCACGAGCACGCACGGCACAGGCGCTGGCAACGGTTGGGTTGACGGATCGCGCCGAAGAAAAAGTGCGCAACCTTTCCGGCGGCCAGTCGCGGCGACTGGAAATTGCCCGCTCCCTGCTGCATCGGCCATCGCTGTTACTTCTTGATGAGCCAACCGTTGGCCTCGACATCGGATCGCGCGAAAGCGTCGTGAAGATCGTGCGCTCGCTGGTAGAAAAGGAAGGCCTTGCCGTGCTGTGGGCAACGCATCTTTTCGATGAGGTGCTGCCCACCGACCTCGTCGTGCTGCTGCACAAGGGCCGCGTGCTTTTCACCGGCACGGTTCCCGAATTGCTGGCACACACCGAGATGCAAACTGTCAGCGACGCATTTCGCAAAATGACCGGTACCGCAGCCGGCACCGGGGAACTCGCGGCATGACGACTTTGAGCGCGACGGATCAGCAGCGGCCTCGCAGCGGCGATCGTATTGCCGATAACGCTCCGCCGCCGCTTGGCGTGCATGCCTATGTCACCTGCCTTTACGGCATCGTGTGGCGCGAGGTGCTGCGTTACATGCATCAGCGTGAGCGTTTCCTATCCGCGCTCGTGCGGCCGCTGATCTGGCTGTTCATTTTTGCTGCCGGATTTCGTCAGGCGCTCGGCGTGCAGAACACTCCGCCCTATGACGGCGCGGTACTCTACGAGGTGTATGTCTTGCCGGGCCTTATCGGCATGATCCTGCTTTTCAACGCGATGCAGTCGTCGCTGTCGATGGTTTACGATCGCGAGACCGGCGCGATGCGAACGCTGCTGGTCAGCCCGTTTCCGCGATGGTTTCTGCTGGTGTCGAAACTGGTCGGTGGCGTCGCCGTCGCGGCCATTCAGGTCTATGTGTTTCTGATCATCTTCTACTTTTGGGAAGCAGATCTCGGCAGCACCGGATACGCGCTGTTGCTAGGCCCGCTCGGTGCGCTTGCGGTGCTGGCAATCATCAACGCATTCGGCAAAATGTTTTCCCAGCGCACCATGGCGGGTGCACTCGCGGCAGCGCTGATCGCAACCGCTGTGATGATGGCGGTAGTCATCTTTGCGTGGGATCTTCCGGCGCCATCGATGAATTACCTTGCCGTGCTGCCCGCGGTTCTAATTGCGGGTTTCATGCTGGGTTCTCTGGCACTGCTGCTTTCGTCAGTGGTGCGCCAGCTTGAGAACTTCGCCGGGGTGATGAACTTCGTCATCTTCCCGATGTTCTTTGCTTCGTCCGCTCTCTACCCGCTGTCGCGCATCGAGCAGTCGAGCCCGGTGCTGTATTATATCTGCCAGCTTAATCCGTTCACGCACGCCGTGGAGCTGATACGGTTCGCGCTGTATGCAAGGGTCGACTGGGCGTCGCTGGGAATCGTGCTGCTATGCACGGCGATTTTTCTGGGTGGCGCGATCTACGCCTACAATCCCTCGAAAGGGCTGATCGCCCGACGCGGCGGCCCGGGCTAAACCAGTATTTTCGGGCGCGCCAATAGCGGCGATTTTTCTCAAATTTGCTCGAATAATTCCGTTGGAACCTTTCATCGCGCCATCGGTTCGATGTGCAAATCAACTGGAGGTTTGCCATGGCTTTGTATGATCGCCCGGATCGACGCGACGCCCACTCGCAGATGGATTCCAGCGTAAGGACGCTGGCCATGATCGTAGCGGCCGCAGTTCTGCTGGCATTGCTGACGATGTACTTTGCATCCCAGCGCGACACCACGACGGTGACCGTTGAGCCCGGCGCCAGCGTCACCGCTCCGGCGCCCAACAACACGATCACCACGCCGACAACGCCATCCCCGGCCCCGGCACCGCGCACACCATAACGCTGCACGGCGAAAGAGCGTGTGCACATGATCCAGGCGAGCAGCTAGACCGTGATCGCTTCGGACCCAATCAGTCCGAAGCGTGAATAATCGGTCTCATAGTTGCTCGCCGCGGCTGAGGCTCACGGCAACTTCTTAACCGCGATCAGCGGATAGCCCAGCTCCTGCCAGCCATCTGTACCGCTGGGGAACCACATCACGTTGGAGTAGCCGTATGTCATCGCACGCTTGGCTGCGTTCCATGACATCCAGCATTCCTTGAGACAGAAAAACACCAGCGGCGCATTCTTCGCGCCTTTCGTCAGCGCCTGCAGACGCTGCTGGAAATATTGATCCACCTCATCGGGCAGTCCGCCGTAGCCGACGTTCGGCATCCATGCGGCGCCTTCGATGCTGCGATGGGCCGGATCGCGCCACAACGTGCCTGCGGGCAGGTTGGGCGGCTTCTGCGCCTGCGGATAGACATCGATGAAGACGGCGCCATCGCTGTTCCAGAGGTCGGCGGCTTCTTCGTTAGTCAGAACGCGCGCGCCGCGCAGCGTGGCAGGAACCGGCGAGCGGAAATCATCCATGCGGTAGCTGTCAGGCTCCGGCGGCACATTGGCGGCCGGTTGCGGCGTTGGCGCGATATCGGGATGCGGTGCGGCACCCGATATCGGACGCTGTGGCTGTGGCCGCACTTCGGTCGGCGTATCGGCGGCGGCCTGTCCGCAGAGGAAAACTGCATTGAAGGCGGCAACCAGCAGCGTAACAGCCATCATCCGGATCGTTGCGTGCCGAGTGATGCGGTCACGCATACCAAAGCCTGCCGTCGCGAGCTGAACCGAATGTTTTCCGACCTTCATGCGTCTTTGCCCCTCCGCTCGCATCCCATCGCGAGGCATGAAGTCATTCTAGCGGATTGGCAGCCACAGCACAGCCCGCCTAAACGCCAAGATGCGGATCAGGCCGCGGGCATGGAAAACGACCGGCACATCAACCGAGGCACTGCTCATCGGCCTTCTGCACTTCGTCCGGTTTATCGTCGCGATTATCGCCGCCAAGCTGTGTTGCGGGCAACCCGTTGTCGAACGAGCGCGCCTTGAGATAGGCGTACAGATCGTTGAGGAAGCACATCACATTGCGGTCATGGCTGAAGCTGGGCATCGTTATTCTGGTGCCGCTTTCGTCCGAAACGCGCCCGTTCGCAACGATGTTCGCGTACTCGTTGTAGTCGAGCTTCTTCAGCGCGTTGGCCAGCCCCGGCGCATCGACGGTGCCGAGTGCATTCGGCCCATGGCAGAGCGCACACTCCGCATGGTAGCGGCGATAGCCGTTATAGGTCGACCAATCGGTGATGATCTTGCCATCGCGCCTGCAGACCCGAAACGTCGGCGTGCCATCGGGCAGCATCCAGCGACCGTCCTTGAACTCCGCACCTTCCTGGCTAATGCAGCCATCGGGCAACGTCACCTCGGGCTGCATTCCCGGACGCGCATCAGCGGCCAGCGCGGCGACGGCGACCGCAAACAGCAGGCTAATAGCACCCACAACAGGAAAGCTGTCTCGTACCAAAGCTGCGCCCCTGTTTCTGGATGAGTTGCAGAACGACACTGCCACACACGCGCAACGACAGAGTAAATGCTCACGATTGATTTTTCCGAAATAATCGATGCGCGCGAAACGACTGGCCCGCTACGGCAGCGCCCACACCGTGAGCGATCCGCCCTGCGCCGTATAGTTGCGCAGACCAGACAAAGCAGCCGCCAGCGGCGATTGTTCCGTACGCTTGGCATCATTACGGCCGTTGCCGATACCTAGCCCCGGCAGCCCGCCAATGCCCGACAGCACGCCGATGTACTGCTTGCCCTTGTGGGCATAGGTGAACACGTTTCCGACGATGCCGGATGGCGTGCGATTGCGGAACAACTCACGCCCGTCCTTCTGGTCGACGCATTTGAAGTCGCCTTCCAATGTGCCGTAGCAGGCGATGCCGCCCGCCGTGGTCAGCACGCCCGACCAGATGGGAAACTGCTCCTTGTTCGACCACACCGCTTTGCCCTCAACGGCATCCCAGGCAATCAGGTTGCCCATATGCGTATCGTTTTTGGGCGGCGACATGCTGACGGGCGGGCCGGGAATTGCGACCGGCGCAGTGGAAATCGAGCGCGAAGCTTCAGGCGCGGCCGGCTGCGGCGCTTGCCCCTCGCCCGCTGCTGCGCCTTTTCTGGCGGCTTCACCGGCATCTGCCACGGCCGCCGCAACTGGCGCAGCAAAGTTCATGCACACATGACTTGCAGGCACATAGAACAGCTTCGTCATCGGAGAATAGGCGGCGGGTTGCTGGTTCTTGCTGCCTAGTGATGCCGGACAAACCTGTGCGGTTTGCGCTGCCGCGTCGCCCTTCAGATCGGATAACGATGCAATTGCCTTCGGCCGTCCAAATGTCGGACTGGCTGCGTCGAGGTCAATCTCACTGGCCCAGTTGACCGCCACATCGAACCTTTCAGCGACAAGCGGAATTCCAGTTGCGCGGTCGATGGTGTAGGCAAATCCGTTGCGGTCAAAGTGCACCAGAACATCGCGTTTCTCGCCGCCGATCTGCGCCTCGTCGATCAGGATCATTTCATTGACGCCATCAAATCCCCAGACGTCGGATGGCGTCAGCTGATAGGCCCAGACAGCGTCACCGGTCTGCGGACGGCGGGCGATGATCGAGGATGTCCACTTCGCGTCTGACCGGGTTTCATCAGCGCCGGCGCCAAGCGATGGGCTGCCAGTTCCGTAATAGAAAAGGTTCAGCTTTGGGTCCCAACTAAACCAGCCCCACGGCGCGCCGCCACCAAGAGCCCCAGCATTGCCAGTGCCCGCTACGTCACCAGTGGCTCCACCGGGATTGCCGGAATTCGCGCCAACCGGCTTGCCCAACGCCGTGGTCTTTTCCGCATTGAAAAGCGTTTCAGCGTCGGAACCCGACGAATAGGCCCGCCACAGCCGCTGGCCGGAATTGATGTCATACCCGGTGATGAAACCACGCGCGCCTTGATCGCCTCCCGATACACCGGCGATCACCACCTTACCCGCGACAAGCACTGCACCGGTGCCGGTCTCGCCCTGGGCCGGATCGCCATTCTGCGCTTTCCAGATCACCTGCCCCGTCTTCGGGTTCAGCGCGACGAGCGTCGTGTCGGCTTGATAGAGAAACAGCTTGCCGTCGGCATACTGCAAACCGCGATTGACGCCCCCGCAGCACATCCCCTGCGCGATGCTAGAATCCTGCGTCGGTTGATATTTCCAGACGATGCGGTTTTCGTCGTCAAGGTTGAGCGCATAAACGACGTTCGGGAACGGCGTGTGAAGGTACATCATGCTGCCGATCACAAGCGGCGAGCCTTCGTGTCCGCCCAGCACACCGGTCGAAAACGACCACGCCATGCGCAGATCGCGGGCATTTTTCGAGTTGATCTGATCCAGCCTGGAATAGCGCGTCGCAGCGTAATTTTTCTGCTGCATGCACCAGTTGTTGTCATCCTCAACGCACTTGTGGGCGCGCTCATCGGCGTTCGCAGCGCTAAATCCTATCGATAGCAATATCGACAGAAGCACGGACACCAATCTCAATCGGCATGCGGCCAGGGTGAATATTGCGCCCGCGGGCGGCAGAAAACGAATCGTGCCTGCAAGTGGAAAGCCGGTCATCGTCTGCTCCATCCCTTCCCGATGCGCCGATGGCCGGGAAAAATGCGTCGTCGCACGCACAGAATAGCAACGAATCCACGTTCCTGCCCGCACTCTGACGGTAAGTTGATGCCGTGATGTTCCGTCTGGCGCGGCGCCCGTGCGTGCGCTCAGGAACTGAAATGCTGCAGTAAAGTTGCAATGATGGGCCGTCTCGCGCCACTTGCCACATGCACTGAAGTTATTTTTTTGCAGCGCACAATCAGCATTCGCGATGCCGCTATCGACCCCGATATTCAGTCTGGAAACCCATGCCAAACGCTAGGACGCCGGAAGCATATGAAATGTGGCTCGAAAACTGGCGAATCAGCCGCCGGTTTCAGGACGCATCGGGCCTTCGGTCGGAGTCGCGCTTTCCTACCCAATAGGGTTGGAAAACCTGGCCGCGCAGCGTGTGCGATCGCGAACGGCATACGTCAGATTTTTTGCGTTCCGGTCCGTTCTGAAAAGAAGGCTTTGCGTTGCGAATTTCAGCGTGTATCTGCGAACGTAATGAGTCAGTCGTAGCATCAAAAAACATAAGCGCTGGCATTTACCCGCAATTGTCGCCGATCCGTCAAACCGCCGCATTAGTACAAGTGTTGTTTTGGCGGGACGTCCGTGCTTATTTGCGGCCCCCGAAGGAGACTGCACCGAATGACAGCACAGGCTGAGGGTGACCGCTCAGGCGAACCCACAGGTACCCACATCTACAACAACGTCACCTGTCCCTTCTGCGGCCTCCTTTGTGATGACCTGCAGATCACGCGCACCGGTTCGACGTTGAAGGTCAACAATGGCTGCCCGCGCGCAACCGCCGGCTTCCAGCGTCCGCTTCCCGCAGCCAAACCGCTCATCCGCGGTTCGGAAGCGAGCCTGGAAGAGGCCGTGAAAGCCGCTGCCGAAATCGTACGTGGCGCCAAGCTGCCGCTGTACGGCGGTATGGCCGGTGACGTTGCCAACGCCCGCGCGATGCTCTCCATCGCCGACCGCACCGGCGGCGTTGTCGATCACGCGCTCAGCGAAGGCCAGTATCGCAACTTCCGCGTCGTGCAGACGAGCGGCTGGATCATGTCGACGCTGACCGAAACGCGTAACCGCGCCGATCTCTTCGTCATCGTCGGCAGCGACATCCACAAGCTGCATGGCCGCTTCTTCGATCGCATCGTGACGCCCGACGAGACAATGTTCGAAAGCCTCGGCGGCAAGCGCACAGTGATCTTCATCGGCGAAGGTCTCGACACCTCCGCCGCAACCGGTCCGCGCATCAAGGAAGTCATCACCCTTCCCGCCGCCAAGGATCGTATCCCTGAGGTGCTGGCTGCTATCTCCGCCATCGTGCGTGGTCATCCGATCTCGTCCGGCGGTGAAGAGGTCAAGCGCAACAGCCTGCTGGCTTCGTTCCTCGGCTCGTCCGGGGATGAGATTGCCGGCGTCAAGCGCGCCGACATCGAGAAGGTGGCCGAGAAGTTCAAGGCCGCCAACTATGGCGTTCTTGTCTGGTCGCCGCCTGCACTCAGCATGCCGGAAGCCGACCTCACCGTGCACATGATGACGGAGATCGTGCGCGAACTGAACACCACCACGCGCTTCGCGGGCTTGTCGCTTGGCGGCAACGAAGGCGCACCGAGCGCAGCCTCCACCTGCACATGGCAGACCGGCTATCCTCTGCGTGTCAGCTTCGCCAGCGGCGCGCCTGAGTATGACGCCAACCGCTACAACATCGCACGCATGCTCACCGACGGTGAGGGTGACATGCTGATGTGGGTTGCTTCTATCGGCACCGACATTGGCCTGCCGCAGACCGCAGTGCCCACCGTTGTGCTTGGCACCCCAGGCCTTCGCCTCGCTCAGCCGCCAACGGTTTACATCCCCGTCGGCACGCCGGGTATCGACCACACCGGCCAGATGGTCCGTTGCGACAACGTCGTCTCGTTGCCAATGCAAAACCTTGGGCGCTCGCAGTTGCCGAGTTCAGCCGATGTGTTGGCTGCCATTGAAGCCGCCCTTTAAGACGTGAGCCCCGCGCTATGATGATCAAGCTGACCGGCGGCAAGGTCTACGACCCCGCAAACAACGTGAATGGTGAGGTGCGCGACATCTACGTCCGTGACGGACGTATCGTCGCCGCTGATCCGAATGCCCGTGTCGACCAGGAATATGATGTCCGTGGCAAGGTGGTGATGGCTGGCGCCATCGATCCGCACACGCACATCGGTGGCGGCAAGGTGACGATCGCCCGCACGCTTCTGCCCGAAGATCATTTCAAGGACGAAGTCGCCCACACGGAAATCACCCGTGCAGGCACCGGTTACGCCACGCCTTCGACGATGATCACCGGCTATCGTTACGCCGAGATGGGCTACACGGCGGCGTTCGAACCGGCGATGCTGCCGGCCAACGCCCGCCAGGCCCACATGGAAATGGGCGACACGCCGCTGCTCGACAAGGGCGCGTTCGTGATGCTCGGCAGCGACGACTTCCTGTTGCGCTCGATGGCTGAAAAGCAGGACTTCGAGTTCATCAAGGACTACATCGCCTGGACGATGCATGCCTCGCAGGCCATCGCCATGAAGGTGGTGAACCCCGGCGGCATCAGCGCGTTCAAGTTCAACCAGCGCAAGCTCGACCTCGATGAGCAGCATGTTCACTACGGCGTCACGCCGCGTGACATCATCCTCACGCTGGCGCGCGGCCTGCTGGAACTGGGCGTCACCCATCCGCTGCACGTGCACGGTTGCAACCTCGGTATTCCCGGCAACGTCGAGACGACACTCGCCACCATCAAGGCCACCGAGGGCCTGCCGCTGCATCTCACGCACATTCAGTTCCACAGCTATGCCACCGAGGGCGACCGCAAGTTCTCGTCTGGTGCTGTGCAGATCGCTGAGCTGCTGAAGAAGTATCCCAACATCTCGATCGACGTCGGTCAGGTCATGTTCGGCGCCACCTGTACGGCTTCGGGCGACTCGATGCGCCAGTACGTCGGCTCCAAGAACGCCGATCCGAAGCGTTGGGTGGTGATGGACATCGAGTGCGACGCCGGTTGCGGTGTTGTGCCGTTCCGTTACCGCGACAAGAGCTTCGTGCACGCCCTGCAGTGGGCCATCGGTCTTGAGACCTTCCTGCTGTGCGATGATCCGTGGCGCATCTTCCTGACCACCGACCATCCGAACGGCGCACCGTTCTATACCTATCCGCACCTCATCCGGTTGCTGATGGATCGCGATTTCCGTCGTGAGACGATGCTGCACGTTAATCCGGACGCACTGATGTATTCGACGCTGCCGCATCTGGAGCGCGAATATACGATGTACGAAGTTGCGATCATGACGCGCGCCGGCCCTGCCCGTAGCCTCGGCCTGAAGGATCTGGGCCACGTTGGTCCGGGCGCCCGTGCCGACATCACCGTCTACAACGAAGACTCCAACCGCGAGCGCATGTTCGAGAAGCCCGCGATGGTGTTCAAGAACGGCGATCTGGTCGTCCGCGACGGCAAGGTCATCAAGGTCGTCAACGGCGCTACGCACGTTGCACGTCCCGAGTACAACCGCGATATCGAGAAGTCGCTCAAGAGCTACTTCGACCGCTATCACACGGTGCGTATGGAGAACTTCCGCCTGTCCGATGACGAGATCATCGACGGCGGTCGGGGTGAAATCATCGTACAGCCGACGAGGGCCAGGACGTCGTCATGAAGGTCAACGGCATAGCAATCGACGATACCTTTGCCGAGGCCTTCGGCATGGCCGGCACGGGTGTCATCATCACCGCCGACACGATGAAATGGGCCCGCATTGCTGCGGTCACCATGAGCGGGTTCGGCACATCAGTCATCGGCGCGGGTGCTGAGGTCGGTATCGACCGCGAGCTTTCGCCTGATGAAACGCCGGACGGACGTCCGGGCGTGCGCGTGCTGCTGTTCGGCTTCTCGCCGGAATCGGCCGCCGCACAGCTCAAGACCCGCGTTGGCCAGTGCGTACTGACCAGCCCCGGTTCGGCCTGCTACGCGGGCGTCGATACAAAGAAGCGTATCGGCCTGGGTCAGGGACCGCGCTTCTTCGGCGACGGCTTCCAGACCTCCAAGCGCCTTGGCAAAAGCCGTTACTGGCGCGTACCGGTGATGGATGGTGAATTTGTCATCGAGGAAACCACCGGCATCGTCACCGATGCTGTCGGCGGCGGCAACATCCTGATCCTCGGTAATGATCGCGTCGGTCTGCTCGAAACCGCTGAAGCTGCGGTTGAGGCCATCGGCGGCGTTGCGGATGTCATCACACCGTTCCCCGGCGGCATCGTGCGCTCGGGCTCGAAGGTCGGCTCGAAGTATGCCGGCGCCATCGCGTCCACCAACGATGCGTTCTGCCCCACCCTGCGCGGCCGCGTGAAGAGCGAGCTGGCACCCGATACGATTGCCGTGCTGGAAATCGTCATCGACGGCCTCACGTCCGACTCCGTCGCCCAGGCGATGAAGGTTGGCATGAAGACCGTGCTCGACATGGGCGCACCGAAGGGCGTGACGCGCATAACCGCTGGCAACTACGGCGGCAAGCTGGGCCAATACCACTACAAGCTTCGGGAGCTGCTGCCATGAGCGGTCTTACTTTCCGCGCCAATTCGGCCCCGAGCGAGCGGCTGAACCTTTCCCACCTGACGCCGAAGCGGATTGCTGAACTATCGCAGTCCGAGCTGATGGCGCTGAACGTTGGCACCACCACCAAGACCCTAAAGCTTGGCGATGTGTTCACCGTTTCCGGCTCGGCCGGCGACAGCGTTCGCATCGAAGGCGCGACGAACCGCATGGATTTCGTCGGCAGCGATCTCAAGGAAGGCACCGTCATCGTTGAAGGCGATGTCGGTCTGTCCGCAGGTCGCAACCTGCGTGGCGGCCGTCTTGATATTCGCGGCGATGCAGGCGCCTTGCTCGGCTCCGGGATCAGCGGTGGCGAAATTCTGGTGAAGGGCTCGGCTGGTTCTCTCGTCGGTGGCCTCAGCCCCGGCGACAAGTTCGGCATGACCGGCGGCCTTATTGCCATCGAAGGCGATGCTGGTGATCGCGCTGGCGATCGTATGCGTCGCGGCACCATTTATGTGCGCGGCCGCTGCGGTAGCTTCGCCGGCTCGCGCATGGTGGGCGGCACAATCTGGACGGAACTTGGCTTCGGCACCGATCCGGGCATGCTGCTGCGCCGTGGCACTCTGATCGGACCGTCGGTTGAGCGCATGCTGCCGACCTTCGCCGATGCCGGCGACCACGACATCGTAATCCTGCGCATTCTTTCGCGCTACATGGCGTCCGTGCTCGGCGCGGCCGCTCCCAAGGCATTGCCCGGCAAGGTGCGCAAGTTCGCCGGCGATCTGGCGACCATCGGCAAGGGCGAGTTGCTGATCACCTCGTAACGCCCGTCACACAATTTAGAAAATGCAAACTCCGGTGTCTGGGCCTCCAGCGCCGGAGTTTTTGTTTTGGGCTGACCTGCATCGTCCGCGTCCCTCCACAGAGCCGCAGTTGCAAACCATTAGGGAAGATCGGGTTAGCAACTTAGGCGCGAGAGCCGATGCCACTCGTTGAAAGATTGTTGCTAGCGGTTTTGATGCAGCGCAATGGCGATGCTGCAAAACCGACTATGAATGGTCATCGGCCGCATTAAGCCGCGCTCGCGTTGCAGTACCACTCAGCAATGCCCTCATCAGTGGAGCTCCCGATGTATTCCCACATTCTGATTGCCACGGACGGATCGGAACTGGCGCAGCGTGCCGTCGAACAGGGCTTGGCGCTGGCCAAGGCGCTGAACGCCAAGGTGACCGCGATTACGGTCACGGAGCCATGGACGGCCGCTGTCTCCGGCGAATGGGCCGTTTCATTCCCGATCGAGGAATACGAAAGAGGTGCGGCTGCAGGCGCGGAGAAAATTCTTGTCGGCGTGCAGGAAGCAGCTGAGCGCTTGGGCGTGCAATGCAACGGCGTGCACATCAAGGATCAGTATCCCGCCGAAGGCATCGTCGAGGAAGCGAAGGCCCTCGGCTGCGATCTGATCGTCATGTCATCACACGGCCGGCGCGGCATCGCCAAGTTCATGCTTGGCAGCCAGGCGTCACGCGTGCTGGCGCAAACCGCTGTGCCGCTGCTGATCGTCCGTTAAGGCGCTCAGACAACAGCGCTGCGCAAGCGTTGCACGCGATTGGGCTGTTACAGTTCTTCATGGTGCGGAGGATTACGACCCTCCGCCCAGCCCGCGGCGCAGCGTCTTATGTGTTGCTGCGCGTCTGCCCGTGAGCAAATGGCGGCAGGGCTACTAGGCAGCGAGGCCGCAACGACGCTCAACGAGCTGATGTCGAAAACCAGCTGCGATGAGTTCCACATACGTCCAAAAGCAACGTAGACGGAGCGCACGTCGTGCCGCTGCTGATCGTCTCGTGTTGCCTGGAAAAAGTGATGTGCAGGCGATAGTCGGAGTGATTACTTTCTCAGGCGGTCTAAATCCGTTTCGGTAACGTGCATGAAAGTCACTTCGTACGCTTGGCTCCTCGCCTCTACACTAGGTCGCCGTTCGTCGATGATCCAAACGTTGGGGGGAAAAGCACCAACAAGATTGATCTCTTCTGCGACATGAACTTCGTAATACTCCTCCGGCGGAGCATCCGCAATTCTCGCCAATTCGGCTGCAAGATACGTCAGAGCTTGTCGATTACAATAGCATTTTACTTCTTCGTCCTGGAGCAAAACGCACATACGAGCGTCGGGATGAGGCGCAATTTTCATCATCAACCTGTCAAGGCCATGTTCGACTTTTGAGCCCTCATGTCTCTGAGAGACGTTTGTATTTTGCAACTACCGTTCGGAATATAAGCCTCCCGCAGTTCTGGCATTCTTGAGTGCTGCCATCGACTACGAACTCCTGAACACTTGCAATAGCGTGCACATGAGCGCCGGTCGGCGATTAACGGCAGCGGTGCAAAAATTCAGGGCTTCGGCTGCGAACCACAATCACTCAGTGGGCCAATGTCTCTCCACGCGTCACTGATCGCCTCCTGATTTGTCCGATCACCAAACAGGACGAGCGGCACAGTCCTCGTGACAACCTTCAGATCGGTCGTGAAAGACGCGTTACGGATATAACAGATGTCCAGAGCGGCTTTGTCCAACGCGGATATCTCGCGTCCGCCAGCAACCTGGGCCAATCCGGTCAGGCCGGGGCGAACCAGCAATCTGGCTTCATAGCCTGGACTTTGATCAATCGGGAGCAAGGGCCTCGGACCGACGAAAGACATGTCCCCGATCAGAATGTTGTAGAGCTGCGGGATTTCATCCAAGCGCGTGCGGCGAAGGAAATGCCCGATGAAGGAAACTCTCTCTTCGTCACCCAGCTTGCGCCCTGACGGATCATAAGCGCGGCCCATGGTGCGGAACTTGCACAGCCAGAACGGCCGCCCATTCTTCCCCGGACGCCGCTGCCAGAACAAAACCGGCAGCCCGACATCCAGCGCAACTGACAAAGCGATGATCAGTGCCAACGGAAGCGCGACGACTGAAAGCGCAAGCGCGCCCATGACGTCAAACAAGCGCTTGACCACGAAGTATGGGCGTCGATTAAAACCTTCTACAGCACGAATACTGTTGTTGGTCGTCCCCTGTGTTGACGCGCTACTGGACTTCTCGCCCCCCGGCCCTTCAAACTCAGTAAACCCGAGCTTTTCGGCGATAAATTCAACCCTGACGTTGCTTTCATCAGCAACGGCGCCAAGTGCCTTGCGCGCTAAATCGGATAGCTCCTCAAGTCTCATCAAAACGATGATGCGCTTGACTGCAATGCCTTGAATACCGAGATCTTTCACGACTTCGGTAACGTCTTCCGGACGGCCAAGAACCGGCAGAGAGTGAATTTGGCGGCCTTCCTGCCGCAAACCGTATCCAAGAATACCCACGACATCGTCGCGCCGATTACTCATCTGAACCAGCGCCCGCAGGTACAGGTCCGTCAACGGCCCGGTGCCAACAAGAAGATCTGACGCTTGATCGAGACGTCGGACGGTCGAGGCCTCAATCGCCGACCTGCGACGCACATGGTGGAGCCGCCGCATCACGCGCAAGCCCACAAGCACCGCCGTCATGAGCAGAAATTGGATGATGGGTAGCGACTGAGGCACACCATCCCAAAGCTGCATCCAGAGCGTTATCCCCGCAGACAGCATGACGACTATAAAGGTCATACCGACGATGCGCAGATAGTCACCCAGAGCGCTAAAACGCCAGATATAGCGATAGCTGCCGATCACCATGAAAATTGGCAGCGAGACGGCAAGCGAAACCGCTAAATAGCTGGCAATAGTGGCCGTTGCGTAAATGGAAAAATCCATATTACTGCAAACCAGGAAAGCCATAACGGTAGAAATTGCCACGGCCAAAAGGTCAATAAATAGAATAAGCGGGCGATAAAGAAGCCCTTGCGAGATCAATCCCGACACAACAAATTACCCCCGTATAGCCAAAAGCGGCGCTCTTACAGGTTACAACTCCTGATATACATAAATTCCAGAGTGTGCACGAGGCTCGCCACAACCCCATCAACAACTAATGCTGGGCGGAAGTCCTACGGCTCCAGTCCAACCACACCCATGAGTTGAGCGCGATTTCCGCGCACGAAAGGGCAAAGTCAGAAGCCCGGTAGGACTGGGACCCAAATGTTCTGCCCCAGAAACTAAGCTCGCAGCGTTGGCTGAGGTGTCAGTCGGCGTCCAAAGCACCTAGAGCGAATAGCTAAGGCTCCCCTTTTGCGCCCGTGCTCTCCAGAAAGCATGCTCCTGCGCTCCTGAGTCATGGACTGGCGGGCTTATCCGAACCGCCGCCCTGACTGAGGGCGATAGCAGCCGCTACGGCCCCGCCTGCGAGCAATCCGCCGACCACCAGCGTGGTTGTGCCAATGCCGCCGGCTTCCGCCGCCGGCGTACCATCTACGCCAACATCTTGATTTACTTCAGTTGTCTCAGAATCCGGCGCGCCCTGATTCATGCGCGCGGCGAAATCAAGCGTCTCGCTTTCAGCACCGCATGGCTGATTAGGCTGCACATCCCAGACCCCGGATCCGAGCCGCACCCGGCAGGTTGGCGAGTAAACCAGCAGCGCAGTTGCTTTGGAAGCGACGAGAATTTTTGAACCGGGCAGCAGCACGGTAGGCGCGCCAACAGGACGATAGCCATTGCCGAAGTTGACATGCACCTCGCCTGCCTCTGGATAAAGGCTAGCGGCCGAAGCTGCCGTTACACCAGCACCGAAAACGATCAAAATGACCGCCCCTAACCTGCGCATCTCACACCCCGTCCTGCCAATGTTGCACTCTAACGTGCACAGCCTATGGTTGAATCGCAACTCAATGTCAACGAGCGCAATATGGTCGTTAACAATCTACGCGCGTATGGGCTGGGGACGAGGCCATCCAGACGCCTTAGAGGCTAAGTACGTCCTTGGGTTGCATTTGTTTTCAGCTAAAAAGCCGACTAGCTATATGCTGCATAGTTTATTATATAGCTATATTCCTGCATTTATGTTTTTCATGTTTTATTTTTCGAAGCCCATTGCCCGCATAAATAATCTGCTCCATTCAGGGAAACATTGATTTTTTGATTCCATGGAGTTCTTGGGCATGAAGGCCTTTTATCTGGCTGGCGCATCGTTCCTGATGATTTCGACCTCATACGCTGCGACCGTAAAAGTGGCGGAAGGAACCGTTTTACTCCAGGACGGACAAGGCAATTTCAAATCGGTTGTTTTCGGAACCACCTCTGTCAATCCAGGCGATAAAATCGTTATTCGATCCGGCGGGGTTGCCGTCGTCGACTACGGCAACGCATGCACAGTGCGTCTTCCCGCAGGCATCTGGACCATCAAGCCCGTAGCGCCCTGCAAGGACAGCGCGGCCAACATCGATTTTACGTCCAGGATGAATCAGGCCGGACCGCCGGAAGGCGGGGATCTGCCGATTGAGGACACCGCGTCCGCCCCCGCCGCCGACATGACACCGTGGATCATTGGCGGATTGGCCGTCGCCGGTGGCGTTGGCATTGCCGTTGCCGTGAGCAACAGCGGCGACAATGACAACCCGCCTGCAGTTCAGCCCACGCCGCCACCGCCGGATGTAACGCCGACGCCGCACGACACTCCGATCAGCCCTTAGCGGCCTCTGCTCTAAAGTTACACAAAAAGGAAAGCGCCCCGCTCTTTCCAACGTGGGCCGCCTGTCGATTGAGACGCATCAATTTGCCCGACCGTTTCCCTTTGCTAGTGTCGTGAGGAAACAGGTTGATGATGGTGGATGCATGCTTTGCGTGCATCGCAACCGCTGAGCCTTGGCGGAGCGCCACTCACCCGGCAGCAAGGATGCGCATAATGTCCGGAAACTTCATTTCCCGCACAGCCACCACGTTAGCGCTGACGGCGGCGCTCGTGCTTTCTGCAAGCGCACTTTCCGCAAGCGGGGAGCCAACCGATATCACCGTGCGCGTGCTGAGCAAGGATGCCAAGTTCATCGGCACCAGCATGGGCGGTGTGCGTGTTACCATACGCGACGCTGACACAGGCGAGTTGCTTGCTTCCGGCCTGACGCAAGGCGGAACCGGCGACACAAAGCGGCTTATGCATACCGATGCGGGCAGACGCTCGGTTCTTGCCGATGACAGCGCCGCAAAGTTCAGCGCGACCATTGATCTTGATGCCCCACGCCGCATTGAAGTGGAAGCATATGGACCGCTTGCACAGGCCCAGTCCGCCCAGCGCGCAAGCTCAACGCAGTGGGTCATTCCCGGCAAGCATGTCAGCGGCGGTGACGGCTGGACGCTGGAGTTGCCGGGCTTCGCCGTGGACGTACTAGCTCCACCCGCCCATCAGAGCATCACGGGCCCGGCAACGGTGAACGTACGCGCCAACGTGGTCATGATGTGCGGCTGCCCCATTACACCCGGCGGGCTGTGGGACGCGAATGGCTATGAGGTTGAAGCCATCGTGCTCCGCAACGGCAAACATATCGGTCGCATAACGATGAAATATGCCGGTGAGCCAAGCCAGTTTGCAGGCGAAGTGGAAGCAACCGAACCGGGCATGTACGAAGTTGTCGTTTACGCTCACGATCCGTCGAACGGAAACACCGGATTGGACCGCACGACATTCAACGTCACAAACTGACAGCCGCGTTGGGTGAGCCGACATGTCGGACGTTGCGCGGCTATCGATCGGATGATGGCACGAGACGCCAGACCTGACCGGTGGAACCGTAAGGCCCCATGGTTCCATTGGTCAGCACATAGATTTCGCCATCGCGATCGGCGCTTAGTCCGATGATGCGTGAATCCGATTGCAGCAATTGCTCCAGCGGCCACAACTTGCCTTCGCCTGCTGCTGCCGGATCCGCGACAAACAGCTGACCGGAGGGCTGCTTGAAATCGGCGCTCCAGTCCGAAACCAGCAACTTGCCACGCAAGGCGGCTATCCGGTTGCCGTCATACTTGCGCGCGCCGGTAATCGCAGTTCCAACGCCCGTACGCCCGACATTTGTATCGGGATGCGATGCCTGCATGTTGGGATACTCAACAACCGGCAGCCGGAGGAGATTACCCGCAGCATCCGTGCGCGCGCAATCGGCTGGCGGATGGCGCGGTTTAAGCCGATCGATGCAGTGGGTGCCTTCGAGCAGCGGCCAGCCATAGTTGCCAGGTCCATTGACCTGATAGACGGATTCCCACAGCGTTTCAGCCGTCGCGGTGGCGTAAAGCTCGCCAGCTTTGTCGAACGCCAGCCGATAGGGGTTGCGGAATCCTGATGCCCATACCTCAGGCATGCCGCGTCCCGCCGCCGCTGCGCCAGGCGCGAACGGGTTGTCGGGCGGAATTGCATAGCCCGGAAAGCCATCGTCGACATCAATGCGCAGGATTTTACCGAACGGCGAATGGGCATCCTGCGCGACGCGATCCCACGTCAGCGCTTCGGCGGGCACGTTGAAGGCATCCCACACCACATCTTTGCCGATGCCATGCGAAGCACCTCCATCACCAAGACCAATATAAAGATTGCCGTCCGGGCCAAATGCGAGACCGCCGCCGTTGTGTTTGCGGCTGGGCCAGTCAACTTCCAGCAGCACGCGCTCGGAAGCAGGATTTATCCGGGACAGATCGCCGGGCGCCGCGGTGAATTCCGACACGCGACGGGTGTGGTTCCAGCTCTGCGGCGCACCGGATCGCAACGGCGCTGAATAGGATGCGAACACGCGACCATTACGCGCGAAATCGGGATGCAGCGCGAAGCCCAACAGACCACGCTCTTCAAAGTCGTGCTGCAACGGCAACAGACGATCGCGCAGATCAAGAAACGGTTCCGGCTGCAATTTGCCATCACGATCGAGCACACGGACAACGCCGTCCTGCTGGGCGATCAATCGGCGGCCGCTGCCGTCGTCGGGTTCTTCAAGCTGAATGGGCGCCGTCAAGCCGGAGACGACCGGCTCAAGCTTCACGTCCGCGCCCATCGCCACGTGGGCGTGAAAGACGACAGCGCAGAGCACAACGAAAAACCGGCGCATGGCACATCCCGCTAACATCGAGGCTGCGCGCCAGCCGACACTGCATGAGAAGCACGATGGCGCGCGATACATAATCAGATCGGGCGCGCACCCTGCCCGCGCAACGGCATCGATCACGCAAAAGCATGTGAAATCTGCCCGACCGCAAATCGGCAGGGGAAGAATGATCGGCGCGGCCAACAAATTGTTGAAAGTATTTGTACAGAATCGACGCATCAAGTTATGCATAAGGAATGCGCAACGCTGCGCCGTTCGCTTCACTTCAATCCCGCAATGCCTGCCAGATATCGTCTTCGGCAGTGTAGCGTGTTGCCGATGCGCCTGGCCCTTGATCGACAAGGACCGCAATGCCCATCAGGACGACCACCGCGCTTGCAGCTCTCGCATTGATGTCATTGTCGGCCGCAACGCGCGCTGACGAAACCGCTGCACCCTCCCCGGCGCCTTACAACTGGAGCGGGGCTTATGTCGGTGGAACATTCAGCGCCGACTGGGGGCAATCGAAATGGGCGCAGGATGGCGGCGGTGGCGGAACGGCCAGCGGCACAATGGGGCTTGGCAACCCGTATGACTTTTTCGCAGGCACCGGCAGCTATGCGACAGGCCTTAGCGCCGGATACGATTACCAACTGCCGGAAGGCGTAGTGATCGGTGTGGCGAGCGACATCTCATTTCCGAGCCTCATCAACGGCAGCGCCACCGCCAACGGCGCAACCCAATGGGACGACGGTGTTCTGATGTCGGGCACGGTGCGCGGCCGACTTGGCTTGGCACTGGATCGCTTCCTGCTGTACGGCACCGCTGGCTATGCGTGGGCGCAGGAACAGGCGACGGCAACGGACATCGCATCCGGCAATACGCAGACGCGCCGCCCGATGCGTCATGGTTGGGTTGCGGGCGGTGGCGTCGAGGCAATGCTGGGCCGCAACTGGAGCGCGGATCTGTCGTATCTTTATACCGACTATGGTTCCGGCGCGTTTCATCTGCCGGATGGAACCGGGTTTCAGTCTGACATCACGCTGCAGAGCGTGCGCATGGGGTTGAATTATCGCTTCGCGGATGGGACGGACGCCAGTACGCGCGAGCAGCTTAGCGCGCTGACGCCATCCGGCGACTGGGCCGTGCATGCGCAATCGACGTACGTGATGCAGGCCGTGCCGGGATTTCGCTCGCCATATATCGGGGCGCAGAGCCTGATACCCAACCAGCAGCATCAGACGTGGGACGTGACGCTGTATCTGGGGCGGCGGCTGTGGCAAGGGGCTGAGTTGTGGGTCAACCCCGAAATCGATCAGGGTTTCGGCCTCAGCAACACGCACGGCGTTGCGGGCTTTCCCAGTGGCGAAGCGTATAAGGTTGGCGCGTCGTGGCCGTATGCGCGCATCCCGCGTTACTTCATACGCGACACCATCTCGCTGGGTGGCAAGATGGAAACCGTTGAGGCCGACGCCAATCAGTTTGCCGGTACGCAGACAGAAAACCGGCTGGTGTTTACGGTCGGCAAATTCGGCATCACCGACATTTTCGACACCAACCAGTATGCGCATGATCCGCGCAGCGACTTTCTCAACTGGGCGCTGGTGGATACGGGCACGTTCGATTACGCCGCCGATCCGTGGGGCTACACCTACGGTGCTGCGGTGGAGTGGTACCAGGGCGACTGGACGCTGCGGGTTGGCATATTCGATCTGTCTGACGCACCGAACAGCACCGAGCTTGACCCGAACTTTTCGCAGTTTCAGACCGTGGCCGAAATCGAACGGCGCTATCGCATCCATGGCCAGCCGGGCAAAATCGCCATCACCGGATTTCTCAGTCGCGGTCGCATGGGCACCTACACCGACGCGGTGGCGCTTTCGGCCGCAACCGGGCAGCCCGCCGATACAGCGCTGGTGCGCGAATATCGCAGCCGCATGGGCATAAGCTTCAATGCCGAGCAGCAGATCAACGATACGCTGGCACTTTTCGCGCGCGGCGGCATCGTCGATGGCAACGTCGAGCCGTTCGACTTCACCGACATCGATCGCACGCTGGCTGCGGGGCTTGTGCTGCAGGGTAAGCACTGGGGCCGCCCTGACGACGTATTTGGCTTTGCAGGCGTGATGAACTTCATCACCAGTGAACACAAAGCCTATTTCAATGCGGGTGGTATGGGCATCGTCGTCGGTGACGGCATCCTGCCGAATGCTGGTCCGGAGTTTATTATGGAGACCTATTACGCGTTCCCCATCGCGGGAATGACGGCGACGGTCGACTATCAGTTCGTGAACAACCCCGGCTACAACGAGGATCGCGGCCCAGCGTCGATCTTTGCCGGCCGGCTGCACGCGGAGTTCTGATCAGCTGCGGCGTGGTGATCGGATATCGCGTGCTGAAGCGGTAGGTGCGAGCGCGCAGACGCATGGCAAAGGCCGGGACAAGGTTTGCGCTCGTGGTGCTGTGCGTTGATTTTCTGCGGAATTATCGGGGCGCGCGATGCCTAGCGAGGTTGTCTTGGCGCCGGTGTGACGATCGGTGATTGCGCTGCGCCGTCCAGCCGTTACAACGGAGGACGATAGCAACGCAGAGCCCAGATCGACCGACGAATGACCGCACCGTTCAATGCCGCCGATGCGCGCCGCAGCCTGTTCTCCGGCCTTGTAGCCGCCGCCACCGCCTATGGCCGCGACGGCAAGGGTGAGCGTGTCATTCTCGAGGATGCCGACGGCAATACGCTGACTTACAAGCGGCTTATCCTTTCCAGCCTTGTGCTGGGGCGCAGGCTGGCGAAGCTTGCGCGCGAAGGCGAAAATGTCGGCGTGCTACTGCCCAACGCTGTCGGGTTACCGGTGACGATACTGGGCCTCAACGCCTATGGTCGCGTTGCAGCAATCCTCAACTTTTCGGCCGGGCGGCGCGCTCTGACATCCGCCATCGCCACCGCGCAACTGCGCACGGTTTTGACGTCGCGACGGTTTGTTGAGGTGGGCGGTTTTGAAGATCTGATCGCAGCCCTTTCAGCGGCGGAATATGCACCCGGCCAGAAAACACGCATTGTTTATCTGGAGGATGTGCGGGCCAGCATCGGCATCGTCGACAAGATCGCGGGCGCCCTGCGCGCATTGCGGGCGAAAAGCATCTATCGCGCCAATCCGGCCGATGCTGATCGCCCCGCCGTGGTGCTGTTCACCTCCGGCACCGAGGGCGCGCCCAAGGGCGTGGTGCTGACCAACAGCAACATCGTCGCCAACGTCAATCAATCGCGCGCGCATCTGGGCAAGGTGCTGTCGCCGGGCGAGACGCTGCTCAATCCGCTGCCGATCTTCCATTCGTTCGGGCTGACGGCTGGCACGTTTGTGCCGATCTTTGCCGGGGTGAAGTGCGCGCTGTATCCCAGCCCGCTGCATTACAAGCAGATCCCCAAGTCGATCCGGAAGACGCAGGCGACGCTGATGGTGGCGACGGACACCTTTGTGTCGGCCTATGCCCGCGCGGCTGAACCGGGCGATCTCGACAGCCTGAAATATGCCGTGTGCGGCGCCGAGAAGGTGAAGGAGCCGACGCGGCAGCTTGTGGCGCCAACTGGCGTTGAAATTCTGGAAGGCTATGGCGTTACGGAGACGTCGCCGGTGCTGGCCTGCAATCTGCCGGAGACGAACCGCTACGGCACCGTCGGCCGTCTGCTGCCGGGCATGGAGGTGCGGCTGGAGGATGTGCCGGGCCTCAGCGACGGCAAGCGGCTTACTATACGCGGGCCCAACGTGATGGCGGGTTACCTGCTGCCGGATCGGCCCGGCGTTCTCGTGCGCCCCCGCGACGGCTGGCATGACACAGGCGATATCGTTTCCATCGACGACGGCTTCGTGAGCATTCGTGGCCGCGCCAAGCGCTTCGCCAAGCTGGGCGGCGAGATGGTGTCGCTGGCGGCGGTCGAAGGCCTTGCCTGCGCGCTGTGGCCCGATGCCCAGCACGTGGTGCTGAGCTTCCCCGATCCGCGCAAGGGCGAGCAGCTGCTGCTTGTCACCGACCAGCCAAACGCGAGCAAGGACGCCCTGCTGGCCCACGCCCGAGGCGAAGGCTTCTCCGAGTTGTGGGTGCCGAAGTCCGTTCTGATCGTCGATGCCGTGCCTTTGCTGGCGACCGGCAAGGTAGACCTGCAGGCGACGGTTGAACTGGCCCGCCCCGCGCAACCGGCTCTATAGACGACGCTCAAGAATCGCGCATCGTCGCAGGCGATCGGAGTTCGGTCTGCGACTCGACAGGTGACGTGCCCTGCACAGCCAAGATGCTGATATTACGTCGCTTTAATGCATCGTGATCATGGTGCCGATGGGCGTATTCAACAGCCTCTGAAGCGGCATTGATATATCGTGCAGAGCGCAAGCGTTGCTGCGCCACCACGGGCCGCTAGGAGATCGCGCCAGCTCCGTTAAGAATTCTTGACCCCGACCCCTGCGTTCTTCATGGATGTTGATAACAGGTCGGCGCGCCAGCGTTTCGCCTTGGGGAAACACCAAGAAATTTCCACACACAAACGAGAGTACGAACAGCCATGTCGACGACCACGGCGCCTGCGCGCGTTGAGGGCACGGATGTTGTTCTGCGGCGGCCGACGCTGCAGTGGGCGCTCAAGCGCGCAATTCTTGGTTTCGTGATCCTGTTCGTTACCGTAGCGGCGGCGGCCACGCTGCTGCATGCCTCCATCGATCCAGATGACGAAGCCGCATCGCAGGCCGAACTGACGTCACTGTGACGGGTTTCCCAGCGCTGCGGGGCTGACGCCGGCCGTCAAAGCAAAGGCGAGCCAGGCGGCGCGGGGCTGATCTGATGACGGCGGCCATTATTCCAACAATGGCAGCGGCATTCAGCGACCGTATTGAATTATCTGAAAATTCCATGTTGGGACGCAAATCTCGACATTCGCGGCCGCTTGAGATCGGCGGCTTGGAGCCTTGCCGCGTCCTGTGGGATTCGGTCGCGGCTCTCCGCTATTCCAACCACACATGATTGTGCTTCTTTACAGCAGACTGGCGTTCGCACCCTAGGAATGCGCCCATGCGCTTCGTGATGCTTGCCCGCAATCCGCAGCTCTATTCGCATGTGCGGCTTTGCGAGGCCGCACGGGCTCGCGGCCATTCGATCGATGTCGTGAACACGCTGCATGTTCACATGAACATCACCGCCAACCAGCCGGTGTTGCGCTACAACGGCCAACGCCTGCCGATTTATGACGCGGTGATCCCCCGCATCGGGGCATCCGTTACGCATTACGGTCTGGCGGTGCTGCGCCAGTTTGAAATGCAGGGCGTGTTTCCGCTGAACGAGAGCGTTGCCATCGGCCGATCCCGGGACAAGCTGCGCGCGCTGCAACTGCTGGCCCGGGAAGGCATTGGCCTGCCGGTTACGGCCTTCGCCCACGGCCCCCGACGCGCCGAGGATGTCATCAAGGAAGTTGGCGGCGTGCCTGTCGTCATAAAACTTCTGGAAGGCACACAGGGCATGGGCGTGATTCTGGCTGAAACCGAAGCGTCGGCAAAATCGATCATCGAGGCGTTCAGCGCCGCCAACGTGAACATCATGGTGCAGGAGTTTATCCGCGAGGCAGCCGGTGCCGACATCCGCGCCTTTGTGATCGATGGTGAAGTTGTTGCTGCTACGCGTCGCGTCGGCCGGCCGGGTGAATTCCGCGCCAACCTGCACCGTGGCGGACACGCAGAGGCGATCGAGCTGACTGCGGACGAGCGCGCCATTGCGGTTCATGCCGCCAGCGCCCTGGGCCTCAACGTCTCCGGCGTCGATATCGTGCGCTCTACGCATGGCCCGCTGGTTATCGAGGTCAACTCCTCGCCGGGACTGGAAGGCGTTGAAATGACAACCGGAGTCGACGTTGCCGGCCGTATCATCCGGTTTCTGGAGCAGAACGCTTCACACGGAAAAACTGCGACCAAAGGTAACGGCTAAAGTTGTGAGGATTCCCCAATTGCCCGCAGAGCGCGAGCTTTTGGACGCTTTCCTGTCAGTGCCACCCCTGCTGGGCGTGTCGCCCACCTTGATTGCCCCCCACGGCCTCAACTATCCTGCCCCTTCAGAGGCCGGCGCATCCCCGACCCGAAATTTTCTGGCGAGGAAAGCCCGCGAATGACGGAACAGCAAAAGCACTTTCCTGAGTTCTACGTCACCGCCCCCCAACCGTGCCCCTATCTCGCCGGACGCCAGGAACGGAAGCTCTTTACGCATCTGACGCACGAGAAGCCTGCCAGCGTGATCGACAATCTGCTGCGCGGCGGCTTCCGTCGCAGCCAGAACATTGCCTACATGCCGTACTGCGAGGGCTGTCAGGCGTGCGTGTCGATCCGGCTCGTCATCGACGAACTGCACATCGGCCGCTCAATGCGGCGCACGTTGGAAAAGGGCCGCTGCCTGGACGCCAAACGCGTGCCGCCCGAGCCGACCTCCGAGCAGTTCGCGCTGTTCCGCCATTACATCGACACGCGCCACTCCGACGGCGGCATGGCCGACATGACGGTGCTGGATTATGCGATGATGGTTGAAGACAGCGTGATCAACACGTTCGTCACCGAGTATCGCCGTAAGCCGGAAGATCCGCTCGACACCGATGTCGAGAGCTGGCCGCTGGTGGCCGTTGCGCTGTGCGATCTGCTGTCGGACGGCATATCGATGGTCTACAGTTTCTACGATCCCGACATCGCGCATTCCAGCCTCGGCACCTACATGATCCTTGAGCACGCAGAATATACGCGCTCGCTCGGGCTGCCGTATCTGTATCTCGGCTACTGGATCGATGGCTCGCCGAAGATGAACTACAAGATGCGATTCCAGCCTCAGGAGCGGTTGGGGCCGAACGGCTGGGTCCGCGTTTAATCACGCTTGCGCACGCGTGACGGCCGCGCCTGTTACTGAGACGCGTTCGGGATCTTGTCGCCGGGGGCTTGGTCGGCCCCAGCGTTACTTCGAAGTGCTATTGCTTGAGTGCGGCGTCCAGTTTCTGGAACATGTAGCCCCACTTCGCACTCTGCGTATCGACGAGCTGCTGCATCCGCGACTTGAGATCCGCCAGCAGGGCGCAATCGGGCGTCGCGGCCTCAGCCCCTTCCTGACCCATTGTTGAAATATCGGTCAGCAGCCGTTCCGAATCCCGATCATAGACGGCGATTTTCTCATCGCGAACGAACGGCGCGGCGGCGGCCAGAAACTCGTCATGGCTCCAGCCACGCTTGTCTTTCAACTGCCGCAAACGCTCCTGAAACAGCGGCTTGTTCTGCATGTTGAGATCGCGCAACGCGCCGGCGGCGTCGTCAACAACGGCTTCGAAATCCGTTTTCTGGCAAGCGCCCGCAACAGGCGCGGGCGCGTTGTCCTGTGGCGCCGGTGGCTGTGCACCGTTCTTGCTTCCGGCATCGGGCGAGGCAGATGATTTGCCCAGATCCAGCGGCGCCCAGCCTTTCGGCGCCGGTGCAGGCGAGGCTGAGGGAAGCTTCGAGGATGCAGGGGCTTTGACGGTCGGGGCGGAAGGGACGGGCAGATCGGCCTCGGCCTGCACATCCGCGGTGCCCCAGTTCGACGCGGCCGACTGCGCGCGCGCGGATGTACCGCCGGCAAACGCGACCAGCGCAACGAGCAGAGCTGCTAAAATGCGAATAGTCCCCGTGCCGTGCATGGGACACTCCTAGCGGGCCGCTGGTTGCGCAGCAAGATGCATGCGAACCATTCCAAGCAGGATCGGAGCAGACCGGCGTGGCTGCAACAGTTTGCATCCGCCGATGCGCAATGATTGTGCGGCCGTGGCCTGGACGCCCCAGCGCCAGACGATGGCGGCGCACCTAACAGCCCGCGAATCCCTCATCCGCAGTGTCACGAATCGCCGTCACAAATCACCCGACGCCCCGATGCATCAATGCGCGGAGAGTGTGGAGCGCATGGCATTTCCCGGCAGAAAGCTGTGCAATTCGGACAAATCCAACAGTCTCGCTTTATTGCTCGCTGTTTAAGCAAAGCGGGATCGAGATATGCTAAACTCAAGCAATCCGGTGTTGTCGGGCGCCGCGGCTCCGGGTTCACGGCTTTCCATCAGCGAGGCGCCGAGGGCAACTGCATGGATATCTCGCAGCTTCTGATTCAGGCCATCAGCGGCGCGGTTGGTGGCAATGCCGCCGGCGCCGTTTCCAAGGACACCGGACTGGGCACGCTCGGCAACACGATTGCCGGTGCATTGGGCGGCGGCGTGGGCGGTCAGATCCTCAACTCGGTGCTCGGACTTGGCGGGACCGCAGCCGCCTCGGGCATGGATATCGGCTCCATCATTTCCGCGTTTGCAACCGGCGGCGTTTCCGGCGGCCTGACGGCGCTGGTGATTGGCTATCTGAAGTCGCGCGTAGCCTGATCTGCCAAGGCTCGATCCAATCGAATTAGGTCAGGATCGGGCCACATGCAGTGCTCCATGGCGGGCAACTTGGATGCAAGTAAACGGGCGCCACCGCACGGCTGTTTAAACAGCAAGGCGCCCGCAACACTTTTGATGGCGCTCGGCGACTCCGCTACGCGGAGCTGGCCGCCGAGCGCGTGATTTCGCGCTGGCGACTCTCCTTCGGAGAGCCGGCCGCCAGCGCTGATTGGTGCGCGCTGCCTCGCGTCTCCCCTCTACATACTCCTGACGCAGGTCGCGATCCACGCCAGCTTTTATGGCACTCGGCGACACCCCTCCGGGGCGCCGGCCGCCGAGCGCATAACGGAGCCGGCCGCCGGTGATTGCGGAATGCGCTAATCAGAACGATGGGCCGAACGAGTTCGAGCGCGGGAAGCCCTTCGGCACCGTGGCGCCCGATTGAGCGCGCTGCCCCACCCACTCCTTCAGGTCCGCCCATGGCAGCGTGAAGGTGCGGCCGGCGGCGTCAGTCCACGTCAAACCTTCGCTGCGCTTGAACACACGCGCATCAAGCACGCTCGCGCCCTTGGAGCGCTGCAGGATGACACCCTTGCCGCGTGTCATCTCGTTCACTTCCTCTAGCTTGAAGACGAGCATTTTGCGGTTGTCGCTGATGACGGCAACGCGGTCGGCGCCGTGCGGAACCGGCACGATGATGCGAGCTTCATCGGGTTCCGATACATTCAGAACCTGCTTGCCCTTGCGCGTGGAGGCAACGATGTCGTCCTCGGGCACGACAAAACCATAGCCCCCCGTCGACGCGATCAGCAGCTTACGGCCCGGCTGGTAGACAAACGCGGCGGCGATGTCGTGGTTCTCTTCCAAGTCGATCATTAACCGCACCGGCTCGCCGTGACCACGGCCACCGGGAAGCTGCGACGCCTCCAGCGTGAACACCTTGCCGTTGGTTGCCAGCAGCAGCAGCTTGTCGGTCGTGTGCGCCTTCACCGCCGTCTTGAGCTTGTCGCCCTGCTTGAAGTCGAGCTTCGACAGATCGTCGACATGTCCCTTCAATGCGCGCACCCAGCCCTTATCGGACAGGATAAGGGTGATCGGCTCCTTTTCGATCAGCGCGGCATCGAGATCGACATCGATTTCCGGTGCGTCGGCAAACGATGTGCGGCGGCGCCCCAGAGCCGTGGCCTTGGAGTAGCGCTCGCGCACGTCCTTTACTTCGCTGCTGATGCGCTCCCACTGCAGGGATTCTGATGCGAGCAGTTCCTCAAGGTTGCGCTTTTCTTCCGACAGGTTGTCGTGCTCGGCGCGGATCTCGATTTCTTCAAGCTTCGACAGCGACCGCAAACGCAGATTGAGGATCGCGTCGGCCTGCACTTCGCTGAGCTTGAAGCGCGACATCAGCTTGGCTTTGGGATTGTCCTCGTGGCGGACGATCCGGATGACCTCGTCGATGTTCAGGTAGGCGATGAGATAACCATCCAGCACCTCAAGCCGGTGCTCGATCTTTTTCAGGCGATACTGCGAGCGCCGCACCAGCACTTCGACGCGGTGCTCCAGCCACTGCCACAGCACATCGCGCAGGCTGAGCACGCCCGGGATCTGCCCGGCCGACAGCACGTTCATGTTGAGGCCGAAGCGGACCTCCAGCTCCGAGTAACGGAACAGGCTTTCCATCAGCAGCAGCGGATCGACCGCGCGCGTCTTCGGCTCCAGCACGAGGCGGATTTCCTCGGCGCTTTCGTCGCGGATGTCGCCCAGCAGCGGCAGCTTCTTTTCGGTCAGCAGCTCGGCAATGCGCTCAACCAGCTTCGCCTTCTGCACCTGATAGGGAATTTCGGTGACGACGATCTGATAGCCGCCGCGACCAGCCTCTTCCTTTTCCCACTTGGCGCGAATGCGGAAACTGCCGCGGCCGGTCTTGTAGGATTCAAGGATGGACTCGCGCGTTTCGACAATGACACCACCGGTCGGAAAATCCGGTCCGGGGATCATGTCGACGAGCTTCTCAATGGACGCGTTCGGATGCTTGATGAGATGCAGCAGGCCGGCGCAAAGCTCATCGACGTTGTGTGGCGGAATGTTCGTCGCCATGCCGACCGCAATGCCCGACGCGCCGTTAGCGAGCAGGTTCGGGAATGCCGCCGGAAGAACCACCGGCTCCTGCTTGCGCTCGTCGTAGTTGGGACGGAAGTCGACCGTGTCTTCTTCCAGGCCTTCCATCAGGTCGGCTGCGGTGCGGGTGATGCGCGCTTCCGTGTAACGCTCGGCGGCGGGGTTATCGCCGTCGATGTTGCCGAAGTTGCCCTGGCCGTCGATCAGCGGATAGCGGACGGCAAAATCCTGCGCCAGACGGGCAAGCGCATCGTAGATCGCCTGATTGCCGTGCGGGTGATAATCGCCCATCGCGTCGCCGACGATCTTGGCGCACTTCAGGAAGCCGCCATCGGGCGACAGACGCAACTGGTGCATCGCATAGAGAATGCGACGGTGCACAGGCTTCAAGCCATCGCGCACGTCGGGCAGCGCGCGATGCATGATGGTCGACAGCGCATACTTGAGGTAGCGCTCCTCAAGCGCTTCCTTAAGGTTCACTGGCTCGATGCCATCGGGGCCGGGAAGAATCGGTTTTTCGCTCATGGCGATGGGCTAGCGCGCGGCGCGCCCGGCGGCAAGGGCAAGGTTGGCTATGCACGACCTTGCCGCACATTCAGCCGCAGATACGCGCGGCCTAAAGCGGCGAAAACGCCGCCACATCCCGAGACATGGCGGCGTTGTATAGATACGGGTTTGATACGGTTATCGCACCGACGCGAAAACCGGTGTTCAGACCGTGAGAGTGGGCACCGCGCCGGCCTTTGCCTGCCGCACCGCTTCTTCAAGGTGCGCCACAAGCTGCGCATCGAGGCCAAGCGTGGCCGCCAGATAATTCAGGTACGCGCGTTCTGCATCGGTGTCGGCGTCAATGGCCAGCGACGACGCGAGATAGATCTCGGCCCGCTGCTCCGGAACCGGAGTTGAAGCTGCAAATTGCGCGGGCGACCACGGACGGGCGATTTCGGCCTCCAGAAAACTCTGCTCCTCGGAGGTAATGCCAAGCGCCGCCAGACGGCCGACGATAGCCTCCCGCTCGGTTGCATCCAGCACGCCATCGGACATGGCCGCTGCGATCATCGCCCGCACCAGCACCAATGCGTGTTCGTTGATGGCAGCCCTGGGAACGGCTGGCGCGGCAGCGACCGGCGGCACCGACGCTCCTGCAGGCACAGCCCCGCCAACGGCCAGACCTGCGCGATAATTGTTGTAGGCGCGATAGGCCAATCCACCCAGCGCAGCAGCGGCGCCAAGCTTCAGCGCATCGCCGGCCAATTCTCGACCGGCCTTGGAGCCGAGCAGCAGCGACGTGATCGCGCCAGCCGCGACACCACCCGCAACGCCGCCGCCGAAACCGCCCGGAATGGCACCCGTGACGTTGCCCAGGATGCCGCGCGCACGCTCCACCAGATCGTTGGCACCGGCACCGCTCTGCGGCTGTGCCACCGGTTGTCCAACCGGTTGCTGCGGGACAACGCTCCCGCCCTGCTGTCCACCGACCAGAAGGTCTAGAATACGCGTTGCGTCGATCATCCTGTTTCCTCACCTAAAGCCGCCTCCCTAAGTAGGGAGCGGCCAGCGCGCGACAAGTGGGAACGGGAACGGAACTTTCAGGGAGCAATGGGAGAGAAGTCTCCCCGATCACGAACTGTAGCCAAAAATACCCAACCCAGCCCTACTCAGGAATATCAGCGGCTACGGCGCTCGCATCAGCGTTGTCAGGGATTGTCAGGGTTCATCGCGCGAGATGGCCTGCTCCAACCGGGCGTATTCGATCTTAGGACAGCGGTTCATCACCACCTGCAATCCGGCGGCTTCCGCCTCCTGAGCAGCCTGAACATCGCTCAAGCCGAGCTGCATCCAGACGGTGCCGAGACTAAGCCGATCCTTGTCGGCGATGGCCTGCCGCGTGGCATCGAGCAACGCGTTTTGATTGCGGAAAATGTCGACGAGGTCGACTGGGGCAGGAACGTCGGCCAGACGCACATAAACGGTGCGACCAAGGATGGTGCTGCCGGCGTGTCCGGGATTGACGGGATGCACGGTGTATCCCTTGCCGATGAGATACTGCATCACGCCATAGCTGGGCCGCGCGGGATTGGGCGAAGCGCCGAGCACCGCAATTACGCGCGCGGCGCGCAAAATGTCGACGATGTAATCGTCGCTGTAATGGTCGTGGTGCATGGGGTGGCTTGCAATGGCGACGGCGCGGTTTGACCGCGAATGTAGCTTGCGGCCACGGCGAGCGCTATCGCCTTGGAATGGTTTCGATCAGCGGCGCTTTCCAGGTGCCGTTCAGCACCGATGGCTTCGGCAGATAAAGACGCATCACAGCCGCCATCGGGCCATCGGGAGCGGGAAGCCAGTTGGCCTCGAGCTTTTTGCCGGGGCTGTCCTTCTGCATGTAAATGACAATGCGGCCAGCATCGTCCTTCTGCAGATCCGGCAGCATCGACGAATTTATGAGGTAGCGCCGCAGCGGATTGTGAACCAGAAAGCGCGTTGTGCCGTCGTACATGGTCACCGACCAGAATGCATCGACTGGCGGCAGCCCATCCGCGGGAAATGTAAGACGATAATCGTACTTCGATGTATCGAGCGGACGGCCTTCGCCATCCACCAGATAACTTGGATACAGCGCTTCGGCGTCCGAGTTGCCGAAAAGCCCGCCCATCGCTCCGATGCACCCTTGCAGCTCCTTGCCACGCATTTCATCCGGCGTGCCGAACAGCCCCGTCGAAGATGTCACCTGCATAAGCGCGTCGCTGATCTCTTCGTGTGCCTTGTGGCCGGCGGCATCGATGACGCGGAGCAAGTCGTCGGGCATTCCGGGCGGTGGCCACGGCGCACCGGCTGCAATGCCGATCGTCGCGAAGCGATCTCGCTCAGCGGCTTCCCATGGCAGCGGAACGGCGAACTGCAACAGAAAATTGACGTAGCGCCAGAAGCCGGACTGCATCGTCTCACGACTGATCGGCGGCCAGTCGATTGCTGGCGCGGCAACGGGCGCAGCTGACCCAATATATTTCGACAGTGGCACCGCTTTGTAGCCCGCCTGAATGCGTTTGACCGCCGCGATGTCGTCGTCAATCAGTTGGGTGCGATAGAGCGCAAATGCGATGCTCGTCGGCATGCGGACAACGCGCTTGATTCCGTCCGGAACGTCACCGTTCCAGTCCGGCCCGGCGATCAGAAAACTGCCGCCTGCATTTCCGTCGCGCCGCGTGCCAATATAATCGACGTTGTGCGTGTAAAGGTCGATGAGCTGAATGGAGTAATAGCGCTCGTTCTCGATCGGCGGCAGCGTGACAACCAGCGGCTCGGCGCGCAGGTCCATGCACAGGAAGGAATAGGGCGTGTCGGAGTTTGGCGTCACGATGCCGGTGTCGTTCGGCGTGAACACGCGCGCTTCGTTATGCACCGCGTTTGGCGGACCTTTGTACTGGCTGCCGCCCGTATCGAAGACCCATTGATAGAGCGTCAGGTAGTTTTCCACCATCGGGAACGCATACAGATACGCATCGTGTGCGATTTGCGCGACATCATGCGTTGAGGTGCGGACAGTACTGGTCTTGGGCGCGGGGGAAGCGTTCAAGGGATACTCCTACGCTTGGCGAATTATGTACCTGGCGCAATTGTGTGCGGGACCTATGAATGCCGTTCTTCGGCGACGGGAAACTTCCAGCTGCCGTCGAGAACGGATGCCGACGGACGGTAGAGCCGCACCATGTAGTTCCAGCCCTTGGGCGTCGGCAGGCAGTTGACGGTTTCGTCGGTGCAGCCGCCGAACTGGATGGTGACTTTGCCGTCGTCGCCCTTCTTCGCGGTGATGTTGTTCAGCGAATAGGCATTGCTGGCATTGGGCTCGAAATATCCGTCGGCGTCGTACACCGTCACCGACCAGAAGCCATCAACCGGAACATCGCCGACCGTCATGCTGTAGACGGTGTCGCCGTCGTTCTTTTCAGGCACGACGTTGAGATAAAGCGCATCCTTCTCGGGGTTTCCGCCCCACGCATGCGCCGCCCCTAGAAGATGGCGAACGGGATCGACTGCACCCTTCGCGCCAAACATGCCGCGTGTATCGGGAAGCATGCCGGAAAGGGTGAGCAACGACGCACGCACCTTCGCCTGACTTGCTTCGTCCCAGTCCGGCACCTCGAACGTGCCGCTGGCATCCTGCTTTACGGCGAGCTTGTCCTGCAGCGCGTGGAC
Source organism: Hyphomicrobium sp. D-2 (assembly GCF_029872155.1). Lineage (GTDB taxonomy): Bacteria > Pseudomonadota > Alphaproteobacteria > Rhizobiales > Hyphomicrobiaceae > Hyphomicrobium_A. The sequence goes on along the minus strand of NZ_JARXLA010000002.1, from coordinate 41,442 downwards.
CGCGCCGACATCGTCCGCATTGTCGGGGTTGACCAGAATGCGAACACCAGCCAGCGCGTAACGGGTGCCGACATCCTCCCTGGTGATCGTGTGATCGCCGGGCTCATAATAGACATGGGGCGTGTAGTGATCTTCGCTGATGATCTGCAGCGAGATGAAGCGGCCGTCGGTATCGGGCAGCGTAATCGTGACCGGGCCGGCATCGAGATCGAGCACCTGGGCCGAATACAGCGTGTCGCGATTGAGCCGGATGACCGTTTGCTTATCCATGGGGCTGGGTTCGCGGGTGTGATCCCACTTGCCGAACGCGCCGTTGTTGACGATGCCGCCCATGAACCGATCGGATTCAGCGCGCACGAAGTTGTCGGTCGTTACCGGGATCTTGTCGGCAAGTGCGAGAGAAGCCGTCAGTGGCAGCGCGACGCCGATCAAACAGAAGCGAACGCCCCAGAAACCCATGCCCATGTTAAAACCACCCGCTGTTGTGCAGGGTGCACTATCGGGCCGCAACCGCTAACGAGTGGCGCAGATAGCAATATGTACTTGCGTCAAATTGCTGGCAGGGATTGTGTTACTGGCAGCGCTTAAGCTGAGCCGGCCTAGCAGCCTTTCCATTCCGGTTTGCGCTTGCCGAGAAACGCGCCGATCCCCTCCTCGGCGTCGCGCGCCAGCATGTTCCGCACCATCACATCTGCGGTGTAGGCATAGGCTTCGGCCAGCGGCATCTGCGCCTGCTCGTAAAACGCGCGCTTGCCGATGGAAACTGTGAGCGGCGATTTGGCCGCGATTTTCTCCGCCATCGCCAGCGCGTGCTCCAGCGCCTGCCCTTGCGGCACGACGCGATTGACGAGCCCGTGCGCTGCCGCCTGCTCAGCGGTTATCATCTCGCCCAGCAGCAGCATTTCCATCGCGGTCTTGCGGGATACGTTGCGCGACAGCGCCACCATCGGCGTTGAACAGAACAGGCCGATGTTGACGCCCGGTGTTGCGAAGTGCGCATTTTCAGCGGCGACGGCCAGATCGCACGTTGCTACAAGCTGGCAGCCCGCCGCTGTGGCGGTGCCCGACACCGCCGCGATGACCGGCTTTGGACACGCGATAATGGCCTGCATGGTGGCGGCGCAGCGCGTCATCGTCTCGGTGAAGAATACAAGCCCTGCATCGGCGTCGGCGCGATGGGCGGTCAGTTCCTTCAGATCGTGACCCGATGAAAACACCGGCCCGGCAGCCGCAAGCACGATGGCGCTGACATCATCGTCGCGGCCCAGTGCTTCGACTGCCGACTGTAACGCCTCAAGCAAGGCGAGCGACAGCGCATTACGCGCCGCCGGCCGGTTGAGCGTGAGCAGCGCAACCCGTGGTGCCGGACGCTCAAGCAATAGCAAAACCTCGCTGTGCGCGGCGCTGTCAGTTGAGGCTTCGGGCTGGTGTTGCATTGCTCTTGGTCCTGCGGCTCGCCGCCACGCATACACATTGCGTATTATGCGGGCGACGATGCGTTGCGACGGATCAGGTTGTCAGTCCTGCAGCGACTTTTCAATCTCGTCCCAGTGCTGCTTCACCAGCTCGACGTTCTCCATGAACTGAAGCTTTGGCGTCGTGCTGATAGCCTCGTTCAGTTCATCGACGAGCTGCTTCTTGTCTTCGTCGGTCAACGACGTGTCGGCTTTCACCTCTTCGAGCTCCTTTTTCAGGGCGTCGACAGGTTCGATGAATTCGCCGGTTTTGGAATCCAGCCCCGCCATGACGATCGAGATGTTGGCCGCAACGTCATCCAGCTCCGCGAAGTCGGAGAAGCCATGCTTGCGGGCCATCTCGTCGAGTTCGTTCTGGAGTTCGGGCTCGATGGTGTCGTCGGCGTCCTGCAGCTTGGAAGTTACGGTGGTCAGATCCGGCTGAGCGGCGATGAAATTCTTCACCTGATCTTCGGTGAGGCGCATCTGCTTGATCGGCTCGTCCGCCGCGTCCTGATCCTCTGCGACAACGGGCGAAGAAAACGCCACGAAAGCGAGCATCGCCGCCAGACAGGGAGCCAATAGCTTTGAGATCGAACCAGATAGTGCCTGCCGCATAGCGTTCCGTTCCTCCGCTGGATTATGTAGCCGCTGGGCCATCGATGGCCCTCGAATCAACAGTATGCGGCGCTTCCGTTGCATTTAATACGCAGACCGCAGGATTCGCACCCTGTTGCCAAGTCTGGGGTTTCATTTTGAGCATTAGCTCAGGAGAAATGTGCGCGAACCGGGCAGCATGGGTCGAAACATCAAAACGGTATTATAATACCACACTACACAATACATTGTTTTTGCTCGTGTTTTCATTTTTGCGCGCATTGTCGATTGACAGATTCCAGGCAATCTGGTTTCAAGGCGCCACTCGCGCCCGCTGAGATGACATCTGTTGCCCATCTGGCGCCCCTATCAGGAGCCTCCGACTATGACGACATTCGTCGCCAAGCCCGCCGAGGTGGAGAAGAAGTGGATCCTGATCGACGCTGAAGGTCTCGTCGTCGGTCGTCTCGCCGCTCTCATCGCCACCCGTCTCAAGGGCAAGCACAAGCCGATCTACACCCCGCACGTTGATTGCGGCGACAACATTGTCGTCATCAATGCGGACAAGGTGATTTTCTCCGGCAACAAGCTCACCGACAAGGTCTACTACCGCCACACCGGTCATCCGGGCGGCATCAAGGAGACCACCCCGCGCCGCCTGCTCGAAGGCCGGTTCCCGGAGCGCGTTGTCGTCAAGGCCGTTGAGCGCATGCTGAAGCGCGGTCCGCTGCAGCGTCAGCTTATGCGTAACCTGAAGGTCTACAAGGGTAACGAGCACCCCCACGAGGCACAGCAGCCGGAGCTGCTCGACGTGGCTGGCCTCAACCGCAAGAACAAGAGGGGCTAAGGACAATGGCACAAGAAACCAAGTCTTTGGAAGACCTCGGCGAAATCAAGGGCGTTGTGGCTGCGGAAGCCCCCGTCCATGTGCAGAAGCTGGACAGCCTCGGCCGCGCCTATGCCACCGGCAAGCGCAAGAACGCCGTCGCCCGCGTCTGGATCAAGCCGGGTCGTGGCACCATCACCGTCAACGCGAAGGACTACACCGCATACTTCGCGCGCCCGGTGCTGCAGATGCTGCTTCAGCAGCCGCTGGCGGCCGCTAACCGCGCCACCCAGTATGACATCAACGTGACCGTTCACGGTGGTGGTCTGTCCGGTCAGGCCGGCGCCGTCCGTCACGGTATCTCCAAGGCCCTCACCTACTTCGAGCCGGACCTGCGTTCGGTGCTGAAGAAGGGCGGCTTCCTTACCCGCGACAGCCGCGTGGTGGAACGCAAGAAGTACGGCCGCGCAAAGGCCCGCCGCAGCTTCCAGTTCTCGAAGCGCTAAGGCGACGGCATTTTCGCCACTACCGACATTGCAACGGGCTGCCCATCGGGCGGCCCGTTCTGCTTATGACGTCTATTTGAAGGCGTTTTTTGCGCCACGCCCACTTGCCCGCTTCTGGCTACGGTGCCACATACCCGCGGGGATCGAAGTTGGGCCTGCCACGCGCGGCCCGACATAACACAGGGTGCAGGATGGACTGGCTATTACAGGACCTCAGTTATCTTTTTGGGGTCATCGCGGAAGAAGCACAGCATCTTGTTTCGCCCGAGTGGTACCGCCAGAACTTCGTTCCACTGATGAACATCATCATGATCGACCTGGTGCTGGCGGGTGATAACGCCATCATCGTCGGTCTGGCCGCCTCGCGCGTGCCCAAGGAAATGCGCAGCCGCGTCATCTTCTGGGGCATCACCGCTGCGGTTGTGCTGCGCATATTCTTCGCGGCCATAACGGTTCAGCTACTTGGCATCATCGGCCTGACGCTCGCCGGCGGCATCCTGCTGCTGTGGGTGTGCTGGAAGATGTATCTCCAGATCAAAACCGGCAGCCACCACGGTGACGCCGATACCGTGGCCGGATCGGCTAACGGCGACGACGGCGACATGAGTTTCTGGTCCGCTGTCGGTCTTATTATTGTCGCCGACGTGTCAATGTCGCTTGATAACGTGCTGGCAGTGGCTGGCGCGGCGAAGGGCTCGACGCTGGTGCTGGTCATCGGCCTCGCCGTTGCGATCATCCTGATGGCGGTTGCCTCGGCCTACATCGCCAAGCTGCTGGTCAAGTATCCCTGGATCACGTGGATCGGTCTGCTCGTCATCCTCTGGGTCGCGCTGGAGATGATCTATAAGGGCTCACACGAGGTAACGTGTCAGGCGTTCAACTTCGGCTGCTCGGAAACGCTGTGGCAGGGCATCAAGCACCGACTGGGCTTCTCATAACAGCCACGCCGCATGGCCTTGTTTCCGGCCAAAGCAGCGCAGGCAGTTTACTTACAGGGCGCGGCGGAATAAGCCGCGCCCCAAATGTTTCGAGGCAGGTTATCGCTTATCGAACCGGACAACTTAAGAGCACAGGGCAACGCCGCCATGGGCACACAGGCCAAACCAGCGCAGATATTCATTGACGGTGAAGCCGGAACCACCGGCCTGCAAATCCGCGAACGGCTGGCTGACAGTCCGGACGTTGAGGTGCTGAGCATCGATCCGAGCCGGCGCAAGGACAATGCAGCCCGCATGGAGATGCTGCGGGCCGCCGATCTGGTGGTGCTGTGCCTGCCCGATGATGCGGCGCGCGAAGCCGTGGCAATGGCCGACAGCCTTGGCGATGAAGCGCCGCGTATTCTCGACGCCTCCACCGCGCACCGGACCGGTGCCGGTTGGGCTTATGGCTTCCCCGAGCTGAACCGCGCCCAGGCCGAGGCCGTGCGCTCCGCGGCGCGGGTTGCCAATCCGGGCTGCTATCCGACCGGCGCCATCGCGTTGATCCGGCCGCTGGTCGACGCCGGTCTGGTGCCTGCGGATCACCCCATCACCGTCAACGCGGTCAGCGGTTACTCCGGCGGCGGGCGTTCAATGATCGAAGCTTACGAGGCTGGCACCGGAGCCGCGTTCGAGCTCTATGCGCTCGGGCTTGAGCACAAGCATGTGCCGGAGCTGATGGCCTATGGCGGGCTGACCCGGCGGCCCATTTTCGTGCCCTCGGTGGGCAACTTCCGCCAGGGCATGATCGTCTCGATACCGCTGCATCTCGACATGCTGCCGGGCAAGCCCTGCCTGCGCGATCTGGAACTGGCGCTTGATGCGCATTACGCCGGGCAGGAGCGCGTAACCGTTGCGCGCGAGCCAACGGCTAAACTCACCCGGCTGGCGGCGGACGAGATAGAGGGCCAGGACGGCATGGAGCTTTATGTGTTCGGCAGCGCCGCGCACAATCAGGCCGTGCTGATGGCGCGGCTCGACAATCTCGGCAAGGGCGCGGCCGGTGCGGCGGTGCAGAATATGCGGCTGATGCTGGGTCTGTAAGGCGGGCTCGCGGCGCAGGTGCACGCGCGCGAAGGCTTTGCATGCGCTCGGCGGCCGGCTCCGCGCAGCGGAGTCGCCGAGCGCCACAAAAAAGCTTGCGTGCTCAGGCTTTCGACGCGCTGGCAATCCGATGCAGGTGCAGCGTCGCGACCGCAATGACGATCGCCGCCCCGCCCTGATGCGCGAGCCCCAACGACAGCGGCACAACTGAGACCAGCGTCCAGACCCCGAGCGCCATCTGGGCCACCAGGCATACCGCCAGCAACGCCCCCGACCGGACGATGCGTTCATCATCAGCCGACCGCACCAGCGTCACGAAGTGGATCAGCCCAAGCGTGACGACCGCATAAGCCACCATGCGGTGATCGAATTGCACGGTGGTGATGTTCTCGAAAAAGTTGATGTACCACGGATGCTGCATGAACAGCCCATCCGGCACGATCTTGCCGTCCATCAGCGGCCAGGTGTTGTAGGTGAGCCCGGCGTTGAGGCCGGCCACCAGCGCCCCCAGCGCCGACTGAACAAAGATGAGAACGAACAGCGCAATCGCGGTCAGGCGCTGTGCGGGCGTGACATTCAGAAAGCGTATGCGCTCGCCCCCCGGCGCCGCACCCAAGGCCAGCCAGACCAGCAGCGAAAGGATTGCGAACGCTGTGATGAGGTGCAGCGTCAGCCGATATTGGCTGACGTCCACGCGGTCCACCAGCCCGGACTTGACCATGTACCAGCCGATAAAGCCCTGCAGTCCGCCGAGCGCGAAAACGCCAAGGCACTTGAGCGCGAAGCCGCCGCGCACGCGGCCCGACATCCAGAAAAACAGGAACGGCAGCCCAAACGCGAGGCCGATGAAGCGGCCGAGGAAACGGTGCGCCCACTCCCACCAGTAGATCGCCTTGAAGTCCTCAAGCGACATGCCGGCGTTCATGACCGAGTACTGCGGGATGCCTTTGTACTTCTCGAAGGCGGTGTGCCAATCGGCATCGTTGAGCGGCGGGATTGCGCCCAATAGCGGCTGCCATTCGGTGATGGAAAGACCGCTGTCCGTCAGGCGCGTTGCACCGCCGACGACGATCATCGCGAAAACCAGCGCGGCACAGAACCAGAGCCAGACCCGCACGGCGTTGCCGGAGACAGCCGGCTGAATATCAGCACCGTCCCTAGGCGATGAAATTGAAACGGCCAACTGCGCATGCCCCCAGATTGTACCCTACCGCCTGATAACGGCCCCACGCGCGGCGATCAACAGCCGTGGTGTGCACCGCAAGCAGGGGCATGCTGCGGTGCATCGCTCCGGCGTGCGACCTCAGCCAGCCGATCAAACGAGCTTTTTCATGGATGTGCAAGGTTGCGATCGGCGGCGCATGCCAAAATGGCCAGCCTGATAGATCGCGCATCACGCGACCGCAGGGAAGTTGCTAGGCTGGTACCCGACGACCGCTGAATTTCTTCAGTGTGTTCATAAGCGCGAACGGCACCCCGGACAGCAGGGCCTTCACATAACGCATATCCTGATAGTCGCCGTTCAGCGACAGGCGGGGCAGCGCCATCATGTCCTGAGCATTGTCGGGATATAGCAGGCCCTTGCGGGTTGTGACCGCGGTTTCGAGTTCCAGCCCTTCGGCGATACGAAACTCCCGCTCGCCAGCGCTGCCCTCATCGCCGTAGGGATAGCTGAAGTGGCGGCACGGCAACCCCAGCTCGGCCTCGATCCGGAGAACGCTTTCCGTCATTTCATCGCGGGCGCGCGCGTCATTGAGCTTGGCGAGCGCATAGTGCCCGCGTGTGTGGGCACCGATGGTAACCAGCGGATCGGTCGACAGATCGCGCAACTCGTCCCACGACATAATGAGATCCTGATGCGCCAGCTTGGGGTTGATGCCATAGGCTGCCGCCAGTTCGGCAACGACTGCACGCGCCTGATCCTCAGGGATGCGGCGCAGCCACCAATAGATTGCATGGTGCGCGGCGTATTTCTCGGCGGCGGTGGCAAGCCTGAAGTGGTGCGTTTCGCCACCCATCGCCAACGTAATCTGCGGGGCGGCGCGCAACACCTTCTCAAGCGTCAACCACCAGAAATCGCCGTTGCCGTCGGCGAAGTCGGTTGGCACATAGATCGTGAACGGCACGCCGTGGCGGCGGAAAATCGGCAACGCATATTCGCGATTGTCGCGATAGCCGTCATCGAAGGTGAAACAGGCGAACGGCTTGGCGGGCCTTGGCGTTTCAAGGCGCGCACGCACCTCATCAAGCGCGATGACGTCGAAACCGGCATCGATGACATTGGCGACGACTTCATCGAGGAAGCGCGGCGTCACCTTGAGAATGCGGTTCGGCTCGAACTCGTGCGGCACCGCCGGATCAACCTGATGCAGCATGAAGATGACACCGGAGCCGGCGGTATAGGGCGCGAGGAGATTGCCCGCGCCCGAATAATGCACCGCTGCCAGCGCAGTCTTCAGAAGCGTTGCCGTCCGTCTGCTCATGCCGCCCTCGTGCCGTCTGCGGTCAACGGACGTCCGATGCAACGTCCGCTACCCGACTGCGAGATTGTTGTTCGCGGCACTATGCGCACGCGGTGTTCGCTCCACATTAAATTGAGCCGACAACAGACCGTTTTGCCTAACGGTCTGTTACCACCCGGGTCGATGCCCGCTGGGAGCCTCAGCTGACCCGTGCTTCCAGCCGCCCTTTGGCACCGACGCGAGCCAACCGTTCGCGCGCAATCTCGGTGGATTTGCTGCGCTCAAGCCGGAACAGCTCGATATCGGTGACATCGAAGCCAAGGAACGTGCCCCCGCCCTGCACCGTGGCCGGGCGACGACGCGCTTCGCTGACGATGATGCCCGCATCGAAGCGGCCTTGGATAGCTTCAAACAGAGCCCGCGCAACGTCGGTGCGGCCGACGACGAGGATCTGATCGTAGGCGGTATCCAATGCATCGAGCGTGAGGTTGAGGCGGTCGGGATCGAAAACGATATCGCGATCGTGCACGGGAGCACCGGCCGCAATGAAGTGAGCGCCGCTGGCGGGAATGCGCGTGACAACCGCTTCGAACGTGGCCTTGCCCTGCAGCAATTCATTGAGGCCCGGCCGCGGCACGATGCCCAGAGCTTCCGCCAGACCGTGACCTTCCGGCGCCCAGTCCAGCACGATGACATCGCTGCCTGCATCTGACATCGCCTTGGCGAGATCAATGCCTTCCGTGCCGATGTCCATCTGCTCGCTCGATCCGGTCATCAGCGCACGGAAACCGCCAATGTCCTGCGGATGCGCCGCAAGCTGATACGCAAGATCGGCAACCGACTTCACAACATGCACGCGCGAGGCATCGCGGGCCAACACGGGCGCAAGTTCACCGGTCGAAAGCTCAGCCACCGCAGGCTCGAACACTTGATGCTCGGCCGTTGCCCCCCGAGCCGCCGTGAAGAGCGCTTTGGTAACAACAATGGCAATGCCGAACAGCAACGTCGCGAGGCTTACGAGAATGGCGTAAGGCAACGGCTTGGGGAAGCTCGGCACGCTGGTGGGACGGGCGATGGAAACGATCTGGGCTTCCACCGGAACCGCGCGCCGATCGGCAGCAATGCGGTTTGACTCATAGCGTGCCTGCAGCCGATCCAGCTCGGCGCGCTTGGAACGCGCTACGGCTTCCAGCTGACGGAGCTGAACTTCATCTTCGCCCGTGCCTGCGGTTTCTTTCTTGACCTGCTCAAGGCTGCGGCGCACCGAAGCCTCGCGCGAAGCCGCAATCGATGCGCCCTTCTCGATACCTTCGACGATCTTGCCAACCTCAGACTTGATCTGGCGCTCAAGGCCTTGCAGGTCAGCGCGCAGCTGACGCATGCGGGGATGAGCTGGCAGCAGCGTGGCCGACAATTCAGAGAGCTGACGCTCAACACGTACACGCTGCTGCACGAGGTTCTGGATCAGCGGTGAACGCTGCACATCGGGCAACGATTCAGCATTTCCAGCGCGCACCATTTCGCGCACCGACTGCGCGCGTGCGTCGGCTTCACTGCGTGCGGCCTGCGCGCGTGTCAGTTCCGTGTTGAGATCGGCAAGCTGCTGCTGATTGAGACCCGTGTTGTTCGGTCCGCCCTTGAAGATATCCGCTTTGGCGCGGAACTTTTCGACCGCCGCTTCAGCATCGGCGACCTCGTTCATCAGCTTGTCGATCTTCGGCTGCAACGCCTGCTGCACTTCATCGGTTTGCGATAAAGAGCGGGTGGCGAGCGACGTGCGATAAGCTTCTGCGATGCGATTGGCGACTTCAGCGGCAAGCGCCGGATCGCTAGAGGTGAAGCGGATGCCGATGACACGGCTTTCGCGCGGCGAATAGACATCAAGGCGGCTGTTGAACGCCTTTAGCACCCGATCCTGTTCGCTCTCGGAATCGTTGCCGCCAAGACCAACAGCATTCTTTATCCGCTGCAGCAGGCCGGGCGCACCAATTGCGTCATTGAACTCGGGATTTTTGTCGAGCTTTTCCTCCGCAATGATCTGCAGCGCGAGATCCGGCGACAGCAGACTGCGAAGATGCGTGTTGATCGCTTCCCGATCGAGACGGGACGCAACCGATTCAGCGCTACGGTCAGCGCCGTTTGCATCACGCGGCGCCACAACCTGAATCTGCGCCTCCGATGTATAACGGGGCGGAAACTGCGACAGCACCGCATACGTCAGCGCGCCGGTCAGCAAACTGAGCAGCACAAGTTTCGGGATCGCGCGCTTCAAGGAGCGCCAGATTGCTCCGATATCGATATCGTCAGGGGCGGCGGTGGCCATGATCTTCCGCTTCAAGGAAACTAATCGTTGCCTCAAATTAGATCGCTTACCGGTTGCGATTTTATTAAGCGTTCCACAGCAAGACACACGCTTAGGTTTTATTAACCGATAGCGCGCAGAGTGCAGACAGCGAAACATACCGCGTTGGCTGCACACCCATGTCTCAATTGCGCATACACAGTCTGCTGATACTCAGCGCCGCCCTGCTGGGCGGTTGCGCACAGACACCGCTGGTTGGGGAACTTGCGTCGGATATCGCGTCGCTGACGGCCCCCGCGCCAGCCTGGCAGTCACCTTCCGCCGGACGCATGATTGAGCACGGCACCGAGACCAACACCACCGCTGCCAACGCAACTTCGGTCGATATTATTGGCGATGGCCCCAATGCGGTGCACGGCAGCGTGCGGCCGACCTCGGTGTGGGGTGAAGCCACCGTGCACAAGGCCGCCGCAACGCTCGACTTGCCGGTGGAAACGCAGCTCAAGGCCGATGGCAACAACACCGCCAAGACGACGGACAAGCCGGTTCAGGTTGCTGATGGCTGGCACGCGCCCGCACGCCGGGTGGTTTCACCGGCACCGATGGCTCCTGCTCCGATGCCCATGGCGGCCGCGCCCGTGGCCTGGGGCCCGGCTGTGGTTGTATCTGGCGACATTACCGGCGGGCCGACGGGTCACGAGCCATACATCCTCGACACCGGCGACCGCCTGCGCGTGTTCGTCTATGGACAGCCAAACCTGTCGCGCCTCTACACGGTCGATCAGGTCGGCAACATTGCTGTGCCGCTTATCGGTTCAGTGCGCGCCCGTGGACGCAGCACGGTGGAACTGGGCCGCGCCATCGCGCAGCGGCTGGCCAGGGAATACGTGAAAGACCCGCAGGTCACGGTGGATGTGGCGCAGAACCGGCCGTTCTTCATCCTGGGTGAAGTGCGCCAGCCGGGCCAGTTCCCCTACGTTTCCGGCATGACCATTGAGCAGGCGATCGCAATCGCGGGCGGTTACACGGAACGGGCCAGCCACCGCCGCTTCCGCATCACGCGCAAACTCGGGCCGCTCGTTGACCAAATCGAAGCGCCTTCCGATTACCCATTGCTGCCGGGCGACACGGTCTACGTGTTCGAGCGCTTCTTCTAGGGCACGCTCGCTTCGTGCATTAAGCACCACGCGTGCCGCCAGACGGCGCGCCCTGCCCGCAATGCGGTCTATCGTGGGAGTGAACAATTGCGGATCATGCACTGCCTGCGGGCGCCGGTGGGCGGCCTGTTCCGCCATGTGCTCGACCTCAGCTCCGAGCAGGCAGCGCGCGGCCATGCGGTTGGATATATCGTTGATTCAACCGTCGCCGATGCGTTGACCGAAGACCGCCTCGCCCGCGCGGAACAGCATCTCCAGCTTGGCATCACGCGCATTCCGATGGGGCGGCTGCCCGGGCCGAAGGATCTGGCAACAAGCCGCGCCATCAGCGCTGTCGTTGCCGCGATGAACGTCGACGTATTGCATGGCCATGGCGCCAAGGGCGGCGCTTACGCGCGTCTTGCTGGCCGGACCTTGAAGCGCGGCGGACAGAAAACAGCAGTGTTTTATACGCCCCACGGCGGCAGCCTGCACTACAGCACCCGCTCGCCACAGGGCATCATTTACCTCGCGGTGGAGCGGTTCCTGGCCCGGTATACGGACGGGCTGATCTTCGAGAGCGATTTCATCCGCCGCGTTTACGACGCCAAGGTCGGCGCAAATGCAGTGCCGCAGCGTGTCATTCCGAACGCTCTGCAGCCGGACGATTTCACGCCGCACGCGCCCAACGCGAACGCCGCCGATTTTCTGTTTATCGGTGAGCTGCGGCGCCTGAAGGGCGTGGACGTTCTTCTGGATGCGCTGGCAGGCATCCGGGCCCGGCAGCACGATGTGCGCGCTGTCATCGTAGGCGGCGGGCCGGATGCCGACGCGTTCAAAGCCCATGCGGAAAAGCGCGGCCTTGCCGGTGCAGTGACATTTCCCGGCGCCATGCCAGCGCGCAAAGCGTTTGCTCTCGGGCGCTGCCTGGTTGTGCCATCGCGCGCCGAAAGCATGCCGTATATCGTATTGGAGGCCGCTGCGGCCGGCATGCCACTGATCGCAACTGACGTGGGCGGCATCCCGGAAATTGTGCAAGGTACCGACACGGTGCTGATCGCACCCGGCGACGTTCCCATTTTGAAACACGCCATGACATCATTTCTGGATGACCCAGTCGCAGCAAACGCCCGTGCAGCGCGCCTGAGAGACGCGGTTTCCGCCCGTTTTACAGTGGCGCGTGCGGTTGACGACGTGATCGCATTCTACAGCGAGATACTTCGCTAACCTTAACTGACAAGCTTACCGACAGATCGGCAAATTTTAGGCACCTGGCATGGATGCTGCTCTTACAAGGACAGCATCCACCGTCGTTTGCCAGGATCGTCCGGAATGTCCCAAATCGGTAATGCCTCTGTTCCAAACCCGCTGGGGCTTCCAACCCCCGAGCCGCGTTTGGCCGACTTCCGGACTGACGACAACACCAGCCTTGTTTCCATGGTGGTGATCCGCGGCGTGGTTCGCACGCTGGACGTGTTCATCGCAGCAATGGTCGGTCTGGCCGTCGCGCTGTTCTACGTCGACGATCCCGAGATCTTCGCCAATCCCTATTACATGGCCGCCATTCCGTTCACCGCGATGGTGGTGGCGCTCGGCTTTGACATGCTGGGCCTTTATTCGCGCGTCTCGTTCAGCTCATTCCTGCGGCAAATGCCGCGGGTAATCCTGATCTGGACGATCGCATTCGCGCTGATGCTGGCCGCCGCGTTCTTTCTTAAGGCGGGCCATGAGCTATCGCGCGTCTGGCTGGCAACCTGGTACGCCAGCGGTCTCGTGCTGCTGCTAGCCGAGCGCGCTGCCGTTACCGCGTGCGTGCGCCACTGGATCCGCGAAGGTCGCCTGTTCCGTCGCGCAGCCATTTACGGCGGCAGCCACATCTCCGAGAAGCTGATCACCGATCTTGAAAAGGATGTCGACAGCGACATTCGCATCATCGGCGTGTTCGACGACCGCGGCAACAAGCGCATCGGCAGCATGACCTCCGGCTATCCGCATCTCGGCAGCCTGAAGAATCTTGTCTCCTATGCGCGCCACTCACGCCTCGACATGATCATCGTGGCGCTGCCGATCACGGCCGAAAAGCGCGTGCTTGAAATCACCCATTCGCTGGCTGTTCTGCCCGCTGAGGTGAAACTTCCGGCCGGTTCGAGCGCACTGCGCTTCACGCCCAACACATATTCGCACGTTGGCAACGTGGCGATGATCGACCTGCTGGAGAAGCCGATCGCCGATTGGGGCGCGGTTTCGAAGTGGCTGTTCGACAAGATCGTGGCCACCCTGGCCCTGATTGTGCTGTCGCCGGTCATGCTGGCCGTCGCCATCGCGATCAAGCTCGACAGTCGCGGACCGGTGCTGTTCCGGCAGAAGCGCTATGGCTTCAACAACGAGCTGATCCAGGTTTTCAAGTTTCGCTCGATGTACACTGACCGCTGCGATGCCAACGCATCCAAACTCGTCACCAAGGACGATCCGCGCGTAACCCGCGTCGGGCGCTTCATCCGCAAGACAAGCCTTGATGAGCTGCCGCAGCTTTTCAACGTGCTGATCGGTAATCTGTCTCTCGTCGGCCCGCGCCCGCACGCGCTGGAAGCGAAGGCCGCCGGCAACCTTTACGACGAAGTGGTCGACGGCTATTTCGCGCGTCACAAGGTGAAGCCGGGCATCACGGGCTGGGCGCAGATCAACGGCTGGCGCGGCGAGACCGACACGCCGGAGAAGATCCTGAAGCGCGTCGAATGCGACATCTACTATATCGAGCACTGGTCGCTGCTGCTGGACACTTACATCCTGCTTAAAACGCCGTTCGCGCTGATGAAGTCGGAAAACGCTTACTGATCGGCATTTCGCTTTCGCGGGAAAGTTTCAGTAGCTCATGGTCAGCGTTGCCGCCGATATCGGGATGGGAAGTGCCGCACCATCCGTGCCGCAACAACGGCATCGGCGCGGCCTCATCACCCTGCTCGCGCTGGCCGCTGTTGCGCTGACGATCGCGGTGTCGGGCGTGGTGTTTTCCGAACCCGCGCCCGTCGATGCGCTGACAATGGGGCTCATCGTTCTGCTGCCGGTGATTGGGCTGGTGCACTTCACGCCGACGCTCGTTTCATTCGCAGCACTGTGGCTGCTGGCGGCGGCGGGCGCGCTGCTGGGCATGGCCTTCTCGCAGGATCTTTCCGGCACCGGAATTCACGTCGCAGTGACGCTGTATCTTTATGCGGCGTGCGCGGTGTTGGCGGCGTTCGTTGCCTACGATCCACCGCGCCATGCCAGACTGCTGCTCAATGCGTGGTCGTTTGCTGCATTGGTGGCGGCAGGCGCTGCATTGCTCGGCTACTTCCACATCATTCCGGGCGGCTATGAGCTGTTCACGGAGTATGGTCGCGCCACGGGTACGTTCAAAGACCCCAACGTTTTCGCGCCGTTCCTCATCGTGCCGCTGCTGTATCTTATCAACGTCGCGCTCGAACGTCCGCTGCGCGGCATGGTGCTGCCGCTTGCACTCGCGGCCATCCTGATGCTTGGCGTGTTCTTCAGCTTTTCACGCGGCGCGTGGATCAATCTTGCGCTGTCGCTGGTGCTCTATGGCTATCTGCTGCTCGTTACCACCCGTAAGGCCCGCGTGCGGCTGAAGCTGCTGTCGCTGTTGCTGCTGGGCGCACTGTTCGCAGCCCTCGCCGTCATGGCCGCGTTGAGCTCGAACGAGATCTCCTCGCTGCTGCTACAGCGCGCCAGCTTCGATCAGTCGTATGACCTTGGCGAAGAAGGCCGCTTCGGAGGCCAGGAAAAAGCGCTCGGCATGATCGCTGAAAAGCCGCTTGGCATCGGCGCGCTGGAATTCGGTCAGCGTTACCATCCGGAAGCGGCGCATAACGTCTACCTGACGATGTTCCTCAACTCCGGCTGGCTGGGTGGCGGAACTTACCTGCTTCTGGTGCTGCTGTCGCTTGGGTTCGGTATGCGCTTTGCCATGCGCGGCACCGAAATCCGGCCGATGTTTCTTGCGGTCTATGCAGCGTTCGTCGGCACGGCCGGTGAAGGCATCATCATCGACAGCGACCACTGGCGGCACTTCTATGTGCTGATGGCGCTGCTGTGGGGCATGATGGCCGCCGACTATTCCAGCTCCGGCAGGGCCATTACTGCGGGTGATGGCGCCAAGCCTGACAAACGCAACGCACGTGGACGGCGGGCGCCGCGCCTGTTGGCGTCATCGGGCGACGGCAAAGGCCATACAAAGCCGCGCCGCCTGCCAACGATTGTCGGCGCTCAGGTGGCGGCAACGTAAAACACGCGCAAGCTGGAACTCATTTCAGCCGATGACGCGCACGTGGTTGTCAAACGCGCGGCCCGGAAATGTCGTCGTGGTCAGATGGGTGTGGTCGGGCTGCTCCGTCTGCACGATGCCGTGGCCGGACGTCATCGCAAAGCCCGGCCCCTCAATGCCGGCGATGCCGCAGCTATCGGCAAGCTGGCTTTCGCCCACCACCTGTTGGCGCTCAGTATCAATGTAGACGATGCGGCCCGCGCGCGGCGCCGATGCCGCCAGCAAACGGCCGTCGCCGCTGACAGCAACCGAACCGATATAGCCCGCCAATGATGCGCCCATCGGCTTTGGCGGCGCGATGATACGCAGCGGCGCGTCGAGCCCGGCGCAACCGACCAGATCGGGCGAGTCGACGTTCTCGCCTTCCCACTGGCATCCGAACCACACCGTACCGCGTGCATCCTGCGCCAGATGCCGGATGGATAGACGGTGCAGCTCCGCGCTCTGCTTGTGTTGTGCCAGCAGCCGGCCATTGCGGCGATCAACGAATGCGAGCGAAGGCTCCATCGAAGAAAGGTTGAGCTTCTCGCGACCGGTTTCAACGTGCGTTTCAATGCCGCCATTGGCGATGGCCAGCGTGGTCCCGTCAGCGAGCAAAATCACCTCATGCGGGCCGATGCCGTAGCTGGGAAATTCGCCGATGCGTCGAAAGCCGCCCGCGACGTCATAAACGCCGATGAGGCCGTCGCGCGTGTCGTTGTCGTGCTCGGTCGCATACAGCAGCCGGCCATCGCGCGAGAACACGCCATGACCGTAAAAGTGCCGGTTGGCAGGCGTGGTGAATACTGACGGCGGTTGCCGGTCATGGATGTCGAAGCTGAGCGCGAATGTGCCGGGCCGGCGCGCAAACACCACGGCGCGGCCGCTGGCGTGATCAAGCGCGATGTCATGCCCGCGCCCTTCCAGCGACACCTCATGCAGCAAGGTGCCGTCGAGCGACATGATGACGACCGAATAGCCGCCATCGGGGCGGCGGCACGCGGCGATGAGATCGCCCGGCATGATGCCGCTGTCGAATGCGCTGTCATCAGCGGTGGCCGCTGACGCAATCGCAGTACCGAAATGCACCGCCGCAGTTGTCGAAGCCAGACACACCGCAGCACCGATCAGAAGCTGTCGCCGATCAATCGCCATCAAGTTCATTGAACCCTATTGTCAGCCCGGCGAGCGTTGCCATCTCCCGCCCGACCAGTTTGCGAATGCCGTCTATCTGGAACCGCAGGATGCGCAATCGACGCGAGCGCACCTCGCCGGTTGTTTCCGTGTTGTCGATCGCCTCGGGCACCTCGTCGGACAACCTGTCGAACGCGCCGGAAATCCAGCGCGACATCCAGGTTTTGTCTTTCGGCACCGCCACGGTGAGATCCATGACATCATAGAGCTGCTTCAGCGACTGCATTTTGGCAACGATGTAGCGCGCCGTGAGACCGGAACGCGCAAACACCAGCAGTGGCTTGCGCGCCGGATTAACGGCGGCGTATTCCATCTGCACGATCTCGCGATCGAGGATCATCTGCAGCCCGGTGATAAATGCACGCGCAAAATCTGCGGTCACTTCATCGGTGGTTTTATATGGACTGTTGCCGACGCCAGGCTGCAGCAGCCGCGTGCGCCATCCATCCGCGCCGCTCCACGCTGCAATGACCTCCAGCGTCTCAGCCTGAACGGCCTCAGCGGCGGCGACGGCGAGACGGCAGCGGTAACGGCCATCGTCCGTCGTATCGGTAATCGGTCGCTTGTCATCATAGAGCAGCAGTTCAAGCGCGCCGAGCCCCTGCACCGCCGCGCTCTTCTTCAGCAGCACCTGCGGATCAAGTGCACTTTCATCGCGACTGGCAACGAGACGCCCAACCTGACGCGGCGTGACGTTGCGCGCATCGGGCCAGAAATGAAAACGTTCAGCACGGCCGATCTGGGCCATCGGGCCCATGCGCAGAAAATCCACCGCTGCCCATGACAGTGCTGTTTTCTCGAACTCGCCACGGGCGTCGGCCAGCTTGGCAGCGTCGCCTGCACACACGCCGGCGATGATGCCGCCCAGCAATGCGCTTTCATCTGCCAACGTTTGGAAGTGCGGTAGCAGATAGCTGTCGACGATGCGTTCGTTGATCTTGGCGAAGTCTTCGTTTGCCGCCGATGCTGGCGATCCTGCTATGCCGCAGCCGAGAAGCACAAGCCCCAGCGCTGCGCAGACCACCGCCATTCTCAGAACGCTAGCGCGCGAACGCATGCATTTCCCCAGGCACAATCATCCCCACCGAGGCCTATAGCAGCACTTTCACGTGAACGCGCGCATTCTACATTGCCGCGATCCGCGCCTACGCCTTATTTCATCTTTTTGTTAGCCTGACGTCGGGTCAAAATATTCTTGACTTATGCTGTCCGCAATCATTGTGATCGGCTTGGTCAACAGTTCCCGGCACGCCCGTTTGACCGAGATCAGATCGGCCCAGTATTGCTATCGGTGCCGCGGCGCTTGCCGTAACCCGCACATCACTCCAACCACCAAGGAAGGCTTCGCGCAATGTTCAACAGGCTGGCTAGAACCCTGATGGCCACCGCCGTCATCGCTTTTGCTACCGGAGCGTGCGCAGTGGCACAGGAGGCGCCCAGCGTGGCGGCAGTCTCCAAGACGTACGCCGACATCGCCGAAGCAGGATATTCAGATTCCCTCACCGGCGCGCAGGCATTGAAAGTCGCCGTCGATGCGCTCATTGCCAAGCCATCGGAAGACACGCTGAAGGCCGCACGCGCGGCCTGGATCACGGCGCGCAAGTCGTACACGCAAACGGAAGCCTTCCGGTTCGGCAACAAGATCGTTGATGACTGGGAGCCGCGCGTGAATGCATGGCCGCTGGACGAAGGGCTGATCGACTACGTCTCGCAGGACTATGCCGATCAGGGCCTGCCGAACGATTTCTACCTCGCCAACGTGATCGCCAATCCCAAGATCAAGATCGGTGGCGAAGAGATTGACGCCAGCGTCATCAGCAAGGAGCTGCTGAGCGACAAGCTGCAGGAAGCGGGCGGCGTAGAATCCAACGTGGCGACCGGCTATCACGCCATTGAATTTCTGCTGTGGGGCCAGGATCTGAACGGCAACGATGCCGGCGCCGGCAATCGCCCCGCGACCGATTATGACACCGCAAACTGCTCCAACGGCAATTGCGATCGCCGTGCGCAGTATCTTAGCGTCGTCACCGATCTGCTGATCGACGATCTGACGTGGATGGTCGGCCAGTGGGGCGAGAATGGCGATGCGCGCAAGACGGTGATGTTCGACGGCGGCAACGTTGGCTTGTCAGCCATTTTCCGCGGCCTCGGCAGCCTTTCATACGGCGAACTGGCAGGCGAGCGCATGAAGCTGGGCCTGCTGATCCACGATCCGGAAGAAGAGCAGGACTGCTTCTCCGACAACACACACAACGCCCATTACAACAACGCTCTGGGCATCCGGAACATTTATCTGGGCAGCTACAAGCGCCCCGATGGAACGGTCGTTTCCGGCCCCAGTGCATCCGATCTCGTACGGGCGAAATCCACCGAAGCTGACAACGCTACGCGCGCCGCACTCGACACGACGATGGAGCGCATGCAGGCCATCGTCGATCGGGCGGAGAGCGGAGAAGCCTATGACCAGATGATCGGCGAAGGTAATGCGGAGGGCAACGAGCTGGTCGAGAAGGCCATTCAGGCGCTGATTGCGCAGGCCAAGGCTCTGGAGCGCGACGTCGGCGTACTGCAGCTCAAGGCCATTCAGTTCGAAGGCTCCGAAAGCCTCGACAATCCCGGCAGCGTGAGGTGAGGCAACCACCGCTGTGCGGGCTGGCGATACTGGTTCCGGGGCTGATGGCCATTGCAATGGCCGCTGCCTCGGTTCCAGCGACGCAACTGCACGGTGCAAACGCTTTGCACGCTGTTGCTGCCTTGCCGGACGATGATGCGGCTGAGGCACTGCCGGGCGGCAACGCAACGACACGCGAAAGCTACGACACGCCCAACGCATTTTCGCACCCCTCGCACGGCATCGGCCTTGAGGGGGAAGCGAAATTCAAGGTAGGCAACGGCGTTTTCCGCAAGCTTTGGGTATCGGCGCCATCGTCGACGAAAAGCTCTGACGGGCTAGGCCCGCTGTTCAATTCCCGCTCGTGTCAGAACTGCCATCTGAAAGACGGTCGCGGCCACCCACCGTCCGCTAACCGCCCGGATGCGACGGCGGAATCGATGGTGCTGCGGTTGTCGATCCCGCCGCAGAACGATGAGCAGCGGCGGTTGCTGGCGGAACGGCGCGTCAACACCATCGACGAACCGACCTATGGCGAGCAACTGCAGAACATGGCGGTGCGCGGGCTCGACAACGAAGGCCACATGCACATCACCTATGACGAAGTGCCGGTGACCTTGAAAGACGGCACGCAGGTGAGCCTGCGCCGTCCGACGTATCGCGTTGAGGCGCTTAAAGCTGGCCCGCTGCACGCTGATACGATGCTGTCACCACGCGTTGCGCCGCAGATGATCGGCGTCGGGCTGCTGGAAGCCATCCCCGATGCGCAAATCCTGGCGCACGCCGATCCGAACGACAGCGATGGCGACGGCATATCGGGACGCGTCAACGAGGTGTGGTCGGCGCAACGGAATGACGTTGCGATCGGTCGTTTCGGCTGGAAGGCGGGCAAGGCAAGCGTCGCCGATCAGACTGCAAGTGCGTTTGCTGGCGACATGGGGCTTTCCACGCAGCTTGATCCGCGCAATGCCGGCGATTGCACGGCGCAACAACCTATCTGCCAAAACGCGCCGCACGGTGCGCGGAAGCGCGATGGCGGCGTCGAGGTTGGCGCCGCGCTGTTCGACCATGTTGTGTTCTATGCGCAGAACGTTGCCGTGCCGCTGCGCCGGAACATGAACGATGCGCAAGTCAAACGCGGCAAGTCGGTGTTCCATGCGCTCGGTTGCCAGAGCTGCCATGTGCCGTCGTTCGTGACCGGGGATGTCGACAGGCAGCCGCATCTCAGTCAGCAGCGTATCTGGCCATATACCGATCTGCTGTTGCACGATATGGGTGAAGGGCTCGCGGACAACCGGCCGGAGGGCGTTGCCGATGGCCGCGAATGGCGCACCGCGCCGCTGTGGGGCATCGGGCTGACGCGAACGGTGAGCGGGCACACGCTGTTGCTGCACGATGGCCGCGCGCGCTCAATCGAAGAAGCCATTCTCTGGCATGGTGGCGAAGCACAGCGTGCCCGTGATGGCTATGCCGCCTTGGCGCGCGAAGATCGCGATGCGCTGGTGCGGTTTATTGAATCGCTTTGACGACGCCGCAGCGATAGCGCCATGACGCTCCGCACGTTCGATCGACGCATGCGCGGCACCAACACAACCATCAGGATTGGTGGCGGGCGTTGCGATACCGCTGGATCAGGGCGTTGGTTGAAGCGTCGTGCTGCAAATCCGGCGCGGACGTAGCGGTGATTTCCGACGCGATCTTGCCCACCAGTACCTTGCCGAGTTCCACGCCCCACTGGTCGAACGGCCCGATGCCCCAGATTGCCCCCTGCACAAACACGCGGTGTTCGTAGAGCGCAATCAGCGCGCCCAGCGTACGCGGGTCCAGCCGATCCGCAAGCAGCATGTTGCTGGGACGATTACCGTCCATAACACGGAACGGCGCATCGGCCGCGCTGACGCCGCTGGCTTCGACCTCGGCAAGCGAGCGACCGAACGCCAGCCCTTCCGCCTGCGCGAACAGGTTGGCCATCAGCAGATCGTGCGGCGCGGCGAGCGGGCTGAGCGGCTGCAGAAAACCGATGAAATCCGCCGGCACAAGATGCGTGCCCTGATGCAGCAACTGATAGAACGAGTGCTGACCGTCGGTGCCGGGCTCACCCCACAGAATGGCGCTGGTCGCGAAATCAACCCGGCGCCGCTCAAGATCGACGCTCTTGCCGCAGCTCTCCATCTGCAATTGCTGCAGATAAGCCGGGAAGCGTGCAAGGTTCTGCGCATACGGCAGAACGGCCTGCGTCGCGGCGCCGAAGAAGTCCGCATACCAGACGCTCAGCAGCCCCATGATAACAGGCAGATTCTGCTCCAGCGGCGCGGTGCGGAAGTGCACATCCATGTCCGCGAACCCCGCCAGCATGGCGCGGAAGTTTTCCGGGCCGACAGCGAGCATGGTAGAAAGTCCGATGGCGGAGGGCAGCGAATAACGACCGCCAACCCAGTCCCAGAACGCGAACATATTAGTGGTGTCGATGCCGAACTCCGCCACCTTCTGCGCGTTCGTTGAAACGGCGACGAAGTGCTTCGCCACCGCGCGCTCATCGCCCAGCCGTTCGATCAGCCATTGCCGCGCGAGATGCGCGTTGCTCATCGTTTCCTGCGTCGTGAAGGTTTTGGACGACACAACGAACAGCGTCTCGGCCGGGTCCAAATCGTGCGTTGCTTCCGTGAACGCCGCGCCATCGACATTGGCGACGAAACGAAACCGCATATCGCGCGCGCTGTAGGGGCGCAGCGCCAGATAGGCCATCTCCGGCCCCAGATGCGAGCCGCCAATGCCAATATTGACGACATTGCGGATCGGCAGCCCGGTGTGACCGATCAGATTTCCGGAACGCACACGATCGGAAAACACCGCCATGCGATCCAGCACCGCGTGTACGTCCGGCACGACGTTGCGCCCGTCGACCTCAATAACTGCATCAATAGGCGCGCGCAACGCTGAATGCAGCACGGCGCGGTTTTCAGTGGTGTTGATCCTGTCGCCACGAAACATCGCATCACGACATGATGAGAGTTGGCGTTCCTCGGCCAGCTGGAACAGCAGCGCCATGGTTTCAGCGGTGATGCGGTTCTTCGAATAATCGAGAACCAGCCCCGCGCCCTCAACGGTGAAACGGGCCGCGCGCTCGGGATCGGTGGCGAACAGATCGCGCAGCGTCGCATCCTTGACGGCGGCGTAGTGATCGGAAAGCGCCCGCCACGTGGGTGCGGTGGTCAGCGGTGCAACGGCAATGGCCTCGGTCATCGGATCGGTTCTTTCGCAAGCCAATAGTTGGAGAGCAAATTTAGGCGAACTGCGCACACAGAACCGCACGGACCTTCAATCAACGAGGCCCCGTGCGGGTGCGCTACTGTGATCCGGAAAATGGGCCAGAGGGAGAAACGGTTCCGGCCCATTTGTTGATGGTATTAAATCGCGATGGGTTGCATGCACCTTTGCGGGTGCGCAACCGACCGCCATACGCTACGCAAGCGCCTTCGTCTTCGAGGCAATCGAAGCAAGCAGATCGCGCCACGAGGCGACAAACGCCTTGGCGCCATCTGCCTGCAGCTTGCGGCCCAGCGCCTCGACATCGACGCCCGCTTCCGCGTGCGCGGCAAAGATCGCGTCGCAGTCACCACCGTTGGCAGCAAGCAGATCGCTCGCCGTGCCATGATCGGCGAATGCGCGCAGCGTATCCTCCGGCATGGTGTTGACGGTGTTGGGTGCCGCAAGCTTGTCGATATACAGCGTGTCAGTAGCGCGCTTGTCCTTGCTGGAGGTGCTGGCGAACAGCAGCCGCTGCGGCCGCGCGCCGGCATTTTCCAGCCGCTGCCAGCGGTCGGATGCGATCAGTTCGCGGTAAGCGCGGTAGGCGCTCTGGCCGATGGCAATGCCGAGCCGGTTCTTGATCGCGTCGGGCACATCCTCAACGATGGCGCGATCCCAACGGGAAATGAAAACAGAAGCGACGGAACGCACATTCGCATCGAGGCCAGCTGCAACGCGCCGCTCCAGACCGCGCACGTAGGCTTCAGCGGCCGCGAGATAATCGCCGGTTGTGAACAGCAGCGTCACGTTCACCGGCACACCCGCAAAGGTGGCGGCTTCGATAGCGGGCAAGCCTTCATGCGTGCCGGGAATCTTGATGAAAAGATTGGGGCGATCGGCCTTGGCATAAAGGCGCTTGGCTTCAGAGATGGTTGCATCGGCGTCGTAGGCAAGCAGCGGCGAAACTTCGAGCGAGACCCAGCCGTCAACGCCACTGGTGCGATCATAGATCGGCCGGAACAGGTCGGCAGCGCGGCGCAGGTCATCAAGCGCCAGCTCGAAGAACAGCTCCTCGTCGGACAGGCCCTTGCGCACCAGCGCTTCCGCGGCGGCGTCATAATCTGATCCGCTGCCGATCGCCTTTTCAAAGATGGTCGGGTTGGAGGTGAGCCCGGTGACGGAAAATTCTGCGATCATCTTCGCCAAACGCCCGCTGTCGAGCATCGAGCGGGTGATGTCGTCGATCCAGATGCTTTGGCCGGCTCGGTGCAGTTCTTTCGTCGCCGTCACGGGCGGTCTCCAATCATTCCTGCCAGGGGAAAATTCAGCCCCTGAGATAAAGCGCGTTACGATGGTGAGGTTCTAACCGAAAGCAGCGACAATTCGAAGCGCAATGAGCGATGAGCCCTAATCGCGGATGGTTAGCCCGGAAACAGCGAACTTTCCGGCATTTCAAAACGTTACCTAAGTAGCATCCGGCGCTCAGGAAACTGTTGGCGTGAATTGGGGCGCCAATGCGGATTGCATAGAAAGTAATCAGATAAGCCGCTGTCCAGCGCCCTGCTATCGTAGGCAGGTGGACGCCGGTCCGTTCGCTGGCATGAATTAGGCGCACCACTTTCTCGTCCGGATGCGCCGGATGCGGACCAGCTTGCAGACCCAAAGCCGCTCCCTATCTAGGCATTAACCTCGCTTCCCCCGCCCATCAGAGGAACCAGCCATGGAATATCGCCGTCTCGGCCGCTCCGGCCTCACCGTGCCCGCGCTTAGCTTCGGCACCGGAACATTCGGAGGCGTGGGCAAGCTGTTCTCCGCCTGGGGCGACACCGACGTTGCGGAAGCCCGACGGCTGATCGACATCTGTCTCGATGCCGGCGTCAATATGTTCGACACCGCTGACATCTATTCGCAGGGCGAGTCTGAGCGCATTCTGGGCGAAGCGCTGAAGGGCAAGCGCGACAAGGCCATCATCTCCACCAAGGCGACGTTTCGCTTCAACGACGAGCCCAACAACGTCGGCTCGTCACGTCAGCATCTGATCGCCACCGTGGAAGCGCAATTGAAGCGCCTGCAGACCGATCACATCGATCTGTTCCAGCTTCACGCCTATGACGCGCTGACGCCGCAGGAAGAAGTGTTGTCGACGCTGGATACGCTCGTGCGCGCAGGCAAGATCCGCTACACGGGCGTTTCGAATTTCTCCGGCTGGCACCTGATGAAATCGCTGTCGGTGGCCGACCGGTATGGCTATCCGCGCCACGTCGCTAACCAGACCTATTATTCGCTGATCGGCCGCGAATACGAGTGGGAGCTGATGCCGCTCGGACTTGAGGAAGGCGTCGGCGCGGTGGTGTGGAGCCCGCTCGGCTGGGGCCGCCTGACTGGCAAGATCCGTCGCGGCACCGGCATTCCCAAGGAAAGCAGATTGCATGGTTCGGCCGATGCCGGCCCGCAGGTGAGCGATGAGTATCTGTTCCGTGTCGTCGATGCGCTTGAGGACGTCGCGAACGAGACCGGCAAGACCGTGCCGCAGATTGCGTTGAACTGGCTGTTGCAGCGCCCCACCGTTTCCAGCGTCATCATCGGCGCGCGCAACGAAGAACAACTGCGCCAAAACCTTGATGCCGTGGGCTGGAACCTGACGCCGGAGCAGGTCGCCAAACTGGACAAGGCGAGCGAGATCCCCCTCACCTATCCGTACTGGCACCAGCGCGGCACGTTCCTGGAGCGCAATCCTGCTCCGGTATGATGGCGCAACCCGCTGCCGCAGGATGATGTCTGCGGCAAGACAATGATGCCGGCGCCGCCGTGTCCGAAGCCTATTCATTGAGCAGATTATTCCCCCGGTGACGCCATCGTGCGCACCGGGTTTTTTTGTTTGCGTGTCTGACAGCGAAAGATAAAGCTGCGCCTATTCTGTTCGTCGTCGATAAATGCTCCGCACGCATACCTTGATACGCTGAGACGGCCTTTTGCGGAGAGCGAGCCATGGACACGATCACCACCAAGGATGGCGTTGAGATTTTCTACAAGGATTGGGGACCGAAAACCGTACAGCCGATCGTGTTCCACCATGGCTGGCCATTGAGCGCCGACGACTGGGATACGCAGATGCTGTTTTTCCTCGCCAACGGCTATCGCGTTATTGCGCTCGACCGGCGCGGACACGGGCGCTCAACACAGACCGCCAATGGCAACGACATGGACACCTATGCCACCGATGTCGCCGCGCTGACGGATGCGCTCGACCTGAAAGATGCAATCCACATCGGCCATTCGACCGGCGGCGGCGAAGTTGCGCGCTACGTTGCGCGGGCCAAACCGGGGCGCGTTGCAAAAGCCGTGCTAATCAGCGCAGTGCCGCCGGTGATGCTCAAGTCGGCCAAGAATCCGGACGGCCTGCCGATGGAAGTGTTTGACGGCTATCGCAGCGCGCTGGCCGCAAACCGCGCGCAATTCTATCGCGATGTCGCCGCCGGTCCGTTCTATGGCTACAACCGTTCCGGCGCCGAACCGCAGGAAGGCGTCATCCAGAACTGGTGGCGCCAGGGCATGATGGGCGGCGCGAAGGCGCACTACGACTGCATCGCTGCGTTCTCAGAAACCGATTTCACCGACGACCTGAAAGCAATCGACGTTCCGGTGCTGGTGCTGCATGGCGACGACGATCAGGTCGTTCCGTACCAGGACGCCGGCGTGCTGTCGGCAAAGCTGCTGAAGAACGCGACGCTGAAAATATATCCGGGATTTCCGCATGGCATGCCGACAACCCATGCGGATGTCATAAACGCCGATATACTGGCGTTTCTTAAGCACTGACCTTTTACCCGCCAACATGACATTCTGCGGCGCATAGCGCGCCAAGCCAGCGGCGATTCTGCTCCATCGGGTGTGGACGAGGCCGCTGCTCCGCCGCGCTCGACTCCATTTGCCATTTGTACGCGAAGCGATGCGGGACTTCCTCCCGATGCCAAGGTGATTGTCCCGCGCTTTGCATTGGCCATTAGTCGAATGAGTGCCGTTTTTACGATCCCATTTGGCCAAAAGGCGAATGGACGCAAATCCATTTTTCTCCAAGTTGGAGCGAGGCGCGGCCAAACGCTGCACCTTCAAACATAACGATATTGGAGAAACGCCCATGCAACGTCGGCTCCCCGTCCGGGGCGTCAACGCGACGCTTTTTGCCGCCGCCTCGACCCTGGCCATTGCAGCTTTCGCATGTAGCTTTCCGGCCGCTTCTGAAGCCGCTGAGCAGCGCCCCGTAACCTGGGAAGACATCCTCAACGACGAAAAGACCACTGACGACGTCGTGAGCTGGGGCATGGGCGTTCGCAATCACCGCTACAGCACCCTCGACAAGATCAACGTCAACAACATCGCCAACATGAAGCCGGCGTGGTCGTTCTCGTTCGGCGACGAGAAGCAGCGCGGCCAGGAAACCCAGGCGCTGGTTCGCGACGGCGTGATCTATGTGACCGCTTCCTATTCGCGCGCCTTCGCTCTCGATGCCAAGACCGGCAAGCGCCTGTGGAGCTACACGCACCGCCTGCCCGACGACATTCGTCCGTGCTGTGACGTTGTGAACCGTGGCGGCGCGCTGTACGGCGACAAGCTCTACATGGGCACGCTGGACGCAGGCATCGTTGCGCTCGACATCAAGACCGGCAAGCAGGTTTGGTTCAAGAAGTTCGAAGACCACACCGCTGGCTACACGATGACCGGCGCTCCGAACATCATCAAGGACCAGAAGACCGGCAAAGTGCTGCTGATCCACGGTTCTTCGGGTGACGAATTCGGCGTTGTCGGCCGCCTGTATGCACGCGATCCGGACACGGGCGAAGAAATCTGGATGCGTCCGCTGGTCGAAGGCCACATGGGCCGCCTGAACGGCAAGGACTCCACGACGACGGGCGACGCAAGCGCACCTTCGTGGCCGAACGCGAAGGACGGCAAGAAGGTTGAAGCCTGGAATCAGGGCGGCGGCGCTCCCTGGCAGTCTGCCACCTATGACGAGAAGACCAACACCATCGTCATCGGCACCGGCAACCCTGCTCCGTGGAACCACCATTACCGCTCCGGTCCGAACGGCGACTGGAAGCCTTACGACAGCCTTTACACGTCCGGTCAGGTTTACATCGAGCCGTCGACGGGTGAGCCGGTTGGCTTCTTCCAGCACACGCCGAACGATGCGTGGGATTACTCGGGCAACAACCCGATCACGCTGTTCGAAATGGAGAAGGACGGCAAGACTGTTCGCGCTGGCGCCCACGCTGACCGCAACGGCTTCCTGTTCATCACCGACCTCGACAAGCTGACCGCACGCGACGGCAAGATCTCCAAGCAGGCTGGTTCTGCTCTGGGCATCTATCCGATGGTTCCCGACATTTCGTGGGCCACCGGCTGGGATCTGGCAACGGGTCGTCCGCACGAAGTTGAAGGCCAGCGTCCGCCGGCCCCGGCTGAGGGCGAAGCCAAGGGCAAGACCATCCAGGTGACGCCGAACTTCCTCGGTGGCACGAACTGGATGCCAATGGCCTACAGCCAGGACACCAAGCTGTTCTACATCCCGACCAACGACTGGATGGAAGACTACTGGACCGAGAACGTCACCTACAAGAAGGGTGCCGCCTATCTCGGTCAGGGCTTCCGCATCAAGCGCCAGTTTGACACCCACGTCGGCGTGCTGCGCGCGATGGATCCCACCAACGGCAAGGTCGTCTGGGAACACAAGGAAGCTATGCCTCTGTGGGCCGGCGTGCTCACCACCAAGGGTGGCTTCGTGCTCACGGGCACCAGCGACGGCTACGTGAAGGCGTTCGACGCCAAGAACGGCAAGGAACTGTGGAAGTTCCAGACCGGCTCGGGCGTTGTTTCGCAGCCTGTCACCTGGGAAATGGACGGCAAGCAGTACATCGGCATCACGTCCGGTTACGGCGGTGCAGTTCCGCTCTGGGGCGGCGACATGGCCGACCAGACCAAGCAGGTGAGCCAGGGTGGTTCGTTCTGGGTGTTTGAAGTTCCCCAGACCACGGCCGCTGCAGAGTAACGGCACGCTCCATGCGGGTTCTGGCTCCCGCATGGGTTCGCTCCCTACGGCGAGGGCAGTCGGTGATGAACCGGCTGCCCAAGCCGCACCCTAGACGTGAGCGTCGCTAGTCTCCTGACTGAACCCAAGGTGCCATCAATGGCTTTTCACCGTTGCGGCCGTCGTGCCGTTTTTGCGGTTGTCGCTGTCATCACCGGCGCTGCGGCGACGATGAGCGGAGCGCTCGCACAGAGCTATCCTGCAATTGAAAACACGGAAGACAGACCCGATCCGTGGATCATCAACGGCTGCGTCATCGCGCCGAAGACGGTTTGTCACAACGCTGATCTCCGTCATGCCGATCTCAGGCATGCAAATCTTGAAGGCGCCGACCTGAAAGGCGCAAACATGGCGCGTGCGGATCTGCGTCACGCCAATCTCAACGGTGCCGATCTGAGCGGCACCAACCTTGATGGCGCCGACATGCTGATCGCATTTATGGCGCGTACAAATCTGAACGGCGCCTCGTTGCGCGGCGCAAACTTCAAATCAGCACGGTTGCCGAAGGCGGACCTGTCGAACACAGATCTCACCGCTGCCAGCCTGGAAAATGCCTGGGTGAAGGAAGCCCGCTTCAAGAACGCGCGCTTCATCAACACCGATCTGCAGGAAACCAAGTTCTACGGCGCGGATCTCTCTAACGCCGTGTTCGATGGCGTGCGCATCCGCTTCGCGATCTTCCAGGATGCGTTCATGGAAGGCTGCAAGGGCTGCCCGCACGACTGGCAGACCGGCGTGGCGCAGTGGAGTCAGGATCCGGCGCGGTGGGAACCGGGCCCGCAATGATGGCAATGCGGCGCGCAGTTCGGCTCATGTGCTCCGGCGGTTGGGCTACGGTTGCGCGCGTATACGTTGTCGTAGCGCTCTCAGCTTTTGCAGCCGCCGTACCGGCCAAGGCGCAGACGCATGATGACATCCGCGCATGCGCCGCAATCCCGGACGACGCCGAACGCCTTGCCTGCTTCGACCGCACCGTGCGCAAGCTCACCGCGCCGAAATTCGAAGGGCGTCTCAGCACCACGACCGAACGCTTTCACATCGATCAGCCAACGCAGCTTCGCTACGAAAGCGACGGCCCGATCTTCGTTCTTTATCTCAAAGCCGACGACGGCAGCATCATCCAGAACCTGCACATCGGCGGCGGCGGCCAGGCCACGTATCTCATCGAGCAACCCGGCACGTACTTTCTTGACGTGAGCGGCAGCGAGACGTGGCGCATCTGGCTTGAACCGCCGTCCACCACAAATGCCAACCAACGAGGCCCTTCACTATGACGTTCCGCGCATTCCTGGCCGCACTCATGCTGCTGCCCGTTCTTCCCATCGCAGCCGTCTATGGTCATGGCGATGGCGCGCCGCAGCCGGTTGACACCTCCGGCTTGCCGCCGCTCGGCGACCAGTGGCAGGCAACCAATCCTTACCGCAACGATGAAGCGCTGCGCGCGACCGCCATCGAGATCGGCTCGCGCGGCTACAATTCCAACTGTGCGCGCTGCCATGGTCTGGAAGTGAAATCCGGCGGCATGGCACCGGATCTGCGCGAGCTGGGCGAAGGCGAAAGCGAAGACGCCTGGTTCATCGCCCGCGTGCTTGGTGGGGCTACCGTTGGCGGCCGCCAGAAGATGCCGCCATTCGATGGCCTGCTGAATCAGGAAGCCATCTGGGCCATTCGCACGTACATTGACTCGCAACCAGAATAACGACGCAAGGAACCCACCATGTCCGCCACGCGCTTCATCATCTGCGTTGCCGCCGCGTTCCTTGCCAGCTTCTCGGCGGCCCTAGCTGACGACAGTGCGTGGAGCTCGATCCGCAAGGAGCTGTTCGCCGATCGAGCGATCAGCGAGGACAGCGGCATGGTGCGGGTCGTTGCACCGAAGCGGGCGGAAGATGCCGCCGTGGTTCCGATCACGGTCTACATCTCCGGCCAGATCGCCAATCGCGCGAAGCGTCTGTCGCTGATCATCGACGAAAATCCTGCTCCGCTGGCGGCGGCGATAAACTTCGACACCGCTTATCGCGAGGGCGGCGATATTGGTGATCGCACCATCGAAGCGCGCGTGCGGCTGAACGACATGAGCGCTGTCCGCGCTGTGCTGGAAACCGACGACGGGACACTTCATGCCGCCAGCCAGTACGTCACCGGCGCGGGCGGCTGCACGTCTACGACGCTGAAGGACATGGACGAGGCGATGGCATCGCTGGGCAAGACGCGGCTGCACGTCTACGACGATGCGACCCGCGGTGAAGCGTGGCGCGATCTGCAAACTCAGATCCGGCATCCGAATTTCTCCGGCATGCAGATCGACATCAAAACCAACACGTATCTGCCCGCGCACTTCGTTGAACGCGTGGACCTGACCGTCGGTGATCGCCCGTTTGCGCAGATCGAAAGTGGCATGTCGGTGTCAGAAAACCCAAGCTTCCGCATTAGCTTTGCGCGCCACGGACGCTTCCCCGTCAAGGCCGTGGTGCGTGACACCAACGGCAATCTGTTCGACGCCAGCAGCGGCTCATGATGGGGATCGCGGTTAAGCTGGCCATGTGCAGCGCCATGGTTGCGCTTGCATTGGGTGCATCAGCAGCAAATTCGTCCGCGCGCGCAGAGATCAAAGACTACATGATCCTGCGCCTGTTGTATCTGGATACGAGCTGTGGCGTCGACCATCTGGAGCTGCTTGAGCCGGACGCCGACGGCAATCAGCGCTTCTACGCCAAATGCCGTAATGTCGGCAGCTATCCCGACGGCCTTGAGGTGCTGTGCACCGATCCGGACGACGATCGCGCCTGCAAGGTTACGACCCCGGAGAAGACGTTCAAGCACCTTGAGTTGCTGCGGCAGCGCTAGTTTTGCCCGGCTTCGAACGGGCACACGGTCATGTGCCTGACAGACGAAGCCGAGCCCTATCACTCCACCGCGCGCGCTTCCCAGCCGGCATTCAGCAGTTGTTGCAAGACGGCGTCGGAGCTGGCCGTGGTTTCAACCTGGATGCTCCGATCAACGACATTCGCGGCAATTTTCGCCGCCGGATCCAGCACGGCGACGACCTTCTCGACCGCCTTGGCACAACCGCCGCAGGTCATGTTTTTAATGTGAAACTGCACGCGATTTCCCATGACCTGACGTTCCGCATCCATGCGCATTATAGCGAAGGGCTATTTTAGCGGTGTCGCATAGCCACTGTCACCACCACCGAGTTTAACCGAAATCCTGCCGCGCACGACGTTGAAAGTGTTCTCGACATCGACGACTTCGCCCACCACTCCAGCGGCATCCGCCAGCGCGAACTGTTTGTCGTGCAGATCGACGCGGATGTATTCAAGCCCGAAGCTGATGCTTGGCGTGATGAGATATTCAAACCCGCCGCCGTAGTTCCAGCCGGTTATCTTTTCCTTGCCGCGCAGATCAAGCGGGCCGCCGCCAGCGTCGATATCAGCTTTTACGTTCGCACGCGCGTAACCGGCCGTTCCGTAAACCAGCGCGCGTCCGAACGCGTAGCCAAGCCGTGCATTGGCCAGCAGCAGACCGTTCAGCTCATTGCCGCAGACGCGCGCGCCGCCCTGACAAAAGTCGGCCTGATCGACGTTGAGCGCGCCTGAGTAGGAAACCTCAGCGCCCAGAACGAAATCATTCCACTGTTGCTGATAGCCGATCTGACCACCGAACAGTGCGCCGAGACTGTAATCAGGTGAGGCTCTGCTGCCGTTGGCAAATGTCCAATCGCTGTCGCCCCAGGCGCCGGCTTCATGGACACCGAGATAAAGACCGCTCCATGCGTCTCTCGGTGAATAGGACTGATACGAATTAAACGGACCTGCTGCTACCGCCGTTGCAAAACTAACCGGCAGAACACACGCAACAACACCACGCGACAAACGCCTAAATACAGACATATACAAACCCTCAAGCTACAAAACTAACGTCAACAGCATAGGCGCGAATACGCAGCGCGTTCCATGCAGCGCCCTGCCCTTATGCACAAACTTGAACGTTCATGCACAGGCACTGCCGCCTTCACATGATCTATTGTCCGCGCATGGCCAATCAATCCGCCGACAGACGATGCGTGACACTGAATGTCGGCCTATGCTTATGTTGCAGCGCTAAGCGGCAATCAGGCGAGCGCGAGACCTGGCTTTGCCGCACCGATCAACGGCACAGACGCACAGGCTTCGGCAGTCACATTGAATTGACGATATGCGCGCACGTGACATTGCCCGCATTCGGGGCAGACATACGCATCACCGCCCCGCGCGTAGGACGATGAAACCGGCGCCCAATGGCTAAGCTGATCGGGCGGCACACAGCGGTGCTCGGCAGCTAGCCGATTGCGAAAACGGGCAAAGAGAGAGTTCTGCGGCATGGACCTGACAACGTCACGCGCCGTGAGGCGCCGATGATTGATTTGGACTGCACGCAAAACACTGGTGATCTGTCTAACACAGGCTTGTTCAGCCTGCAGCGCCATCGCCGCCGGCCAGAGTCGATTCATGTGGGAATTGTTGGATAACTCGTGCCGAAATCCGGTCGCTGTGGATGAGCGCAACAGGCATTCTACCGAAGGCGCTGAACCGACACGAAAAATCTGCAGAGAAATTTAGCTGGCCGCTACTGGAGAAATGGCAGCGGTGCCGCTGCCTGCAACGTGGCTGGCTTCAACCAAGCTCAAGCAACGTTTTGACGGCGTCACGCGCTTCCGTCGCCCCCTGAGCCCAACACGTGGGGCACACCTTCCAGGCGGCTAACCGGCACCACAAAGGCCAATCCATTGCCCGGCTCATCGAGCTTTGCGGCGGCAACAATGGCATCAAGGATTGCGTCCGCCGCATCGGTATAGACGAGCGTCAAAACGATTTCCTTCTCCGGCTCAATGGCGATACCGAGGATGGACTGGTTCTCGTGAATGCCGACACCACGACCCAACATCACCGTGCCGCCATGGGCGCCAGCTTTCTTGGAAGCGGTCAGCACCGTATCGCCCCAGCCCTTGCGAACGATACTCACGATCAGCGACGTAGGCATGCGTTCAACCCTTTCGTGCCAGTTTACGGCGTAAGATCAAACCGAGTGTCATCAGTGAGATGACCGGCGCAACAGCAATCAACGCCACGAGCCCCAAGCCATTCACAATCGGATTGGTATCACCCATCGCGGCCGAGACACCCAGCGCCAGCGCGAGCAGAAACGTGTTTGCCAGCGGACCGGTCGCAACGCCACCGGCATCAACTGCGATCACAACGAAATCGCGCTCACTCAACCACATGATGACAAGTATCAGCAGATAGCTCGGGATCAGCAGGTAAAGGATTGGGATCTGATAGGCGATCCGCACCATGCCCAGAGCAACGATGAGCGCGACGCCGATGCAGATGGCCTGCAGTACCACAATGCGCCGGATCGAACCGCTGGAAGCATCCTCGACCTGATCGGCGAGAATGCGCACCGCCGGTTCGCCCCATGTGGTGACATAGCCAAGAAACAATCCGGCCGCGACCAGAACCCACGTTTGACCGTCGGTGCCCAGCGCCTCGCCTATCGCGCGGCCCACCGGCAAAAATCCGATGCTGACGCCGGCGAGAAAAAAGAACAGGCCCGCCGCTGAAAGCGCGGTGCCGATGATGATGTCGACGAAATCCCGAAACGGCAGCTTCAGCACAAAAAGCTGGAACGCTGCAAACAGCACCGCCAGCGGGGCCACCGCCAGAACGACACTGACCAGCGTGCTGCGCAACTCCGCAACCAGATCCAATTCTATCATGCCAGAATGATCCCCATGATCATGACGGCAATGATCGGGCCTATCGATGCAAAGCCCAACAGGCCGAAACCGTCGGCAATGGCCGAGCGGCCGGCAAGCACCGAGCTGAGGCCAATCGCGAGCGCGATGATAACGGGCGCGGTCAAAACGCCGGTTGTTACGCTGCCAGCGTCATAGGAAAGCGCCACGAATTCTACCGGGGTAAAAAATGACAGCGCGATGACAGTGCCGTAAGCAATGCTGAGCATAAGGCGCACCGAGAAGCCGAAGATGATGCGCGCCATCGCCAGCCCGACGAAAATCGCAACGCCCAGCGCAATGACATAAAGCACCACGTGCTCGCGTATGCTGCCGTTGGAGGTTGCGTCCACCTGCGAGGCCAGCACGAGAACGTCCGGCTCGGCCACGGTTGTTGCAAAACCCATCGCAAATCCGACTGCGATAACCAGCGCGATCGAACCGAGTTTGGGCAGTTCCGCGCCGATGAAACGGCCCATGGGCAGCACGCCGATGTCGAGCCCGGCGAACAGCAGAACCATGCCGATGATCACCAGCGCCGACCCGGCCAGGAACTGCGCCACGATTGCGAGCGGCGCGCTTATCAACACCAGCAGCAATATGCAGACAACCGCGACAAGCGGCGCGACGGCGCCGACGACTTCCTTCAGTTTTTCGAACAGAAGTGAATACACCGAAGACCTGCGCGATCATGTTTTTGTGACAATGAAATGCCCGCGCATTGCTGCGAGCAGACGTCCACCAGCACGAAGTGCAAACGTGCTTTTATGAGTCAACACGTTGGCGCGGAAGAAGAGCCATTTGAGGGCGTAACGCGCGCACTTTTTCAGGTCGGTGATGCGCTGGCACCGCACGCACGTCGGAATTGGCAACGCCGGCAACGCAATTTGCACCGCTGTAATCGGAGGCTGCAGTTCAAGGCGCAGCCGCCGCCATTTTACCGCTGTCAAAATGTCATTCTGGAACGGCGCACAAAACAACATCAACCACAAGCGCGAACCCACACCACGGATGAACCCTATCGCCACCGATAAATGGCTTTATCGGCGCTGGCTTTCAGTTCGCGGCTATCGGGGAGCGTGCAGTTATGGCTCAGGATCGTTTTGCGGCCAAAGTGGTCTCGGAAACGCTGGATGACGCATTCGATGCGATCTACGGCGCGCCGGAAATGCGCAAGCGCCTGCCGACGGCAACCTTTCCGAGTGGCATCGAAGATCCGGACCGTGTTTATGCCGCGCTGCGCGATGAGCTGATGCTCGATGGCAATGCACGCCAGAACCTGGCGACGTTTTGCCAGACGTGGGAAGAGCCGCAGGTTCATCGCCTAATGAATGACTGCATCGCCAAGAACCTTGTCGACAAGGACGAGTACCCGCAGACGGCGGATATTGAGGCGCGCTGCGTGCGCATGATCGGCGACCTGTGGCACGCGCCCGAAAGCACGCAGGCGGTCGGTTGCGCCACCACCGGTTCCAGTGAAGCGGCAATGCTGGGCGGGCTGGCGATGAAACGCCGGTGGGAGGCACGCCAGCGCGCTGCCGATAGGCCCATCGACAAGCCGAACATCGTGACCGGCCCGGTGCAGGTCTGCTGGCACAAGTTCGCCCGCTACTGGGATATCGAGCGGCGGGAAATCCCCATGGACAACGGCCGTCTGCTGATGACACCGGAAGAGGTGCTGCGCCGCTGCGATGAAAACACCATCGGCGTGGTGCCGACGCTCGGCGTCACATTCACCGGCGCGTATGAGCCGGTGCAGGCTGTCAGCGATGCGCTTGACGAACTGCAGAAGCGGACCGGCCTCGACATTCCCATCCATGTCGATGGCGCCAGCGGTGGCTTTCTGGCGCCATTCTGCGCGCCGGATCTGATGTGGGATTTCCGACTGCCGCGCGTGCGTTCGATCAACGCTTCAGGCCACAAATTCGGTCTGGCGCCGCTGGGCGTCGGCTGGGTGCTATGGCGCGAGGTCAAGGATCTGCCGGACGACATGGTGTTCTGGGTGAACTACCTCGGCGGTGAAATGCGCGACATCGCGCTCAACTTCTCGCGCCCCGGCGGTCAGGTGGTCTGCCAGTATTACAACTTCCTGCGGCTCGGTCGCGACGGCTATCGCAGCATCCACTCCGCCTGCTACGCGAGCGCAAAATTCCTGGCCGATGCCATCGCCAAGCTAGGGCCGTTTGAAATCATTTTCGACGGCGACATGGCACGCGGCATCCCCGCCGTGTCGTGGAAAATCAAGGACGGCGTCGATCCCGGCTTCACGCTGTTTGATCTGGCCGACCGGCTGCGCGTCAACGGCTGGCTGGTGCCTGCCTACACGCTGCCGGCCAACTGTCAGAGCCAGACAGTGCAGCTGCTCTCGTGCGCAACGGCGTCAGCCTTGATCTGTGCGCGCTGCTGATGCGCGACATGGCGGCGGCCATCGATCACTTCAAAGCGCATCCGGTGCAAACGCCGCTGACGAGCGACGAAGCCTCCGGGTTTCATCGATGAACCGCTCAGGCTACCGATGATGAAACGGTGGCGGGCGGAAGTGGGCGGATTGCTCCGATCGATACCGCAGGGCACAGGCCGAGCCGCATGGGCAATCACCCCTCTGAATTTGTTGCAGAGACACGCTTGGCTGGCTTTTGCCGTAAGAATTGCAGAAGGTCGCCCGGGGTGTGGGTTCGCCTTGACCGTTCCACCTCCTCCGCCTAAAGCACGGCTCACCTTGAGGGGCCCGTAGCTCAGGGGTAGAGCACCTGACTTTTAATCAGGGTCGTCGATGGATCGATCCCCATCCGGGCCTCACCAAGGATTTCAGACTAAATCCCGGTTTTTCTCCGCGTCTGTGAAGGCGGGCGCGTCACGGCCCTTTGCCGAGATCGCCGAGGGTGATTTTCCCAATCCCCACGCGCACGAGACGAAGAACGTCGGCACCCTGCGCCGCGACCGTCCTGCGCACCTGCCGGTTGCGCCCCTCCGTCCGCACGACCTCGACCCAGCTTGAACGGTTGCCTGATCGCAACAGCCGCACCGCAGCCGCGCTGAGCCGCTCGCCGCCGTCCTCGACGAGGCTGCGTAGAGCGCGCCGATGAAATCGTCATCGGCGACCCGGTCGATTTTTACGTGATAGGTTTTCGGAACGCCAGGACGCCGAGATCAGGCGGGTAATGCGGCCCAGCCGACTGTCGTTTGTCAGCAGAAGCAGCCCGCTTCGCTCGCCTTGTCGAGACGACCGACGCGAGGAAGACAGGAACGGCAGGTCCGGAGGCAGAACAGATCGCCGACTGTCTCCGCTCGTGCGGGTCGCGCCGCGCGTGGTAACGAAGCCGCGCGGCTTGTTCAGCATCAGATAGATTTTTGCTTCAGCCGCGATGGCGCCGCCGTCGACCGTGATCCGGTCGCGGTCTGGATCGACGCGCAGCGTAGCGACGCGGGCGGTGCGGCCGTTGACCGATACCCGACCGGCCTCGATCAGAACGGTGGCTTCAGTGCGCGAACAGAACCCAAGTTTGGAAAAGCGCGCGCGGCTGGGCTTTGACGACAGGGCGGCGCGAGGCGACGGCGTTCCGGCGCCACGCGCGATGGACGATTGATGGCCTGCCGCCCTTCCAGAAAACGGACGATGTGACATGGCGAGGCTCGCGCCTTGGGGTGCCGCGTCCCGACAGGCAAAAAAATTCACAAAGGCAGGATGAGAGCGGCTGCCGGGCATGTCATGACCCCGGACGCGCCATCGCCTCCGGGGGTTAGAATTCCCGTGATGGAAAGTCCTCCCGGCGCGGAAGATGCGGATGAAGCGCTGCTTTGCTCATGGGGCATCCCCTTCGCGCGATCGTGTGGTATCACGTCAATTGGTGCTGCCGAAAACGCCGCAGCCTGCGCCGCCAACTCAGGGCGACTGAGGCTTAAAGCGATGATGGATCGCGCATTTTGCAGCGATGCCCACTGTCCCTGACCGATGCGCGTTTTGGCGCACCGGCCATTTTGCGCCGATGGGATATGTACGCGCGCTATGGACGAAACTCGCAATGCCAGAAGACCGGCGCCGCGATACCGGCAGAGCGCGTGCTGCCCGCAGCGCAGCCGCGCCGCGAGGTGTTGATCCCAGCTGCGGACCGCCTCAAGGCCATCGGGCTGATGTGTGTTGCCGTTGCGCTGTTTTCTGCGCTCGATACCTCGGCCAAATATCTGGCGACCGCCTCCGGCCTGCCTGTGGTGCAGATCGCGTGGTCGCGCTTCCTCGGCCAGTTCGTCATCATGTTGTCGATGCTATCGGTGCTGCCGATTTCGGCGCTGTTGGGCACGCGCAAGCTGAAGCTTGAACTGCTGCGCTCACTGCTGATGGTATCGACCACCGCGTTCAACTTTCTCCTTTACTTATACAGCTCGATCAGTCGATCTCCGTCGTCTTCTTAGCGCCGTTGCTGGTTGCGCTTCTCGCGGGGCCGCTGCTAGGCGAATGGGTTGGCCTGCGCCGCTTCATCGCCATCGCAGTCGGCTTCGTTGGCGTGCTGATCGTCGTGCATCCCGGCGTCGGCGAATTTCACTACGCGGTTATATTCGCGTTCGGCTCCATGCTGGCCTACGCGTTCTTCATGCTGCTGACGCGCTTTCTCGCCGCCCATGATGCGCCGCTGGTGATGCTGTTTTATTCGGTGCTGCTGGGCGCGTTTGGACTGGCGCCGTTCGCGCTCTGGAACTGGGTGTGGCCGCCGGATGCAACGGCATGACTGCTGCTGAGCGTACTCGGCATTTTCGGCGGCGTTGGACACTATCTGTTCATCCACGCATACCGGCTGGCACCCGCGTCCAGCGTTGCGCCGTTCATCTACATCCAGATGCTGACGATGGTGCTGTTCCGGTTCACCGTATTCGGCGACGTACCCGATGTGTGGACGCTCATTGGCGCGTCCGTCATCATCGCGTCCGGCATCTATCTGCTCAACCGCGAGCGCAGTGTGCGCAAAGCGGTTGCGGAAACCGATCAATCTGACCAGCGGTTCGGTTCGTGCGTTCGATACGGTCGAGCGTTTCTTCCTTGAGCATTGAAGCGTCCTTCGGCGATGGCGAGGCGCATCGCCGCCATCAGCTCCTGATAGAATGTGGTGTTGACCCACGACAGCAGCATCGCGCCCAGATATTCACCCGAGCGCACGAGGTGATGCAGATGAGCGCGGGAATAATCGCGCGCGCCGGGACATGAGCTTTGCTCGTCCAGCGGCGCAGGGTCGTCCGCGTGCCTGGCGTTACGCAGGTTTACCTTGCCGTTCCAGGTGAGCAGAACCATGGCGACCATTGCGCGTCAGCATCACGCAGTCGAACATGTCGACGCGAGGCGACAAACGCGATGAGATCGGACGGCGTGCCGGCGCACATCAGATAGCGCGGCTTGTGCGATGGCAGATGCGGCAGCACGCCATCCAGCGTCCACGCAACATCAGTTCCTGCACCCTCCCCCACTGCAGGCCGCCGACAGCATGGCCATTTGATCCATCGCAACCAGTGCGCTGCGCCGAACATGGCGCAGCTCCGCATCGACACCGCCCTGCGATGCCGAACAGCGCCTGCCCCGGCCAGCTGGGTCGGAGAACGCGCGCTGCGCCCTCGCGGCCAGCGCAACGACAACTCCATCGCCCGTTCGGTTTCTTTGCGCTCGGCGAGCAACGGTAGCCATTCGTCGAGCTGCATCTGGATGTCGGAGCCGAGCAGACACTGGATTTCCACCGCCCGTTCGGTGTCAGCAGATGGCGCGATCCATCGATATGCATTGCAAGCACGCCCTCTTCGTTGATCTTGCGGATCTTCGACGACATGACGAAGCCGCCGCTATCGGTCAGGTTAACCCCTGGCTGGCTCCAGCGCATGAAGTTGTGCAGCCCGCCGAGACGCTTTGGTGACGCGCGCTCGGCTCAAGGCGGCGCAGCCATCGGGTGATAGGTGTTGGCCAGCACCGTGTCGGCTGCCGCCTGCTTCCACTTGATCGAAGGTCAGCGCCTTCACCGTTGCCACCCGTGCCCCACCGGCATGAACGCGGGCGTGCGCACGATGCCACGCGGCGTCTGACCTCGCCAGCCGCGCCGCACCGTCCTGCTTCAAAGCCGATAGCCGAGGGTACGCGCCTGCTGTTGCATCGGTGGAATGTTCTTTCGGTTTCGAAGGCGTCATAGCTGCGGTGCGATCAATCATGGTTCGCACGCATCAGCAGCGAGAGGGCGTCGCCGTAGGAATAAAACCGGTAGTCATTGGCGATCGCGTGCGCTTGCGCCGCCTGCATGCGCTCGCGGCCAGCAAACGCTGAAACCAGCATGAACAGCGTCGGCCGCGGCAGATGGAAGTTCGTCATCAGCACGTCGACCAACGCGAAACGATATCGGCGTGATGAAGATATCGGTGTGATCGCTGAAAGGTTGCAGCTCGCCTTCGTGCGGCCGATTCAGCAGGCGCAACGATGTCGTGCCTACAGCGACGATGCGGCCACCATTCGCGCGCACAGTGTTGAGCGCCTGCACCGTTTTGCGCGCTCACCTCACCCCATTCTGAATGCATCTTATGCTCGGCGGTGTTTTCACCTTCACCACCGGCGAAAGGTGCCCGCGCCAACATGCAGCGTCACGAAGTAGCGCCCGGAAACGCCGCGTTCCGCAACGCGCAGGCGCTCGGTGTGAAGTGCAGCCCCGCCGTCGGCGCGGCCACAACGCCGTCGCGCGCAGCGTAGATCGTCTGATAGTCGGCGCGGTCGGTGCTTTCGACGCCGCGCTTGCCGGCAATGTATGGCGGCAGCGGCATCTCGCCCACGGCCGCAATGGCAGCGTCGAGATCCGGCCCGACAAGATCGAATGCGACATCAACTTCGCCGCCTTCGCCGCGGCTTGGCGCAGTGCCTTCCAGCGCACCCAGCATGCGCATCTCGCCGCCGTGGTGAACTGCTA
>NZ_JARXLA010000001.1 GCF_029872155.1 Hyphomicrobium sp. D-2 | reverse complement strand
ACTTCGTTCAGTTACGTATTGCTAAGGTTAAAGAACGACTTCCATACTCGTGTGACAGCCTGGAGAAGCTCGGCGCCCGTCGCGATCGCATCATCGCCGCTGTCCGGGCCGTGCATTAACCAGAATCGTTACGAGGTCGGACCGGACTTCGAAGCAGCCCTACTCGATGGTTGCGCTGACAGCAGCCGCTTTTTGGCGCGCGCTGAACCAAATTCAAAGGCACACTTCGATCTGCCCGGCTTTGTTGTATCGCAACTCGATAAACTCGGGCTCGCTCAAATCGAACGCCAGAGCCCATGCACCTACGTCAACAGAATCGCAGATTTTTCAGCTTTAGGCGTTCTCAGCACCGTTCCGAGGGTGATTACGGCCGTCAAATCTCCGCCATTGTCGTGACCTAATTGCATAATCCACAGTGGCGTTCTCCGTTTCTCCTAGGGTTTGGCGCTTCAATCGACGAATGCTCGGATTCGATCTGGACGCGCTGAAAGTGACTGGTTAGACAGATCTTAGAGGGGTACCGGTCATTAAGGAGTTCAAGGTCGCAAAGTTGGTACGTCGGCCGCCGGAACACACAGCGAGTACTCAACGGGGGAGCGTCACCGTGACGACCTTTGATGCTGCTGCGGCTTGGCATTCAAAAAAGCCAATTACGTCTTGGCGCTGATCGCCCAGGATGGGCGGCCGTTCTGGCCTGGCCGGCTGTGAAACGGCAAATCCGCTGACTTCGCTTTTCGGATCTTCCGGAGGCGAAGCACCAACAGCGTCGGTCGCGAGCCCGCCGCCGATGGCGATGTCGCGATCCGCTCAGTTCGCCGTCGCGCCCGTGATCGGTCCGCCCGAGAGCGTGTCGAGCGACTTGCGCAATCAGCTGATCGCCGATCTCGAACGGCGCAATATCCGCGTTGCAAAAAGCGCCGGATGAGAGAAGAGCCAGGAATATACGCTCCGCGGCCATGTTGTCTCTTCGATCGAGAAGGGCAACAAATCCAAGATTTCCTATATCTGGGACGTCGCCGACGCGAACAGCAAGGCTGTTCACCGTGTCAGCGGCGAGGAAACGGCGCCGAGCGGCAAGAGCAAGGATCCGTGGAACTCGGTCTCGCCAAACGTTGTGCAGACCATCACCAGCAAGACGGTGACGTCGATTTCCGGTTGGATGCCGGGCGCGATGGTAGCCGGAACTGCGGGTGGCATGGTCCAGCAGGCTTCTGCGACCGCCGGCTCCTACGCCCAGCCGACAGCAAACTGCCGTGACCGGCAGCATCGCAGCGGCCGGACCGGTTCGCGCTACGGTGCCGGCTGTAACCGGTGCTCCGGGCGATGGCAGCACGGCACTGCGCACGGCGATCCAGCGTGAGCTGACCCGCAGCGGTGTGGCTCTGTCCGATGCACGGGTGCCGGGCACCTATGCCGTGGAAGGCCCGGGTTGTCATGGGTGCAGCCAATGGCGGCAAGCAGCCGATCAGCATCGACTGGACCGTAGTTGACCCGAACGGCAAGCTGGGCGCTGTCTCCGCCGAGAAGATCAGGTTCCGCAGGGCTCGCTCGACGGCGCCTGGGGCCAGACGGCTGATGCGGCGGCTGCGGCAGCGGCGCAGGGGATCGTTAAGCTTCTTCCGCAGCCAAACCAGCGGACAAGCTCGAGCTAACCTGACGCAAACGCTTGCCGCGTCAAAATTTCGACACACTGGCGGGCCCTCGCCGGATGCACGCGAGGGGCCCTCTTGTTAGAAGCGCCCGCGAACGGCTGTGGAGGCGTATATGCCCTTCGATCCGCGACCTGACGGCCGCAGGCTTGCTGACGATGAAGATTGTTGCCGGGAACTCGAACCGCCCTCTTGCGGAAGCGATCTGCTCACACCTGAAGCTCCCTCTCACCGAGGGGCAGGTGAAGCGTTTTGCCGACATGGAGATCTTTGTCGAGGTTCAGGAGAACGTCCGCGGTCAGGACGTGTTCGTGATCCAGTCGACCTCCTTCCCGGCAAACGACAATCTGATGGAACTTCTGGTTCTCATCGATGCCCTGAAGCGCGCCTCGGCTGCACGCATCACGGCTGTCGTGCCCTATTACGGCTATGCGCGGCAGGACCGGAAGCCCGGCGCGCGCACGCCCATCACGGCCAAGCTGGTGGCCAACCTGATCGAGCGCGCAGGCGCCGACCGTGTGATGACTCTCGATCTGCACGCAGGGCGGATTCAGGGCTTCTTCGACATCCCTACTGACAACCTGTTTGCCGCTCCGGTCATCGTGCGCGACATCCAGGAACACAGCAAAGGCAACAGCCTGATGGATGTGTCGCCCCGACGTCGGCGGTGTGGTGCGTGCCCGTGCACTGGCCAAGCGCATGGATGTGCCGATTGCCATCTGCGACAAGCGCCGCGATCGCCCCGGTGAGTCCGAAGTGATGCACGTGATCGGCGACGTTGCCGGCAAGCGCTGCATCCTGCTGGACGACATCGTCGATTCCGGCGGCACGCTAGTGAACGCCGCCGAAGCGCTGCTGAAGCACGGCGCCATTGAAGTGATGGCCTACATCACCCACGGTGTACTTTCCGGCGGTGCTGTGAGCCGCATTCAGGCGTCGAAGCTGAAGTCGCTGGTCATCACCGATTCAATTCAGCCGACCGCTGCGGTGCTGGCGGCCAAGAACATCCGCGTCGTTTCAATTGCGCCGCTGATCGGCGAAGCGATCCTGCGCACTGCGCGCGAGGAAAGCGTGTCGAGCCTGTTCTGCTAGGCGGACTCCGGCGCAGCCGCCGTGCGATGCGCAATCGATGAATCAAAGAAGGCCGGTGCAGCGAACTGCCCGGCCTTCTTCTTGCTGCAGGTGGGTAGTCAGGAATAGTTGGTTTTGAAATTCGTGCCTTGGTTGAAACTGATAGGTCAGTTGAAACTGATGACACCGAAGGCGCGCACCGATGCGCCCGGCAGATAAACCTCTTCGCGCCGCTTGAA
The DNA here is from genome assembly GCF_029872155.1 of Hyphomicrobium sp. D-2. GTDB lineage: Bacteria > Pseudomonadota > Alphaproteobacteria > Rhizobiales > Hyphomicrobiaceae > Hyphomicrobium_A. The sequence goes on along the minus strand of NZ_JARXLA010000001.1, from coordinate 385,501 downwards.
CGAACTGTGGTTCAGGATGTCCTGATCGGCCAGGTTCTCGCCGCGCACGCCAACGTGAGCTTTCGTTGCTCCCCTCGCCGACACATCGATCGTCGTCGTGTAACTAATCTCGGCGTTGACCAGCGTATATCCCGGTGTCTCGATCTCGTTCAGGCCGATCTCGTTCTGATCGAACGCATGCAGCAGGCCAACGCGGGCAAACCAGTTCGCGTCGTGATAGTAGACGCCGCCGCCGAGACGATGCGGAGCAATGCGCGGCACGTTCTCTCCGCCCGCAAAGCGCGCACGGACGAAATCATACTGGCCATCGACACCCCAGATGCCGTTCCAGATCGGCGCAACGTCGTACTGCAACGCCAGTTCGGCGCCATAGAACGTCGCGTCGCGCTGCTGGAAATAGACCAGGTCCGACATGTGTTCGCCGTGACCGTGGTCGTCATCGTCGTGATGATGACCGCCGCCGCCACCGCTCGCCACGCAGTTGAACTCGCCACCGCTCATCACCGGATCGCACTGCAACCCCTGCAACGCGCGATAAGATGAAGCCATTATAACGCGTGTAGTAGGCCGAGGCGTCGAAGCGGAATGCACCCGTTGCCTTCTTCAAACCGATTTCAGCGGTGGTTGCCTTTTTCGAGATCGAGAAACGGATTTGCCGACCTCGAACGGCCCGCGTCGCTTCATGCATGCCCTTCGAGAACAGCTCTGCAGCATCGGGTGCGCGCTCGACATACGATCCGGTCAGCCGCGCAACGGTGTCGAACGGCAGCTTGTAGAGCATGCCGAGCACTGCGCGCAGACCGGGCGCGCACTCACGCTCGCCCGAGAACGTGTGCGCATGGAGCAATGACCGTGGTCACCGTGCAGATGACCGTGGAACTCTTCCCCCAGCCAAGGTTGCCATCAACGGTTGTTTGCTCGATGCGTGCAGCCGCCTGCAGGTAAGCTGCCGCCCGTGACAGCCAGTTCTTCTTCGAACTCCGGGCGCAGCCACACTGGTCGTGTGCACCGGCTCCAGCAGCGATTCACCTTCAAAGCTAGTGCCACGGGTGCGCCGGTTATCGACGTGGATGCCGATTGCGCCGAGAATTCACCCAGCGCACTGACGAACGGCAGGTGCTGCACCTCGATGCGCCCTTCCTGCTGTCGGTTGAGGAAGCGCGAACCAAGCGAAAATGGCGTCACGCCATCTTCGTCGTGATCGTCATGGTGGTCGTGGCCATGATCGTCGTCATCATGGTCGTGGTCATCGTCATGCGCGTGGCGGGCGAACTCGGAGTGCTTGTAGTCGGACGCACCGAACCAGAAGCGTACAGTGTCGATGCCGGAATTTCGTACGCGCCATTCGCCCTTCGCCATGAACTTGTTCTGTTCCATGTCGATGCGCGGATCGACACCTTCATCGGCTTCCATCCGGGCACACCGTAAACACTGGCGAAGTGCGTATGTGAAACGCCGAAGAAGCCATCGGTGCCGACAAGCGAGGCACCGACCGATGCGCCCTCCATCTCAACGAAGCTGTTGTGCACGCGTCCGCGCGGCGATGAATAGTCCTGCGCCGACCGTTTGAAGCCATCAGCATGGATCACGACGCCAGCGGTGCCCGCCGTTACGCTCACCGCACCATCCGCGCCTTCATCCACGGATGAAACACCGCCAATAATGCGCGTTTTCAGGCCTCCCTGAAGCATATACGGTGAAGAATGCGCTCGTTCTCGGCGGCAACAACACCGCCAATCGCCTGACTGCCATAGCGCAGCGTTGCTGGCCCACGCACCACCTCGACGCGGTCAACGCCGAGCGGGTCGATCGGGATCGCGTGATCTTCGGAGATGGCCGCCACATCATGCGTGCCGATGCCGTTTTCCTGCGTACGCACGCGATAACTGTCGAGGCCGCGAATGATCGGACGGTTGGCACCGGGTGCGAACGTGCTGCCGGCGACGCCTGGCTTATGCTGAAGCGTGTCGGTGATCGTGGCGCCACCAACGGCTTCAAACTCTCGCGCAGTCGCAACGCTGATGGACGCAAACGTTTCGGCATCGACAATGGAGCCGGGCAACGGCTGGAATTCCGGCGCCGCTATTTCTTCGACCGGCGCCTGCGCAGCGCTCGACGGTGTTGATGCGGAGCTCTTGCGCTTCGCCTTTGGCTTGGCTTTCACAACCGGACTGGCAGTGGTGACTGTAACAGCAGGCAGATCGAATGACGCCTCGCCGCCTGCCGCCGTCTCTTCGGTGCCCGCTGACTGCGCCATGGCAGACACAGCACCGCTCACAAGCATCGCCGCAGCGACGCTCCACGCAACGCATACTCTCACAACAAACGCCCCCAATACGCCTACTGGTGGATGTTATATTATCCAGAATTAACCCTCGTCAAGCGCGGCCTCTCAGGGTGCGAGATACCCAGCGCATTGAAACGAGGAAGCGGTGCGCATTTGCATCACCGACGTTTGGGCGCAGGCCCCGTCGTGCTGGCAGATACTGTAGGTCCTGATGCTTTGACGCGATCTGCACACGGCGGGAAGTCGGCCGAACCGGGCGTGGCGCATATATGTATCGCAATGCGATGCGTCGAGGCCAAGCCAGAAGCGGCCGCACGGGCCGCATTACGTACATAAAAGAAATCAGCGGTCGTGCGCCGAGCGACGTCATCCGCCGGCACAGAAACAAGCGCAAAGTCGCGATTATTGGCTGGCTTATTTGGCTGGCTAACGCCGAGGTTTCAGCTCGGCGCCCGCGCGGTGCATTCGCGGCAACGTCCACGCAACTCCAGCGTCATGCGCTCAATGGCGAACTTGGCCTTTCGCGCCCACCCGGACAGACGCTCAACAGCGGCCGGTTCGTCAAACTCCGTGACGGTGCCGCAATCGCTGCAAATGGCAAAGACGGCCGTGCCCTCATGGCTGGGATGGCGGCAGGCAACGAACGCGTTGATCGATTCCAGCCGGTGGACCCGCCCATCCGCGATCAGCCGATCCAGGGCGCGATAGACCGTCTGAGGCGCCAGGCTGGCCTTGTCACGCAGTTCGTCGATCAGCTCATAGGCGCTGACCAGGCGGCCAACATCGCGCAGGGCGTCGGAGATCAGCTTGTCCTGTTCGGTGGCAGAGCGCCGCTTGACGACTTTGCGGGTCATTTAAAAATCCCAGTTGCGGAAGGCCGCCCCAAGGCGGATCAGCCGGCTTCCTCTTGCGGGGGCAGCCAAGCGGCTGACAAAGCAAAAACTCCTGCTTTCCATACCACAGGTGGGAGCATTTTGCAGCCGCGGCAAGGCGGGTGGCATCCATGCACATCCTGCGCTGGCTCAGGCTGGCCGAACGTGACAGAACCTGCAAAACGGCACCCGATCGGCCTCGCGAGCCGGCTGGAGCCATCATGGTTAACGATGTTCAAGTTGCCGTCCGGTGTCGGGTGGCCTTCGCCTGCCATCGCCGATACGGGTTGCAGCGACCGCCATCAGGCCCAACCGCCGCGCTGCCGGCGTCCAGTGCATTGCCAATCCGCCCCGCCGCAGCTATAAACCGCGCCATCTCAAGCATTAAAGCGTGAGACGGCGCCCGGCACCCTTGGAGGCCGCGCCGCATTATGGGCCGCAAGGCCCTATTCTTATTTGGAGACACGTCCATGGCAGTCATCGAGATGAAAGCCACGGCGCGCCCACGTGCAGGCAAGGGGGCCGCACGTCAAGCTCGTCGTGATGGTAATGTACCAGCAGTAATCTACGGCGCTGGCGAAGCGCCTGACACCATTTCCCTCGACTTCAACGAACTGTGGAAGCAGATCCAGAAGGGCCACTTCACTTCGACGGTCCTTGAGATCGATTGCGAAGGCAAGAAGTCGCTCGTCATTCCGCGCGATCTGCAGCTCGATCCGGTCAAGGATATCCCGCTGCACGTCGACCTGCTGCGCATCGGCAAGGATGGCCGTATTCGCGTTGCGGTTCCTGTTCGCTTCATCAATGAAGCACTGTCTCCGGGTCTGAAGCGCGGCGGCGTTCTCAACATCGTGCGTCACGAGGTTGAGGTCATCTGCCCGTACAATCACATTCCGAGCGTGTTCGAGATCGATCTGGAAGGCGTGGAAATCGGTCGCTCGATCCACATTTCGACGGTTAAGCTTCCGCAGGACGCCGAACTGACGATCAAGGATCGCGACTTCACGCTCGCCACCGTTGTCGGCACCGGCAAGCAGGAAGAAGCCGAAGCAGCTCCTGCTGCGGCTGCACCTGCCAAGGGCGCTGCCAAGCCTGCCGAGAAGAAGAAGTAAGATCAGGTCGGGCGGACGAACGGGCCTTGTGCTTGTCGTCCGCCCCGCCCGCCTCCTGAAGGATCCCCATGAAGCTGTTCGTCGGACTGGGAAACCCCGGGGCGCAATATGCCCGCCAGCGCCACAACGTCGGTTTCATGGCGCTCGATCGCATCGCGGAGGCGCACGGCTTTGGCCCCTGGCGCAAGCGGTTTCAGGGCGAAACATCCGAAGGCACCTTGCGCGGTGAACGCGTGGTGCTGCTGAAGCCCTCCACATACATGAACGAAAGCGGCCGCTCGGTTGGCGAAGCTGCGCGCTTCCTCAAGATCCCGCTGGAAGACATCAGCGTCTTCCACGATGAGATCGACCTCGCCCCGGCCAAGCTCAAAGTGAAATCCGGCGGCGGCAATGCCGGACACAACGGGCTGCGCTCCATCAGCGCCCATCTCGGCAATGACTACGCGCGCGTGCGCATTGGCGTCGGTCATCCCGGATCGAAGGACGCTGTCGCCCACTACGTGCTGCACGATTTCGCCCGTGTCGAATACGACTGGCTCGATCCGATGCTGGACGCGATGGCCGATGCGGCGCCATGGCTAGCGAAGGGTGACGCGGCGCGCTTTCTATCGCATTCCGCCCTCAAGATGCAGGACGGCGCTGGCGAAGCGGAAGCGGCTCCAGCTGAGAAGCCCAAGCCCGCACCGAAGCCGCCGCGCAAGGCAAGTGGTGGTCATCCTGCAGGCGACCGTGCTTCCAAAAGCGCAAATGCTCTCGCCGAGAACCTCAAGAAGTGGCTTGCGGGACGCGGCGACAAGGAATGATTGCGCGCACGGCTTGAACGTAACCCAGCGAGTGCTTATTCCCCCGCCATGAGCGCCATCATATCAATCAAAAATCTGTCCAAGACGTACGCTGGCGGCTTCCAGGCGCTGAAGCATGTCGATCTGGACATCCGTCGCGGCGAAATCTTCGCCCTGCTCGGCCCCAACGGCGCGGGCAAGACAACGCTCATCTCGATCATCTGCGGGCTGGTCAATCCGACGACCGGCTCCGTCACCGTGGACGGCAGCGACATCGTCAAGGACTACCGCCGCGTCCGTGCGATGATCGGCCTGGTGCCGCAGGAACTGACGACCGACCACTTCGAAACGGTTTTCAATGCGGTTGCCTTCAGTCGCGGCCTGTTCGGCAAGGCGCCGAACCCGGCCTATATCGAGAAAATCCTGAAATCGCTCTCGCTATGGGAGAAAAAGGACAGCCGCATCATGACGCTTTCCGGCGGCATGAAGCGGCGCTTGCTGATCGCGAAGGCGCTTTCACACGAACCGACCGTGCTGTTCCTCGATGAGCCTACCGCTGGCGTCGACGTGGAGCTGCGCAAGGACATGTGGCAGGTGGTGCGCGATCTGCGCGCAACCGGCGTCACCATCATTCTGACGACGCACTACCTCGAAGAAGCCGAGGAGATGGCCGATCGCGTCGGCGTCATTACGCGTGGCGAGTTGATACTGGTCGAAGACAAAGCCGAACTGATGCGCAAGCTCGGCAAGAAGCAGCTTATTCTGCAGCTCGACGCGGCGCTGACGGCATTGCCGGAGCGACTTTCCGGCTACGACCTGGAACTTTCGCCCGACGGCAAGCAGCTCACCTTCACCTACGACACCCGCGCCGGGCGCACCGGCATCACCACGCTGCTGAATGACATGCGCGACGCCGGTATCGGTTTCGTGGACCTCGACACCACGCAATCGTCGCTGGAGGACATCTTCGTCGACCTCGTACGGAGCAACCGATGAACCTCTACGCGGTCAAGGCAATCTACAGCTTCGAGATGTCACGCGCCGTTCGCACGCTGATGCAGAGCATCGTCTCGCCCGTGCTGTCGACGTCGCTTTATTTCATCGTGTTCGGCGCGGCCATCGGCACGCGCATCGCCGAAATCGACGGCATTGCCTATGGCGCGTTCATCGTGCCGGGGCTGATCATGCTGCAGCTTCTCACGCAGTCGATTTCCAACGCTGCGTTCGGCATCTATTTCCCGCGCTTCACCGGTACGATCTACGAGCTTTTGTCGGCTCCGGTCTCACCGCTTGAAATCGTGCTCGGCTTCGTCGGGGCGGCGGCCACCAAATCCATCGTGCTGGGGCTCATCATTCTGGCCACGGCGGCGCTGTTCGTCGATCTTCACATCGCGCACCCGATCTGGATGCTGACGTTCCTTGTTCTCACGGCAATCACATTCAGCCTGTTCGGCTTTATTATCGGCATTTGGGCTGATGGATTTGAAAAGCTTCAGATAATTCCGTTGCTTATCATTACGCCCCTCACCTTCCTGGGCGGCACATTCTATTCCATCGATATGCTGCCGCCGTTCTGGCAGAAGGTGACGCTGTTCAATCCGGTTGTTTATCTGGTGAGCGGCTTCCGCTGGAGCTTCTTCGGCGTGTCCGACGTCAACATCTACGCCAGCCTGGGGGCGACGGTAGGGTTTTTGCTGCTTTCGCTTCTCATTGTGTGGCGCATTTTCAAGACCGGCTACCGTCTCAAGACCTGATTTGCCGCTCTCGCCTTGCGCCCGCAACGGCGCCGGTTCACTGTGCAGCCGAAACGGGGGGCACATTACGCCCTGACCATCGATCGACCGCATGGAGGGGCACGTGGCCGACCTAGTCAATTCCATCATTGATTTGCTGCAGAAGGGCGTCGCAGCGATCTTCAATTTCCTTGAGATCATCTGGAAGTGGTCGTTCGGCCAGATCTTTTCGGTTTTCTCGTCCGACATTCAGGCCCTGCCGATCTGGAAGATCGTGGTGCTGATCGTCGCCATGGCGGCCATAGCCTACATTCTGTATCAGGCGGCGCAGGTGCTGTGGACGGGCGTTGTCGCGCTCTATCACGCCTTCGTGGAGCTGCTGGGCAAGTTTGTCACCGTGCTGCCCTATATCGTCATGGCCGGAGCGATCGCGTTCGCGACCGGCTATGTCATCCGCAATGTCAATTTCTGATCGCGCTGACGCCGACTAAAATGCGTGGCCAAACCATATCAAGTGATCTTCCACGGACAGGAAGCTGAGTGATGCAGGAACTGATTGCCAATCTGCCCCTCTATGCTGCGGGCGCGCTTGCCGTTGGTTTCGTCATCGGCTGGATGCTCTGTTACGTGGAACGGCCCGTTGCGGGTGCGGCTGCACTGGCAGCTGCGGGCGCAGCAACGGCCATCGCTACCCAGGATGAGAAACGTCGCAAGGGCTTCTTCGGCTGGCTCTGGCGCGGCTATCGCACCTATGACCGAGGTGCTGGATGGTTTGACCGCATAGGCTGGCTGCTTGGCCTGCTGAAGACCAACGCAGCAGTTTCGGTGCTGGTGCTGGGAACCGGCGCGGCAGTTACCTACAATATGCGCCACGACATCTTCCAGTGGTGGAACGGCCTTGAGACCGCGTCGCTGCCGGATGTGCGGCAGACCACCAACTCCACCGTGTTCGCGATTGACGGCCATGACAAGGCGGGGCGCCGTGGCTCGTTCGACGTCGTGGTGCTGAACAAGAGCTTCCTGTGGGTCGTCGGAAGTTCCGATGCGCTGGAGAAGGACGGCCAGATCATTCCGCGCCATCAGACGGCAAGTGCCGTGCTTGACGATGAAGTGCGGACAGCGCTGGCTGACACACGCGAAGTCATTGCCGTCGGCACCGCATCGCAGGAAGGCAATGCCGCCGACGAAACCGCCCGCGCCCAGCTCCGGGCCCAGCGCGCCGCGCAGCTCGTGATCAACGCCGTTCCCAGCAACGTGCCGATCTGGACCCTGAACCTCGGCCAGTATCGCGATCCGTGCACCGACTGCGAAAGCGGTGGCACCAGCTGGCAGCGGCCGTTCATCGTTATCGGTGTGAAGAGCGCCGAGCCGGAAACGAACATCGGAGAAGCGCTGGCCGATGCGATGACGGGCAGAGACCGCCTGCCAAGCCCGGCCAGCTATTCGACATTCAACCTGCAGCGCTATCGCCAACACAGCCGAGACGCATGTCCTCTCGCCCCCCGTGCGAGAGGACAATCACGCACCGGCGGCCGGCTGCGCGGAGCGCAGTCGCCGGTGCCAGAGAAATACACCGGCTCAGGCCTCAGTCAGCCGCATCAGTTCTTCCCGCAGTTGCTCGGGTGGTCCTGCCAGCAGCGCATCGATTTCATCGTGCGTGCGGCGCCATACATCGATCGCAGCTCCCAGCAGCTTGCGCCCCGCATCCGTAATCAGCAGCCGACGACTGCGGCGATCCTTTTCATCGACCACGATGAGTAACAGCTTGCGCCGCTCCAGCGGTTTCAGGTTTGCGGTCAGCGTTGTGCGATCCATTGCGAGCAATTGTGCGATCTCACCGATCGTCGGCGGCTGCGGCCGGTTCAACGACATCAGCAACGAGAACTGGCCGTTGGTCAGATCGAACGGGCGCAACACGTCATCAAAGCGACGCGCCAGTGCGCGTGCAGCCCGCTGCACATGCAGACACAGGCAGCGGTCGCGCACCTCCAGCGTGAAATTGAACGGCAGTGCTTCGTCGTTGGTTGACATGCTTCTCGTTATGTTGATATCAACTCATTGTCAATTTTGCTTAGTCAGACATAGGGGCGATACCATGCCGGAGATACTGATTTATTTGCTCATTGCGGTGTTTTCGTCGGTGGCGACGGCACTGCTCATCGCAGCAAGGCGGCCGGACGAATTTTACGCCGCCCGCTCCATGGCCATCGCAGCGTCGCCGGGCCGCCTGCACGGACTGATCAGCAATCTGCAGCAAATGAACCGCTGGAATCCGTATGCGCTTAGCGAAGCCTGCGGCACCGGCCATTACAGCGGTCCGGATGCCGGCCCCGGCGCGACCTATCACTTCGCTGGCAATAACGGCACCGGCTCTCTCAGCGTCACCGACAGCGCGCCGGACAAGGTCGGCATGCGCCTGCGCATGACGAAACCGATGAGCGTCGACAACCGCGTCGAGTTCACACTCCGTCCGGCCGCCGACAACGCAACTGAGGTCACCTGGGCGATGAGCGGCAAGCAATCGCTGGTCGGCAAGATCTTCTCACTGTTCGTCGATTGCGACCGCATGCTGGCGCGCGATTTCGACCGAGGTCTGACCGATCTCAAAGCCATCGCTGAAGCCGCCTGATTGCGAGGATTTGCATCCCATGACCATCTCATTCGTCCCCTGTCTCTGGTATTCCGCCCACGTCGAGGAAGCTGCACGGCTTTACACTTCCGTGGTGCCGAACTCGGCCATCACGCGCATCTCCACACTGCCGGTCGACACGCCATCCGGCCCGGCAGGCACGGTGAAGCTGGTCGAGTTCACGCTCGCCGGAGCGCCGATGATGGGCTTTGCAGGCGGGCCGCATCACGATTTCAACGATGCCATTTCGCTCATGCTGATCTGCGACACGCAGGATGAGATCGACCGCATGTGGGACGGTCTGCTGGCCGACGGCGGCAAGCCCGTTGCATGCGGATGGCTGAAGGATCGGTTCGGCGTGTCCTGGCAGATCACGCCGAAATGCCTGGGCGACATGATCGCCAAGGGCGGCGCGGGCGCAGCCGCCGCGACACTGGCCATGATGCAGATGGTCAAAATGGATATCGAAACGCTGGAAGCTGCGTTTGCAGGCGCGGAGAAGTAATCGTTCGGCACCGTTGATAGGGCAGCTTTGCCGTGCGCGCCTGTGTTGATACAGTCATGCCTGCATAATCGCGCAAGGAGACCACCCCCGTGTCAACCGAAGCAGCCGCACCCCCCAATCCGCTCGACAACAATCTGGCCCGTATCATCGGGGAGTTCGCGGCCGATTCCGGCACGATCCATTTCATCGCCGACGACGGGATGCTGCACCTCGCGGCAGCGAGCGCTGGCATGCCGGAGCAGGTGCTGGCGATCATACGTACCATTCCCGTCGGCAAAGGCATGGCTGGTCTTGCGGTTGAGCGCGCGCAGCCGGTCGATGCCTGCAACATCCAGACCGACACATCCGGCGACGTTCGCCCCGGCGCAAAAGCAACCGGGCTGGCCGGATCCATTGTGGTGCCAATCTTCAACGGCGAAAAGGTTGTAGGCGCGCTTGGCGTCGCCAACCGCAGCGAACGGGTTTTCACTGCCGACGAAATTGCGCGTCTACAGGAAGAAGGCCGTAAACTCGCGGCCCTACGCGTTTAGATCGGGCCCTGCCGACACAGGAAGCTATATGCTCGTGATGCGATATGACGTCACGTAATTTAGAAGTTCAGGCGCGTGCATGAAATGCCGGCAGCTCTTGCCCTTTCAGGACAAGGGCCGTCGGCGGCGGCCTGTGCACGCGGGCCGCGCTGGAAGACGTCCGTACCGCTGACCCGAATTTTTTAGGCGTGACGGCCGACATTCTCCAGCTCGATTGCACCGTCAAGATCCCCTACAGCCTCTTCAACGTTCGATGTATCGATCCTGCGCTTGAGCCCGTTTGCCAGCGCCTCGCGATCGAGTTCACCTTCCCAGGCCGCGACGACAATGGTCGCGACGCCGTTGCCGATGAAGTTCGTGAGGGCCCGACACTCGCTCATGAACTTGTCGATGCCAAGAACGATCGCCATGCCCGGCACCAGCACCGGGTTCACAACCGCAAGCGTCGCCGCCAATGTGACGAACCCCGCACCGGTTACGCCGCTCGCTCCTTTTGACGTCAGCATCGCGACGCCGAGTATCACAAGCTGATCGCCGAGCGATAGTTCAACGCCGAGCGCCTGCGCGATGAACAGCGTCGCCAGCGTCAGATAAATATTGGTGCCATCGAGGTTGAACGAATAACCCGTTGGTACGACAAGGCCGACAACGGGCTTGGAGCAACCCAGCCGCTCCAGCTTTTCCATGAGCTGTGGCAGCGCGCTTTCCGACGACGACGTGCCCGCCACAAGGAGAATCTCGTCCTTGATATAGGCGAGAAAGCGAAACAGCGAAAAGCCGGCGAGGCGCGCAATGATGCCGAGAACCACCGCGATAAACAGCGCCGACGTGATGTAAAAGGTGAGCACCAGGCCGAGAAGATTACCCAGAGAAGCCGGACCGTATTTCCCGACAGTATAGGCCATTGCTCCGAAGGCGCCGATGGGTGCTGCCTTCATGATAACCGCGATGACGCCGAAGAAGGCATGCCCCATGTCATCGACGAGCGTGCGAACGCTGCGTCCGCGCTCGCCCATAACCATGAGCGCAAAACCGAACAGGATCGCAATCAGCAGCACTTGCAGGATCTCGCCATCGGCAAATGCTCCAACAAGGCTGTCCGGGATGATGTGCAGAACGAAATCAACCGTTGACTGCTTTTCGGCGCGTTCGGCGTAGGTTGCAACCGCTGCCGCGTCGCCTGCCCCCGAGAAACCATCTCCGGGACGGGCGAAGTTGCCAACCGACAGACCAATAACCAGTGCGATTGTAGAGACGACTTCAAAATAGATCAGCGCTTTCAGCCCGACACGTCCAACCTTGCGTGCATCTTCGATGTGCGAGATGCCGGAAACAACGGTGCAAAAGATGATCGGCGCAATCGCCATCTTGATGAGCTTGATGAAGCCCTCACCCAGCGCTTTCACCCACGGGCTTTCGGCGATTTCCGGCGCTTGCCAGCCGAGAAGAAACCCCAGCACGATGGCAACGATGACCTGCACATACAGGAGTTTGTAAAAAGGTTGCCGCCCTGCTGCATCTACGCGCGCTGACATTGTTCCCCCCAAAGGCTTTCGAGGATTTAAAGCGCAGAGCAATCGCAGGACAATTGTGGAAACCCCCATTATTGCGGTCTTTCCATGCATCACTGGGCGATTATTTCAGCGACCAATTCGGACAGCACCCGTCGCTTCATCCTGCAACATCGGATCTTTCGCGCGCATCGACTCGACATGGGCGATCACCGCGTCCACCTCTTCGCGGGCCAGCCCAACATATCCCTCCGGCGCCAACAGCGTGTCGATCTCTTCGGCGGACAACAGCTTCGCAACCACCGGATCGTTCAGCAGGGCCGTTCGGAAGTCGATGCCGGCTTCAAGCGCCGCGTGAATAAGATCGTGCAGGTGCGCGTCCGCCTCGTCCTTCCCGATCTTCGGCGCCAGAGCGAATGCCACGCGCTGCGTCATGATGAAGCCCTTGGTGCGTCCAAGGTTCTCGCGCATCGCGGTGCTGTTGACATGCAGCGTGCTGATCAACCGCTTGGCGGTGGCTATCGTCGTCTCCATCTGGATTGAGATTTCCCTGAGCGCAACATCGGGTCCGACCGTGCTGTCACGCTCAAAAAAATTCACCACATCGTCCAGCACGACTTCGGCCAGTCGCGGGATGGTGCGCGCACTGTGAATCAGCGCCTCGGATTTGCTGGGGTTCACCTTCTGCGCCATGGAGCTGCTGCTTACCGACGTTGAGGCACGCGACTCGCTGGTCTCAGCAATGTCGGTCATCTGCAGCAAAAACAGCTCCTGGCCGATGGCACCGTATAGCTTACTGGCAAGGGCTAGCGTCAGCGCATAGGAGGCGAACACATCGCGGTTGCCATGCCAGTCATCAGGGTATGGATCGGCCAGCCCGAGTTCACGCGCGAACGAGCGCTCGATCTCCATCGCCTGCGCGCCGAGCCCTGCATACGTGCCAACCGCACCTTTCAAGATCGCTGACCGATCAAGATCGGCGAGCACACGCTTCAAACGCTCGATATCACGCCGGTTCTGGCCAAGCCACGTGCTGACCTTTTTACCGAACGTGATCGGCAAGGCGTGCTGGCCCAGAGTGCGCCCTGCCATGATAGTGCCCTGATGCGCGCGCGCGGTGTCGATCAGTATCAGCTCAAACTCGCGCAGCTGGCCGAGCAGCAGCATGCCCGCACGGCGCAACTGCAATACCAGTGCGGTGTCGTAAATATCGACGGTGGTCGCCCCGTAGTGAACATACTGGCGCGCATCGGCGTCGATGGCGCGGCGCCACACATTGAGAAGCGCGACCATGCGATGCTGGACGAGCTTGCGTTCCTGCTCGATCTCGTCAGCAGGCGCGTAGCGCACATCGGCCTTGGCGGTGATGGCATCAGCTGCGGCCTGTGGAATTGCGCCGTGCGCCGCCTGCGCGCGCGCCATCGCTGCCTCGATGTCGAGAACATACTGATGGGTTTGCGTCGTGCTGAATACCTGCTGCACCGTCGCCGGCGCCGGCACATGCTGTTCTGCGAAAGCAGTAGTCGCAAACGCAGCCGTTACAAATGCTGCAAAACCGCACCTAAACAATTTGTAGTTCATCAGTCCTCCGAGATCCGCAACACGGAGTTCGTCATCTGCCGTTGTCCTTCGCTTATGGCTCGAATGCCCTTTGATCGTCGGCCCGCGCTTGACCTCGAATGCGTCCGGCGAACACTTTGACTAGCCGCACGTAGCTAGCTCGCTGACAGCTTCATCACTCGTGCGATGCCTGATCCGCCTTCTGCCGCTTCAAACGGTTTCAGTTTGAGTTCGCAACACGCGCTCCGGCCAGCACCGCCGCTCCGGCTGGCGCCATGCGGTCAGCCTGATGCGCTACTCCGGGAACCTCACGCACACGCCAGTTGAACGATGCCCCCATGTTCGCCGCTACATCCCGCGACCGCCGGTAAAAGAAGCGTCCGCGCTCGTAACGGGTCTTGCCCTGGCGCAGCGCATCGCGATCGTTACGCATGCGTGCATAGTTTACGTCACTCGTGCCGAGCAACAGCGTAAGATTGCAGCCAAACGCCTTGCCAAGCGTCGCATCACCAATCGGTGCACCACCCAAACCGAACGGAAACTGGAAGCCGCTTTCCGGCATCATGTACCAGCCGGAATTAGCAGCAACAGCGCGATCGATGTGGCGGCAGCCGCTGTGCATCACATAGCGCTGGATGAACTGCGCGCCGGCACCGTGGCCGAACATACTGAACTTCTGCCTGTGGCCGCCGAGGCTGTGGGAGGCAAGACGAAACGCCTCTTCCACTACGTAAAAACTCGTCTGGCGCCAGGGCTTCGCCTGCAGATTTGGGCTGCGCACATTGCCCATGTTGTAAGTCCACGCGCCGGGCCATTTCTCGGCTGTGAATTCAGGCACCAGCAGAATGGCACCATACTGATCCGCAAGCGGGCGCCAGGTGTCGTAGTAGTCGAATGCGAGGTGCCTGTGTTCGTCACGGCGCGTGCCCGGCATGACAACCCAGATAGGACTGGCGCTTGATGCCGACTGCGGCCGGTAAGTGTAAATCGTGACCGGGCCGCGCGAGACGCTGTCAACTTCGAAGACACCGTCACCCGACGGCATTTTCTGTTGGCTCGGATCAAACCAGGTTTCCGTGGCATGTGCGGCTGGCGCTGCGCACAACAGACCAGCCACCAACAGTGTGAATACGGCTCCGCAGCGAAGCAGCGACGTCCGGATGTGTCGATCGTTTGACATCGTGGAAAGCTCCTTCAGCTCAGAACTTGATACGCGCACCAGCGAAACCGAGCATGATGTCGGTCAGCGGTGCTGGAGCAACGGGATAGGTGGTGGCGTTCTGACGCTGAACACCTTCGGTATCGAACTTGAAGAGGCGGATACCGGCGTAAAGATCCATGGACGCCGCGTCGATGTCCTGGTTGATAGCGGCGCCAAACATCTGCAGGCTGCTGTCCGTCACCTCGGCCAACCCGGCCTCACGCAATCCTGTGATCGCATTTTCAACCTGGGCATATTCGCCGTAGACGGTCGTGTCTCCGATCGACCAGTACTGCCGGCGCAAACCGAGCGCCGAGTAATAGTAGTCGAGCGGTGGCCGGTTTGTGCCAGGAGCCGTTACGATACCCGAGGTGTTCTCGCCATAAATCGAGCCCGGAGTACCGGCCGCGTCGAACTCCTCGAGGCCGTGGAAGGTACGGCGCACATAGGCGGCCGTCGCAAACAGGCCCGTCGGAATGTGCAGGATGCTTGCCGAGCCTTTGTACTCCTTACGGTCGCGGAAATACTCAGGATGGCCAGCAACAACGCGGCCCTCGGTTGTATCGTGCAGATAGCCTGCGCCAAATCTGAACCGAAAATCGTTGTAGTTGATGCTGTGTTCAACAGCGACATCCCAGAAGTCGTCTTCGCCCCACGCCACTGACGCATCGATATTTCCGAACTGGCCGGAGACGCGCGGCGCATCGTAGCGAATGACGTTGCGGCGCAGAGTATCGACGCTGCCACCGGCCGCGAACTCGCCAAGTGTCGTGTCCACGCGTCGGTTCGCGTTCGTCACCAGCGCGCCGTCGCCCTGCTCGTACCAATCGGCGCGGCGCACGATAAGACCACCGCCAATCAGCGCAATGTTGGCCGCGCCCGGCATGATGCCGCCGGTGTCCTTGAGGATGATGTTATCGGTTGCACTGGATGTGTAGCCGACGGTCATGGTGCCGTACTTGTTGCTACGCAGCCACCACGCCGAGTGGCGCAAGTCGATCTTGCCTTCGCCGGTGCTTTCCAGCTGACTGAGATCGTTGCTCGCCTGATCGTCCATGCCAAGCGAGAGATAGTAACCCGCGCTCCAGCCGCGGGCGATTTTCGCGGCACCGCGGAATTCTACACGGCTGCGCGAGGAAACGTTGTCGGCGATATAGACGTTGCGCTCTGCGCCATCGTCCCACGCCAGCACCATGCGATTTATCCAGCCCGAGATCGACAGTGAAACGCGCTTGTTGCCTTTGACCGCTGCTGCGTCCTCAAGCTGTGCGATGCGCTCATCAACGTCTTCAGCGCTCATCGCAGAAGCGCTCAGAGAGCTGATCGCAAATGGCGCCAGGCTGTTGCTGAGTGGAGCCGATTGATCGAGATCGATCGTAAGCCCCAGCGAACCACCATAGAAGTAAACGTCGTCCTTTGCGCGCACATCCCGGTCGCCGTTAAAGTTGCCCAGGTGAGCATAGTGCGGCAGCGCCGTGCTGACATTGTTGAGCCAGAGGAACTGGCCCGACGCGGTGAGGTAGGTGCCTTCCGCGATCTTCAGTTCAACACGCGGGTTGATCTCAACGCTCTGCGCAAAAACGCTCTTGCTGTTCGAGTTTTCAAACGCACGGTTATGCAGCGCATTCTCAGACGTGAAGCCTCGGTTGCGATCCACGAAGTTGTTATAGAGGCCACCCTTGACGCTGCCGCCAATGCGCAGACTGTCGCCGATGTCGAACATGTGCTGCAGGCCGAGCTGCAAACCGACAAGCCGGTTATCGACACGAATGGTAGCGTGATCGCGTACGGTGCCGGTCCCGAGACCGGGCACGTTGGCCTCGGGCGGCGTGCCAAGATCCATCGCCGAGGTGCTGAGCGTCTCGCCGAAGTTGATCGCCCGAGCGCCGAGACTTAACGCGGGAATGCCGAAAAGGCTTGTCAGGTTTGCTTCAGCACCGAAGATCCTGGTCTCATGGTGCACGTTGAGACCATAGATACCGTCAGAGTTTGTCATGTTGCCAAGATCGCCAGCCGGATCTGCGTACAGCATATCCGTGTTGGTGCGATCAGCAGCGGGACCGGTAAAAAGGCTCATGCCAAGCTTGGTGTGATCGAGGCGGAACGGCGCTACTCCGAATGCGGAGAGTTCGATACCTTGATCGAAAACCGATGCCCGCAGCGACACGCGCGCGCCGGGCGTGTAATCCATGCCGTTCAGTTCTGACGAGAAGAACTTGACGTACGCATCAGCATTGGGCGGCGCATTCGGAGCGTCACCCACTTTCGTGAACGGCACGTTCGCCAATCCCTTGCGGCGGTACATCAACCCTTCGATCGACAGCCCGCCCGCGCCGGACTGTGTTGCCGACGCCGAGGGAGCGCTCCATCCGTCATCGTCAGCGCCGGTTACATCACCGCCCTGCGATTCTCCCACCTGATCGCTCGCGGCATAGGCAGCCAGACTGAAAGGCGAGGTGGAAACCAAAAGCGCGATGATCGCAGCGCTGAAATGCGGCGCAAACGCAGCGCGGCCGCGCCACGACGCAAGCTTGAAAACACAATTGCCCCCCAATGGACGCGGCATTTACTCAACTCCCACAACGCATACTGTTTTAAGACGCAGATTGAACGCCTGCGTCCTTACTTTCGTCCATTGTGCGCAGCGCTTGCGAAATTGGGATACGAATTACCGGAAGACTCGATCAGCTATTCGCAAGCGACAACATATATTATATATTTTTCATGGTGTTGCCTGATGCAGCAATCCCGCCATCATCCGCGCTATTTTATCGAGCTGTGATGTTTGAGCATCGATTTTTTGGCATTAACCACGACCACTATATATTTTTTGCCGTGCCTCATCCGCAGCGCTGAATACGAAGCATCAGACAAGCGAAATGCGCCGAAACAAAAGAACGGAAATTGTTTGATTGAAAGGAAGTTTCAAGCGGCCATCTGCATCACAGATGCGCGCAGCATCACTGAACTTTTACAGACGCAAATTCCGCCTATTCCAACCGAACCGCAGCGGCGTTCAATGGATCTGCTACGATAAAGTCCGCAATGACCTGACGCACCGCATCGACAAATGCCACGGCGCCGGTCCGCAGCGCTTCACCACGCGGATGCAGAAACGCAAACGTCATCCAGAAATCGGGCTCAAGCGGAATGAATTGCGCACTGCCAAGATGGAGCCCGCGCGCGCTCAACCGGTCAAAGAGCGCAATGCCCACACCATCGCAGGCCATCTGGCACGCAATGAGCGACGATTGCGTCTCCACAAAAGTTTTTGCCGACGCACCGCGATTGGCAAAGCGGCTGATCTGCTGGCCATAGCTCTCTTCCTGTCGCGGGATGATCAGATCCTCGTCAGCCAGATCAGATACCGAGATCGCATTGCGGGAAGCCAGCCGATGCGAGCGTGGCACCACGGCTTCGACACGCACACTGAACAAACGATGCGCTTCCAGATGTGGAGGCACGACCGGCGATGTAATCGGCGCAATCGCGAGGTCGAAGTGTCGACCACCGCTCAGTTCGTCAAGGCCAACATCAGAGATGACGTCAAGCCGGCAACGCAGTTTGCTTCCTTCTCGCTGCAGCATTGCCAGCGCCGGCGACACCACCGCCCTCGCTATGTGCGACCCCGCCAGAAGTTGCAGATGACGGCCGCCATGCTGAATTTCCTTGGCGATGCGCGGAATTTCGTCAACGCCAGCCAGAATGTCCTTAGTGGTGTCGTAGAAGAGCTTGCCTTCCTTGCTCATGGTGAGGCCGCGCCCGGTGCGATTGAAGAGCACAAGGCCAAGCTCGCTTTCCAACTGCGCGATCAGGCGGCTGACCGCAGGCTGACTGAGACAGAGATCGCCCGCAGCAGCCGACAGAGAACCGCGCTCGACAATGAGCTGAAATGCGCGCAGGGACTTAAAATTCATCGGGCGCGACCACCTCTCCGGCGGCATTTGTTGTTTTTCTGAATGGTCTAAATCCTGGCGTTTCAGCGGCTGCATGGCACGCGGCCTGATCAGGGGCTTGCAGGAACCCTCAGCCCGATCTTTCACCGCTACTACTCTGCTCTCAACGCCACTTGCCATAACGCCACCAAAACAAATGCGGACTTACTCCGTTTGACGACTATTAATCCCGTGCACCAACTGTAAACACCTCATCCGCTCCGATGAGCCCGCGAACAGACAATCACTGCGTAGCGCGCGTAACAGCACTGCGAATGGCTTCGATCCGATCCCAACCGATGCGCGCTGCAACGTCTGCGTAAACGGGCTCCAATGCCGCAATCCATGCGTCACGCTCGGCGGCTGTCTGCTGATGAAATTGCGTTTGACCGGCCGCCCTCATGATGGTGAGCGCGCGTTCGTTGTCGGCTTCGGCAACCGCGTTGGTATAGGCAGTGGCTTCATCCATCGCCCGTTCCAGCGCTCGCCGAACATCACTCGGCAACCCGTCCCAGAACGCCTTGTTGACGATAACCGCGTAGCCCAGATAGCCATGGTTGGAGATCGTCGCATGCGATTGCACGTCATGCAGACGCTGGACGAGCATATTCGACGGCGGATTTTCGGTGCCATCGATCATTTCCATCTGCAGCGCCTGGCGCACCTCGGGAAGTGGTATCACCTGAGGCACCACGCCCAGCGCCCGCATCTGCGCCTGCAGCACGCGCGATGGCTGAATGCGCATCCGCAGTCCGGCGAGATCCTCCGGCCCGCGCAAGGGGCGGCTGGCGCTCATCAGCTTGAAACCGTTATCCCAGAACGCAAGCCCCCGGATGCCTTTGCTTTCCAGCCCCTGAAGCAGCGCTTTGCCTATCGGACCCTGCGTAACCGCCCGCAGTGCAGCACGGTCGGAAAACAGATAGGGCAGATCGAAGAGTTCAAACTCCTTGGCGCCAAGCGGCCCGAATTTGGCCAGCGAGGGGGCGACCATCTCAACGGCGCCAAGCTGCAGCGCTTCCAGCTCCTCGAGGTCGCGATAGAGCTTCGAACTGGGGTAGACCTCAACCTCTACTTTGCCGTTGGTGTAGAGCGTGGCGAGCCGGCGGAATTCCTCCGCCCCTTTGCCTTTGGGGGTATCCGGTGCAACGACGTGGCTGAAGCGCAGCTTGATGGGCTCCGCACCGGGGGCGGAACTGAGGCCCATAAGCCCGAGCAGCATCACTGCAGCCAATGTCCCGAGGGTCTTCATCTTAACTCTATGTTCCCCCTCGCATCGCGCTCCGCCCGAATAATCTGGCAAAGATATGCTGGCAGACATGCACCCTGGGCGCCGGACCTGATCGTCCGTAACCGCCTGGGAAACACGTTTTGCGATGCGGCTTACTCCCACTAAGCTGCTTATGGGGGAAAACCGGGCAGGTCTCTATTGTGGAAATCCGCAACACGACGCTGGCTGCCGGATGTAGTTAAGTTCCGAAGCAAAATCGGGGGAAAGCGCAAGCCGGCCATGTCATTCGACGCACAGTCGCGCATGCTCTTGTCGGGCGCAGGCGAACGGTCCGGCTGGCCGCGCCCGTTCTCCGCACCCGCGCTGATGATCGGCCTGCTGCTGTCGTTGATTGGCATTTTCTGCGTGCTGGGGTTGTTGCTCTGGCTCATCGACACCGATGAGCGCGAAGCCCGGCGCGAGGAAATCATCCGCGACGCTCTGTGGGTCGAACACACCCTGCAGTTCCGATTTGGCGCCATCGAGACACGGTTGGCGCGCATGGCCTACGAGCTAGGCAGAGCCGACGTGCCACTCGAAATATTCAATGCGCAGGCCAGCGCGCTCGTACATACCGACCGCGAAATATGGGCGCTGAGCTGGCTGGACGATTCCGAGCAGGCCATCGCTACCGTGCCGGCCACGCGCGATGGCAATGCGCCCCTCGATCCGCTCGTGCGCTCCGCCATCGTCGCCGTTAAGCGCACCGGCCGGGGAACGTTCACAGCGCCCTATGCGCGCGAAACCACATCCGATCACGTTTCCTATGTTGCTCCGATCGTGCAGGACAGCAACGTCATCGGCACACTGCACGCGGAAATTTCCCTCAGCCGTATGCTCAGCCAGCACGTGCCCTGGTGGATTGCAGAAAAGCGCGCTGTGCTGATCAAGCGCGGTGACGAGCGCTTGGCGGCCAGCAGATCCAAGGTTGACCCCGACGATTCCGCGCTGAGCTATACGGTGGAAATCGGCTCGCCGCTAAACGACCTGTGGCTTACGCTGGCCAGCTACCGCAATCGTTCCAGCCTGACGCAGAACGGGCTTGTCATCGCAATGATCGTGCTGAGCTGTCTTGCGGCCGGCGCGCTGATCGCACGCGAACGCCAATTGCGCGGGCGTAAGCTTGCCGAGGCCGCACGCGATGAAGAGTATGCATTCCGGCGCAGCATGGAAGAGTCCCTGCGCATCGGTATTCGCGCGCGGGATCTCGATGGCCGCCTCCTGTATGTGAACGGCGCCTTCTGCCGTATGGTCGGCTACACTGAGGCGGAGCTCATCGGGCAAGGGCCGCCGATGCCCTATTGGGTGCCCGATGAAATTGAGCGCACACAGCGCATTCACGATGCCGTTCTCGCTGGTGCATCGTCCGGTCAGGGCATTGCAGTCAAGTTTCAGCGCCGCGATGGTTCGCGCCTCGACGTTCTCATCTATGAAGCGCCGCTGCTGGATGCTCAAGGGCAGCAGCAGGGCTGGATCGGTTCGGTGCTGGATGTCTCGGATCGCAAGCGCGCGGAGGAACTGGAGCGCGCGCACGCTGAAAAGCTGCAGCACACCTCCCGCCTCATCACCATGGGTGAGATGGCGTCGTTTCTGGCCCACGATCTCAACCAGCCACTGGCCGCAATCCGCAGCTACCAGACGGGGCTGAAAAACATGCTCGAGTCCGGCGCCATGAGCCTCACCGCCGCTACCCCCGTGCTCGATGCGATCGGCAAATCCGTCGAACGCGCAGGCTTGATGATCCGGCGGGTGCACAACTTCGTCAAAAAGAGCGAACCGCGCCTTGAGCCGCTCAATCTTGCTGAGGCCGTGAAAGAGACCGTTGCCCTGCTGGAACCGGAGCTGACGCGCGCGCGGTGCTCCGTAGATGTTGCTCTTGCGCCGGGCCTGCCACCGGTTCGCGCTGATCGCGTACTCATCGAGCAGGTTCTGGTCAATCTCATCCGCAACAGTCTTGATGCCTGCAAGGATCTGGAACCGCACCGGCGCCGCGTGTCGCTCAGCGCAGGCATGCATACCGGCACGATCACCGTCAGCGTCCGCGACTGGGGCAACGGGGTGCCCGACACCGTAGCTTCGCAGCTATTTTCGCCGTTCGTCTCCACCAAGGAAGGCGGCATGGGCATGGGCCTCACAATCTGCCGCTCCATTATCGAGTTGCATGGCGGGCATATCGAATACCGTCGCGAACCCGATGACGGTTCGCGTTTCACCATCATCCTCCCTACCGCTGATCGAGCCGCCAATGAATGAACCCCGGGTCTACGTCATTGATGACGACGCCACGCTACGCGATGCACTTACATTTCTGCTGACATCCCGGAACGTGCACACTTCCACCTTCGCCTCCGCCGAGGCGTTTCTGGAAGTGTTCACGCCGGAACTGCGCGGCTGCGTGCTGACTGATATTCGCATGGATGGCATGTCCGGCCTTGAGCTGTTCTCACGCCTCAACGAAGCCGGATCGCGATTACCGTGCATCGTCCTCACCGGTCACGGAGACGTGCCCATGGCCGTGGAAGCGCTGAAAAAGGGCGCCCGCGACTTCATCGAAAAGCCATTCGACGCCAACGAACTCGTCGACAAGCTCATTCTCGCGATGGCCGATGACCTTGAACGGGCTCGGCAGGACGCGGAACGGCGCACGCATACCGAACGCATGATTACGCTTTCCGAGCGCGAACAGCAGGTGATGCAGCTACTCGTGGAAGGCAAACCCAACAAGGTCATCGCCGACGATCTGGCCATCGCGGTCCGCACTGTAGAAGTCCATCGGGCCCGCATCTTCGAGAAGATGGGTGTGCGCTGTGCGGTTGATCTCGTGAAGCTGCTCGCCTCCATGGATGAAATCCCGAGGCTACCTAACCGGAAAAACAACTAGCCGCCGTGTCCGTGTTGCAGCTTTAACAGCAAACTTTAACCGCCGCCGCAGACCGCAAACAATGCACTGAGATCGCATTTCTGTGATTCTCTACAGGACTCGATCAGACGTCGAAAATGCAGTGATAAAGCGCTAAATTCATCAATCGTCTAAAGAACACACTGCGCAGAAACATCCCGAAAATAGTGACATTAGGGCACCAGCGCTGCAACGCATCCGTTGCACGCGACGATTGTGCGCGGATTTATCGTCGGTGGCGTTGACACCACTCCGCTGCATTCTTTTCAATCGTTGTTCAGTGATCATCATTCACCGCACCGTCTCCGCGCTGAATGTTCTGGAAGTTCTGAGCAATCTGACTGGAGGGCTGTATGCGCGCCATCAAATGTCCGCGCCCGGTGATCTGTTGTCTGCTTGGCATCCTGTTCTCAGCTTCAGCGATAAGCCGCTTACACGCCGATACCTTCACCGTCACCGATCAGTCTGAATTTGACGCCGCCATTGCCATCGCGACCGGCGCGGGGCGTTCAGACACTGTCGTTGTCGACGCGCAGGTGATCCATGCCGGACCGGCGCTCATGCTGCCCGCAGCAGCCACTTCGATCGCAATCGAATTCCACGGTAGTTCCAGCGGCAGCGGCGACAATCCCACGTTCAATGTCGGGTTTGGCAACACTGGAGCGCTCAGCATAGCCGACGGGACAACGCTCGATTTCTATACAGACAACGGCGTCGCGCGCTTCAATGTCGGCCGCAGCGACGGAGTAAATGCGGGCTCTGGCACCGTGACGATGACCGGCGGTTTGATCGAAGCGCGGCCTGCAATTGGCGGTAGCTATTTCGCCATCGATGTCGGGCGCGGCACGGACTCCGTGGGTGTCTTTAATCAAAGCGGCGGCGCATTCATTCTGGCCGGCGGTGCATTTCAGATCGGCGTCGTCGGTGCCACGGGCACCTACACGATGACCAACGACGCATTCGTCGATATGGCGCACGGCACCATTTATATCGGAAATGGCGTCGGCGGCGATGGCACCGTGCACATCAGCGACGATGCCAAATTCGTCATGAACGAGACACCGAGCGCATCCGGTCAGATCTACATCGGTGACAACGGCGGCCATGGAACTGTTGTGCAGGATGGTGCGGGTTCGGTCGTGATCCTGAATTCACCCAACGGCGTGAACCTGGGATACGGCACAACAGGCGGCGGTGTGGGCGAATATTATCTGTCGGCGGGACAGTTGCAGATCGGCGGCGGCACTGGAAGCAACGTCGGGCTAAATCTCGGCCGCTCCGCCGACACTACCGGGCGGTTCTTTCAGTCAGGTGGTGAATTCACGTTGGACCAGGGCCAAATTCGTTTCGGACCAGGAACCGCGCTGCTTGAGATGACTGGCGGCATAATGCGCATTGGCGTTGCCAATCCTTTCGCCGTCAACAACGCCGGTTCATACCAGTTCAATTGGGGCGGCGGCACCATTCAAGCTCTCACCGGCTTCAACGCTGCCGTTGATATCGAGCTGCTTGCGGGATCAGCTCCGGTTTTCGACACAAACGGTTTTGATGTCACGCTCAACGGCGTGCTGTCTGGAGACGGCGCGCTGAATAAAACCGGCGATGGACTTCTCCTTCTCAACGCAGCCAACACCTTTGCCGGCGGCACGCATATCGCTGATGGCATTCTGCGGCTGGGCCCTTCCGGCGCGCTCAATTCCGGCTCGGCCGTCAGCATAGACGCGGGTGCTCAGTTCGATCTGAACGGAGCCGTGCAAACCGTTGGCGTGCTATCCGGCGCCGGTGACATCATGCTTGGTACGGGCTTGCTGAAGACCGATACCGCCATGAATTCAGAATTCTCCGGCATGATATCTGGCAAAGGCGGATTCGAAAAAGCTGGCGCCGGCCGCTTCACAATGTCGGGGACAGGAACGTACACCGGCGACACCATCATCACAGACGGCGAATATGTTCTGGACGGCACTCTGGCCTCAGCCGTTGCCATATCGTCCGGCGCAAGACTATCTGGCAACGGCTCGGCAGCCGCCCTGATTATTGGCGGCGGCGCAACGATCGGACCGGGGCATTCCGCAGGAACCCTTCACGTGACAAATAACGCGTGGTTTTCTTCTGGATCAATCTATGAAGTCGACATAGATCCGTCCGGCATTTCCGACAACATCGACATCGGCGGATCCGTTACGATACAGGGCGGTGAGGCGCGCATCATTGCAGCGCCCGGCTCCTATTCTGCCTTGATGAGTTACACCATCCTGACCGCTGCGGCCGGTCGCACTGGCGAGTTCGACAGTGTTTCAAGTGATTTTCTGTTCCTGACGCCGCACCTCGAATACGACACCAACAATGTCTACGTGCGCTTCGCCCGCAGTGCGGTTGCGTTCGAGGATATCGCTGAGACGTACAATGAGCGATCGGTCGCACGCACGATCGACCAGTTGCCGCCCAGCGATCCGCTATCCCAGCTCATGTCCGGCCAGACCGCTTCCAGCGCCAGGGAAGCGCTCAACGAACTGTCCGGCGAGGTTTATGCCTCCACACAAAACGTGTTCTTCAATCAGGCGCAATTCACACGCGGCATCATCGGCAGCCGGATGGTGCAATCCTCATATGCGTCATTCAATTCCGCAGCAGGCAACGTGGCCTCGGCTGCACTTGCTGCGGGCGGACCAACGACGGTGGCGTTGCGAAGCGGATCATTCTCCGACCCCATGGGACATGGCCCCATGGCGCTTGGAATGGGCGATGCAGATTCAGCCCAGCACACAGCCGCGATGCCCATCCACAGCGACGACCCTGTCTTCTGGGCACAGGGCTTCGGATCCTGGGGACGCTTTGACGGCAATGGCAACGCCGCAACGCTCGACCGCAACATCGGCGGCTTCATGACAGGTATCGATGCAGGCTTTGAAGGCAATTGGCGCGCTGGCATCGCTGCTGGTTACAGCAGGTCAAACGTGAGCGTTGCAGCGCGCACGTCGTCGTCGGATGTGGACAGTTACACCCTCGCCGCCTATGCGGGTGGAGACGTCGGCTCATTTGCACTCCGCGCAGCGGGCGCATGGACCTGGAATGACATCGACGCCAGCCGCATCGTTGCTTTTCCGGGCTTTCTAGGCACAGAAACAGCCGGATACGATGGCGACACCGTGCAGCTGTTCGGAGAGATCGCACACCCGTTCGTATTCGCCACATCTGCAGTCGAACCGTTTGCCGGCCTCGCATGGGTGCACCTCAGCACCGACAGCTTCACCGAAAGCGGCAACACGATTGCATCGCTCCGCGCGAGGGGCCGCAACAGCGATGTCGGGTACTCGACACTGGGCATGCGCGCTGCGACCACATTCGCTGTCGACGGCGTATTGCTGACGCCGCGGGCATCGGCAGCATGGCAATATGCCTTCGGCGACACTAGGCCCGATGCAGCGCTGGCGTTTGCCAGCTCCGGTGCGGCCTTTGGCATTCTCGGTGTCCCACTTGCCAGATCAAGCGCACTACTGGAAGCGGGAGTGGATGTGCAGATCGACGAGGACGTTGTCTTGGGCCTGTCATATGTCGGCCAACTCGCGGGCGATCTACAGGACAACGGCGTGCAGGGCAAGGTGCTCTGGAAGTTCTAAGCCAGTCCCAGCAACAACGCTTTACGCAGCACGTCCGTGCACAGTGGATACGCGCGCATGACCCGCGGCCGCCGGTAGACACTATCGACGGATGGCGCCATCGGCCCACGGCGTCTTCCGGTTGAAGACCTCCATCAGCACAATCGCTACATTGAGGTTCGCTCTATCACTCCATCTCACTGCCCCTCGCTCAATATCGCCTTGCGATTGTTATTTCGCCGCACCTGCTCCGCCACCATGCATCGTTCCTATAACGACATGAGATATTCGTATTTAGAGACCGCGAACCGCGATGGTAACGCTTTCATAGTGTGAAGTTCCAATGGCGCAGCGCATCGCCTTGCTGCTGATCATTAGCGCGCCGCCCTTGTTTCCATCACACCGAAATTCAGACGGGGCTTTTGCATCATCGTCATTCTTATTTTCCCGCGCACATCGTTTGCGCAGGATGATGACGGCTGGCTGAAGCAAGAGCCCAGGGCGTGAGGGCATTCAGAAGATCCCATGAGCAAGACAATTCACTTCAACGCCTTCGAAATGAACTGCGTCGCCCACCAATCCCCCGGCATGTGGCGCCATCCGCGTGACCGCTCGTGGCAGTATAAGGATGTCGAGTACTGGACCGATCTTGCCAAAATTCTTGAGCGCGGGATTTTCGATGCCGTCTTCATTGCCGACGTCATTGGCTACTATGATGTCTATAAGGGCAACAACGACCACGCGTTTCTTGGCGGCGTGCAGATCCCTGTGAATGATCCACTGCAGTTGGCAAATCCGATTGCGTCCGTCACTGAACATCTTGGCATCGGCATTACAGCCTCAACCTCGTTCGAGCACCCCTACACATTCGCGCGTCGTCTATCGACTGCGGATCACCACACCAAGGGGCGCGTGGGCTGGAACATCGTTACGTCATACCTTGAGAGCGGCGCCAAGAACATCAGCCAGACCGGCCTGAAGCGGCACGACAACCGCTATGAGGTTGCCGAAGAGTACATCGAAGTTCTCTACAAGCTTTTCGAAGGCAGCTGGGAGGATGGCGCTGTTATCCGCGATCGGGAAACAGGCGTGTTCGCCGATCCCACCAAAATTCACGAGATCGGCCACAGCGGAAAATACTTCGACGTTCCCGGCTATCACCTCTGCGAGCCATCACCACAGCGCACGCCTGTGCTGTTCCAGGCTGGCGCATCGAGTGCCGGCAAGGACTTCGCCGCCAATCATGCCGAGTGCGTCTTCATTTCCACGCCGACGCAGGAAACCACCCGTGCCTACGTTGCCGACATTCGTCGCCGCGCAGCGATTGCAGGACGCGACCCCAAGAAGCTGCTTATCTACGCTCTCGTCACCATCGTTGTCGACGAAACGGATGCAAAAGCGCACGCCAAGCTGAAGGAATACCAGAGCTACGCATCATATGACGGCGGGCTGGTGCTGACATCCGGCTGGACCGGCATCGACTTCGGTCGCTACGCACCAACGGACAGCGTGCGCAAGGTTGAAACCAACGCCATCATTTCCGCTGTCGAACATCTCGCCGAGGGCGGAAAGACCTGGACCATTGAGGAGCTGGCGAAGTGGGCCAGCATCGGTGGCCTTGGTCCGCTGTTTGTCGGCTCGGCTGCTACCGTTGCCGACCAGTTGCAGCAGTGGATCGAAGCAACGGATCTTGACGGGTTCAATCTTGCTTACGCTGTAGCGCATGAAACGTTTGAAGATGTCGTCGAGCATCTCGTTCCCGAACTCCAGCGCCGCGGTGTTTATCCGCGCGGATACCGCAACGGCACGCTGCGAGAAAAGCTGTTTGGCGATGGCGATTACCTCTCGGCGAACCATCCGGCCGCCCGTTATCGCGACATAGAGCGCGTTAAGCGCGAGCAGAGCAGCCGCCTGCAAGCTTCCAACGGATAGCGCCATGACACATGCATTAGCTTATCGCGCCGACTCGGTTGCACGAGCACGCATTACTGCGCGATCGCTGGACCTTATTGAGAAGTGGGCAACTGAAAAGCCGCGCGCTTGGGCGCTGCTGCATAAGAAATCTGTCTGGCACGCCTATACGTGGCAAGCCGTCGCCAAGCGTGTCGCCGATTTGCGCGGTGCGCTGGCACGGCGGGGCGTCGCAGACGGTGCGCGCTTCGCTGTCAGCGGGCAACTCGATGCGCAACTGCTTCTGGTCGCACTTGCCGCGCATACCAACGGCGCTACCGTCATTCCGATTGACCGTTACTCCGATAAAGCCGCCCTTGAAGCGCTACTGCAAAGCATAAGCATCACGCACGCCTACGTTCCAGATCGCAAAACACTCGCGACATGGCTGTCCGTTCGCAACGGCCAACGCACGCCAGTTCCGCTGTTTTCGGCGCATACTGCGACAGGGCTTCATCCCACCTGGAACGTTCAGCAACTGCCACATGACCTGGCAACGCTAGCGGAACCAGCGAACCATCAGTCTCGCGCCCGGACCAAGTCCCGGCCGCTTCAGCCGCAAGCCGGAATATGGGTTGATGAGGGCACAGAATGGAATGACGGTCTGGCAGACGTTATCAGCGCCTGGCTCGAAACCGGGAACGTGCTAGCCGCGCCCGAGACGTCACTCTCCGCCACCCGCGACCGATTTGAACTGCAGCCTGCTCGCATCATCGCTTCCAACGCCCGCAAACGGCGCATTCAGGCTGAATTAAACGCCCGCCTATATCCGCCCGGCACATGGTTGCGCACGATCGCCGATGTCGGATTGCGCAGCTCCGCCAATCCGCTCACCGCGTGGATCGGCAAGCGCATCGCGCGTCTGAACGGTCTGCCTTCCGATGTAATCCAGACAAGACATGTTGGTCTGTCACCGTCGCCAAACGCTCTGCCGTCAATCGCGAGTGACCCGACATGACTGCCAATTCTGCGGGTGCTGGCGATCAGGATGCGATCCTTCGGGTGCGAAACATCTCGCTATCCTTTCAAGGCATCAAGGCGATCACCGACCTGTCGTTTAATGTCCGGCGTCGCGAGATATGCGCACTGATTGGCCCTAACGGTGCCGGAAAAAGCTCGCTGCTTAACGTCGTCAACGGAGTTTACACGCCTGACTCCGGTGAGATTCAGTACGGCAATGAGACATTCCGAAGGCTTAAACCGCTTGATGCTGCCCGTCGCGGCATCGGTCGCACATTCCAGAACAACGCGCTGTTCAAGAAAATGAGCGTGCGTGACAACATCATGACCGGGTTGTCGCGTCACTCCCGCACCAACTTCATCGAACACGCGCTACGTCTGCCGCGCGCCCGCAGGGAAGAAGCTGACTTCACGCGACGCAGCGAATCCGTACTGGAATTTCTCGATCTCAGAGCGCACCGGCACACGCCTGTCGGCAGCCTTGCCTACGGCGTGCAGAAGCGCGTCGAACTTGGCCGCGCGCTTGTTTCGGACCCAACTCTTCTTCTCCTTGATGAGCCGATGGCCGGCATGAATGCACAGGAGAAGGCTGAGATGGCAGCGTTCATCAAAGACATCAACCAGCACCTGGGCATCACCATCGTCCTCATCGAGCACGATGTCAGCGTCATCATGAATCTCTCCGACCACGTGGTGGTGCTCGACTACGGCCGCAAGGTCGGTGACGGCACGCCTGCTGAGGTTCGTGCAAATCCTGCAGTCATCGCCGCCTACCTCGGCGCAACCCATTAAATCGGATCGCCAACGTGACACTGTTTCTCGAAACATTGATCGGCGGGCTGCTTGCCGGCACCATGTATTCACTGGTCGCGATCGGTTTTGTGCTGATTTACAAGGCCAGCGGCGTTTTCAACTTCGCGCAAGGGTCGATCCTGCTCTTTTCCGCGCTGCTATTTGTGACGCTGCTTGAAGCCGGAATACCCTTCGCACTTGCGCTGATACCCACCATCGCTGCCATCGCGATCATGGCCGTTTTGATCGAATGGTGGGTGTTGCGACCGCTTACCAACAGAAGCGCCATGACGCTGTTCATGGCCACGCTTGGCCTTTCCTACGTCGTGGAGGGCGTGGCGCAGGGTGCCATGGGCGCCAATGTTCACGCGCTTGATATCGGCATTCCCGATCTGCCTATCTTTGTCGGCGATCTTCTTATCAGCCAGTTCGACCTTGTCGCCGCCATCACCGCTATCGCACTGGTCGCGATTCTAGCCTTGATATTCGACAGAACGCGCATCGGCATTTCGCTCCGTGCGGTGGCTGATGACACGCGCGCCGCGCTGTCCGTTGGCATCAACCTCAATCGCATCTGGCAGATCGTGTGGACCGTCGCCGGCATCACCGGTCTCGTCGCCGGTTTGCTGTGGGGCGCACGTCAAGGCGTTCAGTTTTCTCTCTCGCTCGTTGTGCTGAAGGCGCTTCCGGTGCTGATCATTGGCGGCTTTACGTCGATCTTCGGTGCAATCATTGGCGGCCTTATCGTCGGCGCATCCGAAAATCTGGCCGAGGCATACATCGGGCCCTACATCGGCGGCGGCATCACGTCGTGGTTCGCATACTTCCTCGCCCTGCTGTTCCTGTTCATCCGCCCCACCGGAATATTTGGTGAGCGCACGATTCAGCGCGTTTAGGGGGAGGCGATAATGAC
This sequence comes from Hyphomicrobium sp. D-2, assembly GCF_029872155.1. Classification (GTDB taxonomy): domain Bacteria; phylum Pseudomonadota; class Alphaproteobacteria; order Rhizobiales; family Hyphomicrobiaceae; genus Hyphomicrobium_A. The sequence goes on along the minus strand of NZ_JARXLA010000001.1, from coordinate 354,464 downwards.
CGACACCACGCTGACGCTTGACCGGAACATCTCGCAGCCAATCGTCGTTCGTGAACGTAAAAGTGGGCAGTACTGGTTGTGGCTGCTGCTTGCCGGCGCATATCTCGCGCTACCGACATTCGGCAACGAATACTGGCTCAACGCCATTGTTGTACCGTTTCTCATTCTGTCGCTCGCCGGTATCGGCCTGAACATTCTGACCGGCTATGCGGGCCAGACATCGTTGGGCTCCGGCGGCTTCATGGCCGTCGGCGCATTCGCAACGTACGCCTTTCTGCTGCACCTTCAGCTCACATTTCCCATCGCGCTTTTTCTGGGCGGCCTGATCGCAGCACTGGTCGGATTCCTGTTCGGATTGCCGAGCGCCAAGATCAAGGGCTTCTACCTGATGGTAACAAGCCTCGCCGCGCAGTTCTTTCTGGAGTGGCTGTTTCTGAAGGTGCCGTGGTTTTACAATTATAGCTCGTCCGCCACCATCTCAGCGCCCCGACTTGATACGTTCGGCATCAACCTGAACAACTCGCTGGGCAAATATTATCTCGTGCTGACAGTTGTTGCGGTGCTGACCTGGGTCGCGCTCAATCTTGTGCGCAGCCAGACCGGACGCAACTGGATGGCGGTGCGCGACATGGATACCGCCGCCGCTGTCGCCGGCATTCGCATCAATCACAGCAAGATTCTCGCGTTTGCGATCAGCTCATTCTATCTCGGCGTTGCTGGCGCGCTCTGGACATTCGCATACCTCGGATCCGCAGGCGTGCAGAGCTTCGGTCTCAGTCGCTCATTCCAGATCCTGTTCATCATCATCATCGGCGGCTTAGGCAGCATCAGCGGCTGCTTCATCGGCGCGGCATTCATCAGTCTGCTGCCGCTCGCTCTCGACGTCATCGCGCAGACGCTGTTTGCCGGTCGCGTCGACGCTGGCCTGCTGCAAAACATTCAGAAAGCCATCTTCGGCGCGCTCATCATCTGGTTCCTCATCAAGGAACCGGACGGCATGGCGCGCCTGATCTCCAGTTGGCGCAGCCGGCTCTCAATCTGGCCACTGCGTTTCTAGCCATCACAGTTCGTTTTTGAGGAGCTCAAATGTCACGTAGATCGTTCGCCTCCCGGATGCTGCATGGCGCGGTATTCGCCACCGTCAGTCTGGGCATGGTTGCCGGCGCAGCCATTTCGACCGCCAGCGCCACCGAGCAGTACATCCCCTTGCCGACCTATCGTGTCGGCCCGTACGCATCGAGCGGCTCGCTCTGGTGGGCCGGGACGATCGACTACTTCCGCTACATCAATGAAGTTGAAGGCGGCATCGACGGCATCAAAATCAACTTCGAAGAATTCGAAACCGAATGGAGCCCGGACCGTACGGTTGAAGTCTACGAGCGCGTCAAGAACGGCAAGAACGGCTCACCGCTGGCGTTCTTCTTCACCCATGGCACACCCGCAACCTACGCTCTGATCGAGAAGGCCGCGGCTGACAAGATTCCGCTGATCGACCCTGCTGGCGGGCGCACGGAATCGATTGACGGCACTGTGTTTCCCTACGCGTTCCCGCTGCTGTTCAGTTACTACAGCCAGGCTTCCACCGGCATCAACTACATTGCGCAGAAGGAAGGCGGCCTCGACAAGCTGAAGGGCAAGAAGATCGTCACCGTCTATCACGACTCTGCTTACGGTCGTGCGACGCAGCCCGCTGTCGAACTGCTCGCCGAGAAGTACGGCTTCGAAAACATCCAGATCCCCGTTGCCGATCCGGGCAACGAGCAGTCACCGCAGTGGCGCCGCGTTCGCGAACTGAAACCCGATTGGATATTCCTGCGCACTTGGGGCGTGTCGACCGTCGTTGCCATCAAGACGGCGCAGCGCTTCGGCTTCCCGGCTGATCGCATCATTGGCGACGTGTGGGCGGGATCGGAATCTGACGTCATCCCCGCTGGCGATGCCGCAAAGGGATATCAGGCGTTGGCACCCTATCCGGGCGGCACCGGTTTCGAGATCCATGATCGTCTCAAGAAGCACATCCTCGATGCAGGCAAGAGCGATCTGCGCGACCACGAAGTACTTCGGCGCGGTCAATTACAACATCGGCCTAGTGAACGCCGTGCTCGCGGTTGAGGCATTGCGTGCCGGTTACAAGAAGTTCGGCGCGCGCGCACTCAATGGCGAAGAAGGTCGCTGGGCATTCGAGCATCTCGTCGTCGACGATGCACGCCTGAAGGAGATCGGCTTCCACGGGCTGCTGCAGCCATTGAACATCACGCCATATGACCACGAAGGCGGCGGCGCTGCTCGCATTCAGCAGTGGGACGGCGAGAAGTGGGTGCTGCAGACCGACTGGATCAAAGCGGATCACGAATTGCTGCGCCCACTGATCGAAGCCAAGTCCGCTGCCTACGCCAAAGAGCATGGCATCACGCCCCGCAATCCCAAGTCCGAGGAATAAGACACATGCGTTTGAATTCACTCAAGGCCCTGGCGATTGCTTCTACCCTCGCCATCAGTGCCACCGTTCTGTCCAGCGCCAACGCGCTGGACGACCCGGCCCGGCCCTGACTCTGACAAGCAGTTTCTTCCCATCGCCAGCTATCGCATCGGCGCCTATGCGCCTGCGGGTGTGCAGATTTGGGCTGGCCGCATCGACTACTATCGCTATCTCAACGAGGTCGAAGGCGGCATCAACGGCGTCCAGATTGTGTGGCAGGAATGCGAGACCGAATGGACCGCCGAAAAGGGCGTCGAATGCTATGAGCGCAACAAATTCGGCCTGAACGGCGCTCCTGTGCCGTCATATTTTCCGAACGGTGCACCGGCTGCTTACGCGCTTTCCGACCGCGCGCTGCAGGACAAGATCCCTCAGGTGACGCTGGCCTATGGACGCACCGAAGCCGCCGACGGAACTGTATTCCCTTACATCTTTCCAGTCGTGCTGACGTTCTACAGTGAAGCTTCCGTGCTCATCAATTACATCGCCCAGCAGGAAGGCGGCCTCGACAAGCTCAAGGGCAAAAAGATCGTCACGCTCTATCACGACTCCGCTTACGGCCGCGAAACCATCGAGCCGCTGAAACTGTTGTCCGACAAGTATGGCTTCGAAGACATACAGATTCCGTTCGCCGATCCCGGCAGCGAGCAGTCGGCGCAGTGGCGCCAGATCCGTCAGATCAAACCGGATTGGGTGTTCATCCGCACCTGGGGTGTTTCAACGCCGGTCGCGATCAAGACCGCGCAGCGCTTTGGCATTCCCGCGAACCGCATCATCGGTGATGTGTGGGCCAGTTCGGAAGAAGACGTGCTGCCTGCCGGCGATGCGGCGAAAGGCTATCTGGCTCTGACGCCATATCCCGCCGGCGCCAACTTCGAGATTCACAAGCGGCTTAAGCAGTACATCATCGATACCGGCAAAAGCGATCTGCGCGACACCAAGAACTTCGGCAGCGTCTATTACAATTCCGGTCTTGTCGATGCCGTGATCGGTGTTGAGGCCGTACGTCAGGCGCAAAAGAAGTTCGGCAATCGTCCGATCACCGGCGAAGAAGGCCAGTGGGGGCTTGAAAACCTCAACATCGACGATGCACGCCTGAAGGAAAACGGCTTTTACGGTCTGCTGCAAAATCTGAAGCTGTCGTGCGCCGATCACGAAGGCGGCGGGGCTGCAAAAGTTCAGCAGTGGGACGGCACCAAATGGAACCTAGTCAGTGACTGGGTCCACGCCGACAGGGAACTGCTTTGGCCCCTCATCAAGGCCAAGTCTGCAGCCTACGCCAAGGAGAAAGGCATTACTCCGCGCGACTGCAGCAAGGAGCAGTGAGCATGACGGCTTTCAGCGAGGTACACCGCGCGATTGATTTACTGCCCACCGGATCGCGCGGTCAGCAGGCCCTATTGCACGTCGACGATATTGAGGTCGTCTACGAAGATGCGATCCTCGCTGTCAGCGGCATCTCGCTTGAGGTTCCGTCCAACGGTGTAATCGCTCTGTTGGGTGCCAACGGCGCTGGCAAAAGTACAACGCTGAAAGCTATCTCTGGACTGTTGCAGGCTGATCGCGCACGGGTGACCCGCGGAGGCGTTCGCTTCCGCGGCCAATCAACCGCAGGCGTGCCTGCAAACCGCCTGGTGCGTGATGGCATCGTGCATGTGCTTGAAGGCCGCCACGTGTTCTCGCATCTCACCGTTGAAGAGAACCTGCACAGCGGCGCATACGTGCGCCGTATCAGCGGCAAAGATCTGCAAGCCGGACTGGAACGCATCTACGAATGGTTCCCTCGTCTGCGCCAGAAGCGCAAGGTGAAGGCCGGTTACACGTCCGGCGGCGAACAGCAGATGCTGGCAATAGGCCGCGCACTGATGACAGCGCCAAAACTGGTCCTGCTGGATGAACCATCAATGGGCCTCGCCCCGCTGATCGTGCAGGAAATCTTCGAAATCGTGGATCATCTCAATCGATCCGAAGGCGTGAGCTTCCTCATCGCGGAGCAGAACATTCCGGTTGCGCTACAGCATGCCCATTATGGCTACGTGCTCGAAAGCGGCCGGCTGGCGCTGCATGGCAGCGCGCACGAGTTGCGCAACAACAGCGCGCTGCAGGAAGCCTACCTGGGCAAGAAACAATAAAGCACCTCGGAGCTGCACACGATGACCTCCCCCTCTGAACAGGCCTGGGGCACGCCGCCCAGCGCCCGTTATGATTCCGTCGCTGAAAATTTCCGGCATCTCTTTCGCGACATCGCCCAGGACGCAGCCCTGCGTGACACCGAGCGACGTCTGCCTTTTGAGGAGATTTCAGCGCTACGCGAGGCGGGCTTTGCGGGCCTGCGCGTGCCGCAGTCGCATGGTGGCAGCGGTGTATCCCTGCCGGAATACTTCAGCCTGCTGGTCGAACTGGCGGAAGCCGAACTCAATCTGGTGCAGATCATTCGCGGTCACGCGGGCTTTGTCGAAAACGTCCTCAACTCGCGCGATGAGGCTTTCCGCGAGCGTTGGCTCAATCGCATCGGACGCGAAGGTGCGTTCGTCGGACCGGCATGGACAGAGCCCGGCGATGCACCGCAGGCATTGTTCGCCACAACGGTAAGCCGCGAAAATGATGCCTACCGCTTGAACGGCACCAAATTCTACACGACCGGCGCGCTGTTCTCCGACTGGATCGACGTTGGATCAACCAACGATGACGGTGTGCTTGTTTCAGCTGTCGTGCGCCGCGATGTAGCTGGCGTCGAGATCGATGACGACTGGAACGGGTTTGGCCAGAAGCTGACCGCCAGCGGCACAGCGCGGTTCACCAATGCTCTGGTCGAAAACGGTGACGTCACGCTTGCCGACGATGGCTTCCGCTACGCAACCGGTTTCTTCCAGCTCTTTCATCTGGCGGCGCTGGCCGGCATCGGGCGGCGCCTCACCAATGATATCGCCCGTGCCGTGCGCGAACGGCGTCGCAACTTTAGCAACGCCAACGCGGTTCTTGCCCGCAACGATCCGCAAATCTTGCAGGTCGTGGGCAAGCTGCGCAGTTCTGCGTACGTGTCGTCAATCATCGTCGAGAAAGGCGCCGAAGCTTTGCAGCGCGCCTATGATGTGCGCTTCCAGGATCAGCCGGAGCGCGAAGATGCCATCAACGCGATCGCTGAACTTGAAATCAGTCAGGCGCTCAGCGTCATCAGCACGCTGATTCTGGATGCAACGACCATTGCATTCGACGCACTCGGCGCTTCAGCGACCTTCAAGGATCTGGCGCTCGACCGCTTCTGGCGCAATGCGCGTACGTTGACGTCGCATAATCCGCGCGTGTTCAAGGAGCGGGTCATCGGCGATTACGCCGTCAACGATACGCTGCCGCCGTATCAATGGCGTATCGGCGTTGCCTAGGCTGCGGACGTTTCCACGCCACGACATCTTCCGGCAACTTGTCTCGTTACAGGCCCCATCAACGCACGGCGCCGGATGGCGGCGCAGCACCGTACGTCCAGTGACAAAAGCGGCGGAGCAGTTACCTGCTCCGCCGCTTTCATATTCATCGCAACATATTGCCGATGTTATTCGGCAGCAGCTCGCGCGGACTCGACAGCCGCATGTGCTTCCTCTGCGCTCTCGAAGATATGCGGACGCAGACCGCGCTTCGACAGCGCCTCCTGCATCTTCAGGCGCATGAACGAGCTGGTCGAATAGCGCGCTGTCGACTGATAGTGATGCTTCATCATGTGCTGGATCATATCGGCGTAGGCCTCGTAGAGGTCTTCCGCGATCCGGCAGCCATCATGATTGACAACCGAGTTGACCCGACGCCCGGCCTTCTCGCATGCCTCGACCAGCACCTTCTGCAGATCGGCAACATCGGCCTTCTTGCGCACGCTCCAGCCCTCAAGATTGAGGAACAGGATGTTGCGCTGCGGATCATACGAAACGCGCTCGCACAGGTTGAGGTTGGTCAGCTCATCCATCAGACCCATCGGGTCTTCGCGGAAGATGCGTTCGTCCATCAACATCGGACGACGATTGATGATCGGCGCGAAGTCCATATGCGCAAGGATATCACGATCGATATCGACGCCCGGCGCCACTTCGATCAGCTCCAGGCCATCCGGCGTAAGCTGGAACACGCAGCGCTCGGTAACGTAAATCACCGGCTGCGATTTCTTGGCTGCGTAGGTGCCGCTGAAGGTGATCTGCTCAACCGCCTTCACGAACTTACGCGCGCGTCCTTCCTGCACGATCTTCAGCTTGCCATCCTCGACGGCAATCTTCAGGCCGCCGGCTGTGAACGTGCCCGCAAACACCACCGCGCGCGAGTTCTGCGAGATGTCAATGAAGCCGCCGCAGCCGTTGAGACGGCCACCGAAGCGCGAGGTGTTGACGTTGCCATGCTCGTCAACTTCGGCCACGCCGAGGCAGGTGAGATCCAGGCCACCGCCGTGATAGAAGTCGAACATGGTGTTCTGATCGATCACGCTGTCGGCATTGGCCGATGAGCCGAAGCTCGATCCGCCTGCCAACACACCGCCGATCGCACCGGCTTCCGTCGTCATCGTCAGGTAAGGCGTCACCTGCTCTTCAGCCGCGATAGATGCAACGCCATCGGGTGCACCGACGCCGAGGTTGATTGCACCGTTCAGCGGCAGCTCGAACGCAGCGCGACGAGCAATGATCTTGCGCTCGTCCAGCGCCATGCGCGGCATGTGATCAACCGGCACGCGGATGGCGCCCGACAGCGCCGGATTGTACTGCACGCCGTAGTTCATGCGGTGCATCTCAGGCGGATCGGCCACCACGACGCAGTCGACAAGAATGCCCGGCACGCGCACATCCTTCGGCTTCAGCGAGCCGTGGGCAACGACGCGTTCAACCTGGGCAATGACGATGCCGCCGTTGTTGTGCGCGGCCATGGCCTGCGCAAGGCAGTCCAGCGTCAGCGCCTCTTTCTCCATGCTGAGGTTGCCGGAGGGATCGGCGCTGGTGGCGCGGATGAGCGCGACGTTGATCGGCGTGGCCTTATAGAACAGCCATTCCTCGCCATCGATTTCCAGGCGCTTGACGATATCTTCCGTCGTCACCTCGTTGACCTTGCCGCCGCCCAGACGCGGATCGACATAGGTGTGCAGGCCAACCTTGGAGAACAGACCGGGCGAGCCAGCAGCGCACGAACGGTAAAGCTTGGAGATGATGCCCTGGGGCAGGTTATAGCCCTGGATCTTGTTCTTTTGTGCAGCTTCCGCAACCTTCGGCATTCTGCCAAAGTTCGCAGCGATGACACGCGAGAGCAGCCCCTCATGGTGGAGGCGTCCGGTACCCAGGCCCTTACTGTCGCCAGCACCGGCGCACATGATGAGCGTGAGGTCCTTGGGCGATTGCGTATCGACGTACCGCTGCTCCAGCGCAGCGTGCAGCAGCTCGGGAATGCAGCTCTGCACGAAGCCTGTGGTGCAAACGACGTCCCCATCGTTGATGAGTGCGATGGCCTGATCGGCCGTGATGACCTTGTTCTTCATGTCAGAGGTGTGTTCCCCGTGCGCGGCCCCTTGAAGGACGTGCTGGCTGTGGGAGCCACTGCACATCCTTTTCAGGATCTGAATTTTTTAGACCTACAAAACTAGACGCAGCTTTCGACGCCTGCAACGGCGATAGATGTCCCATGCGCGGTGCAACTCTCTTGCGACGCAGCAAATGCACATCAAACCTGCGATGTACACCTAAGCGGATTCAATCCGATCAACGATTTGCTGCGTTTGTTCATGCCGCGACGCACAAACAATTCCGCACACGTCTGGTGTGGACGACGCATAAGCCGCACCCGTAAAACCAGTTTGGATGCGTTGTTCCGCCTCGGATGACGAGGCCGAAAACTGATCGAAATCACGACGCCAATTCAGCCCCATCCGCATGGATAGTTTTAAAACTGCCCGATTGTCGTTATCTGCCCCACCCATTTGAGCGCATGCGGCAACGGCGGGCTTCACATTAGGCCCGCAACCGCTTAGGCATGCGGCAAACGGGCCCGGCATTCTCCGGCGCCCATCACCCTGTAAAACGCTAAAGCCGTTCCGCTTTTGGTGTAATCCCAAAACGGCTGTAGCCATCCGTTCAATCGTGCTCTCGGCAGCACCCAAGGCAGAGGCATCTATGGGCTTCAAATGCGGCATCGTGGGGCTACCGAACGTCGGCAAGTCCACCCTCTTCAACGCCTTGACGCAGACGGCGGCGGCGGAAGCTGCCAACTATCCGTTCTGCACCATCGAGCCGAACGTCGGTGAAGTCGGCGTGCCGGACGAGCGTCTGGACAAGCTGGCGGCGATCGCAGGCTCAAAGCAGATCCTGCCAACCCGTCTCACCTTCGTTGACATCGCCGGTCTGGTACGCGGCGCATCGAAGGGCGAAGGCCTCGGCAACCAGTTTCTTGGTCACATCCGCGAAGTGGATGCGGTGGCCTATGTGTTGCGCTGCTTTGAGGACGACGACATCACCCACGTTGAAAACCGCATCGATCCGCTGGCAGATGCCGAGGTGGTTGAAACCGAGCTGATGCTGGCCGACCTCGAAAGCCTTGAGAAGCGCCGCACCAACATTGAGAAGAAAGCCAAGACCGGCAACGACAAGGAAGCCAAGGCGCAGCTGTCCGTCATCGACAAGGCTCTGGAAGTTCTGCGCGAAGGCAAGCCCGCACGCGTGGCTGCAATCACTGCCGAAGAGCAGCCGATCATGGATGGGTTGCAGCTGCTGACATCCAAGCCGGTGCTGTACGTCTGCAACGTCGATGAAGGCTCCGCCGCCGACGGCAACAGCTTTTCAGAGGTCGTTGCCAAGCGCGCGGCCGAGGAAGGCGCGGGCTGCGTTGTCATCTCCGCCAAGATCGAAGCCGAATTCTCCAGCCTTTCGCCGGAAGATCGTACCGAATTCCTGAAGGAGCTCGGCCTGCCGGAAGCTGGTCTCAACCGCCTCATCCGCGCGGGTTACAGCCTGCTCGATCTCGTCACCTATTTCACTGTCGGCCCTAAGGAAGCACGCGCCTGGACGATCAATCGCGGCACCAAGGCACCACAGGCGGCTGGCGTGATCCACACCGATTTCGAGAAGGGCTTCATCCGCGCCGAAACCATCGCCTATGACGATTACGTCACTCTGGGCGGCGAAGTGGGTGCGAAGGAAGCCGGCAAGATGCGTCTGGAAGGCAAGGAATACGTCGTCAAGGATGGCGACGTGATGCATTTCCGTTTCGCGAACTGAGTTCAGCGCCGCACTTCCATTCAAATTTCAGACAGACGCGCACCAATTGTCAGGAAGCGGACTTCCGGCCATTGGCGGCGCGTCTGTGCGCGCCTATATGACCTCCACGCCCGTCAATCGCGCGGGCAATCGCACACATGGAGGATTTCGACATGCAGGCGATGGATATTCATGAGACAGCACGCAGATTACGCGAAGCCAAAGGCGAGAGCGCACGTGCATTAGCTGCACAGAAAGCGCGAGCTTATGAGGACGAGGGCAATCTCGCCGAAGCCCGCAACTGGCGCCGGATTGAAGCCACTCTCGACCGACTACAGGGCCCGCGCATGACCTGACCGAGAGCATGACCTGACAGGCACGCTGGGCTGCACGCAGCAATCTACGAACAGCGTTCTCCCGGCTTGCTCTGCAGGAAACACACGGCTTTCAATCATTTTGTCTGTCGGCGTACGATTGAAGGCCGTTCTACTGAAAACGACATTATTCCGCCCACAAAGGGATCACAATTTTCCCATGGCCGACCAAATAACCAGATCCGCTTTTAATCAGCACCGGCATCCTCGCCCGCGCAACCGGGCATGGAGTGCTCCCGCTAGGGGCGCATTGCTGCTCGCTGCCACGCTTGCGTTAGCGCCGATTGGTACAGCGGCCTTTGCTGACACGCATATTCCAGCAGCAACGGCTCAGTCGAAAGCCACAACGAAGGCGGACGGCAAAGCCAGCGCTGTCGCAGCAGCCGACGCTACCGGCGAGAGTACATCCGTCACCACCGGCAGCATCAATCAGGAGCCGACCTACGCCCAGCGCATGGCCGAGTGCGTCCAGATCTGGGATCGCGGCACGCATATGACCAGGAAGCAGTGGCGCCGTTCGTGTCAGGAAACGCTCCGCAGCCTCAAGTGGTAAGCGGCTCCGCCTGACTGCAATGCCACCCTGTCACCAGGGCTGATCAGGGACGCCGCGCTGTGCAGGCGTCCCTTTTTATTGCGCCTTAGGCGTTAGCGCGTGCCGCTGATAATCCCGGCATGCGTTTGACGGCTGCGATCTGTGCGCCAAGCTTGGCAATGCGCTCAATGGCTTCCGGCAGCGTTTCGGCTGCCACCTGCATGTGGTGGGCGTTGGCATGCACCAGCGTGATGCTGTCGGCCATGATGCCGACGTGGCCCTTCCAGTAAATGAGATCGCCACGCTGCAGACCGTTCAGCACATCGGAGATTTCCACTTCGGTGCCAAGCTCAGCTTGCTGCATATCGGTATCGCGCGGAGCTTTAAAACCGCACGCTTCCAGCGCCACTTGCACCAGTCCGGAGCAGTCGATGCCCATGCGCGTGCGCCCGCCCCACAGGTACGGCGTGCCGATGAAACGCTCCGCCACCTCGACAAAATCGGGCTGGAAACGATTGATCTCCGCGACGTGCCGCGTCACGACAAATCCGCCGCCGCTCAACATCATGAAGCGGTCGTCGCCCTCGGCAATGTTCAGCCCCGCATTCATGCTGAGATGCATGATCGGCGGCGATTTGATGTCGGGCACCGGATAAACGAACGTGCCGAGCGAGCGAACCTTGTGCGTCACCGGTTGCACATCCGGCGACAGCGCCTCAGTTGGCACGTAACCGACGTAGCGATCGCGCGCGAGCTGTATCCACGACCAGCCATCGCGGTTTTCGTAAACCGCGACCTTCTCACCGAACAGTGCCTCGGTTTCAAAGCCGTTTGAGGGGGAAGGGCTGATGCGCAGCGGCACGGACGACCGCACGATCTGCGCAGGAACCGCCTCGGCGTAACTCGGCGCGCTGACCCGGCCATAGAGCGTTTCGGCTGCAAGATCAGGGCGGAAGGCGTTGCGACGCGGATCGAGCGGCGCCGCAGCTCCACCGGAACCGGATTTTTTTTGCTCTGCGCCTGCGCTCATGCGATCAGCTCCAGCTCTTTGGCGATAACGGCGCAGACAGCGCGTGCTGTCTGTGGTTCGCCGCCACGCGGACCCAACGCGTTGGCGACCGGGCGCCATCCGAACAGATCGAAATGCGCAAAACGCTGCGCACGCTTGGCAAAACGCTTCAGGAACAGCGCCGCGGTGATGGAACCGGCAAACGGCGATTCCCAGACATTGTTCATATCAGCGACGGGACTTTCAAGCTTGCTGTCATAGCCGGCCCAAAGCGGCAGCCGCCAGACAGGATCACCGATCGCCGCCGAGGTTGCCACCATCTCGGCCGCGAACGCGTCGTCGTCGGTGAACATTGCCGGCAGGTCTGGCCCCAGCGCAACGCGGGCGGCACCGGTCAGCGTTGCAAACACATAAAGACCTTGCGGTGCGTCTTCGTCGGCCAGCGCGATAGCGTCAGCCAGCACGAGACGGCCCTCAGCATCGGTGTTGCCGATCTCCACCGTGGTGCCGGCCCGCGATGTCAGCACGTCACCGGGGCGGAACGCATCGCCGGAGATGCTGTTCTCCGCCGTGGGGATGAGCACGCGCAACCGTACGTCCAGCTTCTGCCCCATGATCATATGGGCCAGCGTCAGCGCGGCTGCCGAGCCGCCCATGTCCTTCTTCATCAGCAGCATGGCGCTGGCGGGCTTCACATCGAGGCCGCCGGTGTCGAACGTGATGCCCTTGCCGACCAGCGTGACGGTGCGCGCGCCCTCGCGGCCCCACGTCAAATCGATCAGACGCGGTGCACGCGGACTTGCGCGACCGACCGCATGGATCATCGGGAAGTTCTTTTCCAGCAGTTCATCGCCGACGATGACCGAAATGTTCGCGCCATGGCGCGCAGCCAGCGCGCGGGCTGCGGCTTCAATCTCGGCCGGACCAAGATCCGATGCCGGAGTATTGATGAGATCGCGGCCGAGCCGCACCGCCTCAATGGTGTTGAGCGCCGCGTCGCGATCGGCGCCCTTGGGCAAACGCAGGCATGCCGCGCGTGATGCGCCATCGCCGTTGTTCTTGCGCGCCGACGAGCGATAGCGGTTGAACCGGTAAGCGCCCAGCCCCCACGCAATGGCCGCAAGTGTCGGATCGCGCGGTGCGGCGGCAAGGTGATAGCTGCCAGCCGGCAGCGACTGGGCCAGCTTGCCGAACAGCAGTTCCGATGAACCGCTCGGCTCGCCCGCAGCGTCGTCGCCCATGCCGAACAGCACCGCCGCGATGCGGCCGTCAGCGTCCGGCAGCAGAGCGTGCTGCTTCGCGCTGCCCTTGAAGTTCATCGCCTCTGCCCATGCGCGTTGCGCGGGCAGCAGCGGAAGCGCATCCAGGCTGGTATCCTTCGCCACCGCCCAGATCGGAATGTCGGTCCCGTCCTGCCCGCCCTCGACCAGAATTTCATCGATGGCGGACGTGTCGAATTTTATGCTTTCGTCGCTCATGTATATTCGCTCGCTGCTGGCAAGCGGCGTGCCGATCGGGCATGAATAGCTCCGCTCGGGCAGGCTTGCGCGGGGAACAAGACAGGATCACGCAGGGCAAGGCAAGACCATGGCCACAAATCGATATCAGCTGGTGATAGGCAACAAAACATGGTCGAGCTGGAGCTTGCGCCCGTGGCTCGCGATGCAGGCGTCGAGTCTGCCGTTCGATGAGATCAGTATTCCATTGCGGCAGCCGGAAACCAAGGCCGCCATCCTGCGCTATAGCCCCTCCGGCTTCGTTCCGCTGCTGATTGATGGGGATACTCTGGTCTGGGACAGCCTCGCCATCATGGAGTATCTGGCCGACGCGCATCCGGAAGCAAGGCTATGGCCCTCTGACCGCAAGGACCGGGCCCTGGCCCGCTGCGCCGCAGCCGAAATGCACTCCGGTTTCAAGGAATTGCGCAGCGTCTGCCCCATGGATGTGCTGGCATCAGCGCCGCTCGATCCGGTGCCGGAGGCAGTGGAGAACGACGTCCGCCGCATCGTTGCGCTGTGGCGCCAGTGCCGGGCCACCGATGCCGCAAAGGCCGGGCCGTTTCTATTCGGCTCTTTTACCGCCGCAGACGCGATGTTCGCGCCGGTCGCATCGCGCTTTCGCACCTATTTGCCGGACCTCAAGCGGTTCGGCGACGACGGCACGGCGGCGGCCTACATCGATGCGATCTTCGCCATGCCAGAAATGCAGCGCTGGCTCGATGGCGCCAGAGCCGAAGTTGCAGCAGCTAGCTAACAGACAATAGCCTGGCATAGCGGCTCAAACCTCTTCTCCGCACCTGCTGCCACAACGCCCGCTGCATCCAGTTTTAACCCCCGGTTAGCGAGGCTTAATCGTTTATTGAGAAGTGTCTCACAACCTGACGCTCAAGAAGCGGTGATTCGCATGGGGCCCGTTCCCCGGTGCCGCTCGACAGAGTTCAGGGAGACGACAATGGCGTTCGCTTCGCACAGGCATACTTTGGCAGCGCGCAGGCTCCGGCAGGGTGGCACCATGGCTGCCCTCACCGCCTCCCTCATGCTGGGCGCCTGTGGCCAGACGCTGCAAAACTCCGGCGGCCTGCTCTCAACAGCCAGTTCCGACGCTCAGTCCCAGCAGCAACAGCGGCCGCAGCAACAGGCGCAGCAAGGCGCCACCGCCCAGCCCGGCATCGACGGCGAGTTGCTAAAGGCGACGAACTACTGGGCCAAGGCCTACGCCGAGAACCCGCGCGATCTGAAGTCGGCGCTGAGCTACGCGCGCAACCTGAAGGCCATGAACGAAAAGCGCCGCGCTATGGCGGTCCTCCAGCAAGTGTCGCTCTACCACGGACAGAATCGCGATCTGGCCAGCGAATACGGCCGGCTTGCGCTTGAACTGGACCAGGTGAAGGTGGCTAAGCAAGTGCTGGCCATCGCCGACGATCCATCCAATCCGGACTGGCGTGTGATTTCCGCACGCGGTGCCGTGCTCGCTAAGGAAGGCGACTATACCGGCGCGATCCCCTACTTCGAGCGCGCCCTGACGTTTGCTCCTGACCAGCCTTCCGTCATGAGCAATCTGGCCCTCGCCCACGCCATGAACGGCGATTCCGACCGCGCCGAAGGCATGCTGCGTCAGGCGGCAGCCAGCGATGCAGGCTCACCGAAGATCCGGCAGAACCTCGCGCTCGTGCTCGGCCTGCAGGGCAAGTACGAGGAAGCGCAGGTCGTCGCCGCGCGCGACATGCCTGTGAACAAGGCGGCCGAAAACGCCGAATACCTGCGGCAGGTGGTAATGCTCGAACCCAAGCCCATGCCTGCGGCTCCTGGCTCCGCACCTGATAACTCACCCTGGAGCACGGGCACGCAGTTTGCTGCCGCGCCGCCCGCTCCTGCTGCACCGGCGGCACGCGTGACGCAGGTTACGCACGCCGCCAATCAGCCGCCGCAGGATCTGCACGCAAAGGGTGACACCGGCTGGGTCGTCGATAGCCCAATGCCGCGCGTCGCAAGTGCGCCTCCAGCGCCGAGCCGCGCACAGCCAGTCATGTCCGTTTCCGAAATGGCCGCTCAGTTTCGCGTCGAGAATGACAGCAACGGCTGGGCCACCATCGAGCACTGAGCGCGCCGTGCCGGAATGCGGCATGCACCGTTCGTGCACCTAAACAAAGAACGGGTCCATTCTGGCGACAGAATGGACCCATTCTATTTGCTGAAGCCTTTGATTGATTGGGTCAGTGAAACCCTAACTGCCCGGCATGCCGTTGGCATGAAGCTCCGCCTCGCAGAACTATCAGCGTGCACTCACGCGCTCGCGGCGTTTTTTAGCCGCCGTCGCCCTCTCAGTTTCTTGTGGGATCACGACCACTGATAATAGCCGATGGCCGCCGGAAACAGAATGATCACGAACAGCACCGGAATGAAGAAGATGATCATCGGCACAGTTAGCTTCGGCGGCAGCGCAGCAGCCTTCTTTTCTGCATCCGCCTGCCGAATGTCGCGATTTTCCTTGGCCATCACGCGCAATGCCTGACCTACGGGCGTACCATAACGCTCCGCCTGAATCAGAGCCGTCGTCACTGCCTTAACGCCCGGAATACCGGTTCTCTTGCCGAGATTATCAAACGCCATCCGTCGATCCTGCAAATAGGAAAGCTCGGCCGTCGTCAGGCTTAGCTCCTCTGCAAGCTCCAGCGATTGAGATGCGACTTCCTTTGAAACTTTGCCGAACGCAGCTTCAACAGACATACCCGACTGCACGCAGATCAGCAGCATGTCGAGCGCGTCGGGGAAAGCAACCTTGATGGACTGCATCCGCTTCTGGATGAGGTTCTCGATAAAAACGTTCGGAGCGTAGGAGCCCAGAATGCCCGCACCAAGCGCCATCGCAAACTTGATGATCGGCGGATAACTGAAATCGTTCAGCACGAACAGATAGAACATCGCCAAGGCGAAAACGATTACCGGCGCCACCACGCGAAAGAACATAAACGCCACCAGCGGGCCCTGCCCGCGCAGGCCAGCACGCTTAAGACGTTCACGCAGATCTTCAGTGTCAAACAGCTTGCGCAGGTTTAGCTTGTTGACGATTTCGTTCATGAACCCCGCTGGCGAACGGCGCAAACGCCCATGCCGCTCGCGCGCAGCAATCTCCGCGAGGCGCTCAGCACGCATCTTGTCGCGCTCGATAGCCATCGTACGCATACGATGGTTCATGCGATCCTGCGCCAGCAGCGGCATGGCGATCGTCAGCACCGTTGCGAAGGCGCAGATCGCCGCCAGCATGGTGATGAGAAACGTCGGATCGGTGAATGTGTCGATAAAGTCCATGGCCGAGGCCTCTTATAGTACTCACGTATAGTGCTTACCGCGATAGCAGTGCGAAATGCGATCGCTAGAACTTGAAGTTGATCATACGGCGCATCATCAAAACGCCCATCAGCATCCAGATGCCACATGCCAGCAGCGCGAAATTGCCCGTTCGCGTCGTGAACAGCACAGCAATGTAATCGGTCGCCAGAAGGTAGAGCATGAAGGTGACGATGGGCGGCAGAGATGCCAGCACCGCCGCAGAAGCCTTTGCTTCGGCGCTCAGCGCCTTCACCTTCAGACGCAGACGAAAACGGTCGCGCAGCACTTGCGAGAGATTGCCTAGCGCCTCCGACAGATTGCCACCCGCTTGCTGCTGGATGGCAACGACAATCGTAAGGAACTTGACCTCAGGCAACGGCATGCGTTGAGCCAGGCGATCCAGGGCTTCGCCCAGCGATACGCCAACACGCTGCTGCTCGATCACTTCGCGAAACTCGCTCGCAAGCGGCTCTTCGCTTTCACGCGCAATAATGGCCAGACACTCGTTAAGTGGCAGGCCTGATTTCATGCCGCGCACCACGATGTCGATCGCGTTCGGTAGCTCGCTGATAAACTTGTACTGCCGACGCGCTGTTGCCTTGTTCAGGAACCAGCGCGGAACGCCGACAAAACCGATGATACCAATCACGACCACCAGCACAGAGCGCGTTAAGCCCGGGCTTAGCAGCAATGTCGTGAGCCCCGCCAGTCCCAACCCGGTGGCCGCACTGGCCAACCAGAAGGTGCGCGTCGTCACATTGAAGCCCGCACGCTGAAGTCTGAGACGCAGAGAAATGCGCTCGGCCTTCTTTTGCCGCTCCTCCATCTCCTTCAGCGTGTCAGAAACTGACTTGCGTCGCGTCGCCGCCGTTTGCTCAAGCGCGGTTAACGTCTCGCGTCGGCCATCGACGACACCGCGCCGTCGGACATCTTGCTTGCGATCGCCGAGATAGGGATAAACAACCGCGTACGCGGCCGCTGCCACCGCTATTGCCGCCAGCGCCGCCGCGGCAGTTGATGCCATTCCAGCGTCAGACATTCTTGTCTCCCAGCGGATTGCCGTGCTCATCGAGCACCTCCGCCGCAGCAAGAGCCGCAGCTAGACGGCCTTCCTCGCCGTAATACTGCGCGCGTTCCCAGAAGCGCGGGCGGGCGATGCCGGTCGACCTGTGCTGGCCGATAATCCTGCCGTGCGCATCCTCGCCGGTGATGTCATAGACAAGCAGGTTCTGCAGCGTAACCACATCGCCTTCCATGCCGAGCACTTCAGTGATGTGCGTAACTTTACGCGTGCCATCACGCAGTCGCGACGTCTGTACGATCACATCAATCGAGCCAGTGATCATCTCGCGGATCGTATGCACGGGAAGCTGGAAGCCACCCATCATGATCATCGATTCCAGACGGCTCAAAGCTTCGCGCGGCGAGTTGGCGTGCAGCGTTCCCATCGAACCGTCGTGGCCGGTGTTCATCGCCTGCAGCAAATCGAACGCCTCGGGACCACGGACTTCGCCCACGATAATGCGTTCAGGACGCATACGCAGACAGTTACGTACGAGATCGCGCATCTTGATCTCGCCCTCACCCTCGAGGTTAGGCGGCCGGGTTTCAAGACGCACGACGTGCGGCTGCTGGAGCTGAAGCTCGGCAGAGTCTTCGCATGTGATGATGCGTTCATCGTGGTCGATAGAGCCGGTCAGACAGTTCAGAAGCGTTGTTTTTCCCGAACCCGTGCCTCCGGAAATCAGAACATTGCAGCGAACGCGCCCGATGATTTCAAGCAGCGTTTTGCCTTCTGGCGTGATGGTGCCAAGCTTTGCAAGCTGATCAAGCTTAAGACGGTCGCGCTTGAACTTACGAATTGTCAGCGCAGGACCGTCAATCGCAAGCGGGGGCGCAATGACGTTGACGCGGGAGCCATCGGGAAGTCGCGCGTCGCAAATCGGGCTCGACTCATCCACCCGTCGCCCAACCTGGCTTACGATGCGCTGACAGATGTTCATCAACTGCATGTTGTCGGCAAAACGCACGCCAGTGCGCTTCATTTTGCCGTCGACTTCGATGTACGTCGTGTTGGCGCCATTGACCATGATATCGGCGATATCATCGCGCGCCAGCAACGGCTCAAGCGGACCATAGCCGAGCACGTCGTTGCAGATGTCTTCGAGCAGTTCCTCCTGCTCGGCAATCGACATCACGACATTCTTGATCTGAATGATCTCGCTGACGATGTCGCGGATCTCTTCGCGCGCCGATGCAGCATCGAGCTTGGCGAGCTGCGTCAGATCGATAGTGTCGATCAGCGCGTTAAAAACCGTGGTCTTGACGTCGTAATACTCTTCAGAGTGCCGACGCTGCTGTTGCTGCTGCTGTTTTGCTTCAGCCTGCCGTGCGGCGGCCGATGCGCCCGCAGCCGGCACAGGAGACTTTGACGCCGGCAAGCTTTCAGTTGCAGCAGCCGCCTCGGCGACCGGAGCCACCGGAACCGTTTTGGCTGGGCGGTGCGTGGTTGCATCGCCTGTACGCTTGCCGAACATCTACCGCTCCCTACAGCTTCAACTTCAGTTTTTCCAGCAGTGGCGCAAATCCGGATGTCTTCTTGCTCGCCTGGACATCCCGTCGATTGCTGATTGCCAGCGCAATGTCACGGAATGCAACCGCCGCACGCGACTTTGCATTCAGCTCCTCGATCATCTGGCCGTTATTCGCGGCCTGACCGAAAGTTTCGCTATCGAAGTCGATCACGCTAATGGCCTTCAGGCCAACCGCAGCTTCAAACTCCTTGACGCTGATCTCCGGCCGCTTCGGCATGTTGGTCATGTTCATCACCAGTCGCGGCTTGGCATCGTTGCGACGCGACTGCGAAAGCAGATCAATAATACCTTTCGCGTTGCGCAGGTTCGCCAAATCGGGAACGGCGGTGATGACAACCTCATCCGCCTGCAGCAGCACGCTTTTCACCCAGCCCGTCCAGGTATGCGGCAAATCCACAGCGACGTAGGGGACGTTCTGGCGCACGACGTCGATCACCTGATCGCAGCCATCGACCGAAATATCGTACTCGCGATCGAGCAGCACCGGCGCTGCGAAGATCGACAGATGGTCGGAGCACTTCGTCAGCAATCGATCCAGCAGCACTTCATCGAGGCGCTCAGGGCTCATCAGCGCATCGGCGATGCCCTGCATCGGGTCTTGATTGAAGTCGAGCGCTGTGGTGCCGAACGCCAGATCCATATCCGCGATCACGACGTCAGCCTTCAGCGCTTCCGAAAGCGCGAACGCCGTGTTGTGACACACCGTGGATGAGCCGACACCACCCTTGGCACCGATGAAGGCATACACGTGCCCAACCGGCTCCGTCTGGGGATTGTTATAAATGTTGGAGACGGCCTCCATGAGATCCAGCGGCGTCACGGGCTCCACCAGATACTCACTCACGCCACGCTTCAGCAATTCGCGGTAAAGCGTGATGTCGTTCATGTGGCCGATCACGATCACCTTCGTGCCGGGATCGCAATTCTCAGCCAGACGATCGAGCTCCGCCAGCATGTGATCACGCGGCAGACTGCTCTCAATAACAACGAGATTGGGCGTCGGATTCTGCTGATAATGAATCACAGCAGCCTCGATGCCGCCCATGTGAACATTCACATGGGCCTTGGCGAGCCGCCGATCTTCGGCCGCGATGCGCACGATATCGGCCGTAGGGCCGTTCTCGCAGAACACCTGAATCGAAATGCGTGGAATGGGTCGCGCCCGGTCCGACGCCTGGGGAACAAAGCCATCCTCAAGCTCGGCCAGCGACGCGCCGACACCGATATGATCATCGTCGTGAGAGATGGACTTGGCTGGCTCAGACATGTTCCTGGCGACCCTTAACTGAAATCGTTAGCCATCAATCGATGGCCATATTCACGCGTTCGTCGATCGACTTGGCGGCGCCGGTCGGCCGTCCGGTAACATACTTGTTCCAGACCTGATCGCGCCGTTCACCCGAGCGCGCCGTTTCGCTGCGTGGCCCCAGCAGATCTGCCGGATTTGCCACCATCACCGCCAGATTGCGCTGCTGCGCGCAGCCCAGATTGGGGTACGGCAAATTCGTCGGCTCATAGGCAAGGTTCGTCGACCAGTCGCCACACTGCGGCGGCTCGGCGATATAGCGCAGATACGAAACGCGTATCGGCGGGCTTCCCGTCCCTTCCGCATTGTAGGCTTCCACCGAAATCGTGGCTTCGCTGAAACCGTGATCGGTCAACAGCGAACGGATTTCTCCAACCGCATGCATGACGCCAACTTCGTTCGCCGCTCCGCTAGGTACGGAAACAACAAGACGGCTATTACCTGCATCGGTCGCACGATAATGGTTTACAAAGCCTATCAATTTGCCACGCTGCGACCGCGATAGTCCGTTCGCGCCATCACCCACCCGTATCAGATGGGTTGTTGGCTCTTGCGACACAAGAATGGGATGACGCTGCGTAGCATCAACCAGCGTCCAGCCCGCAACGCGCGTTGGATCGTCCAGCGTTTTGCAGCCAGCGGCGGGCAATACGGCCGCCGATGCGATAAGCAGCTTGGCGATCAGCGAACGGTAGCCTGATCCGCGAGCGCGCATTTCGTTTGTCGTTGTCATGCTACGTCTCCAGACCATCCGTTATTCGACAATAAAGCCGTAATCGCCCTTGAGATCGCCGGCAGGCGCAGGACGGCCACCGCCGTAAACGCGATTGATGTGACCGAGGAAGTTGGCCTTGCGGTCGGTTGGATCGCCAAGACCATCATCCGGGCGGGCAAGCTCCTGGCGTGCAACCGGACGCACCATGTAGGGCGTGACAATCACAACGAGCTCGGTTTCCTGCCGCTGATAATCGCGGCTGCGGAACAGCGTGCCCAGGATCGGCACATCCTTCAGGCCCGGGAAGCCATCAATGTTCTGGCGCGTATTTTCCGACAACAGGCCGGCAATCGCGATCGAGCCGCCAGAGGGCAGTTCCACCGTCGAGTTTGCCTGACGCGTCTTCAGGGCCGGAATCTGCAGGCCAGACATAACCACAGCGCCTTCACTGCTCAGCTCGCTGACTTCCGTTTCAATCTTGAGGCTGATGCGCCCTTCCGACATCACAACCGGTGTGAAGGCGAGACCGATACCGAACTTCTTGAAGGTGACGCTCACCTGACCAAAGTTGTCGGCCACCGGGATCGGATATTCACCACCCGCCAGGAACTGTGCCGGCTCACCCGAGACAGCCGTCAGGTTCGGTTCAGCCAGCGTGCGCAGCAGACCGTCGCGCTCCATGGCGCGCAAGGCGCCATTCACGGCCTGATTGCCTGAGGACCAGCCCATGTCGACACCCGAGTTGCCGAATGGCATCGACGCGGCGTTGATCGGGCCAGCGTTGTACATTGCCAGACGACCGGCGAGATCGCCGATAGTGCCGATGCCGGGCACCGGCAGCGTTCCCAACGCTGCACCCGTTACCGGCATGCCGTTAGCGCTCAACACCGCAGTTGAGAAGTTGCCGGAGTTGACCAGCGCGCCGACGTTGATGCCGAACTGCTTCAGGATCGTGCGCTGCACTTCGGCCACGGTGACGCGCAGCATCACCTGCTCTTCGCCCTCAACCGAGATCAGGTTGATGATGCGGCGAGGATCGTATGGCTTCTGGTCGTTACCGGATGTGTTGGATTGGCTGTCGCTCATCCGCTGGAAGGCTGAGGACGGATTGTTGCTGCCGCTTAATCCGGTGACATTCAGGCTGGTGTTGGAATTCACAGACGTAGATTGGCCGGAGCCAATGACACTGCCAACGTCTTCATTGGCGAGCGCAAACTGTGCAGCAATTTCGGCCGCACGGTTTGAATCGATGGGTGAGCGGACACTGCCCGTCAGCACCAACGCCCGGCCAGCCATTTCACTGCGGACATTCGAACCCGGAATGAGGCGCGATAGCAGCTGATCGAGTGACGACAGGTCGGCGCCAATCCGCACCTCGAGGGTAAGGATCTGCTGCCCATACTCGTCAAAGAAGAATGCGTTGGTCTGGCCGGTTCCCTTCGCGATCAGGAACACGCGCTCTGAGGATTGGACGACGGCATCAACCACCGCCGGATCGGACACCAGCACGTCTTTCAGCGGAACGGGAAACTGCACCACCAGCGAACGGCCGACGCCAAGCTCAATCTGCTTGGTCAGCGGAAAAGCCGCGTTGCCGGGGATTCGCAGAATGGAATCGTTGCCAGCCTGTCCCTGATTTCTGCCCTGCATGTCAGCAGCGCTGAGCTCGCCAAGCGGAGTGGCGAAGCAAAGCACAGCAGCCATGGCGGCGCGCGCCCACTTTAGGGTCGTTCGCATGATCGATAGCCTTCTCGACAGCCGAAAACTGAATGACGCAACTCAGACAGAAACTGAATGACGCAACTCAGTTGACGCCGTACTCGCGCGTCGGAACGCCATAGCGCAGCACACGGACGGTGTTGCCACGCTGATCGTTGACCGCCGCTGTCGGTCCCTTGCCACGGGGATCGCCATCGGCAACGCTACGCAGAGAAAGGCTGATTTCGCCCATAGAATTTGCCCGCGCCAACTGCTCGGCCTGGCCGGGCGTCAGCTCAAGAGTGGCAGTGTTGGCGCCACTCTCTGCGGTCTTCGCGCCTTCTTTACTGGCGAGATCCTGACCGATGGCCAGCACCCGCACATTGTAGAAGAGCGTATCGGACACGTGCTCTTCGCGACCGTTCGGCATACGCTCACGGCGTGTGAGGATCACGTCGACACGATCGTTCGGCAGAATGAGGCGGCCGACGGCCGTCTCTTCCCGAATCTTGGTGGAGATCGCGCGCATGCCTTGCGGCAGAATTGCCGCCAGCACGCCGCCATCGCCCGGCTTGATCACCTTTTGCTTCGTGACCGGCTCGCCTTCGAGAAGCGGTGCGCGCGCGATAGCGCCCTCGACCAGCTTCATGCCTTCGCTATTGTCCTGGCTGATGAACGACGGCGTAACGGCGTCGGCAGGCCAAGTCTGCCAGCGGAAGTCGGCCCGTTTGGTCACTTCACCGACTGGAATGTTGCGCGCTGCAACCAGCACTTCGGTTGCGTTGACCGGCACGGCAATCTGGGTCGGCTCTGCCGTCGGCGTGTTCACAACCGAACGCATAAGCATGAACGCAAGGAGACCCGCTCCTGCCGCTACTGTAATGCCGATCAATTGTGCGCGTTTCACAGCCAGTGGTCCTTTCGACCGGCCGAATTGGTGACATCCTCAAAGTGCAGGACAAACGTCAACGCAAGGTTAACCGGCGTTACAAATTGGGGCCGGTTCTCTGGTCAAAGGGCTGAATTTTTCACGCTGTTCAGGCGCGCAATCGGCGCCGAGTGGACAGTCGCGCGGGGCCCGCAGGCTCAGTTTGCAAGCGCCATGGCCACTGTGGTCAGCGGGTAAGCGATGAGGGCCCCGGCAGCGATCGCAACGCCATAGGGAATGGCATATCCAGGCTGATGTAGCCGCAACGCCCACTGCGGCAATGGCAAAGCAGCGGCCGGAAAACTGCGATAAAACACGACGAACAGCGACAATGCTCCGCCGAACAGCGTCATATAAACAAGGAAGGGAAGGATCTGCTCATACCCCATCCAGACCGCCGCTGCGGGGATGAGTTTGGCGTCGCCACCGCCCATCAGATTGAAGGCAAACAGCGCCATGGTCAGAAGCATAACGGCAGCACCAATGCCGAAATGCATAAGCACCTGGTGAGCCGGCAGGCCAGCGATCAGCGCAACCACCGGAAACGCCGCCGCAATAGCTATAGAGACATAGTTGCGGATGCGCATTGTGAAGACGTCCATCGCCGCCGCATAGAGCATCGCGAACGGAAAGAAGAGCGAGAGCACTTCGAGCGACATCGGCTTCCCAATCCCAGCGTAGCGGACGAACATCTAAACAAGGGCAGAGAAAAGTACGGTCGCCCGGCAGACTTGCCGGACGACCGAATTTACTAGGCGATCAGACGATCATTAGCCGCCCGTGCCAACCTTGAGCTTGGCCGAGATGTCGGTCAGCATCTGGTTGAGGTTCGTACCAACGAGACCTGCGCCAACGACGATGGCAACGCCGATCAGAGCAGCCAGCAGGCCGTACTCAATGGCGGTTGCGCCAGATTCGTCCTGAGCGAAACGCGAAACAAAATTCTTCATGACAGCATCTCCCAGTTTTTTTGATCGCATCATGCGAAGTTCAAAGCCGATGTTTTGCACCGTGCGCTGAACTGATGCTGGTATGCTCCCCCATCTCTTAAACCTAAGTAAATCGCACTAATTTGAACGTAAATATCTCCTAATAAAGCGTTATTTAAACAGTGGCAATTTAATAAAAACCGGCATCAATAGAAAACATCAAAAACATCTTGAGTCACGGCGAAGGCGTTCAGCGCCTAGAGCGCAGATTATCCAGTTAAGCTTGGCATTTTTACGCCACAAAACCCGGAGACACTCAAACATCTATACTTGAATAAGCACAACTATACTTTGGAAAGATACTCCTTGGCGTTCACTAGATCACGCCTATGCAGGGGCCGAAATCACCCTCAGAAGGCACCAACGCTTTTTCCAAACGCCGGTTTTCCCTTTCTTCACCATTTCCTGAGGTAATCGCCGACGAAGAACATGGAACTCGTCGCAATGACCCGCTTTTTCCGTACCGCGCACGCCGCTCATTATATAGTTGCAGCCGCCACCGTTGTGGGCGCGGGCTGCATAAGCTCAAACGATGCCACCGCAGCCGATCTCATGGTGCGTTACGACCAGTCACAACTCTTGCGGCTGCCGCGTCCGGTTTCCGAAGTCATCATCGGTAATCCGTCGATCGCCGACGTCAGCGTACAGGGCGGCAACCTGCTGGTGGTGACCGGCAAGGCGTTTGGCATCACCAACATCATCGCGCTCGATGCAGACCGGAATGTGATTCAGGATCAGCGCGTCGTGGTCGATCAGGACGATCGACGCACAGTCGTTGTCTATCGGGGAGAGAAGCGCCAGACCTACACTTGTGCGCCGAACTGCTCACCGGCCATCATCGTTGGCGATGACATCACGAGCTTCGATGCACTGACCAAGGCCGTGCAGGCGAAAAGAACGACTTCGAACCCCAATACGCCCACTCAGAACGAATAGCCGCAGCTCGCGACTGAAGTGCGCGGCGCCACTATGCCAGCGCAGCAATCAAGCCGCGCATGAAGCGGTTAACGATCCGCTTACCGGTTTGCTTCAAATTAGCCGAGAAGTAATACATCCTTCACGGACCCATCCCTACGGTCACGCGCTAAGTATCTAGCGCGAGAACACGATAGCCATGCGGATGCGTTTCCGGTCGAGCTCCCCACACACCGTCAGCCAGCTGAGCAACTTTCGCAGCAACGAAAGCGGCTCTACGGCCATTGAGTTCGCGGTGATTGGTGGAGCGCTTATCTTCTTCGTCCTCGGGATCGTCGGACTGGGCATGTTCTTCCTGGTCAATTCATCGCTTCAGAGTGGCGTCGAGACCGCAGCGCGCATCATCCGCACCGGTCAGTCCAACGAAGCCAAGATGAATATCACCAGCTTCCGTCAGGCCGTTTGCGACAGCATGAATGCTGCCATCGACTGCAAGAAGCTATCGATCCTGGTCCAGACTGAGGACGATTGGTCCGGATTGAATCTTGCCCCGTGCGTCGTCGACGGCAAGATGAGCGCGTCAACCGGCAACGGCGACGACCTGCTCAGCAAACACGCCGGCGAGGAGGAAAAAGTTGCTGTCGTTACGGTTTGCTATCAATGGGACATGGCCAAAAGCTTCCCGTTTTTGAAGCTGGGCAACAAATCTGACGGCAGCGGCGCCGCAATCTTGCAGGCGGCCACAGCGTTCCGCAGCGAACCTTACAAATGAAACACCTGCTGTACCGAGGCCAGACGATGCATTCTTCGAATGTTGCGAGCACGTGGATTGCTGGCTTTACCCGGGCCCTGCAACGCGATGATCGCGGTGTTGCGGGCATCGAATTTGCGTTGATCCTACCCATTCTGATGCTGCTGTTGCTCGGCGTCGTGGAAGCCTCGCGCGCCATCGATATGGACCGCCATTTTTCAACGGCTGTCTCGAGTGTCGGTGATGCCATTGCACGCCAGGAATCGATCGGCGCAACCGAAAGCGCTGCCACATCGAATCTTAAGGGCGCGATGAAAGCCATCGCTCATATCATGGCGCCATACGACGCGAACGAAAAAGAGCTGCAGGTCGTCATCGCTTCTGTGCAGGCATCACCCAATAACGCAGCCGACACGAAGGTGACCTGGAGTTATTCTTACGGCGCGGGCGGCATAACCGTCCCGGCGAAATGCTCAAGCTACACACTACCGACGGGGCTTGTCCCCAAGGGCGGCAGCGTTATCGTTGTGCAAGCGGAGTATAAGTTCAAACCGCTGTTTGGTGATTTCGTCCCGGGCTTTGGCTCACTGGCCAAATTCACAGAAAAGTCGTTCTACAATCCGCGCAACAGCTGCGTCGATTATGTGAAGGGCGAAAACTGCATCAGCCCGTGCTAAGGGCACGCCCCTTTTTAGTTATTGAGAGACTGCTTAATTCTCTACCGTCACCCAAATTAGTCTGCTACTTAGTCAGTAAACGAATGACTTTATTTGTGATGCAAGCATGGGCCGCCGGTCGATACATACTCAGGAAGAGCTGCGCGAGCTGATCATTGCTGCGACCACATCCATTATTGATGAGGTTGGCATTGACGGCCTCTCCGCCCGTGAGATTGCCAAGCACATCGGCTACTCGCCCGGCACGCTGTATAATATGTTCGAGAACCTCGATGATCTGTTGCTTATCATCGAGGCTCGTCTGCTTGATGATCTGCGCCAACAGTTGCTTGAAGCGATCACAAACGCACCCGCGCACGAGCAACTGCCCCTGCTGGCAGCGACCTATTTCGAGTTTACTCAAAACCATCCAAAGCGATGGAGCCTGCTGATTGAACATCGGATCCCCGGTGATCACCCGGTGCCGGATTGGTACGAGGACAAGATCAGCAGCTTGCTTCAGCCGTTTGAGGAAGTCCTGGATCCGATACTTGCAGACGCTTCCCCGGAGGCCAGACGGCGGCACGCCCGCACGATCTGGGCCGGCATTCATGGACTGACTTCACTGTCCACCGCGAACAAACTGGCGACGATTACAAATCATTCCGGACAGGTTTTGATCGACGATCTGGTCATGACCTATCTGGCTGGCCTGCAGTCGTCGGCTCGCCACAGCGGTCGCATCGCTCCTGAGAAGGAAAAGCGCTGATCCGTGCGCACGCCTCCTGCCAATGCTGCTTGGCGGCATCAGCAGCTCGTCCTGCGGTTGAACAACTACGGGCCTTACCTCCGCGCAGGTAGCGATTTACGATCACCGCTTCAACAAGCAATCGGCAGAAACTCTCGCGCGTCTCGATCACAAAACGCAACGAGCGCTAGAGTCGTGATCTCTTTTCACGAAGCACGGCGCCACTCCAACCATTTGTTGCGATCAATGGTTCACAGCCTTCGGACCGATACTGGCCCGACGCATCACGCCTAGCGTTGAACCGCGCTCCAACCATCATCCCACCGGTAGAGAACTTCGCGCTCTTCCCGCGGAGCTTTGGTTTGCGCACTGTCGACCCAGTAAGTGCACACGAAGTCAGCGTCCCTGACATGGCGACATTTGAAATCCCGCACCGCGGGGTTCAAACCTTTGTCACCCAGTGCAAGCTGCATATCAGCCTCGTACCACAGGCATCTCGCCCGCTCGCGCGCGTCGGCCAGGTCGGCGCTTCGCCCGATGATGCCCTGAATATCAGGAGTGATGCTGCCGGAACCCGCGCGCAGCCGTATGCCATCGTTGTGGGTGCGCAGATAGGTGACCTCGGGCCGGGTCACATGCTTGAACAGAACTTTGCCGTAACAGACCTGTGCCTTGCGATACAGCTCGGAGGCAACGTCGGGCGGCACACCGCGCTCAATGATCAGGTCCGTGCTTCGCTTGGCGGATGCCGCAGCTTGAGCAGCCAGATAAATGTCGATGAAGTAGTCTTCATCGGCGACCGCGGCGGCCTTATCGGAAACCAGCGACAGCGCTGCAATAACCGCAACAAGTGACGCCACGAGACGGCGAACCGTAGGTTTGAAGCTGAACATTCTCGACATCAGGCAGAAAAATCGAATTGGGGATCATGCGGGAACCGAGAACTACATCTACTGCATAGCCCCGCCTAAAGCGACCGCTGGCAATCATCCAACATACACTTTCCTAGCCCGGTGCGGCGTCGAGCCTGCGCCGTCTACCGCGAGTTAACAGCCCCACGCCTAGCGGCCTCTATCGGTGAAAGGAACCCGTCGAGACCATGGAAACGGCTCCGTCGCATTCCGTCGCTCAAGGCGCCGCTGCCGGAGATGACGGCAGATCTCAAAGGAACCAATATCGCGCTGACCTTTTATTGGCCGGCGCTTGGTCGGCAAGTCAGGCTGCGTGGACCCGCCGCTCTGCTTCCCGCCGATGAAATGCGCTGCCGATTATCTTGAGCGCCCGCAAAGCTCTCGAGCCAGCGCACTCGCATCGCGACAGAGTGCAGTGCTTTCAGACCCGGCCGAGCTGGACAGGAAACTGGCCGAAGCGGAGGCACTGCTGACCGCCAACCCTGATCATGTCGCTGCCGGATGGCAGCTCTACGCGGTAGCGCCGACCGTTGTTGAGTTCTGGCAAGAGGCGCAAACGACCGGAACCACAAGCGTCTGCGCTTCACGCGCTCCGCAGATTGCAGAACGTGGGATCGGGTTCGTCTCTGGCCTTGATTGCTAATGTTTGGGTGTCAGGCGCTAAAAACACGCGCGGACTGACCGATCAAAAAATCGACGGCTCGACATCTATCCGGCGAGATGCGGCAATCGCAGACAATATCGCCGCCGTGCAGAATAATCGGCGCTTGCGGTCTTATGCCAAAATGGCGGGCCTGGCGGGACTAGATTTGAACACTTTGGCCGATGAACTAGCTGAGTTCACAAGGATGTTAAAGTCCGGGAACGTGGCCATTCTTCCTGAGCCGTAGTGATATTCCGGCGCCTTTTGATTGGACCGCTGGCGCAAGTCCAGCTCGGCGCGAACCTCTCTTCCGCCCAGCCTTTCCTTATACGCATGGCATTGTGGCATCATGCCAAAGCCAAAAGCACCATCCACTTGCGTGGTCGCGCTGCGTTGTTCGCCTGAGCAGCGGGCGGAGCTTGCGCGCCGGGCGGCGGGGCAGGGGATTGGGGTTTATCTCCGGGCAGCGCTGTTCCCTGCCAATGACAATTCTCCCCTTCCAAGGCAGCCGCGACAGCCCTCGAAAGACGATGTGGCGCTGGCTAGGGCGCTTTTGCAGCTTGGTCAGATCGCCACGACCTTGCGGGATCAAGCCCGCACGGCGGAGCTGGCGGGCACGTTGCCGGAAGATGAACGCCCGCTTGAAGATATCCGGCACCAGCTTGCCGCGATCAAAACCCTGCTCATGAAGGGCCTCGGCGTCCGGGAAAGGTAAGGCCCGGATGATCCTTAAGGCTTCGCAGCGCGGCGGCGGAAAGCAGCTTGCGCTTCATCTCCTGAATACACGCGACAACGAGCACGTAGAGGTGCACGAAATCCGGGGCTTTGCCTCGAATGATGTTGTGGGCGCGCTGAAAGAAGCCCATGCGACAAGCCGGGGCACCAAATGCAGGCAGTTCCTGTTCTCGGTTTCCCTCAGCCCACCAGCGAACGAGCGTGTAGCACTCGAAACCTTCGAGGATGCGATCCAGCGGGTCGAGAAACGCAACAACCTCACGAGCCAGCCGCGCATCGTCATATTCCATGAGAAGGAAGGTCGCAGGCACGCTCATGCCGTCTGGAGCCGTATCGACGCCGAAACCATGACAGCGCGCACTCTTTCCCACTTCAAGCTCAAGCTGCGGGACATCTCGCGCGAGCTATATCTGGAAAATGACTGGAAGATGCCGCGCGGTCTGATGAACAGCCGCGAGGCCGATCCGCGCAATTTCTCTCTGGCGGAATGGCAGCAGGCCAAGCGCATGGGGCGCGATGCCCGCGATCTCAAAGCCATGATGCAGGAGTGCTGGGCGGCTTCCGACTCCCATGCCGGCTTTGCGCAGGCGCTGAAAGCGCGCGGCTTTACGCTGGCGGCGGGGGATCGGCGCGGCCACGTGGTTTTGTCGCCGGAGGGCGAGGTGTTCTCCGTTGCCCGCATGGTGGGCAAGAAAGCCAAGGAGGTGCGCGCGCGTCTGGGCGATCCCGAAACCCTGCCGGATGTGAACGAGGCCAAGGCGCAGATCGTCAAGGATTTAACGGCGACCTTCAAACGTCATATGCGCGAGGCAGACGAACGGAAGCGCCGCGATCTTACGCCGCTGGAATCTCGGCGGCAGGCAATGGTTCAGGCGCAGCAGCAAGAGCGCGCCCGGCTTAAAGCCAGCCAGCAAGATCGCTGGCTGGTGGAAACCGCCGAACGGCAAAGCCATTTTCGCAGCGGTGCGCGCGGTATCTGGGATCGCCTCAGCGGCAGACACGCCGAAATCCGCAAGGAAAACGAGCGCAATGCTTATGCGGCGCTGGCCCGTGACCGGGAGCAGCGCCAGCGCCTGATCTTTGCCCAGATGAATGACCGTCAGGCCCTGCAAGCCGAGATCAAGGCTGCGCGCGAGCGTCACGCGGCGCTTGTCAAAGACCTGCGCACCGACCGGGCGGCCGCGCGCCAATTGGCAAAGGAAGCGCAAGCAGTCACACCTACACCCTCACGCCCGGTGCCACCGACCATGGAACAGCGTCTCGAAAGATTGCGGAACGGTGAGCGCAGTCCGAAACAAGGGCGGAGCCGGGATTTCGGCAGAGAGCGTTAGGATTTACGCTGCCGCGCGGCGTTCCGGTTCGAAGGCAGCGATGCCGTAATAAAGTCCGGCCTTGCGCGGGAGGGCGAGGACGCTGGCGAGTACCGCAAACGCGGACAAGAATTCTTCCGACTCCATCGGCGCGAGAGACTTGGCCGCACACCAACCCTGATATAATGCCAGAAGCTCATCATCGCTTATGCGGCTGCGCGGCGCAGAAACTAGTGCCTCCAAGCAGAAATCCTCAATCGGTCCCGGCTCCGGCGAAGATGTGGGAGGCTGCGCTTGTTCGTCCGCTTCCTCGGAACCACCGTGCCCGCTGGCTAAAAACAGGCCGAGCGATGCGCCAATCTCCACCAGCAGAGCCACGGCGATGATAAGCGACAGGCGAACACTCTCTTCGCCAAGGCCGAAGATGCGGCTCAAAAGCGTGACTTGCGGATCGCTATCCTGCCCCGCGCCTCTTCCGCGCAGCTTGGCGCTTTCTTCCTGAAGGACAGCGATCTGCCCGACCAGCCGATCTTCTTCCTTCGCCGTAGCCAGTTCCGCGCGCAGAGCGAAATATGCTGCGCAGAATTCGCGGCTTTGCAGCTCGGTGGCGTTGACGCAGCCCTTGGTGGCGCTCCAGCGCCGATTCTGCCTGTGTCGTTCGATTTCTTCGGAAACAATGGCAGCGGAGCGATGAGCGGGCAAAGCCTTGCGCCGGACATTGGCCTCGGCCATCGCGCTTTGCATACGCGCATATTCCTGCGAAGCACCGTCGCGCGAATCGACCAGCGCGCCGCGCGTCTGAGCGGCAAAGCCGATGGCGCTGAGAAGCGAAAATCCTGCGAAGAACGCAAATGCAAGCGAGCCGAGGATTACAGCCACGTATCCCTTCTCGCGCCACCTCCACGCAATGAAGAACGGCAGCAGCGCTTTGAGAATGTCAGCGGCGGCTGACGCTGCGCCGAGAACATGCGCCTCCAGCGGAGTCTCGCCCAGCGATGACAGGAACAGCCAGTTCATCGCCGCCGACACAGCGCACATAACAATTGCTGCGCAAATGCCCATAATAAAAATAGCGTGCCGCACAGGCATATCGCCTCCAATCAAAGGAGGACAATGGAACATGCGCGACGGCCTGCGTTGGGGGAACGCCAACGCATCCTTGAAACTTTCCCCCGCCCCGATGGCCACCCTGAGGGATAGTCCGAGCGACTTGGCAGACATGACGCGGGAAAGGAATCGGCGATGATATCGGGTAACATCACCACGGAACGGGCATGGGCAGCGCTGCAAGATGCCTTTCGCCGTGATATCCGGCGGCCCGTCAAATACGAAGGTTCCGACTGGTATCAGATCACGCCGGAAGAACGGAAGGTTTTCGGGATTTCGCTGGCCAGCATGCCTCCTGTGGTGACCGCTTATCGCTACTATGAGGAGGTTCTGGGCCTCACGGACACAGATATTCTGCCTCCCAATGTCATGGCCGTCATCAGGCAGGATGCAGCCCGCCGATTTGGCATGGAGCCACAGATCCGATGCCATTCGGAATTTGAGAACTTCGCAAAGTTGTTTGGAATCAGCCGCCGCAAGGCCCATGCATGGTTCATCAAGCACGAGTTCTGGTGTGTACGGCGCGGCATCCAAGGCTATGAGGATGATGACGCGGGGTTCTTCTATTAGACAGCTTCATCCGCATGGGATTGCTCATACGCATCCAGGGCCACTGAGAGCAGCCGCGCCTGACTGACGCCATCGCGTTTCGCAAGAGCTACAAGGCGTTCGGCGTCCCGTTCGAGAATGGAGAGGTTTTTCTGCACGCGCTTGCCGGTATCGGGTGCGGGCACTGCGCGTAGCGGAGCTGGCGTTCCGCGCGGCGCTTCCGGCTGAAGGCGCAGGTGCTCCCGAATGGCATCGAGTTTTTTGAAGATTGTCATGGGTGTGATCTTTGAGGGAAAGCCGGGGCGCTCTCACCGTCCCCGGTCGAAGTCCTGTTTGGCGCGTCCGCGCTGCAGGGCGCGGGCATGGCCGGTTTTGAAGTTCTCGCGCGCTTCTTTCAGGCACTCGTCGATATGGCGGATGCGGCGTTCGGAATTTTGATCGATCTGCCGCTTTACTTCCGTGGCTTCCCAGCCGTTCGGGGTGAGGTGCAGCTCGGCCCGAGGCTTGGGCCGGGCTGCGATACGCTGGTCGCGTTCTGCTTTGGTGACTAGACCGGAAGCGGCGCGACCGAACTCCTTACTCACCGCTCGTAACGGGGAGCGCTGTCACGGTCACGGCGATCCTCTCTGTTGGAAGCGCGCTTGTCGTCACGCCGCTCGCCCTCCCGGGCATCGCGCGCGTTGTCCTTGGCTTCCTGGATGCGGTCCTGCACGGAACGCACGGTCACCTTGCCGTCGACGGGGACGGAATCGAGCTGGATGTTGAAGCCCTCGCCGTCCTTGTGCTGCCACACGGCCCCGATGCGGTTGAAGTAGGACTTGTTGTCGTCCCCTTCCCGCACCTGATAGGCGATGTGGCTGGGTCGCTTGCTGTCGTGGTCGTTACTCATGGTCTGATCTCCTTATGTGTCAGGTTGGTCTGTAGCCTTCCACATATGCCCAATCTCCATTCCGATATTGGGCGAAAGACTCAAATTCCTTCGGCGCAGGCTCGCGCATGATGCGCAGCCATTTGCTGCCGAAGCGCCCGGCGACCTGCACGCGATCGTATGGAGGATGGAAGGGATTGGGCAGATACAGGCCTGCAAACTCCCGCCGCGTGAAATAGGGATACCGATCCGCACGCATGGCCAGCGGCTCACGCCCGGAGATGAAGAGGATGTGCTGATCGCCGCCAAGGCCCAGCACTTCATCCTCGGTCATCAGCTTGCGCTGTTGCTTGCTGCGCATCTGGGAAGCTTTGGAAAAGTGCGCGGCCTCCATGGCCGCCGTCATCAGGTCTTCGCCCGCGAGCGCGCGCTGCATGGCCATGCGCTTCTGGCGCTGCGCCTCTTCCTGCTGGCGCGTATCGTCGTATTCCAGCGTCTCCGTGCCGAGCATGCTTGAGATCAGCCGCGCGGTTTGAAGATCGCGCGCGCCGAGGAACTGGCGCATCTGCGATGAACCCAGAAACGTATCGACGCCGCTCGGACCGAAGTTATGCACGATCTGCCCGACATCCTGCCAGAACGTCCATGTCTGGATGCCGATGCCGCGCCCATAGGTGTAAAGCAGCTGAAGGGTCGGGAACGCGCCCAACTGCGCCGCCTCATCGATGATCATCAAGAGGCGCTTGGAGCCGGGTTGCCGCGTCTTGTAAAGCATCACCGAAGTCAGAAAGAGCCGCAAGGCTGGTGCACACTGGCGCAGATATTCCGCCGGGATCATCAGGAAGACGACGCTGGGCCGCCCGGAGGCGCAAACCTCTTCCAATGAGAAATCCGAGTCCTCCACCGAGGCGCGCAGCGCCGGATCGTCAAGGAACGACAGGCTCGCGTAAATCTCGCCCATGATGGATCCGAACTCGCGCGGGCTGTCCTGCTGCTTGGCGAGCATCTCGCCTGCCGTGCGGCGTCTTCGAAAGCGGATTGCGTCATAGCTTCGACGATATCCGGCCACTGTGCGCCGCCGGATTCAATCAGGTTCACGATGCGCATCAGCGCGGGCAGGCTCGTGCGCCCTGCCGCTTCAGCACTGAACTTGATCAGCGCCTCGACCCAGCCGCTGCCGCGTTGTTCGAAATACTTGCCGTCTGATTTGCTGGTGACGCTCACCAGGGCCTGCGCCGCCAGCTTGCAGTCGGCATGAAACTTGGCGCTGCCGGGATCGATCACCGCCAGCGGATTGCAGCGATCCTGCGTGAGGCCATGCAGGCCATACGGGTTCCAGCGATGAACCTTGAAGCCGTGATGCATAAGCGCAGGCGCGAACGTGGCTGCGATCTCACCGCGCGGATCGAGCACGATCATCGAGCGGTCTTGCGCCGTGCACATGATATGGCCGATTACTGTGGTGAGCTTGCCGGTGCCCGCGCCGCCGAAGGTGATAAGCGGCGCATCGCCCTCCAGCCGCAGCTTGCGATGGCCCAGAAAGCCGATAGGAAGCCCCCGCTCCGCTAACAGCCCCGCCGCGTGCATCTGGTAGTCATCGGCCCAGCCTGCGCTGCCGAAGCGGAAGTGCTCGTTGAAGTCCGGGGCATTCATAGCGTCTGTCCTTGAGGGGAATAAAAAAGGGGCCGCGAATGACCGCGGCCCCTTTGTGCGTCCTAGAAGATCGCGGCGATGATGAACGCGACGAAGGCGATGCAGCCGATCACACCGACCCAATCGGTCGTGGGCTTCTTCTTGTAGACGTCGTACGTTCCGCCTCCGACGCGATCGTAGCCCTTGGGTGCTTGTGCCATATCAGTTCTCCTTTCAGGGGTTGCTCTTCAGAAAAGTCTCATCGCCACCGCCATGATCGCGCTGACCAAAGCGATGTCGAAGGTGATGCGCGCGGCGTAAAAGCTGAACGCCGCGACGATGAGCGCCCAGCCGATAACGGCGACGGGCGCCAGATCCGCGCCGTAGCGGCTTTCCGCGAACGCGATGACGGTGCCGATGGTGAAGTGATAGAGTTCCGGCCCGCCGAAGAACGTGGCGACCAGAGCCAGCACAACGGCCATGGCCTCCTTGGGGTCATGGCCGTTGCCTTTATGTGTGGGACGATGCTGCATCGATGCGCCTTCCTTCCTCGCTCATCGCCGGTCTGCCTTGCGAGCAGATCCGGCGACTTCGAATTGAAGCTAGGCGGGTTCGGCAGGCGATTTGGGAAAGACCCGTTTTACTTCGCGATGAACGCGGCGCGCACGGGGCTTGAGATGCGAAACGCCAGATCGATCAGGCGCAGGCGGGCGATGATGCGTTTCTGCGGTGCCTGGCGCGGGTCGTACGCGGCGAAATACATGAAGGTCGAGAGCCAGCGAAAGCTGCCGTCATCGTTGAAGGCGGCATCGATGTCTTCATCGTCAATCTCGAACAGCCGACCATCCTGCCATGTGATCTTGCCGCGAAAGCCGTAGATCGTATCGGCGATCCAGTTCGGTATCTCGCGCCGCGATATGCCGAGCGCCCGCGTGGCCGTGGCCAGCCGCTGGAAATGCGAGCGGCGCAGCAGTTCCGCATCGCTTGCCACGATGACGGTTCGCTTGTTGTCGTTGACGGGTTTGAAGGCGCAGGGTTTGCAGACATCGCGTCCGCAGCGTTCACAGTAAGTCATACTCAAGTCTCCTCTTGTTTTTGTTGTTGGCGATTTGCGAGATCGCAGCGCACCTCTCTTTCTGCACACGCATCGGTTGAGGTATTTTCGTATCAGCGCATGCCCCGACAATAACGGTTTCAATCCGTATTCTGCAAAATCGAAGGGAAGAACAGCGCACATAAAGCAACTATGAATTGAACGTAGGCGCGGTCATTGAGGGGATTGAAAAAACAAAAAACGCGGCGCGCCTCAGCGCCCCGCAATCGCTATGTCGCCAGAGCCAAGCTCTCGGAACACAAATTCCTGCGCCTCCTGCACGGCTATGCCGAAGGCATCCCGATCCAAAAGCTTGAGCCGCGCACGCATGTCAGCGGCAAGACTATTCGCAGCACATACCGCACGCTCAGGGCACATCTCCCGCTGGCTGCGCAACGCGACCACGCGCGCTTTGCCAACGCCGGGGCGTACCTGTTCCAAGGTGAGAGCATCGCGCCAGAGGGACGCAAAGTAATTGCATGTATCGAGAAGACGAGGCGCTTCAGCCACTACATCAAGCGCCACGCCCCGCGTCTGTCCTCATGCGAGGAGGAACATTTGCTCCTGCTGGAGAAAGCCGTGCAGATCTTCTGTGCGCTGGATTTGAGAGACGTGGATGTCGATGCACGGCTGCTGGCACAGATTACGGAAGCGTTCAGCGCTCTGCGTCCCAGTGAGCCATTGCATAAGCTGGCCGATCTCGTTCCCGGCGCAAGACCGTATGGGCATCCAGAGACAAGACTATACGAGGATTACAGGCGATATCTGATGAACAACTCGCTCGGCAAAAAAATAGGCCCTCCCCCGGCGCGTGCCAAAAGTGCCTTTTGATTGCCGAAGAATAATGCCCGGGATTTTTTATTGCGCACAATACGCAAAGCATGACCCTGAGCATCCGCCAAAACCGCTTATACCGGGACATATGCAGCCCGCACCGTTGGGTTGGGGCTCGCCGCAACTGCTGCTTGAACTACAACCTGTTCTGAAATACCCGGCGGGGCAATAAGCTGTAGTGCTTGCGTTGTTGGTTGATACAGTCGTTACATTGCTGATTCCGCCCCCGCCCGGCGGTGCGGCCCATGTGTTATCGCCACGCAAAAAGGTCGAAGCATTCTTCGTGCCTGTGGCGGAAAGCTTCGTCGTCGCCACGATGGTCGCATCCGCGATCTTCACGTTCGTCACCGCGTTGCTGGCCAGATCGGCCGCTGCAATGGAGCCATCGACGATCTTGGATGAGTTCACGGAGTTCGCTGCCAGATCGGCAAGCGCCACCGCGCCGTCAGCAATCTTGGCCGAGGTAATCGCGTTGTTTGCAATCGTAAGCGCGCCTGCATTGGACAACGTCGCATCGCCAGACAGATTGACCGCCGTGGCCACGTTCGAGCCGCTGCCCACCCAGATGCGCATCGATGTGAGCGCTGGCAACGACGTGCTCGGCGCGGCCCAGGTCCCGTCAC
Organism: Hyphomicrobium sp. D-2; assembly: GCF_029872155.1. Lineage (GTDB taxonomy): Bacteria > Pseudomonadota > Alphaproteobacteria > Rhizobiales > Hyphomicrobiaceae > Hyphomicrobium_A. The sequence goes on along the minus strand of NZ_JARXLA010000001.1, from coordinate 316,425 downwards.
CGCGCAGGAAATTGCCCGATCCCGGTGTTCCGGTGCCCAGCATCGCCCGTACCTGCGTGGCCGTCAGATCGAGGGGCGCGGCCGCCGCAGCCGTGTTGTTGCCCTTGATCGTCGTGGCCGCCATGTTAGCCAGCTTGACATTCGTTACCGCACTGTTGGCGACCTTTGCCGTCGCCACGGCGCTGTCCGCCAGATCGGCGGCAACTATCGACGCATCGACGATCTTGGATGAGTTCACGGAGTTTGCTGCCAGATCGGCAAGCGCCACCGCGCCATCGGCAATCTTGGCCGAGGTCACCGCGTTATTCGCAATGGTCGTCACAGTCGCTCCCGCCGCCTTGGTGACATCTCCCGTATAGGCGGGGAGTCTTGCAGCAGGAACTGCGCCGCTGGTCAAATTGTTGGCGTTCAACGCCGTCAGCGAAGCACCAGAACCTGCAAAGGTGCCGGCGGTCACAGTCCCTTGGAACCACCCGTCCTTCCAGCGAATAGCCGTCGTGCCGAGATCATCGGTGTTATGCGTGTCGCTGCGCAGAATTGTCGTCGCGATATGGTTCCCGAGATTGTCCGCCCCGGTCGGCGGCGAAGCCCAAGTGCCGTCGCCGCGAAGGAAGACGGAAGAACTCGCCGAGCCTGTTGCCGCCAGCTTGCCGATCCCGATGGTGCTGTTGGCAATGTCCGCGCCGGTGATCGTTCCATCCGCGATTTTTGCCGATGTGACGGCGTTATTCGTGATCGTCAGCACGCCCGCATTGGAAAGCGTCGCGTCCCCCGATAGCGCAACGGCGGTGGCAGCGTTGGACGCGTTCCCAACCCAGATCCGCGCTGACGTGAGCGCGGGCAGGTTGCTCATCCCCGCATTGTCCGCACCGCAGGCCCATGTGGTGCCGTTGAATTTCAGTACTTGCCCGTTCGTGCAGGTCAGGTTCCCAATCTTGGTGATCGCTGCCGCTGCGTCCCAGCTTAGAATCGAGCGCCACGTACCGGATTTGCAGACGATAAGATGGCCGGTGGGAATCTCGTTGCCCGCTGTGCGCTGGAAGTAGTTTTCCTCGCCCGCCGTACAGCTATCGCCTGGCACGGGTTCCGCAGCGTCTGCGATGATCGGCATAGCCAGGCCCAGCAACGCTAAGACTATGAGATAGAGGCGCTCAATCATCGCCAGCCTCCATCCCGCGAGAGGCGATCTTCTTCTTGATCCACTCCGGCCCGGTATCGGTCAGCGTATGGCCGTATTCGATGCTTTCCACGACGCGGAGCCCGCTCTTGTCGAGCATCGCCACAGGTTCATCGTCTACAATGAAGATAAAGGCCTTTGCCGTCTGATCCTTCTCGATCCGCACAGCGTCCTGTTTGGCTCCTTCCTCCGCCATGACGGGATTGATACTGAGCGCCGCGACGGCGGCGGCAATAGCAATGAATGAACGCATGAACTCCCCCTTATTCGTTCGTCTGAAAGCAAAACGGCCACCGAGAGCGAGGCTCTGGTGACCGGGAGTTCGAAACCGCCATTGATACAAGGAACGGTGCGGCAGTCTTTAGCCGCGCACCTGTTCGCGCCAAAGCGCGAGCGCAGGCAGTGAGCCTGAACATGCACTGCCGCCTCCCGGTCTGATTACCGAGAAACGACATCCATGGCGCGCTTCGCCAGTATGTGAGGAAGACACACCAATCACGGCTGATGCCAACCGTGTATCAATGAGGGGTTTCGACACCCCGGCTGGAAAAAACTCCAGCTTCTTCAATTGTACACTTATTCCGTGAACAAATAAACTTCTATCAGCTTTATCAAGCGGGACGGGCCTTTGAGGTCTATTCCCGCGCAAACATTGCTGCCCGCATCCGGTCTACGAGATCAGGGCCATCGAGCTTCTTGGGCGGAATTTCGTCGGGAAATACATCCGTAGGGCGCACGCCATTGAAAGATACAGAATCGAGGCCAGCCTCCGAAACCGAACGAAGGAACGTTTCATCTTCGTCCGATAAGCGGGGATGGTATAGCTTCGTAACCAGTCCTGCCAGCACATCACATAGCTGCACGGCATAGCTGTCCTTGGAGTCGGCGGCTTTGGTGGAGGCAAGCCGCAAGGGAAGCTCGACCACCGTTCCATCGCCCATCTGGAATTTGACTTCCGGCGCGTCCTTACGCGTGACCACATCCCAGATATCTTTGCTGCGGAGGAAATTCGAGGACGCGTCATGGATCATCGCCAGATCATCATTGAATCGCTGCCGCCAGTGCCCGACCACCGCAAGCATACAGGTCGCCTGCAGATCATTCGTTTTCTTGTATTCATCGAACGAATGAAATTTTTCGAATAACTCTGCGCCGGTCGCCATCTGCTCAACGAATATATCCAATGGCTCCTCAAGGCTGTTGGCCATCAGCGTGAGCAGATACTGAAGGGTTCCAAGCGATTCCTTGCCCGGATTGCGGCTAAAGGCCAGATAGTGAGCGACTATGGCATCCAAAAGCTCAGGCTCGCCGAATTCGGTGAGCCCGAAGTACACATAGTTGCAGTACTTCCAATTGAAGCCCGCGTCGTAAAAGTCGTATCCTGCCTCGGTGATCGTTGGCTCCACCAGCAGATCGATGGCCTTGGTCAGTACCGCAAACCTTTTTTCGATGAAGTAGACAAACGGGCATTGCTCAAGCTTCTTGATCTCGGCGGCGAAGCGCGTAAGGCCCGCTCGATTGCCGCCGCGCCACAGGTTGGCAAACTTGAACTCCACCCCTTGATAGGCCGGGAAGGATTGCTTGAGGATTTTCTGTGCCTCCGCCTCTTCAACGCAGGCGCTGGCAACTGCGAAGATCGGCTGCGCCGGATCGAGAAGATTGTAGCCGGTGAACCCGGATTCATCGCAGTAGATCGTTTTCATCGCTTGCCGTGATCATGATTCGAAAACGTGATCTTGCCATATGCCGATTCCGCGATCAGCATTCATCCTGCGTCCACTGAAAGACAGGTATCCCGCAATGACAGCAAGCGCGTTTTCCGAAGGAACCGTGGCTTTCCTCGACATCCTTGGGTTCAAGGCGCTCGTGGATGCCGCCGAGAGTGATCCGGCAAGGGGGCCCGCGTTGAGCGACCTTGTCCGAATGCTGGATGATCATGTGGAGATAGAAAAGGGGCGTTCTCACCCCGACGTATCCGAACGCCTCAAGCCGGATTGGATATTCATCTCGGATAGCCTCATCATCAGCTCACTCAACGATGCTGGCGATGATCGCGATCTCGCAGCGGTTATGGTCAAGACGATCCGGATCGCAAACAGGCTTCTGGCGATGGGCTATCTCATCCGTGGCGGAATCTCGCGCGGCCCCGTCTGGCGCAAACCTGCCAACATCTTCGGCAGCGCTTACATACAGGCATATGCGCAAGAACAAACGACGCAATGGCCGCGCATCCAGCTCTCCAAGCAGGCCGAAAAGGTATGGAAGAATGGCCGCATGCGCGACTATCTTCCCGTAGCTGAAGATCTTGACGTAACCGTCGTCGATCTTTTTCACCCGTATTACAGCACTACTGGAACACATCAGGAGTATTTCGAGAGGCTTGGTTCGGCCATCGAAAAGAACCTTGCGGCACTTCCAGAGTGGTCTGCGCCTCGTTTGAAATGGGAATGGGTTAGAGATTTTGTGCGCAGGACGAGAAGCAGACATCGTGCCTAGCTCCCCAGCGAAGAGAACAGCGGGCCTGATAGCAGGCCCGCCCAATAATTCACTCAGCGATCAGCCGCGCGCGCTCGGGATACTTGATGCGAAAGTAGAGATCGATAAGACGCAGCCTCGCCAGCGTGCGCTGCTGCGGGCGCTGCCGGGGAGGCACGTCCGCAAAGGCTAGGAAGTCCGAGATCCAGCGGAAGTCCGGATCATTGAAGGTGTCGTCTACCTCTGTATCCGTGGGCTCGAACTTGCAGCCATCGGCATATTTGATCGTCCCGTCGAAGCCGTAGATCGCATCGGCGATGGCGTTCGGCCACTCGCGGCGCGAGAAGCCTTCGGCGACGGCTGCAATGGCAAGACGCGAAACGTGAGAAATGCGGCTAAGCTGGAAATCGGTGGCCATAATTACGGTCTTTCTGGGTCTTTCAGGTGAGGCAGGGGCGGCGATTGCGGGCATGGTTTTTGTGTTCTCCATTCGGGTGGCTGCTTGAGATGCAGCGCTGATCCGAACTTCAACACAGCTTGTCGCGGGTGTACGCCCAGACTGGCGTCAGCCTCCCGCACCTAAGCACGCAAATTCCCGCGCGTTCGCACAATGAGTGTCGCCGCGAATCGCGAATGCCTGCATGCTCGGAGTAATGCGTCAAACCATGGGAATTCGCCCGTGACGAAAATCGACTTCAATGCCGACAACCACAGCCACCGCCTCATGCTGGCGCTGGCTGTGCGCGATTACACAAATACGCGGGGCCAGACGGCCTCGGGCAAGCACGAGGGCGACAGGAAATCGTTGCTGGCAGAATTGGAGAATGCGGGCTGCGCAACCAGCAAGAGCCAGCTCGACCGTATCGTGCAGGCGCCCCAGCCCGACGACAGAGGCGTGACGTACCCCCGCAACGCCCGTCAGATTGCGCAGTTTCTTGAGCAGCGCGGCTACTTCCCGCCGGGGCAGGACATCGAGAAAACCCTCAAGATCCTGCCGCTTTTCTTCGATGGGTTCGCCAGCGGTGCAGCGACCCTCCTGCGCGAGGTTGCGGGCGAGTATCACACTTACAAATATTCAAGCCTCGATCCCGAGATCATCCTTGTCGGCCATCTTTCCATCGCCCCTGTGAGCGAATGGAATTTCGCCAAGGCGGTCGAAACCATCGAGATCAAGCATAGAGGCCACAACACGCTGATCTACGAAGGCGACGCCTTCTCGGATGAAGAAAAGAACCTCTACATCCTGATGAGAGAGCGTAACCACCGTCACCCGCGATTTTATCTTTTCGACGATTGCGATCGCCCGGACGGATCGCGCATCGAGGCGATCTATGGCTCGCTTCTGGGCGGCGCGCGACTCCGCAAGCGGCATGTCTCGCCCATCGCTTTGCACCGCGCCGAACACGAAAGGCCTCAGGGCGAGGTCAAAAAACGCGATCCAGATGCGCTGCCTCCGCCCATCCGTCGGTATCTGATTCCCGGCTTGTAACACGCACCCGCATGCAGAATTTTGACCGATTGCTCCTTATGCGGTATAATATCCATAAAACAAGGGTGTGTGGAGTACGTGAAGCCAGAGTTCGAGAACCTGCCGGATTTGGCAGAGGCATTTGAAGCGGTGAAGGGCCAGTTGTTCGGTCCGCTCGATCCCGCGCTGGTCAAACTCAAGCACAAAGAAATTATCCAGGACGCCAGGGAAAGACGAGAACAGGATCTCGATCCGCGCGGCAGGCTAGGCCTTGCGCGCGACGATCACGCCGAGCGTGATCGCCGGGACCGCGACCATAATGTCCGGACACTTACCTGGCTGCTGGCGAATGACCGCGCGTACCGCGAAGCCCACGAGCGGGCCGCGGCCTCCTTCACGAACGCGGGTAACGCCATCGACCGCGCGATTGAAGCCGGGGAGAAGGCGCATGAAAGCCTGCGCCGCCAGATTGACGGATATCTCACGTCCACCGCGCGGCTCAGCGATGGTCGCTACGTGATGATCGACGGTGACGGCACTTACAAAGATGAGACGGGCAAGCCGATCACCCTCGAAGATGCCTCCGAGGTTGAGGGTCAGCCCATCACGACGTTCAGGCCTTATGAGGTACTGACCGAGCGTAAGGCGCGCATAGTGCGCGATCTGGACGAACTGCGCGGCTGGAGCGTCGAGGTCGGCGACATGCACAACAAAGCCAATGACGACGAAAACCCCGCCAGCCGGGAAGAACTGAGCGACCTGGCGGAACGCGCGGACGATCTGGCTGCGCGCGCCAAAGAAAAGCAGAACGAGTTTGAGCAATCATCGCCGGGGCTAATTGCCGATCACCAGCTCGGGACGGTTGAGCCAAAAGGATCAACAGCGACTATGGCGATGCCGCAGTTGCCTTAGTGTAGCGGAACTCACCGCACGCCTTCTCGATAACAGTGAGCGTTACAGCCATCGGGTGGAAGTCTGGAAGTTTCTTCATAGCCTCGATGACTGGCTGGTACCCGCCCTCCCGATACTTAGTCCCCCAATCGTCAATGCACTTCGCCTGGCCTGCGCGGTTGAGGTTGGCGATTACACCGGCGGCTATCGCGGCTGTCGAGATAAACCCGCGCTGATTCTCTGCCGACCACGTGAGAAAATCTGAACTTTTTAGAGCCTCTTCGGCGTGCACCGCCTGCGCGCATACGATGGTACACAGGCTTGCTATTGCTAGGCTTTTCCTGCTCAACATAAACGATCGTTATTGTAAGGAAGAAAAACTAGCACGGGAATGATCGCACTGCACTGGGAAACCGGCGGAACTCCGCCAATCGGGGGCGCTAGCACTAGCGTCCGCAACACCTCGTCAAAAAGGATCGATTATGTCGAGGTGGAGTCATGACGAACTTCTTCCTCCCTAGCATTGAAGTCACGGGCCGCAGGATAGGCTACGCGCGGGTTTCCACGCAGGACCAGAAGCTGCGCATGCAGTTCGACGCACTCAAAAGCGCGCAATGCGATCAGATCTTCCGGGATCACGGCGTCTCCGGCGGCAAGGCCAGCCGCCCCGGCCTCGATAAGGCCCTCAAAACATTGAAGCGCGGCGATGCGCTGGTCGTGCTTAAACTCGACCGGCTGGGCCGCTCCGTCCAGCACCTGTCCGACCTGCTCGTGCGCTTCGGAAACGAAGGCATCCATTTCTGCTCGCTGGCCGAAGGCATCAACACCACCACGCCCGGCGGCAAGCTCGTCTACCACCTCTTCGCCGCCTTCGCCGAATTCCAGCGCGACATCATCCGCGAGAACACGGTGCTAGGATTAGCAGCAGCTAGAAAGAAAGGCTCCCGCCTTGGTAGGCCACGCTTGCTCTCAATCGATGACGTTCTCGAAGGGCATCGCCATGTCACGCAGCTCGGCACGCCGATCCATGTCGTGGCCGAGCGGTTGAACGTCTCGGAGATCACCGTAACGCGCGGGTTCAAGCGCGTGGGACTTGAACAGGTGCATTGAGATCGGCGCTCAAGCCCAACAGAGGGGGAAAGCCGCATGGCGTTGTCCGGTGTGAGGCAATACGTCCGCGACAATCGGGAGGTTCTCGTCGGGCTTTCGATCTCGACGATCCTGAACCTGACAATCGTCGCGGGCCTCTGCTATTTCGCCATCCTGAACTACCTCTCCGCTTACGGCGCGCGTTTTCCGGGAGAAGGCCTAGAGTTCTTCGACTTCATCCTCTACGGCCAGGCAGCGTGGGTGACCGCCTTCCATGCGGCGATCTTCTTGGTGGGCGTCATGTTCAGCCTTTCAAACGACGTCCTCAAGCCAAGCGGCCGCGGGGCGCGACCCGACATTCTCTTTATCGTGATCGGTGCGCTGATCCTCGGCGCATTCCTGTCCATGGCCGCAAAATATTACAGGTACGAGTCCCTCCCCGGCAGGGTTCTGCTTCTGCTCGGCGCGGCCTATCAGTATGTGCTTACGTTCCTGACATCACTGTTCGGCACGTATCAAGCCACCGCCTATCAGGTGCTGCACGGCCTTCTGAAATTCGCTCTTCCCATCGTCCTATCCGTAATCGCATTCCGTCTTGTGAAGCAGAAGCTCGGCGCGTACGCCTTCATCCCGATCCTCGTCTCGCTGCAGGCTGTATTCTGGCTCAATAACGATGCCTTCGCCGACATACTCCGCTGGACGAAGTACGGCGGCGGGCTACGGGTGGAGGCGCTTCTCTACACGGGGCAGACCACTTGCGACGTGACGCTGTCAGGCCAGCTTGTCATGAGAACGAAGACGACTATCGTGCTCATCGACGACAATAAAGACCTGATCGAGATCGAGATGAAGAACGTTTGCCGCTTGCGGTATCTGGACAACGGCGCGTATCGGAGGGAGTTCAAGCTGGGAAGTAAAGCATAACAGGAATCCCGCATCTCAGTCACGGTACGTCCAGTCCGTCACCTTCGAAATGTCACCGAAAATCTCTTCGGCACCGCGGCTTAAAGGATCGAAGGAGTCCAAATACTGTTTTGCCCAAGCGATCCATTCCGGAAGCGATCGCTCCCCAATCATGAGGGACGGATCAGCCGCCGTTGTTTCCAGTGCGGCAATAAGGTTCCGCACTTTTACCGCCGTCTCAAAGTGCTCTGCCTGTTCAACGAGCGCGCGCCACTGATTGCGATTTTTCCGCTGCCTTGCCTGTTCGATCTGCCGAAGGCGCTCAGCCTCCCGATATTGTCGCTGTTCTGCTTCCCGCTCTTCGCGCTTCTTTACCAGCGCGGGGCCAGCCAACAGGATGTTGGCCACGATCTCCGGAACACAGCCCTCCAGCCGTCTGGTCTGTGTCTCAAGCCATTCCTTCCTGATCCCCTCGTCAGGGCGGAAATATTCCTCAATCGCAAAGACCAGATTGCCTGTCGGCTCCAACTCCTGCATCCAGTCCCTGTCACCATGATATGACCACCGCTTTTCTTCTGTGGTCTTGGGCCTGCGCACCTGCCGGTTCTTCTCGCGCAAGCGGCAGTCGATTTTTTCCGTCCTGTATTCGAAGAAGAACCGCCCCGCGTGCTCTGAGCGCGGCGTGAACCCGTGCTTATCAACGGCGCGGAAGATCGTGTTCAGGATACGGTGCTGACGGCGCTCGCTCTCGCTCCAATCGGGAACGGCGGATCTGTACGGGCTGCGATCCAGCCGCGCACGGCGTTGGCGTTCCTTGCGCTCCTCTCGCCATTGCGCGATCACAGCATGCGGTCGTCTGAGTTCGTCCGGAACCGTCAGCCCTTCAGCGTCGGCCTTGGCAGTATCCACCACCTCCTGCTGTTCCGGTTTTAGCTTAAGCGGTGGCGGGCTTGGCGTGATCGTCACGTTGTCAGGCGCGGATTCGCTACGTTTCAGCAACCGGAACTTGACTACCTTCTGACCCGCCGCCTTGCGCGCCCAGTACCCGCGCGGCGGATAGGGAATCTCAAGCCGGTCGCAGATCTTGGACAGGCCCTTGCCCGTAATCCCGAACTCCTCGGCCAATCGGCTCATCGGTGTTTCCCAGACGCGGCGGTAAAGCTCATCGCGGGTGATCGTAACGGGCTGAAGCGCGTCTCGTTCGTCCATGCTGGCCTCCCTTTCAGCAGGCGAAGAAACAGCAGGCATGAGATAAAACGCAATGCCCGGCCCGCAATTTTGTTACCAGCAAGAAGACCGGAACCGTAGAAGTCAGGAATAATATGTTCCGCAAGATGTGCGCTGTAAACAGCGCCATCTTCTTCGGCGGTCTTCCGCCCGCCTCGGGAAGGGGACCATGCTGGCCCCTGTTCCATCCCCCGGCCCGAAGTGAAGTAGCCGCACGGGCATGGGTCATTCATAGAGCTTACGCAATCTTTCACATCGCTCCATCAGGCGCTCGGTCAGAAGCGTGGTCGTATCCAGCGCAAGGCCGCTGGCACGGCACTCCGCCAACACGCGCTGCGCCGCGTCCGGCAGGGCGGCAATATAGTCGAGGACGTGCTGCACAGCCTTTGCGCCATCGTAGCGGGACTCGGCGGACGTCTTCTTCCAATGGCTCGGATAAATCCTGTCGTGCTTGCGCTCGCCGCCGACTGCCATGGCAAGCCGGTTGTAAGTCTCGCGGTCATAGGGCAGAGCGCTGATAATGTCGTAGAGCGGCGCAAGCCGGAACCGGCCACCGGCTTCCATCAGCAGGCTATAGTTCTTGCCGTGCGCGTCGACGCCCGCGATGATGAAATTGAAAGCGCAGGCCCGCATGAACCTCTCGCGATCCGCATCCGGGTTGCCGGAACCCTCTAGCAGACGCATCACCTGTTTGATGCCGGGACCGCCCTGATGCTGGTACTTGTTGGCCGGATGCACGGACAAGGCCGAACAAACATCCTCTTGATGGATGCGGTAAACCCTTCCGCCAGCGGCATCCAGCGGCAGTCGCTGCTTGCCTTTGACGCGCACACGGTCATAGCGCGGGACGACGATGGTCTGAAGATCGCCAATCCGCACCACTTCGCTCTTGATAACGTGCAAGCCGACAGCCTCGGCAAGACGCAGGCAGAAATGCTCGTTCTCGACCTGCTGCGCGAGATCGGCAATCGAAGGTTTGATGATATGCGTGGAGGGCGTGTAGCCGCGCTGCTCATACCAGCGTCCACCAACCCGGCACACGGCCAGTTTTGGCTGCGCCCCCGCAAGGCTGAAAAAGCCGCTGTCCTCTCCGATATGCGTTTTGCCGGATGCGCGCTGGCGGTTCCGCAAAACTTCCGCCAACTGTTCCTCGCTGACCCGCGTGATCCGCTCGCGCTTACGCAAGCTCCCGATCTGCTCCGGCGGAACGATCTGCACCGCGCCGGGCAGGTCTTCACCCCGCGCGCCTGCCAAAGCGAACGGATTGCGGTGTGAAATGTCGTGCTCGGCCGCGATCTGTCGCAGCGTCTCCTCGCGGTCAGGGAGCAGATTCCACAGATACGCCTCAATGGCCTTGTGCGGATGTTCCTTCGCGGTCAGCGGCATCGATAGCGAGAGCGGCACCGCATCGACCCGGTTCCGCCACGCATCGTCATAGACGAACCGCAGCTTGCCCGCCGCACCCTGAAAGACGGAGCCGACTTCTTCCTCGTCGATCAGAACGCGCAGTTCAGTCATCGACGATCTCATCGATGCTGATACGTGGGCGGGATTTACCCTCTGCAGGCTTGCCAGGCGTGCGCTCCGGCTCAGCCTCATCATCCTCGAGGGCGAGCGACAGGCCTAGTACGTTAAGCGCGCGGAGCACAATGCCGAGCGTGATGCCCGGGTCACCCCTTTCAAGACGCGATACCGATTCGCGGTTCACTTCGAGCCGCGCTGCCAGTTCGGTCTGATTCAATCCCCGCTTGCGCCGCGACTCTTTCACGGCTGCGCCGAGGTCATTGGGTCGCCTGATGTTCATTCCTGCCGGGTTCGCCTTTCGCTGGATATATCCGACATCAATATACTGTCGGATATATCCGACGTCAAGTATTTGACGGGTATTTCCGACAATCTCTTATTGACGGATATATCCGTCAATAGTGATGTTTTCACGTCTCAACCACTCGCATTGCGACCATCATCAGAACGAAAGGGGTACACGCGAGCCTCGAATCGTGCCATGTGCATGCAAGGGGAACGGATGACGCTTTGAGATGAGGACAACCGGCCGGTCAAGCCCCGGCTGTGTCGACATCACGCTTCGCTGTCGACATCGTGCTCCCGGATTAACGGTGCGCGCCAGGTGTCATGAACGAAGTCGCGATCAAAAAGAAGCTGAGAAGAATCAGGGCTGGCGGCGCACCGCGCGTTCTCGACCTCTTCGCGGGGTGCGGCGGCCTGTCTCTCGGCTTTCAGGCATCCGGCGCGCGCATTGAAGCCGCTGTTGAATCAGATCCTGATGCTGCCCGCTCGCATGGCCTGAATTTTCACAAGGGCGATCCGCGGCACTCTTCAGCACGCGATATCACCGACACGACACCTCAAGCGCTGTGCGACGAGCTGGGGATGGGTAATCCCGCTGCCGCCTTTGATATCATAGTGGGTGGCCCACCCTGTCAGGCTTTTGCCCGCGTCGGGCGATCCAAACTGCGCGAAGTGGCCGATCATCCCGAAGCGTTCCGCCACGATCCCCGCGCGCGGCTTTACATAGAGTATCTCGACTACGTTGAAGCCTGCCACCCCCTTGCTGTCGTGCTGGAAAATGTCCCCGACATGCTCAATCACGGTGGGCACAATATCGCGGAAGAGATCTGCGAGGTTCTGGCCAGCCGTGGTTACGTCTGCGGCTATACGCTGTTAAATTCCGCCTTCTATGGCGTGCCCCAGATGCGCGAACGCATGTTCCTCATCGCGCTGCACGAAACGCTCGGTGAGGACGTATCCTTCCCGTTGCCGACACACAGGATAAACCTTCCGACTGGATACGGGAGTTCGCGGCTTGTTGCCCTCAAGCATCTTGAAGCGCTCGCGGTACGCAACGGCAAAGCACATTTCCTGACACCGCCCGCGGCGCAAGGCGCGCTGCCGATGGCCGTAAGCGCGAGGCAGGCCATTGGCGATCTTCCCCGCATTGATGCCCGCGCTCTTCTGGCCTCAGGAGAGCTGAAACGGTGTGCAAGGCGTTTCGATCAACCGGTCCCGTATAACCAGCCCAAGCGACCGAACGCCTACGTAAAAGCCATGCGGAACTGGCCGGGTCTTGCCACCCCAGCGGCAATTTCCGATCACGTGATCCGGTATCTTCCAAGGGACTATGCGCTGTTCGCCCGCTTGAAGCCCGGCGATCAGTACCCCGAAGCCTTCCGGATGGCAGAGAGGATGTTGGACGAGGCGCTAAAGCAGCTTGCAGCCGAAGGCAAACCAATCAGACGAAACTCCGCAGCATGGGAGAAGCTCAGGGCCAGCATCGTACCCCCGTACGATCCGACCAAGTTCCCGAATAAGTGGCGCAAGATGGAACCCGATCTTCCGGCGCGCACACTCATGGCTCATCTCGGAAAGGACAGTTACAGTCACATCCACTACGACAGCGATCAGGCGCGGACGATTTCGGTGCGCGAAGCCGCAAGGCTTCAGTCGTTTCCTGACGGTTTCCGGTTCTGCGGTACGATGAACCCTGCATTCCGCCAGATCGGCAATGCCGTTCCGCCCCTTCTGGCCAAGGCTGTCGCTCAAAGTGTAATGGCTGCCCTGCAGCCAGCCCGCGTGCCCACACCGGCACAATTGGCATTTGCCGGAGTGTAGATCGTGACGGCGAGCGGCAAGGAAATCATCGTTGTTCGTTCGCTGACCGACTCCGATTTCGGCTTGTTTGCGGCCCACCGCATGCGAATGGCCAGCAAGCAAAGGGCGATTGCCATCGTCGCGTCCGTTGCCCGCCAGATGCTCTCGCCACAGGTCTATGACGCAGACGGCGCAATATTCGAATGCGTCGTCAAGTTTGGCGACATAACGATCAAAGAGCCGCGCAAGTTCGGCAAGACCGGCAAGAACTGGAGGCTGGGCGGCAAGAAGATCGAAGGAGAGGACTTCGCTTCGCTGGACAGCAAGGATTTTGCGCTCATTCGGACGATAGCCAATAATGACGGCAGCGCACCGCTCTCCATTACGTTCATCGCGCGGGGCACAGATCGCGTCACCCATGCCGGCATCGCTGCCATCGTGGAGCGACATCTCGATCAGAGCATGGCCGTGTTTGAACAGGACTCGGAAGGCTTTGACGCGCTCAAGGCTTATTGTCCCCCCGCCGTGCATACGCCCTCTGTTACGCCGCGCAAACGCGTACGGGCCAAATCGGCACCGCCAGCGCCAGCGCCCGCGCCCGTCATTCCGCCTATGCCGCGCGATGCTCCCGCGCAGGCAGAGCCGCGCAAGCAGACCATCCACGAAAAGGTGCGAAGCCCGCACATTATGGAGCGGATGTTCCGCGTGGCAGGGGATCTCTCTGCCCCCGCCCAGATACGCTTTTTTCAGATCGTCGAGGAACTTGCCGATCAGCTTCGCAAGGTTTTGCGGGCCACAAACCGGATTGTCCCGATCTCCCAGAGTCATCGGGATTTTTGGCCGACAGTCGCAGGGCAGCCCATTGGCTTCATAGACGGCGGCCTTGCCAATCTCTCATCACTGGGCGCTGCGCCGATTGCTGCCCGTGTCGGCGGCTATCTGGTTACGCCAGGCAAAACGGGAGCCGACCGCGAACATTTCACGATGCTCAAGCATCTGATCGATGAGCTTTACTCCCATGCCGAAGGAGGCGTTTACGACGACAGTTTTCCTGACATCGGCGCGCTCCGGGATGCGGCCCGTATATCGATTGAGACCGCCGGGGCTGTTCAGATGCTGGGGCAGCACCCCGATGCGAAATGGATTCTAATGCACGGGGCGCTCGTCAACCCTGTCTCCAGGTACACGGATGTGATGGATGACGGACGCGTCCGCCACAGATTTCCGCATTTCTCCGACTCCGCTCTGGCCGAACTCATTCCGGGTGAACCGCCGAGAGAAGGGCGCGAGCGCAACTTCATCAGCGTTTATCTGCGCCAACTCCAGCTTTTGCGGGACGGAAACGCTATCGTCTGCGGTGTTGTTGAGCGCGAAGCGACGACGACATCAGTCATCCGCGCCGTTCTGGACGCGCTCGAAGATCACGAAATCGCAAGTCTTTTACCGGTGCCACCCGCAGAGTGGAAAAGCTGGTTCCGCCACCAGGTCGATCCTGCCGATGATCCCGACAGCGAAGGCCAGCGCATCACCGACTCTCTTCTTTTCCGGTGCGTGCTGGAACCCGGCGAGGCGCTCAGACCCGTGCCGGTTAACCGCAACGAACTGCGGCGCGCGCCGCCTGCCTGGCGCGATACCCATATCGCTCACTACCCCACACCGTTTGTTTCTTACGTGCAGGTTTCTGAATGGAGTTCGCCCGTCCGGCTTGAGATGTTTGAAAACAATCTTTCACGCTTCGAGGATGCTGCAAAACTGGTGACCCACTGCGCCTTGCTCCTCCCGCGTTACGCTTTCCCCGTAGGACTGGATATCGTGGACCGCTTTGCCAAGGTCCCCAACTGGATGACCCGGCCCATTAATACATACACAACCGTTCAGGCCCTCAAGCGCGCTCTCGACACTGGCGATACGCGGACTTTCGATGCGCTCCGGCGCGTCCTTTGCGGATCGAGCCGGGAGTGGCTGTTGAGGCCGGGCCTCAATCGATAGGGATGTTAACGCATGGATACGACCGCCGCACCGCAAACGACGGAAGAAAGCTGGCGTCCTGTCGGAACCGTCGTCGGCAATGCGGGTATTTCCGAATTCACTTTTATTCTTCGTCAGTTTCAGGCCCGCGTCGGTGACATCGTTGCGCTCAGCATGGATGTGCCCGATGGCTCATTCACTGAGCAGACGCGCATCTATGTCTGGGCGCGGATCACCGATATCCAGCGCTTCAATCCCTTCTTTCCGTTCGAAGCCGGTCAGGAGCTTGCCAATGAGGGGATATCGCTGGAATCAACCGTGCTGGCCAATACGCGCGATCAGCTTGAAGCCTCGGCCCTCATTCTGGGGGCAACCACCGACACCAATCTGTCAAGCCTCTTCCCGCTGACCTATCCGGTCAAACCGGCCTGCAAGGTTTATCACCCGCCCGCCGATGCGGTTCGGCAGCTTCTGATCGGAGAAGTCCACGATGAGCGGCGCGTTCAGATCGGAAGCCTGATCGCCCGGCGCGACGTGGAAGTCACGCTCTCAGCCCCAAAGCTTGTCGCCCGGCATCTTGCCGTTCTCGCCATGACGGGCGGCGGCAAGACTGTCGCCGCGCGGCGCATCATCCGCGAGCTTATCAACCACGGCTATCCGTTGGTAATCCTTGATCCGCATGGCGATTATATCGGCCTCTCGCGCTGTGAAGGGCTGCTAAGGCAGGATGCGCCGGATTGTTCCATCAAGCTCTTCTTTCCAGAGCTGCTGCTCCAGAAGGACGGGGAGGATCTCATCACCCGTATCATCTTTCAGATGACAACGGGGCTGACTGACCCGCAGAACGAGTATCTTCGCGCTCTTTATGAGAGGCTGCCTGCCAATGAAGGCGAACTGGCGCTGACCTATATCCGCAGGCTTCTCGACCAAACAACCGACGATCTGCGCCAGCAGAACGCTCCGCGCGGCGTACAGGGCTCAGGCAACTGGAAGCCAACCATCGGCGCAGTCGCCCGCAACCTTCGCATAATTCAGGATCGTCTGGTCCGCATGCAGCGCACCAGCGAGCAGATGAGAAAAAGCCCCAAGCTGAGCGGTCTCCCCTTCGAAGCGCTACCCAACCCGTTTGCGGAACCCGACAAGATCATCCAGCCGGGGCAGGTTTCCATCCTGTATCTGGCAGGCTACGACCACATTACGCAGTGTTCGATTGCAGCAATCACGCTGGAAACGCTCTTCGAGTTCCGCGCAGATCTCAGCGACCGCATTCCGCCGTTCTTCACGGTGGTAGAGGAAGCCCACACTTTCATCCCTTCCGCGCGCGAGGGGACGGCGGACGCGGTGTCTCTGCCCGTTATCCGCCGCATGATCACGGAAGGGCGGAAATTTGGCACCGGCCTCATGCTGATCTCGCAGCGTCCCAGCCGTCTTGATGAAACGATTGTTTCACAGTGCAACTCGTTTCTGATCCTGCGCCTCGTAAACCCCCGCGATCAAACATTCGTGCGCCAAGTTATGGAGAACCTCACGGATTCAGACGCGCGCATGATTCCCGGTTTTGGTCCCGGACAAGGCATCGTCAGCGGACAGGTCGTGCGCTTTCCGCTCGCCGTGAAAGTCGATATGGATCACGAGCTGCGCCTTGCGGAAATCGGTGACGAAGATTTCTTCGAGCAGCTTGAAGAATGGGAACCTGATCCCGATGCGCCCACGCGCGATGCCATGTCAGAGTCGATGAAAGCCGTCCGCCAGAGGCGCAAGAAACCGGATTGAGCAGGTGCCGGAATGGATGTCCTGACGGCAGAGCAACGCCGTTTCAACATGAGCCGTATCCGGGGCCGCGATACCGTCCCGGAGCTGCTCATCCGGCGCGCGCTGCATGCGAAAGGCTTCCGGTACCGGCTGCATGACCGCAGGCTGCCGGGACGCCCCGACCTCGTCTTTCCAAAATACCGCGCCGTGATCTTCATCCACGGCTGCTTCTGGCATGGCCATGACTGTCATCTGTTCAAGTGGCCGTCCACACGGAAGGAATTCTGGCAAGAGAAGATTGAGCGCAACCGCGCGCGTGACGACAGCGCGATCCGCAAGCTGCAGGAGAACGCCTGGCGCGTTCTGATTGTCTGGGAATGTGCGCTAAAGGGTCCGCATCGAACCGCCTTACCGTCGATCACATATCAATGTGTCTCGTTCTTGCAGTCCCGGCTTTCCGCCTTGTCGATCCCGGGCACCCCATTAAACCATGAGAGTGCTGCAATATCTCGTGCACAAGGAGGATAGGTGCATATTGTCCGCCTCAAAATCTCCGGCTTCCGGGGCGTTCGTTCGGCGGACATTAACTTGGGTCGCCATTCCGTTCTGGTTGGACCGAACAACAGCGGCAAGACCACCCTGATCGAGGCGCTCGCCTTGCTTTTCGGACGTGACCGTCTAGTTCGCCGCCTCACAGAGCATGATTTTCATGGCAGCGCGCCAGACGAGCAGGCGCGCATCCTGTGCACCGCCACGGTGACAGGTTTCACGCCGAATGACCCGCATCACCATTCTTCTTGGTTCAGTGCGGAGCGAGGCGTCGAGAAGTGGTTCGACCCAAATGCCAAGACTTTGAGGGCTGCGCCTGACGCACAGCATACCGACCTTGCCATCCAGATCGGGTTTGCCGCGCGGTTCGACCTGGACGAGCTGGAAGCCGAAACCCTGCGCTTCTTCGTTGATGACGAGGCCACGCTGGGCGATCCGTTCGCCGAAGACGCGCATCTCCGCACCATCCACACCAAGGCGTTTCAAGAATTGGGCTTCTTTCTGGTTCCGGCCTCGCGCACATGGGACCGCTGGATTTCCTTTTCGTCAGAATTATTTCGCCGCGTGGTGGCCACGCGCGGGGACATGCCCGCGCAGGCCGTCCGCGCCGAACGGGCGCGCCTCTGGAATCCGCCAGCAGGCGAGCAGCTTGAAGAACAGCCGGGACTTGCCGAGATCGTCGGTGCCGCCAACGACGAACTGCGCACCCTCATGGCAAGCGCGCCCCGACTTCAATTGCGCCTGACTGCCACTGACAGCAATTCCGTTCTGGAAAGCGTCGTGCCGCATTTCGTGCATGGGACGGGACCAACCCTTCCCTCGCAGCGGCAGGGCACGGGGCTTGTCTCTCTTCAAAGTCTTCTTTTGCTCATGCAGTTCGGCAAAGCGCGGGCGGAAACAGGCCAGTCCTTTGTGCTGGCCGTCGAGGAACCCGAACTGCACATCCAGCCTTCCCAGCAGAAACGGCTGGTCAACCGCCTCAATGCGCTCTGCGATCAAACGATCGTGACGACGCATTCCCCCATCGTGGCTGCAATGTTTCCCGCTCCCGATACGCTCTTCATCGAAATGCGCGACGGCGTCTTAAACGCCAGGCCGCTGATGAACCCTGTTCCCGCGCAGCCCACCAATCATCAGCAGCATCTTCTCTATGCGTGGCGGCAAAAGCTGGTGGCCGCGCTCATGCACGAATGCGTCCTGATTCCCGAGGGAGTTTCGGATGTGGCATGGCTTGAGGCGCTACAAACTGCCCTCGAACTGTATCAAGGCTGGCAGGACGCCGGAAACGGGGCATCGCCCCTTTCCACCTTCGTTGGCGTCGTCCCGACCATTGACGCCAAGATTGCCGATACGTTCGCACTGGTTAGCGCCGTTCACGCGCGGCCCTGCATCCTCGTGGACGGGGACAATGATGGGCGCGGATATTTCGATGCAGTGAAAGTCCACAATCCACCGCCTCGCTGCGTGGTGTTCTGGCCGCAGGCCTGGGCCATGGAGCATGTGGTTTCGTGGATTGCGGGCGCGGATGAAGCCACGACGCTGTCCGCGCTAGGAACTATGCTTGGGACGCCGTTCGCAGACAATCAGGCGCTCACCGCCCATTTGCTCACCCAGAAATCCTACGCGCCGACCCAAGAGAGCGCAGCCGTCACCCTGATGGCCAATGCGGCTTGTCGAACGCGCGCCGCTCAGTTCCTCAACGCCCTATGCGAGGTGCTGCGCGATCCAGCAAACGCCAACACCCCGCTCTTTGCGCGCATTCCGGCAGACTCGACCGTCGACATGCATGTATTCCGGTTTGTGCCGTCATGACGTTCGATTTCTTCGAGGGAGCGGCGGGCACAGGCAAGACCCACAATATCGTGAGCCGCGCAGGGGAGATCGTTCAGGACGGCGCGCTAGGCGAAGGGCACAAGCTCCTGGCGCTTACCTTCATGAACGGCGCACGCCGCCGATTGGATGCGCGCCTCGGCGAAAAGGCGGCGTTCCGAGGCCGCTTCGATTGCCAGACGTTCGACGTGTTCGCCCGGACGTTGGCGGCGCGGCGCAGGAGCATGATTACCCCGGAAATGCAGACGCAGGCCGATGCCCTGAATCAATTCGACGGGCCGTGTGCTCTGGCGGCGGGGTTATTGGAGAACGAATCTATTCGCAAATGGGTGGCGAGAAGCTTCCCCCTTATTGTGGTCGATGAAGCGCAAGACCTTGACGAGTACCGGATGCGCATACTTCAGGGACTTTCGCCGTGCTGCCGGATCGTGGCGGCAGCGGATGCGTTTCAATGCCTTGAACGCGGGCGGGACACGACCGCTCTAATGGGCTGGCTGGAAGGCGCAGGACAAACCCACCGTCTCGCGCAGGTGCGGCGCACCACGCAACAGGGTCTTCTCGCCGCCGCGCTCGCCGTGCGCGAAGGCCGAGACATCAAAACCGTTCTTACCGCAAACACCTTTAACGGCAGAACGACATGGAACGGCGCGGGCTTCCGCCTTGTCGAAGCATCGATCAAGAAAAACAATTCCGGTCTTCTGGCGTGGGTGATTGCTAGTGACATAAAGCAGCGGCAAGGTCCGGTAGTTATTCTTACTCCTGACTCAAACCATCAGGTTATTCGCGCGGCACTTCAAACTGTTCAGACAAAACAACAAACCTATAAAAATAGCGGTACGACCTTCGGGCCATATCCTCACACATGGGACCGTCACGACAATGAAGAAGCCGATTCCTTGCTGGCCGATGTCGTGTTGCCGGATACGGCATCCAGCACCGATCTTCGCACGCTGCTGACTCCGCTGGCCGGACATGCGGCTATTGCGCAGGCGATCAGCCGCATGGACCGTTTGCGCAGGGCACACGGGCAAGCAGAGTTTACTGCCGCGCAAGTCACCGAATTCGTGCGGGAGTCCGTGCGCAACCGTTCGCGTCTCGGCTTCCGGCAACAACGTGGTCATCTTGTCATGACAATCCAGCGTGCCAAGAACCGTGAATTTCCGAATGTCATCGTGCTCTGGCCACATACGGCGACAGGCAGCCCGGAGCATTTGCGGAGGCTCCTCTACAACGCCGTCACGCGCGCGCAGAACCATTGCACTGTCATTGTGCTCGGTCAGGGTCGGCTGAACGCTCCTCCGTTTGCACCACCCGCCCCGTGAAGGGCCTTTGTTGGGCGTCTCCCCGTCCGTTGTCCGGGGCCGGGCTGTCGCTGAAGCCGAGCCTGCGCCGACGGCTTGTCTCGGCCCTTTCGGGCTTCCATCCCATGACGCGGAAGAATTTCTGAGCTTCGCGCTTCTTTGCCTGAAGGGGTCAGGGAGGGCGCTGCCCTCCCTCCCTTGGCACGTCTTCTAACGGCACTGACAGGGCCGCATCCCGCGCAGGGCAAGTGTCCCCCGCCCGCGATGGCAGCCCGGCCATGCCGACAAGCCGCACCGACCCACACCCTCCCGCTTTCGCCAAGGGGCAGGGGTGCAGCAGCACCCCCTTTTTACGGGGTTGGAAGAAGACGAAAGGAAAGACCCATGCGTATTGCGACTGATTTTGATTACTCCACTTACTTCAAGCCGCGCGTACCGGAGCGCCGCGCACCGTTTGAATTTTACCCGACGCCGCCCGCAGCGATCCGCGCCCTGCTTTCGGTAGAGAGCTTTGACGGCGATGTGTGGGAACCCGCCTGCGGTGACGGTGCCATCAGCCGCGAACTTGTGGCCGCCGGATATGACGTTATCGCCACCGACATCACCGATTGGGGCTACGGCTATCCCGGCTATGATTTCCTCACGCTGGAAACGCCGTTCGCGCGCAACATCGTGACCAACCCGCCTTACGGCTGGGGCATGGCTGACAGGTTCGTGGAGAAGGCGCTGGCCTTCACGGCAGAGACGGGCGGGCGCGTGGCCATGCTGTTGAACATTGCCTCGCTCTGCCATCCCAAGAGGCATGATGATTTCGTGCGCCAGTCGCCCAGCGTGATTTACGCCCTTGATGAATGCGTGTGCTTCCCGCTGGGCAAGCCCGAACGCGCCACCAAGCACACATCCAGCCACCGCTATGCGTGGCTGATCTGGGATCACGCCCAAAAGGGCGATTGCGCTATGCGCTGGCTGTCAACCGCGCCCTTTGGTTAGGGCGCAGCCATTTCCCCACGCTCAAACAAGAAGGAGAAAAACCATGAGCACACCCGACAACCGCACCCTTGCCGTGCTGATCAACGCCATTGACCAGCGCTGCTGTCCGCGGTGCATCACACAAAAGAATCCGCCGAAGCCCTTAAACACGACAAGCGCAACCTTGCCATCGGAACGCTGCTTGTCATCGAGCAGGATTTGGAACTCGCGCTCCAGCTCTACCGCGCCGCCATCGCCCTGCACCGTACGCTGAAAGGCGGGGCTGCATGATAGAACACCCCCGCATTGTTCTGGAAACATTGAGCATCGAGGCGCTGGACATGCGCCCGGCGCAAAACGAAATCCGCGCCCGGTATGGGCGCGGCTATCACCTGAGCGATGATTGCTTGCGTGATGTGGCGGCGCTCTGGGGAATTGGGCCGGAGCATGAGTGCATCAACAGCTCAGGCGTGTTTATCCCGTATGAGCGCATCGAGCTTGCCAAGGGCCGTTGCCGCGCAGAAATCCGCACCGTGCGCACGCCTTCCGGCCTCTGGGCGATGGATATATCCTATGCGGCGGCCATCTGCGGCGGAGGGGCATCGCCGTCCGTCTGGAACGGAACCGCCTTCTTTAGCGAGGCTGACGCACGCGCCGCCGGGCTTCAAGCGCTCATCACGCGCTTTCGCGCCATCATTGCCGAAGGCGGGTCGGATGCAAGCGAGGCCCGGCAGCTTATCGCCCTGCTCGAAGCCGAGCGCACGCCGAGCTTGCGCTGTTCTAAGGCGAAAAAATTCGCGTCCTGCGGGCCGGGCGCTTTCGCCCAAGAGCGTTTCACCCGATCAGGGGCGAGGGTTTGCGCATAGTGTTTCCATAATCGCGATGGGGGCTCACGCATCGCGGGGAAGGATATGCGCTGCCCATGAAACTCGACGTTGAAAAATACCTCCATCATCTCGATGGCATGGATCTCAGCGAGGCTGAGAAAAATCGAATTTATCCGCACGCTCTGGCTGATCGCGCAGTGCTTCGTGGATGATGCCTACAGCAGCCAGCAAGTGGGCGAGAAGCCTCATATTTCTCAACTAAAATCGGGCTTTGAAGCTGCCAATGTGATAGACTTAAACAACATCAAACAGACCCGCACCAAGGCCGCGAACGACAACGCCGCATCGCGGGGTAAGAAGGGCGCGGCGTAAGCTGCAAACCCGCATCCAAGAAGGAGTGCAAGCACGAAGGAAGGAGAGCATGAGCGCCAACGACAACACAAAATTGCATCACACACGGGCCGTCATCTACGCACGCGTTTCCAGCGCCAAGCAGGTGGAGGAGGGGCACGGCCTTGAATCCCAAGCCATGCGCTGCCGGGAATATGCCGAGCGCAAGGGCTATGAACTCGTAGAAACGTTCTTTGACAAGGCCATCTCCGGCTCGCTGTCCGACCGCCCTGGCGTTATGGCCATGCTTTCTTATCTCAAGCATCACAGCCGCAGCGGCGAGATCGTCGTGGTCATCGACGACATCAGCCGTCTTGCGCGCGACACGCGCGTCCATACCGATCTGCGCCTTGCCATAGGCCTCGCCGGCGGCAAGCTGGAAAGTCCCTCGATCACGTTCGGCGATGATTCCGACTCCATCTTCGTCGAGAACGTGCTGGCCAGCGCCAGCCAGCATCAGCGTCAGAAGAACGGTGAGCAGACCAAGAACCGCATGCGCGCCCGCGCTATGAACGGTTACTGGGTGTTTCATGCACCCACCGGCTACGCCTACAAGAAGGTTGCCGGGCACGGATTGGTGCTCGTCCGCAACGAGCCGCTCGCCTCCATCGTGCAGGAAGCCCTTGAAGGCTTCGCCTCAGGCCGCTTCCAGACGCAAGCCGAGGTAAAGCGTTTCCTCGAATCCCAGCCGGAATATCCCTGCAAGACGAAGCAGGGCACCGTCCGCTACGAAGAGGTGCTGCGTCTCTTAAGCCGTCCACACTATGCCGGGTATATCGAGGTGCCCCATTGGGGCGTGTCCTTGCGGAAGGGACATCACGAGGGCCTGATCGACCTTCAGACCTTTGAGAAAATACAGCAGCGCATCAAGGGCGGCGCGCGCGTCTTCTCCACGGATATCGCCGAGGACTTCCCGCTGCGCGGCTATGCCGTATGCGCCGAATGCGGCGGCCCGCTCACCGCTGGCTGGTCTAAAAGCAAGACCGGGAAGAAGCACCCTTATTATTTCTGCTTCACCAAAGGCTGCGCCTGCCGGGGCAAATCCATAAAGCGCGACGTAATCGAGGAGCAGTTCGGCATGCTGCTGCAAGGGCTGTGCCCCTCATCGCAGACCGCCGCACTGTTCAAAGACCTGTTCTTCGATGCATGGGAGCAATACGCCAGCCGTACCGAGGAGGTCGCCAAGGCTCTCCGCAACGACCTTCGCAGGACCGAGCAGCAGATCGAGCAATTGCTCGACCGCATCGTGGAATCCTCCACGGCGTCCGTGATCGCAGCCTATGAACGGCGCATCGCCGGGCTGGAGAAGGACAAGCTCATCATCATCGAAAAGCTGCAAGAGAACGCCGCCCCAAGGCGTAACGCCGCGCAGCAGTTTGAACCCGCCTTCCGCTTCCTCGAAAACCCGCATGAACTGTGGATTTCCGAGCGTCTAGAGGACAAGAAACTGGTGCTGAAACTCACCTTCGCAGACCGCTTGGCCTACTGCCGGAATTCGGGATTTAGAACCCCAAAAACCACCTTACCTTTCAAGGCGTTAGAGGCAATTCAGGGCGGGGAATGCAAAATGGCGGAGGGGGTGGGATCTGAACCCACGAGACGGTTTCCCGCCCACACGCGTTCCAGGCGTGCGCCTTCAACCACTCGGCCACCCCTCCTACGGAAGCGGCGCAATATAGCCAGCGTTCGCGATGAAGCAACAGCCATCTGCGTTTCCCCATCGCATGATTTCATTTTTCGCTCCGCGGCCTGCAACCCGGACGCAAACAGCCGTGCATCTTTGCTGTGTTTGTCGTCCTCAACCGACAAAATCCTGGCCGACAGAGCGTTCCGATGCGGCCCATCAGCCACAGAAGCTGCATTTTTCTCAGCATCTGCGATTTTCCGTCCTGATCATTCAGGCGAACGCAAATCGCCGGGTTGCAGCGGCAGGGGTTAGATACTTATTTAACCAAGCGTGTGTTAATTTGAGACATCGGGTTAACCACGGAGCGACGTGTGAAGCGGCTGCGTGCGTGCACTGTCATCGAGTGGTTTGGGAATTGTAGGGGAGAAGCGTGTGGTGAACTGGGTCAAGCGGAGCGCCGCACTAGCGGCAGCGGGCGGCATCGTCATGGCTTTGGCCGGCACCGCCTCAGCTCAAGCGGTTAACCCCTTTCCATCGCTGATTGGTGCATGGAGCGGCAAGGGCACCGCCCGCATCGAAGGCGGCAAGAACGAAAAGCTTTCCTGCAAAGGGTATTATTCCGGCACCGGTGGCTCGGAAATGAAGCTCAACATCATTTGCGCCAACAACTCCACCAAGGTCGACCTGCGCTCGCAGCTTAAGTACGCCAACGGACGCGTGACGGGCACCTGGGAAGAACGCACGTTCAACCAGACCGGCACCATCTCCGGCAGCGCCGATGAATCCAAGCTGCGCCTGAACATCGGTGGCGGCGCCCTCAACGGTTTGCTCTCGGTTTCCTTCTCCGGCTCCAAGCAATCGGTATCGCTATCGACGCAAGGGTCGGCGCTTAAGGGCGTCAACATCAGCTTCGCCCGCAACGGCTAACCGACGGACGCTCGGGCCATATGCAGGCTATGGCTTCGAGGTGCATCCGTTGAGGGCAGTTGCGTCATTGATGCTGCGAGGACACACGATCCGACCGGATCGAACGGCGGGCGGAGGCACGAATCACAATCGTGCTAACGTGGACACGAATTGAGCTGGTGCGCCCTCACAATAAATACTTGGCGCGGCACCTCAGCTTTACGCGCCAGAATTTCATAGCGCCAACGGCACCGTTCAGGCGCGAACCACCGGACGGCTCAGGCCGCGGGATAGTCGGAGATGAAGATGAAACGCTTTCCGTTCGCTGCGTCGGTGTTGATGGCCCTCGCCGCCTTTGCGCTGGTGGCAACGCCGGCATCCGCTCGTCCACGCGCCGTCACCAAGATCCTCGGCTATGTCACCGCGCACAGCCATGACGGCAACGGTTCGATCCGGGCGCCCTATCGCAATACCGACGTCGGCTATCAGGTACGCCTGCCGCGCGGCACATGGGTCTATTGCCGGACAACCTGCGCCGAGACGCTGCGCGTCAACACGGTCGATGTCTGGGCCAATGTAGACAATGCAACGCCCATCGGCGTCGGCACGCTGCAGCAGGAATGCGGTGCGTTTGGCTGCCTTCGCTGGGAGCGCAGTTTCTGAGGCGCTCTGGCGCCGTTCTAGATCGCTTGCCGCTTGCTGAAATAAAAAAGCCGTTCTGCAATCAACTGCAGAACGGCTTTTTTGTAGCTCGCGCTGATCATCATGGTCATGGCCGACAATGCAGCCAGCCACGACACCGATGGTTTTACAGCCCGGCGATAAACGGGTTGGTGCGGCGCTCATGCCCGATGGTGCTGGTCGGCCCGTGGCCACAGATGAAGGCGACCTCGTCCGGCAACGGCAGCAGCTTGGTGCGGATCGAATTCATCAGCGTCTCATGGCTGCCGAGTGGCAAGTCGGTACGCCCGACCGACCCCTGAAACAGCACGTCGCCCATCATCGCAAAGCTTTGCGCCCGGTTGAGCAGCACCACCGAACCCGGCGAATGGCCCGGGCAGTGCAGCACCTCGAACGTATGGCCCGCCACCTCAACCTTTTCGCCATCGGCCAGCCAGCGGTCAGGCGTCACCGTGCGTGCCGGGATGCCATAGGATGCGGCCTGCGTTTCGAGGTTATCCAGCAGCGGCTGCTCAGCGGCGTGCGGACCCTCAATCGGGATACCGCCCAGCCGCTCGCGCAGTTCCGCCGCGCCACCCGCATGATCGATGTGGCCGTGGGTGAGCAGAATTTTCTCCGGCTTCATGCCGATCTCAGCGATGGCACCCTCGATGCGATCAAGATCGCCGCCCGGATCAACAACCGCGCCCACCATCGTCTCGGGGTCCCACAGCAGCGTGCAGTTCTGCTGAAACGGTGTCACCGGCACGATCGCAGCCTGCAGCCCTTTGGCGGCCGGTGCGGATTTATCGGAATTGGCCATGGGGCAGTCTCGTCCTCGTGCTGTTAACGGGTTATTGCGCGCTTCAGTAGCGGAGTTGGCGGCGCCTCGCCAGCATCCCATAATGGCGGGATCGAATCGCGAGGCTGGATATGGTGATCCGCACGGCCAAAGTCCTGCTGGTGTTGCTGATCGGGCTTTGTGCGCTCCTGATCGGCCTCGACAACATCATCGATTACGGCACAAACTACGCCTTTGTGCAGCATGTGATGTCGATGGACACCATTTTCCCGACCTCGACGCTCACCTGGCGCGCCATCACCAGCCCGCTGCTGCATCACCTCGCCTACGCCCTCATCATCACCGCTGAGCTGCTCACCGGCCTTATCTGCATCATCGGCGCACGGCGGTTGTGGCGTGTTCGGGCTGCCGATGCGCTGCACTTCAACGCCGCTAAGGATTTGGCCACCATCGGCCTAACGCTCGGCTTTACGCTTTGGTTCTTCGGCTTCATGACCATAGGCGGTGAGTGGTTCCAGATGTGGCAATCGCAGGCGTGGAACGGTCAGCAGGCCGCGTTCCGCTTCATTGTGTGCATCGGTTTGGTATTGCTGTTTCTGAACCAGAGGGACGACGAACTTGCGTGAGCGGCGCACATCATCGGAACGGTCGGGTGCCTGCGTCGCGGTTGGGCATGCTGGATCGGTCATGCTGCTTGAAATCGCCAGCGGACGGCTGGTGTGGGAGCGGGCGCTAGCGGAATTCCCCGCCGGACTGCCATGCGAGGGCCAGCCCGTCAGCGTGCGTCTGGTTGAAGGCACAGTAATTGCCGCCTCGATGGGGCATGTGTTTGCGCTTTCTGCCGAGGATGGCGAGCTGCTCTGGCAAGTCAACCGGCGCGGCAGAGGTTCCGGCGAAACGAGCTTGGCGATCAGCCACGATTAGGATCAGCAACGGGGGAGGTTCGCATGCGCCTGTTGATCGCCGGATGGCAAGGTCAGGTAGCGCGCGCTCTCGTTGAAATGGCCCCGGCATGCCCTGACGTCAGCGCCTGTGCGGTTGGGCGCGCCGCGCTGGACATCTGCGAAGCCCGTTCCATTGAACGCGCGCTGTCCGGCATCTCGCCAACGGTCATCATCAACTCCGCCGCCTACACCGCCGTCGATGCCGCTGAAACGGAAGTCGAGCGCGCCTATGCGCTCAATCGCGACGGCGCGCGCATGCTGGCTGAAGCGGCCGCGCGGCGCGGCATCCCCATCATCCACATGTCCACCGACTACGTGTTCGATGGCAACAAAGCGTCACCCTACGCTGAAGACGACGCAACCAATCCCGCAACCGTGTTCGGCCATTCGAAGCTGGAAGGCGAAGAAGCGGTGCGCGCGGCAAACCCGCATCACATCATTCTGCGCACCTCATGGGTGTTCAGCCCCGGCGGGCGCAACTTCGTCAAATCGATGCTCGCGCAGGCAACGAAGCGCGAGCATATCCGCGTCGTTGCCGATCAGCGCGGTAGCCCCAGTTATGCGCCGCATCTGGTCGCCGCCATTCTCGAACTCGCGCGCCAGGTGTCAGCTCCAGAAGCCGGCAGCGCTGATGCGCAAGCGATGTGGGGCACGTATCACGCAGCCAACTCCGGCTCGACGACATGGCACGGCTTCGCTGAAGAGATTTTCCGCCGTTCGGCCGCGCTGAGCGGGCCGCGCGCGGACGTTGAAGCGATAGCCAGCCTTGATTATCCAACACCGGCCCAGCGCCCTGCCAACGCGGTGCTGGACTGCTCAAAACTGGAAGCCACATTTGGCCTGCGTCTGCCGCCGTGGCAGCAGGCCGTTGGCGAATGCGTCGAGCGGATTCTTCAGGACTGACCGGCCCAGCGGCCGCTCTGCGTCTGCGATTCTATCGCATTCCGATGCGACGCAGCAGCGTCGGCCACGCACCGCATTCCACGGCAGGTCGAACAATTTCCGGCTGCGCCAACCGCTCAGCTTCAAGGCTGACGCCCGATCGCGCCGGTGCAGTCCAGCGCTCGATCAGCGAGAACAGGTTGTGGCGGTCGAGGATGCCAGCGCGCGCCACCCGTATCGCATCCAGCCGCTCACCCCACGGGTCCTTGGCCAGCACGTTGGTGATCAGACGCAGGATCGCCGGGCGGTCTTCCAGCGAAGGTAGCGGTACCAGCGCCTTCTTGGGAAAATAGTCGATGACGTTGCTGCAGCCGGCGAACAGAGGCAGCGTGAAGCCAAGGTAAGCGTCGGCCAATCGCTCGGTCCAGCAATGGTCGAGTTCGCTATCTTCCAGCACCAGATGATAGCGATAGGGCAGGATCGCGGAGGCGGTGTCCTGCAACGGCATGAAGCCGTCGCCGAAAATATCGACGTCATCGGCGAAGTGCAGCCGCAGTTGCGCCAGCAGCGCCTGCCGTGCCCGCTCGCGTTTCTTGTCCGGCATCGGGCTGCTGATCAGCGACATGCGCTTGGCCTTCGGCTCGGGCACCGCCATTGCGCGCAGCACCGACAGATCGGCCCGCACGTTCGCGCCGTCCTCGCCCACGCGCACACCAATGCGCCACGGCTTGGCTGGCTGGCTCGCCACCCAGCGCCCCGAAAAGCTTCGGATCGACTGCGGCGACGCCACCACGCCGAACTGGTTGATGAAGCCGGCGCGGTGTTTGCGGCCGATGGGCGGCGTATGGGCAAAGAGGATGCGACGCTCTTTCGGCAGGTCGGTCTCGATCGGCTCCGCCAGATCATCGAACACAACCAGCCAGTTCGAACGGTCACTCAGTTGCAGCCGCACAGACATGCCGCCGTGGCGTCCGGCTGCATCATCGGTCTGACGCAGCCAGGGCCACGCCTGTCGGGCAAGAAAGGCGACGTCCCGGCCATCGCTGCCGTTCGTTGCTTTCGGCGCAGCAATTGCGTCTCGAACCAAGCCGTCCCCCATCCGTGCGCGCGGCACACCGCCGATCGCCGGAGCCAGGGCTCATCAAGAGGCCGCAGCTATGTCGAAGCGATCGCGCTTTGGCTTTTATGGCTGATTCACACGCAAGTGAGGATCATCACGCGGCTTGCGGCGCATGGCCGACGAATGGGAACCGTATCCGCTTGGCGTCGGGGGAGGCTTGCAGGAAAACGAGAACCGTTGTGCCGGCTTTTTTGCGACGGGTGGTTCGCAGGAGGCGCCTGGTCGCACACCATCTCAACCGCCCGAACAAGCGGGAGAAGCCGTAAGGCCATGATATATATGTGGGAAAAGTGGTAGCGGAACCCGGACTTGAACCGGGGACCTACGGATTATGATTCCGCCGCTCTAACCAACTGAGCTATCCCGCCACTTGAGATCGCGTCTATAGGGACGCAGATGCTCTACTGTCAAGAACGGGGACGCATAAAATCTGCGCCCCAGCCCCAAATTCTTCGGATCGACCGATTATTCCGCTGCCACGGCAGGCTTGGCCGAGCCGTCATTCTTGACGAAGCGCAGCATCGTGAACAGGCCAAGCGGACGCAGAGCCTTGCGATCCGTCAGTTCGAGATCGTCACAAACTTGCACTCGAGAAAGATCGAACACCGAGCGCCAGCCGATCTTGTCGGCAAACGGGGCCATGCGGCGCTCAACCCAGCCGCGCACGCCCTCGGTCTGGCTGAAATGGTTGACCAGCAGCACCTGCCCGCCGGGCTTCGTCACGCGCGAAAGCTCGCGCATCACAGCCTCTGGCTCCGGCACAACGGTCATGACGTACATCGCCACCACGGTATCGAACGAACCGTCCGGGAATTTCAGATCCGAAGCGTCCATCTCGTGCAGGCCGGTCACGTGATCGAGGCTTTCCTCGGCAACGCGCTCGCGGGCCTTCTCAAGCATTTCTGGCGACAGATCGATGCCGACTACTTCCAGATTCTTTTTATAGTCCGGCAGCGAAAGCCCTGTGCCGACCCCAACCTCAAGCACCCGGCCGCTGCTCTCATTGATCACCGATACCGCATGCCGGCGGCCCTGCTTCGCGACCACACCAAAGGTGTAATCGTAAACCGGCGCCCAGCGGCGATAAGCATCCAACACCGCGCTTTCGTCGATGCGGCCGATGCCAACGATGCGGCCCTGCGAGCGTTCCAACATGGCCGGCTGGCGGCGGTAATCGGTCTGCGACATTGATTTCATTGGGTGTCGCTCCTTACGTCGCGACCCAAGCCTCTCAAATGAGATTATCCATCCAAGCCTGCGCGGCTTAACTCAGGTGCCCGCGCCGCCTCAACCTGCTTGGCAACAGTCTTTGCGATGAAACCACCGCCTAGCAGCCGGCCGAGGTCATCGCCACTCGTGTAGAATACGCACGCCTGCCCTACCGCGACACCGTCTTCACCGTCATCAAGCACAACTGTCACTGCGCCATCGGCATCAGCAAACAGACGGGCAGCTTGCGGCGGCTGGGTGGAGCGTACCCGCGCAAAGATTGGCAAACCTTCAGCCGCCACCTCTGCCAGCGGGGCATCCCCCAACCAGTTAACATTTCTAAGGAGAAGACTTTGCGTGCGCAAGCAGTCACGAGGCCCCACGACCACTTCATTTGTCTCAGCGTCTAAACGAATGACATAAAGTGGCTCCGGACCAGTGATTCCGAGACCTTTGCGCTGCCCTACCGTGAAGTTGATAATTCCAGAATGGGTGCCGAGCTTGCGCCCGTCGGCATGCACGATGTCGCCCGGCTTCACCGCATCCGGCTTCAGACGCTCAACAATGCCGGTGTAACGCCCGGTCGGAACGAAGCAAATATCCTGACTGTCAGCCTTCTCTGCCACCGTCAGGTTGTAACGACGCGCCAGATCACGCACCTCAGCCTTGGGCAGGCCACCTAGCGGAAACCAAAGGAAATCAAGCTGTTCCTGCGTCGTCGTGAATAGAAAATAGCTCTGGTCGCGGTCGGCATCGACAGCCCGCACCAGTTCAGGCCCATTCGGTCCCTCGCGGCGCTGGATATAATGACCGGTGGCCAGCGCATCAGCGCCGAGATCCCTGGCGGTCTCCAGAAGATCGCGAAACTTGATCTGCTGATTGCAAGCGACGCACGGGATCGGCGTCTCACCCGCTGCATAGCTCTCGGCAAAGCTGTCGATCACCGCCGCGCTGAAACGTCGCTCATAGTTTAGAACGTAGTGCGGAATGCCCAACGCATCGGCCACACGGCGTGCGTCGTGGATATCCTGACCGGCGCAACAGCTACCTTTTCGGCCGGTAGCGGCGCCGTGGTCGTAAAGTTGAAGGGTTATTCCGATAACGTCATGCCCTTGGTCACGCATAAGCGCAGCAACGACGGACGAATCAACGCCGCCCGACATGGCAACAACCACGCGTTTGCGCTCTTCGGCCGTTGGGCCGGAAGGCGAGGCGCGAAAGGCGCCGGAAGGGACGTTCTCGTTCACGTGTTGGGCACCGGCCATTCGTTAGTTCATTGCTGGGATTTGGCGCTTAAGTATGGCGAGCGCGCGCCCGGCCCGTCGAAGTGCCTGGAGCGCAAACCTTACGGCTTGAGCGGCCAGAAACGCAAGCTGAAGCCGCTGGCTCCTGTTGGCGCAGACAGCCGTTGCGTAAACCTTAACAGAACCCCCTGGGGGCGGGGTCGATTGATTTATGTTACGTTTACTCAAGAACTTAGCCCGACCTTAATCCTGTTGGGCTATAACCCTTAGCTGGTCAGCGAGTGTGTAATGAGTATCATGACCGAGCAACAGATGAGAGCGCGGGTACGCTACGTTATCGGGCCGGATGGAAGCCCGCTAACGATTGCCGATCTACCGCCCAAAGACACGAAACGTTGGGTAATCCGCCGCAAGGCTGAGGTGGTTGCTGCTGTTCGCGGCGGTCTGCTCAGCATTGAGGAAGCCTGCGATCGATACAAGTTGACCGTCGACGAGTTTCTGTCGTGGCAGCGATCGATCGACAAGCACGGGCTACCGGGGCTCCGCGCTACGAAAGTTCAGGACTATCGCGACTAAACATCGCGGGCGGCCAGCACTGGCCGCCCTCCTGCGCTTTGGAAAGCTGTTTCCCAACAACCCCTTGCCGCCTTCCTACCAGCCTACGACACCCGTAGCGCCGCAGCCGGTAGCGCCTGCTCCCCAGCGGCGTGCATCGGCGTCCATTGCCGCTGCCAGCAATTCCGAAAGCTTCAGGTTTTCGGTGACGACGGTCGTCCCGCCAGTTCTGCTATCAGCTTCTATGACCACACGGTAAGCGCGCAAACCCTTGGGATTGTCGGCGTTGCGATCGCGTTCGTGAACGACGATCACCGCGCGGCCACCCTTGCTCGGCGGCTCGGCGTCGGCGTGATAAACATAATTGGCCTTCAAGGCCCCCGACGGACCAAACCAGCATCCCAGGGCGCCGCGGGCGATCCGCTCATAGATTTCCGTCGGCCTGCCCTCAATCGAAATGGGATGCAACTGAGGTTGTGGCGGCGGCTCCGATTGAGCCTGCTGAGGCGGAGGCGGAGCGG
Organism: Hyphomicrobium sp. D-2; assembly: GCF_029872155.1. GTDB lineage: Bacteria > Pseudomonadota > Alphaproteobacteria > Rhizobiales > Hyphomicrobiaceae > Hyphomicrobium_A. Next base: position 283,530 of record NZ_JARXLA010000001.1, on the reverse strand, counting down.
CCCCCTGTGAATCCAAGGCCGCGGCGGCACCTTCTGATAGCGGCGGGATAGTCGGCAGCGACGGCGGGTTCGCGCTTGTACAGCCAGTGCATACTAAGACCAGCCCAACGGCAGACAGCACCAATCCGATCCGGCCTGCACCCGTGGCCCGACCCAATGTTGTTTCAGACACTTTGTGTGCTGATCGCCGCATCTGCCCCTTTAGCCATCTCGAAATACTGACTCGGTGCATCGGCACCGCCGAGGATGAGCCGGTTTGCATGGCGGGGCCCCGGAACACAAGTCCAAGCAGCTTGGCGCTTACATCCGGCTGGGGGCAACCATGGAAACTTGCCTCGCCGCTACAGCGCCTGGTGCCAGCGAACTGCCGATCCAATAGAGCCTACGCGATGGCCCGTCGATCAAATGGGCCAGATCGGTACGGCCAAAAAACAGCAAAGCCGGGCGCTTGGCTGCTACCCGGCTTTGCTCAAAACAATAGATTTGGGCCGTTATCGCTTCAGCGGAGGGCCGTTGCAGCGGAACGATCCGCCCGGCGGCGATTGCGGAGTTGATCCTGGCTGGCTGTATCAGCGCGAGCCGCCTGCTCGAGAGCCTCGTCACGCTCACGAAGCGCGATCTCAAGCTTGGCCTTGAGGCCATCAGCCGACGCAATGAGGTTATCGCGGCGCTGGCTCGCAGACTTGGCAAACGTCGAATAGTTGAAATGGGACGGATCGCGGACGCCGGTCCGCTCTTCTTCCGCCTTGATCTGACGGTCGAGATCGCTCGCCATGCCGTCAAATTCGCGGATCATGTGCTCAAGATCGGCAACCTTCCGCGCTTTTTCGTCGGCTGCGAAGCGCTTCAGTCTCAGCGCCGATTCACGTGCTTTCATTGTTCGATACCCCGGACAAATTCGAACTGTGCGGCATCACTAACAAGAAGCGTGCCAGCCCCACCTACAAACTCCCGCTTTGAGCTCAGATTTCCTTGGGCCTGAAGGCCTGGGGTGTCGCCAGCGGGAAGGCGCACAATCTTCACACCGAATATGACATCTGGCCATTAAGTTGCGGTAAAGCAACGCGAACATCAATCTATTCGATACTACGCCCTTTGGGGCCAAAAAATGGCCAATCGGACCTAGGCCGCCAGAACGAATTAAGTTACCTCTTGATTCGTAAGGAGTTGGGTCCGCTCAGTGCATCCTAGTTATTAAGACCTACAATCAGGTCTGAACCTCAGGTGGCACCGATCCGAACTCAAAAGCCGTCATCCACCAGCAACGACTGAATGCTTGCGCTGCAGCATGACTATTTCGGCCATGCACCCTGTTCTATTTCCAGACTTTTCATATTTCAAAAGGTCACGGAAAACGGCGTCTGGCAGGCAGGTAAACAGAGTTGGTTGGAGTGTTGGGATGCGGAGAAAGACTTAATTAGGATTTGTTAACTTTCGGCGGGTAATTTCCTAACAGTGGGTTAGCTTGAAAAGATGCGGGCGCTCTTTTCGGCTAATGGGGCAGCGGCGCGGACGAAGAGGAACGATCATGAGAGTTCTTTTGATCGAGGACGACAGTGCGACAGCACAGAGCATCGAACTGATGCTCCAATCCGAGGAGTTCAACTGTTATACGACCGACCTCGGTGAAGAAGGTGTCGACCTCGGAAAACTGTACGACTACGACATTATTCTGCTGGATCTCGGCCTTCCGGACATGAGCGGCTACGAGGTCCTCAAGACCTTGCGCGTCGCCAAAGTCGGTACGCCGATCCTCATCCTTTCCGGCCATGCCGGCATTGAGGACAAGGTCCGCGGTCTCGGCTTCGGCGCCGACGACTACATGACCAAGCCATTCCATAAAGATGAGCTGGTTGCGCGCATTCACGCCATTGTTCGGCGCTCGAAGGGCCATGCGCAGTCGGTCATCGAGACCGGCGATCTGCGGGTCAACCTCGACACCAAGACGGTCGATGTGAATGGCCAGCGCGTGCATCTGACCGGCAAGGAATATCAGATGCTTGAGCTGCTCTCGCTGCGCAAGGGCACCACGCTGACGAAGGAGATGTTCCTGAACCATCTCTACGGCGGCATGGACGAGCCGGAACTGAAGATCATCGACGTGTTCATCTGCAAGCTGCGCAAGAAGCTGCAGGCGGCAACGGGCGGTCAGCACTACATCGAAACGGTCTGGGGGCGCGGTTATGTGCTCCGCGATCCGAGCGACGAAGGCGCGGTTACAACGGCCGCTTAATGCCCACCTTTTGTTCCGCGTCAGCACCACTTTATCGGGGGCCTTTTCGGCCCCCGATTTCGTTCATAGTCTGTTAATAAATATTAATAGAAATTTAAATTATTTTTAACGATTGCAGGCGCCGTAGATGGGACTTCATTGCCCTACCATTTGCTGTGACAACCGCGATCCAATTAATCCCCGAAAACTCTGCGGATGTTTTTCTACGCACGCACGCTCACGGAGTTTTGCCGTAGCGCCCGTAGAGCCAGAGCGCCCCTAGGAACAGGATCGATCCGACCACCGCCGAGACCACGTCGCGCAGCGATATCGAGATCGTCTCCAGGCCGGGCAGAATGTTGAACAGGCGGAACAGGAAGCCGCCGACCAGCGCACCGATCAGGCCGATGCCGAGATTGGTCCACCAGCCGAACCCTTCCCGCTGCCAGCGCACGGCAATGCCGGCAAGTGTGCCGCCGAGCAGACCAATGATGAGCCAGACGATGATTTGAGACCAGTTGAGGAGCATGACCGTTTCTCGCTGACATACAGGTTTTTGCAACGCTGGATGCCATGCTAGCGCGCCCGCGTTACTTTCAAGCGTATGGCGATTGCCCGAACCTTTAAGTGCTCTTCACCCTGGAACCAGCGTAAGCAAACCGCTAAAGCGCGACCTCGGATGCGACGAAACCTGACGAACAGAGAGGGCCGATGAAGCTTCGGCGGATAGCGAGCGGCGGCCGATTGCGTATTGAGCTGGAAGCGCCACAAGGCTGGGTGAGCATTACGGATGCTGTTGCAGCTTCAGGTTTGGCGAATGGCAGTCGCCAAGCACTCCTGATCGAACGCGCCCACGACGACACCATCACATTGCTGGCGCTGCCGCTGGAGCTACGTGCTCGCATCGAAGAAGCAGCGCGCAACATTGCGCCAAGCGCGAATGCAGACACGGCGGCAGCGTGTGGACTGCCTTTCACACCGCGCTCGTTCCGCGATTTTATGTTGTATGAGGCACATGCAATCGATGCGGCACGCGGTTTTGTCCGGGGCTTCATGCCTGCGGCCGCGCGCATCGCTTCCGTCTATGAGGCCGTTACCCGCCGGACGTTCCCACCGCTGCGCCCAAGCGCGCTGTGGTATCGCCAGCCGATCTATTACATGGGTAACCACCTCACCATCGCGACCGATGGCGATGACATTGCGATACCGCGCTACACCAACGCGCTGGATTACGAACTGGAGCTGGGCTTTGTGCTGGCGCATCCTCTGCGCGACGCGACACCGGAAACGGCAGAAGCTGCCATCGGCGGCTTCGTGGTGCTGAACGATTTTTCTGCCCGCGACGTGCAGCTTGCCGAGATGCGATCGGGCTTCGGTCCGCAGAAAGCGAAGCACTTTGCCAGCGCCATTTCCGCCGTGGTTGTAAGCGCCGATGAAATTCTGCCCCGCTGGCGTGAACTGCGCGCCAGCGTATCCATCAACGGCCGGCCGGTTACAGAGTGCGCAACTCGAGACGCACGCTGGTCTCTGGGTGAAGCGCTGGCCCACGCAAGCGCCGGCGAACAGCTTCATCCGGGCGAATTGTTCGGAACCGGGACGCTGCCCGGCGGCAGCGGTATCGAAGCGGGACAACTGCTGACGCGCGGCGATACGGTAACGCTCACCATCGACGGCATCGGCACGCTGAGCAATCAGATAACTTAGACCATGATCGCTTCGAGCCCTATCAGTTCGAAGCGTGAATCATCGGTCGCAACAGGAGGCTGGAGCCACATCGCTATTTTGGCGATCGTGAACGCTCCAGGGTCAATCATCCATGCAGGTCATCGATCTGTCGAAGCCGATCCAGTTCAACAGCGGTGACCCGCGCTTCATGCAGGTGAAGATCCGCCACAAGCGGCACAGCGCGGCCAAGTTGCTTGTGCGCCTGCTGGGCCTGCCGAAGCGGCTTATGCCGCGCGATTTCACCGGCTGGGCCGATGACACGATCACAAAAATGGGTGTGCATTCGACAACGCACATCGATGCACCGTGGCACTACGGGCCGATGTCCGCAGGGGCGCCTGCGCAAACCATCGACGAGATGCCTTTGGAAAAATGCATCGGCCCCGGCGTGGTGCTTGACCTGACGCACAAGGCCGACGATGACGCGATTACGCCTGCCGACCTTGAAGCGGCGCTGGCGAAAACCGGCGCACAATTGGACGCGCGCACCATCGTGCTGATCCGCACCGGCCGCGACAAACTGATGGGCACGAAGGAGTTCTGGCAGCGCGGCACCGGCATGAGCGCCGAAGCGACGGAATGGCTACTGGATCGCGGCCCGACGGTGATGGGCATCGACCAGTGGGGATGGGATCTGCCGTTCCGCGCCCAGATCGCGCGCTCCAAAGCCACCAACGATGACACGCTGTTCTGGGAAGCGCATCGCGTCGGCCAGCGGCGGCCGTATTGGCACATGGAGCAGCTCACCAATCTCGGAGCACTACCGCCGCATGGCTTTGAGGTGATGGTGTTTCCGCTGAAGATCGTCGGCGCGTCAGCGGCGCCCGCGCGCATCGTCGCCGTCATCCGCTGAACGACGCGAACAAACGCGGCGACGAGTTTAAGGTTTCATCAGCCAGAAAATTAGCGACAGCACGGCGCTGACGATGAGGCCTGTCATCAGCGGGATGTAAATGCGGGTGTTGCCGCGCTCGATAACGAAGTCGCCCGGCAGGCGGCCGAGCCCCATTCTCTCGCCCAGCATCCAGACGAGGCCGACACCGACCAACAGCACTCCGACGACGAGCAACAGCTTACCCATGGCAATCACATCGGCATCGCGCCGTCGTTAGACAAGGTGCGCCGCACCGCATCGTGCCAGCGGGCGATGATGCGCTGACGCTCCGGCGCATCCATCTGCGGCTCGAAGCGGCGATCCAATGCCCAGCGTGTGGCAAATTCCTCCGGCGCCGGATAAAAGCCCGCTTGCAGTCCCGCCAGATAGGCCGCCCCCAGCGCCGTTGTTTCAAGCGCAGTTGGGCGATCCACCGGAATATCGAGGATGTCGGCGAGACGCTGCATAGTCCAGTTGCACGCGGCCATGCCACCGTCAGCGCGCAGCACCGCACCGGACACCTCCGGGCAATCGCCGCGCATCGCCCGCAGCAGATCATACGTTTGCAGACAGACCGATTGCAGTGCGGCGCGCGCAAGTTCGTTTGGGCCAGTGTTGCGGGTAAGCCCGAACAGAGCGCCGCGACAGTCCGGGTCCCAATAGGGCGCGCCAAGACCAACGAAGGCGGGCACGAGCGTTACATCCTGATTGGCATCGGCTGCTGCTGCCATCGGTCCGCTGTCCGACGCATGGGCGATGATCTTCAAGCCGTCACGCAGCCACTGCACCGCTGCACCCGCAATGAAGATCGAGCCTTCCAGCGCATAGGTGCGCACGCCATCAAGCTGATAGGCGACAGTGCTGAGCAGACGATTGCGCGAGGCGATGCACGTTTGCCCCGTGTTCAGCACCGCAAAACAGCCGGTGCCATAGGTGGATTTGAGCATGCCTGGCATGAAGCATGCCTGCCCAATCGTCGCCGCCTGCTGATCGCCCGCCATGCCGCCGATGCGGATCGGCGCGCCAAAGATCTCCGGATCGGTACTGCCGAAATCGCACGCGTTGTCTTTCACCTCCGGCAGCAACGCACGCGGTACGTTGAAAATAGCAAGCAGTTCGTCGGACCATTCACCGGTTCGGATATCGAGCAGAGCGGTGCGTGACGCGTTGGTGATGTCGGTGGCGTGCTGACGCCCACCGGTAAGCCGCCAGAGCAGGAAACTGTCGATGGTGCCGAACGCGAGTTCGCCGTTCTCGGCCCGCTGGCGCGCACCCGCAACGTGATCGAGAATCCACGCGATCTTGGTGGCGGAAAAATATGGATCGAGCACGAGGCCAGTGCGTTCGCGGACGATTTCGCCGTGCCCTGCTACACTTAAAGCTTCGCATTGCTCCGCGGTGCGCCTGTCCTGCCAGACGATCGCGTTGTAGATCGCGCGTCCCGTAGCACGTTCCCACACAACGGTTGTTTCGCGCTGGTTGGATATGCCGATGCTGACAATGTTGCGCGCGCCGCCCGCCGTCGCGACTGCCGTGCGTGCTGCGGCTAACGTCGTTGCCCAGATTTCCTCCGGGTCATGCTCAACCCAGCCGGAATTGGGAAAATGTTGCTTAAATTCATGCTGAGCAATGCCGCTGATGCGGTAGTCGGCATCAACCAATAACGCCCGCGATGACGTTGTCCCCTGATCGATCGCCAGCACATAGCGTGCCATTCACCCTCTCCCGGTTTTAATGCCGCACCGTGGTCACTCTATTTGTGGACATGGATCGACAGATACTGCACGCACCTGTAGTCAACCTCGTCCCCACCCCTGCACAACTTCACCGGAGCGAAGCCCCGCATGAGCGCACCGACGCAAAGTGAACCGCAGCCCGGACGATCTTACCTCGATGCGCTAACGGTCTACCTAAGGCCGAGCGTGCTCGTCATCATGCTGCTGGGCTTTTCATCCGGTTTGCCACTGGCGCTTTCAGGCGAAACGCTCCGTGTATGGATGGCCGACAGCGGCGTCGATCTTGGAACGATCGGCCTGCTGTCGCTCGCGGGCCTTCCGTACACGCTGAAGTTCCTGTGGGCGCCGGTTGTCGATGCCTGGCAGGTGCCATTTCTTTCGCGCCATTTCGGACGGCGGCGCGCATGGCTGATCGCTTCGCAGCTGGTGCTGATGGCGGCCATTGTTTTTCTCGGCACGCGCGATCCCATTTCAGCGCCGTGGATGATCGGCCTTGGCGCGGTGATCGTGGCGATGGCGTCGGCGACGCAGGATATCGTGGTCGATGCCTATCGCGTGCAGGCGCTGCCAACGGACGAGCAGGCGGCGGGCATGGCGGGATACGTCGCCGCCTACCGCATCGGCATGCTGGCGTCCGGCGCGGGCGTGATTGGCTTCAGCGCGTGGTTGGAAACGCAGGGCATCCCAACTGCATCCGTTTGGCCGCTGGCCTATGCAGGCGCAGCGCTGCTGGTGCTGGTCGGCCTGTTCGGCTCGATCGTCGCGCGCGAACCGCAGTCGGCGCGGGATCTCGCGGCGGCGGAGCAGGACAAGGAAGGCAGCCCGATCTATCGCCTGTTCGAGACGGCGAAAGGCGCGTTCGCCGACTTCCTGACCAGCGATGCAGCGCTGGCGGTGCTGGCGTTCGTCATCCTGTTCAAGCTGTGCGATGCGCTTGCGGGCACGATGACAGCGCCGTTCGTATTGTCACTGGGATATTCGAAGGCGACCTACGCCGCGATCGTAAAGGGTGTCGGCCTCGCGGCGCTGCTGGCTGGCGGCTTTGCGGGCGGCGCTGTTGCCCGCGCGCTGCCGCTTTCCACCGCGCTGTGGATCGCTGCGTTCCTGCAGATGGCATCGAACCTTGTGTTCGTGTGGCTGGGCTATCAGACGCCCAGTGCCGGCGCGCTCACGGTCGCAATCGTCGTCGAGAATTTCGCCGGTGCGATCGGAACGGTGATCTTCGTCGCGTATCTGTCAGCGCTGTGCCGCAACCCGCTGCACACCGCCACACAGTATGCGCTGCTAACCGCGCTGGCATCGACGGGCCGCACGTTCTTTGCGTCCGGCACCGGCTATATGGTCAAGCTGCTGGACTGGCCGTTGTTCTTCATCGCGACATCGCTGACGGCACTGCCAGCGCTGGCCCTGCTTGTCTGGCTGCAACGGCGCGGACACTTCCGCTCGCTGGAGAATGACCGCGGCAGCTAGCTTTTTCGGCGCTGGCGACTCCGCTTCGCGGAGCCAACCGCCAGCGCTGTCTGGCGCACCTTTCCGGGGAAGCCGGCCACCGAGGCTGTTTTGCTGCGCTCGGCGACTCCCCCTGCGGAGAGCCGGCCGCCGAGCGCCGACCGATCAGAAAGCCAGCAGCCGCGCAAGTTCAATGCGCGCTGCGATTACGAGCAAGAGCAGCGCGCTGCCCGACTACGCTAAGCGCACCTCCGGAAGCTGGCGTGGTTCCCGACCTGCGTCGGGATGACGTTGAGGGAGGCGTGCGCGTTATGAAAATGCAAAAGGCCCGCGGGATGCATCCCGCGGGCCTTTTTAACCGGTAACTGGCTGGCTGATTGCTGGCTGACCGGGAAGGCCCAGCCGATTACTCGGCGTTGCCTTCAACCTTGTCGGAGGAATCCGCCTGCAGCATGCCGTAGTTCTGAACGCCGATGTTCTTCATCAGGTCGAGCTGCGTTTCGATGAAGTCGATGTGACCTTCTTCGTCGGCCAGCAGCTCATCGAAGATGTCCATCGAGACATAGTCCCGATGCTGACGGCACAGCTCGCGCGCCTTGGCATAGAATTCCTGGGCGATGTACTCACCCTTCAGATCGCACTCCAGAACTTCTTTCAGGTTCTCGCCGATCATCAGCGGCGCGATTTCCTGCATCTTCGGGAAACCTTCGAGGAAGAGAATGCGCGTGATCAGCTTGTCCGCGTGACGCATCTCTTCAATCGATTCCTCGCGCTCCTTCTTGGCGAGCTTGGTGTATCCCCAATCGTCGAGGCGACGGTAATGCAGCCAATATTGACTGACCGCGCCAAGCTCCAGCTTCAGCGCGAAATTCAACGCGTCGATAACTTCCTTATTGCCCTTCATGGCTGCCCCTCTCCGTGCCTTACAGCGTAGTGATCGGATGGCTGAGTGGATGCGGGCTGACCGCGACGCAACTCAGACGCAGGCCCCGAAAGGGCCGCGGGCAGATACTGGTTGGTAAATTAGAAAGATTCCAGTCTAAAAACGCTCTCAGGCGATTTTACGAACCAAATCTTTGGAATCGCTAACAACAAAGTCGAGGGGTTCGATGTGCGCAACCGGGCTGGCCTTGGCACGACGGGCGGTGAAGGCAAGCAGCTTGCTGCGGGTGGTGGCGCTGAGCGTGGGCGAAATTAGCCCTTTCTTTTCAAGCTCATCGACCTTGTTATAGATCGTATCGACAGCCAACGGCGCGCAGCCGCAGCAGTTCATCCGCTTCGACAGATGGCGAAATACGATACCCGGTGTGGGAATAGGTGCATCCGGCGCGTTCAGGATCTCGACGAGCGCGTTCTCGATGTCGAGATCGGTGATCACCGTGCAGGAACAGACAATCATCTCACGTTTCCTCGCGCGCATTATTATTAGGGCTGCGCGTGCCTTAAATATGGAAACTCCCATTCCACATTTGAAGGGCGGGAAGCGTATGTCAAGCGAACTTACGACGCAGGATTAACGCACGGCGGGACGGTTCAGCCGCCCCGCGCAAGCTGCGGAAAATCAGCCGAGAAGCCGCGACGGCGCCGACTGCTGGGTGCGCCGCGTGCGAGTAGCCGCCGTGGCGCCACGGGCGGCAGAGCCTTTGCCCGTACGTCCACCGGGCTCACCGCCAACCGGGCTATGGGTTCCGTGGACCATATCCTCAAGCGTGTGCTGGTCGAGAACGGCCACGAAAGCATCCAGCGCGTTGTCAACGATGCGGTGCAGATCGGCCTCGCCGACCTCCTCACGCTCGCTGCCCATACCCTCAATGGCGCGCACAACCTCGCCAATGCTGATCTTGACCGCCGGACGCGCCAGCTTCACGCCGCCATGGCGGCCGCGGGCGGAGACCAGGAACCCGGCCTTCGACAGCAAATGCACGATTTTGAACGCATTTTGCTGGGTGATGTCCAGACGGCTGGCAATGTCGGCCACCTTGATGAGACGACCTTCTGCCTTGGCGCAATCAACCAGGATGCGGACGGCGTGGCTCGTGGATTTGTTGAGTCGCATGCGTTCTACAGTCTCGTACCTGTCGAATAGGTTTGGATACAATGACCCGGCGATATTGGTAATCTCCGAGGCATAATAACAGCGACATGCTGGCCTCCGCAGAGAAAATACTCAAGCACGAAAAGATGTTGAACATATTTGTGTACGGCGATCGGAAAGATTAGCCACAGCCAGCAGGCCACGTCTGGGCGTCAATCTGAGCCCTTCGGACCGCAGCCGGAAGCCACCAACAGACTGAGTTATTTAGAGCAATTCTATTTTGCACCGCCATGTCGATGGCCTGTAACCGGCGGAACAGCCCCGGCCCGCACCCTGCTCCAAAGATGCCTTCGGACCACAGCTTCGGTTGAAATATCCGTCGCACAATATTGGAGAGCCGCATGCAAGCCCTGCCCAAAGCCCTTTTTGCGCTGCTGACGACCCTGTTATTTGCTGCCTTTTCCCATGCGGCCGAAGCCGGCATGCGGGTGACATTGGGCTTTGGCGGACCGCTGCCATCCTTTACCGCCCACGGTCCCGGCTACGGCGCCTCCCGACATTATGAGCGGCCCGCCAAGAAGCGCCATGTCCATCGGCAGGCGAAGGGCGGCAAGCAGGTGGCAAAGGCCAAAGTGACGCCGTCGAAAAAGCCCATCAGGACGGCTGCCCGAGATACTGTAGTTAAGGCGCAAGATGCAGCAACCAATGTTGCAGCGGCGACTGTCGCGGCAGGGACTGCGGACGCAGCAGCGGCTATGGCCTCACCCACCCCTGAAGTTCAGTCTACTGAGGCCAGCCCGCGTGTGGCGCTGAATACCGACGCGCTGATCAACACGGCTTCGTTAGGGGCGACAAAATCGGATGCGATCAATCCGGATGCGACAAATCAACCGCAGCAGGTATCCCTAACAAATAACGTAACTGCCGTGGCTGAAGCCCAATCGGCGCCAGAATCGCCCCCCATATCGGCTGCTACCACGACGTCCATAGCGACAGACACGGCCTCGGCTGATACACAGGCGGCCAACGCGGCCGCTTCTGCAGCCGCCGACAAACATGATTGCAAGAAGTTCTTTCCGTCAGTTGGCCTCACCCTCACAGTGGCGTGCGAATGAGGGTAGACCAGCACGGCTCTGCGAGCGGCACTCTGCAGGCTGGCCAGTGCATTGCGGCGCTGACCAGCTTACAGCGATGCAACTGCTGCCGTCAGACGGCGATAGCGACCGTCATTACGTTCGCCAACCTGATACGGGTGGCGAGGGGATCCACTTAGATGCCGGCAATGGCCGATACAAAATCGCCGAGTCCTTCACCGGCAACCGGGTTGAAGCCGAAGTCCGTCAAGATGGCGGGCAAACTTGCATATCGCAATCTGTTTCATGATCGGCTCAGCCTGATCGTCACGCTCACAGGCATCATTTTTTCCGTCGTGCTGGTTGCCGTGCAATGCGGACTGTATATCGGCTCTGAACGGATGATCGCGGCCATGCTCGACGCCTCCGATGGCGATCTGTGGGTGGTGCCGCTCGGAACAAAGAGCTTCGATGATCCGTCGCTGCTGATCGGCCACGAAAAGTATTCAGCGCTATCGACTCACGGCATTGCCTCGGCGGAGGAACTGGTCGTCGGCTTTTCCGCCTGGCGCAAACCGAAGGGCGGCACCACGGCTGTGCTGCTGGTGGGCTCCGACCATCGCGACGGCAGCCTGAAGCCATGGAACCTGGTTGAAGGCAACATGGATGAACTGGCCGCGCCGTTCACCGTTGCCGTCGACGACACCTACTTCAAGGATCTGGGCATCGAGCAGAACGGCGACACCGCGGAGATAAACGGTGTGCGCGTACGCATTGCTGCCGTCTCGCACGGCATCCGCTCATTCACGACGCTGCCGTATGTGTTCACGTCGCTGAAGCAGGCACGCATGCTGCTGGATGCCGGGCCGAACCAGGCAACATATACGCTGGTGCGGCTGACCCCCGGAGCCAATCTGGAGGATGTGCGCGCCAGCCTGCAGGAGCGGCTGCCGGATCGCGAAATCCTGACGCAGCCGGAGTTCCGCAATCGCAGCGTTCAATACTGGCTGTTCCAGACGGGGGCCGGTTCAGCGCTGATTGCAGGCGCAGCACTCGGCATGATCGTCGGCGTTGTCATCGTGGCGCAGACGCTCTACTCCAGCACCAAAGACCACCTTAATGAGTTCGCCACGTTGCGCGCCCTGGGCGCCTCGGCGGGCTACATCCATAAGGTCATTCTTTTCCAAGCCATGCTGAGCGCCCTGATTGGCTACAGCATTGGCATGGCGCTTTCGCTGCTCGTCATCTGGGCATCGAAGGATTCCACGCTCTATATCGTCATGACCCCCGGCCTCGCGCTATTGCTCTTTGCACTCACCATCGGCATGTGCGCGATCGCCGCCGTCTCGGCGATCTTCAAAGTTACACGCATCGATCCCGCAGGAGTTTTCAGCCGATGACCGTCAATCCCGCCCGCAAGGTGCTGCTAGAAGCGTCTGGCATCACCAAGGTGTTCGGAACCGGTGCTGGCCAGGTGATGCCGCTAAAGGGCATCGATCTGAAGCTTTACTCCGGCGAGCTGACGTTGCTGATGGGCCCTTCCGGCTCCGGCAAGACGACGTTGCTTTCTATTCTTGGCTGCATCCTTTCGCCGACGGACGGTGAGCTGACTGTTGCGGGACAATCGACACTGGGCGCCGATGCTGAGCGCCTCGCCGACATCCGCCGCAACCACGTCGGCTTCGTATTCCAGAGCTACAATCTGTTTCCGACCATGACCGCGCGCGAGAACGTGATGCTGGCGCTGGATGTACGCTCGAAGGCTGTGCCCGATCCCAACGCCGATGCGATGCGCGCGCTGGACGCTGTCGGCCTCACCCATCGCGCCCACGCCTATCCGGCCAAGCTTTCCGGCGGTGAGAAGCAGCGCGTTGCCATTGCCCGCGCACTTGCCGGTTCGCCATCGGTCATCCTGGCCGACGAGCCGACCGCAGCGCTCGATGCCGAGAATGGTCGCACTGTGATGGCGCTGCTGTCCGAGGTTGCGAAGGACACCAGCCGCGCCGTGCTGGCCGTAACGCACGACCATCGCACACTGCCCTACGCCGATCGCATTATTCTCATTGATGACGGCCGCATTGAAAGCGATGAGCGCCCCAACAAGAGTGACAACGGTGGCGGCACCACGCAGGTGCACGTGAGCACCGGTCACCTTAACCTCAACGGTGACAACGGCAATGGCACCAGCGAAAGCAAGGCCGGTAACGGCGCCTCGCCCGCTGCTAATACTAGCGCCACAACCGCGAAGCCTGCAGCCAACGGGCAAGCCAAGCCGGCCCCGACCAACGGCAACACAAAACCAAATAACGCAAACCGCGCGACGGGCCGCCGCCGCAAAAAGGTGAAGCACCATGTTTAAGGCTCTCGCGGCTGCCCTGCTGATTGCGCTAGCTGTGCTTGGCTATGTGCTCGCAGAGGTCGACAATCCCTTTTTCGATAACGGCCGCACCCATGTTTCGACTGCGCCGACACCTGAATGGGTGGCGGCAGCGCCAGGGCGCGTGGAACCGGGCTCGGGCGAGGTGCGCATCGGCGCGGCAATTCTCGGTCAGGTCTATGACGTGACGGTATCGGTGAATGACGTCGTCGAAGAGGGCGAGCTGCTCATCCGCCTTGATGACGACGAAGCACGCGCAAGGCTGGCGGCGACCGAAGCGCAGGAGGGCCTGAGCCGCCGCCGCCGCGATGCGCAAACCGCAACGCCGGGCCGCGAGGATGTCACCTCGGGCGAAGATGAAATGTATTCGGCCGAGCGTGAAGCGATCGGCGCGCGCTTTGCGCTTGATGAGGCGTTGGCTGGCAAGCGTCGCGGCGAAATCGGCATTGATGAACTGGCGAAGGCCCGCAGCCGTCTCAATCGCGCGCTCTACCATGTGGAGCGTCAGCGCAAGGCCTACGCAGCGGCTCAGGCGAAGGACAAACTGCCCGCACCCAACGAGGCTGAATCCGCACTGACCGCCGCCCGCGCCGAGGTTGCGCTGGCTGCTACGCTGCTGGACAAGACGCGCATCCGTACGCCGCGTGCAGGCACCGTGCTGCAGCTGCGCGCCAAGATCGGTGAAATCGTTGCGCCCTCGCCCGAGCAGCCGCTGGCGGTTGTCGGCGACATGTCGGTGGTGCGCGTGAAGGCCGAGCTTGATGACGGCGACGTGGCCAAGGTGAAGGTGGGGCAGAAGGCATTCGTGCGCTCGATCAATTATCCGGGCCACAATTTCGAAGGCACTGTCGCAGAGCTTTCGCCCACAATGGCAACGCCGCGTGTTTCTCCGCGCGGTCCACGCCGCCCTTCCGACATCGAGGTGCTGGAAATGACCATCAACCTCGAAGGCAAGGTGCCGTTGCTGCCCGGCATGCGCGTTGAAGCATTCATCCGTCCGACGGAGCAAGCTGCGGCGCAGTAATCCGAACCCGCACTGTTCGATCGAGCGCCGACGCTTTTCAGCGCAATCGACAGGCGCGCGCGTCTGCATAGTTGCGCGGGCGTGATCGTATCGCAGCCCGAGGCCGGATATCGCTTGGGATGGAATGGCGGATGGCGCCGTTGCCGTTGCGGCAGCCAGCACCGTTAAACGCGGTTCGGCAGACCCAATCGCGTGAACAAGTCATTGCCCGCAGCTTTCGCCGCGTCTGACCAGTCCGCCACCTTCGACAGCACCAGATTGGCCTCGGACTTCAGGATCACGCCGTCGTTCAATACGCGCAAACCGTTGGCGACCAGCGTTGCACCCGTGGACGTGATGTCGACGATGAGATCCGCCGTACCAGCAGCGGGCGTGCCCTCCGTGGCGCCAAGGCTTTCAACGATGCGGTAGTCGGCCAGACCGTGCCTCGACAGAAAACGCCGCGTGATGTTGATATACTTCGTCGCCACGCGGAACAGGCGGCCATGCTCGCGACGGAACACGGCGGCAGCGGCTTCAAGATCGGCAACCTCGTTGACGTCGATCCAGCACGCAGGCACCGCAACCACAACATCGGCATGGCCGAAGCCGAGCGGCTTCACCAGCTCAACGCGCTCATCGACGTTGACGATATTCTCACGCACGAGGTCTTCACCGGTAACGCCGATATGCGCGCGGCCGCTGTTCAGCGCGCCAACAATCTCGGATGCCGATATAAACGCAACGTCGATATTGCCGAAGCCTTCGATCTCGCCGCGATAACCGCGCTCCGGGCCAACCTTGCGCAGCGTCACGCCGGATGCGGCGAGAAACTCCGCCGTCTGCTCCATCAGGCGGCCCTTGGAGGGCACAGCAAAAGTCAGATGCGTGCTCATGCCTTCGCTCCACGGACAACGGCCAGCAGACGCTCGGTGTGAATGGCGGCGCCGACGGCAGAAACATTGCGCGGCGCGCCAACGGCTTTCAGCAGGCTGTCATATCGGCCACCGCCCGCGACCGGACTTTCCGCGCCCAGCGTCTCAGCAATCACCTCGAATACGAAGCCGGTGTAATAGCCTACGTTGCGGCCGAACTCGGCGGAAAATTCCATACTGGCGACATCGACGCCGCTATCAGCGAGCAGCTTGAGACGGCGCTCGTAAGCGTCGATGGCGCGGGCAAAACCTGCTCCGGCCGATCCGGCGAAGCGGCGCAGTGCGGGCGCAACCTCCGCAGCAGGCAGATGCGTGCCGACATAACTTTCGATCAGCGCCGCGGTTTCAGGCTTCAGCGGCGGAGCCTTTGCATCGGCGGCAATGCCCAGCAGACCTTCGGCGATTTCAGCGGCGGTGCGCGCGCCGATCAGCTCGATGCCCTGTTCATCCAGATACGCCGCAACAAGGTTCTCCGCGCCAGCCGGATCTTCAGGATCGAGAGCGTCGATCAGCGAACGCGGGAACGCAGCGGCGGAACGTGCAGGCTCGGTAGAAAGGCGCTTCAGTTCAGCGTGCAGCGCATCCGGGCGCCAGAAGTGATCGCGCAGGCGACGACGCCAGCGCTCAGGCATGTTCGCATCATCGAGCAGCGCATCGAACAGGCCGACATCGCCCGTCTGCAGCCGCCATTTGGAGAGGCCAGCCTGCTGCAACGCGCGCAGGATCAGCACCAGCGTCCGCGCATCCGCTTCGCACGCGTCCTCGCCGCCGAACGCCTCAATGCCCGCCTGGCGGAATTCGCGCGGATGCGAGGCGTTGGCACCAACTGGCTGAAAGCGGAACGCCGGCCCGTTGTAGCTGTAAAACGCCTCGCGATCGGCTTGCGGGTGGCGCGCGAGGTATAGCCGGCACGTGGGCACGGTCAGATCCGGCCGCAGGCACATCTCTTCGCCGTTGAGATCGGTGAACACATAGGTGCGGCCGCGCAGGGTCTCGCCCACGACATCGAGAAACACGCCAGCGGGCTGGATGATATCGGGCGCAACGGCCTCGTAGCCGGAGGCGATGAAGATCGCCAGCAGCGTGCGCGCTTGCGCCTCAAGCGCCTCGAAGTTTGCCGGCTGCGCTCCAGCCATTCCCGTGTGCCCTGCGCCTCAAACCTGTAGCCGTTCCGCTGCCGAAGCAATCGAACGGCTGGTCATTTATCTGAACGTGCTTCCCACCGAAAATCCGGTGCCCACTTTTCCGATAGGACGCGCGCTGGCGGTCTTTTGAACGACAGGGGCCGGATGGGCAATAGCCCATTGCGCAACGGGATAAATCCAATCGCGGCGGGGCGGCGCTCAAATCAGGGAAGTGGCGGCCTCAGGGCGAAGCGCACCGGCAGCGCTCAGTCAGGGAGGATGTCCATCAGCTCCTGCTCCCAGCTCTCGCCTGCCTTTTTGCGGCGAGCGGGCGCACGATGCTCTGGCGGCAGATCCGGCAGCCGCTGGACGATCTCACCGGGACGACCACCGCCGCAGCCTGCCATGCAGGCAACAACATCATCGGGGCCGTCCCAATTTCCTGACCCGGAGCCGCCGGAAGTGGTGCGCATTGAGCCAGCACGCGCCTCATGGGGCTTGGGCAACATCTGTACGATCTTCGGCTCGCCGTTGCAGCCAGCAACGCAAACCGTCACGAAATCCTGCGGATGGGACTGCACAAAGCCGCGCACTCGCGGATTGGTGGCAGGCATCCCCATCTCCGGCCGCTCCGAAACACGGCTGGCGACGCCATCCTCGATCAACTCGGCGCTTTCAGCGTCGGCGCTGCGCGGGAACATCACGAGCGCGAGCGCCATTGCGGCGATTGACACACCGCAAGCCAGCACTAACGGCCGCGAGACGCGATCAAAGACCGCGAAAGACGACGGATTTTTCCCGACTGCAAGCCGCTGCCAACGCATGAACCACACCGCGACGCCGGGCCGGTGACTTTCACCGACCTCACCTCTGAACCTTTGGGACGTCGAAACGCCCAGAAGCGGAGTTTTGCCGAGGTGTGGTAAATAAAGTGTTGTTGGCGCTACAGCGCGACGTGCCGTCAAAAAGCCGACGCCGTATCTACGGCGCGGGCACATAGCGCCAGTAGTCGCCTGCGTTCGTGGTGATCTTGCCGAACTTCAACGGACGCATTTCCGGCGGCCGCAGGCCGGTACGCAGCAACTCGCCGATATCATCCAGCAGCCGGTTATTCGAGGCATAGCCGGAGTGATTGATAGCGAAGGTGTCGGTCGATGCCGCCGTCACGTCGATGGTGTCGATTCCCGGCAGAATAAGCGGCCCCTGCGGTGGCACATCGCCGGCGCGATAGCTGCCCCAGAAGTTGCGCGAGACCGTCAATGCGCGGTCGTTGGCGGCGACATAGAGCGTGACGTTTTTCGCCAGCCCATTGATGGAGCGGGCGAGGTTGGAAAACGTGTCGGCATCGACATCCGGCGCGGCCAGGATCACCTGACTGATAACAACGCCTTCAGGCGTGGCGTTGCGCATCTCGCGCAGCACATCCATCACCGGCTGATTGCCCATCGAATGGGCGATGACGCTGACCTGCTTGGCGCCGGTTTCCTTCACCACCATGTCGAGGAACTCGCGCAGATAGGGCACGGATGCCTGCGCGCTTTCGCGGTCGTAGGTGTAGCTGGCGACAGCACCGCCGGACGGCCAGCTGTACAGGAACGGCGCACCGTCGAAATCGAGATCGTAGGCGATCTGCGCTGTGCGATAGAGCGCGTTGTCGAACGACGTGTTGTAGCCGTGCACGAACACAAGCGCCTGATCCTTGTAATCCTTCGAGGCGGCGAGCCGGGCCTTGATCTGCGCCAGCAGCTCCTCGCGCGTCATGGCCTTGATGGATTTCAGCGTGAAGTGTTTCTTGGGATCTTCCTTCTCGGCGTAAAGCGTCACGTCGAAATAGGGGATCTTCACCACCCACGGCCGCTCTACGTTCGGCACCTCGTGCACCTTCGGCACGGTGACTTCCGCCAAGCCCGTTTCGAGACGGCGGGCGCGATCAGAACCGAACGCAAGGCGCTCGGCATTCGGCTGCACGGCACGATCGGTGCCCCAGTAAACCGGCACGATCTGCCAGTCGGGGTCCGGCACGGGTGCCGGCGCAGCGGCGGGCGGCGGGCCTGATCCGCCAGCGGGATCATCCGGAGCGCTGGCGGCCGGTGGCGGTGGGGCCGGGGCTGCGGCAGGCGGCGGGGCGGCGCCAGCCGAAGGCGGATCGCGGTCCAGCTCATCAAGAACACTGAAGTCCTGCTCGGACCCATCGCGGCTGGACCCGCCGGACGGCGGAGGCGGCGAAGCGATATCAACCGGCGGCGCAGGAGGCGGTGGCACGACAGCGGCCGGCGGTGGCGCGGCCGGCATCGGCGGGCGCGCATATTGTCTTTTTTGTTCAATGCCTTGCCGGCCTGAAAATGATGGCGCGGGAGATCCGCCACTGCCGACCCTGCCCCTGACGCTGGGCGAGGGCTCGTAGCGCTGAGCCATCTGGCGCCGCATAAGTTCAGCCGCGCGCGCCCGGGCTGCGTCTTCTTCTGCCTTGCGGGCAGCAGCGGCGGCTTCAGCACCCGCCTCGTCATCGACCTTGGCGGCCGTTTCCTGATCGGTTGCAGAGGGCTCCTCCGCTACGCCCGGAGCAGGCCTCGCTTCCGGCGGTGGCTCGGCCACGGCGTCGCCACGGAGCCGCTGCGCCTCGGCCGACTTGCCCTGCTTGTCATAAACCGCTGCCAGTCGCTCACGCGTTGCGGCAACATCGGGCTGGCCGGGTGCCTGCTGGCGAATATCCAGCGCCTGCTTGAGCAGCGGCGCGACCTGGGCTGGCTTGTTCAGCAATTCATAGAGGCCCGCGAGCGTTTCCAGCGCCGCCGCGGTTTCAATGCCGTTGGCATGCTTCTGCCGCGTCAGCACCAGCGCCCGGCGCGCCAGCGGCACAGCCTGCGAGTATTTCTTCGCGGATTTGAGTTGTTCGATGCGGGCGTTGAGACTTGTGAGCGTGTTCTGAGAAGCAGCCGCCCGGCGCCTTTGGGCCTGCTGCGCCTTCTGGTGCGCGGCCTCGACCGCCTCGGTGTAGCTCTGCCACGGTGGCCAGCGCTCTGCCGCCGATGCCGTATTCGGGGCCAGCGCACAAAGCGTTGCAAGGAATAGAAAAATACGTGTTGCAGCAATCATTTGGCGGGCGGACACGGAAAAATTCCTTTGCGGAGCGGACAATCTCGAAAAAGGCATAATACCAAGCTGTGGCCCACTTAGGGCCGCTGATGATCGGTGCGGTACCGGACAAGCCACGCGGGTACAGCTACGGCGTTGTCGGGATCTCCCCGGTTTCGACATGGGCACCGGTTTCGACCTGGGCGCCTGCCGTCAATGGCAGATAGCGCCAGTAGTCGCCACGCGGTGAAGCTGTACGCAGGAGTGTCGGCAAGCGCTGCTCAGGTGGGCGCAGGCCGCTGAGGATCAATTTGCCAATGTCCTGCAGCAGATCGTTATTTTCAGCATAGCCCGAGTGGTTGAGCGCGAGGCTGTCCGTCGAGGCGCGCGTGATATCGATCGTCTCGACGCCGGAAACGATCAGCGGCCCGCCGGGCGGCACATCGCCAGCACGCGGATTGCGCCAGAAATTGCGCGACACCATCAGCGCCCGGTCGTTGGATGCGACATAAAGCGTCACGCCGCGGGCGATGCCTTCGATCCGCCTAGCGACATTATCGAAACCATCGGCATCGACATCCGGGGCCGCCAGAATGACTTCGTTGATCGCGACTTCGTTAGGTCCGGTCTGGCGCATGTCGCGCAGCACGCTGAGAAGCGGCTGATTACCCATGGAATGGGCGATGATGCTGACCGATTTGGCGCCCGTCTCGCGCACGACGATATCGAGAAACTGGCGCAGATAGGGCTCGGACGCCTGCGCGCTCTCACGGTCATAGGTGTAGCTGGCGACAGCACCACCCGACGGCCAGCTATAGAGAAACGCCGCGCCATCGAACTTCAGATCGTAGGAAAGCTGGGCCGTGCGGTAGAGCGCGCTATCGAACGCTGTGTTGTAGCCATGCACGAAAACGATTGCATGGTCCTTGTAGCGGGCGGAGCGGGCGAGCCGATTACGGACGCGGGCCAGAAACTCTTCCTGCGTGAGTTTGCCGATGTTCTGGATGGTGAAGTGCTGCGCAGGATCTTCCGTCTGCTCGTAGATGGTGACGTCGAAATACGGCAGCTTGATCGCCCACGGGCGCTCGATATTGGGCACCTGATGGCTTTTGGGCACCGATATCAGCGCCCGGCCAAGTTCCAGACGGCGGCCTCGCTCGGACGAATACTGCAACCGGGTGTTGTCCGGCTGTGTCTCGCGGTCGGTGCCGAAGAACACCGGCACAACCTGCCAGTCGGCATTTTCCGGCGGCAGCGCCTCGTCGTCCTCAACCTCCGCTGTAACGGCGGCGCCCCAGCCCTCCAGCGCCTCCATCCGGCTGCGCAAGTGGGCGTCCTGGCTGGCATGCTCGCGCGCCTGGGCGATCTGATCCTGCAGCGTGGACGAAACGCGCGCGCTGGTGTCCCTTTTCAGCGCTGCGGGCGCAAACAGCATCACACCGGCGATCGCGACGCCAACCAGCGCCAGCGCACCGCCCCGCGCCACAACGCGCAGCATTTTTGAGGTGTGATTGGTGGAATTGCGCACAAACAGATATGTCAGCAGCGCCAGAGCGGCTATGGACGCGGCCACGGTAAAGCCGGACATTACGTCCCTCCCCTCGCTGTCCCCATTTCGCTGCGGCCGGCACATTATGGCGCGCCGCAAAGCGGAGCAAGTTGTCGTTGGCGGATGTGGCGGCCACATGACGGACTTGCCGACAGCGAATTGATCAAACTACACAGGGGGCGCGGCGCCACCTATGAAGATGCCGCGCTAAAGGAGTTTTCTATGCAGCCCGCAACCGTTTCCACACCGTCAATCGACGCCTACGTCAAAGGCGTGCTGGCGGGCGACCGGGCCATGCTGGCACGCGCGATCACGCTGGTGGAAAGCACGAAGCCTGCCCATTCCGCGTTGGCGCAGCAATTGCTGCAGGCACTGCTGCCGCATACGGGCGGATCGATTCGTCTTGGCATCACCGGTGTGCCCGGTGTCGGCAAATCCACCACCATCGACATGCTGGGCACCAATCTGGTGAAAGCTGGCCACACCGTTGCAGTGCTGGCTGTCGATCCGACCTCGAAGCGGACGGGCGGATCGATCCTCGGCGACAAAACGCGCATGAGCCAGCTTGCGCAGGAGCCGCTCGCGTTTATTCGCCCCTCGCCCAGCTCGTGCACGCTGGGCGGCGTTACGCGCAAGACGCGCGAAACGATGGCCCTGTGTGAAGCTGCGGGCTTCGACATCGTGATCGTGGAAACTGTAGGCGTCGGCCAGTCGGAAATTGCTGTCGCCGATATGGTCGACTTCTTCCTGGTGCTGCTGCTGGCAGGTGGCGGCGACGATCTGCAGGGCATCAAGAAGGGCATCATCGAAATCGCCGACATGATCGCCATCAACAAGGCCGACGGCGACAATATCCTGCGCGCTGAACGCGCCGCCGCGGAATATCGTGGTGCGATGCAGATTCTGACGCCCTCGTCGCCGAACTGGACGCCGCCGGTCATCACCATATCCGGCGCGCACAACAAGGATCTCGACAAGCTGTGGGCCAAGATCCTGGATTACCGCCGCGACTTGGGCGAATCCGGTGAATTGCAGGAGCGGCGCCAGAAGCAGGCCGTGGCGTGGATGCACGACATGCTGTCCGACCGCATCATGGAAACCGTGCATGCCAATCCTCGCGTAAGCGCCCGCATGCAAAGCATCGAGGCCGACGTTCGGCAGGGCCGGCTGTTGCCGACACTGGCGGTTGACGAGATCATGGGCCTGATCGGTTTTAGTGCGTAATCGCGCACTTGGCGCAGCGGGAGCAATACAGTGACGCAGAGCCGTCCCATCATCCTGCTGACCGGCTTTGGCGCATTTCCCGGCGTTGCGCACAACGTGACTGCGGACTTTGTGCCCAAGCTGGCGAAGTCGGCACGGGCGCTGTTTGCCGATTACGACATCGTGACGGAAATTCTACCCGTGGCGTGGGAACGGGGCCCGCTGCGGCTCGGCGCCCTGCTGCATGGCAACGCGCCGGTGCTGGCGCTGCATTTCGGCGTTGCCAGCGCCAGCAAAGGTTTCCGCATCGAACTGATAGGTCGCAACGTGTGCGCGCCCCGTCCGGATGCCGTTGGCAGCCTGCCCCCACTATCGAGCATCATCGCTGGCGGCGCGGCCTCCATGCCCGCCACGCTGCCTGTCGATGATATCGTTTCACGATTGAAAGTTGCCGACGTGCCGTGTTGCACCTCAAACGATGCGGGCGACTATCTCTGCAACGCCATTCTCTATCAGTCGCTGACAACGGCGATGCTAGCGGAACGGCCGTTCATGGTCGGGTTCATTCACATGCCGGAGTGGCTGTCCGAGGCCAGCGGTCCGTTCGAGGATGGGCATCTGACCTGGAACGGCGCGCTGGCGGGCGGGCTTGAAATGATCGCAACCTGTCTTGAAGCCATCGAGGGCGCGGGCAGGACTTCGTCGGCCAGATCGGGCATTCGGGGAAACCCATCGGACTGGAAAACCCGCCGTTAACCCGCGGGTGGTCTCAGTCTTGCTTTCACGGGGCACGCACGCCGCAAGCAGGACCTGAGGAACCATGACCATCGACCGCCGCAATATTTTGTCCGCTGGACTGGCAGCCGGTGCGACGGCCACGGCTGTTGCGGGCATCGCGGCCGTTGGGGTCCGCACCGCAGAAGCGCGCAGCTACGGCTCAGCCGGCGACATCGGGCTGGTTTCCGGCAGCCGCATCGATCAGGCGCCGGTGTTGCAGGCAGCACTTGATGCAGCGACGGATCGCGGCGCACCGCTGCACCTGCCGCCCGGACATTTCCGCATCGGCAGTCTGCGGCTGCGCTCCGGCGCGCGGCTGATCGGTGCCGATGGACTTACCAAGCTGGAGCATGCCGGTGCTGGCCCGTTCATCACCGCCGAAGATGCCGACAGCATCGCGATTGAAGGCATCGCGTTCGACGGCGCCTACGCTGCGCTTGGCGATGCCGATGGCCTGATTGCAATTGCGCGCTCGAGTGCAGTGCGCCTCAACCGCCTGCGCATCACACGCAGCCCCGGCAATGGCATCGCACTATTTGCCTGCGGCGGCTCTGTCACCGATTGCACGATCGAAAACGCGATGCAGGCGGCCGTGCGCAGCCTTGATGCTACAGGGCTGGAGATCAGCCACAACGACATCGCCGACTGCGGCAACAACGGCATTCAAATCTGGCGCTCGGAAGCGGGCGAGGACGGCAGCATCGTTGTCGGTAATCGCATCGTGCGCATCCGCGCCGATGGCGGTGGCACCGGTCAGAACGGCAACGGCGTCAATGCGTTTCGCGCCGGGGCGGTGCTGGTGAGCGGCAATCGCATTACCGACTGCGCCTTCAGCGCCGTGCGCGGCAATGCTTCCAACAACATCCAGATCATCGGCAATTCGTGTTCGCGGCTGGGCGAGGTGGCGATCTATTCCGAATTTGGATTTGAAGGCGCGCTGATCGCCAACAACTTCGTCGACAACGCTGCAACCGGCATCACCGTCACCAACTTCAACGAAGGCGGCCGGCTTGCGGTGATCCAGGGCAACGTGGTGCGCAACCTGTTCCGGCGCGAGCATGAACCGGTCGACAAGCGCGGCCACGGCATTACGGCGGAAGCAGATTGCGCCATGACGGGCAACGTCATCGAGCGCGCGCCGACGGCAGGCATTGTGATCGGCTGGGGCGCCTACATGCGCGAGGTGGTGGCGACATCGAACCTGGTGCGCGACAGCCGTGTCGGCATTCTCGTTTCGGTTGATCCATCGGCGGGCGCGTGTCTCATCGCCAGCAACATGATTTCCGGCGCTAAGCTGGGCGCAATTCGCGCGATGGACGGCGAAGGCGAACCGGTTGGCGCGGACCTCGTGCGCGGCGGCGATGGCAACAAGCGCATCAGCGTCAGCGGTAATGTTGCGGTGTGAGTGAGACACTGCATAGAGTCGGCGCGCAATTGACCGTCAGAGTTTCAAGCCAGCGAGCGCGTCTTCGAAGTATGCCGACGAGCGAACTTCACCCACTTCAACGCCATGCCATGTCTTGATGCCGCCAACGGGCATCAGTCCGCGCGCTGACGGATAAAGCCGCTCCACAAACGCCATCGCGGCACCGGACGCAGCACGCTTTGCGCCATCATCGATCTTCAGTGCGAAGCCGAGCCCAAGCTCGGGAAACGCGCCACAATAAACGCCTTCCGCGCCGGTCTTCATGAACACCTTGCCCGGCAGCGCGCGCATGACAACGGTGTCGGCGCGGTTTTTGCCCGCCACCATTTCCGGAAATTGCCAACACGCATCCAGAATGCGCGACAGCGCAGCCCGGCGATCAGCGTCCATGCCTTCGCCGCTGCCGAGACGGGCGAACATGCGCGCCATGGCCGAAAGCGGCATGGCCCAGTTGGGAACCGAGCAGCCATCGGTACCGCGCACATCAGCGCCCAGCGGCAATCCGGAAATCTCGGCCATCGCGCTGTGAACGCGCTGCTGCACCGGATGATCGACATTGCAATAGCACGCGGTCGCTTCGCCCATATGCACCGCAGTGGCCAACATGCCCGCGTGTTTGCCGGAGCAGTTGTTGTGCAGCTGCGTCGGCTGCTGCCCTGCCGCGATCAACTCGCGCGCAGCGGCGGCGCCGAGCGGCGCATGGGCGCCACAGCCGAGCGCATCAGGATTGAGACCGGCGCGTTCCAGCATGGCGGCTGCAAGATGGGTATGCCGCTCCGACCCGACATGCGAACCGCACGCGATGGCGATTTCCGCCGGACCAAAACCAAAGCGATCCGCCGTGCCGGTTTCGATCAGCGGCAGCGCCTGCAAAGCTTTGACGGCTGAGCGCGGATAGACCGGGCTCGTCACATCGCCAAGGCTCAGTGCCAGCGCACCGGACGATGACGCCAGCGCAACGGCCCCGCGATGGCGGCTCTCGACAAGCGGGCCACGCGTAACTTCAATCAGAACGGGATCAACGGTCATGCCGGAGATAATGCCTCAGAATTCGTCCAGCAGACCACGCCAGCCGCCAGCACCGGCATCGTAGGCGGAAAGCGAGCCATCCTGCATGTCATAAATCCAGCCGTGGATGTTCAACTTGCCCGCCTCAACGGCTTCTCGGACGATGTCGTACGTCATCAGATTGTCGAGCTGAAATTGCACATGCGCCTTGATGGTCGCGGTCAGCCGTTCCTCGGCCGGCACGCGGGCCGCCTCGATAAGCTGGTGCGCCGGACGTGTAAACTCCAACCAACGGCCCAGATGCGCCTCACGGCCGGGCACCACTTCCTCAAGAAGCGCAGCGACGCCGCCGCACCCCGTGTGGCCGCAGACGACGATATCGTCGATGCCAAGATGGCCGACGCCATATTCGATGGCGGCGCCGATGGTGTCGTCGGCGGCATCGGACGGCGGGACGACATTGGCGATGTTGCGGATCTCGAACAACTCGCCCGGATCGGAGTTGGTGATGGTTGCAGGCACGACGCGGCTATCAGCGCAGCCGATCCACAGCAACCGGGGCTTCTGCTTACGGTTGGCAAGGTTTTGATAAAAGTAGCGGTCGCGTTCAAATTGCTGGCGGAAGCGCTCGTGCCCCTCCATGGCATCCCTGATGTCGAGATCGATGCCGCTGGCGTCCTTTTGGCTCGTCATCCGTCGTTTCCCTGCTCCGCCGGGTGGACTAATCGCGCAATATGGTTAGCGCGTCCGGTTGTGGATGCCACGCGCTTTTTCAAGGCCTTCGGGGCTCCATCCATCATTTGTTGGCAGCCTGCGGCCTAAACTCTTCACCAACATCGCGGGTGCAGCGCGATAGCCCGTCCAAATTCGGGCTAAATCCGCCACCTATTCTCCGGCACCGAGGGAAGCCGGGGGGCCGAGCAACCTGGGAAGATGGCAAGTTGCGTAACCTACTTCGTCTCACAGCGGCTTGGCTTTGCCTTGCCACCGTCGGCCAGGCCGCAGCGCCCTTCACTGTTTCAGCCCAGGCTGAGGAGTGGGTGGGCCGCAGCGTCACGCTGGCCGGGCGCAAGGTTTCGTGCGGCAACGCCGATATCATGATTGACCGGAACCTGCCCAGCGAGGGTGGCGCCGGTGAAACGGTGCTGATCCTCAATCCTTTCATGCTCAACAAGCAGCCACCGCAGGTGCGCCTGTTCGTGTTCAAGCACGAGTGCGGGCACATTCAGGTTGGCGATTCCGAACTCGATGCCGATTGCTATGCAGTAAATCAGGGCGTGCGCGAGGGCTGGCTGGACCGCAAGGGGCTGGCGCAGGTGTGCGACAGCTTCGAGGGCGCGCCGGAGACCGATACGCATCCATCCGCCAAGCGCCGTTGCGCCTATCTGGATCAGTGCTACGCCAAGGCCAAGGCCGAGATGACGCCGATCGCACCGCGGCCGACGCCAGCCACACGGCCGGGCACAGCCGCCGCCATCACCGCCTCTGTAATGGTGCCCGCAGCCATACCCACGCTGCCGGTGAAGAAAGATGCCGTAATGGCGCCGCCTAAGGTGCTTTCGGCGTGGCGTTGCACCGAGCCACTGGAGGTCGCTGAAACCGGCGCCATCGATCCAATCGGCCAGGTGCTTAGCAAAGACGCCGAACGCAGCGAGCTCTGCCGCTGAACCCCTTCTGGCTTGGGCTGCTCCCTCCCCGTGCCGCCAATAGCTTGGCTAGCAGCGCCCTTGTAGCTGGGGCGGCGCCGTTCAAGCTGATTGCTGGCGGCTGAATAATCCTTCCTGATGGAAATGCGCGGCTGTCCTTTGCAGAAGAGCCGTGAAACTGCGATCTGCGAGATACGCTCTTCGCGGGCCGGACACGTATCGGGCAGACCGAACTGGCCATTTCCAACGGCGACGGCACCGCGCGCTCGGAAGACTATTCGGATCGCATTTTCGTAGCGCCCTGCCTGCTGCACTCTGCTCGCGTTGCCGCATTTGCAAGGCCGCGCGCGCCATCACCGGGCCGCGAGCAACGCCTCGCCAGACAGCGACGTCTAATTTTTTGAACAGTTATCCCCGTCGGCAGGCACTACAGACATAACTTTGCGACCTGAATTTCAATTGCGCGCCACAACAAATAAAATATCGGCATTTTCTGAGGCGAAATGGGACGTCATTTCTTTTCGCTTTTTAACCCCTACACATGCTACCAGATTTATTTAATGGCAAGACAAATAACCCATCCGTTAGCCGGCATAGCGTTTTGCATCAAAAGCATCTGTTTCTGCATATTCAACCAGCAAACCAATAGTTACTACGGGATTTTCAGCTCATTTTGGCACGCAGCGAATTATCAAATCCGCACTCCATTAACCATAACCGGAAATGGATTAGCTTTGTTTTTGCGGCTAACCGTTTTTTACAAACACCGGGGTTATTCCTTTTCCCGTGCCGTTCGACGCAGATCGGAAATACCGAATGTCGGACAATCGAAATCATTTGTGGGTGAATTGGGAGTTTTTCTAATGCGTGGGCTTCTTGGAGTTCTGGTTGCAGCCGGTACGCTTGCTGGTGCGAGCATGGTAGCAACGACGTCGGCCGAAGCTGGCCTGTTCCATCGCGGCGGCGACTGCTGCACTGTCGCCAAGCGCGTTCAGTATCGTCAGCCGGTTGAAAAGCTGGTTCCGCGCGTCACCTATGAGCGCGTCCGTTCTTACCGCACCGTCTGGGTGAAGAAGGCCTTCACCGACCGTTGCGGCTGCCGCAAGTTCTATCGCAACGTTGCCGTTCAGCAGCCGACCGTGTCGGTTGTGAAGCGCGTGTCCTACGAGCGCGTTCGCTCCTACCGCACCGTCTCCACCGTCAAGCACTACCGCAAGCGCTGCTGCTGCAATTAATCGGCACTTCGCAGTCCGGTAATTAAAATGGGGGACGTGGCAAGCGCTGCGTCCTCCATTTTCTTTTGCGGAGGCCACGCCTCCGAGCACTGCTTCCTGCAACCGCGCTTATGAGCCAGCGCCTTGAGCCTGGCGACTACTTGCGATCGCCGCGCTCGTGATCGCGCTGCCAGTATACGAACCACAGCGTGACCAACGCCGTCAGCACCATCGTGGCGAGGATGTCCGTGCGGTTGATGAACGCGACCCACGCGTCCCAGCCCTGCAGCAGCCGTCCTTTGGGAACCAGCAGGCCGTTACCGATCAGAATTGCCAGCGCGACACAGGATGTCAGCGCCACCGCTGCCAAAACCTGCAGCGTGCGTTTCAACACCCGCGGGACGGTGAGCTTCTTGCCAGGCACGACAAGCATGGTCTTCTCGGACATGTCACCTCTCAGGTGCTGATGGCTATCTTTGATTCGCCCATTCTATGGCGCAGTGATGGCAACACTTTGGTAACCAGTCAGATGCGCAACGGATGAATGGCGCAAGCACATGGGCAGAGCCTGCGCGATTATTGCCTCAAGCCAGCACCGATGGCGGCGTGCAATGGGGCAGCCTAACTGCTCCCAAAATGCAAACTGCGCACCGATGCGTTGCATCGGCGCGCAGTTCTGAAACCCGGTGAGGCTGAGGAAAAGCCCCAGTTTTGGGCTTTAAATCGATTCTTTGAGTTCCTTGGCGGCGCGGAATGCCACCTTCTTGGAAGCCTTGATCTTGATCGATTCACCGGTCGCAGGGTTGCGGCCCATGCGTGCCGGACGCTTGCGAACCTGAAGAACGCCGAGACCGGCGAGGCGAACCTTGTCGCCCTTCTTGAGGTGCTTGGTGACCAGAGCGACAAGCTCTTCAAGCATTGCAGTCGCCTGCTTCTTGGGCAGCTCGTGCGTCTCTGCCAGGCTGGCACCAATCTGGCGCAGCGTGATCGTGTTGACCTTCGCAGCTGCCTTTGCAGCAGGCGCCGCCTTGGCAGCAGCGGTCTTAGCGGCTGCCTTTGCAGGAGCCTTAGCAGCAACCTTCTTCGCAGCGGGTTTCTTTTCAGCCATCTCTTGGTTCCTTGAGAATCGTTCAGCCGCAGGCATAGTACCGTGATGCACGCACAATGTGCGGTGGGCCGAGCGCGAATATGCGGGATAAGGGCCAAAATCAAGCGGTTTTTGCACACCGGTGCACAGAAAGCGTAGCAAAACATGCCCTGAAGGGCATGTTTCAGGCTCCGCTAAAGGCCTCGCGCAGCGCACCCGAGATACGCAACGGCTTGCCGGAAACAGTAATCAAAACGACCGTAACTTCAGCTTCAACCAGCACCACCCCGTTGCGTTGAACGCTCTGTGACAGCGTCAAACTGGCCGCACCAACGGCTTTCACACGCGTCACAACCTCAAGCAAATCGTCGATGCGCGCTGGCTTCAGATAGTCGAACGTCATGCGGCGAACGACGAACGCTGCGGGCTCCGTACCGCCCGATCCATCAATGAGACGGCGATGATCGCCACCCAAAAGACGCAGGAAATCCGATCGTCCACGCTCGCACCAGCGCACATAGCTTGCGTGATAGACGAGGCCCGAAAAGTCGGTGTCTTCGAAGTACACGCGCACCGGCAAGACATGGGCCTGTGCACCGTCGATCTCGATCAGGCGCCCACCGAGATCAGGCCAAGTGCGCGGAGCGGCAGTGTCTGTCATGGCAGGCAATCCAGGATGCGAACATTTGAATTCTTCGACACTGCTCGCTTTTCAAAGCTGAGCCGTGCCGAGATCGATCTGAACGATTTCAGGCGGTGCGCCAAGCCGGACAGGAACCGCGCTGCAGCCCAAGCCACCGGAAACGATCATATGCCGATTGTCTTCGACGATATGGCCGTAGACATAACGCTGGCCAAAGCGCGAGGGAACGACCGGCGCATAGCCGAACAGTCGCACCTGTCCGCCGTGGGTATGGCCGGCGAGCGTCAGCGACACGCGGGCGGGCATCGACGCGAAAATGTCAGGCTCGTGCACCATCATGATGATGGGTGCATCGTCGCTCACCTGCCCCAGCGTGCCAGCGAGGTCATCGGTGCCTTCGAAATAACGACGGCCATCGCGTCGGCTTGGGAACGCCCACTGATCGCCGAGCCCGGCCAACCAGAAGTGGCGTCCGTTCTTGGCCAATCGCACGCAAGTGTTTTCATGCAGGGTGATGCCGGCTTCCTGCAGGGCGAGGCCGGCCTTGGTCGGACCGCGACGGCGCCGAACCACATCCCAATCTTCCCACCAGTCGTGATTGCCAAGCACGGCGTGTACACCCATCGGCGCCTTGAGGCCCGCCAGGGCATTGGCCCAATCGCGATGCGGCACCGGCTTGGAAAAACGCCCGATCGAATGGCCCGCCACATAGTCGCCCAGCAGCAGCACACAATCGGGCTGCAACGCGTTCACCTTCTCAACCATCCCTGCGATGCGTTCTGCGGTCATCCATGGATCGCATGCGTGCAGATCGCTGAGAACAAGCAGCCGCACCGGCAGATCCTGCGGCCAGCCCGGAGGCGTCATCTGATAGCGCGTGACGTTGCTGCCGAATGATTCAACCAGCGCGTACCCGCCGGTGCCAGCGCCAGCCAGTCCGGCCACACCGAACCCCATGAAGAATTGTCTGCGGGTGATCACTCGGATTTTCTTTGTGCGACTAGATGTTTGTTTTGTCGTGCTTCTCGTCGGAAAACCGGTTCCCACTTTTCCGGAAGCACTCTAGCGTTCGGGATCAGGCGAAAGCGACGCCCCTAAACAGGGCTATCGCTGCAAATGCTGCGCCAAATGTTGATATTCCGTGCAGCAACTGCAAGCCCGGCCGGGGTTAACCGTGTTCGCGGCCGGTGTCGTCCTCGTCCAGCCCTTCGAACAGATCATCGTCCGGCACGGCGGCGCGCTGCGGCCCGGACATGCCGAGATGCTTATAGGCTTTCAGCGTGACAATACGTCCGCGCGGCGTGCGACTGATGAAGCCCTGCTGCAGCAGATAGGGCTCGACGATTTCTTCCAGCGCATCACGCGGCTCGGACAGCGCGGCCGCGAGAGTATCAATGCCAACCGGGCCACCATCGTGCGTGCGCGCAATGCAGGAAAGATAGCGCCGATCCAGCGGATCCAGCCCTTCGGAATCGACCTCAAGCGCGTTGAGCGCCTTGTCGGCCAGTGTGGCGTCGATGATGTCACGCCCCGCAACGGCTGCGAAATCACGCACACGGCGCAGCAGCCGCCCCGCGATGCGCGGCGTACCTCGCGCACGACGGGCGATCTCATGTGCACCCTCAGGGTTGATCGGCGCACCAAGCACACCAGCACCGCGCGTCACCACGCGCTCCAGCTCTTCGACGGTGTAAAAATTGAGCCGCACCGGAATGCCGAAACGATCGCGCAGCGGCGTGGTCAGCAGGCCGAGGCGCGTCGTGGCCGCGACAAGTGTGAACTTCGCCAGATCGATACGGACGGAGCGCGCGGCCGGACCTTCGCCGATGATGAGATCGAGCTGGAAGTCCTCCATCGCGGGATAGAGAATTTCCTCCACCGCCGGGCTGAGACGGTGGATCTCGTCGATGAAGAGGACGTCGCGATCCTCAAGATTAGTGAGTAGCGCGGCGAGATCGCCAGCCTTGGAAATTACGGGACCGGACGTGGCGCGGAAGCCCACGCCCAGCTCTTTGGACATGATCTGCGCCAGTGTTGTCTTGCCCAGCCCCGGCGGGCCGGCAAACAGCACGTGATCGAGCGCTTCACCGCGACTGCGCGCGGCCTGGATGAAGACGCTGAGGTTCGCGCGTGCCTGCTCCTGCCCGATGAATTCAGCAAGGGCCTGCGGGCGCAACGACGCCTCGGTCAAATCGGTATCGCGCTTGGCGCTGGAAACGAGCCGCTCGGTCATGGTTTGTTCCTGCGCTGGTTTGCGGAGTCCGTCAAGCGTCGCGGCGGTGAGCCGCGATGTGCTCGCGTCGGCGGGATACACGAGTGACACAAACCTGGCTGCGTGCCCATGCGGCGAACGCCGCCTCCGCCGCCGTTGAGGCCATCACACCAAGTTGGCGTTTGCATCCGTTGATGTCAGGCGATCGGCAAGCCATCCGGCGCCTGCTGCCAGCAGCCATGTCCATTGCCCCGCTGTCGGGCCGAACGCATACGCGACACCGATAGACCCAGCAAATACGGCCGCAACCAGCAACGGCGCCAGCAACCCCATGCTGCGATCCTGCTCCGATACATCGGCCGCCATCAGACCCGGCGTGCGACGCGCGTACCACCAGATCAATGCGAGCAAGACGCAATTGGCCGTCAGTACGGCCGCATAGCAGATGGTCGGAAGCGCCCCGTCGTGACCGCTTAGCAAACTGGTAACGAACGGTATCAGCACAACACACATCAGGAAGACCAGATTGATCCAGAGCAAGCCGCCATCGACGTGGGGAATGTTGGCGAACTGGTTGTGGTGCGCCATCCACAGCACCCCGATGACGACGAAGCTCAACGCATAGCACCACAGCGCACTTGCCAGCCCCGGAAGCGCGTCCGCCAGACTGCCCTGACCGGCCGCTTCGGGTAACTTCAGATCGAGCACAAGCAGCGTGATCGCCACCGCCATCACGCCATCCGAGAAGGCGATGAGACGCTCCGAACCGTATTGGCTGCGGGTTTCGCGCGGACTGGCCATGGTGAGGAGCTATCCAATAATCAGGTTGCATTGGGCCACCGGAGCATGCGGCGGTCGCTTGGCAGTATGCCGTGCAAAGGATGCAAAACCGTTTTTCTGCGGCAGTCCCCCGGAGCGGCTGAGCACGAATTAGAATATTTCCACTTCCCGACCTGAAGGGTTTAGGGATAGCGTTTCCCTTGCAAAATGCGGTATCCTGCCGGTCGTCCGTTAGTCAGAGCTTCGATTATGTTTCGCGGTGTAGTTGTCGCAATTTCAGGCAGCGTGTTGGGCTTGTGTGCCGCGTTATCGGTCGCGCAGGCCAGCGACTTATGCATCGTTTGCGAGGAGCCATTGGCGTCCTATCGCTGCGCAGTTGAACAACCCTCATCGAAAGTGAAGCTGGGCGAAAAGCTGGCGCGCGAGGTGTGCTCGAAAGTGCTGGCGCGACAGGGCGAGCACGGCATCTGTCAGATGGTCAAGTTGAACGATGGCGACACCTGCAAGGGTCCGGAGCGAACTGTTACGCTAACGGACTACCAGCGGGTGATTAGCGGCGATGACAGCTCCACGTATGAAGTGGGCGCACTGGAAATCGCACGGCGCAACGTGCATGGCACCTGGCGCTGCGTGACATCGCTGTTCAAAGATTGCTGAACCAAAAGATTGCTGATTTGTAAGCCGTTCGGCACGCATTAGAGCGCCGCCTAACCTCGCATTGCCCAAATCGCACCCTAAATAGTGGTGGTTATTCGCCCCCCGCGAAGGAGATCCCATGCGCGCGACAGCTTTTGTTCGTTCCAGTGCTTTGGCAGTCGCCATGGCCGGTGCACAGGTTCTGCCGTTGCCAGTGGCCGAGGCGCGTCCGGTATCGCGCACCGCGCAGGAAACAACCGCCGTCTACGACGAAGTGTGGCGCCTGGTACGCGACCGCTTCTACGATGCAAAGCTGCTCGGTCTTGATTGGGATGCGTTGGGCGAAAAGCACCGCGCGACATATGCCGCCGCCAGCTCCGA
Source organism: Hyphomicrobium sp. D-2 (assembly GCF_029872155.1). Lineage (GTDB taxonomy): Bacteria > Pseudomonadota > Alphaproteobacteria > Rhizobiales > Hyphomicrobiaceae > Hyphomicrobium_A. The sequence goes on along the minus strand of NZ_JARXLA010000001.1, from coordinate 249,350 downwards.
CGCGCAGCGCTCCGCTGCCATCAACGCGCTGCTCGGCGAACTCGGCGTTTCGCACACGCGCCACTACACGCCGGATGAGACCGCCTATTACGAACTGGCCGACATCTTCCGCTACCCGCTGCGTCGCGAGCTGCCAAAGCACTTCACCGATGGCACCGTGCGTTACACCGGCATCGGCATGTTCACGCGCGACATCGACGGAAAAACCTTCATAACAGCGGTGTTTCCGAACATGGGCGCCGACCGCGCCGGCCTGCTAGCGGGTGATGAAATCATCGCCGCCGACGGACAGCCGTTTGAAGCCATCGGCTCGTTCCGCGACAAGACGGGCAAGAAGGTTGAGCTGGAAATCCGGCGCACCGCGAATGGCGATACGCAGAAGATCACCGTTGAGCCGCACGCAATCGAACCGGGCAAAGCGTTCCACACCGCGCTGCGTTCCAGCGCGCGCATCATCCAGCACAACGGCAAGAGCATCGGCTATGTGCGGGTGTGGTCGTACGCCGGCGGCAACTATCACGAAACGCTTGAAAATGTGCTGAGCGAAGGCCGCCTGAAGGATGCCGATGCGCTGATCTGGGATCTGCGCGACGGCTGGGGCGGTGCGCAACCGAGCTACCTCAACGTCTTCAATCCGCACGGCCCAACGCTGACATTGAAGGGCCGGACGGGTGCTGAGCGTATTGTCGATTTTCGCTGGAACCGCCCCGTTACCATGCTGGTGAATGGCGGCACCCGCTCCGGCAAGGAAGTGCTGGCGTATGGCTTCAAGAAAAACAAATTCGGCGAAGTTGTGGGCGAAACAACTGCGGGTGCGTTGCTTGCAGGCACGTCATTCATGCTGTCGGACGGAAGCTTGCTGATCCTTGCCGTGCAGGACGCCGAAGTTGACGGCGAGCGGCTGGAAGGCAAGGGCGTTGCGCCATCTGTCGAGGTGCCGTTCGATGTCCGCTATTCGGCCGGTCAAGATCCGCAGCTTGATCGCGCGCTCGAAGTGTTGTCTGGCAGCATGTAGTCGCTCGGGCTGACGTAACCCAGGCAGCTGTTGCTCTGACTAGCTTGCGCTGTCTCTTTTCAGCTCGGCACCGACTTGATGCGCAGCTCCACCACCGTCAGCGCGCCTGTAGCTTCGGCGGCCTGTTCCTTGTCTTCGTTGATCGGACGCAGACGATAGGCGTCGTCTTCATCGCCGGTTAGTTGCGTGGGGTTTTGCCCGCCCTCAATCGCTTCGCCCGCCGATTCACCCATGAATGACTGCGCGAGCACGCCGGGCTTCAGTTCACGATCGCCGGGCCCCAACACAGCCCAAATCAACACGCGCTTTTTATCCAGGCTGTCAGTCGAACCGACGTTCTTGATCTCGCCCGCGTAGGTCTCTTCCGGGCCTGAACTGCTGGGCTTGAACGAGCAATATATCGCCCGCGTTTCACTATCGGGATTGGTCTCACGCTGGCCCTGCTCAGCCAGCGTGCAGGTCAGCACACCCACATCGGCAAGCGGCGCTGCGCCGTGGGCGACTGAAGCAAACATAAACGGGGTGATGACAGCAGCAATCGGCCAACGCATTGAACCCTCCATTCGAACGAATGATCGGGAGGGCAACGCGCAAGCGGGCCGGGAGGTTCAAACGGGGGCCAGCCCTGCCTGCCGGTATGGGGGTCAATAACGGGATACCTGCACGCCAGCCAAACTTGCATATGCGTGAATTGCCGCGCGCAAATTTACCTGTCGGGAATGATGTTCGCCTGGATCAGCGTCTGGCGTACGGCAAGCGATACGAGACCGGCCAGAATGGCGAGCGCCGTGCGCGCCTGATCCAGTCCGATCGGCAGAATGAGACCGGCGAGGGCAAACGCAATCACCGCAACGGCAGCAGCAACGAGCCAGCTTAGACCGCCGGTTCTCCATACGACCCCAGCGAGGATCGCGGCAGTCAACACCGCTGGCAAAGTTGACCAGACATAGGAGCCAATCGCCGCTTCACCCAGCGCTGGCGGCTCGACCGGCAGCACACTGGAGATGCCGAACGCGCCCGTCAGAGCGATGATTGCTGCCAGTGCAAGCGCAGCGAAGAATGGGCCCACGAGAGCATAGATCAGAAACGTCCACAGGGCGCGTTGACCGTTGCTCACCATCGTTGATCGCCCCATTGCAAATAGCGCCGCATAGGTCGCGGCATGCCCGACAAAACATCGCGTGTTGCGGAGCTTTTTCCGCAGGGTGCTTGATAGCATCGCCCCCAGCGTACCGCTCACTAATTTTTCTTAGCGAGAATACGCGGCATCACAGAGACCATCACGCGCGTGCGTGCAACCGCCGCAACCGGGCGATGACGCAGAACTCAAGCAAATGTGATCTAGCAGTAAGTGCCTGCTGCTTGCGGCTGCGCACGATGTTAGCGCGCAAGCTCCTTCAGGCCGCGCCGGATAAGCTTTGCGGTGTCGGCTTCCTCACCCAGCTCTTTGGCAGCGACAGCAACCGCTGCTGATGCCTGCGCGGGCGCATAACCGAGATTGGCAAGCGCAGAGATAGCCTCCGCAGCGGCGTTGCCATCTTCCGCCACCGCGCTGGCGCCTGCTCCGGCCGGCAACTGCAGACCCGCGACGGTGAGCGAAGGCGCCTTATCCTTCAACTCGGCAACAATGCGCAGCGCCAGCTTTTTGCCAATACCCGGTGCCTGCTCAACGCTGGCCCAATCGCCAAGCGCAATCGCATTGGCCAGTTCCTGCGGCGACAGCGTGCCGAGAAGCGCCAGCGCGACCTTGGAGCCAACACCCTGCACGGCCTGCAACACGCGAAACCACGAGCGCTCCACCTCGCTGGCAAAACCGAACAGACGGATCGCGTCTTCGCGTACGTGCGTATCGATGGTCAGCGAAACATCGTCGCCAGCTTTCAGATTGCGAAGCGTGCGCGTCGACGCCTGCACTTCATAGCCGACGCCATTGACATCGACGATGAGGAAGCTTTCACCGACAGCATCCACCTTACCGCGCAGTTTTCCGATCATGTTTAGCGTCCACCAGCAGTAGCAAGGGCGAGGCGCACGCGCGCCTGGCGGTGATTGGCATGGCAAATCGCGATGGCCAGCGCGTCGGCTTCATCGGCGCTTTCAACACGCGCGCGCGGCAGCAGAAATCCGATCATGGCCTCGATCTGCTTCTTGTCGGCATGGCCAGTGCCTGTGACAGTTTTTTTGATGAGGTTCGGCGAATACTCCGCCACCACCAGCCCGCCCATGGCCGGAGCCAGCAGCGCCATGCCGCGCGCCTGCCCAAGCTTCAACGTAGAGCGGGCGTTGTCGTTGACGAAGGTTTCCTCGACCGCCGCTTCCTGCGGCTTGAAGCTGGCGATAACGCTCGCAATGCCCTCAAACAGCTCGCGCAGGCGATATGCCAAGTCCGTGTCGGTCGAAGCCTTGATCAGCCCGCTGGCCACATAGCTCAGGCGCACGCCATCGCTTTCCACGACGCCCCAACCGGTGCGCCGCAGACCTGGATCGATGCCGATGATGCGAACGATTTTTGACCCCATGCGCCGAGCCATATCACGAAGGTGATTCGACAGCGTGCCCGCTATGCATCGGCAGCACTTTTTTAAGCTAACCCCGAGAATTAGCGCCCCGCTGCTGCTTTTCGATGTCCGGCAATCCGCGCCATTTGCCTCGCAAAACGCAATGAGGCCGTCAGCCCCGCTGTGAACCATGCCCGCGACTTTGCGTTGTCAGCCGACATGCATATACGCCACTTTCACGGGACGTTTATGGTTTCAAAATATTTTGCCAATTGCACTAAGCGCAGTGGGCCCGAACGTAGGGTGCCCCGATCGTGCGGCCCCAGCGCTCCCGAGCCACTAAGCTGCGAGTACGCTGTAATGCAGATTTTGCAGGACAAGCGCGTGCCGGCACCGCGTTGCCCGATGCCGCGCCGTGAAATGCATCTCGATCAATTGCCGCCCCAGAGGGCCGGCGATTTGGCATTCCGCATTTTCTGCACGCCGGAGCTTTCTCAACACCGGTCGGCCGACCACGACCTGCTGACCGCGCGGGCACGGTTTCACCTGCGCCATGCGCGCTGGCAGATTGTGCCGACGCCGGTGGGTGATGTGCAGACCTATGTGTACGAGCCGGACGGCGCTGCGCGCGGCACGATGATGCTGGTACACGGCTGGACCAGCGAAGCCGCTTTCATGACTGCATTCATCGAGCCGCTGCGTCGCTCCGGCTATCGCGTCGTAGCGTTCGATTTTCCAGCTCACGGGATGAGCCCGAGCCGGCGCACGAATCTCGCCGACTGCGCGCGCGCCATGTTGAGCGTTTGCGATTTCTATGGGCCGATTGAAGGCGTCGTGGCCCATTCGTTCGGCGGCTTTGTTTCGCTGCTGGTGGCCGAAGGTGGCCCTCCGCTGACACACCGCCATCCGATCAATCGCTTTGTGCTGATCGGATGCCCGAACACGCTTTCCGAAGTCACCACCAACTTCGGCCAGTCGCTGCGTCTTGGCGAAGCGGCACAGCGCGCTTACGAACAGCACCTGGAGCGGGTCGGCCATCGCCCCGTGACGGAGTTTTCTTCGGTTGCTCTGCTACGCGGGATCGAAACCGATGCGTCGCCGCTGGTCATCCATGGCCGCAAGGACGACGAGGTCGGCTTCCATAACGCTGAGGAAATCGCCGCCGCGATCCCCTCAGCGCGCCTGTTGCCATTCGATGAGCTGGGTCACCGCAACGTGCTGTTCGCGCCGCCCGTGTTCCGCGCGGTGATGAGCGAGCTTGCACCACGCGCCAGCGACGCGATGTCGAGATCGATGCCGGCAAGCTCTTCCTGCGGGCAGGAGATGAAGGCCTCGGCGTGATACCAGCCGGCGCTTTCCCGGCCCGAGGGATCTACACCCAGCTCCGATAGACGCTCCAGCACGTGATCCTGCTCCTCGCGGGAAGCAAAGCGACGCTGCAGGAACGTGCCGGCGTCGATCTTCTCGGTGGCATAGCCATATTCGCCGAGCGCGCCGGCGATTTCGTCGAACGGAAACATCCGCAGCACGAAGTTGACCATCCACGGCCGGTTGGGCGCGTTCACCTCGACGATGTTTTTGAAGGTGTTTTCCCCCACATAACCAACGCAGCCGGTTGAGATGATGAGGTCGGCACCGTCGATCACCGAAGCGGCCTTGGGCGTCGGAGCAGAGTGCTCAAGGTCGGCGACAACACCGTCATCGAGCAGATTGGCTTCGACCGCATAGCGGATGGCGTTGGGTGATGCGTCCAGCCCGACAACTTCCAGCGCCGGATCCTTCACGATCTCTTCGACGATGGCCTGATCGCGCTCCAGCAGCGCATCCCGGTCGGCCCCAGCCACAACGCCCGGCGCGTAGTGCTCATAGAGCTGCGCCATTTCGAGGTCACCTTTGAGGATCGCAGCGTTGATGCCGTAGGAACAGCCGACATCCACGATGCGAACCCGCTCTTTTTCTCGGACGTTACGGTAACTATCGATGACTTGCTGAAAAACCGGCTTCGCAGTCTCTGGTATTATGTAATCGAGGCGCCCAAGTGTAGAATAGTATCGCCTTGGATCAGTTTTATTGTAGATATCACTTAGATCTATTTTTCCATCGCCATCAAAATCAAAGTTATTCTGCTCGGTCATCCCCCATCCAATCTTGCAACACGATTGACACAATACAGCTCCCCTGCCCGTTGCGATGGCAAAGAGTGCTGATCGGTATTTGATGATGTGGCTCAGTAACTAAAATGAATATTACGCCGAGTCAAATTTTGCTGGCGAAAATTTGCAACGCTGCGAACGCCGTATGGTAATTTGGCGCTGTCTGTCGATGACATCCGGCGCGGGCTGGCTTCGGCGCGGATGGCCTGAAACAGAAAAGGCGCCGCCCATTACTGAGCAGCGCCTTTTGAATACATACAGCTTGTTGCGCAGATCGCGAAAAGATCAGGCCGCAGTAAGCTTTTTCAAGACTTCGTCCGAAACCTCGAAGTTTGCATAGACGCTCTGCACGTCGTCATCGTCCTCAAGGGCGGCGATCATCTTCATGATGCTGGTCGCTTTTTCTTCGTCGAGCTGGGTCGTCAGGCTCGGCTTCCAGACCGACTTCACGCTCGTCGGAGCGCCGAGCACTTCTTCGAGCGTCGCCGCCACCGATCCCAGATTTTCAAACGTGGTGGCGATGACATGCCCGTCAGCATCGGAAACGACGTCATCCGCGCCAGCTTCGATCGCCGCTTCCAGCACAGCATCCGCCGTACCAGCGCCAGCTGGGAAAGTGATCTCGCCGATATGCGAGAACATGTGCGAGACCGAGCCGGTTGCGCCGAGGTTGCCGCCGTATTTGGTGAATACCGCACGCACCGCGCCACCGGTGCGGTTGCGATTGTCGGTCAGCGCCTCGGCAATGACCGCGACGCCGCCGGGACCGTAGCCCTCGTAGCGGATCTCTTCGTAGTTATCGGCATCACCGCCCGCTGCCTTCTTGATGGCGCGCTCGATGTTGTCCTTGGGCATATTTTCCGCCCGCGCGGCCTGCACCGCAAGGCGCAGACGCGGGTTCATGGCCGGGTCGGGGATGCCCATCTTGGCGGCAACGGTGATTTCGCGCCCGAGCTTGGAAAACGTTTTCGCACGGGCCGCGTCGGCGCGGCCCTTCTTGTGCATGATGTTTTTAAATGCTGAATGGCCGGCCATTTTAACTCCCGCGGGAAGCCGCTCCGCTGGTCAATCGCAGGCAGAACGGCGCGCTATGCTTTAGCTTTTGCGATGCATCCTGCGTGGAAAGCGCCAAAGCACCGTCCACGTCGTGCGCTCCCATTGGAAACGCCACACCGGCATCAGCGGGGCAACGACGCCGAACGAACGGATCGCTCCCAGACCAAAATCCGGCGCCGCTTCTCGGGAAGCACGCAGATGAGTTCGCGGGTTTTATTGCGCGGGAGCGGCCCCTTCCGCAAGCCCGTGCTTATTCTTCCCAGAAATGCGGGGTGGCCGGGGCCAGATTGGGCCCCATACGCAGGGGCGCGCAGGCACGGGCAAGGCCGGTCTTGTCGTCGATATCGACCGCAAAGCCGGAAACCGCTGCCGGACCCTGCGACGGCTCAAAGCGCTGGCGCGGGATCTTGGTGATGAAGCGGTTGATCGGCTCCTCGATGTCCATGCCGAGCACCGAGTTGTAGTCCCCGCACATTCCCGCATCGGAGAGATAGGCGGTGCCGCCCGGCAACACGCGGTTATCGGCGGTTGGCACGTGGGTGTGGGTGCCCACGACAACGCTAGCGCGGCCATCGGCAAAATAGCCCATGGCCTGCTTCTCGCTGGTTGCCTCGGCGTGGACGTCGATCAGGATAGCGTCGGCATCGCGCTTCAGCCGGCATGCGGTCAGCTCGGCGTCGATAGCGCGGAACGGATCGTCCAGCTCCGGCATGAAGATGCGGCCCATCACGTTGATGACGAGAACCTCAGCCCCCGACTGGGTGCGGATCAGCGTTGCGCCACGGCCGGGCGTGCCCTTGGGATAGTTGATCGGCCGGACAAGCTGCGGATAACGCTCGATGAAAACCAGCGCGTCCTTCTGGTCGAAGGCGTGGTTTCCCAGCGTCACGGCGTCGGCACCGGCCTCGATCAACTCAACGAGGATCGATTCGGTGATGCCGAAGCCACCGGCAGCGTTCTCGCCATTGATGACGAGGCAGTCGAGGTTATAGCGGCGGCGCAGGACAGGTATCGCGTCGACAGCAGCTTTGCGGCCGCAGCGGCCGACGATATCGCCGAGAAAGAGAAGGCGCATTCAGGTTCCAGAACAGCGTAGCGGGCCGGAGGGGGTTAAAACCCAGTCGAGCGGTTGGTCATAGTGGAGATGGGGGACCGCGTCGACCTTCAGCTCATCATAGGCAATGCCGACGGCGATAACAGGCTTAACGGCCCGAAGCTGCTCCAGCGAGCGGTCATAGAACCCACCGCCGTAGCCGAGGCGGTATCCGGCCTCGTCGAACGCCAGCAGCGGCACCAGCACGATATCGGGTTCAAGCTCCGGCTTATCGGGCAGCGGTTCAGCGATTCCCCACTGCACCTTGCCCATCTCATCGCCCGGAGCCCAGGTGCGAAACAGCAATGCCTTACCCTTACCCTGCATCACCGGCAGGGCCAGCTGATAGCCCTCACCGTGCAGGCGAGCGAGCAGCAGCGCCGGATCTATTTCGTCACGAATGGCAGCGAAACCCGAGACAATCGCCCCCTCGGTCGGGGACAGAAAGTCCAGACCATGGGCCGCCAGACGCTCCCCGGCCGTTGGGCCGTGGATAGCGAAAGCATCAGCCCTGCGGGCCAGCGCCCGGGTCCGTTCTTCCCGTTTTTCGTCGCTCGTCTGCATTATAAATAATCAAAGTGCCGCGGTGGCCGTCGAAGCGGATGATCCCGCGTTGGTCCCTACGAACGTAGGTGGGCGCCGTGTATCCGAGACCACGGTCTCAGTCAGGGACAGCTCCCATGCGGATCTTATAGGCCCCGGGGAACATATGTGCTTCTAACGCACCCCGCAGCACCGCCAATGTAATGGAGCAGCACGCGCTTTACCAGCGGCCAGCCCAAAGCCTTCCACCGCCATCGACGCGGCATCTGGAAGCTGAGCCGACCTGGCCGAGCTCAACGCTATCGTCGCGGACCTGCGAGAGATGTGTGGGCCTGACGCACCGGCGCCGAGACCAAAACCCGAAGCCTCAAGCTCGACGCATGGCCTTGGCGACATCAGTCAATGCGCCAGCGTTATCAGGGGCGGCATCAGTAGTCGGCGGCGCGGTGGTCTCGCCAGCAGTTGCGTCCCATAGATCATCGGCAATCATAAGGGCGGTCATCACCAGCAAGCGCTCGGAGCCGACATTGCCATGCTCGGCGATCAGGCCATCCATGCGGCTGGTCACGTAAGCGGCGACTTCAGCAAAGCGCGCCTTGTCCTCATCGCCGCACTCGAAGCGATAGCTCCTGCCGTTGACAGCGATTGTGACCGCAGCCATCGCTCCACCTATCCTGCCTGCGCCCTGCGCGTCGATCAGGCGCTGCTTTCCAATACGTTATGCAGCGAGTCCAACGCCCAATCAATTCGGCTGACCGCCTGTTCCCGTGCCTCTTCGAGTGTGGCGAGCTTTGCCGTGGCTTCGGCCAGCTTTGCTTCTGCGTCGGCTAGCTTGCCTGCCAGCGTGCTCAACTCAGATTTGAGCTGATCGCGCTCGCCGGTGAGCTGAGCGATCAATTCATCGTGCGCCGGAGCATGGCCGTTGGCTGTCTTGGCCACAGCCTTCGTGCCAGCGGCTGCTGACGCTTTCTTTTTCGTGGCCGGCTTTTTGCTGGCCGGCTTGGTTGCCGGTGTCGCCTTTGCCGTCGCCTCTGGCGTTGCCTTGGCCGCGCGCTTTACCGGTTTGGCGGCCGATTTTTTTGCTGGCGACTTTTCTGCTGACTTCGCGACCGCCGCTGGCTTCACTTCCGCCACGGCTGGCTTGGCGCCATTCGTTTTTGCCGCCGCCGGTACTTTAACACGAGTTGCGGACGCCTTCCGCTTGACCGCAGGCGCGCCCTGCTCCGCGGATTTCCGCGTGCCCCGCTCAGCCATATGGCATTACCCTCCGAGATGCGCACAAACTAAACAGGCCCTGGAGATCCACGGCTGCCTTCCCGTGCCATGACCTTATGTTCCGCAGCTCGGAGAGGTCAACAAGCCAGCCCCAGAACCAACGCGCACTTAACAGAAATTTCCCGTCTGCCGCAGCAACGCCACGGGCGAGAGTTGTTCATCACTCCTCGGAAAGCCGCATTGACACCTATGCCCTGCGTCCAGTTAATGAGGCCGCTTTTAGGACAGGCGCAGAACGCTTGCTGCGATATGGAACGCCAGGGAGGCGACGCTATGACTGTGAAGGTTGCGATTTCGGGTTTTGGCCGCATTGGGAGAAACGTGCTGCGCGCCGCTGCCGAAGCTAAGCGCACCGACCTGCAGTTCGTTGCCATCAACGATCTCGTGCCCACCAAGGACAACGCGCACCTGTTTCAATACGACAGCGTGCACGGCCGATTCCCCGGCGAAGTGAAGGTTGACGGCGACAGCATCGATGTTGGTCTTGGCGCACCGATCAAGGTGCTGGCGGAAAAAGACCCCTCCAAGCTGCCGTGGAAGGAACTGGGTGTCGATATCGTGCTGGAATGCACGGGCATCTTCACCGACAAGGACAAGGCCAAGGTGCATCTGGATGCGGGCGCCAAGCGCGTGCTCGTTTCCGCTCCGTCGAAGGGCGCCGACATCACCGTTGTTTATGGTGTGAACCACGACAAGATCACGTCGGATCATCTGGTGGTGTCGAATGCCTCGTGCACGACGAACTGCCTCGCGCCGGTGGCCAAGGTGCTGAACGATCTGGTCGGCATTGAATCCGGTTACATGACCACGATCCATGCCTACACCAACGATCAGCGCATTCTGGATCAGGCACACAAGGACATGCGCCGCGCCCGCGCTGCTGCACTGTCGATGATCCCGACCTCAACCGGTGCTGCTGCCGCCGTTGGTCTGGTGCTGCCAGAACTGAAGGGCAAGCTGGACGGTACCGCCATGCGCGTGCCGACGCCGAACGTCTCGGTTGTCGACCTGAAGTTCATCCCCGGCCGTGAAACCACCGCCGAGGAAGTCAACGCTGCGATGAAGCATGCCGCCGAGCAGCAGCTCAAGGGCGTGCTCGACTACGTGACCGACGAACTGGTTTCCATCGACTTCAACCACTCCGCGTTCTCGTCGAACTTCGACGCAACGCAGACGCAGGTGATCGGCGGCCGTCTGGTGCGCGTGCTGTCGTGGTATGACAACGAGTGGGGCTTCTCAAACCGCATGCTCGACACCGCCGTCACCATGGGCAAGCTGCTCTGAGACGGACGGTCAGCTTCGGCTGATTGAACAGCGATGTTTTTTGCGACGCCGGGCTCTGCTGCAGAGCCCGGCGTTGTTGTTTTTTTGCGCTGGCGACACGCTGCCTTTGCACCGGCGACTCTCCTTCGGAGAGCCGGCCGCCAGCGCTGATTGGTGCGGAATGCCCTCGTCTCCGCACGCCGTCATCCCGACAGCTGCGACTCGCGCTAGCGGCGGAAAACCGCCACCGCTTCAATGTGCGGCGAATAAAGAAACTGATCGATCGGGGTCACGCGCTCCAGCGTAAAACCGGCATCGATTAGGATGCGGGCATCGCGCGCCAGCGTTGCGGGATTGCAGGAAACAGCAACGATCGTTTTTACATCCGACTGCGCCAGTGATGCCGCCTGCGTCGCCGCACCCGCACGCGGCGGATCGAACACCGCGGCGTCGTAGCCCTTCAGCTCACGCGCCGACATCGGCTCGCGGAACAGGTCGCGCACGCGCGTCTCGATTGGCTTCAGGCCGGGCGTACGCTTGGCCGCATTACTGAGCGCGTCGATGGCGGAGCGTTCACCATCGACAGCCAGCACCGATGCGGTCTGCGCCAGCGGAAATGTGAACGTGCCCATGCCACAGAACAGATCCGCCACGCGCTTCACCTTGCCGACCGCCTGGGTGACGATGCGCACCATCTCGTTTTCCGCAACCGACGACGCCTGCAAAAATGAGCGCGGCGGCAGCACGACATTCGCGGTTCCAAAGCGCACCGCCGGCACCGTTGACTGATAGAGGACATCGCCCGCCAACGTCAGCCGGGCGATATTCATCGCCGCCGCGCCCCGCGCCAGCTCCTCGCGCACCTGCGGAGAAAGGCTTCCCGGCACATCCTCGACCGCCACATCGAGGCCGTTCATAGCCTGCGTGACAGCGATGCGACCGGCAGCGCGACGCGACAGGATCGGCATCAGCAGATTGCGCAGCCCCGGCAGCGCGCGCACGATGGTGGATGCCGTGACCGGACATTCCACGAGATCGACGATCTCGACGCCCTTCTGCTCGTGAAAACCCATGATGACGCCCCGCGTGGTGCGTCGAGCCGAGAACGTGGCGCGGCGGCGCGCACCAAGGCCCACTGTCGCCACGTGCCCCACCGGCGCGCCGATGCCGCGCGCAGCGAAGGCGTTCGCCACCATTTCACGCTTCCACGCGAGATACGCCGGCGTGCGCAGATGCTGCACGGCGCAGCCGCCGCAATGGGTGAAGTGGCGGCACACCGGCGCGATACGATCCGGGCTCGGTCGGTTGACGGCAATGAGACGGCCACGATCACCGCGCACATCCGCCTGCACCAGCTCGCCGGGCAGCGCATACGGCACGAACACCTGCTGCCCCGCCGCCGCATCCGCGACGCCATCGCCCTGTGCGCCCAAGCGCGCGATTTGAAGTTCGCAGACGTCAGCCATCATTCAGTGCACCAATCAGAAATTCAATGTTGCCCGAGCCGCCGGTAATCGGCGACACCGCGTCGCCAACAACACGCCAGCCCGGCTGGGCAGCAACCCACGCAGCAACCGACCGCAACGCATCCAACCGCGCCGCTTCATCGCGCACGATGCCGCCCTTGCCAATGCGGTCAGGCCCAACTTCAAACTGCGGTTTGACGAGCGCCACCAGAAACGCACCCGGTTCAGCAAGCTGTAACGGCGCACCCAGCGCCTTGCTCAGCGATATGAAGCTGAGATCGGTGACGATTGCGCCCACCGGCTGCGGCACCAGTTCGCGCGATAGCTTGCGGGCATCAACGCCTTCAAGCGAAACGACCCGACTATCAGCCAGCAGGCTGGCATGGAGTTGCCCATGCCCCACGTCGGCGGCGTAAACCTTGCTGGCCCCGCGTTCAAGCAGCACCTGCGTGAAGCCGCCAGTAGACGCGCCGACATCAAGCACAACGCGTCCCGCAGGGTCAAAACCGAATGCGTCCAGCCCCGCACTGAGTTTCTGCCCGCCGCGCGAGACCGCACGGGCGGCATCGGCATCATCCAGAACGAGCGGCGTTTCTGGCCGGACGTCGGCAGCCGCCTTGGTGCAGACCACCTCACCCACACGGACTAGTCCGGAGCGAATCAGATCCCGCGCGCGCGAACGCGTTGGCGCCAGGCCACGCTCCACCAGGGCAAGATCCAAACGCATTCGCATCATCCCGCTTTTTGAACTATCGTGAGGCCGTTCCATTTGAGCTAAATTCGAGGAACGGCTCTAGCCTTGTTCGATTGCGCTTCCCGGTGGGGAGCAACACCGCACCATCGCGTAGGCACTGCGGCGCCATCGAACTCCGACAAACCATTAGGGGGAGACTTACATGCGCAGCGCATTGGCCGCCACTCTCTTGGTGTTAGGTCTCGCCGCCTGTGGCGACAACAGCACCTCAACGACACCAGCACCGACCGCCCACGAGGAAGTGCATCAGGAAGGCACCCCACTGGAGGAGGCAAGCGCACGCACGCCTTCGCCCGCCGGCGCCCGCGTATTCCTGATCGAGCCCGCCAACGGCGCGACGGTGAAAAGCCCGGTGACCATCAAGTTCGGCATTGAGGGCATGGAAGTTGCGCCAGCCGGCTCTGAAACGCCCAACAGCGGCCACCACCACCTGCTGATCGACGCCGACCTGCAGGATTACGACGCGCCGATCCCTTCCGATGACCAGCACCGCCATTTCGGCAAAGCGCAGACGGAAGCCACCATCGAGCTCGCGCCCGGCCAGCACACGCTGCGCAGCGTTCTGGGCGACAAGAACCACATTCCGCACGATCCGCCGGTGCAGTCGGACGTGATTACCATCACCGTCGAGGAATAATCGGACCGCTGCATATTAAAAAACCGGTCATCGCATGGAGCGATGACCGGTTTTTTTGTTGTCTGCATTTGCGGTGAAGGGCGCGTGTTGCTGCCCGTCGCAACGCGACCGATCAGAAACCGATCAGGCCCGGCTGGCCGAGTTCGTCAGCACATCGCGCCCCAGAACCCCCAGCACCGTCGTGACGATGCCGGACGCATTGAGGCCCGCATCCTCGTACATCTGGTCGGGCTTGCCGTGATCGATAAAGGTATCGGGCAGCACCAGCGTGCGCACCTTCAAGCCGCGATCGAGCAGGCCGCTGTCGGACAGGAACCGGAGCACGTGGCTGCCGAAGCCGCCAACAGAGCCTTCCTCGACCGTGACCAGAACCTCATGATTCTGGGCCAGCCTGCGGATCAAATCCTCATCAAGCGGCTTGGCGAAGCGCGCATCGGCGACGGTGGTTGAAAGGCCGAACGCCGCGAGCTGATCCGCAGCCTTCAGACACTCGTGCAGCCGGGTGCCGAGCGACAGCAGCGCAACCGTGCTGCCTTCACGCACGATGCGGCCCTTGCCGATTTCCAGCGGCACGCCCTCTTCCGGCAGCGGCACACCGAAGCCTTCGCCGCGCGGATAACGGAACGCGGACGGACGATCGTCGATGGCGGCGGCGGTCGCCACCATGTGCATCAGCTCAGCTTCATCCGCAGCCGCCATCACCACCATGCCCGGCAGGCATGCGAGGTAGGCAACGTCGAACGAGCCTGCGTGCGTTGCGCCATCGGCGCCGACGAGGCCCGCACGGTCGATTGCGAACCGCACCGGCAGGTTCTGGATCGCGACGTCGTGCACGACCTGATCGTAGGCGCGCTGCAGAAACGTGGAATAAATGGCCGTGAATGGCTTCAGGCCTTCGGTTGCAAGCCCAGCCGCGAAGGTGACCGCGTGTTGCTCGGCAATGCCGACGTCGAACGTGCGATCCGGGAACGCCTTGCCGAACACATCCAGACCGGTGCCATCGGGCATCGCCGCGGTGATGGCAACGATGCGGCTGTCCTTTTTCGCTTCGGCCACAAGGCTGTCGGCGAACACGCGCGTGAATGTCGGCGCCTTGGGCTTCGCAACAACCTGCGCGCCCGTGACGACGTTGAACTTCGAAACGCCGTGATACTTGTCGTCGGAGGCTTCGGCGGGTGCGTAGCCCTTGCCCTTCTTGGTCACGACGTGAACGAGAATTGGGCCCTGCCGCGCATCGCGCACGTTCTTCAGCACCGGCAGCAGATGGTCGAAGTTGTGGCCATCGATCGGCCCGACATAATAGAAGCCGAGCTCTTCAAACCAGGCGCCGCCCTGCCAAAGGTTGCGCGTATACTCTTCCATGCGCGCCGCGCGACGCTCCCAGCTCTTGGGCAATTGCCGCGCAAGCTGCTTGGCGATGTCGCGCAGGTAGAGATAGGTGCCGCTGGAGCTGATGCGCGCCAGATAGGAACTGAGCGCGCCCGTTGGCGGCGCAATCGACATGTCGTTGTCGTTCAGCACCACGATCAGGCGCTCATCGCGCGCACCGGCGTTGTTCATCGCCTCATAGGCCATGCCCGCGCTCATCGCGCCGTCGCCGATCACGCACACAACGTTGTTGTCGCGAGCTTCAAGGTCGCGCGCCACCGCCATGCCGAGACCAGCGGAGATCGAGGTCGATGAATGCGCCGCGCCAAACGGATCGTATTCGCTCTCCGACCGGCGCGTGAATCCCGACAGACCGCCGGGCTGGCGCAGCGTACGGATGCGATCGCGTCGACCGGTAAGGATCTTGTGCGGATAGGTCTGATGGCCGACGTCCCAGACGAGACGATCATCCGGAGTGTTGAACACCCAGTGCAGCGCCACCGTCAGTTCAACGACGCCGAGCCCGGCACCGAGATGGCCACCGGTTACAGAAACGGCGTTGATCGTTTCCTGGCGCAATTCGTCTGCCAGCTGGGGCAGTTCGGATGCGTCTAGCTTTCTCAGGTCCGCAGGCGCGATTATGCGATCGAGAAGCGGCGTCTTGGGCACACTGTCCACCGAGTCATCCCGTTCCATGATAAAAGTCAGTTATGTCACACTACTCCACCGTCGCAAGGGAGCAATGGACGCGGTGGCATATAATGAGCGAATTACAGATAAACAAAAAAAGCGCGGCTCCCTTAGGGAGCCGCGCTTGATCACACAGCCACAGCCGGAAATCAACGGCGGTGGGTGCAGGCGCGATACTTGCGCAGGCTAACGCGCTTGTACTTGGCGCACTTGTTGGCCTTGAGGCGCTTTGCCTTGTAGTGCTTCACGTGCGGAGCGCGGTCACGCTTGAAGTGAGCGTCAGCCGAAGTGGTGGTGGCGACGCCAGCGAAAGAAACGGTGCCGAGCGCGATGGCAACTGCCAGAAGAGCTTTCATTGTTCTTTTCCCCTATTTGAAGATAAGGCCCAAAGTGCCCGACATTGCGCACGAAAATGCGCAGTGGCATCGGAGCCGCGCGCACCCTAGTGGGGGGCGCCGCAGCCGCCTAGGGGTAAAAAGTAGCCAAATTCGGCGCGAAAACGCGGTTCACGCCCTAAACCTCCAAACTGCAAAGGAAATCCGATTTCCGGCAAAGGTTTAGCATGACCAAAGGCCGCAGTTTTCCATGAACAGCCGTTCATTTTCGAGCAGGTTTAGGCCGCGAGAATTGCTCACGGATCCAGCGGCTCGGCGCCCCTTGGAGCGCCATCGGCGCCAAATGTCAGTTTTTCGACCTTTGCTTCGGCCTGCCGCAGCAACCGATCGCAATGCTGTTTCAGCGCTTCACCGCGCTCGTAGATTGCAATTGATTCCTCAAGCTCGACGTCGCCCCGCTCCAACCGCGTAACAATCGTCTCGAGCTCCTTCAGCGCGCGCTCAAAACTCATTGCACTGACATCCGCGATCGGGGATTGCGCCCCAGCCTGCGTTTGAGAAGTGACCTGCTCCATCCTAATTCCCAGGTTATGCGGCGACCGCGTCAGGCGCCGGCATTCATCAGCGCTTTGACATGCACGGCAACCGACCGTGCCAGCGCATTGAGATCATAACCACCTTCAAGCATCGATACGATGCGGCCGCCACTGTGTTTACGCGCCATATCGGTCAGCTGCTCCGTCACCCAGAGAAAATCGGCCTCAACCAGCCGCACGTTCCCCAGCGGATCTGCTTGGTGGGCATCGAAGCCGGCCGATATGATGATGATGTCCGGACCGAAATTATGCAGTGCCGGCAGGATGCGCGATTCTACCGCCTCACGGAACCGCTCGCCGCTGTCGCCCGCCCGCAGCGGGGCGTTATGAACATTGCCAACGCCGGTTTCATTCGCAGCGCCGCTGCCCGGAAAGAGCGGCATCTCGTGGGTTGAGCCGTAGAACAGATCCTTGTCGGACCAGAAGATGTTCTGTGTGCCGTTGCCGTGGTGAACATCGAAATCGACCACCGCAACCCGTTCCGCGCCATGCTTGGCCCGCGCATAGAGGCCCGCGATCGCGGCGTTGGAAAACAGGCAAAAGCCCATCGCCTTGTCCGCTTCGGCGTGGTGTCCGGGCGGGCGCACCTGACAGAACGCGTTGGCCGCCCGTTTTTCGATGACAGCATCAACTGCGGCAAGCCCTGCCCCCACTGCCCGCAGCGCCGCCTCCCACGACTGCAGTGAAACAAGCGTGTCGCCATCGGCATGCATCGGGATGCCGCGTTCGCGGGCGCGCTCAGAGATCGACCGGATCAGTTCAAGATGCGTTGCGGGATGAGCAAGCCGGATCTGCTCCTCAACATCCTCGCGCAGCGGTGCTTCCTCGCGCACGAGCGCTGAAAAAATGTCGTGCGACAGCACTTTGTCGATTGCGCGCATCCGGTCCGGGCGTTCCGGATGCACTTCGCCCGTGTCGTGCTGCAGAAAAACCGGATGTGTAAAAAGTGCTGTTGCCATCGCTTGTCGCGCTTTTTGCTGATCGTGGGTGCCGAAGGGTGCCGTTACGTCAGATGAACGGCCATGTTAGCCCGATCTGTGCGCGCACTTAAAGGGTGCAGACGATGATCGCTTAACTGGCACGAACCTGTGAACGCGACAGCAGCCAGCGCACCCCGCGAACGGGCATCATAATCACCGCCCAGAACTGCAGCCACAGCGATACGATGACGGCCGGAACGCCGACGATGGGCGTAAAAACCAGAAGACCGGCGAAAAACCGCGCAATCTGGGCGGCGCGGAAACCGAAAGCACCGCGATATTCCGTCCGCTGCTCCGGCCGCCAGAGACGATCGAACCAGCTGCGGGTGACAGACCAGCCGATCACACCCGCCGCCAGCGAAGCCAGATAGAGATATTGCACCCACGCCGGCACGAACGGAACAATGCGCATGTCGAGTTCGCTCTGGCGCGCCTCATCGCGGGCGTGGATGTCAACGCCGGTAGCGACGAGGTTACCCGTGACGTTGGAAATTGCGCTGGTCCAGAAGCCGCCGACGAAATCCGTAATCGGTTCAGCCACGCCGCCTTGAGGCATCGCCCGCAGCGCCACCCGGCCATATGCATCGCGCTCAGCGCTGATCCGGAAGCTGCCATGCTGCGCCCCCAGCGCGTCGACGAAATCGCCCAACGTTGCGCGTTTCAACGCATCGTCCAGTCCACCGACAGAGATCTTTTGCCAAAGCCAGTTTCGACCGCCCGGCTGATGGGGAACGTCTGCGCGCACGATGACGAGATTGACATCTGCATCAGTCGCGGCGCGCTTCAGATCAGCCAGCCGCAGGCTTTGCTCTGCACCGCTGGCGGGCCGGAAATAGAGCAGATTGTTCTCAACCCGACCGGTGACGAGCACCGTCTGTCCGCGCACGGATCCGAGCGCACCTGAGAGGGCCGCCGGATCTATCGCATCGACCAGCGCGCTTTTCGTGCCGGCCTCGATCTGTGGGTAAGATGAAAGAGTCGCCGGGCCGCCCGGCTCCAGCGCCAGCGTGCGCACGGCAGAGCGCGAGAGCGGGCGCTTAAGCTGGGCCACGGCCTCGGAGAACAGCGCGCGGTCAGCCAGATCAACTGAAACATGCGGGCGCAATTCAGCGACGAGCGCGTTGCCACCGGCTGCCGTTTTGACGTCCTTCAGCGGATAGCTTTCGTGGCGCGTGACAAGATGCAGTTGCGAACCCGCTGGCAGATCCTTGAGCGCCGCCCGGTTGGCGAAAACGGTGTCTTCGCTGAGATAGATGCCGAGTGGTGCACCGCCGCGCGCTTGCGGCAGCAGCGTTGGAACAGCGCGGGCAAGCTCTTCCGGTGTGCCTGCAGTGAACACCTCGCCATCGCGATTGACGAACTTCCAGTGCCCCTCGGGCGTGGCGTGTGCGGCCAATGCACCGGCCCGCGCTTCAACCGGCAGCGTGCGGATGTGCGCAGCGGCGCGCTCCAGATCGGCAATGCCCAGCCGCGCCGCCTTGCCGCCCGCTTCGCCGGCCTCGCCCGCCGCCCGCGTCAGACGCGACAGCCAGCCGGCCTGCGCCTCAGACATCGGCAAACTTGCGAGCAGCGGCAAGGTGGCAACCAGCGCTGCGGCCAGCCAGAGCGACATCAGCCAAAGTCGGGCATTCGCCATTGGTTCGCTTCGCCCCTCGTCATCGGCAAACCCGCCGCCGCCCATTCAGCACTCAGGAAACCGGTTGATTCACACTGTTGGGAAGCAAGTTTACACACCCTTTGGACAGAATTCAGCCCGAGAGGCTATGAGAGGGCCTGAAGGAGACCTCACGCCCGATGCCAGCGCCTACCACCGCCACCGATCAGGCAATCGCCGACGCCGCAGCCCATCTGCGCGCCGGGCGCCTCGTCGCGTTTCCGACCGAAACCGTTTATGGGCTTGGCGCCGACGCCACCAACAGCGAAGCTGTGGCGCAGATCTTCGCGGCCAAGGGCCGGCCGCGTTTCAATCCGCTGATCGTGCATGTGCATGATGCCGCGCAAGCCGCCGAATATGTCACCTTTACCCCGCTCGCCCATCGCCTTGCCGACGCATTCTGGCCCGGTCCGCTCACTCTTGTGCTGGATCAGCGCGGCCCCTCGTCGCTTTCCGATCTGGTGACCGGCGGACTGACCAGCGTTGCTGTGCGCGCACCGGATCATCCGATCGCGCGAGCGCTGCTGGCCGCCACCGCGCGTCCGTTGGCAGCGCCCTCGGCCAACCGTTCGGGCCGCATCAGCCCGACACAGGCAGCACACGTCGCGGCCGATTTTCCCGGCCACGAGCCCGCAATGATCCTGGATGGCGGACCAACGGCGCACGGACTTGAATCGACCATCGTCGATGCACGCAGCGACCTGCCAATATTGCTGCGTCCCGGTGCGGTGCCCGTCGAAACCATTGCAGCGGCGCTCGGCGTCAGCGTGTTGCGGACCGAAGCCGACGCGCAACGCCCCAATGCACCCGGCCAGCTCACCAGCCATTATGCGCCGCGCGCCGCCGTGCGCCTGAACGCGACCGACGTGCAACCGGGCGAAGCGCTGCTCGCATTCGGGCCGGATGTGCCCGCTGGCGTCGGCGACATGATCAACCTGAGTCCGAGCGGAAATCTCACCGAAGCGGCGGTCAATCTGTTCGCGGCATTGCGGATGCTGGATGCAGGCGGTGCGCGTACCATCGCGGTGATGCCTGTGCCTGACACCGGCCTGGGCGAAGCCATAAACGACCGTTTGCATCGGGCAGCCGCGCCGCGCCCTGCTGACAGCACATTGGATTGAGAACACGAGCCGCATTTCAAGTTGCAGCGGCGATTGTTTTCCGCAGCCGCTTCACAACATCAGCGGACAAGCCGTGTATGAATACCCAATGCCCGCAACGGCCTTTAACACTGAGGGTGTGCAGACGTGTCCGCTAGCCAAGACGACACCGCAATGATTTCAGCCGCCCAGGGTGATGCGCTGGCGCGCATGGTCGATGTCGTCGGGCCGGAGCATGCTCTTGCCGATCCCCCAGCGCAGGCTGCATATCTGCACGAGTTGCGCGGGCTTTACACTGGTGCTGCGGCGCTGGTGCTGCGGCCCAAATCGACAGCGGAAGTTTCAGCGCTGCTCAGTATTGCCAATGGCGCTGGCATCGGCGTCGTGCCGCAGGGTGGCAACACCGGTTTGGTCGGCGGCCAGATTCCAAAGCGCCTTGGCGATGATGATCGCCCGCAGGTGGTGCTTTCCCTGTCGCGCCTCAACCGCGTGCGCTGCATCGATGCTGATGGCGGCACCATGATCGTCGAAGCGGGCGTGACGTTGGCCCAAGCGCAAACCGCCGCCGACAACGCTGGCCGTCTGTTTCCGCTCAGTCTTGCGTCGGAAGATGGCTGCCAGATCGGCGGCGTGCTGGCAACCAACGCCGGGGGGGTGGGCGTGCTTGCATATGGCAACGCGCGGGCGCTGGCGCTCGGATTGGAAGTTGTCACGGCGGACGGCCGCGTGTGGGAAGGCCTGCGCACGCTGAAGAAAGACAACACCGGCTATGATCTGCGCGATCTGTTCATCGGATCGGAAGGCACGCTCGGCGTCATCACCGCAGCGGCGCTGAAGCTTTTTCCGCGGCCAGCCGAAACCGCCGTCGCCTTCGCAGCGCTGCCGGATCTGCAATCGGTCGGCGCGCTATTCAGCCTCGCCGAAGCGCGTGCGCATTCCGGCCTCACCGCGTTTGAATTCATGAGCGCGTTTACGCTCGATCTGGTGACGCGGCACGTGCCGGGCAACAGCATGCCGGTAAAAACGGCAGCGCCGTGGTATGTTCTGATCGAACTTTCGAGCCATGAAGCAGGCAGCCATGCAAACGACCGCATGGAACGGCTGTTGAGCGAAGCAATCGCGCGCGGCATCGTACGTGATGCAACGGTCGCGACTTCACTGGCGCAACAAAAAGCGCTGTGGCATCTGCGTGAAAGTGCATCGGAAGCCCAGCGCGGCGAAGGCGGCAGCATCAAGCACGATGTTTCCGTGCCGGTGGCACGCATTGCCGAATTTGTGGCGAAGGCGAATGCAACGGTAGAGCGCATCTGCCCCGATGCGCGGCCGGTGGTGTTCGGCCATTTCGGCGATGGCAACGTGCACTACAACGTCACCCAACCGGCAGCGATGGATAAACAGACGTTTCTCGAACTGTGGGGCAAGATGACGGGCGCGGTGCACGAGGTGATCGCATCGCTCGACGGCTCGATCTCAGCCGAGCACGGCATCGGACAGATGAAACGCGACGACCTGCGCCGGTTCAAAAGCGCGCTGGAAATCGAGCTGATGCAGCGGATCAAGGATGCGCTCGATCCGAACGGCATCCTCAATCCGGGCAAGGTGCTTTAAAGCGTGATTGTTTTTTCGCACCGGCGACTCCCCTCCGGGGAGCCGGCCGTGGTGGGTCGATGGAAGTTGCTTGAGACGCCTGTGCGTTCGGCAAGTGGCACGGACGGGAGCGGGCTCAGTCCTCGTACCACTGGCGGCGCCACCACGCCGACACGCGCGGCCAATGCAACAGCGGACGCGTGACGCGGCGCCAGCTCGCCCGGATCCAATCGTCGGTGCCATACAGCCAGCGTCGGAAGCTGCCGCGCCGCTTGCGATCCTCCAGCAGAAGCTGCGTCAGCGCATCGACATGCCCGGCGAGCGTTTCCAACCCTGACTGAACACGCATGCCGCCTTCATGCAGCGCGCTGATGCGGCCGTTGATGAGCTGGATTTCGGTGCTGCCTTCGTCGTGCCAAGTATCGAGGGCGCTCGCGATGGTCTTCTGCGATGTGCCGATATTGACCAGCGCATCGTGAACTTCGCGCAGCTCGAAATTATACGCGGCCTGCGCTTCCGACAGCCGAACGCCATTGGCTTCGATCCTGCGTTCCAGATCGCCGAAGCGGCCCTTGAAGCCGGACGTCAGCTCGGCCCGATGATGCGTCAGGCCGTCAACGACACGCTCAAGATTGGCAGCAAAATCGACGCGATACTGATTAAGACCGTTGGTGAGGCTGCCGCGATGCTGATCGAGGCCCGATGCCAGCGCAGCGCGCTGATGCTCAAGACTTGTTGCGATCTCAGCCTGCCGCCGTTCGACCGCCGTCACCAGATCAGCCCGCAGTCGCTCGAACGTCTCGGCGAGCTGCTTGACCTCCGCATTCAGAGCAACGCGTCCCTGCTCGCTGTTCTGCGAGGCCAGACGCACCGCGCTGCGCACGCCTGTGATCTCATCGGCCAGCGCGGTGATGCCGCTGCTGCGCTCAGCGCTTTCGGTTGCCAGTGCCTGCTCGATGGAAGCAAGCCGCGCCGCCACACGGTCAATCAGCGTCGCATCCAGCGGACTACGCGCGCCGCTGGTTTCCGACGAAATTTCCGTCAGCGATTTCAGACCGACTTCGATACCATCGAGGCGCGATGAAAACGCCGCAAAACGCGGGGCCAAACTCGTATCGAAAGCACGTACCGCAGAAACCGCCGAGGTGGCATTCGCTCCGCTGGCAACCGCGCTTTCAATCGCGGTCAGTCGTTCTGCAAGCTGTTCTGCCAGCTGAACAAAATGACCGCGGCCGGCAGCGACATCGCTTAGCTTGGCGGTGATGACATTTTCGATCGCGGTGAGGCGCGCGGCCAGATCGGCATCCAGCGGACGCTCGGCTTCGCGCTTGCCTTGCGCCTCGATCGCAGTTTCCAAGCCAGCCAGTCGGTTCGCCAGCGGCGACAGATCGGTTGGCGGCGGCAGCGGCTGACGCACGATCACCGTTTCAAGCGAACCGATACGCGCGACAAGGCCACGTTCCAGCTCACCCACGCGATCCAGCAAGCTCTTCAGAAGCGCGGGATCGATTTGCGGCTGCACGACAACTTTTTCCACCGGCGGAGGTGGCGGCTGTGGTGCGGGCTGCGATTGTTGGGGCTGCGATAGTGTCAGCGGCGGAACCGTACCCCGAAGCTCGCGCGTGCGCGGAACATAGCGGACCACAAGCTCGCTGCCGGGAAGGTCGGCGCCAATATCCGCCAGCACCAGCACAATATCATCGACGCTGGCGGCGCGGCCGAAATGGGAGGCGCGAGCGGCCGCAAGGCGCAGTACATCCTCAAGCTCCGGTGTCCGGCGCGGGGCATCGTCAGCGGCAAGGGTTGGCGGATCGCCCGCCACGGTGATCGCGCTTTCGCGGCGCAGGGCGGCAACGCGAATGCCGCGCTGCTCCAGAATATCGGCGGCATCCTCAACGCGCGTCATAGCCAGCAGCAGGTGCGAAATGCTGACCTCCGCCGCGCGATAGCCCTCGGCGACGTCATAGGCGTGGTTCGCGCAGGCGAGCAGCGTTTCGTCAACCCAGATCGGACCCGAACGCGCCGTTGAGAGGCGATGCCCCCCGGCTGCGTGCTGCCCCGTATCCCTGCGGCTGGATGCAGCGCCTTCAACCGAAGCGGTGCTCCAACGGGTTGTTCTCAGATCGAGATCTGGCCCCCGGTAATCCATTCGCGCGAACTCCTCACACTTAAGCGCTTGGTAAGCATACCGCCGATCCGGCCCGGGGGCGAGGGCACTGAGGGCACACTCCGGAACGCGATGCGCCCGAAAACATGGTTAAATAATATAATGATTACTGTCGCTTATGGTTAAAGAAGCCGCCCCGGCACAACAATCGGTTCCTGCACCTGCGGACCTTCATTCGCCGGATTGTTCAATTTGCGGCTGACGTCGATAATTTCGAGATCGCGACGGGGTTCAGGGCTGAGAAGCGGCTGAATTTCCGTGGTCGTACCAGATCGGCAGTCGAGCCAGAGCTCAAAATGCTCAGGCGGAATGATCACCGGCATCCGGTTATGCAGCGCGGCCACCGAGCCTTTGGCGGGCACGGTAAGGATGGCCATGGTTTCTATCTCGCTGCCGTCAGCGCCCAGCCATTCCTCGTAGATTGCGGCCAGAGCAATCGGACCTGTAGCCCGGTGCGGCCGGATCAGGTGGGGTTGTTTATCGCCGACGGCGCCGGTCCACTCGTAATAGCCATCAGCCGGCACCAGACAGCGCTTATGCCGGAGGCCAGCGCGAAACGAAGGTTTAGCCGCCGCGCTTTCGGCCCGCGCATTAATGAGCGGCTTGAACTCGCGCGGGTCTTTTACCCACGACGGCAGCAGCCCCCATTGCACCAGCGCCAGCTCCCGTTCGCCTTTGAAATTATAGCGAACAATCGCAACCGGCTGCGATGGCGCAATATTGTAGCGCGGCGGGAAGATCGCATCGTTGTGATAGCCGAACATGGCGCGGACGGCTTCAGGCGGCGATGTAAGAGAATATCGAGAACACATGGCGCTAAGGTAGTCGCTGGCCAGCCTGAGGAGAAGCGCCATGCCCCGCGATGCCCATGATGAAGCCTGCCCGATCCTGCACGATACGGCGAACCGCACCGGCCCCTGGCCGCGCGCTGCTGCCAGCGCCGTGCTGTTCCGGGGCGAATCGGTGCTGCTGGTCGAACGCGGCAGCGATCCGGATGCGGGCCACTGGAGCCTGCCCGGCGGAACCATCGAAGCTGGCGAAACCGCGGAGGAAGCGGCCCGCCGCGAGGCCTATGAGGAAACCGGGCTTTACGGCCACATGGAGGGGCTGGCGGGTGTTTATGACGTCATCGATCGCGACGACAACGGCAACGTGGTGCTGCACTATGTGATCGCCTGCTATTTCGGCTCGGCGGTTGATGGCCAGCCCCGGCCAGCCAGCGATGTCCGTCAGGCGGAATTTGTTGCCTTGGATAAGCTGCGGGATCTGCGCTTGACGAACGGCACGCGCTGCGTGATCGAAAAGGCGTGGCAGTTGCTGGCCGCTGATGTGGCGCAGGCAGTCGCCAAGGCCAGTGAGCGTGAGTAGGTTACGGCCCGCCACCAAACATCCAGAATCGGTGCTAGGATTACATCCGTGATAGAGCGCACGATGACATACGCACGGACAAACGCGGGAGCGCGCAGGCATGCGCTGCGCCGATTGGGCGTTGGCCTTGTGCTGATAGCAGCGCTGGCACTTCCTGCAGCCGCCGCGCCCGACAGCAAACCCTATGATGAGCGCCTGTTCCGTTTGTCGGAGATTCTCGGCGCCATTCACTATCTGCGTGAACTGTGCGGCGCCGAGGAAGGCCAGCAGTGGCGCGACCGGATGTCGGAGCTGTTGCAATCAGAGGGCACATCGGCGCTGCGCAAAGCACGCCTGACGCGCAGCTTCAATAAAGGTTATCAAAGCTACAGCCGCACCTATAACACCTGCAGCCCTTCGGCTCAGAGTGCGATCAACCGTTTTATCACCGAAGGCGCAACGATTGCCGATACGCTGGTGCGCTCAGTTCCCTAAGCGGTGCAGTGCGTTGATGCCTTTGTGCCACGATGCGCGCACGTTTCTCACCGATGCCAATTTACTGTGAACGCGGCCCACACTTTCCGTCGCCGCTGTGCATGATATTGCACCTGCATCGGTTTCCGCTGTCTGCGGTTGCCGACGGTAAGTCAGTTAGACCTGCGGCCCTCACGGGGGTGTGGCCTGCGGGTGTTTAAAGTCTCAAGGGGGAACGATGGAGCTCTTCGACAAGCTCGACTCGGACGACTCGACCCATCGCGCGCTATCGCTCATTCTTGAAGCATGGGACGAAGGCACCGAAAGCGGTGTGCCAAATGAGCAGATGGCCTATGCGGCGCTGTTTACCGCCTTGACGGATCTCGTCGCGCAATTCGGCGAGGATGCGGTCGTCAAGCTGGCCAACGGGCTTGAGCGCCGTATCCGCATCGGCGAATTCACGCTGCACGCCACACGCCAGTAAGCAGCAAGTAAGCACTGAAATTTTCGGCGATCGCAGCGAGAGCGGGGCGGCTTTGCGTTACAGCAGCCCCAGCCGCTTCGCGATCACTTCGCCGAAGAGAAGCACGCCAAAGCCGATCAGCAGCAGCCCGGCGATCTTATTGATAAGCTGCAGTCGCGACACGCTGAAGCGATGGCGGAAGCGCGCGATGAGATGCGACAGGCCCAGCCACCAGGCGAGACTGCCCGCCATAACCGCTGCAACGATGGTGAGAGCGTCGACGTAGCTGTCGACCTCAACGAACGTCGACACACCGCCGAATATTGCAAACAGCCCCAGCACCGCACCCGGATTGGTGATCGTCAGCAGGAACGTCTGCGGGATGTCCCAGACGAAATCGCGCAGCGTCTCGGGCTGCTCGGATCCTGACGTAATGGGTGAAAAGCGCGGCTTCGCGAAATAGAGCTTCAAGCCGAACAGCACGAGCACCAGGCCGCCGAGCAGCTGGATTGCCATGCGGTGATATTGAACGGCGCCTGAAATGGCCCCGACGCCCAGCGCCGCGAACAACGCAATCAGGCCATCGCCCAGCATCGCGCCGATGCCTGCCGCCAAACCACCCCAAAATCCGCGCTCAATGGCGCGCTGGATGCAGAGTACATTGACGGGACCAACGGGGGCAGCAACAAGAATACCGATGACAATACCGACCGGAATAATGAGCGGGTTGGGCAGAAAATCCATGCACCTTCCTTTACCGGCCCGCATCGCGCGCCCAAACAGTCCGACCTATCGGATGCGCTGCGCAAGGGACCGCTGATCATGCCGACCATCGGGACGACCAATATGGCGACCATCCAGGGACGACGGCGCCAAGGACGGTGGGTAAGCGTAACCGTATTGGTACTGACGGCGATGGGTGTTGTCCATGCGTCCGCTGCACAGGAACGCCAACCAGCCAAGCCTTTGCCTGTTATCTCAACCGATTCGCGGGTTCCTGCGCAAAGCTTCGGCAGCAGCGAACGCCCGTTGCCTCATCCGGTCGATGAAATGCGCTCTGCTCTGCTGGCTGCAGCCCAGGCCGGCAATCTGGAAGATCTGCGCGAGCCGCTGGAGTGGAACGAGATGATGCCGGAGACGTCTGCCGGAGCAGATGAGCATCCGATCGACCATTGGCGCAAAGCATCCGCCGATGGCAGCGGCCGCGAAATTCTGCGCGTTCTGGCCAGCATCCTGGAACTGCCGCCGGCCGAATTGCCGCTGGGGAAGGACATCGAGAACAATATCATCTATGTCTGGCCCTATCTGGCCGAGGCCGACCTCGCCAATCTCACCGCAACCCAGGCCGCAGATCTGGAGCGACTTGTCGGCGCTGAAAAAGCGCGATCAATGCGCTCGGACAAAAAATGGTCGTGGTGGCGGCTAACCATCGGCGCGGATGGCACTTGGCATTCGTTCAAAAAAACGCACTGAAGAGACGGGCAGCGCTTGCAAGCGACGGAAATCGCATCGTGCACCGTTGTTGTGAGACGATAGGTAGCGAGCACAACTACAATTTTGCCATCGTCACTTGTCACCTGCCGTCATGGCCCCAAATGTAGGGTCCAAGCACTTGAGGGATTTGCAGAAATGTTGTGGCGCGTAGCCCTTGCAACCATAGCGGTAGTAGCGTTTGGTGACTTCGCTCCCGCTTCGGCGCAGCTCTATGGCTGGCAGCCTCATGGCCAGACGCCGTTCTGGGAACAGAAGCCACGCCAGCGCAAGCAGCAGCAGAACCGCAACGCGCGCGGCGCCTATGGCGATTATGGCTATGAGTGGGGCTATGGCGACGACTATCGCCGCTCGCCCATCGTGCGCAGTGGTGGCGCCCGGCCGAACATCACGCCGCGCCCGCCCGCAAAGGTGGCATTCACCAGCGAATACGAGCCGAACTCCATCGTCATCGATAGCGACAAGCGCATGCTCTATTATGTGCTGTCGTCGAACGAGGCCTATCAGTATCCGATCTCGGTCGGACGCGATGGCTTCACCTGGCTCGGCACAGAAACGGTCAGCCGCATGCAGGCTTGGCCGGACTGGCATCCGCCGAAGGAAATGATCAAGCGCGATCCGCGCCTGCCCGATAAAATGACCGGCGGGCTTCGCAATCCGCTTGGCGCGAAGGCTCTTTATCTCGGCGATACGCTGTATCGCATCCACGGCACCAACGATCCCAAGAGCATCGGCCGCGCGGCATCATCGGGCTGCTTCCGCATGATGAACGAGCACGTGATGCATCTGGCTTCGATCACTGAGATCGGCTCCAAGGTGACGGTTGTGAAGCGTCTGCCGAAGGAGACGTTCATCGCATCGGCGAAGCCAACCGACAACGCAAAGCCGTCGCAGAGCGCAGCGCCTCAGCGCGAAACAACGCGCGGCGAGGAAGCCTTGCAGGAAGATGCGGCCGTTGCGCCGGAGCGCGAACCCGAAAGCGACGCCGACGTGTTCGCGGCCGACGCTGCTGAACGGGATGCGGTGGCTGGCGACGACGACGCCCGGGACGATGATACCCGCGCCGATGCCGACGACTGGAACGACGACGACACGCGTTATTCCTCGCGTGGATATGATGATCGTTACGAGCGCAATTGGCGCTATGACCGCTACGGCCGCATGTAACGACGATCAGCCGACCTGATATCGGCCAGAATATCGATCTGACAAAAAAGGTGCTGCGAGCAAAACTGCTGGCGGCGCCTTTTAATTTCTGTCGCATTGCGATGGATGAAGGCGCGCCTGCGCACGCTTCACCCGCTGCCCGAGTCACGCGCCTTCGAAGAAGTGCACCGGCTGGCCGTGCGCGGGCTCTTCAATCGCGCCTTCCCACACCACGCGATTACCGCGCACGAAGGTGCCGATAGGCCATCCGCGCACGCGCGTGCCGTCATAGGGCGTCCAGCCTGCGCGGCTGGCAACGTGCGCGTTGGTGATCGTCTCTTCGCGCTTCATGTCAACGACCGTCAGATCCGCATCGTAGCCAACCGCGATGCGCCCCTTGCCACGAATGCCGAACAGGCGCTGCGGCCCATGACTGGTGAGATCGACAAAACGTTCGAGCGACAGCCGCCCGGCGTTTACATGATCCAGCATGATCGGCACCAGCGTCTGCACGCCAGTCATGCCGGAATGCGAAGCGGGATAGGCGTGATCCTTTTCCTCGCGCGTATGCGGCGCATGATCGGAGCCGAGCACATCGACGATGCCAGCCTCAAGGCCAGTCCAGATAGCATCACGGTGGCGCGCATCGCGCACCGGCGGGTTCATCTGCGCATAGGTGCCAAGACGCTCGTAACAGTCGGGCGCTACGAGCGTCAGATGGTGCGGCGTCACCTCGACGCTCGCCCAATCCTTGTGCTCGCCCAGAAACTTCATTTCCGCCGCCGTCGAAACGTGCAGCACGTGCACGCGGCGTTTGTGCTTTTCGGCCAGGCGTACAAGGCGGCGCGTCGAGATGACGGCGGCTTCCTCATCGCGCCATTCAGGATGCGATGACGGATCGCCAGGGCGGCGCACGTCCATACGGGCCAGCAACCGCGCCTCATCTTCCGAGTGGAACGCGGCGCGGCGGCTGATGCGCGAAATGATGTGATCGAGCGAAGCTTCGTCATCGACCAGCAGATCGCCGGTGGACGAGCCCATGAATACCTTGATGCCCGCCGAACCTTCCAGCCTCTCCAGCTTGGGAATATCGTCGATGTTTTCGCGCGTGCCGCCGACATAGAACGCGAAGTCGCAGAACATGCGATCGCGCGCCAATGACACCTTGTGCGCCAGCGTTTCGGCGGTGGTGGTCAGCGGCTTGGTGTTCGGCATCTCGAAAACGGCGGTGACGCCGCCGAGGACAGCACTGCGCGATCCTGTCTCCAGATCTTCCTTGTGCTCAAGACCGGGCTCGCGGAAATGCACCTGCGTGTCGATAACGCCGGGCAGGATGTGCAGCCCGCGCGCGTCGATCACCTCGTCGGCCTTGGCTTCATCGATCTGCCCGATGGCGGCGATGCGGCCTTCGGTGATGCCGATATCCCGCTGGCCGATACCCTCATGGTTGACGACAGTGCCGCCCTTCAACACAAGATCGAATGTGGTGCGCATAATAGCTTTACCTGCGGCTTGCCTCTGGCCCGCGCCCCGCATACGTAAAACGGAAGCCGGTTGCAACCGGAGCGGGGAACATGGCTGAAACGAAAATCGCGCTGCTGCCCGACCGGGGCGTCGTCACTGTAAATGGACCGGATGCCCGTAAATTTCTACAGGGCGTCATCACTAACGATATGGCGCTGATCGACACACAGCAGGCGCTGTATGCCGGTCTGCTCAGTCCGCAGGGCAAAATCCTGTTCGATTTTCTCATCGCCCCCACGGCGGAAGGGTTCTGCCTGGAGACGGCGCGGACCAAGACGGCCGAGCTGGCGCAGCGGCTCAAGATGTACAAACTCCGCGCCGATGTCGAAGTCACCGATGCCTCGGCCGACTATACGGTTGCAGCGATCTGGGGCGGCACCTATTCGCCGAAGACGGCAACGGGCGAAGGTCCTGCACCGATATGGTTCGCCGATCCAAGGCTGTCGGAACTGGGCTACCGCGAACTCACCACGCTGCGCACCGACTGGGCTCTTGGCGGTGGTGAAGCTGAAAGCGCAACCCAGGACGACTATCACGCCCATCGTATCGCGCTCGGCGTGCCCGAAGGCGGACGCGACTTTGGCTATGGCGAGGCGTTTCCGCACGAAGCGCTGTTCGACCAGGTGCACGGCGTCTCGTTCAACAAGGGCTGCTACGTCGGGCAGGAAGTTGTATCGCGCATGCATAATCGCGGCACAGCCCGCCGTCGCATTGTGCCGATAACGGCTGACGGCCCACTGCCGGACAGCGGCGCAGCGGTTACCGCCGCCGGCGTTGAAATCGGCAAGCTTGGCTCGAAAGCGGGGC
Source organism: Hyphomicrobium sp. D-2 (assembly GCF_029872155.1). Classification (GTDB taxonomy): domain Bacteria; phylum Pseudomonadota; class Alphaproteobacteria; order Rhizobiales; family Hyphomicrobiaceae; genus Hyphomicrobium_A. Next base: position 217,868 of record NZ_JARXLA010000001.1, on the reverse strand, counting down.
AACGCGCGCTGGCGGAAATACGCCTCGACCGTGCCGCAGAGTTTCAGGACAAGGGCGAGGCGTTGAGCGTCAATGGCACCACCGTGCACATCGCGCTGCCCGCGTGGGTGACATTTACGCTGCAGGATCCCTCAGGCACACCGCGATGACCAAATCCGACAACCTCGTGCGCTGCGGCTGGGTGGGCAATGATGCCGACTATCGGCACTATCACGACACGGAATGGGGCGTGCCGCTGAAGACCGATCGCGCCATTTTCGAAAAGCTGGTGCTGGAGGGCTTCCAGGCCGGGCTGTCGTGGATCACCATTCTGCGCAAGCGTGAAAATTTCAGACGTGCGTTTGATGGCTTCGATGCTGAGAGCATTGCACGTTACACGACAAAAGATATCGAACGACTGATGAACGATGCAGGCATCGTACGCAACCGTGCCAAGATTGAAGCCACGATCGAGAACGCCGAGGCGTTCCTGAAACTGCGCGAACGCACGACGCTGAAGAAATTTCTAGCTAGTCACTTGCAGCAAGGAACAGTGCAGAACCGGGCGCAGGCGCTGACCGATGTTCCGGCTTCGACGGAGCTATCGACACGCATCTCGAAAGCCCTGAAGAAAGAAGGCTTCCGTTTCGTGGGGCCAACAACGGTTTACGCATTCATGCAGTCGTCCGGAATGGTCAACGATCACCTGATCGGTTGCTTCCGCCATAGGGAATGCGCTCGCCTGCAGAAGGATGCATGGCGCGTATGACCCAGCCGCAGAAACATTCGTCCGAGAAGCATGCGGCAGCCGCAGACGCCAAGCCCCAACAGACGGCGGAAGCTCCCCCATCCCGCGCGTGGCAACGCATGCTTTCAGGCCGTCGCCTCGACCTGCTCAATCCCTCGCCTGCCGATATCGAGATAGAAGACATCGCGCATGGGCTTGCGCGCGTTGCGCGGTGGAACGGGCAAACGGTGGGCGCGCACGCGTTTTCCGTCGCCCAGCATGCGTTGATCGTTGAGGACATTGCCTGCGCGCTGCCAACTCCCGACGGCATGGTCTGGAGTTCGCGCTGGCGTCTGGCCGCGCTGCTGCACGATGCGGCGGAGTATGTTGTCGGCGACCTGATCAGCCCTTTCAAGACAGCCATCGGGCTCGACTACAAAGCTTTCGAGTTGCGGCTACTCGATGCAATTCATGCGCGCTTCGGCCTCGATGCCGAATTGCCGAGCACTGTTCAGTTTCACATCAAGCACGCGGACCGCGTTGCTGCTTACTACGAAGCCACACGCCTTGCCGGCTTCAGCGAGAATGAGGCGCTGCTCTACTTTGGCACGCCCGAAGGCCTCGACCCGAACCTCGCCACCACCCTCAGTCAGCTTGAGCCAGTTGCGGCAAATGCCGCCGAAGAAACTTTTTTGGTTCGTTTTGGCAATCTGATTGAACATTTGTGAGCATTGAGCGTTGTGACTGACGCAACGATGCGGAATTCCCGGCCCAATGCCGAGATTCCGCCATTGTTGCCGTTGCAGTCAAAGCCCTGCCGTTGCGCGGGCTCTCCTATCTGGAGGAACAACCGATGTCATACGGCGAGGTCAGGGAAAGAGCGACGCGCATGGACAGCCCAGCCGACCCGCAGGCCGTAGGCGAAAAAAACGCCACCGCCGGTGTTGAAATAGGATTGAACGCAGCCATCGTGGCGGTTGCCGATAACGAGCCCCAGGTATTGGTCATCCGTGGCGAAACCGACAAGGCCGGCGCCACCGATGGATTGCCATTCGGACCATTTTCGCCGTTGCATCACCGCACTTTCGAAGGTGGCCTGCGCACTTGGGTCAAGCATCAGACCGGTGTCGAACTCGGCTACGTCGAGCAGCTCTACACGTTCGGCGACCGCGGACGACACGCACAAGCGGGCGATGTTGGACCGCACGTTGTTTCGATCGGCTATCTCGCGCTCACCGACGCCCACCCCGGATCAGACCTGACCCACGGCAGCTGGCGAAGCTGGTATCAGTATTTTCCATGGGAAGACTGGCGCCGTGGACGCCCGGAAATACTGGGCAGCACGATTGAACCGCGCCTGCGTGACTGGATTGCTTCTCAGCCCGCAACGACCGGCCAACCGATCACACGCCAGGAACGTGTGCGGATCTGTTTCGGCCTTGAAGGCGCCGGTTGGGACGAAGAGAAGGTGCTCGACCGGTATGAGCTTCTCTATGAAGCCGGGCTGGTCGACGAGGCCGCCCGCGATGGACGCAAAGCCGCCGAGCAATGGCAGGATCGTCCGCGACTGGGTCAGCCGATGCACTACGATCATCGCCGCATCCTTGCCACCGCCATCGGCCGGGTGCGCGCCAAGATCAAATATCGTCCGGTGATTTTCGAGCTGATGCCCGATGATTTCACGCTGTTCGAGTTGCAGCGGACCGTCGAGGCAATTCTGGGGCCGCACCTGCATAAGCAGAACTTCCGGCGGCTGGTCGAAGGCGCCGGGCTTGTGGAGCCCACCGGCGAGGTAAAGATGCGCACCGGCGGGCGACCGGCAAAGCTTTATCGCTTCCGCCGCGAAGTCCTGTTGGAAAGGCCCGCTCCAGGTGTACGCGTTAAGCCCGGCAAGGTGTAAGCCGCGCATCCACGTACCGGCAGTTATGCACCACAGGTATATCACGGATTTCACTGCTTTTTTTGGCAGTGAAATCGTACCTATCGGTCCAATCTTAACTGGTGCCAGGGGCGTGGATGAAGTAATCTTCTTGCGACACTTGGAATGCTCAAACAGAGCATTATCTAACTAATAACCGGCGAAGTGCCGGATATTCTGATGGCCCATTAATGCTCAAGTTGAGCATAGCTGAGCCCGCGGAGGAATACGAAGATGGACACCCTCGTCTGCCCTGCCCCAAATCGCCGCCCGCTTGCGTATGCGGGTCGGCATGAGCTGCCGGAGTTTACTCCGGAACTGGCCGCCGAGATGGCTCCCCTTTATGCGCGCGTGCAGCATGTCGTGACGCCGATGGAGTGGCCGGTCTACGCGCCGCTGATCAAAGGCATCAACGAGCTCAAAAAAGAGCTCAACGCTGTCGTGCTGGCGCACAACTACATGACGCCGGAGATCTTCAACTGCGTTGGCGATTTCCGCGGCGACAGCCTGCAGCTTGCCCGCGAAGCGGCGCGCGTTGAAGCCGACGTGATCGTGCAGGCCGGTGTGCACTTCATGGCGGAAACGTCAAAGCTGCTCAGCCCGGAAAAGACGGTGCTCATTCCCGACCCGCTGGCCGGGTGCTCGCTCGCGGCCTCGATCACGGCCGAGGACGTGCGCATGCTGCGTGACGCCTATCCGGGCGTGCCGATCGTCACCTATGTCAACACATCGGCGGCCGTAAAGGCTGAGTGTGATATTACCTGCACGTCGTCGAACGCGGTCAAGGTGGTCGAGAGCCTCAACGCACCGCGCGTGCTGCTGATCCCGGACGAATATCTTGCACGCTATGTGCAGACGCAGACCAGCGTTGAGATCATCGCCTGGAAGGGACACTGCGAGGTGCACGAGCTGTTCACCGCCGAGGACATCGAGGCCATGCGCGCCGCTGATCCCGGCATGAAGGTGATCGCGCATCCGGAATGCCCGCCGGATGTGATTGCCGCCGCCGACTTCACCGGTTCCACCGCTGCGATGATCAGCTATGTGATCGACAAGCGGCCGCGCAAGGTTGCGCTCATCACCGAATGCTCGATGGCGTCAAACGTCGCCGTCGAAGCACCGGATGTCGAGTTCATCCGGCCGTGCAATCTGTGTCCGCACATGAAGCGCATCAGCCTTGAGAACATCTACGAGGCACTGCGCGACATGAAATACGAGGTGACCGTTGATCCGGTCGTGGCGGCTAAGGCCCGTCGCGCGGTTGAACGCATGATCAACCTCACCAACTGACACTGCGTGTGCCGGCGGCACTTACTCCGCCGCCGGCATAACGGCTTCACCCCTAGAGGGGATTCTGCCGATGACCGACGACCATTCTTCGCGCCCAGCCAGCCACGTTTTTCAGCCAGCGCATGACGAACCCCTCGCCGCCGATGGCGATGTGGTAATTATCGGTGCCGGGCTTGCCGGGCTGTTCACTGCGCTGAAGCTGTCGCCGATGCCGGTGACGGTCGTGGCCGCAGCGCCGCTCGGCCAGGGTGCATCGACGGGATGGGCACAGGGCGGCGTCGCATCCGCCATGGGCAGCACCGATCGGCCTGAGTTTCACGCCGCCGACACGATTGCAGCCGGCGCGGGCACCGTCGATGAGGATGTCGCGCGCTTCGTTGCCGAAGAAGGCCCTGACCGCATTGCCGATCTGATCGGTTACGGTGTTCCGTTTGACCGCGAGCCTGATGGCACGTTCGCACTCAGCCGCGAAGCCGCCCATTCGCACCGCCGCGTCGCCCATGTGTCCGGTGATCGCACTGGCGCTTCCATTCTCGAAACGCTTGTCGCCCGCGTCCGTGCCACGCCTTCAATCCGCGTGCTTGAAGGCTATGAAGCCGACGAACTTCTGATGGCCGACGACCGCGTCGAAGGCGTTCGCCTTGTACGGGCAGGCGAGCACGGTCAGGAAGTCTATGAATATGTTCCTGCCTGCGCCGTCGTTCTGGCGACGGGCGGAGTTGGTGCACTCTATGCAGTCACCACCAATCCGGCTTACGCGCGCGGCGAATCCATCGCCATGGCAGCGCGCGCCGGGGCTGTGATCGCCGACGCCGAGTTTGTGCAGTTCCATCCTACGGCGATCGACGCCGGACTTGATCCTGCTCCGCTGGCAACGGAAGCCCTGCGCGGCGAGGGCGCCACGCTTATTAATTCGCTTGGCGAGCGCTTCATGCTGCCGCTTGATCCGCGTGCGGAGCTTGGTCCGCGCGATGTGGTGGCGCGCGCCGTTTTCAAGGAAATTGCCGAAGGCCGCGGCGTCTTTCTTGATTGCCGCACAGCCGTTGGCGCGCACTTTCCCGCAGCGTTTCCTACCGTCTATGCGCTCTGCCGTAACGCTGGCATCGACCCTGTGACCGAGCCCATTCCGGTTGCACCAGCTGCCCATTATCACATGGGCGGCATCGCCACCGACGCGCGTGGGCGCTCCAGCGTACCTGGCCTGTGGGCGGTGGGCGAGGTTGCATCAACCGGCCTGCACGGCGCCAATCGTCTGGCTTCAAATTCGCTGCTGGAAGCCATGGTGTTCGGTGCGCGCGCCGCCGCTGATATAGCCACCCTCGGCCGCGGCACCCGACACACCCGCACCGATCTGCAGCGCGTTGGCGACATCGTGCCGGATCATTCCCTCTCCCGTTCTGCCGCTGTCGCGCGCCTGCGCAAAACGATGAGCGAAGACGTCGGCGTGGTGCGGAGCGCGGCAGGTTTAAAAAAAGCCATCACGACCCTGCGTGACATCGAGCGCGCAGCAGGCAGCGATCGGGTGCTAGCGAACATGGCTCTCGCCGCGCGTTTCATTGCCGTTGGCGCGCTGCTGCGCGAAGAAAGCCGTGGCGCTCAACTGCGCAGCGACTTCACCGATACCAATCCGCAGTTTGCCCACCGCGCGTTTCTGAAGCTGGCGGACGTTGACGCTATTGGCAATCGCCCGACGGCGGTTACGGATGCAGCGCTCAGTGCATGGCAGTGGCAGGCGGGGGCTGCACGATGAACAACGACGCATCGATTTTATCGGCCAATGCAGGCCGCAGAGAATTGCGCCTGCCCGAAGGCATTGTCGACAAGGCCGTGGCCATGTCGCTGGCTGAGGATCTAGGCCTAGGCGGCGACATCACCACCGAAGCCACCATTCCGGCCGGCACGCACGCAAAGGCTGTTATCGCCGCGCGCAAGGCCGGAACGGTTGCCGGCGTCCAACTGGCAAAGTCCGCATTCAAAACGCTCGATCCGCTGGCCGAGTTTGAAACCGTGGTTGACGATGGCGGCACGGTGGAAGCTGGCGGCGTGATTGCACGGGTCAGCGGCGACGCGCGCGCGCTGCTCACGGCCGAGCGCACCGCGCTGAACTTTCTCGGACACATGAGCGGTATCGCGACACTCACCGCACGCTATGTCGATGCGGTGCAGGGCACCAAAGCGCGCATCATCGACACGCGCAAGACAACGCCGGGGCTGCGCGCGCTGGAGAAATTTGCGGTTCGCTGCGGCGGCGGTGTCAATCATCGCTTCGGGCTGTTCGATGCGGTGCTCATCAAGGACAATCACATCGAAGCTGCGGGCGGCATAGGCCCGGCGCTGGAACGCGCACGCCAGCACGCCGGCCACATGGTGAAGGTTGAAATCGAAGTGACGTCGATCGCCGAATTGATCGACGCGCTGGAACTCAACCCCGATGCCGTGCTGCTCGACAACATGCCGCCAGCGATGCTGAAGGAAGCTGTCAAACAGGTTGCAGGCCGCGTGATCACCGAAGCATCGGGTGGCGTGACGCTGGAAACCGTGCGCGCGATCGCCGAATCTGGCGTCGATCTCATATCGGTCGGAGCGCTGACCCATTCGGCTCCGGTGCTGGATATCGGCCTCGACTTTTAACGCACATTGGCGATCAACGGCGTTTGCGCTTTATTTCGCCACAGTTGCTGAGCAAATCAGCAGCGTCAGGGTGTGTATCCCCTGCGGGAGGACGCAATGGATTTTCTTGGCGGAATTGTTATTTGGGCCGGAGTTGCCGTTGCTGCGGCCATTCTTGGCGGCGTGCTCGCAGGCATCAAGAACCGCGATTATTCCTCGTGGATCGCATGGTCGTTCCTGCTACCGCCTATTGCCCTGGTGCTGTTGCTGCTTCCCCGTCTCGAAGGTCAGCGTCCGCGCCAGCCTCGGCTTGATGAAAGCGAGCGCGGCAGCTGGTGAACTTGCAGGCGGAGTCAAATCCAACGCCGCCGCCGCTTCGCGTCAACTCTCGGCGTCATCTTCCCAGCCGCCACGCGCACGTATCGAAGCCTGCGCTGCCGCCAGCCGCGCGATAGGTACGCGGTAAGGCGAGCACGAAACATAATCGAGCCCGGTCTTTTCGAAGAAGTCGATCGACTTCGGATCGCCGCCATGCTCGCCGCAAATGCCAACCTTTATTCCCGGCTTTGCCTCGCGGCCCTGCTCAACGCCATAACGCACAAGCTCACCGACGCCGCCGATGTCGATCGACACGAACGGATCGACCGCAAAAATGTGCTTCTGCGTGTAGGCTTCCAGGATCGGCGCAGCGTCATCGCGGCTGAGACCCAGCGCCGTCTGCGTCAGGTCGTTGGTGCCGAATGAAAAGAATTCGGCGCCCTCTTCGCCCTCAGCGATTTCACCCGCACGCAAGGCTGCACGCGGCAGTTCCACCATGGTGCCGATGGTGTAATCCAGCTTGCCGCCGGTTTCCTTCTCAACAGCGGCGGCCGTGCGCACAATCATGTCGCGCACCGCCGTGAACTCGGCGCGGAAGGCGACCAGCGGCACCATGATTTCCAGCGCAACGCTTTTGCCCAGACGCTTCTCGACCGCAATGGCGGCCTCAAACGCTGCGCGGGCCTGCATCTCCGGCACTTCCGGATAAAGGATTGCCAGACGGCAGCCGCGGAAGCCTAACATCGGATTGAATTCGGCAAGCTGCGTCATGCGCTGGCGCAGCCTCTCGACCGCAACACCAAGATCAGAGGCAATCGCGGGCCACTCATCGGGATTGTTCGGCAGAAATTCGTGCAGCGGCGGATCCAGCAGGCGCACCGTAACCGGCAACCCCACCATGATTTCGAACAGCGCTTCAAAATCTCCGCGCTGCATCGGCAGAATTTTTTCCAGCGCCTCGCGTCGCCCCTCTGCCTCATCGGCCAGGATCATCTGGCGCATGGCAAGGATACGCTCGGTGTCGAAGAACATGTGCTCAGTACGCGCAAGGCCGATACCTTCGGCACCGAACTCACGTGCCTGGCGGGCATCGCGCGGGGTATCGGCGTTGGCACGCACGGCCATGCGGCGCTCGGCATCGGCCCATGTCATGAGGGTTGCGAAAGCGCCCGAAAGCTCCGGCTCACGCATCTTCGCCCGGCCGAACAGCACCTGTCCGGTGCCACCGTCGATGGTGATGATGTCGCCCTTGTGCAGCGTGCGCTTGCCTACTTTCAGCGTACCCGCTTTCGTATTCATGCGCAGCGCGCCAGCGCCCGAAACACAAGGCCGCCCCATGCCGCGCGCCACCACCGCCGCGTGACTGGTCATGCCGCCACGTGCCGTGAGGATGCCAACCGCCGCGTGCATACCGTGAATATCTTCCGGGCTCGTCTCAAGACGCACCAGAATAACTTCGCGGCCCTGCGCACGTTCTGATTCAGCGTCGTCAGCGGTAAAAACAATTTCACCGGATGCAGCACCGGGCGAGGCGGGCAGGCCCGTTGCCAGCAGGTCCTTCGCAGCTTCCGGATCAAGCGTTGGGTGCAGCAACTGGTCGAGCGCCGATGGATTGACGCGCATCACCGCTTCCGATTTGGAAACGATGCCCTCGTCGGCGAAATCGACAGCGATGCGCAGCGCTGCTTCCGCCGTGCGCTTGCCGGAACGCGTTTGCAGCAGCCACAGCTTGTCGTTCTCGATCGTGAACTCGACATCCTGCATGTCGCGATAGTGCGTTTCCAGCCGCCGGAATACCTGCACCAGATTTGCGTACAGCGCCGGCATCAGCGTTTCGAGCGAAGGCGCTTCCTCACCGGCTTCGATGCGCGCCCGCTCCGTCAACGACTGCGGCGTGCGGATACCGGCAACGACATCCTCCCCCTGCGCGTTGACGAGAAACTCACCATAGATCTCATTCGCGCCGGTAGAAGGGTTACGCGTGAACGCCACGCCGGTGGCACTGCGCTCGCCGAGGTTACCGAACACCATCGCCTGCACGGTTACGGCCGTGCCCCAGCTGTCGGGGATGTCGTGCAGACGGCGATAGGTTTGCGCACGAGCGTTCTGCCATGAACCGAACACGGCGGCGATGGCGCCATAAAGCTGCTCGCTGGTGTCCTGCGGAAACGGGCGGCCCAGCGTATCCACCACCGCCTGCTTGTAGGACTCGATGATCTCGGCCCAATTGTCGGCTGTAAGGTCGGTATCGGATGAAAGCGCATTGAGGTTCTTGAAGTCCTCAAGCAGATCCTCGAACACGCCGTGATCGACGCCCAGCACGACATCGGCATACATCTGGATGAAGCGGCGATAGCTATCGTAAGCGAACCGGCGATCACCCGAACGATTGGCGAGGCCTTCAACCGTTTCGTCGTTGAGGCCGAGGTTGAGGATGGTGTCCATCATGCCCGGCATCGAGGCACGGGCACCGGAACGCACCGAAAGCAGTAGCGGCCGCTCGACATCGCCGAACGTCGCGCCCACCTCATGGCCGATAAGTTGCACAGCCTTCTCGGCTTGCGGCTTCAGGCCCTCAGGCAGTTTGCGGCCCGCAGCGTAATAGGCGTCACAAACCTTCGTGGTGATGGTGAAGCCCGGCGGCACCGGCAGCCCGAGGCTTGCCATTTCGGCGAGATCTGCCCCCTTGCCACCCAGAAGCTCTGCCATGTTCGCCCGGCCGTCGACATATCCGGCAGCGAATACATAGACCCACTTTGGCTCGGCCTTGGCCGACCTGTCTGCCATCCGTATCTATCCTTGCAGCGCTGTCCGGTGCGGTGCCGCGCCGTTATCATATGGTGGCATATCAGCCTCTTTGCCCGGCCGAAAGGTGAAGGGGTGCCCTTGCGTGAAACTGTGGGTTTGCCCTGTCCGTTCCCGGCTGCCTTTGACGCGGCGGCAATGATATTTCACTGTGTCGCGCACGAAGGCGGAGACGAGCTTATGAGCGAACAGCTAAACCAAGTCCTGACAACCCTGGATGACACGAGTGATGCGGCGCTGGCGCGGCTGTTCCAGTTACTGCGGATTGAAAGCATATCCACAGATCCCGCCTATCGGGCGAGGTGTCAGGAAGCCGCAAACTGGTGCGCTGAAGAACTGCGCGACCTCGGCTTCGATTCCCGGGTGGTGCCTACATCCGGCCATCCGATGGTGGTGGCGCACGACACCACGCCGCCGGACGGCGATGTCCCGCACGTGCTGTTTTATGGTCATTATGACGTTCAACCGGCCGATCCGATCGATCTGTGGAATTCGCCGCCGTTCGAGCCGATCATTGCATCCGATCCGGTCAATGGGCAGGTGATTGTTGCCCGCGGCGCTGAGGACAACAAGGGTCAGCTGATGACCTTCCTCGAAGCCGTGCGCGCCTGGAAGAGCGTTGCGGGCAACCTGCCCGTACGCGTGTCCGTCATGTTGGAGGGTGAGGAAGAGTGCGGCTCGCCATCGCTGCCCGCATTCCTGGCTGAGTATGGCGACGAACTCAAAACCGACGTTGTGCTGGTCTGCGATACCGGCCAATGGGACAAGGACACGCCCGCCATCACCACCATGCTGCGTGGCCTCGCCGCCATCGAAGTGACGGTCAACGGCCCCGCGCGCGACCTGCATTCAGGCATCTACGGTGGCCCGGCCGCCAACCCGATCCGCGTGCTGACGCGCATCGTGGCGGCCATGCACGACGACAACGGCCGCATCACCATCCCCGGCTTCTATGATGGCGTTTCCGAGCCATCACCCGCACAGATCGAACAGTGGGGTACGCTTGGCTTCCGCGGCGAAGATTTTCTCGGCGCCGTTGGCCTGAAGCATCCTGCGGGCGAAAACGATCGCTCAGTGCTGGAGCAGTTGTGGTCACGCCCGACGCTGGAATTCAACGGCATCACCGGCGGCTATCAGGGCGTCGGAACCAAGACAGTCATTCCCGCCAAGGCTTCGGTCAAGATCACCTGCCGGCTGGTGGCGGGGCAGGATCCCGAGCGGCTGCTGAACGCGATCGAGGAATTTGTGCGCGCCCGCCTGCCCGCCGATTGCAGCGCCCAATTCTCATCGCGGCAGACCGGAACCGCCATCTCCTTCGCAACCGATACGCCGGCCATGCAGGCTTCAGCGGCTGCACTCGCCGACGAATGGGGGCGCGCTACCGTTCTGATGGGATCGGGCGCTTCCATCCCCATCGTCACGTCGTTCAAGGAAGTGCTGGGGTCGGACAGCCTGATGATCGGCTTCGGCCTCGATGACGACCGCATCCACAGCCCGAACGAAAAATACAATCTCACCAGCTTCAAGAAGGGTGCCCGGAGCTGGGCGCGGATTCTGCACAGGCTGGCGCGTACAGCTTCATCCGGCACGCCATCTGCGGCTGGCTGAGCGGAAACATCGGTAGCGCCATTGAGGCATCAGACCGCCACAAAATCCTGCCTCTCTGGCCATATTCGACAATAACGCTACTCGACATCAACGCACGGACACACAGCGCTGCCGATGAAAAACAAATCCATACCGTCGATCATCGTCATCGTGCTCTGTGCGCTGGCCGTACTCGTGTTGCGCAACATTGATGCCCCCAACGCACAGGAACAGCACGGGCGCAGTTCATCGTCATGGCCGAGCAATGCCTCCAAGCCGAAGGGCCCAGGCGGCATGGCGCCTCCCAACACGGCTGGCGCGTTCGACTATTACACCATGGTGATGTCGTGGAGCCCCACGCACTGCTCCAACGCCCAGGAAGGGCGCGACGACGAGCAATGCGCGCGTATCGACGGACACCGCCATGGCTTCGTGCTGCACGGCGTGTGGCCGCAGTATGAGCGCGGCTACCCGGAAGCGTGTCGTTTGCCCGGACGCCGGCGTCCCTTCGTGCCGAATGAAGTCATCAATGGCATGCTGGACATCATGCCATCGCGCGGGCTCGTCATTCACGAATACCGCACGCACGGCACATGCTCGGGGCTAGATCCGGCAGCCTACTATGCGCTCTCGCGCCGCCTGTTCAATGTCGTGAAAATTCCGGACCGCTTCCGCAATCCGTTTGAAGCGCAGTTCATGTCACCGGAAGATGTCGAGGCCGAGTTCGTTCGCGCCAATAACTGGCTGCGTCCTGAAATGATATCTGTCGGCTGCTCTGGCTATGGCAATCGCCTGCGCGACGTCCGCATCTGCTTTACCCGCAACGGCCAGGGCCGTGCGTGCGGTGACAACGAAGCGCAGAACAAGATGTGCCGCGCCCGTCAGGTCAACGTCCCGCCGGTGCGTTCATCGCCACGGCGCGCCAACACCGGCAGCACGCCTACCGATATGAAACCGGAACGCGATCGCGGTTTGCCCCGCCCCAAGATTCTGGACTGGCGCGACTGAAGCTGATCGCGTGAACTTGATCGCGGCTGTCGCACCAACTGTTCGCATCCGCAGCGGAACCCGATGATGGCCGCGCCGCACCAATACCGGCGCGCGCGCCGGTGAACTGTTCTACCGCATGACTGCGCGACAGTGATCTGTTCGCGTATCGGCCTACGATAGATCGTGCACCACGCGACGCATGCCGTTGCTGCATCGCAGCGACGTGCCGTCCACTCCGTGAGCTTTTCGGCCACCCTCTGTGGAAATTCGCCGGTTCGAAGCACCTGGGCCACACCAATGGGGTTGCCCGGCAACACATTGCTCCGCAGACTTGCAGAAGTGATTCACAGGCAGGCGGATGCACGATGCGGGAGACGACATCAGAGGATCAGCGGGACGAGGCATTGCCCGTTCCGGCGGTCTCTTGGGTGTTTCACCCCTTGCCCGCCGAGCCCCGGCGCCCTTCGCTATGGAAAGTCACCGCGGCCGCGCTGGTAAGCGTCGTCGGCGGATCTCTGATCTGGCAAGGCGCCAAACATTCACCGAGTGCGGTCGCCACTGCTGAAGACGAATCGGCCTTCGCCGAGATGGTGTTGCCCGCCGATGAAATCTTGATGACAGGCAGCCTGCCAACGATCCATCAAGTCAGCCCCAATGCCTGCACGAGTCTCGAACTCGATCGTGCGACCAACCGCACGCTACGGCGTCCTTGCCCGCCGGACGGCCTTGCCCTGCGGCTTGAAGCTGATCGGCAGCGCGAAGATGCCGTGCTGGCATCCGGCTACACGATCCTGAACAACGGCGAATAGCGCCGAACTCCGCGCGATCATCATCAGCGTACAGCGGCCGGCGGCTTTACAGTGCGACTGGCCCGCTTTCTCGTACGCACATATGCGCGCCGATAGCAGACGTTGGGCGACTTTTTTCGGTGGGGCAAGCGGCTCACATCTTCTGAGCTGAAGGCTTACGAGGCCAGCTCGCGCATCTTGCCGGCAGCGGGTTTCCGACGAGAACCGAAAGCTGGCCCCTGGCCTCGCGGGCACACCACTGAGGGCGGAGGTATGCCCGGCGCATTGGCGCGCAGTTCACCGCTGAAAAGCCAACGGACTACCACCGCCAAATCGTGAATTCCGCCGGAAGCAATAGCTCCGTTGTATGACAGCGCTGTGTCGATCTCTGTATACGCCGCATCAGAAAACACAAAATGCCCGCCACGGAAATTCCGTGCGAGCACAAAAATTAAGAACTCAGAGAAAGCGCCGGAGTCGAGCGCGAACGCTCGACTCCGTAGCCATCAGCTCAGACTGATCAAGGGACGGTAACCTTGACAGAGAACACGAACGCCGAACCGCACTGGAACACTGGGCCATTGCAGAAATTGCCCGAGTTGCTCACGTTGGTATCCCAGTAACGGAAGTCGAAGTTGATGTTCTCAACTGCGAGATCCAGACCGGCATTCCAGTAGAGGTAGTTGTCGCGGCCATTACCGAAGGCAGCGCGATAGTTTGCATCATCGCCGATCTGATAACCGAGCGTACCGTTGATGGTCGGCGTGAAGATGCCGATCTTGCGGAACTCGTAGCCAGCATTGCCCTGGAATGTCCAGACGCTGCCGGTCTCACCGGTGTATTCCGGCGACCAGAAGATCGTCAGGCCCGTGGCAAGGTTCGGGATCAGGTTGCCGCTGACGCCAGCCTTGAACTCGACCATGTCAAGCTCAGCACCGCGATCAGATGCACCCGGATAGAAGTAGTAGATAACGCCGAAATCGAACTCAGCGCCGTTCCAGGTCGGCTTGAAACCACCGTAGAGGTTCATTTCCGCGTTAGCGTTGCCGCCCGTGGTGTAGGGACGAACGCCGTTATCGAAATCAACGCCGGAGACCCAGTAACCGGCGTAGAAGATGCCGTAGCCGATGTCGGCGCCGCCCTGCAGAACGGGATCACGGCTCGACTGCGAGAAACCACGGAAGATGTAGTCCGAGGTTGCAGCGAGGTTGAAGGAGTACGTGAACTCACGTGCCGGTGCAGCAGCAGGAGCCGCCACCTGGTAGCCCTCGTATCCGTCAGCGACCGCGCTACCGGAGAGCGCGACCAGCGCCAGTCCAGCCGCCCCGCAAGCGCCCGCCAATTTTGAAAATTTCGTCATGCCGATCTAATTCCTCTTGCGTTCCCGGCCGGCACCCATCGGCGTACTGAGACACTGCGCTCAGATGGTGCTCACCCGACTTCATGTTTCCCCGACAGCGGGACATGAGCGCTGTGACGCAAGACAACCACGCTCTCCGCTCCGTACTCTCCGATCACCCTGACGTTGCATCAGCCGATCAGTGTTCCCTCTCCCCAAGCCGACGAAGCCAGCTTCGGAAATGCATCTGCGGAACGCCGTACAAGAATCCACATTGAGCTGTTGAAAGAACGAACTAATTCACGGGAGTTCACAAGGATAAATGGAGTTATCCAATTGATCGCATTTACATCCGTTGCACGCACGCCACTCAAGCCTATTTTTTGTGCGGATGCCGCCTGTTTACTTGGCAAAACTGTAACGTTTGACGGGCTTTGGATACAGGTTTGCCGCACCCAGCGATCGGGCGATATTTCTCCAGGACCGCATAGCGATGTTTGCTGAATTGGCCGTCATCTGCATAATTGACGAGCAAATAGTGCGAGGCCTAAGCCGCGCGATTGTCGCGCATCCACGTTTCATAGCGCAGGCGGGCAATCCGATAAGCGTCTGGAATCGATAGCGCCCACACGAACAGCCCGCCGGCCGAGCGACCTATAAATGAAATCTCCGGCCCGGCCGTATGCCAGGTCGCCAGTGCCAGTAGCAGAGAAAAGAAGGCAAAGCCAAAACCGCGTTGTGGCAATCCCAATGCAACATGGCCCGCACCCGGCAAAACAATAGCCAATGCAAGAATTAGGTAAGGATTGATTGGCCGCTTGTGTTTATTCGTCATCGGCGTGTGATTTGAGATGATCTTCTATCGATAATTGAAGCCATTTCGCCCATTGCGTGCATCAACGCCGCCACCGTTGCTCTCCTTAACTGGCGTCGTCGGCAGCACAACCTTCCACACCGTCAGCAAGCGTCCGAAGGCTCGCAATCGCCCCGATCAAAGTACTGACGGCAACCGGGCCACGGTCAAACGCCGCCTGTCGAAGGAGGAGGTAGTCTCCTCGCCGCCCCTCGTCGACCTGACGGATAAGGCGCAAACCTTTCCGGGTTGCAGCCACTTCCTTTATGACCGGATCGGCAAGTATGCCGCCAACCGTTGCCCCGACCCTTTGCAACATGTGCTCCGATAAAGGACTTTCCCCTCGCACGATACACTCGCGCGGAAAGCCTGTCGGCACATCGATAAAGTGATGAAAATCCGCGGTGAGGCTGAAAAACTCGTAACCCGAAGGCCGCACCAGAACAGCGAAGCCACTGGCCCCGATATCCATTGGCCGCAGCTCTGTGACCTGCAGCCAGAGCTGCGGCAGCCGCCGGATTGTCATGCCATCATTGAACAGCCGAACCTGGAACGACCGTCCGCCGTGTTCGCCTGCAAGCGTCGGAAATCCGTCACCACTGTGCGTGACCTGAACGTTTTCGAACAGATCCGCACACTGATCCAGAAGTCGCCGCCGTTGCGCAACCATTCGGCGATGATCACGATAGCCCCATGCCGCCACCGCACCGGCGATACTCGCGATCAAAAACGCGCCAAGCAACGAGCTATCCTTCTTTCAATCGTGATGCCAGCGAGCCGATGCTGCGCCGAAGGCTAGCGCGCGATAGTCAGTATCCTACCGGCCTTGGCCACGGCATCGCAAACTGCTCGCCTCGCCGAACATACTTGTAGCGGTGCACGGCGAACCACAGCGAAGCCACGATATAGAAAACCATCATCGCGATGAGCTGAGTTCCGTAACCCAGGAAAACCGCAACGTACGTCGCAGAACACAAGACCAGAAGTATCACCGCCGGCCATGGATGGAACGGGTGCACATAGCTACGCTTGATCGATCCAAGTGGCCACTTGCGCCGGAACAGCATAACGTTGAAGGCCATGAAGGTATATTCGAGCAGGCCGGACAAGATCGAAAACGTGATCACCCGATCCAGCGGCGCGAAGTAGGCAAACACCAGCGCCACCGGCACCAAAAAGGCAATTGCCCGGTACGGCGTGCGATACTTCGGATGCACGGCGCCGAACACCTGCGGCAGATAGCGATCGCGTCCCATCGAGAACCAGGCGCGTGAAGCATCGTTGATGCAGCAGTTCGCCGAAGCGAGCGCTGAAAATATCGTGCCGATAAACAGCAACACCATCAGCAGAGTTGAGTTTGTCAACCGCGCGGCGTCGAACAGCGGCGTCACCGATTGCCCGAGATACTCCCACGGCATCAAGCCGGAGCAGATATACCAGGTCATCGTCGACGCTATCAGCAGCGTTACGATGCCGGTCATGGTGCCAAGCGGCAGCGCACGCGCCGGGGAACGCACCTCCTCGGCCGCCTGCGTCGTGCCTTCGATGCCGAGATAAAACCACATGCCGAAATGCAGAGCCGCGAGCACGCCCAGCCAGCCATACGGCAACCCCGTCAACAGTTGGTCGTGCTTGATGTACGCGTCACTCCACGGCTGCACCGCAAAGAACAGCACACATATAAATACAAAAGCGAACGCTGTGATGACGAGACTGAAAGTCAGGGTTGTGTAGACGCCGCGGTAGTTCAGCCAGGCCAGAAACACGATCGTCAGCACGATGAACGGTTTATCGCTGGCGTCCTCGAACCCCGCCATCACGCCAACAATCTGCACCAGATGGCCCAGCGTGATTGCATTGGCGGCTTCCACCATAGTGTAGGCAAACACAAGGTAGAGCCCGACGTTGAAGGCCATCAGCGGCCCGACGATGTGCTTGGCGTGCGCGTACTGACCACCCGCAGCAGCAACGCTGGACGTCACCTCGGAGTCGATCATCGCCACGCAGGTGTAAAGCAAACCGGCGAACCAGCAGGCAATCAGCGCTGCAATCGCGCCGCCTTTGCCGACCGCGAAATTCCAGCCCATGTATTCGCCGACAAGCACGATGCCGACGCCGAGGGCCCATACGTGCCCCGGGCCAAGGACGCGCAACAGCGAGATGCGCTCGCCACTGGAAGATGCATCGACTTTCACCTAATGCTCCGCTTTTGCAGCGAGGCAGGTGCTGTGGCGTCTTCTGACAGCGCGCTGGAAACTTGGCACGCCCGAGAATGAAGCGGCAGTCGATATGAAGCTATCGTCGTCGCAGCGGGCTTTCCCTGCGCACTTCTTCGAGCCCAGATCGCAGATGTCTGCACAGACAGGGCATAAACTCTGTCCTCGCGGCCGAACATCCTTTTGACGCAAGCGCCAGAAGGCTTCTGCTGCATACTCCCCCCTTGCGGGCTTGGATTGCGCTTCCCCATGTTGCCTTGTCGGCAAGCTATTTTTCCGACGTAAATTTGCTCTGCATGGTGTCCATTGACAAGTTGGATGATGGTAGCAACCTGAACGCGCAGTGATCGGGCAAGGCCACAACGACGACGCGCGCGTAAGGCACACCCGCCAATCAGTAGCCTACCGGCTTTGGCCATGGCATCGCGAACTGCTCACCCCGGCGCACATATTTGTAGCGGTGCAGCGCAAACCACAACGACGCCACGATATAGAAAACCATCATCGCGATGAGCTGAGTTCCATAGCCCAGGAAAACCGCAAAATAGGTTGCCGCGCACAGCACCAGCAGCATGACAGCCGGCAGCGGATGGAACGGATGTACGTAGCCCCGCTTGATCGATCCAAGCGGCCACTTTTTGCGAAACAGAATAACGCTGAAGGCCATGAACGTATATTCGAGCAGGCCGGACAAGATCGAGAACGTGATCACCCGATCCAGTGGCGCAAAGTAGGCGAACACAAGCGCCACCGGCACCAGGAACACGATCGCGCGGTACGGCGTGCGATACTTCGGATGCACGGCACCGAAAACCTGCGGCAGGTAATGGTCACGGCCCATCGAGAACCAGGCGCGTGAAGCATCGTTGATGCAGCAGTTCGCCGAAGCGAGCGCTGAAAATATCGTACCGATAAACAGCAGCACCATCAGCAGCGTTGAGTTCGTCAGTCGGGCGGCGTCGAACAGCGGCGTCACCGACTGCCCGAGATACTCCCACGGCATCAGGCCGGAGCAGATATACCAGGTCATGGTCGCGGCGATCAGCAGCGTGATGATACCGGTCATGGTGCCAAGCGGCAGCGCACGCGCCGGGGAACGCACCTCCTCGGCCGCCTGCGTCGTGCCTTCGATGCCGAGATAAAACCACATGCCGAAATGCAACGCCGCGAGCACGCCCAGCCAGCCATACGGCAGCCCTGTCAACATCTGATCGTGCTGAATGTAAACATCGCTCCACGGCTGCACCGCAAAGAACAGCACGCAAATCGAGATGAAAGCGAACGCGGTGATGACAAGGCTGAAGGTCAGGGTTGTGTAGACGCCGCGGTAGTTCAGCCAAGCGAGAAACATGATCGTCAGCACGATGAACGGTTTATCGTTCGTGTTCTCGAACCCCGCCATCGCGCCGACCGTCTGCACCAGATGGCCCAGCGTAATGGCGTTGGCGGCTTCCAGCATAGTGTAGGCAAAAACGAGATAGAGGCCCACGTTGAAAGCCATCAGTGGGCCAACGATGTGCTTCGCCTGGGCATACTGACCACCGGCAGCCGCGACCGTCGACGTCACCTCGGAGTCGATCATCGCCACGCAGGTGTAAAGCAATCCGGCAAACCAGCAGGCGATCAACGCTGCAATCGCGCCGCCCTTACCGACGGCGAAATTCCAGCCCATGTATTCGCCGACCAGCACGATGCCGACGCCAAGGGCCCATACGTGCCCAGGCCCCAAGACGCGCAGCAGCGAGATGCGCTCGCCGTTGGCCGGTGAAGTCTCAGCAGTCACCGAGAGCCCCGCTTTTGCGGCGGGTCGACCGCCGAAGCATCTTCGATTTCGCCTTCTCTGGAGGAGGTGAGAAGGTCTTCCGAATAGCTGCGGTCCGTTCGGAACATATCGACCAGCATCCAGAGGCCAAGCAAGATCGAAAGCCCCCACGCGGAATATTCAAGCAACGCGAACGTGTTCATGCGATCCTCGCGAAATCTATTCGCTGTTGCCGAAACGCTCGTCGATCACTTCGCGATATTCCTTCTTCGACCAGTAGAAGACGATGAAGAAATACGCGACGACGACAAGCGCGCTGGCGGCAAGCTCGACGAAGCTGAAGTTGTAGTCGAAGCGCGTCGCGATCAGTTTCGACGCCGGCTGTCTGCCATCCTTCGCTTCAGTCCCATCCGTGTAACCGAGCTTCTCCCACTGCGCCTGCATGGTGGCGTTCTGCTTCATGCCCGCCCAGGATGTATCGCTCAACTCCACTGTGGTCTTGCCGCTGCCCGCCAACCCGAGATAGACGGGCGCGAACAGCGAAGCCAACACAAGCGCCAGCAGGAACAGCGTGTCGAAGATCTGACCGATCTGAGATTGCACAGGCGGTCGATAAGGTGCCTTCGCCATGACAGCACCTAGCCCTTCGCCCGTTTCATCTCATCCAGGTAATAGATGTCGAGACGATAGATGTGATCTTTGTCCTGCGCATAATGCAGGATCATTGCGATGATGGACGCGGTGTTGAAGAGCAGGACCAGACTGCCGCCAATCCCAAGCGCCCAAAGCACACCCGGCTCGTTTTGGCTTACATAAAGCTGCCAAAATGCGAATGCATAGACGCACCACAATGCGAATACGGCCGCGAAGGCCCACACACGGTCGCGCGCGAACATCCTTTTGACACGTGCGTCAGAAGGTTTCTGCTGCATACACTCATCCCCTTGCGGCCCTTTGCGGGCTTCAATTGCGTTTCTCAAGTTGCCGTTCCGGCAATCATTTTTTTTCGGGACAAATTTGCGCTTCCAGCCTCCGCTTGGCAAGCTGCGGCATGCATGCGGCCACGCGACACGTCTTGCGCGGCGTCGCTTGGTAAATCTTTGCGGCCAGGAATGCGCAAACCCGCGCTAAGATTGCAGGCGTGCGCCAGATACAATCGCCGTTCGATCGCATGCCATCGAACGTTGTTGAATAATGCGCGACGCAACCGGCATTAACGGATTTGGCTTTATTCCAAACTGCCGAGGGTGACAGCGCCAGATATGCACAAGCTGGGATACGATTGGGCGGCGATGAACGCTGTCGGTCCACCCGGTGCTCCATGGCGCACTGGCACGCAACCGTGCCGACGCCAACGCCAGCGTTCAGTCAGCATAACGGGACGCGCTTTCCGGCGGGAAGCACGCCTGACACAATCAACTGCAGCAGTTCCGCGCTCCGATCGAAGGCGGCACGACTCTAGTAGCGCTCGTCCCGCAAATCGGCGATCGCGCGCGGTGCAGGCTGGCGGGTGATCGCAACGGTACGCGGCACCGGCTGCTGCGTCATGCCCTGCTTGAATTCGCGCCAACCTTTGCCAAAATCGCCCATCAGGCCCGCAATTCTACCGCGTCCGAACAACAGGACAGCCATCACCAGCAGCAAAACCAGATGCGTCATGCTAAGTCCCATGGTGTATATCCTCAGGCGTCTGTCATTTCAGGCTGTTCCGCCGGCTCCGGCGCAATAAAGAAACCCTTTTCGCGCAGGCTCACAGTCAGCAGATTATGTGCGGCGAGGTCGGCCAGGTTCGCCAATGCCACAAGCGCTGTCGCCGCCGCAAAGTCACGCCGCTCCGTAGCGGCAGGCGATCCCCCAAACGTCACAAGCTGTTCGAGCAGCGTTTTGCGCGCGGTCTCCACCACATCGCGCACCGCTGTCATGTTCGCGTCTTTCAATTCCGGATGCGTCATCAGCGTGCCGCTGCGCACTAGCACATCAACAGCAACCGGAAGGGTTGCATAGTCGATATTGCCGCCATCGAACGGGGCACGCCGGGAAACCGCTGCATCGACAATGGCGCCCGCCGCTATCAATCGCCATGCCGGGCTGACCGCGTTGCGCGCCTGCCGATAAAGCTGCAGCGCCTCTACGTATGCTTCCGGCAACGGTCCGGTTTTAAGCTCCGGCAGCAGTGCGCTAGGCCGGAACGGCACAAACCGCCAGCGCGCTTCATACTCCACATCGGCCAGGCGCCAGCCGACCAGCTCAAAACTGCGTCCGTACTGAAGCGCCAGCTTATCCAGCTCGTCGTTCACATGCCGATAGACAGGTGCCAGCGCATCCGCGGCACTCGTTGCCTTAATGGTGTAAATCAATTCGTGCAGCTTGCCGGCGACGTTGGCCGATGCGTGCAACGTCGCCGGCCGGCCGTCAATTTCAATTTCCCGTTTGGCTTCATCGGGAACAACAAGAAGATCCGTCTCCCACGCCTTGGTCAGCGTGTTGCAAAGTATAAATCCCACCACGAACATGCGCTCTTCAGTGGCCGCCTGCGAAGCCTCGATGACTTCCCTGGACGACTCCGCACGAAGCGGACCAAGCTGGTTGTGAGGAATCCACATTGCGGGATCTCCTGTAAAATCTCTCTTTCAGCCTCGATCAGCCCTTAGGCTTCACCGTGATGGCACCCTTCATGAAGGGATGTGGCGTGCAAGTATATGCGTACTCGCCAGGCTGATTGAACTTGATCGCAAAGGTCTGTCCAGCGCGCAGCATGTTGCCGGCGATCTTGAACGGATTGGCGATCTGCACGTTGTGAGGCATCGCGTCTTTGTTGGTCCACAACACCGTCTGACCTTCTTCGACTTCGAGCTTCGCCGGGGCATACTTCATCTTGGCGATATCGACGTGAACTGCGTCGGCAGGCACTGCATCAGCTGCAACGACCTCCATCGCATCGGCGGCGACAGCAACGTTCATAGGCGCCGCCAGGGCTACAAGTAAGAGCAGATTCCTGAGTTTTGACATGACACGTCTCATACGTTGAAGGGAAAAAGGGCAGCAATGAAGCGTGCTTCATCGCTGCCCAAAGTCAGTCCAGGGAGTAGATTAGCTCGCCTTGCCAACGATCGGCGAGATCGTGCAGTGATAGGTCATTGCATCGTCCTCGGCGCCGAAGCACCAGATGATGTCGTTAGCGAACTCAGGACGGTAGACCGGCAGTTCGCCTTCGGTGTTGAGACAGCCGCAACGGCCGCAAACGTTCTTACCGCAGCAATCGCGATAGGCGATCAGGTAGGCCTGCTTGTCGCCAGGATTGTAGCAGCTTGCCACCCACGAAGAAGGCGACAGACGCGTGCCCGGAGGACAGTTGGTGAGCGAGCCACCGCAGCAATCGCAGATGTTGCCGTCGATGGAGCAGTGACGCCAGTAGTCGCACTGCTTGCTGTCCTGATCCTGCGGGATCCAGCCTTCACGGCCACCGGAAGCGGCGTGAGCACGGCTGGTGCGGCCACGACGATCGACCGGCAGCAGCGGAACAAGCGCAGCACCGGCAAGTGCCGTTCCGACGCGACCGATGAAGCCACGGCGGCTGGTGCGGCTGGCGACGCGGCGCGTTACCATTTCCAGAATGTCGTCAAACTTTGATTTCTCTAGCATGGGGTATTCCTCCTCCAGATGTCGCTATGTTCTTGCGGCTCAATGCTCGGCGTGTACGCCGCTACCGTTGGCGTGGATCCCGTTGATGCCGGTCTTCTTCATGTAGTCCTGCAAGGACGCATGACCGGTACGAGCACCTTCCAGAAGGCTTTCAAGATGCTCGCGGGTGTTCGTCAGGCCCTTCGCGCGGATCTTCCCGTGGCTGTCGATAACGACACCGTAGGGAATCTTGCCGACCTGGAAGCGCATGCCGACTTCAGGTGAAACGATGTACGGGATGCCGGCCAGATCATGCTTCTTGAGGAAGAGCGCGTGATCTTCAGGCTGGCCATCGCTCACCAGGAACACGGCGACGTTCTCGTCTTTAGCAACCGACTTGATGATCGGCAGCAGCTTGTCGCAAATCGGACAGGTCGGAGCCGTGAACATGATAAGCGTCTCACGTCCACCGCCGCCGATGCGGGCCGGCTTGCCGTAGTAGTCGACAACTTCGAACGTCGGCGCCTTATCGCCGATGTCAGGACCGTGATCGGTAATCATTGCGCCGAGCGGAGCAGAGCGCTCGTGAAGGATGCCAACCTGCCGTGTAATCCCCAGCAGCACGACCGCACCAGCGATGACCGTGAGCCAGAGCAGAACGTTTGATGCAATCAGGAACTCGATCGCCATTGTGCACTGCCTTTCCTAATAGAGATGACCGTTGCTCTTTGCGATGTTCGCGACACCGCCGAGCAATCCAGCCGTGAGGTACAACGTCATGGCGACTCCTGCGGCCATTACGCCGGTGGTGATGTCGAACAGCGTTGCAGCACGGGAGATGTCTGCAATACCAGCCAGCATCAGAGCACCGCCGCCCAGCACCACGTTACGCAGAACCAGCATCCAGCTGAGGTTCTGGCGGTAGCCGTTACGGAAGCAACCACAGTCGATTGCCTTCCGGCCACGCGCAACGTTGATGCCGATGGCGAGAGCGAACAGCAGAAGCAGTCCGCCCGCCGCCACGGCCGCGTAGGGAACTGCCGGATTGACCAGCAGTCCCACCGCAACAGCAAGTTCCACCCACGGGAGTACCGCGGCAAACGGAGCGGCCATCCATTCCGGCATCAGCCGGAAGTTACGAACCACACCGAAGAACTCTTCCTGATGGCGCAGCTTGGAATAAGCTGCGCCGGCAAACAGGAGAGCGAGGAACGCTCGCAGGAAGATCGTCACCAGTGGGTCTGTTAAAAACCACATGGCTTCCTCGATCAGTTATCGTGAGCGATCATGACTTGCGGACCATGGCCCAACTCGTCAGTGGAAGAGACCTCTTTGCCCGACTGAGAGTCGAGAATGTAGAGCTTCTTCTCACCGGTAGAGAGAGCATAGAGCGCAGGGTTCTTGTCCTGGCTCACCGCAATCGAGTCGATGTCATGTCCAAGGTCGATCTTGCGCAGACGCTTGCCGGTCTTCACGTCGTGAACGAACACGAAGCGGCTCGGATACTTGTGCGTCCACTTTGCGCGCTGATCGCCAAGCAGATAGACCTCGCCGCTGTCGCGGTGATAGGCAACCGGCTGCCAGCCACCGACGCGCCAGTTGTCCTTGCGCTCTTCCTCGGTGAAGACATCGAACGGCGTGCCAAACTTGGCTTCACCCGAAGACAGGTCGACCGGGAAGATCTTGCCGTCGTAGGTCGGCCAAACCAGCTGGCCAGCCTTCATCGAGTAAGCCGGCGTGTTGATGAGGTACTCTTCCTCGCCATGGAACGGCTTCGACTGGCTGATTTCAGCCTTGCCATCCTTGCCGTACTTCACCTTCGCCATGCTGCCGTCGCGGCAGTGCGCGAAGAACGCATCGTTTGCCGACGGGAAGATGTGATAGCAATCCGGCACGTCGATCATCGATACGAACTTCTTGTTCTCGATGTCGACGAGTCCAACCTGCGGCGACGGCGTGAACTGATAGAAGAGCAGCGACTTGTTATCCGGAGTGACGGTCGTCATCCAGGGATAGGTGCCGACGAGGAAGCGGCTCTCCGGGATGTCGATGTCAGCGATAACTTCGTGCGACTTCGGATCGTAAACTTCGATGTAGTCGTCGCGCTTGCCGCGAGCGACACGCGAATAGACCGTGCTGGCCTGACCGAAGTAGCTGCCGTCGGTGGCTGCAAACGGGTTCGTCAGGAAGCCGCCGTCGATCATGCCCAGAACCTTGCCGTCGTTTCCGTCAACGGTGAAGGTGCGGGTCGTGGTGGCGAAGTGAGCCGGATCGGTGATGTAAAGACGGCGAGCATCCGGAGCAGGTGCCGACAGGATCACCGGCGTATCTTCCAGCTCCGACGTGGCTTGCGCGCCGAGCTGCTTGGGAACTTCAGCTCCCGACGGGCCCTGCTGAGCATTGGCCACACCGGCAGCGCCGATGAGCACCAGGCTAGCCACGCCGCCAAGCAGCGCGTTCCGGTACTTTTTCAGCGTTTCCGAAGTCGTTGAGTTATGCGTCATTGTTTCCTCCTTGAGGCAGCGTTTATTCTGATGCTGAGAGACGACGTGGAAATCAGGCGGTCAGGTACATCGCCATAACGGCAGTGCCTGCGGCGACGAGAATGGCGCCATCAAGCATTGCAGCCTGCTCTTGACGCTTCGCCAGCCATGCCGTGATGGAGCGATCGGACATCGGCAGCGCGTTCAGCATCAGCGGCAGGAAGCGGCCGAGGTTGAACACCAGGAAGATACCGATGGCGAAAGCAACGTTGCCCGAGAACAGGGCAGCACCCGTGACTGCGTAGAGCAGCGGCGTCTGCACGTAGGTCAGGTAATTCAGACCCAGCGAGAAGCCATAGAGCAGACCGATCACCCACTTGGGGAAGCGCTGACGCGCGTCGTGGGGAACCTGACAACGGCGCTGCGGATAGGGCACACGGAGGAACCCAAGCTGATGCGCGCCATAGGCCGCAAGCAGAACCGCGAACACCGGGATCGTGTAGGCCATGTAGGAGCCAAGCCCCATGGCATATCCGGCATATCCAAGCGCGCCACCGAGGGCCAGCGCGCCAAGTCCGTAGCCGACGAAGTGTGCAATGAGCGTAGGCGTCCAGGCGGCCACCGAGCGCAGCGAATAGCTGCCGTTCGGACGCAGCAGACACACGCTGGAGTACCCGCACGGCGACCATGTAGACAGCAGGCCACCGGCAAACGCGGCCGGAACCAGCAGCCAGAGCATGGCGGTTTCGAGCGCAACGCCCGATGCGAAGTGAAGTGCGGCAGCAGCGCCTGCAATGGCGCTGAGCGCCAAGACAGCGAACCGCGCAGTGGCGGACCACGGCCGCGCGAAGAGCATCACATCTTCGACGCCCTCGACGGCACTCTCATGGAATGAGTGCCCGTTTTGTTGCCAAGTTTCGGCCATTTACAGCCTCTCCTCTCGGTGCGTTTCCCTAGTCGACATTTTTTTGCCGACGTCGTGCGCCGGATTGACTTGTGACAATGCCCAAGCTGTCAGCGGACCTAAGATCAGGCTCGTTCCGCTTGTGCATTCGATTAGGATCGTCAACCGCTACCCGAGGAGGCAGCGCGGCGATCCAACCGCCTTCCCGTTGCACGGCATACCGCTCAACAGGCGCGCACATTGACGGGAAGAACCGCTTCAGGATCGGCCGTTAACCACCAGTCAATGCGACACTGATGGCACCATGACGGGTCAATCTGTCACCCGCCTCGAAGCTCCCTTACATTTTTGACAAGAAGCAAAAAATCTCTGGAAGGCCCTTGAACAGGGCCATTTTTCGCCCTTGGAGAGCCGAAATTGGCCACTTGGGCTGGGGCTCTGACACTGTTGGGCGTGAAGAAACCGGCGGATGCGCGCTGCAGCATGGCTGTTGAACAACCGATGATCGCCCACGTCCTGGCCGTCGCCGCGCAATTGAGAATGGGCGAAGCGCGCCATGTTCAGCACAAGCGGAATGTTTGAAATCTGTCTCTGCCGCGCACAGTCCGCGGTTGCTGCTGAAGGGCCACTTTCAGTTTCATGCGCACCAGATCGGCTGTGAGTTGCTGTTCGAGCCAGCCGACGATCAGTGGCAAATTTTCAGCTTGTCCGTCGGCCTGCTTGACGCCACGGCGCAGTCGTCATCCACACCACGACCGTAACGCTCTGCGCACGCCTTGTGTGTTCCGTATTCCGCAGGCGCATGGGCGGGCACACTTCGATCCGGAGGCGCCCCGCAAAAGTATATCGCGGGTTTGGTCGCCATCTACGTCATTTGCCAGCGGTTACGACGACGGCGTCACGCCGTAGCCCGAACGCAGCCGCAGTCCAAGCTGCGAGCGCGTGAACGGATCGTTCGGGAAATGGATCACCACGCGCAAACCGGGCCGATTGTCCTCGATCTCGACATAGGCGCCATGTAGTTCCGCGATTGCCACTGCGAACGGAATGCCGAGGCCATGGCCGCCGGCTTTCTGCTTCGCTTCATTTGCCCCGCCCAGGCGATAGAAGCGTTCAAACAGATGCTCGATCTCCGATGCCGGCACGCCCGGACCGTTATCGCTGACGACAACTTCCAATCCGGTTCGCAACTGCCGCAGCGCCAACCGTATCGTCGTGCCTTCCGGACAATACTGAATGGCGTTCTCGACAAAGTTCACGATCATCTCGAGCAGCAACTCGCGGTCGCCGCTTACCGGACGCACTTCCTGACTGGTCAGCGAAACTTCCAGTTTATGGCCATGGTCGGTGATGATCGGCTCGTAGATGTCAGCGATGTGATGCAGAAGGTTGCCCAGATCGACATCGACAAACCGCGAACGGCGATCGCCTGACTGCAACTGCCCAATGTTCAGGAGCGCTTCGAAAATAACGACCAGCGAGTCGATATCTTCGATGCCTTCGTCGATCTTGCGCGACAGATCCGCGTTTCCGAACTCGCATTTGCTGACAAGCTCAAGCCGCTGGCGCAGCCGCGTAAGCGGCTTCTTCAGGTTATGCGCAATGTCCGCTGTCATGTAGTTCAGGTTCCACAGCAGCCGCTGCGCATAATCCAGCGTGCCGTTGATCGCCAGCGCGAGATCGGACAGCCTGTCCGCATGCCCCGACATCGGCACCCGTCGATCGGTGTTGCCGGACACAAAATCGAACAGCGTCGACGTCATCTCGTTCACGCGCTGGCGCGAACGGCCTGACAACATCAGCCCAATTGCGAACACCGTTGCCAGCGAGGCAAGCGTCAGCAACGCAAAGCCGGCAATCGCCCAGTCGCGGGCGCGCGCCGATTTCACTTCGCTCATGCCCACCAGAATCTCGCCTCCGTTTAACGGTGCGGAAGCGACATGCACGAGCCTGCTCGACAGCCCCCAGCCGACCGTCAGCGAGCGAATGGACAGCTTTGATGCTCCCCACGCCGCAACGGGACTGACCTCAGCGGAAGTGTGCAGAATAGTCTCGCCGTTCGGGAGGCGGATCGACACAAACGGTGGATCGGGGTCATCCCAGATCTGCTCTGAGCGGACGAAGCGCAGCAATTCATCGAAGCCGTTGCGCTTTTCGTACTCCACCAAGCCACTCAATACGCGCGTGACACGCGCCTGCGCCCTGGACGCCAGCGCATCGTGCGTCTCGATGAAGAAAAACGAAAACAGCAGGCTGAAGGCCGCCACCATGAGGAGGCCAGAAGCAGCGATAATCTGCACATGGAAGCGGGTAAGCGGGAAATCAGCCTTCATAGATCGAGTAGCCGCATCCTCTGACCGTATGGATCAAAGCAGTTTTGAACGGCTTGTCTACCTTCGCCCGCAATCTGGAAATATGCGTTTCCACTACGCTGGTCTTAGGTTCGAAGCGAAAGCCCCACACGCGCTCCAGCAGCATCGTGCGCAACACCACGCGTCCCTTGTTGCGCAACAGGATCTCCAGAAGCAGACACTCGCGCGGCAACAGATTGATCGGCTGATTGTCGCGCGTGACAATGCGGTGCGCGACGTCCATCTCAAGATCCGCTACTGAAAGCTTCTCGTGCTCATCACGTATCGGAGAGCGGCGGCCCAGAGCGTTGACCCGCGCCAACAACTCGGAAAATGCAAACGGCTTCACCACGTAATCGTCACCGCCAACATCCAGTCCTTGCACCCGCTCGTTGATGCTACCTAGTGCGGTGAGAAAAAGGATCGCCATTGGGCGGCCGCTGCTGCGCAGTGTGCGCGCCACCGAAAGACCGTCGAGACCCGGCACCATGCGATCCAGAATGACGAGATCGAAATCCTCCTGGATGCCAAGCAACACTCCGTCCTTGCCGTCCGCAACGACATCCACGGTATGACCTGCCTGTCGCAAGCCGTTGCTGACGAACGACGCGGTTTCGGCGTCGTCCTCGATCATCAATATTCGCATAACCGACACGCCTTGATGCCGCAGGTCTTCTGCAGCCGCGTATTTTTCATAGCTTGAAAGAACGCCACTGCGCAATAAGCGCACATGTGCCGGTCACAATAATTACCTCAAAATAGCTGTAGTATATGCGTTTTGATTGCCGTTTTCCCTACAATCCACTCCGAAACATCTTCGAACCTTACATGTTCTGTAAGGTTCATTTCTGCGATTGCGACAAGGCCGCATGTGGCACACTGTCTTATGGAGTTTGAGCTGAGTGTTGCATGCCGGTTCTGGGGTTAAGCGCACGCAAAACTAGTCAACTTGAGATGCCGTTGTCGGCGTCAATCCGCAATGCGCGCTGCGGCTGCAGCGGCTTGGAACGGATCGCTGTATCGCGACGGTGGCTCCTTTTCCATTCTAGGGGCGATGCCTCAGTGCAAGCCGACGCAGGGTGCCATGCAGGACAACAACGACCCGGTGAAGCACGCGCTGCCTCCCGTTTCGGGAAGCGCAGCGCAATCTGAAAACCGCGCGGATCAACGCAAATCAAAACCGCTGCCTGCTCCAAAGGGTAATGCTGGTAAGGCTGCCACCGGCTACAGCCGCCGCGATTTCATTGGCACGGTTGCCAAATCTGCTGGCGTTGCCTGCATCGCGGCCGTTGCACTCGATCAATACATCCGCACCGCGCGCGCAACCGATGCCAAAGCCCTGCGCCCACCCGGCGCCATCAACGAAGAAGAGTTTCTCTCCGCGTGCGTACGATGCGGATTATGCGTACGGGCCTGCCCGTACGACACCCTGAAGCTTGCGACACTCGGTGATCCCGCAGCGCTCGGCACACCGTTTTTCATCGCGCGCGAATCTCCGTGCTTCATGTGCGCTGACGTTCCGTGCGCAAAGGCGTGCCCAACCGGCGCACTCGATCGCGACATCGCCGACATTCGCGATGCCGACATGGGCGTATCCGTGCTGGTCGATCACGAGACCTGCCTCAACTACAAGGGCATGCATTGCAGCATCTGCCACCGCGTCTGCCCGATCCGCAACGAAGCGATCACACTTGAAAAGCAGACCATCAATGGCCGCGCGATGATCATCCCGACGGTTCATTCCACCAAATGCACCGGTTGCGGAACGTGCGAAAAACACTGTGTGCTGGAAGAAGCGGCCATCCGCGTGCTGCCACGCTCGCTCGGTCAGGGCAAAGCCGGTCGCAACGCGGCTGGCAGACCGTTGACCGGCCACGGCCAGTTGAAGCGTGACCTCTAATGCGCATGCCATTCACCAGAGCAAACATCCACGCATTCGCAGAGTGGACCACGTCGGAACCGCGCAGTTACGCCGCCACGCGTCGCGGCTGGCTGTTTGCACATCGCATCTGGTTGCTGCGGCGCCTTTCGCAAACACTGGTGCTGGCGCTGTTTCTTGTCGGCCCGTGGTACGGCATCTGGCTTGCGAAAGGTAACTTCGCATCTAGCGAAATTCTGGGAGTGCTGCCGCTCGCCGATCCGTTCATATTCGCCCAGTCATTATTCGCGCTGCACAAGCCCATTCTGCTCGCCGCAATCGGTGTTGCCACCATCGTCGCGCTGTATCTGCTGGTCGGCGGGCGCGTCTATTGCAGTTGGGTCTGCCCCGTCAACGTCGTCACCGACAGCGCCTACTGGCTGCGCGACAAGCTCGGCCTGACGCGCGATCGCAAGCTTGATCGGCGCACGCGCATCTGGGTGCTTGTCGGCGCGCTGCTGGCATCATTCATGACCGGCACCATCGCGTGGGAGTTCCTGAATCCGGTCAGCCTTTTGCAGCGTGGCATCATTTTCGGCATCGGCGCAGGCTGGGGCATCATCGCCGCCGTGTTCATGCTGGATCTGTTCGTCACTCGCCGCGGCTGGTGCAGTCATCTGTGCCCGGTCGGTGCTTTTTACGGCCTGATCGGTGCTCAAAGCCTCGTGCGTGTCAGCGCCCTGCAACGCACAGCGTGCACCGATTGCGGCGCCTGCTTCAAGGCGTGCCCGGAACCGCACGTCATCATGCCGGCGCTGAAAGGCAAGGGCACGCACCTCATTCTGTCGGGTGATTGCACCAACTGCGGCGCCTGCATCGATTCCTGCTACGTCGATGTGTTTCAGTACGGCAGCAGACTATCGCCCAAGCATGCCGCGCCTGAAGCCTATATCAACGCGCCTGCGTCTCCATCGCGAATGCCGGCCACGGCAGCAGCAACAGCAACCGCTGCGGAATAAATCAATACATCGTGCTGCGATCGGCTGGCGACGTAGGAGGGTTCGCGACTATCGGCCTTTTATCATGCGCCGGAAGCCGGCAATCGTCGCGATATAGGCATGAAACAGCAGGAACAGCGCGCCCAGAAAACCCACCCAATAGTGCGCAATTGCAAACGGCCAGACGCCGCCGAGCCCAGCGATTGTTTCGGGCGCGTACTCGGGAAACAGCAGCACCAATCCTGTGATCGCCAGCAGCGGTGACAAAACGGCGATGCTGAAAATCGACAGGAAATGCTGAACTAAAATCAGCAGGCCGCGCGACAGCTCAATGCGTGGTGGCGTCTCGCCGCCGCCGTTGCCTTTCACCGGCACGCCATTGATCACATAGCCGCCGAACTTCACGATCCGCGACAGCAACCCCTTCCACAGGCGCTGATATCGGCGCCAATATCCGGTCAACCCAGAGACCAGCAGGAACACAACAAACAGCACTGAAAATGCGATGCCCAGAACCTGATGCAGCGTATCGGCAAGGGCGTAGTTCATCAGCGCAAATGTCGATGTCGAATAGGTCAGCACGACGCCGGTCACCACCAGAACCGTGAACAGCATCGCCATCGTCCAGTGCCAAAGGCGGAGCCAAAGCGGCGTCATGGGTTCATCTCCGCCTACTTCCGCTTGCGCGCGAACACGCGCCAGCCGCCGTGGGCCACCACCAGCACCAGCCCCATGCTCAACAGCAGGTATGCGGCTATGTCGGTCCAGCGCTGCCGGTTGGCCCCCATCACATAGCCGTCCTTCATCAGCGCCGCGTTGTGAAAGCCTGCCTGCGTCGCGCTCGCATTGTCGACGTACCGATAAAGGCGGCGAACCACGATGCTGTCGATGCTGTGACAGGTGTTGCAGCCCTGATCCGCCTTCATCCCCTTGGGCAGATCGTGCGCCACTGTCGGCGTAACGCTGGTATGGCAGTCGATACAGCGCGTGCCCTTGAGATGCATATCGGCATAGGGAAGATAGGCGTGCGCAGCGAGCAGATTGGGTTTAGCCGGATCCTTCAGCGCGACGCTTGAGCCATCCATATGGCAATGCAGGCAAGGACCGTTGTCGTTCTTCAGGATCAGCTTTGGATCCTTGATATGTGCCGTCGCCTTGAAGTAATGCGGCTCGTGGCAATGCTCGCACGTGAAGCGTTGATTGGCTCCGGTTTCACGCATTTTGCGGTTTGCTGCCGCTCCCGCGCCCGCTTCAGCGGCCACCTTGCCGACTGCTGTACCGCAGCACCGCTCCTTGGCGTGCTGATACTCCGTGAAATGGACGGTCGCCTCAAATTCCCGGTTTATGCGCTCGAATTCGTAATCCTTGTCGGCTTCGGCGTCCTTGGCTTCCTTGCGTGGATGGCAATCCATGCAGGTCTCGGTCTTCATGTTCCGATGCGGAAAGTTCGTGAAGCCCTTGGAATGGCAATCGGCGCACAGCATCTTGCCGTGATCGGCATTTTCGAACTGCGGCATGTCGATGGTGGAGCTTTTCGAAATGTGCTCCTTGCCATCCAGCCGATGCTGGCTTTCACCGACATGGCAGGCAAGGCACCGCATGCGTTTCATGAAATCAGCCTGACCGGCTGCCTCCGCCTGTCCGCCTGGCATCAGCGCGGCGGCAAGCATCACCATCGCAAAAGCGGCCAGCCGAAGCACACAGCCGAAAGAGACCGCCGAACAACGGGCAAGCGCTCGGCCCGCCAGGTTGCCCGAGCTGTATGAAACGCGCGCGCGCCGCCCTGAAAGGAGAGGCTGCATGGCTTTCCTCGCCACATCCCGCGGGCTCTTGGGAGGAAGGCCGCGTTGTTTTTCTGGTTCGCCAGAGCTCGGCCGCATTCGTTGAAACTGCGACGCGGCTCCGGCCTTATTTTTGAGACCGACGTTCACACATCAGGCTGACAGAGCCTGAAGCGGTCATGGTCTGAACCATGGCGTGGCTTTCTTTCAGCAGCCTCGTGGCTGCCTTACAATTTCGTCAGGGTGCTGCCGGAGCGCACAGACTTTTGCAGTGTTTATGGGATTTCCGCTGCCAACCACCATTGGCGGCCAGGCTCAAACAAAAAACAGGGCCGCATGCGCGACCCTGTTCTGACTTCGTCTTAGCTGAAGCACTCTGCCTTATGGCAGCGAAACGCCAACCGAGAAAACGAAACGCTCATCGGCAAGCGGAGCCGGGTTCGACAGGTCCGTATCCCAATAGCGGAAGTCGAGCGTGAGCTTGTCGACCGCAAGCGACACACCGGCATTCCAGTAGGTGTAGTCACCCAGACCCGTGCCGCCGCTGATGTCGTCCTGATAGCCGACAAGGCCGCTGACGGTCGGCGTGAACATGGCCAGCTTCGGCAGCTCGTAGCTGAGCGTACCTTCTACCACGACATGCTCGTAGCCGTTGATGTCCGGCGAGTAGTAGACAACACCGCCAACACCCAGCTTGTCGAAGGACTTGCTGACGCCAGCCTTCAGCTCCGTAACCTGAATGAGATCGTACCCGGATGCGCCCGGATAGGTATAGAGAATGACACCGAAGTCGAATTCGAAGTCGTTCCAGACCGGCTTGAAACCGGCATACCAGTCGAGTTCGGTCGTCGCGTCATCGCCAAAGTCTACGCCAGAGCCCCAGACGCCAGCGTAGAAGATGCCGTAGCTCAGATCGAACGAGCCCTGAATGGTGGGCTCCTGGTTGGTCTGAGAGACACCGCGGAACACGTAATCGGACGTGCCCGTCAGTGTTGCGGAAAAGCTGAGCTCCCGCTCAGGCTTCGGCGGCGGTGCGTCCTTGACGCTGCCATAGTAGCCATCGGCGAGCGCGGCGCCCGACAAGGCCATCAACGATGCGCCGGCAATGCCGGCAAGCTTACTAAATCTGCGATACTTGCCCATAACCAGAGCTACCCCCGTACGCTACCCACAACAACAAAGCGCTGAACTCACTCCGGCCGGCCAACTGGGCCTAGCTTTCTCGAACGCTTCCAAGCCTAGAAAACGTCACAAAGGCAGCCTGTCTCAAGCCAAAACGACGATAAGCGTGGCCTCTGCCTGACACCCGTATCCCGGATGCAACGCGGCACTGACTTTGACTACTTATTAGGGAATGGCAGCCCGTAAATTAGGCATCAAAAAACAGGTTCATCACCCGCGCTCTGAGCATTTGCGCAAATTGTGGGCAGCAATACTTCCACAACCCGAGTTTCGCCGCGTCTGCGGGTAGAGGCCGCCTTTCAATCCCATGCACGGACGGCTAGCAATGCTTCACCCTCGTCAGAGGCGAGCCGCTTCCTGCCCGGCTGCAACAGACCATCGGATTTTGAATGCCACAGACAGCGCCACGCACCGCCCTCATCACTGGCGCCGCTCGCCGGATCGGTCGGGCCATCGCTCTTGATCTTGCTGCGCACGGCTGGCGGGTCGGCGTGCACTACCGCAATTCCCGTGACGAAGCTGAGGCGCTGGCCGCCGAGATCAACGCCAGCGGCGGCACGGCTGCGGCGCTTGCCGCCAATCTGGCCGATTTCCACGAGGTGCAGACGCTGATTGCCCGCTGCACCGATGTGCTGGGTCAGCCGACCTGCCTCGTCAACAACGCTTCCGAATTTTTTCTCGACACCATCGGCTCAGTCACCTGCGAAGGCTGGGACACGCACCTCGACATCAACCTCAAGGCGCCGATCTTTCTCGCGCAGGAACTCTACGTCAGTCTGCCGAAGGGCGCCGATGGCAATGTGGTCAACATCATCGATCAGCGGGTGTGGCGACCAACCCCGGATTTCTTTTCCTACACGATTTCAAAATCCGGGCTGTGGACCGCGACGCAGACGCTGGCGCAGGCAATGGCGCCGCGCGTGCGGGTGAACGCAATCGGACCGGGCCCTGTGCTGCAAAGCATCCATCAGACCGAGACCGACTTCGCCAACGAGCGCCAATCTACTCTGCTCGGGCACGGCCCTTCCCTGCCGGAGATCGCGGCGGCGGTGCGCTTCATTCTCGACAGCCCATCGATGACTGGCCAGATGATCACCCTCGATGGCGGTCAGCATCTTTCATAAGCGCGTCAGGTGATGACGAGCGGCCCGAGAATGGGCGTCAGTTGCAGCGGCGCCCGTTTCCCGCCCATCATTTAACCAACGCCGCGTTGGAAAATCGCGTTTACCGCGCTTGGCATAAGCTTACGACGCCACAATTTTGCTCTAGCTGGCCCTCACTGGCGCCCCATTACTGCGGCCTTCTCGCGATAAATCGGGATCGTCCATGATTCGTAAACCATCCATTAACGTTAAGCCTTTAAGAACGTTTGATGGTTTCGTCGGGCGTCCTTGTCTCAGGCGCCGCGTTTAGACGGGTGTTCACATGAAGTGCCTCCTCGGAGCATCGCTCACGTTTGCTCTTGCAGCATTCATTCCCGCAGCCCACGCGGCCAGTCTTCCTGAAGTTAGAGCCACCGCCAGCAATCCCGTCCCTCAGTGCGCAACGCCGGGGCGGATGACGGCTTACCTGAAAGCTCGTAATCCGAAGCTGGATCAGCGCTACGAAGACCTCGCCACGCATTACATGCGCCACGGCGAAGCGCTCGGCATCCGCTGGGATATCGCCTTCTTCCAGATGATCCTTGAAACAGGCGCGTTGCGTTACACCGGCGACGTTCGTCCAAGCCAGAACAACTTCGCCGGCCTCGGTGCATCCGGACGCGGCGTGCGCGGCGAAAGCTTCTCATCCGTTTCCAGCGGCGTGAAAGCGCATCTGCAGCACCTGATGATGTATGCCGGTGAACACATCGACGATCCGGTGGCCGACCGCACGCGCAAGGTTCAGGAATGGGGTGTGCTGACCAAGTGGCAGCGCTCCATCAAAGGCCCCATGACCTATTCGCTCGCTGCAACGAAGTGGGCGCCGTCATCGCGCAATTACGTGCGCGACATCGCAGCGATCAGCGACGAATTCTACTCCAGCTATTGCACCAGCGCCGATCCCTATCCTGAGCGCCTGCAGGAAGCGCGCGCAGGCACCAGTTCAAACGGTGGTGGCCAGCCCGCCGCCAGCGTCAACGAACCGAAGTTCGCAACTGCCGGAGCCGCTGGCGCATCTGCTGCACCGAAGTCGAGAGGCCAGGAGATTGCGCAGCGGAACATTGAGGCCGAGCGCAACGAAGGTGGCCCGATCAAATCGCTCGGCGCATCCATGCTGGCGTCGCAATACAGCAATGCTGGTGACGCCTCTGAGGCGGAATCTGCACCCGCTATAACCGTGCTCAATTCTGACGACACCGCTGCACCGGCTGCATCGGGCAAGAACAATGCAGCGACTGCGAAGCCAAACGCCAAGACAGCCGCGATCAAGCCTTCCGATAAGTCCGGCGAGATCCAGACCGCAGCGCTTGGCGGCGTCGCAACCCAGCTCAAGCCAACCGCACCGAAAGCATCGGCCTCCAAGTGCAAGGTGTGGACGGCCAGCTATGGCGGCTCGCGCGCTGTCATCATCAAGGCCAAGGGCAAGGACATGGTGAATTACACCGTGCTGGATGTGACCGAGGCCAATGAGAAGCGCGAGATCGACGCCTATATCGCTGCGTACGCAAAGGGTGGCGAGAAGGTTGCATCGTTCTCCAATCAGTCGAAAGCCCTGAACAAGGCATTCGAGCTTTGCCCTGAAGGCTGAGTTCGCGCTGTCACCGATGGAACAATCACCGGTGACAAAACTGACTGCACGCCCCCGCCCAGAACATTTCGTTGAAGAAGCGTAGCAACGCCATGGCCCCTCACTTGATGGCGAAGACGCGCAGATGCGCACGCAAGCGAGCGCTCCGCCCGGCGCTGGCGGTTTTGCTGTTGGCAGGCTCAATTGCTGCCGCTGAAGCTGCGCCACCGCGCATCCGCACCGATGCGGGCAACGTCGTGCCCCGCTGCGTCACGCCCCAGCGATTGATGGCGTTCCTCAAAACACGCAACACAAATCTCAATCCGCGCTTCGGCAACATCGCCGAGTTCTACAAGAAGCACGGGCAGGCCTGGAACGTTCGCTGGGATTACGCCTTCTTCCAGATGGCGCTGGAGACCAACTTCCTCACCTATCGCCAGGGCAACGGCAAGTGGGGCGACGTCAATCCCAAGCAGAACAACTTCGCCGGCCTCGGCACTACCGGCGGCGGCGTTCCCGGTGACAGCTATCCGGACGTCAACACCGGCGTGCTGGCGCAGATCCAGCATCTCGTTGTCTACTCCGGCGAGCGCATCGCGTCCCCGGTGGGCGAACGCACGCGCCTGAAGCAGGATCACATTCTGGCCGCCAGCGCACCGAAGAATCGGCGCATGACTTTCGCCGATCTCGCGCGCCGCTGGGCCGCCGACCGCAACTACGGGCGCTCCATCGAATGGGTCGCCAACAGCTTCCGCGAACAGTATTGCTCCGGCCGTAACAACGCCGCCGACGCTGAGCCTACGGATCGTAAGGCGATGGAAGTTGCACGGGCAAATCTCGGCGGGCCACCGGTCGAGAGCCGACCAACCGCACCTCCGGCTTCTCCCGTGCGCACGGTCTGGCAGGCGAGCCCACGGCCGGGCCCGGTTGCGGCCCGTGCAAGCGTAAGTGCTCCGCCAGCCGCGGTCAGCTTTGCGCGCGCAGGCGCTGCACCATCAGCGCCAGCACCCGCTCCCGAACGCAAACCGGCGCGCATTGCCGATGTCGCGCCCGCTGAAACGACGGCCTCCTACAGCACGGTAGCCGAACAGATGATCCAGACCGGCGCCGGACAGCCGATGCAGCTTGCATTGGCTGACCTTGACGCTGTGGCAGCGTCGAACGTCGCCATCGCCAGCAACACATCTGAGCACACACGCTCGGCGCCCTCACCCCACAACAGCCGCCCGCTTGCATTCGCCTATGCTGGCGCGATGGGACGCATGCTCGGCGGAACGCAAGCGTCATCGGCGCAAGCTGACGCGCAGGCAGCCCAGCAGCAATCAGGTTGCCAGATCGCCAACGCCAGCTACGGCGGTCAGAAAGCTTTTCTCATCCGCTCGGGCACCGCTCCCGATGTGCGCTACACGGTGTTGAACGTGTTGGCCGGATTCGAAAAGTCGATGCTGGAAAACTACCTCAAGGCCAGTGCCCCGGACGGTGAAAGCATCGGCGAATTTGCCAACCGCAACGACGCGATGACCAAGGCGCGCGAGCTTTGCCCCGGTGCACCGGCCGCGCCGGTACGTTCCGCCACACGCACGGGCTGAACCCCGCTCCCCCGGCGCCGCCGGTTTCACTTCCGCTTTGACTTCAGTTGCCTGCAACGGCATCGGCGAGATGCATGTCGTTGCCGCGCCAGCTGAACGAATTTCCCAACCACGCCTGCACCCACAGAACGGGCAGCATCACATCGCGCGCCATCCACGCCAGCGGCGAGAGCAGTGACAAATGCCACCCCGCAGCGCGTGCCAGCAATGCTTCCGCTCCGTACCAGGCGATGGCGAGGCTGCCGACAGCGGCGATAACCGGAACATCAAGCGCAAACGCCGCAAAACCGGCAGCAGCCAGCGGCGCTACGCTGCCGGACAATATTTCCGGCAGAAAGAATACCGGGAACGTCGCGCGACGCAGTCGGGCCCAGCGCACCTGCCGTGACCAGATCTGTGCAGCGCCGCGCAAGCCAAGCGGCTGACCGAAAGCGCGATCAACCAGCCGCACGCGCTTGCCCGCACTGCGCACAACCTTGGTGGCCGCTGCGTCCTCGGCGATCTCCAGCCCAAGCGCGCGAATACCGCCCGCCCGCTCCAGATCGGCACGACGCCACAGCATCGTCTTGCCCTGCGCGAAGCCAAGGCCGAGCGTATCGGCCGCGTACTGCCAACGCGCCTGATAGGTGTTGAGGAACGCGCATTCCACCTCGGCCCAGAAACCCGTCGGCATGCAACCGATAGGCGGCGCGCACAGCAGCCCGGTATCCGCGCGCCAGCCGCCGAGCAACCGTTGCAGGTAATCGGCAGGCATCAGCACATTGCTGTCCGCCATCACGACCCAGTCATGCGCGGCCGAACGCCAGCCCTTGATGAGATTGTTCAGCTTGGGGTTTGACGTCAGCGTATCGCGACCGATGAGCAGCTGCGCGTTGATGTTTGGATGCTCTGCCATCAGACGCTTGATGAGCGGCACGATGGGATCGTTCGCATCATCGCAGCAGAAGATGAGTTCATAGTTGGCGTAGCTCAGCTGGAAGCCGGAACGCAGCGTCAGCTCGTCATAGGGATCGCGGCCGCAAACGGGGCGAAGGATCGTGACGGGCGGCAGTGCGTTGACAGGAATATCGGTTGCGAATGCCGGGGGCGCTGCGCCGCGACGGGCCCTGAAGGCTGCAATTGCAGCGCTGGCGAAGTGCAGCAGCGTGGCCAGACTTACAAACAGAAGGCAGCCTAAGGCGATGTGATCCATGATCGACCTTGCGCAACGGATTGTTGCACACAGTCTTGCCCCGGAATCGATGACACGTTGATGACAGGGCAACGGCCCGGCGCGCTCAGTGGTGTCATCGATCCGTCACCACCGCCATAATCAGCGGGCGGATTTTATCGCCGTTGACAGCGTTGATGCGGTTACTGCGCCGGCGCCAGATACTTGAGCGCGACGTTAGACAGCGCACCGCCGACAACGCAGGGCACGCCCATATAAACCTGCCCCATAACGCCGGCAGCCACACAACCGAGCGCGAACACGGTCTGGCCCGCCTGCCCCCACCACGCGAAGTTACGCGAGTTCTGCGGGCCCTTGGTTTTCAGGTCCTCGATTGCGGTCAGCGCATCCTTGCGGATCTGCGCCAGCTCGAACGTCTCGGCGCCTTCAATCACTTCCGTCAGTGGCACCGATATATTGTCCGGCTGCCGCGGCAACGAAAGCTTCAGGTAGCGCAGCAGGTCGTGATCCTTCGAAGCGTTCTGCGCCAAAGTCCACTTCACCATCGAACCAATGGTGAGCTTTTCGACGTCGTTCTTCTCGCGCGACCATTCAAGCGCGCGCACCAGCCGCTGGATCGGCTCAGCCGAACCGGTCGCGAAATAGTAGCCCCAGTTGGCGTCAACCGCGATCGGACTTTCAAGCGGAAGATCGCGCAGCACCTGCATCTTGCCGTAGAGGTAGCGCTCGATGATGACCTTGCGCGCCGGCATGCGCTCAACGAACTTGCCCATCAGCTCTTTCCAGTCCGCAAGGCCGGAATAGGCAATCGCCTTCACCACCACGACCTGATCGTGCGGCGGCATGGGAAACATTTCGGTGATGAGCTTTTCGGCCATATCGGGATTGGCGCCGAGGACGCCAGCGATGAAACCGACGTAAATGCCTGCCTGCTCAATTTCCTTGAACTGGCCCTGCTCGCGCATCGCGGTAAAAGCAGCGGGCAGACGCTCAGGCGTTGGCTTCAGGCGATAATCGTTGATCCAGCCGAGAATGGTTTCGGTGCGCGAGAACTGCGGCGGCTCGGGTTGCTTTTTCTTTTTCGACGCGTCGGCGGCAAACGGCATCGCCAGCGCGATGAGCAGCGCCAGCACGGGCGCAACGGCTCGCAGCGAATAACGACGCATAAAACAACCCATCCGCACCCTCACGTACGCATCCTTCCGGGATTTGCGGTTTTCCAGCACTCACCCCGCGCCGGAGGTCCAGAAGAAAACCGCGTATTGTCAATTTGATGGCAGCACCACGAACGGCAGGTGCGGCGTGCGCGCCCCAGCCGTTGGCCCGTCCCCAAACAGCGGATCAGCGCAGCAACGATCCCCCGCGCCGCGCCAATCCATTCTCCCGGTATCGAAACGGCTAAACGGTTAATACAATCTTGCCGATGTGCGCTTCATCCATGCGCGCGCGCGCGGCGGCGGCTTCAGCAAGCGGGAACGTGTGGTCGATAATGACCTTCACGCGGCCATCGACCACCAGCGGCACGGCCTTTTCCTCGACCTGCCGCGCAATGGCGGCTTTGACGTCAGCGGGGCGGATGCGCAGCGTCGATCCGGTGACGGTGAGGCGCTTCAGCATGATGCGCATCATGTCGATCGTCACCTTCGAGCCGCCCTGGAACGCGATGTTGACGAGACGGCCATCGTCGGCCAGCGAGCGGATGTTACGCTCGACATAGTCGCCACCGATCATATCCAGGATGACGTTGACGCCGCGGCCACCGGTTTCCGCTTTCACGGCTTCGGCGAAGTCTTCCGTCTTGTAATCAACCGCGCGCACCGCGCCCAGTTCGCGGCACACGGCGCATTTTTCCTGCGATCCGGCGGTGGCGATGACCTTGGCGCCGAACGCCGTTGCAAGTTGTATCGCCGCGGTGCCGATGCCGCTGGTGCCGCCATGAACAAGGAACCAGTTGCCCGGCTCCAGGCCGCCGCGCTCAAACACATTGTGCCAGACGGTAAAGAATCCTTCCGGGAGCGCCGCCGCTTCAACCATTGAGATGCCAGCGGGCACCGGAATGCATGAGCCCTCGTCGGCTAGACAGTACTCCGCGTAACCGCCGCCGTTCACCAGCGCCATCACGCGATCGCCAACCTTGAAGCGGTGCGCGTCCGGCCCCAGCGCAACGATTTCGCCCGCAACTTCCAGCCCGGGAATCTCAGAGTGTCCCTTGGGCGCGGGATAAAGCCCAAGCCGCTGCATCACATCCGGGCGATTGACGCCCGCCGCAGCCACCTTGATGAGCACATCGCTGCCCTCAGCCACAGGAACCGGCACCGTCGCCGGCTGCAAAACCTCCGGCCCGCCTTTGCCGACGATAGCGATTGCGGTCATGCTCTGCGGTACGGTCATGGTGGGTTCCTTTCAGGGTGCAACTGGCACCTGATGCCTGACGCCACGCTTCGAGACAAGCCAGCCCATGCGCAAGCGACGGAATTGCGCGACCTTTGGAATCAGAACGCGTGCCGTTGATTGCCTGCGCTACGTGAATGGCCGACAGTTCCAATATGTCGGCTAAAGCGCGCGATTGAACAGAACGCGCGCGCAGAGGAGTGATTGCCATGGATTGGGACGACATCGTGCCGAAAACGGCCAAGGGCATACAGGTTGTAGTGGGCGACAACCTTGAAACGTTATCCGTAGCCGAGCTTGAGCAGCGCATCCTGGTGTTTGAAACCGAAATTGTGCGCGTACGCGATGAGCTGGAAAAGAAGCGCCGCCACGAGGCGGCTGCCAGCGCGCTGTTCAAAAGTTGAGCCTGCAGATGGGCTGGGCATGGGACTTGGGCGGCGCACAACGCCGCCATCCCGCTGAGCAAAAAATCATGCTCAACAAATTGTGTAGTGGGCCGACATTTCGTCGTTCACACGGGCCGCAGCGCGCGGGACGCCGATAAATGTTCAATCAACAGAGCTGAACGCCGTTTTGCAGCGCACACATATGCGCGCCAACGGAAAATTCACCCTTAACGCTTTCTTAGGCTTACTCAGTCACCTTACGATCACATCCAGTCACCTGGATCCTGAGCGGCCCGGCCGCTCTGTTTGACGCCTCCCTGTTGACTTCAGAGCCGCCTCACGGGCGGCTCTTTTTTTGCATATTCCTCAGCAAGGTTCTGAACCTCTCAAGATCGTCCCGCTTTTGGTCATGTTGTTAACTATGGCTTGGCAGGATGTGACCGTGTTAAAGATGATCTGCAGGTGAGTGAGTGTGTCAAATCTAGTCATGAGCAACGTATCGCGTGCCGAAGCGTCCCTAGCTGGCGGAGCCGTCACTGTATCGTTCGGTGAACGCTTCCAAGCCTCCGGTCAATTTGATGCCGTCTTCAAGGAAGGCATGGCGCTGGTTGAGCGCACTGCCGCTTATCTTGAAGGGCCGGGCCGGGTTGAAGCCAAGCGGCTGCCACCCTCCGTCAACGTTCTTTACGCCTCAGAAAGCATGCGCCTGACGACGCGCCTGCTGGATATGGCTTCCTGGCTTCTGATCCGCCGCGCGGTGAAGGAAGGCGACATCAGCGAGGCTGAAGCCCAGCGCAAACGCAAAGGCGTGCTGCTGCAGGCGCCGTCGCGCTCCTCGCACGTCGGCGGTTTCAGCGAACTGCCTGAAACGCTGCGTGGCCTGATCGAAGAAAGCTACGCCTTGCAGGATCGCATCGTGCAGCTTGATCGCGCCATGAGCGTCAAGCCGGACACCGTCGGGCTCAATGCCGGTCTCGGCATGGCGAACCCTGTTGGCCATCAGCTCGACCGTTTGCGCGTCGCCTTCGGCAACTAACAGCCAGCGAGCGACCGGGTTTACACCGACACGCTGGCGCAGTTCTGCGCCGGCCTATTACGCACTTCATCTCACACAGACGCAAAATCCCGCGGAAATCTCCGCGGGATTTAAGGTGTTACGATCCCCACACTTCAGATTGATCAAGCCAAGCGTCGCCAGGTAGACCGGTGTTCGACAATCGACCCGCTTCACTGCTGCACGCCACCCGCGATCAGCCCACCGCCTCGCACCTGACACTAGGTGTCGCCGCCAATTCCCTTCAAACAAATGCCCTGCACAGCATGAGTATCTGGCGCCCACCGGCACAAATCCGC
The DNA here is from genome assembly GCF_029872155.1 of Hyphomicrobium sp. D-2. Classification (GTDB taxonomy): domain Bacteria; phylum Pseudomonadota; class Alphaproteobacteria; order Rhizobiales; family Hyphomicrobiaceae; genus Hyphomicrobium_A. The sequence goes on along the minus strand of NZ_JARXLA010000001.1, from coordinate 173,909 downwards.
GTCAAGGCCTTAGGGCTCCATTGGCGTGAGGGACGACTGCTCGCGGCTGAGGTCTATGACGACAGCGGACGCATAAAGGGCGTTCGCCCGCTCGGCGGTAGCGTCGAATTCGGGGAAACCGCGCGCACGGCCGTCGTCCGCGAATTCCGCGAGGAACTCGGCATCGAAGCCACGATCAAAAGCGAACCGATTTTCCTAGAAAACATTTATGTGCACGAGGGCGCGCCCGGCCACGAACTTGTGATCCTGTTCAACGTCGAGTTTCCCGCCGGCGCCTTCGCGGAGCTGACACACATCCCCTTCGCGGAAGACAACGGCGCCATGTCGATTGCCCGCTGGTTCGATCTGGACGAACTGGATCTCGCCGACGGCCCGGCCCTGTATCCGACTGGGCTCAAAGCGCGGCTGCAGCAGGCCTGACCCATTGAGCGCCGCGCCGTATTCCAGAGCACTTGATCGATGAGACAACAAAAAAGCCCGGCGCTGTGCAGCGGCCGGGCTTTCTTTCTTGATCGGCGTTCGCGCTGCCGAGGCAGTGCCCCGACGCGCAAAGCGCTTAGAACATGCCTTCGAACTTCTTCTTGAAGCGCGACAGGCGGCCGCCACGATCCATCAGGCGCTGATCGCCGCCGGTCCAGGCCGGGTGCGAGGACGGATCGATGTCGAGCACCAGTTCGTCGCCCTCGGCGCCGTAGGTCGAATACGTGATGAATTCGGTACCATCGGTCATCTTGACCTTGATCTGATGGTAATCCGGATGCAGATCGGGATCGTTCTTCATAGGTGCGCCCTGACTGAATGCCTCGCCCGCTGGCCAGTAGCCTGTCTGTCCGGGCAGATTGGTGTGTTCGGAAGCGGCCTCTATAGTCGAGATGGCCGCCGGAAACAAGCCAGACCGCCTCACGCGAAGCGATCACAATGCCCGCGTCCTGATGGCACTTGAGTGACATAAGCCCGTGGGGCATGGTCCGTCAAAATTGACGCACCTGTCCGACGGGGCCGACCAAAGAGTTAACGTCTTGAAAAAAGACAAAAAAACAAAAAACACCGAACTGCCCTCCGTGGCTGCGAATGAAGTGGACAATGCCTCACGGCGGCCCCGCCTGCGACCTCTCGCGGCGCTGTGGCCCTATGTAGCCCGGCACAGGGGCAAGCTGACGCTTGCCGCAATCTCTCTGGTTGTTTCTGCACTCGCCATGCTCGCCATTCCGCTGGCGGTGCGACGCGTCATCGACATGGGCTTCGGCAGCCATGACGGCGTGTTGATCGACCGTTATTTCGCGGTTCTGATTCTGATCGGCTTTGTGCTGGCCGTCGCCAGCGCGGCACGGTTTTACTACGTCAACTGGTTGGGCGAGCGGGTTGTTGCGGATCTGCGCAGCGACGTGTTCCGCCACGTTGCCGAGCTTGGCCCCGCCTTCTTCGAGCGCAACCATTCGGGCGAGCTGATGAGCCGCCTGACCGCCGACACCACGCAGATCAAGGCGATGGCCAGCACGTCGCTTTCGCAGGCGCTGCGCAGCCTTATCATGATGGTTGGCGCGCTGGTCATGATGTTCGTCACCAGCGTGCATCTGTCGTTGCTGGTGCTGCTGGCAATCCCGCTGACCGTGCTGCCGCTGATCGCGGTGGGCCGCTCGGTGCGCCGCCTGAGCCGCCGGGCACAGGATACGCTGGCCGAAGCTTCGGCCTATGCCTCGGAAAACCTTGCCGCTTCGCGCACGATGCAGGCCTTCGCCCACGAGAAGGAAGCGGCCAACCAGTATCGCAGCGCCGTTGAGGTTTCGTTTGAAGCCGCACGCGAGCGCATGCGTGCCCGCGCGGCACTGACAGCGCTGGCGATGTTCCTCGTCATCGCCTGCATCGTCGGCATCCTGTGGTTCGGTGCTGCGGCTGTCATCGATGGCAGCATGTCGGTGGGCCGCCTAAGCCAATTTGTGCTGTATGCGGTGTTCGCCGGTGCATCGTTCGCACAGGTTTCGGAAATCTGGGGCGAGATCAACCAGTCGGCCGGTGCCGCCGAGCGCCTGACCGAGTTGCTGGCGCTGCAGCCGGAGATCACCTCACCCGCCGATCCGGTGCCGTTGCCGGTGCCGCCGCTGGGTGAAGTGGCGCTCGACGGGGTGAGCTTTGCTTATCCGGGCCGCCCTGATCTTCCTGCGCTCGATAACGTTTCGCTGTGCGCCCGCCACGGTGAAAACATCGCCATCGTCGGTCCTTCCGGAGCCGGCAAGAGCACCATCTTCAACCTGTTGCTGCGCTTCTTCGATCCGCAGCAGGGCGCGGTGCTGGTGGATGATATCGATGTGCGCCGGGTAGACCTCGATGCCCTGCGCGCCCGCATGGCTCTGGTGCCCCAGGACGTGGCGCTGTTCGCAGGCACCATCGCCGACAACATCCGCTACGGCAGCCCCGATGCCTCCCGCGAGGCGGTGGAGCGGGCCGCAGAAGCAGCGCAGGCCGCTGGCTTCATCCGCGCGCTGCCGGACGGCTACGACACCCGGCTGGGCGAGCGCGGCATCACGCTTTCGGGCGGCCAGCGCCAGCGCATCGCCATTGCCCGCGCCATCCTGAAGGATGCGCCGATCCTGCTACTCGACGAAGCCACCAGCGCGCTCGACACCGAAAGCGAAGCCCTGGTGCAGCGGGGGCTGGAACGCCTGATGACCGGCCGCACCACGCTGGTAATCGCTCACCGCCTTTCGACCGTGCAGAAGGCCGACCGCATCATCGTCATGGACAAGGGCGAGATCGTCGAACAGGGCACCCATGGCGAGCTGATCGCCCGGGGTGGTCTGTATGCTCGGTTGGCAGAAATGCAGTTCTCGGCCGAAGCCGCCGAATAGCCGCCCCATTCCCGCGCATCATGCCGCCAGTGCCCGGTGACAGGGTCACGGAAAGCGGCGTAATGTGACGTCCAAACGAAACTATCGGGACTAGGGGGAACAACATGTCAACTGAACTCGACCCGGGCACGCAGCCCGAGGAGGCGACACAGGGCAATCCTGCGCCGCTGTGGATCTTGCTGCTGCTGATCGGCCTCGGCGCTATCGCAGCCTATTCGGGGTATACGGCGCTTTCAAAGCATCAGCAGCACCTCAGATCGGAAAAGGCGCGCGCGGACCTTACCTCCCAGCGTGACCGGCTGAAGGCCAACGCGACCGACCTGGCCCGTCAGATGGAGCAGGCTAACGCTTCGCGGCAGGAGGTCGAGAACGCGCTGAAGCAATCGCGCGCCGACACCGAAGCCGCGCAGGCTCAGATCACCGATTTGCAGAAACAGGTGGCCGAGTTGCAGAACGCCGCCCGCCAGAAGGTCGATGACGCGCAGGGGCAGCTTGAGGGCCTGAAAAAGAAGGCAGCCGATCTGGAACTGCAGACCGGCGTGCTGGAAAAGGCCCGCGCCGCCGCTGAGGATGCGCTGAAGGCCGCCAACGCCGCCAAGGACGCTCTGGAGGCCGATCTCAAGGGTCAGCTTGCGGCCGCGCAGAAGCGGCTCAGCCAGGCTCAGGCGGACCTCAAGAAGGAACGCGAGCAGGTGAGCCCGGTGCCGATGCCACCGCCCTCGCAGGACGCAGCACCCGCAGCGCCGTGATTGGCTGTGAGCTGCAGCTTTGGAAGCGGGCAACCCGCGTATCAGCTAAGCCGCGGGATCACAGCGCTTGAAAATAAAAAGGGCGTCCGAGCAATCGGGCGCCTTTTTGTTTTCCGGTGTTGGAGTTTCAATACGCCATCAGCTAATCGCGGACGGTATAAATTTGGATCGTCCGCTGCTCCGCTGGTGCGAATTCTTTCATTACAGCAATCTTGGTTTTGTCAGGGGACAGAATTATTTCACTCAAGGCATATGGCAGTTTAATTTCTTGAGCCAGCTTTCCTGTTTTGTAATTCCACCCTAAAATTGCCCCATCGCGACTCGGCAACTTGATTGCCCAGGCAATCACTTTATCGTCTTTAAAGAGTAGGCGACGCCCAAGCAAAACATCGAGTTTTGTTTGCGAGGGTGCACTTTCTTGATCTAACGGCGGATGAAAAACAGCAATTTTTGTTTTAGTGGCCGCATTAAAGCTTGAAACAACACCGCTTGGCAGAGGATATGCGTTATAAACGAGGTAGGTACTCAAATCGTCCGATAAATACACAGACGGTGACGTCGCCGAAGGCCAATCCTCCTTTCGTTCGAATGTCATATCCACCAATTGCCTCTTACTCTCTAGATCATAGGCACGCACCTGTTTTCTAGCTGGGGTAAGAACACCCGGAGTGCTCGGTGTTTCGTAGTCAGTTGTTACAAGATGAAGAATCGGAACAGGATACTGGATATGAATGAAGTAACGTCGCGAAAGATCGCTTTCCGGTGTCCATTCTGGCGCGACCTCAAGGCGATCCACGACTTCAAGATTCGGTAGTGATAATTTGATTGCTCCTTGTATTCCGCGATTGCCGCAGCCTAACCAGATCGAACTGCTATCGGCTGTGAATGCTAGCCCCCTGAGATAACCAGCCTTACAATTTCCGGTTTGAGAATTATATGCCGCTAACTCACTCCATGTCTCCGTAGCAAAAAGACGAAATCCTATACCCAATAAAGCCGCCAAATACTTGCCATTGGGACTAATGAATAGACGAAGTCCGTCTTGTTTCGTTAAGGGAGGAGATACAGTTCCGTCCACCGTATCCACAATACGTATGCCATTCGAGGCGATCGCAAGACGTCGACTGTCAGGGAACCACGCCATCGCCCCATACGGCGGCACTTCAATGACACCGCTAGGTTGCAAAACAACATGTTCCGGTTGCTGCTGAGCATTGGCTTCAGGCATTGATAAATAGACCCACGAAAGCAGAAGCAAAGCGGACAATAGCAAAAGCGCGAAACTACCGTTGCGTATATATTTACTGATGGCCATTTCCCTCAGCCCTGTTTCAAACCTGATATCTTCACCTCAAACACGCCTGCTGGGTTCAGTCCGTCACGAGGCATTTTCGTGCCATGCGCCACCCATCGAGTTTTTCGCTCACTAGGCGTGTCCGCAGCTCGTCAGAGCAGAAATACTTCTGAATATGTGGACTAGGTAGCTTCCACAGGTGTCGGCCGGCTATGGCCTCGCCCTTAAGGGCGATCCGCCCAAAACTGGAAAGACCTTGCGCAGGCTCGCCCCGATGCCAGTCGGTATGGTCAGCATCCAAGGCATCGACGATGGGTGTCGCCAGGAGAAGATGGTAGGTGTCGAAAGGCTCGCCCGTCTTTTCCGCGGTGAGCGTTAGAGGAATCGACGTGTGCACGCCCGGCTCGAGCTCGTCGATGATCTCTTTGACTCTTGTAGAAACGATCCAGGGGCCAAGGGACCAGCCCAAGATATGCGGCGTTGCGCCCTTGCGAGGCTTGCCGACGCGCAGTCCAGTCGGGAGTTCAGCGCTCACGTCCGGCGGACGCGGTCCGTCCCCATCGATGAACACCTGTTGTCGGTACGTTATCTCGGGAACGAAGTCCTTACTTACCGACCTGGAGTCGCTGAGTGACGTTTCAATATAATATGGCATTGCGCTGCTTTGTTTGTTGCCTGACGCTACCGAAGTCCGTGCATTCTTCTGCAACCGATCAAACACCTAAACTGGCATGGATCCCGACCGTTGTCGGGATGACGTTGAGAGGCGGCATGCGTCCGCACTAGCCAGTTCCCGGCAGGGAGTAACGCCGAGTGCAGATAAAAACCACTCGACGGTCCGCGCCTTGCGGCCGGCTCCGCGCAGCGGAGTCGCAAGGCGCCACAAAAGTACACTAGTGGCCGGCTCTCCGAAGGAGAGTCGCCGAGCGCAGCAAACAACCATGCCCGGCTACGCGCACGCGCTGCGGAGGCACCGCGGGCCAGCGCGCACCAATCATGCGCCAGCGGCCAGCTCCGCGCAGCGGAGTCGCTGGCGCTCACTAAATAAAGCACCGGCGGCCGGCGCCCCGCAGGGGTGTCGCCGGTGCAAAACAAAAAGATCGCGCTAGCGATTGGTGAGCTTCAGCTCGATACGGCGGTTGCGCTGCAGGCTCAGCTCGTCGGTGCCAGCTTCCAGCGGACGGAACTCGCCGAAGCCCGCCGCCACCAGCCGCTCCGGCGGCACGCCCCGGCTGGCGAGATAACGCACCACGGCGATCGCGCGCGAGGTCGATAGCTCCCAGTTGGATGGGAACGTGGGGCTGTTGATCGGCCGGATGTCGGTATGGCCATCCACCTGCAGCGCCCAGTCGATCTCCTTCGGAATTTCCTTTTCCAGCTCGATGATCGCCGAGGCGAGCTGGTCCATGGCCGCCAAGCCCTCGGGCGTCAGCTGGTTGGAGCCGGAGGGGAACAGCACTTCGGATTCAAACACGAAGCGGTCACCCACCACGCGAATGTCCTTGCGGTTGCGCAGCAGCTCACGCAGGCGGCCGAAGAAGTCGGAGCGATAGCGTTGCAGCTCCTGCACCTGCCGGGCGAGGGCGGCGTTGAGGCGTGCGCCCAGATCCTTGATGCGGGTCTGGCTCTCGGCGTCCTTCTTTTCGGATGCCTCCAGCGCCTCGTTGAGCGCCGCGATCTGCCGGCGCAGCGACAGCAGCTGCTGGTTCAGCAGGTCGACCTTGGCCAGCGCTTCATCGGAAACCTTCTTCTGATTTTCCAGCTCGATGGTGAGGCCGGAGATGCGCGCATCGGCTGACTTTGCAGCTTCATCGCCCGACAGCGCCGAACCGGACAGGCGACTGTTATCGGCGCGCAGGCTGGACAGCGTGGCCTGAAGCGCCGCCATCTCGTCCAGCGCCTCCTTGCTCTTGCCCTTCTCCAGCGACAGCAGGTTGGTGAGCTCAGTGATCTGCAGCGTCAGCTGGCGCAGCGCGGTGTCCTTGCCGCTGGCTTCCTGCCCGGCGAAATACTGCGCCAGCATGAAGATCGACATCAGGAACGTGACGACGAGCAGCAGCGTCGACAGAACGTCGACATAGCCGGGCCAGAAATCGTTGTATTCCGCGCGCCGCCGCGATCGCCCGCCCGCCATCGGCTAGCTCCGGCGTTGCAGGTTGAGGGAAAGCTCTTTCAGCGTCTTCGACAGCTCGGTCTGCTGACCGGCCTGCTCATCGACCCACTCACGCACCACCTTCTGTTCGGCGCGCATCTGGGCCACGAGCTGATTGACGCCACGGGCAAGCTCGCGCAGCTGCTCTTCGCTGCCCGCACTGCCGCCGCCACCCAACGCGCCCGCCATGGCCTGATCGGACAGCCGGGTGGAGAGATCCTCAACCGCGCGCTGCATGTGCAGGATGGCGGTGGAGAGCTGGCGGTTCACCTGATCCGACGAGCCGGTCGATCCCGGCGTCAGCTCGGTGATGCCGGACAGCCATTCCTCAAGCTCGTTGTAAAAGCGGTTGTGGGCGTGGCTGGCCTGCAGTTCCAGGAAGCCAAGCACGAGCGAACCGGCAAGACCGAACAGCGATGACGAGAACGCCGTGCCCATGCCCTTCAGCGGCGCGGACAGGCCGGCCTTGAGGTCGGAGAACATGGTGACGTTGTCGGTGGCGTTGGTGTCGATCGAATCGATGGCACCGCCAACCGATTCAAGGGTTTCAAGCAGACCCCAGAAGGTGCCGAGCAGACCGAGGAACACCAGCAGGCCGACGAGATATCGACCGGTGTCGCGCGCTTCATCGAGGCGTGAGCCGATGGAATCCATAATTGAGCGCAGCGACGCCGTGGAAAGCGACAGCGTACCGGTGCGGTTCTGCAGCATCGCAGCCATCGGCGCCAGCAGCACCGGCTGGTGCGAAATGGCGAGCCCCGGATCAGCGATGCGGAACGCATTCACCCAGCGGATTTCAGGATAGAGCCGGATGACCTGCCGGAACGCATAGATGATGCCCAGCGCCAGCACGCCAACGATAAGACCGTTGAGGCCAGGGTTGTGCAGGAAGCTGTCGATGAGTTGCTTGTGCAGAATGGCAACGAGGAACGCCACCAGCGTCAAAAAGATGAGCATGCGGATGAGAAACACACCCGGCGGCGTCAATGGCCGATGCCCCAGCGCCGATCCGCTCGCTTCATTCTTGCGTCGTCTTGCCATCCCCGAGCTCCGACCCGCCGCTTCAAAATTTTACCAGCCCGCGACAATACCCGAAGCCATTGACAGCACAAACCGGGCAACATCGTGCCCGGCGCTACATAAAGCGCATCTCAGCCACACCGGGCAGTGTTATCCGCACCTCAACCGGCGGCGATCAGCGGCAGGAATTCTTTATGCAGGGCGCTGTTGGTGGCCAGCACTTCGCCATGGACCAGCATATCGGCGCCGCCGGAAAGATCTGTGACAGTGCCGCCTGCCTCACGCACCATCAGGATGCCGGCCGCCATGTCCCACGCCTTGATGCCACGCTCCCAGTAGAGATCGAAGCGACCGGCGGCAACCCAGGCAAGATCGAGCGCCGCCGAACCGGTGCGCCGCACCCCGGCAACCTGCGGAAACACAGCATGGGCTTCGCGCTTGAACACCGCATGGCCCTGACGGCCGATGTGCGGAATGCCCGTCGTCACCAGCGCATCCGACAGCCGCTTGCGGGCCGCGACACGCAGACGACGGCGATCGTTCAGGAAGGTGCCTTTGCCCTTTTCGGCCGTGAACATTTCGTCCGAAATCGGATTGTATATGAGGCCCGCAACAAGCTGACCTTCGCGCTCCAGCCCGATCGAAATGGCGAACATAGGCACGCCATGCAGAAAGTTGGTGGTGCCATCCAGCGGGTCGACGATCCAGCGGTGCGTGCGATCATCGCCCACAACCTCGCCCCGTTCTTCCATCAGGAATGAATAGCCTGGCCGCGCCTTGGCCAGCTCGCGATAGATGATCTCTTCAGCGCGCAGATCGGCAGCGGTAACGAAGTTGCCCGGCCCCTTCACCGACACCTGCAACTGTTCCACCTCGCCGAAATCACGGCTGAGGCTGCGCCCGGCCTTGCGGGCGGCGCCGATCATCACGTTCATAAGCGCTGAAGCGGGCATGGTGCGAAAATCCTTGGCGAGCGCGCCGACCCTCCGGCACGGACGGCCCGAGTAACCCTTGCAGGCTGCTCTGGCAAGGGCGCCAACGGCCGCTGCGGGCGAGAAAAGCAGATAAACCCTAGGCTTCAGGTGTCAGCACAGGATTAAGAACGGTTGGCGAAATGCCGTGCGGAGAAGGAGCAGCGCACCAATAAGCGCTGGCGGCCGGCTCTCCGGAGGAGAGTCGCCAGCGCGACCTAAAAGTACGGCGGCCGGCTCCCCACCGGGGAGTCGCCGGTGCGAAGGAAGCAAGTCTAGAACATGCCGGCGTCTTCGCGCCATTCCACCGCGGCCTGTTGCGCAGCCAACCGTTGCGCCTTGGGCAGCTTTTCCACGAAGGCGTCGAGTTCCTCGTCCTTCAACCCGCCCGCCTGGGCGATGAACCGCCATTTGGCGGCTTCCTTCGGGTCTTTCTTCACGCCCACACCCAGCGCGTAAACGTGAGCCAATCGGTTCTGCGCCGCCACCAGACCCTTCTGGGCCGCCGTGTGCAGATAGGGAATGGCCTTCGGCTCGTCCTTGGTCAGCCCCAGCCCGCGCAGCAGCACCACCGCATAATCAAACTGCGCCTCCGGCATGCCCTGCTCCGCAGCCTTGCTCAGCCAGCGCGCCGCCTCCAGCGCGCTCGGCTCAACGCCGGTTGCGTTCTGATACATGCTGGCCAGATCATACTGAGCAACGGCGACGCCCTTCTCGGCCGCGTAACGAATATGCATCGCAGCACGATAGGGATTCTGCGGCTTGCCATCGCCCTTCATGAACAGCAGTCCAAGATTGTAGTTGGCTTGCGGATGGCCCTGCCGCGCCGCTTTCTCGAACAGTTCGGCGGACAGCTTGCGATCCTTCTTCACCCCGCGCCCTTCGGCCAGCAAAACGGCAAGCGCGAACGTGGACTGGACATCGCCCAGCTCATCGCCATGGGCATACCATTTGATGGCGGTCGAAAGATCCTTGCTAACGCCAAGGCCTTCAGCATAAAGCCGCCCCATCAGCGTATGCGCCTGCGGATCACCCTTCTTTGCGGCCTCACGCGCCAGCTTGGCAGCCGTCAGATATTGCCCCTGATCGAAAGCAATATAGGGCGCCTCATCGCCGCTTGGCTCCGCCAGCAACTTGGCCCCGAAGCCTTTGCCCTGCGCCTGCGGAATAGGCTGGGCAGATTGTGCAGGCTTGGCGAACTTTTCGTTCGGCGCCACCTTCACCGGCTTGCCGCCGGTTGGCTTCGGCACCTCGGTGGACTTCATGATCCACGAGCTGGTGTCAGCACTCAGCGGCAACGCGGTTCCAAACAGCACTGCCGTTATAGCCACCAACAGGCTGCAAATCGGCGTCCGCGCAGTCACGCGCATCAAGCGGCTCGCAAGCGCACCTTGCGGCGCCCATGCACACGCCTTCATGACGATGCGATGACGCCGCCGCTGCCTCATGCCACTTCCTCGCGCACCGGAGCCGCCGCAACAATGGCGTCGCGAAGCGTTGCAAACTCATCGGCCGTCAGCGCACATGACGGCACCAGCGCGATGAAATCCGCACCCGCAGCCGACAGCGTTTCTGCCTCCTCCGGCGTTTCGACATCCAGCGCAATGCACGGCACTTCGAAGATCTCGCTCCACCAGGCCACCAGTTCGCGGCGACGGTTGCCTGCCGCTTCGCGATCCTCGACATGGGGGGGAATGCCGAAGCCGATATAATCGGCCCCTGCCTCCGCCAGCGTCATCGCATCATGGCGCGAGCGCCCGACATCGATGCCGACGATGTAGCGCGTGCCGAGAATATCGCGCGCCTCGCCATACTGCGCTACGACGTCCTGCTGCCAGGGCAGATGAACACCATCAGCGCGCAGTGTGCGGGCAAGCTGCGCATCGGCATAAATCAGAGCGGCGATCTCCTGCGACTGCACCAGCTCCACCAGCGGCCGCGCGTTCGCAGCCGTGAGCGGTTCACCGTTCGACGGAGCAATGATGACGCTCGCCGGATGCGCGCGCTTCAGCACATCGGCCAGCGCGCTCGCGTCCGACCCGGCCGTCACGACCAAGCACAGCGCCGGCCCATCCTTTTGATCCTGTTCCTGATCCTGCTGTGCCATCGCCTTTTCCAATCCCGCCAGCTGAAGCCTAATAGGGCTCAATACGGCGGAAAAGCGACCCCTCCAAATGGCAATCCATCGCGGCCACACCCATCGCGGTTTTTTGGGCAGGGACACAACGCCACTCTACCATAGGTTGCCTGCGCATCCAGAGGCGCCAAACTGCCGCCGCATCCTAAGCGCGGGTAAAAAAATCGCGGGACATTCGAAGCCATTTCGCGCCTCCGCAGCGCCAAAAACTCAACCCCGAAGTGTCATGCTGGCCCCGATCGGCTCCGGAAGCGATCGCGATGGCGCACGCCAAATTTGCCGTCCCGCTCGGGTTCCATGGCCTGGCTTTATTCGACACCTGTCGCAACGGGAGGACATCCTCATGGCTTCACTTACAGTTCCGGAAATGGAAATGCGCGTCGCCGAAACGAAGGCACTGATCTCCGAGAAGTGGGGCTGGTTCCTCGCCCTCGGCATCGGCCTCATCATCGCCGGCATCGCCGCCATCGCGTTCCCGCTGGTCTCCACCATCGCCGCCAAGATCATGCTGGGCTGGCTGTTCCTCATCGGCGGCGCGCTGCTGGTGTTCCATGCCTTCCAGGCCCCGCAGTGGTCAGGCTTCCTGTGGGAGCTGATTATCGGCGCGTTGTATCTGATCGTCGGCGGCTATCTTGCCTTCTTCCCGCTTACCGGCCTGCTCACCCTCGCCGTCGTGCTTGCCGCGCTCTTCATCGCGGAAGGCATCTTCGAGATCGTGATGGCCTATCGCGTCAGCCCGCATGAAGGCTGGTTCTGGCTGCTGCTGTCGGGCATCGCCGCCATCGCCGTCGGTGTACTGATCGCACTCGGCCTGCCGGGTTCGGCAACGTGGGCGCTCGGTCTTCTGGTCGGCATCAACCTTCTGTTCTCCGGTTGGAGCTATATTTTCCTCGCTCTGGCGGGGAAGAGCGAGCACGACAAGGCTGTGCCTGCTGCCCGCTGATCGGATTGCAAGCGATTTAGACGCGTAACATGGCGGGGAGTTGGGTTGCCGATGGAAAAGCTGGCTTTGTTTCCAGTGTTAGCTTTGGGTGCAGGTTTGTTTCTCAACGCCGCCACGTCCGGCGGGATGGACAGCGCCCAGGCACAGCAGGTGGCCGAACTTTCGACCACCACCGTCGCCAACGAAGAGATCCCCGCCGACATCCTCGCGGTTCAGATCCGCAGGCAGGGCTATGAGTGCAAGAACCCTTCGGGGGCAAAGCGCGATCCTGCTGCTTCGCGGGCTGACGAACCGGTGTGGATTCTGACATGCGAGAACGCAGAATATCGCGTTCGCGTCGTCGGTGACATGGCCGACAGCGTCGAGAAGCTGTGAGACGAGGCAGCATTGGCTGCCTTTCCACTCCAACTCGCGTCTTCATATAAAAAAGGCGGGGCTTTGCGGCCCCGCCTTTTTATTCGTCATACCAACCAATCAGCGCTGGCGGCCGGCTGACCGAAGGGCAGTCGCCAGCGCTAACTTAAAATGCGCTGGCGGCCGGCTCCGCGCAGCGGAAGTCGCCCGCGCCCACCAAATCAAGTCCGCCACGGATGCTGCGGCAGATCGCAGATACCGACAACCTTGAGACCGGCAGCGGCAACCTTGTGATCGTTCTCAACCGAGCTGCCCGAGACGCCGATGGCGCCGACAAGCACGCCTTCCTCATCGACGATCGGCAGACCGCCCGGGAAGGTGATGAGCCCTTCGTTTGAATGCTCGATGCCGAACAGTGATCCGCCCGGCTGCGAAAGCTTGCCGATCTCACCCGTGGGCATGCCGAAATAAACCGCCGTCTTGGCCTTCTTGATTGCGATGTCGATGGAGCCGACCCACGCATCGTCCATGCGCACGAAAGCCTTCAGGTTGGCGCCGGAATCGACGACCGCGATGCACATCTGCGTCTTCAGCTTCACGGCTTCCTTGCGGGCAGCCTCGACGGCAGCCAGGGCACTCTTCATCGTAACGTGCATGAGTATCTCCAGGGAGTATCGGCAGGGATTCTGCCGGAGCAAAAATTACAGACGCGCGTAAATGGGGGGACAACAAAGTCCACGCAATACCAAATCAAATGCATTCCGATTGCGTGAACGAGCACCGGCCCGCCTTCGCAGCCCTCAGGCAACCGATGATCCCGACAGGCCGGGTGCGGCGCCGGAGTGCTCCCCGCATTGAAAACGCTTAAACAAAAAAGACGTTCCGCGCGTTGGAGCGCGAAACGTCTTCAATGTCAGACTTGCGGAATGTTGCAGCAAAAACCGTTACGCTGCCTTTTCCAGATTCTGCTTCCACTGACCCTGAGCAGCCAGCGAGTTCATCTTGGCCCGGTGCGTGAATGCACCCTGACCGGCAGCGACGTTCTCAGCCTTGCCGCCCCAGGCCTTCAGTGCGGCGGCCTGCAGCGCGCGGCCATAGGAGAACGTTACCTTCCACGGCAGATCGCCGATCTCATTGATCAGCGACAGGTTCTGCGTCGCCTGCTCATCGCTCTGGCCACCGGAGAGGAACGCGATGCCCGGCACGGCTGAAGGCACGGTCGACTTCAGGCACTTCACCGTCAGCTCAGCCACCTGCTCGGGCGATGCCTGCTTGGCGCACTTCTGGCCGGCGATGACCATGTTCGGCTTCAGCACCATGCCTTCCAGCGCGACGCCGGCGTCATACAGTTCCTGGAACACGACGCGCTGCGTCCACTCGGTAACGTCATAGCAGCGCTCGATCGTGTGACCGGCGTGAGCGCCATCCATCAGCACTTCCGGCTCAACGATCGGAACGATACCGGCTTCCTGGCACAGCGCAGCATAGCGGGCCAGCGCGTGGGCATTGGCCTTGACGCAGTTCCACGACGGCAGGCTGTCAGTGATGGTGATGACCGCGCGCCACTTGGCGAAACGGGCACCAAGCTGATGATACTCAGCCAACCGCTCACGCAGGCCGTCGAGGCCTTCGGTGACGGTTTCGATGCCAGCATTCCGTCCGGCCAATGCCTTGGCGCCGGTATCAACCTTGATGCCCGGAATGGAGCCAGCGGCCTTCATGACATCAACCAGCGTCGTGCCGTCCTTGGCCTTCTGACGGATGGTCTCATCATACAGGATGACGCCGGACACATAGTTCTTCATCGCATCGTCGGCGCGGAACAGCATCTCGCGATAGTCGCGGCGCGAGTCCTCGGTTGACGTTACACCGATGGAATCAAAGCGCTTTTTGATAGTGCCAGAGCTCTCGTCGGCGGCGAGGATACCCTTTCCGGGGGCAACCATGGCCTGGGCGATCTTTGCAAGCTCTTCAGTCATGAACATTCCTCGCATAGGAAGGCATAATTCTACCGGCTGGACTTAGCGCCAAAACGCTCTGAGGGCCAGCCCCGGCAGGTCCGTCAATAGTACCTGCAGCGTGCATAACCGCGTCGACGGGGCAGGGTTTCGCGATCCGGCCGGTAACCGGCGCGGGCCAGGCTGCAGAAACCTGATCCCGGTCAAGTCCAGCCAGGAACCCGGCGAGCAAAGGCCCGCTCTGGACCGCGATGGCCGGCGCCGGAAATGGCCCTATCTGGAACCGTCTGCCCCTGCGGACGTTGGCCTTCAATAGCGATCAACCCTGAGAAGAGGAGCGCGCCATGGCCCGCCCGACCACGGATGATCTGCAGAACTATCCGGCGCAAAAGGCGCGGCAGGGCGAGATCATCCTGAAAACCCGCACCCAGCGCATCATCTTCATCGCCGGTCTGATCGGCATGATCGCGCTGCCGTTCATTGGCGCGCTGATCTTTAGCTAACACGGAGGACGCCATGGCTGTCTGCGATACATGCGGCAACGATTACGACAGGGCCTTTCAGATCACGCGGGCCGGCAAGACCATGACATTCGACAGCTTCGAATGCGCGATATCGGCAATGGCGCCGCGCTGCGAGCACTGCAACTGCCGCGTCATCGGCCACGGTGTTGAGGCCGCGAACGGCAAGATTTTCTGCTGTGCCCACTGCGCGGCGCAGAGCAATGTGACAGGATTGAAGGATCGCATGTAGCCCAGGCACGGCGCGTCCGCGCGATGCGGATTACGCCGTCGTCGCGTTCGCGTCGGCAAATGCAGCCAGCGCGGCAAGTGCCTCGTCGATATCATCGCCGGTATGGTCGGCCGAAATCTGAAAGCGGATTTCATCCTCACCCTTGGGCACCACCGGATATGCCAGCCCCGTCGCGAGAATGCCGCTGTCGCGCAAGTGAGCGACAAGCTGCTTCGTGCGTTCGGTATCGCGCACCATCAGCGGCACAACCGGATGCTCGCCGGGGATCGTCTCCAGCCCAAGATCTGCAAGCCCATTGCGGAAGCGCACGCCCATCGCACTGAGATGCGCGAGCAAACCTTCGCCCTCGGCGCTGTCAACGCGGTCGACAGCAACGCGCGCTGCCTCCGCCTCCCCCGGCGTGATGGGGTTGGAGTAGATGTAAAACGGCGATGTCTCGCGCAGATAGTCGATGATGGATGATGCTGCGGTGACATAACCGCCGTTGACACCAAACGCCTTGCCCAGTGTGCCGATCAGCACATCGACGTGGACACCGCCACATACTTCTTCAGTGCCGCGCCCGGTTTTGCCAAACGCACCGACACCGTGGGAATCATCCGCAACGACAATCACGCCCTCGGCGTAAAGCGGGTGAAACAGCTTCGCCAACCGCATCAGTTCATCAAGACGCGCGTGATCGCCGCGCATACTGAACACACCATCGGACACGATGACCGCGCGCTTGCACTTCTTGGTGAAGGCGCCAAGCTGGCGCATGATCTCGTTGTAGTCGAGATGGTCATAGACGCGCTTTTCAGCCGGGCGTGACAGCGCAATCGCATTGATGATCGAGTTGTGATTGAGCGCATCGCTGAGCACCAGCGTGCTGTCGGTGATGAGCTGCGACAGCACACCCATCACCGTGGCATAGGCGGACGAGAACAGCATCGCTGCATCGCGCCCGTGAAAATCGGCAAGACGCTTTTCCAGCTTCACGTGCGGCGCCCAGGTACCCGAGATAAAGCGCACAGCCCCCGGCCCGGAACCGTAGCGGCGCACCGCTTCTTCCTCAGCTTCCAGCACACGCGTTGCGAACGACAGCCCCAGATAGCTGTTCGAGTTCATGCGCAGAAACGGACGGTTGCCGTGGCCTTCGATGAGGTAGCGCGGGCCTTTGCCCTCGGCCGGTTCAACCATGCCAACGGTGACGGTTTCATCGCCCTTCAGACGTCCCGACGCTGCAAGCTCATGCAGTTTTTTATCCAGCACCGGCGTCAGTTTATCGATCGGCATGGCAACCTCAATCAGCAGAACTTCAACGGCGGGCTTCAACGCGCTGGCGCGCCGGCTTCATTTTTTCGCCGAGGCGCAGAAGCATATCGCGCGCCATGGCGTGAAGATCGAATTTCGGCGACCACCCCCAGTCTGCGCGCGCTGCGCTGTCATCCAGCGATCGCGGCCAGCTATCCGCAATCGCCTGCCGCACCGGATCGATCTCATAGTCGATCTCAAAACCGGGCATATGCGCGCGTATCGCGGCGGCAATCTCCTCCGGCGTCACGCTCATCGCAGTGATGTTGTAGGCGTTGCGATAGCGCAGCTTGGCTGCATCCGTTGCCATCAGCCGCATCATGCCGTCGATGGCGTCGGGCATGTAGGCCATGTCGAGCCGCGTTTCGGGCGCAAGGAAACATGTGTACTGGCCATAACGAACCGCATGGCAGAACATCTCCACCGCGTAATCGGTGGTGCCACCGCCAGGCGCCGCCGCATATGACACCAGCCCCGGCAGACGCAGCCCGCGCGTATCGACACCGAAGCGCGAGGCGTAATAGTCGCACAGCAATTCGCCGGAAACTTTCGTCACGCCGTAAATAGTGGTCGGCCGCTGCACCGTAACCTGCGGTGTCATATCGCGCGGCGTATCCGGCCCGAAGGCGCCTATCGAACTGGGAAAAAACACCTGACAGCCATAGCCGCGTGCCACTTCCAGCACGTTGTAAAGACTGCTCATGTTAACCGTCCATGCAAACTGCGGCGCGGCTTCCGCCGAAGCTGAAAGCAATGCCGCCAGATGATAGATGGTCGAAACGTCGTGGCGGCGCACAGCCTCGTGCAACTGGTGCGGGTCCGTGCAATCGAGATGATCGTAGGGCGCCAGCGCCTCCGCTCCCGTGGGCGGCAACACTTTCAGATCGGTCGCGATGACGCGATCGCGGCCGTATTCAGCGCGCAGCGCAGGCACCAGTTCCGATCCGATCTGGCCGAGCGCTCCGGTAACGAGGATGTTCCCCATGCGAGCCTCCTGCCCGCATTGAACGCGAAAACTATAAATATCTCGATAGGCGCGGCGTTCACTTTCTGCAGCGGTGGTTCATCCGCAGCGAACAAAGCTTCGCTCCCAGCCGTTATGACGGCTAGGCCTGCACGCTCAGCAAACGGGCCGCATGCCGCCTTCGCAAATCTGTCATGGAGCGCAGCCTATATAGGCGCTTGCATAAAACCGGCTTTTTGCTCGCAATCAGACTTGGGGAACTCCAAACCCGTGACCAGCACATCGCAGAACTACGACTCACGCGCCCGCGCGGATCTGATCGACAGCCTGGATGAAGAGCTGGAGATGGAACTGGACGATATCCGCATGGAGCGCATGCTGGATAACGCCGGTGAGGGCGCTGACGCCCTGTCGGAAGGCATCGAGCGCGCATTCTATTTCAAGGAACTGTTCCGCCTGCAGGGCGAACTGGTGAAATTGCAGGACTATGTTGTCGCCAATAAGCTTAAAGTTGTCGTGTTGTTTGAAGGCCGCGACGCAGCCGGCAAAGGCGGCGCCATCAAGCGCATCACGCAGCGCCTCAATCCGCGTGTATGCCGCGTTGCGGCCCTACCCGCCCCCAGCGAGCGCGAGCGCACGCAGTGGTATTTCCAGCGTTACGTCTCGCACCTGCCTGCCGGTGGCGAGATCGTGCTGTTCGACCGCAGCTGGTACAATCGCGCCGGCGTCGAACGCGTGATGGGCTTTTGCACTGAAGACGAGGTCGAGGAATTCTTTCGCTCGGTGCCCGAGTTTGAGAAGATGCTCGTCCGTTCCGGCATCACCGTCATCAAATACTGGTTCTCGATCTCCGACGAAGAGCAGCATTTCCGCTTCACGCGCCGCATCGATGATCCGCTGAAGCAGTGGAAGCTGAGCCCGATGGATCTGCAATCGCGCATCCGCTGGGAAGACTACACGCGCGTCAAGGAGCAGATGCTGGAGCACACCAACATCCCTGAGGCGCGCTGGTGGGTGGTTGAGGCCGACGACAAGAAGCGCGCGCGCCTGAACTGCATCGCGCACTTCCTCGACCAAATTCCATACCAGGAAGTGCAGCACGAGCCGGTCGTGCTCCCCGCACGCACGCACCACCCGGATTATCAGCGCCACCCGGTGCCGCGCGAAATGTACGTGCCCGCGAAATACTGAGCTTGCGCGCCAGAACAAACAACAACAGCCGGTTCAGCATCGCCTGAGCCGGCTACGCGCTCGGCGGCCGGCTCTCCGAAGGAGAGTCGCCGAGCGCCATCAAAAAGCTATCACTTAATTTCCCTGCGCGTTCTGCCGATAGGTTTTGAAGCGCTCCAGGACGCGCTCCATTTCATCATCCGTCAGCAGATGCGGCTCGCCTATGGTGAGCAGCTTTGCATACTGTGTGCTCAGCACTTCCACCTCGTGCGCCAGCTCAAGCGCCGATGAAAGATCACGACCCACCGCGATCTGGCCGTGATTTGCCATCAGGCATGCATCGCGCTCGGCCAGCCCAGCTTGCACATAGTCGGCCAGCTGATCGGTGCCAAAGGTATCATACGGCACCAGCGGGATGTCATTTCCGCCCGCAACCGCAATCATATAGTGAAATGGCGGAATGGATTTGTGCGCGCATGCAAGCACCGTTGCGTGCAGGGAATGGGTGTGCACCACAGCACCAATGTCGGCGCGCCCGCGATACGCGGCCAGATGAAAGCGCCACTCGCTGGAAGGTTTCCGTGCCTTGGCGTCGGGCACATTGCCATCGCCATCAACGAAAACGATGTCGCGCGGTTTGGTTTCTTCATAGGCCATGCCGCTGGGCGTTACCAGCATGCCGTCATTCCAGCGGCACGACACATTGCCGGAGCGGCCAGGCGACAGACCGGAGCGGCTCATCGCAAGCGCCGTCGCGATCACCTCGCGGCGCGCGTCCCGCTCCTCCCTGTCAACGCTTTCACTCATGAAAAGCTCTTTTGTTGGTTCGCTGGCGACTCCCCTGCGGGGAGCCGGCCGCCAGCGAACGCAAGTTGGAACCGGCCGCCGGCGAACGAATTTAACCCACCCTGCGTTCGGGATAGAGCGAAAGCAATCCTTCGCGACTGGCCGCACAAACGCCGCGCTCGGTGATGAAGCCGGTAACGAGACGCGCAGGCGTAACGTCGAACGCCGGGTTGCCCGCAGGCGATCCCGGAGCCGCAATTTCCACCGTCACGACGCTGCCATCCGGCAACCGGCCCGGCATCTTCAGCACTTCATCGCCGTGACGTTCTTCGATCGGGATCTCTGCGCCGTCCTGCACGGTCCAGTCGATCGTCGAGTGCGGCAGCGCCACATAAAACGGCACCGCGTTGTCCTTGGCCGCAAGCGCCTTCAGATAGGTGCCGATCTTGTTGGCCACATCGCCATTCGCAGCCACGCGATCCGTCCCAACGATGACGATGTCGACATCGCCGTGCTGCATCAGATGCCCGCCCGCGTTGTCGACCACGATCGTATGCGCGATGCCGTGACTGCCCAGTTCGAACGCGGTGAGCGACGCACCCTGATTGCGCGGACGGGTTTCATCCACCCACACATGCAGCGGCACACCGGCATCGTGCGCCTGATAAATCGGTGACGTCGCCGTTCCCCAGTCAACACACGCAAGCCAGCCCGCATTGCAATGTGTGAGCACATTCACCGGCGCGCCGTTCTTGCGCGCGGCGATTTCCTCGATCAGCTTGCGGCCGTGCACGCCGATCAGGCGGCAGGTTTCGACATCCTCATCACAGATCGCAGCTGCGCGCGCATAAGCAGCCTCGGCCCGCGCATTTACCGGCAGTGGCAGCACCGCGCGGCGCATCTCGTCCAGCGCCCAACGCAGATTGATGGCTGTCGGCCGTTGCGCGGCGAGAAACGCGCTCACCCGCTCGATTGCGGCATCAGAAGCATCATCGCGGATCGCCAGCGCCATGCCATAGGCCGCCGTCGCGCCAATGAGCGGAGCGCCGCGCACCTGCATGGTAAGAATGGCCTGCGCGGCCGCTTCCACCGTCGCCAGGCGCACGATGGAGAGTGCATGTGGCAGCTTGGTCTGATCGATGATTTCAACCGACCAGCCATCCGGCGCGAGCCAGATGGTGCGGTAGGGTTTGCCTTCAATCTTCATCCGTAAAAACTTTCACTCAAAAGGCGTCGCCGGCGGCGCCATCGGAATTTGCAAAGTATGCTCAAGCCCGCACGCTTTGCAGACCAGCACATACCATTCAGCGTAGGGACGCGCGGAGCGGTCCAGAACCGTCAGCCCTTGCGCCTCACAAACCGGACAGGCGACGGGCCGATCCGGCGCAGCACGCCACGCACCGATGCGTTGCATAGCCAGCGCCACGCGATCCGGTGGCAGCGATCTTGCGCCAGCGCCAGCCACATCAATGCCCTTCGAATGCGATCAGCGTATGGGTGCGCACGCCGTGGCTGCGCAACAGATCGAGGCCGCCGAGTTCAGGCAGGTCGACCAGAAATGAGGCGCCAGCCACCAGTCCACCCGTGCGGCTGATGAGCTTGGCAGCCGCTTCCGCCGTGCCCCCGGTGGCGATGAGATCATCGACAATCAGAATGCGCTGGCCGGGCGTGATCGCGTCTTCGTGAATTTCAATAATGTCGACAC
Source organism: Hyphomicrobium sp. D-2 (assembly GCF_029872155.1). Lineage (GTDB taxonomy): Bacteria > Pseudomonadota > Alphaproteobacteria > Rhizobiales > Hyphomicrobiaceae > Hyphomicrobium_A. The sequence continues at coordinate 152,814 of NZ_JARXLA010000001.1, read as the reverse complement.
CGTATTCGAGCGCGTACTGCTGGCCGATGGTCTTCCACGGCAGCTTGCCCTTCTTGCGGATGGGAATGAAACCGCACGAAAGCCGATCTGCGACAGCTCCACCTAAAATGAAGCCGCGCGCTTCAATGCCCACAACCGCATCGATTTTCTCGTTGGCGTAGGGCGCAGCCATGCCCTCGACAGCGGCCTTGAACCCCCGTGCGTCGCCCATCAACGTGGTGACATCGCGGAAGATGATGCCAGGTTTTGGGTAGTCCGGAATACTGCGGATTAGACTGCGCAAATCACTCAAAGGGTTTCCTCCCGCCAAATTGCCGGCGCAAAATAGCAATATCGATCCTCGGGCGGTAGGCGTTTGACGCTGCCGCAGGTGCCAATCTTTGGCGCCGGTTTCGCCTTCGCGAGCGGCGGGCGATCAGTTTTTTTCGAGGAGGCTTTTAGCGTGGCGAGTGTCGATTTCCCCCTTATGGCCGGCGAGGGCATCGAGGATCTTCCGCGCACGATCCGGCGCGAACGCGAGGCGCGTGAACGTGCTGCCCGCGAACGGGAAGCAGCCGAACGCGCGGCGCGGGAGCAGGAGGAAATTGCAGCACGTGCCATGGAGGTGCGCGATAGAGAGACCAAATCGCGCGAACGCCTCGCCCATAAACGCGATCACAGGCGCGAACAGGTACGCGACCAAAAACGTGACACGTCCCTGTCACATGATTTTGCTTCAGTCGCCGCGCAGGCTGAGCGCACCGATTACGACCGGGATGACTATACCGCGCCATCCGTTTTTCGCAGCCAGCCGAGCGCCAGCGATGCAACGGCGGTGTCGCGTTTCGATGTGCCCTTCGCGCATCTCATGGCCTTCTCCATCAAGGCCGTTGTCGCCGCAATTCCTGCGCTGGTTCTCCTGACAGCCATTCTTTGGGTTGGCGGCGCGCTGCTCAAGGCGTTCTTCCCCGAGCTCATTCACATGCAGATCCTGATCACCTTCCCCGACGGCAGCACTCCGCCCAAACCGGCGTGATCAACTAGCGCTCAGCCATGTGGCCGAGATACGCTATCAGCGCATCGAGATCCGCATCGCTGAGTTTGCTTTCATTGAACGCGGGCATCCGCTGATCCGGCCACGTGCGCACCGCTATGGGATCACGGATCAGCGCGCGCAAACCTAAAGGCGTCAGATACTGCGTCGGACTCATCGGTGCACCGAGATCGGGGCCGACATCACTGACGCCCGCTCCCTTCATGCGATGACACGGCATGCATTGCACCGTGAAAACCTTTTGCCCGTGCCGCGCAAGCGCATCCGCCGGCAAAGTTTCCGCCACCGTCATTTGCGGCCAGCGCAATGCCGGCGACGCAACAGCCGTGATGGAAGCAACAGCATAGGGCCATTGTTCCGAACCAATGCCAGAGCGTTCCGGATACTGCCAGACCAGATAAAGCGGTCCTGCGGAAGTTTGCTTGCTCGGCAGATCTGGCCAGGGCTCACGCGGATCTTCCACCGCCAGCCACGCGACGCTGCCGCCCGCTGCACCTTTCCGCACCAGTTCAAGCGGAAGCTGTGACGCAAAGCCATCGGATGCTTTCACTTCCAGCGTATCGAACTTGCCTGCAGCGCTATCACCAAGAAGCGCCAGAAACGGCACCGCGCGATAGAGCATCGTGCGCCCATAGGAAACGTCATCCGGAACGGTGATGCTCGTTGCGTCGTGCCGGGCCAGCAGTTCATCCACCGTGTAACGCTGCACGCTGTCGCCTAGGGTGACGCTCAGCGTGGCAGGCAAGCGCTCAGCAGCCGATGAAGCCGCACTCATCATCATCAGCAGTAGCAGCAGTGTCCAGACGGTCAGCGCGTAGCGCATGGTGGCACTCGATTTCCTCGGGCGTTAGCAGTCTAGTCACCCAGCCTTAAGCTAACGCTATCTGGTCACGCTTTGTCGGTCAGCTCACGGATGGCGCGCGTCAGCGCTTCCATCACACCCTGCTCGCTGATGGCATGCCCGGCGCGATCCAGCATCTCCAGCCTGCAATTGCCCCACGCCTCGCTCAACGCATAAGCTGTATGCGGCGGGCACAGCAGATCGTAGCGCCCCTGCACGATCACCCCCGGAATGCCGCGCAGTTTCGACGCTTCGCGCACAAGCTGATCCGGCTGCAGGAAGAAGTCATTGCGGATGTAGTGCCCTTCGACGAACGGCGTCGGCGGCAGGCGCTCACTGCGTCCGGTCGATGGCGCAATCCGCGACTGCCCCGGCGCCAGCTCAGACAGCGCACGCTCATAGCTCGCCCAGATTTCCGCCGCCGGACGATGAACTCTAGGATTCGGATCGGCCAGCCGCTCCAGATATGCAGCCAGCGGATCGGCCCGTTCAGCCTCGGGAAGCGCACCGACAAAATCTGCATACAGCTCCGGCCGGAACAGCTTCGGCCCTTCGACGAAAGCCCACTCGACCTCGCGCCGCGTGCCCAGGAACACCGCGCGCAACGCCAGCCCTGCGACACGCTCGGGATGCGCTTCGGCATACGCCACCGCCAGCGTTGAGCCCCATGAACCGCCAACAACGATCCAGCGCTCGATGCCAAAGTGCGTGCGGATCGCTTCGATGTCCGCAATCAGTTTCTGCGTGGTGTTTTCCTGCAGCGACAGATACGGATGGCTGCGTCCTGCGCCGCGCTGATCGAACAGCAACGCGTGATGGCGCTCCGGGTCGAACAGCCGCCGATGCAGATGCTGCGATCCGCTGCCCGGACCGCCATGCAGAAACAGCGCCGGAACGCCATCACTGCGTCCCACCTCCTCGACATAGATCCAGTGACCATCGCCGACATCCAGCATGCGCGCATCGAACGGGCGCAACGGCTGAGCTTCGCGTGATGACGACATGCTGATTAACCTCGATGCGCTCACAGCAGCGGAATGCGATAGGTCACGAGCGCGCGCGTCTGCGGCTGCTGCGTCTCGCCGGGCGGATTATCGGGAAACGCAACCGCCGAGTGGAACACCTGCACGCTCAAGTTCCGCAACGGTCCCTGCGATGGAGCATATTCCAGCTCGATGTTGAACTCATTCTGACGGCCGAGCGAATTGCCGGTTTGCGGTTCGATTGCACCCCACGACCAGCCGTAGAATGTCTGAGCCTTGATACCGTCTATCAGAATTTTCGAGAAGTCGTAGGCGGCGCCAATGACAATCGCTTGCTGACCGGCATCGTTGAAGTTGAGCTGATCAAGCGTTGTGTAAGTTGGAAAGCTGCCGAAAGGGCTTTTCAGAGCCGCTGCGCTGCTATTATGCGACCCTGAAACAAAAATGGTTGCATTGGCGTAGCTGGCAGCAAATCGCTCAGTTATCTGATGGGTATTGTAGGGCGCCCCCGGAAGTAGATTGGATCCGACCGTGCGTTGATCAGTGAAGCCGACATTGAAGCGTAACTCGATCGGCTTCAGATCGACGAACCAATCCACCGCGCCATACGCCGTGTTCACGACGTCAGGGATCAGATAGTTGATCGCGCCGATGGTCAATCCTCTGGCGGGCCTGTATTTGGCGCCACCAAGAAAAACGCCGCGGTCCTCCGCTACGCCAAGCGCCTCGGAGAAGGAATTGAAATGGCTGCTGTCACGCGCCTTGAAGCCCCATAGGTAAGCGAAGCCGTAATCAAAAATTTGCGCCTCGTCGCGGCTGCGCAACAGCGTGATGCCTTCGAACGAATTGGGGATGATGCGATTGTCCTGCGGATTGATGTACGGCGTCTTGATCAACTGACGGCCGATCACAACCTGCTGTCCGAACCCGCGCAGCCTCGCGTTGGCGATGGCAATCGAGCTTACCTCCGCCTGGTTCTCCGTCAGCAGCAGCGTGCCGCCTTCGCCAGCCGGCGCCCACAGCGGCTGCGATGTTGCGACGGCGGCCTGCAATTGCAGCCAGTCGTCATAAAAGCCGGTTTCAATCGCGAGCGCCGTTCCCGCCGCCCATGCCCGCGACGGCGGACCGGTTGCATTGTCTCGGTCGAGCGGCTGCGTGCGCAGATACAGCGACGCCTTCATGTCGCGGAAAAACGGATCAGCCGTGCGCAGCCGCTGCTTCAGGTCCTGCAACAGCACCGGCTCGCGATCGCTCGTCGCCTCAGCGTCAACATCGGGCGTCGGCTGATGGCGCGGACCACCGGGCAGCGCCGGCTGGTGATCGAACGTGCGATCAATTGGGCTGTAAACTTCCCTGGCGGAGGACGGAATTCGCACCGTAGCGTCGTCCTGCCCGGCTCTCGCAGTCGGCATCACACCGAGCAACGCCAGCACGATCGCGCCGCGCAACAGCGTGGCGGATGCGCGTGCGACACTGGCCTGACGTCGAGCGGTGACCATGGATAGCTGGCGAATCAACCCTGCCTCAACCTTCGCATTGCATATCACAATCCGAACGGCGGACAGCCGGCAACGGGCTGGGCAACCGAGCGCGTCAAGCTAGCGGGTTTTTGCTGACCGCTGAGCGTACCCGGAGCGGCGCTCAGACCTTGCCGAGCACGCGGCCGGCAACGGCATCAAGCTTGGCCATCAACGCGGGTGCGCGCGCCTCCGGCGCTGTGATGATCGCAACATCCAGCGCCGTATCGGACCCAAGCGGACAGGGCTGATGCTCGCGCGGGAACTGCGCCGCCAGCCTGTGCACCAGACGTTGCGCCTTCAGGGTGTTGTCCTTCATCACTGCGATGACAGCCGCCACATCGACGTGCGCAACTTCCTCGTGCCAGCAGTCGTAATCGGTCACCATGGCGACGGTCGCGTAGCAGATCTCGGCTTCGCGGGCGAGTTTGGCTTCCGGCATGTTGGTCATGCCGATCACATCACAGCCCCAGTTGCGATAGAGGAAGGATTCCGCGCGCGTCGAAAACTGCGGGCCTTCCATCACCAGATAGGTGCCGCCCTTAGTGTAGTCGATGTCTTCAGCTTTCGCCGCCTGCTCGATTGCATCAACCAACAGTGGGCTGACCGGATGCCCCATCGAAACATGCGCCACGCAGCCATCGCCGAAGAAGCTTTTCTCGCGCGCGAACGTACGGTCGATGAACTGATCGACCAGCACGAAATGGCCCGGCGCGTACTGATCCTTCAGCGAACCGCAGGCGGATATTGAAACCAGGTCCGTCACGCCAGCGCGCTTCATCGCATCGATGTTGGCGCGGTAGTTGATGTGCGTCGGCGAGACGCGATGCCCGCGCCCGTGCCGGGGCAGAAAGCGGAACGGCAAACCGTCGACCTCAGCGAACAGGATCTCATCGGAAGGATCACCCCACGGCGTCGACACCTTCTCCCAGTGAGGATTTTCGATGCCCGGCAGGTTGTAGAAACCGCTGCCACCGATGATGCCCAGAACGGATTTCGCCACGGTCTTCCCCCGACAGATGAAGTGCTTCCGGAAAAGTGGAAACCGGTTTTCCGGCAAGAAGCACGATAAAACAAACAGCGAGAGCCTTTTAGCGATTAAACGAGACGCTGAAAGGCTCTGTTCAGCCGCTGTTGCGTGCACTGTTGTTGAACCTGCATGGCGCCGGGTCAAGCGCCGATCGAACTGCCTCTAGCATCCCCACCCACACGCAAAAACGCCGCCGGAGATTCTCCGACGGCGTTTGAAACTGATGCAAATCTGTGACGCGCTTATATCAGTGCTCGATGCGCGACCAGATCTTGCGCTTCACCAGATACAGCAGCACCGTGGTGATCAGCAGATACAGCATCACCTGCCAGCCGAGACGCTTGCGCGTATCCAGCGTCGGGTCGGATGCCCAGGCCAGGAATGCGGTCACGTCGCGCGCGTTCTGCTCCAGCGTCGCCTTCACGCCAGCTTCGGGCTGATACTCAACCGGCGCGTCCTTGATCAGCGGTGGCGGCATCGCCAGCTGATTGCCGTGGAACGCGGTGTTGTAATACATGCCGTCGCCCACGGTCACGCCGGCCGGCGGCTCATGATATCCTACCAGCAGCGCATAGAGATAGTCAGCGCCGGCTTCCTGATAGCCCGTCACAATGTCCACCAGCATGTGGAACCAGTGGCTGTACCAGGGTGCATGGGTTTCGATCGTGCGCGCCTTGACGATCAGCGACAGATCCGGCGGCAGCGCGCCGCCCTGAGCCGCGCGGGCCTGCACGTCGTTCTTGTAAGGGCCAACCATCTGATCGGCTGGGCCAGGCAGACGGTCGATCGGGTTACCCTGATCGTCCAGCTCGCCTGAGATCTGATACGGCCATGAAGCGGCCAGCGCCTTGATCGCCGCTTCCGGGAACATCGGGCCGCCCGGCTCCGCCAGGTTGCGGAAGCGTACACGCTTCAGGCCGTGACAGGCGGTGCACACCTGCTGATAAACCTGAAAACCGCGCTGCAGCTGAGCCTGATCGTACTGGCCGGTGAAGCCGCCGAACGACCATTCCTGGCGCTCGATGGCGTGGCCTGCTGAATCGCCCGCTGCGTTTGCGGCCGAGAACGGCAGTACTGCTGCCATGGCGCCCGCGACTGCGATGGCGACGACCCGGCCGTTAAGCCACGAGCGCTTCATTGAACGTTGCATCGGTCCCATGGCGCCCCTCAGCTCTTCGCGGCCGGCGCCGCCGCGGCAGCACCTTTGTTTTTCGCCAGCACCGCCTCGGTTATTGACCCCGGCACCTTCAGTGGTTTTTCGAACCACCCCACCAGCGGCATGACGACGATGAAGTGCGCAAAGTAGTAGAACGTGAACACCCGCGCCCAGAAAACGTACTCCGCCTCGGCAGGCTTGGAGCCAAGCCAACCCAGCGCCACGCAGGAGAACACGAACAGCCAGAAGAACCAGCGATACAGCGGACGATACTTGGTCGAGCGCACCTTGCTGGTATCCAGCCACGGCACCAGCACCAGGATGGCGATGGCACCGAACATCGCGATCACGCCACCCAGCTTGGAGGGGATTGCGCGCAGGATCGCGTAGAACGGCAGGAAGTACCATTCGGGAACGATGTGCGGCGGCGTCACCAGCGGGTTAGCTTCGACGTAGTTGTCGGCGTGGCCGAGGTAGTCGGGCAGGAAGAATGCGAACCAGCAGAAGAACAGCAGGAAGGCGAACATGCCGACCGCATCCTTCGAGGTTGCATACGGCGTGAACGGCACGCCATCGGAAGGCGTCTTCACGTCCAGGCCCATCGGGCTGTTCTGACCCACCACGTGCAGCGCCCAGACGTGCAGGACAACGAGGCCCGCCAGCACGAACGGCAGCAGATAATGGAGGCTGAAGAAGCGGTTGAGCGTAACGCCGGTCACCGAGTAGCCGCCCCACAGCCATTCAACAACGGTGGTGCCGAGGCCCGGCACGATGCTGTCGATGGACGAGAACAGGTTGGTGATAACCGTGACGCCCCAGAAGCTCATCTGGCCCCACGGCAGCGAGTAGCCCATGAACGCCGTGGCCATCATGACGATGAAGATGATGACGCCGATGATCCAGAGGATTTCGCGCGGTGCCTTGTACGAGCCGTAGTAGAGGCCGCGGAAGATGTGAACGTAGGCGGCGATGAAGAACATCGAGGCGCCGACCGCGTGCAGGTTGCGGATCAGCCAGCCGAAGTTCACGTCGCGCCGGATGCGCTCAACCGAGTCGAACGCCATTTCGCCGCTTGGCTGGTAGTGCATCGCCAGCACAATGCCGGTGACGATCTGGGCCATCAGGCAGAACGAGAGAATGCCGCCGAAGGTCCACCAGTAGTTCAGGTTGCGCGGCGTCGGAAAGTCGACGAACTGCGCATGAAACATCCGCCCGACAGGCAGACGCTCGTCCATCCACTTGCCGACTTTAGTCGTCGGCTTATAGCTGCTGTAAGAAATTCCAGACATGGAGTCCGCCCGCCCGTCAGCCGATCTTGATCAAGGAACCGGATACGAAATTATAGACCGGCACCTCAAGATTGCGGGGTGCTGGACCTTTGCGAATTCGGCCCGCGGTGTCGTAGTGCGAGCCATGGCACGGGCACAGCCAGCCGCCAAAGTCGCCCTTGCTGTCACCCTGCGCCTGACCCTTCGGCACGCAGCCGAGATGGGTACAGATGCCGACCATGATCAGCCAGTTCTCGTGGCCGTCCTTGGTGCGGTTGGGGTCCGTTGCGAGAGCATCTTCGGGCAGCGCAGCGTTGCGCGCGTATTCGTCGATGAGGTCTTTCATCGGCACCGCTTTGGCGACCGCGATTTCCTCTTCGGTACGGTGGCGAATGAACACGGGCTTGCCGCGCCACAGCACAGTAATGGCCTGGCCCACCTTCACCGGTGACAGATCCACCTCGATCGATGCCAGCGCCTGCGCGCCCGCGTCGGGGTTCATCTGCTGGATGAAGGGCCAAAGCGTCATCGCGCCGCCAACAGCTGCGAAGGCGCTGGCCGCGAGAACGAGAAAGTCCCGGCGATCCGGTTCTTCGGCTTCAATTGCCACGGGAGCCTCCGCTAGGGCGCTGGACAGATGTCGTGCCGCACTTAACTTTGTTTTTTTATCCGTCGGCTGGCACCGACGGGCAGCACTCGCATCTGAGGACGTCTGCCGTCAAAATCGGGCACGGTGAGTGCGATAGGCCTACAAAACGGAGCCCGCCGCTATGCGGTTTATTGACATTGTTCTAAACGGCGCTCAAGCCTGCGGCGCGAGATAGGCATAGGCAATTTGGCGCACAGCGGCCTTACCGCAGTGCGATCCCACGGAAAAAACAGATTCAAGTCATTCTGCCGCGTCTTGCGCAAGAAACCCGCCGGACTGGCGCGCCCATAGCTCAGCATAAAGTCCACCCCGCCGCAGAAGCTCGGCATGCGAGCCTTCTTCAACGATCCGTCCCTTATCCATGATCACGAGGCGGTCCATGGCGGCGATGGTGGAAAGCCGATGCGCAATCGCGATCACCGTTTTGCCTTCCATCAGATTGACCAGCTGCTCCTGAATCGCCGCTTCCACTTCGCTATCCAGCGCACTGGTGGCTTCGTCCAGCACCAGGATCGGCGCATCCTTCAGCAGCACGCGCGCAATCGCCACTCGCTGGCGCTGTCCGCCGGAGAGTTTTACGCCACGCTCACCGACATGGGCTGCATAGCCGCTGCGGCCGTGGGCATCGTGCAGATTGGCAATGAAGTCATGGGCTTCCGCCTTCCTGGCGGCAGCGATGGCTTCCACTTCGCCCGCGTCGGGACGACCATAGAGGATGTTGTCCAGCACCGAGCGATGCAGCAGCGACGTATCCTGCGTGACCATGCCGATCTGCGCGCGCAGACTGTCTTGCTGCACCTGCGAGATATCCTGCCCGTCGATCAGGATGCGGCCACTATCGAGATCGTAGAAACGCATCAGCAGGCCAACGAGCGTGGATTTGCCAGCGCCTGAACGGCCGACCAGTCCCACCTTCTCACCCGGCGCAACGCGCAGCGACAGATCCTCGATCACGCTGCCACGGTTTGCTTCCGCATCGCGCCCGTAGTTGAAATGGATGTGGTCGAAAACGATCTCGCCCTTGTCGACGGTCAGCGCCTTGGCTCCCGGCACGTCCACCACGGTGCGGTCGCGCGCGATGGTTTCCAGGCCGTCCTGCACGATGCCGACGTTTTCAAACAGGCCCGCCATCTCCCACATGATCCAGTGGGACATACCCTGCAGACGCAGCACCAATCCCACCGACAGCGCGATGGCACCGGTTGTTACAGCATCGATGGACCACAGCCACAACGCCGTCGCCGCCACCATGAACAGCAGCGCGCCGTTGAGCCAGTTCAGCACCACCGTCAGCAGCGTCACCAGCCGCATCTGCGTGTGCACCGTATCGAGAAACGCACGCATGCTTTCGTATGCGTATCGATCCTCACGCTCGGCGTGGGCGAACATCTTGACGGTAGCGATGTTGGTATAGCTGTCCACCACGCGCCCGGTCATCACCGAGCGGGCGTCGGACTGCGCATGGGAAATCTTGCCGAGGCGCGGAATGAAGTAGCGCATCGCCAGCAGGTATCCGACCAGCCAGATCAGCAGCGGCCCCGACAAACGCAGATCGGTGGAGGCAAACAGCACCACCGCGCCGGTGAAGTAGATGCACACGTAAAGCATCACTTCGGTGACTTTCGTCACCACCTCGCGCACCGACATCGCGGTCTGCATCACCTTGGTGGAGACGCGCCCGGCAAAGTCGTCGTTAAAGAACTCCATTGACTGACGCAGCACATAACGGTGCGCCTGCCAGCGCGTCGCCATGGTGAAGTTGCCGACCAGCCCCTGATGGACAATGGCTTCATACAGGAACTTGAGCGTCGGCAGGATCAACAGCACCAGCAACGCCATGCCGGCCAGGAACCAGCCGTGGGTTGACCAGAACGTCGCCTGATCGGCCTGCGCCAGCCAGTCCACCAGTCGGCCCAGGAAGCCGAACAGCGACACCTCAATCAACGCGATCGTAGCCGACAGCACCGCCGAAGCTGCCAGCATCGGCAGGAACGGGCGCGTGTAATGGTAGACGAACGCCCAGAACGTCGCCGGCGGCTTGGTGGGCTGGTTCGCGGGGAAGGCATCGATACGCTGTTCGAGCCAACCAAAAATTCGGGCGATCATTGAGAACTCCACCCTTGCCAAACCGATCCTGTGCAGCGGCGACGGCATCGCTGCGTCTTAACATCGGCCTCAAAATGCAAGGCTTTTCCTGGCCTTGGAGCCCCGCTTGAAACGATGCGCCCCTAGACATTGTCGCCCGGGATATATAGGGGGAATTGCGCCAACAAAAGGGTTTGAGGGACAGACGCGACATGCAGGCAAGCGAAACGGGCAATAACGGACAGAACGGCCCGCTGGATAGCAACCTTGCTGAGCATAAGCAAAAGGCCGAGGCCTGGTTCCAGCAACTCCGCGACAGCATCTGCTCCGCGTTCGAGCGGCTGGAGGATGACCTCCCCGCTGGCGCCCCCCTGTCCGACATGGCTCCGGGCCGCTTTGTCCGCACGCCCTGGAACCGCACCGACCATACCGGCGCCCCCGGCGGCGGCGGTGTCATGAGCATGATGGGCGGCCGCGTGTTCGAGAAGGTCGGCGTGCACACCTCATCCGTGCACGGTGAATTTGCCCCCGAATTCCGCAAGCAGATCCCCGGTGCCGAGGAAAACCCGAACTTCTGGGCCTCGGGCATTTCGCTGATCGCGCATCCGCAGAACCCCAACGTTCCCGCCGTGCACATGAACACGCGCATGGTCGTCACCTCGAAGTGGTGGTTTGGCGGTGGCGCTGATCTGACGCCGGTGCTGGACCGCCGCCGCGTTGAGGGCGACGCCGACTCTCTGGCGTTCCATGCCGCGATGTATGGCGCCTGCGCCGGACACCCGATCGCCGATTACACGCGCTACCGCGAATGGTGCGATGAGTATTTCTACCTGCCGCACCGCAAGGAAAAGCGCGGCATCGGCGGCATCTTCTATGATTACCTGACGCCGCCCGAGGCCGACGGCGGCTGGGACGCCGCGTTCGCGTTTACGCAGGATGTCGGCCGCGCCTTCGAGCGCGTCTATCCGATGCTGGTGCGCGGCAACTACACCCAGAAGTGGACCGACGCCGACCGCGAGGAACAGCTCGTGCGCCGCGGCCGCTACGTCGAGTTCAACCTGCTTTATGACCGTGGCACGGTGTTCGGCCTCAAGACCGGTGGCAACGTCGATTCAATCCTGTCGTCGATGCCGCCTGTGGTGAAGTGGCCGTAAACGCGAGATCACACGCACGCACGGAGCGCACCTACTCACGCCGCCGATCTCCGCGGATCCGACCAACGCGAACGTGCCTGCGATGGTCATACGCCACGCACGCACGTGCAGATGGCCTGATAGACTCGCGCCGCGCAAGGGCAATTGCGATAGCCATGGCTCCCTTGCACCTGCCGAAACCGATGGCTTGTGCACAGGCGACGCGGCCTCTGCGTCGCGTTCAGCCTGCTCTATGATCGCGGCATGGTGTTCGGCCTCAAGACCGGCGGCAACGTCGATTCAATCTGTCGTCGATGCCGCCCGTGGTGAAGTGCCCCTAACGCGCGATCACGCGCTCCTACGTACGCCCCCGATCTCCACGGGGCCGGACCAACGCGAACGTGCTGCGATGATCGTGCGCCACGCACGCACTCGCCGAGAGCCTGATAGACGCGCGCCGCGCAAGGCAATTGCGATAGCCATGCCCTTGCACCTGCCGATACCGATGGCCTGCCAGCCACGACGCAACGCGGCCGCTACGTCGAGTTCAACCTGCTTTATGCTCGGGGCACGGTGTTCGGCCTCAAGACCGGTGGCAACGTCGATTCAATCCTGTCGTCGATGCCACCGTGGTGAAGTGGCCGTAACGCGCGTTCGCACACAAGTGCCTGACACGCACTCGCCGATGGCCGATAGACTCGCGGTGCGCAGGGCAATGCCCCCTTTGCACCTGCTGATACCGATGGCCTGCCGGCCACGACGCAACGCGTCAGCGCCACGGCGACGGCGACTGATCCCTGCCCCTGCCCCTGCCCCTGCCCCTGCCCCTGCCCCTGCCCCTGCCCCTGCCGTCCCGCTCGCCCAAAGCGCCTCAGCTCAGCGCGCGACCAGATCGATCACAACAACACTGGCGTTGTCGGGCGCGCCGCGCTCAAGCACCGCTTGAACAATCGCATCAGCCGCATCCTGTGGCGACGCAGCGGCCGCGGCCAGCGCATACACGGCGTCAGCATCGAGCAGATCGAACACGCCGTCCGACCCGAGCACCACAAACCGATCGTCAGCCTGACGCGCCACCTGCACCACTTCCGGCTCGTGCCCGATCACCGGTCGATAGGCAAACAGGCCCAGCGCGCGCGACAGTGCGATACCCGACTTGGCATCAACATCCGGTGCGTAAACACGCACCGGGCCATGCGGAATGGTCTCGCCGTTATCGAGCCACCGCTCCTCGCGACCAATGCGGCCGCCCGCAGCCTGCACCCGGCCTGCTTCATCCTCGCGGCTCGGCTGATGCCGGTTCACCAGCGGCACGGCCGTGAACCCCGACTCGTTGTTGCAGGCGCGGAACAGATAGGCCGGCGAGTCGCCAACCCACGCGATCGACAATGTCTGCGGCTGCACAACCGCAACCACTGCGGTGCTGCCGCACGTTATCGGCGGATCGAGCTCACGCAGTCTTGCATCAACATTGGCAAATGCATTCGCCAGCGCCGCTTGCACATCCGTTGCGCCATCGCGGATACCGTCTGCCAGCATGACTGGCAGACTGCGCGCAACGAAGCCGCTCGTCCGCGCACCACGCATGCCGTCGAACACGCCCGCAATCACCGCATCGCCGGTATGCAGGACGCATGCGGCATCCTCCATCGCCAGCCGCACCTTGCCGATGCTGCTAGCGATACCGACGCCGTCAATCACATCAGCCGCGCTCCACAGCACCAGCTCCGGCGCAGGATGCACAACCGACACGTTGCCCCCGTCCCCATCCTCGCCGCCATCCGGCGCGCTTGCGTTCAGCAACTGCACAATCTCACTGAACGCCGGCCTGTCATCCGCATCAGCGCTCCAGCACCGCGCTGCAAGCTGCTTCAGCGCTTCATCGCCGTGTTGCCACTCGGGCCGGAAACCTTCGTCCACCACCTTGCTGGCGAAGTACGCCGCCGAGATCGAACCCGGCATGCAGGTCGCCACATTCGAATAGGCGCGCGAACCGCCATGCAGCACCTCAAACATGAGAATGCCGAACGCGTACACATCCACTTTCCGGTCGTATGGCTTCCAGCCCAGCAGTTCCGGCGCCATATGGAACAACGATCCGACCGGCTCTTCCAGCTGCGAACCCTGCGCCAGCACGACCGCGCGATCGAAGTCGGAAACTTTGGCTTTCACGCCGAATGCGGCGCCACCGTTGCCACTGCCACCATCCGTATCGCTGAAGACGAGAATGTTCTCCGCCTTCAGATCCCGATGCACCAGATCGGGCGCATGCATATGGGCCATCGCAGCCGCGATCTGCGCCAGCAGCGGGCGAACCGCATCCGCCTCAACCCGGCGCCAGTCGCCACGCGTCTGTTCGATGAGGAAGCGATCGAGTGGGCCACGATCGGCCCGCTCCATCATCCGGATCAGATGATCGGCCGTTCCGCCAACACCCCGCAGCCGGACCGTGCCATCACTCTCTTGCGCAGCACCTTGCAGCCGCGCGCAGACGTCGATCTCATTCGCGGCCAGCGCCGCAGTCCGCCACGGGCTGAGCTTGTAGATGACGTCCGGCGTCGCTTCATCGGTGACGATGATGGTGCCATTCGGCAGCCTGCGGCCTTCGCTCGGCGGCGGATGGCTGACATAGGGGATCGACAGCGGATCGCCGGACAGCCTGGGAGCGTGCAGCAGTATATGTGGAGACGACATGGACCAGACCCGGTGAAGATGCTGCCGGGCCTGCGGATTGAATAGCCCTCGTCCCCAACAGCAAACGGCTGGGAATCGTGGCTGGCATTATGGGAACGATACGTCGCAGGAGGCAGGCCACGGAAGCCGGGTAGCCATGCGTCAGGCGCAGAGCGGCGCTAAGGCGGTACCGGATCAGCAAACGCCAGCGCACCCACACGGAAGCGCTGCGCTGCGGAGCGCGAAATCACAGCCTTCTCAGCAGTGCTGCGTGCGATCAGAAGCGGTGCACGAAACCGAAGTCGATCACGTCCATCTCCGGTGTGATCGTGCGCTGCCCAACCGGCAGAACGGAAAACGTTTCGCTGTCAAAATCGATGCGGCGGTAGCCAGCATAGACCGTCAGCTCGTTATTCCAGATGTATTCAAGGCCACCGCCATACGTCCAGCCGGACAGCCCCTGGCTGCTCTTGGCGCCGGTGGTGATGTCCTTCACCTCAAGCCCGCCGTAGGCATAGCCGCCCGTGGCGTAAGGCAGCCAGCGTCCAAGACCGACGCCCAGCTTACCGCGCACCGTGCCGTAATAATTCAGCTCCGACTTGTAGAGACCGGCACCGGCGCCGCGACCTTTACCGTCAGCGAACGAGTAGAAGGCGTCGGTGATGAAGCCCAGCAGGATGTTGTTGGCGTAATAGTCGTAGCCAAGCTTACCGCCGATCGAGATGCCGGCTGTGTCCTTGAGCAGCGAGCCACCGGAACCCTTGAGGTTCACCTGATCGTTGATGGCCCAGTCCGGCGACAGGATGAAGCCGTTGCGAGAGCCATCGATGTCGACCAGCTCTCCGTCCGTGGCCCAGGCGATGCTTGGAATCCGGAAGGGATCATAGGCATGGGCTGCGTGCGGCAGGCTGACAGCCAGCGCTAAGATGCTCAACGCAATACCCGCGCCAATGCGCGTCTGAAAGACAGCAGACATGGATGCCCCCGGTTATCCCGACTGAGAATCCTACGCCTGTGCCGCGTTCTTGTCTGATGCAGATTTGCATCGTCTACAGAAAAATCCGACGATGAACGGTGGCGCGCCGGGGCGCCATGCCCCGCACTCTCTTCATGACGCGCCCCGACCCGACACCTAACGGCGCGAGGCGATCACCTCATCGAACGCCTCGGCAAATTCCACCGCTCCCGGCTTGCGCGAGCTGGCGTCCATGCGGCGCGTGAACTCGGCCAGCAGTTCCGCCGATGTCTTATCGTTGACCATCTTGTTCACATAGTAGGCGCGGCGGGCGAAGAAATTCGTCGTCGGCGCCGTCAGGCCGACCGGCTGCATCATTTCCAGCCCCGTCCCCGGGCCCGAAAGGTTCATCAGCTCGATCTCTTCGCCGGAAAGGTTGGTCACGCCCTTGCGCTGAGCGAAGTCCTTCAGGCCGCGCAATTTCAGCGCCTGCAACCACGGGCCGATATCGCCATCGAGATTGATCGCATGCATGCCATAGCCGCGCGATGTCTTGGCAAAGTCCACATGGCGATACCAATCATTCGGCACCGACTTGGCGCTCTTCAACATCAGTTGCAGCGAATGGATTTTACGATGCAGCTCATCCGCCCGCGCCTGCGTCGGAGCATTGGCTCTCATGCGCTGCAGCCGTTTGATGAAGTCATCGCCATGCTTCACCAGCTCGCCGACCGTATTGGCATGCAGAAGTTGCGCATACCCGAGCGCCGATGAAATCGGCCGCCCCTTTTTGGTGAGAGGGTTGATGCCGGCCTGCATGTCGGCGGTGCCATTGCCGCCGGTCTCAAGCGCATAGACGCGCACGACCTGGCTTTTCGTCAGCCCCAGCGAAAGCGCTTCATGCGCATAGCGGCGCTTGAACTCGCGCTCGGAAATACGCGTCGGCGTGAATGCATAGTGCTGTCTTGCGGCACTGAGAAAATCGTCGAGGCCCGGGATGGGCTCCGGTTCCTTCTTGCCCGGCTCAGGCGCCTTGCGCGCCTCAAGGAAGCGGCTCCAACGCTGCCGCAGCTCGGGGTTTAAGGTCGGCCCCTTATAGGTCGGCGGGAAAGTCCAGACGTAATCATCCGAGTTGAAGAACTTGGTTTTATTACGCTTGGCGTTGCGGCCCTTGCGCTTGCTCTCAACCTGCGCCCAATAGGCATCCACCGCGCGATCATGCCTTGCGTTGGCCGCGCGCCAGGCGCTGAACTCTGCCTTCTGTGCTGATGGCAGCGTCGCCAGAAAGTCCTGCACGGCATCAGCCAGTGCCACATTGGACAGCCCCGCAAGCCAAAGCAGCAATGTTGCGACTAAGGCAGATCTCAATGTCCGGCCATGCCCGCTAGGCAAGCGCGCCTCCTTTCCAGTTTGAAGCTTTGTCTCGTGCAAATTTACGTTCAACTTGGACGTTATCGTGATTTGTTCGAAAAATGCGAGCCGTTCCGGTCACGCGAGTTCAAATCGATGTGCGCTGCAGGCAATACTTCCAGCCTGCGCCGGCTCTGGCTAATGTATCGCTATGCAACAGCCTAAACTTGTCAGCCCGTCGCCCTTTTCCGAACCTGGCTTCCGCGATCTCGTCTCCGGCGCTCTCAGCCCGACGCAGCCACAGTTCGATCCGGATTCCGAAACACCCAGCGATTACGATCTGACACCCGAACTCATCCCGACACTGGCGCGCACACCGCTGGCCCCTGCTGCGGTTCTGGTGCCGATCGTTACGCATGACAATGTGCTGACCATCTTGCTGACCCAGCGCACAGCCCATCTGAAGCGCCACGCGGGGCAGATCGCATTCCCCGGCGGCCGCATCGAAACCACCGACAAAGATCCGGTTGCCGCCGCCCTGCGCGAGTCTCAGGAAGAGATCGGCCTCGATCCCTCATTCGTCGAACCGATGGGTTATCTCGACGTCTATCGGACCCAGACCGGCTTTCGCATCTATCCGGTCGTCGCGCTCGTCAGCCCGGGGTTCACGCTCACGCTTGATCCGCGCGAAGTTGACGAAGCTTTCGAAGTTCCACTCGCATTTCTGATGGATGTCGCAAATCACCAGACGGCATCACGGCAATGGCTGGGCGCAGAGCGCCGATTTCACGCCATGCCATTCGAACAACGGTATATATGGGGTGTTACCGCTGGCATCCTGAAGAACATGCATAGAAGGCTCTTTGCAGAATGATCCGC
Source organism: Hyphomicrobium sp. D-2 (assembly GCF_029872155.1). Taxonomy (GTDB): domain Bacteria; phylum Pseudomonadota; class Alphaproteobacteria; order Rhizobiales; family Hyphomicrobiaceae; genus Hyphomicrobium_A. Next base: position 135,262 of record NZ_JARXLA010000001.1, on the reverse strand, counting down.
ATCGTCGCCGAAAACATTTTTTTCTTTCTTCTGCCGACCATAATCTACGTAGCTTACGTTTACATGACGCGCGAAGAAAAGCCGGAGGCAAAGCGCGTACTCAACGATGCGCCGCTGCTCTGGCTGTTTCTGGCCGGCGTCGTTCTTGTCGTCATCGTTCTGGTAAGCTTCGGCAAAATGGAAGGCGGCAAACCCGGACAGGTCTACAAGCCACCGGTTTATAAGGACGGCAAGGTCATCCCCGGCCACTTCGAATAACGGGTTTCCGCTTTTTCGCCCGCATCACAGGATCGCGTGATGGCGTCCAGCAACACCACTTCCCTGCCGCCATCCATAGGCAGCGCCGACTGGCTCCAGCACCCGGCGGCACAGGCTGTGTTCAACGCGCTGACGGTCGATGGCGGCGAGGTGCGCGCGGTCGGTGGCGCGGTGCGCAACGCACTGATGGGCCTGCCGGTGCGCGACGTCGATCTCGCGACGTCCGTGCTGCCTCAGGACGTGATGCGGCTGGCAAAGCAGGCGGGCTTGCAGTGCATCCCGACCGGCATCGACCACGGCACGGTCACCGTTGTCTCGGATGGTATTCCGTTCGAGGTTACGACGCTGCGCCGCGACGTCGAAACCTTCGGACGCAAGGCGCGCGTCAACTTCTCGACCGACTGGCGCGAGGATGCGATGCGGCGCGACTTCACCATGAATGCGCTCTATGCCGACGCCAGCGGCAACGTCCACGATCCGCTCGGTGGATATGGCGATCTCACCCAACGACGCGTCCGCTTCATCGGTGATGCGCGCGCTCGTATCCGCGAAGACTACCTGCGCATCCTGCGCTTCTTCCGCTTCATGGCCGAGTACGGCGATCCCCATGCACCCGACGCCGAGGGCATGGCCGCAACGCGCGCCGAACGCGAAGGGCTGAGCACACTATCGGGTGAACGCATCCGCGCCGAGTTGCTGAAGCTGCTTGCGGCGCCCGGCGCGGTGCCTGCGCTCGTCGCCATGGCGCAGAACGATCTCATCTCACCGCTGATCGGTTCCGCAGGCGATGTGGATGTCGTGGCCCGGCTCGCCGCGATAGAACATGCCCAACAGCTGCAACCGGATCCGATATTGCGCCTCGCAGCGCTCAGCGGCGCGGTGCCGCCGGATGAACTGCAGCGCAAGCTGCGTCTGTCCTCAGCCGAAACCACACGCCTCATCAACGCTGCCCGATGCACTGACGCAGTATTCGATCCAACAGCGGATCAATCCGCAGTGCGCGCCTTTATCTATCGTCATGGCGCGCAAGCGTATCGCGATGGCGCGCTGCTCGCATGGGCTCGCTCGGGCGCGGCGGCCAACGATGCAACGCGCAGTGCCCGCCTTGATCTCGCGCGCGAATGGCAGGTGCCGCAGTTGCCGGTGCGCGGCGCCGATGTCCTGAAGCGTGGCATCCAGCCGGGCCCAGAAGTCGGCAGCATTGTTGCGGCGTTCGAAGACTGGTGGATTGCCGCCGGCTTTCCCGATGATGCACGCGCGCTGGACAGCAAGCTCGACGCCCTGACCGCAGCAAGCCGCAGCAAGAACACCAGCGGCAAGTCCTGACCCGCAAAAGCACCGGAAAAGCAAAACGCCCCGAACTTCAGTCCGGGGCGTCGCAATTTTACAATCGAAGCCGATGCTTCCCGCTTCGCATCAGGGCGAGAACAGCCCCTGGATAACGTCCGACAGCGAATTCGGGCTTGAGTTCGAATACTGCTGCTTGCGCTGTGGCGACCGACGCTGCTGCTGTTGCTGCGGACGACCCTCAGCCTCGGCAATTGCATCCAGATCGGCCGGCTGCTGCTCGAAGCGGATCGATCTTCCGGTCAGCGCCGCCGCCGTGCGGCTGTCGAGACCATAGAAATCGCCGAACGTGTGCAGCTTGCCGTTATCGTCAACCCGCGCCGTCATGTAGGTGATGTGCACCGGAATGTGCGTCGACAGAGCAATCTCGCCACCGCGCGAGAACATGTTGCCCACCTGCGATGACGACCAGCCCTTGTCGTGCTCCAGCAGAGCCTCGGCGAACCGGCGCGGATGATGCACGCGCAGGCAACCGTGGCTCAGCGCCCGGTACGACTTCGCGAACAGATGCCGCTGCGGTGTGTCGTGCATGTAGACGTCATGCTTGTTCGGGAACATGAACTTCACCTCGCCCAGCACGTTCTTCGGGCCGGGCGGCTGGGTGAAGTGATAGGCGCGAATGTCCACCGACGCCCAGTTCACGGAGTTTGGATCGATCCGGCGGCCATTCTGATAGGCCTGCAGATCGTGCGCATCCAGCACCGCCTGGGCGCTATAACCGCCGCCGCCGAACAGGCCGAACAGGCCGCCACCGCCGCTGTTGCTCTTACGCAGAAGCGGTCCAAGTTCCTTGGTCTTGATGCCGTTGGGCACGCCCCAGCTCGGACGAAACACGATCGTCTTCATGTCGGCCGAGAAAACCGGCGTCGGCCATGAGGGCTGCCCCACAACGATCTCGTCGCGCAGGATGACCTCACCGTTCTTCACCACCCGCGTGAGATATTCAGGCACGTTGTCCCACACGTGGAACTCGCCCATGTCGCGCGGCACCCAGCGCCAGCGCTCCATGTTGATGAGAATACGCTGGATCGTGGATTCGGCGCTCGCCCGCGGCGGAGCAGTGCCACCATTCAGAACCTGACGCGTGCCGTTGCCCACCAGGCCGTCAGCCGCAAGGTTGTTGGTGCGCTGGAACTCCAGCACAGCATTGCGCACGCTCTCGTCGAAAACGTTTTCGTCTGCGGGATCGTTAGCCGGAACCTTGAGCCGCTGGCGCACAAGCGCAACCTGATCGTCGGTCACGCCAAGACGCAGCAAACGGCCGGGCGGCAATTTCACCGAGAGAGCAGGATCGACTTCCGGCTCATCCTGAGCCGTGCCGTCAACACCGCGAAGCTCAAGCAGCTTCTTACGCAGCGCCTCAAACTGAGGATGCGGCGGGTGCATGGATGTCAGGTAGACATCCGGGCTGCCGGTAGCCGCCACTTCGCTCAGCACGGTTGCCGGCGCCACAAGATCCGGCGACTGATCCATCAACTGCGAAATGTTGCGAGGGTTGATACGGCCGCCACGAGCGTAGCGCGCATACAGCAACACTGCGGTCGAAACCTGCAGTTCTGCATCCGCTGCCGCTTCCGCCGTCAGCTCCGAAATGCCGATCGAGGGCACACTGAATGCTTCACCCGGCAGGCCCCAGTTCTCGGCGCGGCCGATTTCCGCCACAACGGCCTTGCCCCTGGCGGTGAGACCGGTGGGCGATGCCCACAAAGCCGTGCCGGTGATCTGACCGTAGTAGTTGCTCAGCGCCTCGCGCTCATCATTGGTCAGCGTCTGGCTGAGCGAAGAAAGCTTGGTACGAATGGACGCCACAACGGAATCGGCAGGCGGCAGCACCTGCGCGGTCGAGTCCGACAGCGCCTCACCCGGCGTGGGTACGGCGATAGCAGCGGTGGCCGCTGGCGCAGCGCCATTCGCAGGCGTTGCGGCTGGCTGATGGTCCGGTTCAGGAACCGGCACTGGAGCAACAGCCGCAGAAGTGCTCGGCGCAGCAGCCGGAGCCGCAGGCGCAACCGCATCAACGGCGGCATTGGCAACCGGCGGCGCAGCCACGGCGGGAAGTTCGGAAGCGGTTACAGGCGGTGTCGGAGCAGCGACAGCAGGGTGTGCCTGTGGCTCAGGCTGCGCGTCCAATGCCGCTGCAGCAGGTGCCTGCTCGATAACTGAAGGGCCTGGCGCAGCGTCAATTGCCGCCGGAGGCTGTGACGGTGCCGGATTGACCGACACATAAGGTGTCGTTGTTCCGGTTTCGATCGGTGAAGCGCCAGCGGGTACCACCGCAGCGGAAGCCGGTGCCGGCTGTTGATCCGACGCCGCCGGAGTTGCTGCTGCATCTATAGGCTGCGACTGAGGATGTGGTTCCGGCACAACGTTCGGCGGGCTCAGCGGATGGCCTGAAGGCGTCTCCGTCTGCGCAGCAACTGCAGCCACCGTTGGCTCGGCTACCTGTGCCGTCGCAGCTGCAACAGCTTGAGCCGACACTGCATTTTGTGCGTTCACGGCAGCCAGAGAACCGGCAAACCACAGCACTGCGATCGCCGGCAACATCCCGACGCGCTTCGATACACCCGTTTTTTCGATCATCCCTCAGTCTCCATAGCGCCTGAAGGCTAGGTGGAGAAAATGGCCGTGGCTGGGCCAGAATCGACGCATACGCTGCGTAAACCATGTGGCTATCGATACTATTTTACGTCAAGGCTAACGTGGGTCTGTAACGCAACAGCTGCCGATAAATACTTCGTGAGTCGTGAAAAAGCCCCGGCGAACTGCCGGGGCTTCCATGTTCTGCACAACTATGACGCGAAGGACGGGGCTTAGAAGCCCATATCGCCCATGCCACCCATGCCGCCCGGCATCGGAGCGTGGCTGTGCTCCTTCTTGGGCAGATCGGCGATCATGGCTTCGGTCGTAATCAGAAGGCCTGCAATCGAAGCGGCATCCTGCAGTGCGCAACGCACAACCTTGGCCGGGTCGATGACGCCCTCGGAAACGAGGTCGCCATACTTCAGCGTCTGAGCATTGTAGCCGAAGTTGTAGTCACCCTTGTCGAGGATCTTGCCGACGATCACCGAGCCATCTTCACCCGCGTTGTTGAAGATCTGACGGGCCGGAGCCTGCAGAGCCTTGCGGACGATGTTGACGCCGACGTTCTGATCGTCGTTGGCACCCTTGATCTTCTCCAGCGCCTTGGATGCGCGCAGGAGCGCAACGCCACCGCCAGGAACGATGCCTTCTTCAACGGCTGCGCGGGTTGCGTGCAGCGCGTCGTCGACGCGATCCTTACGCTCCTTGACTTCCACTTCGGTGGCGCCACCGACCTTGAGCACGGCAACACCGCCGGACAGCTTGGCGAGACGCTCCTGCAGCTTCTCGCGGTCGTAGTCAGACGAAGTATCTTCGATCTGAGCCTTGATCTGCTTCACGCGGCCTTCGATGTCATCCTTCTTGCCCGAGCCATCGACAATGATGGTGTTTTCCTTGTCGATGGATACGCGCTTGGCGCGGCCCAGCATCTCCAGCGTGACGTTCTCAAGCTTGATGCCGAGATCTTCCGAGATCGTCTGGCCGCCGGTGAGGATTGCGATGTCTTCCAGCATGGCCTTGCGGCGATCGCCGAAGCCAGGGGCCTTCACAGCAGCAACCTTCAGACCACCGCGCAGCTTGTTGACGACGAGAGTAGCAAGCGCTTCACCCTCAACGTCTTCGGCGATGATAAGCAGCGGGCGGCCCGACTGCACAACGGCTTCAAGCACCGGCAGCATGGCCTGCAGACCGGAAAGCTTCTTCTCGTGAATGAGAATGTAGGGGTTCTCAAGCTCGACGGTCATCTTCTCGGCGTTGGTGACGAAGTACGGCGAGAGATAGCCACGGTCGAACTGCATGCCTTCGACAACATCAAGCTCGGTTTCGAGGCTCTTGGATTCCTCAACCGTGATGACGCCCTCGTTGCCAACTCTCTTCATGGCTTCGGCGAGCTTCTTGCCGATTTCAGTGTCACCGTTGGCGGAGATGGTGCCGACCTGTGCGATCTCGTCGTTGGACTTGATCTTCTGGGCCTTGCTCTTCAGCTCTTCAACGACAGCAGCGACGGCCAGATCAATGCCGCGGCGCAGGTCCATCGGATTGGCGCCGGCGGTAACCGACTTGGCGCCTTCCTTGACAATTGCCTGAGCCAGAACGGTGGCGGTGGTGGTGCCGTCGCCAGCCAGATCGTTGGTCTTGGAAGCGACCTCGCGCACCATCTGTGCGCCCATGTTCTCGAACTTGTCCTCAAGCTCGATTTCCTTGGCGACCGAAACGCCGTCTTTGGTAATGCGCGGCGCGCCAAAGGACTTTTCGATCACGACGTTGCGGCCCTTCGGACCCAGCGTCACCTTCACAGCGTTGGCGAGGATGTCGACGCCGCGCAGCATCTTCTCGCGCGCGTCCTGCGAAAACTTTACGTCTTTTGCAGCCATAGAAAAAACTCCAGTTGGCTTTTCAGCTCAGACCGACAAGCGGTCGAAATGCGTGTTGTTTGCGAGAAGCAATGCTTAGGCGGCGGCCTTGACGCTCGCCTTGCCGTCGATCACGCCGAAGATGTCGCTCTCCTTCATGATGAGGAGGTCTTCGCCGTCGATCTTGACTTCGGTGCCGCTCCACTTGCCGAACAGCACGCGGTCGCCCGGCTTCACATCGAGCGCGTTGACCTTGCCGGTTTCATCGCGCGAGCCGGGGCCGACCGCCACGACTTCGCCCTGCTGCGGCTTCTCCTTCGCGGTATCGGGAATAATGATGCCGCCAGCCGTCTTGGTATCTTCTTCGACGCGCCGAACGACGACACGGTCATGAAGAGGACGAAACTTCATGGATCAAACCTCATGATGCAGTTTGCTATTCGAGAGTTTTTGAAAGCTTTGCGAGCTCGCGCGATCTGGACATCCAAATCGCTGGGTAAGCCAGACCGCCGCTTGGGCCCGCGCCGGGTATATGTGAAAGGCTGCTAGCACTGTCAAGGCGGGAGTGCCAGCGGGCGTCACATAAAAAACAAGGCGCCGCAAACTTGCGTTGCCGCGCCTTAAAAAACTGCTGCCTTACGATCTGATTTAAATCACAAGTTGCATCGACCTGCACCTCCCCACAGTGGGGTCGCCGGGAATGCCGGGACCGAGGGAGAACTTCTGGAGCGCCCGCCTGAGGGCCAGCAATCGACAGAAGCGAAGAACGCCCAACCCGCAATCCTGCCGTCGCCGTTCTATGCCTGCTGATGCGAAACCTCAGGCCGCCCTTCGATGCGTCCCCTCCTCAATCTCCTCGACGATCTTGGCGACGAACGCGTCGATATCCTTGGGATTTCGCGATGTTATGATGCCCTGATCCGCGACCACCGGACGATCGACCCAGCGGCCGCCGGCATTCTTCATATCCGTCTTGATGGAGATGTAAGACGTCACATCGCGGCCATTCACGGCATCGGTCTCGATCAGCAGCCAGGGTGCATGGCAAATCGCTGCCACGATTTTTCCCTTGCCGAGAAACGCTCTGATGATCGCCAGGGCATTGTCATCGACCCGCAGCAGGTCCGGGTTTATCTGCCCACCAGGCAACACCAGCGCATCGTAATTGTCGACATCTACCTTATCGAGAACGAGATCGACATCGACCGACGTCGCCCAATCCTTTCCGCGCCAGCCGCGAATGCTGCCTGAATGGGGCGCGGCGACCTCAACTTTCGCGCCGCGGTTTCGCAACTGCTCCAGCGGGCCGGTCAACTCCGACAGTTCGAAGCCGTCCGTCGCCATGATCAAAATCCGGCTGTCATTGATAGAAGGCATGTCCGTACTCCCTTATCCAATTGCGATCGAATAACGGAGCGCGAACCTGGCGTGTTCCTACAACCGCCAAATCAGGACACTGTTGGTTAAAACAACAAAGCCCGCAGCGGAGCAGCTGCGGGCTACAATGATTGGATTAGAGCCGGGTTAAATTGCGAAATCAGTGAGCTTTGCACCCTTGTTCAGTTTCGCAACCAGCCAATTCGGCTTGCGCCCGCGGCCGGTCCAGGTTTCAGCCTTGTTATCGGGATTTGCGTATTTTGCGGCGCTGGACTTGCCCCGACCACGTCCGCCAAACAGTTCAGAAACGGAAAAGCCGCGCTTTTCGGCAAGCTGCGCCAGCGCCTGCTTGACCTCTGCCCGTTCGCGATCACGCGCCGCACTGATCGCCTTCTGGACCTTTGCCTCAAGCTCGATCAGTTCTTTCAGCGTCAGCTTATCGATATTGGGAATGGCCATCCGGCGGTCCTTCTCGTTTACACACATATATGCCCGGCAAATGCCGCTGCAATGAACCTAGACCGGTTCAATTACTTTTTGCCTTCCATTTGTCAAGAAGCCTACACAAAATACGTGGCGGTTAAGCATGGAATATGAGCAGAGGCTCAAGATTAGCGTGACCTTTTATATCCGCGGCCGTTATCAACATTTTTTCTTTTTGGCTGAAACAGAAGCCCGCCATTTCCATTTTCTAGCGAACCATTTTTGCCGTTCAGGCCGCGTTCAGGCGCCAACAAATATCGTTTTTAAACCCTGAACGCCCATCTTCCCCGGAGTGATCCCCAAGAGGCGCAGTTCTGTTCAGGGGGCTGCGCCTCAACTCCGCGTTGCTTTGATCTGCCTACGCTCTCACCGAGCCCCGCCGATCCGCGAATGCGAGCCGTGATCGGCGCTGCGGACCAGGCGCCGCTTTTGTCGGAGTGATTTGCAAATCACTTTCAGCCCTGCCACGGGTTTTGATAGGCGCCGCCTATCAATCACCATCCCAACGACATCCCGAATAAAATCATCGACAACCGGAACGGCTGTTCGCGCGTTGCCATGACGTATATCAGCCGATAGGTTCCGCGCTGCGGCAGTGCCCCTAGCATTGCCGCGCATTAAAACTCGCACTCACGCCAGAGGCTCGCCACCATGACTTTCAAGCTCCCGCCCCTTCCGTATGCGTATGACTCGCTGACGCCATATATGTCAGCCGAAACGCTGGAATATCATCACGACAAGCACCATCAGGCCTATGTCGACATGGCCAACAAGCTGATCCCCGGCTCCAAGTATGAGGGCAAGAGCATCGAGGAGATCTGCCGCGAAGCCTATGCTGACAAGGCGCAGCCGATCATCAACAACGTCGGCCAGGACTTCAATCACATCCACTTCTGGCAGTGGATGAAGAAGGACGGCGGCGGCAACAAGCTGCCCGGCAACGTGCAGAAGCTGGTCGACGCGTACGGCGGTTTCGACAAGGTTCGCAACGACTTCATCGAGAACGGCAAGACCCAGTTCGGTTCGGGCTGGACCTGGCTTGCAGTTCGCGACGGCAAGCTGGAACTGATGAAGACACCCAACGGCGAAAACCCGCTGATGCACGGTGCATCGCCCATTCTCGGCTGCGACGTGTGGGAGCACAGCTATTACATCGACTATCGCAACGCGCGTCCGAAGTATCTCGAAGCCTGGTTCGACAATCTCGTGAACTGGGAACACGTTGAGGAAATGGCCGCGAAAGCGCTCTGATCCAAAGCGGACTGACATAAAAAAAAAACGGCGTCGCTCACAGGAGCGGCGCCGTTTTCATTTTCAAATGCAATTGATTGATGCTGCGGAAAAAAAACGGGCGTTTTGAGCCCGGCCCGCGCCGCACCCTGGAGCTACTCCGTCTTCGGCTCCAGCGAATTGAGATAGGCCGTGATGGCGCCGACCTCTTCCACTTCGAAAACGAACTCCGGCATGTCCGGGTGCCCCGACACCAGCCCTTCCGCCAACGCCTCGGCGAGATTGTCCGGCGGATAGCGGGTAACAACCACGCGGAACGGCGGCGCTTCCTTGTGCGGACTTGCTCCCTCCGCACCGATCGCATGGCAACGCGCGCAGTTTTCCGTCAGCAGACCACGCCCCTTTTCGATCGCGTCAGCCTGCGCCACCGGCGCAGCGGCGGCGGCATCCGTGCCAGCATCGGCCGCAGCCAGGGGCTGATACGCGGCCAGCAGCGTCAACCCCAGCAACAGCGCCGGCAAGACCACGCTGGCCTTAACTGCGCGGCCAGAACTTCCACGGCCTGCGAATGTTTCAGCCATGACGCTCCCCTAAGCTCAGCATTCCTGCAACAGACTGAAGTCTGCGCGTTAGCGCCTCATACCGATGCTCTTCATGATGATGCTGCGGATCGTCGACGCGACCGTGCGCGCCAACGAGCGCTGCACTTCACGCCCGATCATCTCGCCCATGCCTTGCCGTTTGCGGCCGGTTGGTCCGCGCCCGCCACCGAAGATGGTGTCGAGCCAACCGCCACCGCCGGAAGCATCGGCTTCCTTTGCCGCTGTGGCCTCGGCATTGCGCTTGGCCAACATTTCTTCAGCGCTTTCGCGATTTTTTACCGTGTCATACTTGCCGCTGAACGGGCTGGCGGCCATCAGCGCGCGGCGCTCGGCGTCTGTAACCGGGCCGATGCGTCCCTCTGGTGGTCGGATGAGCGTGCGCTGCACGATTGACGGTTCACCCTTGTTTTCCAGCGTGGAAACAAGCGCCTCGCCCACCTTCAGCTCCAGAATGACGCGCTCGGTATTGAGCTCAGGATTGCGGCGGAAGGTTTCAGCGGCAGCGCGCACGGCCCGCTGCTCCTGCGGCGTGAATGCGCGCAGGGCATGCTGCACGCGGTTGCCGAGCTGTGCCGAAACGGAGTTCGGCACGTCCATCGGGTTCTGCGTGATGAAATAGACGCCGACGCCCTTTGAGCGCACCAGACGCGCAATCTGCTCGATGCGTTCCATTAGTGCCTTGGGCGCGTCATCGAACAAAAGATGCGCTTCGTCGAAGAAGAACACCAGCCGCGGCTTGGGCTGATCGCCCACTTCCGGCAGCGTCTGCCACAGCTTGGTCAGCAGCCACAGCAGGAAGATTGCATAAAGCCGCGGACGCTCCATCAGCTTGTCGGCCGACAGAATGTTCACCACGCCCTTGCCGTCCGGCCCGGTGCGGATCAAATCCCAGATGTCGATTTCCGGCTCGCCGAAGAAGTGGTCGGCACCCTGCTCCTCAAGCACAAGCAGGCGGCGCTGAATGGCGCCAGCGGACTGGATGGCAACGTTGCCGTACTTGACGGAAAGCTCCTTGGCGCGTGAGCCGACATTTGTGACGATGGCGCGCAGATCGCCCAGATTGATGAGCGGCAGACCTTCCTCGGACGCAACGCGGAAAGCGATATTGAGCACGCCCTCCTGCACGTCGTTAAGGTCGAGCATGCGCGAAACCAGCAACGGGCCCATATCCTCGACCGTGGCACGGATCGGGTGCCCGCTGGCGCCAAACACGTCCCAGAACACCACCGGGCTGGCGCTGTTCTTGTAGTCATCGAGGCCCACTTCAGCTGCGCGCTTGAGCAGGAAGTCTTTCGGCTCGCCCACTTCGCCGATGCCGGAAAGGTCACCCTTAATGTCGGCCGCGAACACCGGCACACCGGCGCGCGAAAAACCTTCCGCCAGCACCTGCAGCGTCACGGTTTTGCCGGTGCCGGTCGCGCCGGTAACCAGACCGTGCCGGTTCGCCAGGCTGAGATCGAGATACTCCGGCTTGATACTTTTACCGATAAAGATCTTGCCGTCCTGCAGCACCGATTGGCTCATAGCGGGTTCTGGCCTCCATAGTGGCGCGACTCGGAAGAAACGGGCTCATTTCGCTCTTGGCATGGGATAGTACCCTTTGCAAACAGCAGTTGCATGGCGGACTGGTGGAAAAGTATGTGGGTTGAGGGCCATGCTTCACCGCGCCGAAGCGACGCGACACCGCAGGCATTCTAAATTCCGCAGGTGATCCGGGGCTGGAAAGCCTATAGAAGGTTCACAAAATCGCCGGCCGATGCCCTGCAACGGCCAGAAACACCACGTCAGGACTGAGACCACCCGATATGACCGAGACGACCGCCGCTATCGACCTCGCTTCCGGATTCGACCCGGTATCGTTCGACACGTGGCGCCAACTCGTGGACAAGGCGCTCAAAGGCGCCGATTACGAGCGCCGCCTCGTGGCCAAGACCGCCGACGGTTTGCGGATCGATCCGATCTACACTCGCGCCGACGCCCTGGCTGGCGTCGATGGCATCGCGCCGGGCGGGGCCCCGTTCACCCGTGGCACCTCCGAGTCCGCGCAGGATCTGGGATGGCAGATCCACCAGCGCGTCGTGGAAGCCGATCCGGCTGCGGCCAACAAGGTCATAATGGATGAGCTGGATGGCGGCGCCAACGGCCTCGTGCTGCAGATCGCCGGTCCGGGCCAAAACGGCATCCGCATCACCAGCGTAGGCGATGCAGCGACGTGCCTGCCTGGCGTCTATGTCGATTACGCGCCGATCCAGCTTGTCGGCGGCATTGGTGGCCTTGAGGCCGCGAAATATTTTCTCGGCGCACTGGCTGCGATCAAAAAGGAAGAAGGCGGCACGGCCGTCTCGCGCCTCAACGTCGATCCCGTCGGCACCTTCGCCCGCTACGGCTCGACCTGGGCCCCGATTGAAACCGCGCTGGCGGAAACGGTCGCGTTCGCCCAGGAAGCAGCTCAGGCAGATCGCCCGATCAGCTCGGTGCTGGTCGATGCCACCGTGCCGCATGAAGCAGGCGCCAGCGAAGCGCAGGAACTGGCCTTCCTTGCCGCAGCGCTTGTCACCTATCTGCGCGCGTTTGAAGCCGCCGGTGTTTCTGCCAACGACGCCTTCCCGCAGATCGCGTTCGCGCTGTCAGTCGATACCGACCTGTTCCTGAATGCTGCCAAGGTGCGCGCTGCCCGCACCATCATCGCCCGCATCGCGGAGGCAAGCGGCGCCTCGGCTGCCGACCTGCACATCACCGCGATCACGTCATCGCGCATGATGGCCAAGCGCGACCCGTGGACGAACATGCTGCGCACCACATCAGCCTGCGCGGCGGCTGCATTCGGCGGCGCCAACGCCATCACCGTGCTGCCCTACACCTGGGTGCTCGGCCTGCCGGACCGGTTCTCTCGCCGCATCGCGCGCAACACGCAGCTTGTGCTGCAGGAAGAGTCTCAGCTCGGCCGTGTCGTCGATCCGCTCGGCGGCTCATGGTACGTCGAAAAGCTGACAAACGATCTGGCGCAGAAGGCGTGGGGCCTGTTCCAGGACATCGAGGCCAAGGGCGGACTGCTCGCCGTACTCAACTCCGGCGCACTACAGGACGACATCGCGAAGATGGTCGAGGCCCGCACCAAGGCTGTCGCAACCGGCCGTCAGGAGCTGACCGGCGTGTCGGTGTTCCCGTTCCTCGGCAACGATGGCGTGAAGGTTACGCCCTATCCGCAGGTTGAGGCGACGGGCGCTGCCGTTATCCGCCCGCTGGCCCCTCACCGCACCAGCGAAGCCTTTGAGGCGCTGCGCGATGCCGGCGATGCGTTCGAGGCCAGCACCGGCAAGCGCAAGGCCGTGTTCATGGCCAACCTGGGCGAGATTGCCGAACACAATCGCCGTTCGCAGTGGATGTGGAACTTCCTCGCTGCCGGTGGCATCGAGGGCCTCACCAGCAGCGAAGGATACAAGTCCGCCGACGAGGCTGCCGCCGATTTCAAGGCATCCGGCGCCACCGTCGCCTGCATCTGCTCATCCGACGATGTCTACGCACGCGACGCCGAGGCTGTCGCCAAGGCATTGAAGGCCGCAGGAGCTCAGCAAATTCTGCTGGCGGGTAAGCCGGGTGAGCTGGAAGCGGCATTGCGCGCTGCAGGCGTCAATGACTTCATCTTCGCCGGACAGAATGCCGTTGAAGTGCTGGGCGGTCTGCACAAGACCATCGGGTGAAGACAGGACCATTGGGGAAAGTCGGGGCGAAGCTGATATAGGTTCGGCGCACGCCCTGATTACGCATCTCACGGAGGAAATACGTGGCAAGCCTGCGCTTTCTTTCCAGTCTGTTTGCGCTCATCGCCGTAGTTGCGTTCGTAGCGGACGTGACCCCGGCGCTTAACGGCAATGCGCCGTTCATCTCGCACAGCGTGATGAGCTACTGGTCGGAACTGGCGCCCGCCTCACTGGCTGCGACGCAAGCCAATATCACCGCCATGACACGGCCGTGGGTGTGGGACCCGGTGCTGACCAGCATCCTCAACTTCCCGATGTCGCTGCTGTTTGCGAGCCTTGCAGTGCTCTGCGGCTACTTCGGTCGCCGCCGCGAAGAGCTGCGCATTCACATCAACTGATCGCCGCTGGCGCAAAATTTCACAGCTCTAGAAGCCGCCCATGATGGCCTTCGTTACGCTGGTCAATGCGGGCGGCAGTCCGCTGCTGGGCGGGAAGGCAATGTCGAGCGCGATTCCGACAACAACCATCCCCAGCAGCAATGCGATGGTCCGCATCACCCAGCGCCGATGCGTTGCATTGAGCGCGGCGATTTCCGTTTCCGGCACCTCACCTTCGCTTTCACTGATGAAATCGCGATTGAGCCCTAGAAACTTCTTCTGCACTGAACGGCGCACATTGCCGCGATTGCGCACCTCCAGCCCGGCGCGATGCGCGATCTGTTCCGCGATCACGGGATAGGGGAAGCAGGGATCTGTGTTGGCTTCGTTGATGTAGCCGAGGCGCAGCGCCGACTGATCCTTCAGAATGATGCGCGCTCCCTGCAGCAACACCGGTGCAACCGAGCCGCCATAAATCTCACGCCGCGTTTCAACCGCCTCGATATCGTCGTAGGGGATGTCGAAGTTGCGATACTTCACGATCGGCGTCGGACCACGTCCGGCGGGCAGCGTCATCTTCACCGACTTCGGCCCCAGTTCGATGCGCGTGCGCAGTGAATGCATCACTTCGATCAGCAGCAGAAACATGATGGCGCTGAACCCGGCCGCCAGCACCAACAGTCCGAACGTACCGGTCCACACGCCTTGGGAGAGGCGCCAGAACAGCATCGGGGCCAGGCTGAGGTAAAACGGCAGCAGCAGAATGAACACAAGGCAGAACGCCAGCTTGCGCCCACGCGTGGCCTCATAAACGGTGCGCTCGTGTACCTGCCCGTTGCTATCGGGCACTGAGGGCGCCGTCCCATCGACGACCGCTACATCCGCCATTGTCATCCCCTCAAAACTCAACCACCGACGCTTCCAGCAGTCCCTAGCAGCGCTTACGCAACAATTTTCACGACAACATGACCTCGCCCACCACTGACGATCGGTCCGGCGCGATACTATATCAGTGCCACAGCCACACCAGATCCGGATTGGAGACATGCTTTTTCGCAAGCCAAAACCGATGATGCCAACGCCTGAAACGGCTTTGAAGGGCCGCCCGGCACCGATCCCCACCGCCGATGCGCACGACATTTTCTCGCGCCCGCTCAAAGGGCCATATCCGGCCGGGCTTGAGATGGCGATGTTTGGCATCGGCTGCTTCTGGGGCGCAGAACGCAAGTTCTGGTCGCTGGGCACCGGCATATGGATCACCGCCGTCGGCTACGCTGGCGGCTACACGCCCAACCCGACCTATCCTGAAGTCTGCTCCGGGCAGACCGGCCACAACGAGGTTGTGCTGGTCGTCTACGACCCCAAGCTCATCCGCTACGAGGCGCTGCTGAAGACGTTTTGGGAAAACCACAATCCCACGCAGGGCATGCAGCAGGGCAACGATATCGGCACACAGTATCGCTCGGGGATTTACTGGTTCACCGAAGCGCAACGGCAGGCTGCCGAAGCCTCAAGAGCTGCCTATCAGCAGGCACTGACGCAGAACCGGCTGGGCCAGATCACGACCGAAATTCTGCCGGCGCCGGAGTTCTTTTTCGCCGAGGACTACCATCAGCAGTACCTCTCGAAGGTGCCGCAGGGATACTGCGGGCTGGGTGGAACGGGCGTGAGCTGCCCAATGCCAACCGGCGTCAGCGTCGAAGGATAACTGCTCGCGGCGGCGGCGATGGGATGTGTCGGACGCGCGATGTCGGCTCGAAACAACGCGTCAGGCAAAAAACAAAAGCCAGGGCTTCCCCTGGCTTTTTTATAGTCAGATCAGGCCGCAAATCGTACGCCGCTATTTCTTTTTCGGCGGGGTTGCGCCGGTCGTGGTGCCGGCCATTGCCTCCGTAACAACCGGAACCCCCGGGCTTTCAATCACGACCCGGCATTCCTGTGGCAGTTGGTCGAGAGTGATGCGGCGGCGCTCACTCGGCGGCACCCATTTCAGGTCCCGGCTTTGGCGGAGGCGGCGGCTTCAGGGAAGCCTCAACCTTCTTGAGCCAGCCTGTCACCTCAGCGCCGCATCCATCGTCACCCTTGACCGGCACCTGCGGTTCGCAGCCACCGTTCGGACAACCGATGCGGATGTGGAAGTGATAATGGTGGCCCCAGATCGGCCGCACCTTGCCCAGCCAAACCGCACGATTGGGATCGTCCTTGGTTGTTTCGCACAGTGACTTTTTGATCGCGGGGTGAACGAACACGCGTTCAACCGATAGGTACGAGGCAGCGCGCTTGATCACGGCAGCATGGGAAGCCGTGAACACCTTGGGATTTACAGCCAGCTTGGTATTATCCAGCATCGACGTCGCTGAAATTTCCTCGCGCTCCTTGCGCGTCAGCACACGGTTCGGCATCGGCGTAAGCCAGATATCGGCATCAAGACCAATCTGATGGCTGGCGTGTCCGGTCAGCATCGGGCCACCACGCGGCTGCGAGATGTCGCCGACGAGCAGTCCGTTCCAGCCGTCCTGTTTCACTTCACCGGCAAAGCGCTGCAGCAGCTTGACCAATTTGGGATGCCCCCAGGCCCGATTGCGCGACAGCCGCATCGCCTGCCAGTTGGGGCCGTTGTCAGCAAGGTGCACACCTCCGGAAAGGCAGCCCTTCGCATACGAGCCAATGGCGCGCGGACTGAGATCGGCGGCAACTTTCGGCTTGCCGAACAGCTCCTTGGCCAGCGGCGGAGGATTTTTCTTTTCCGGCACGGGCACGGCAACCGCCGCCCGTTGCGCCTCAACGGGAACTGGCGCCTTGATGGCTGACTTGGCCGGCGCAGGCTTCGCCGCCGCTGCCGGTTTGGTAGCATGCGGTTTTGCCGCTTGCGGTTCCGCCGTAGCAGAATAAGGGATCAAACACAGCGATCCGATCAGGCAAAGGGCACGGGTGCGTTGCATAGCTCCCCCTTTAACAAGGTTCAGGCCTAGCAAGGTTCAGGCCATAATAGTTCCATACCGTTAAAAAGCGACCTCCGACTGGAAGCGTTCGTTAACCCAGGAAAACAATTGGCGAGCAGATTTGATCAACTTTTTGACCGCAGGTTCTGACAAAGCTTTCGCGCATGTGTTGCTGGCACATGGCGCAGGCGCGCCAATGACAAGCCCATATCTCAACGCCGTGAGCGACCTGCTTTGCGAGCATGGCCTGCAGGTATCGCGATTCGAGTTCGAATATATGGCAGCGCGCCGCGATGGCGGCAAACGCAAACCGCCGCCCCGCGCCGATCGGCTGACAACGGAATACCTGCTTGCTGTCAAAGCGCTTCACGATCAAACACCTGCACTGAAAAACGGGAACCAGCGGCTGATCATTGGCGGCAAATCCATGGGCGGCCGCGTTGCCAGCATGGTTGCCCAGGAACTGTATGCGTCGCAGCAGATATCCGGGCTAGTCTGTCTTGGATATCCGTTTCACCCGCCCGGAAAGCCGGAAAATCTGCGTACAGCCCATTTGCGCGACATCACGTGCCCGACGTTGATTGTGCAGGGAGAGCGCGACCCGTTCGGTACACGCGCCGAGGTGACCGGCACCGATGGGCACGCGGGCTATGACCTTTCGCAAGCAATCGAAATGGTTTGGATTCCCGACGGCGACCATGACTTCGCACCGCGCCGGGGCAGCGGGTTTACGCGCGCAGGCAATCTGGCGCTCGCCGCGGATGCTGTTGCAGCTTTTGCCACGCGTGGCTGACACGTGGTGCAATGCCGCCACTGCACTGGCGTCGGAAGCCCGCTCCGCCACTGAAACGAAAAACGCCTCCGGCAACACTGCCGGAGGCGCTCCAAAACGGCGGATACTGCGGACTGGCAATGATGCGTACCGCGAAACACAGCGGACGCACGGCAATGCCATTGCAGATCAGTCAGCCTTCTTGCCGAGCTTCGCTTTGATGCTCTTCAGACCATCCTTGAAAATGCCGTCGATGGTATCGGTGGCTTCACCGTCTTTCTTGCCATCGACCGCGTCGTACTTGGCAGTCCAGAGGATCTTGACCTCATCGGCATCGTCATTATCGGGCACGATCGAGAACTGCGCCTGATAGTTCTTCACCGGCAGCGGGCTCTCGGTGATGACATAGGTGTAGCTGGTATCGCCCTTCTCGATGAGCTTCTCCTTGATGACGCCGCCATCCTGCAAAGTGAGCTTGCGGAAAATGTCATCGCCTTCTTTGATCTCTTCGCAGGTCTTTACCGCCGGATGCCAATCGGCAATCGCGCACCAGTCACCGAACTGGCCCCACAGCGCCTTGCGCTCTTCAGCATTTTTGTTCTTGTCGACCTTAACTTCCACATCCTCCTTGGAAGTAAGGTGATGCGCCTGCGCGCCACCGGCGAACGGCAGCATTGCGATGGAAAGAAGGGCAGCGGCAATTGGCAGTTTCATGGTGTTCTCCCGGGCTATCAGCCCACACGTTTTCCGCCCCGGCGCGCGCGTCGGAACGAAGCATTTTAACCGCTCAGGCAGCAGAGATGAAGGGCGTTTCGGGATTTTGAACTCTTGCCAGAAAGTCTGAGACCGGCATCGGAGCGCCGATGTAGAAGCCCTGAATATGCTGCGCACCTTCACCGCGCATGATCGCGAACTGCTCGTCGGTTTCGACACCCTCGGCGGTAACATGCAAACCAAGGCTGTGCGCCAACATGATGATGGCCCGCACAATCTTGAGCGAGCCACCATTGCGGGTGATATCCCGCACAAACGAATGATCTATCTTGATGCGATCGAATGAAAATCGATGCAGATAGCTCAGCGAGGAATAGCCGGTTCCAAAATCATCGAGGGCGATGGAAACGCCCAGGTCGCTCAACTCATCCAGAACTGCGATGTTGACCGCGTTGTCACGCAGAAGCACCGACTCCGTCACTTCCAGTTCCAGGCGGGATGGCTCAAGCCCCGTCTGTTCAAGTATCGACGCGACCGTTAGCGCGAGTGCGGGGTTTTCGAACTGAGCTGGCGACAGGTTAACCGCAACCCGCAGATCTTCCCGCCACGATTTGGCATGATTGCACGCGCGGCGCAGAACCCAGCCCCCGATTTCGTCAATCAACCCGCTCTGCTCGGCCAAAGGAATAAACTCTGCCGGCGACACCATCCCCCGCGTCGGATGGTTCCAGCGCACCAGCGCTTCGGCGCCGATGATATGGCCGCGTTCCAGGCAGAAAACCGGCTGATAATAAACTTCGAGCTGCTCGCTCTCAATCGCCAGACGCAGATCCGTTTCGGCGCGGTGGCGCGCGTGCATCTGCGCGTTGATTTCCTTCTCGTGGAAGAAGTATGTGCCGCTGCCCGTTGCCTTGACGCGCTGCATGGCGTTGGCGGCATCGCGGATCATTTCATCAGCGCTGATGGACTCCTGTCCGAATGCAATGCCAATGCTGGCCTTCAGTTGAATTCGCCGTCCGTCCAGCAGCACCGGCGCACTGACGGCATCTATGATCTCGCGGGCACGCCGGGCAGCGTCGAGCGGTTTGATGTCTCCGACAAAAATGACCGCAAACTCATCGCCGCCAACGCGCGCGACAGCATCCTGGTCGCGTATAAGCTCACGCAATCGCGCGGCAACGAGGCGAAGCAGTTCGTCGCCGCCACCGTATCCGAACTGCTCATTCATCGACCGGAAGCGGTCAAGCGCGATATAAAGCAATGCTACCGACTGGCCGCTGTTGCCTATGATCGAGATCGTCTCGGCTAATCTCTGCTGAATGCGCGCCAGGTTGGGCAGCTTGGTCAACGCGTCCGTGAATGCATGCTCGTAGGCGCGGGTGCGCGTCTCGTCCTGCTCCAGCGCGATCAGCGCCAGTTGCTGACAGCAAGCAATGATCTGCCGCTCAAGCGGTGTGGGGCCACGCGCTTCCACGCAGTACAGCGCAAACACGCCAATCACCCGGCCTGCTTTATTCTTGATCGGATGGGACCAGCATGCACGCAGGCCTAATGGCAAAGCCAGATGACGGAAAAACTCCCACAGCGGGTCAGTTGCAATATCGGCAACCTCTACGGCTTCACCGAGAAAGGCAGCGGTGCCGCAGGAGCCCACTTTCGGACCGATGAGCGCGCCATCGACAGCTTTTGAATAATGGAAAGGAAGCCCCGGACTGGCCAGATGACGGAGCTGACTGCCACCGTCGACCGCGAGAATGCTGCAGATGATGCCAGGCGCGAGCGCTTCAACCTTGCGGCACATCATTTCCAGCACCGGCACAAGTTGGGTGCCGTTGGCCATCGCCTGCAACATTTCTTGCTGAAGCACGTGTAGCCGCGAAGCAGCCGAGTTACACGCTTCCACTTTCGCAAGCCGGCCGACCGGACCGATGAACTGGCTGATCTCCAGCTTTACCGCGTCGGCCATGCCCCCGGACCCCGACACGGATCTTGGCGCGACCTCCAGAACAGCGATGTGCCGGTCCAGATTGCTATTGGCCCAGATCTCATCCCATCGATCCGCTAGCTCCGGCCAAACGTCACCGGCTCTGCAGTGGTTCAGGTCTTGAATGATGCTGATGCAATGGTCGGCGAAGGCTGGCGACCAGCCTTGAATTCTTCCGGCCTCATCAAACAATGCCACCGGCGCGTGAGGCGCAAGTTGGATATCGGCAGCATATCGGCCCATGGCCATCGCCCAAGCCCCCGCAGTTGGTATGACGCGCATCCGCGCTAAAGCAATTCGAACCCAATGCGCGATAAAAATAGGTTACAAACTCCGCCGATATACGTGCAAAAACCTTATTTGCGGTGCAACAAAAAAGCACAGCTGTTATTTTCAGTGCCAAATCGCCTTATAAAACGCCAATTAATTATCTCCGATCACGCCTTTAATTAATTTTCGGGAATGCTGCGATGGCGAACCAGAGCGGCCTTTTCCAATGCAGCTTTAAGCAGCGCATCAAGTTGCAGCGCCTCCTCCAGTAGCTTTAGAAACTCCCTTTCACCATCCTTGATTGCCAGATCACTGGCGGCCACTTCAGCGGCCAATGCATAAGCTGTTTCGCGAAGATCGGGGGACAGCGCGGCAACTATCATTTGAACGACCTTGCCCATGCCGTCAGGCTTTGAAAGCAGCCGACCGCAATCCTGGGCCTCCCGGCTCATCCAATCGCCACTCAAAGCGCGAAAGGCCGGCAGCTCCGCGACCATGGAATTGATGCGCAACAGCTCCGGCTGAGAAACCGTTCTGTCCGATGCGGCGGCGGCAAACATCGCGTATATCAGTGCTTCCTGCGGCGTCAGAACCCCAGAACTTGTTCGGTCGCTATTCAAATGATCCTCCGCCGTATGCTGCAGACAGAATGGGCGGCTCCCTTTGCCTCAGGGACATTGACGCCGACACCGCGTGGAACATAGGTTCCCGGCACGAAAAATTCACGACCTCCCCAATCCTCGAACCAAAGATAGCTGCTCAATGTCCGCTTCCTCCCCCGACCTGTCGTCAGCTCTGGCAAACGCGCGCGCCTGGCCCTTTGAAGAGGCCCGTCGACTGATCGCGCGTCTCGACAAGATCAAGGACGGTGCGGACAAAACGGTCATTTTCGAGACGGGGTATGGCCCGTCAGGGTTGCCGCACATCGGCACCTTCGGCGAAGTGGCGCGCACCAGCATGGTTCGCCATGCCTTCGAGATGCTGACGGAGGGCAAGCGCCCGACACGCCTGATTTGTTTCTCGGACGATATGGACGGTCTGCGCAAAGTGCCGACCAACGTACCCAATCAGGAGTTGCTGCACGCGGCGCTTGAACGGCCGCTGACGCGCGTACCCGATCCGTTCGGCAAGTTCGAGAGCTTTGCGCATCCTAACAACGCGATGTTGCGCGCGTTTCTCGACCAGTTCGGGTTTTCCTACGAGTTCATGTCCGCGACCGACGCCTACACGTCGGGCCGCTTCGACGAGACGCTGCTGCGTATGCTGGAGGTCTATGACAAGGTCATGGATATCATCCTGCCGACGCTCGGCCCGGAGCGCCGCGCCACCTATTCGCCGTTCCTGCCCGTGTCGCCCACCTCCGGCAAGGTGCTGCAAGTGCCGATGATCGAGCGCGATCCAAGAGGGGCACGATCGTCTACATCGATCCGGACAGCGGCGAGAAGATTGAAACCACCGTAACCGGCGGCGCTGTAAAGTGTCAGTGGAAGGCCGATTGGGCTTTGCGCTGGACCGCACTCGGCGTCGACTACGAAATGGCGGGCAAGGATCTGATCGAAAGCGTTCAGCTTTCTTCGCGCATCTGCAAGGCCCTCGGCGGCACACCGCCGGAAGGCTTCAACTACGAGCTGTTCCTCGACGATCGCGGCGAAAAGATCTCAAAGTCCAAGGGCAACGGACTGACCATCGACGAATGGCTGAGCTATGCCAGTCCGGAAAGCCTGTCGCTGTTCATGTATCAGAAGCCGAAGTCGGCCAAGCGGCTGTACTTCGATGTGATCCCGCGCGCGGTTGACGAATATCTGCAGTTGCTGGCCGCCTATCCGCGTCAGGAAGACAAGGCGCGGCTTGATAACGCCATTTGGCACATTCACTCCGGCAACCCGCCGACCGGCGATGTGCCGCTGACATTCGCGCTGTTGCTGAACCTCGTTGCGGCCTCAAATGCCGACGACAAGGCAGTGCTGTGGGGATTCATTCGCCGGCATGTCGAAGGGGTCAGCCCGGAGACACATCCGCTGCTCGATCAGCTCGCCGGATACGCAGTGCGCTACTACACCGACTTCGTGAAGCCGCAGAAGAAGTATCGCCCGGCCGACGAAGTTGAAGTTGAAGCCCTGCGCGCGCTTTCTGAAGCTCTGGCCAACACCGATCCCGCTGCATCCGCAGAAGATCTGCAAGCGGTCATCTATGACGTTGGCCGCGCCATCCCGCGCTATCAGGACTTCAACGCCAAGAATGCAACGCCGGAGCGGCCGGGCGTCTCGAACGCATGGTTCGGCGCGATCTATCAGGTGCTTCTGGGCGAAGAGAAGGGCCCGCGCTTCGGTAGCTTCGTGCAGGTTTACGGCATCAGTGAAACGCGCGCGCTGATCGATAAGGCGTTGAAGGGCGAACTACTCGCCTGATGGCGAACCCTTCTTCGAAGCTGGGCCTGCAAGACGGGTCCAGTTCATGACCTGAATAGCCATGCCTCCCTCGGTGGCGGCACGGCTTTCAGCGTGGTGTGATATCCGCGTCAGGCGACGACGCTGCGCACGGGTGCCGGTTGCGACATTCCCTGCACATCGATGCCCCACATGTCGCGCATCAGGCCAAGCAACTTCGCCTCACGGGCGCGGATATCCTCGGCGCGCCACGTGGCTGCCTCAGCGGCATCGCGCGTAATCGGCAACACCGGAGGATCGTTGACCGAGCCGCGGTAGATCTCCTGCTTACGGTCGAATTCCTGATTACGTGCGCGGTCGTTCTGTTTCTGCGATACGGCCACGAGATTGCCGAGACTGTCGGTGCACGCCTCGCGCTCTTCCGCATCAGCAAACCAGCGCCGCCATTCGCTTGAGGCGCCGGGCCGTTGCGGCAGCACATGCTCGACACTGTAATCGCGCGGATCTAGCACCGTGGCCGAGCGCGTCAACTCATCGTTGAGGCGCAGCAACAGTTGCTTGCAGACCTGCGCATCACGGCGATACATCGAGCGCAGATGGTAGCCGATGTTGCGCATCTCGTCGCGGCTGATGGCAAACGGCCCGCGCTGAGGATCAATCGGCTCGCCGGACTTGATGATTTGAAGCACGGCGCTCATCCGGCGGATGCGCTTGCCCGTGCCCAGACACAACACGCGCATCAGATGCACCAGCCGGTCAATTTCCTTCAGCAGTTGTGCCGCGCGCCTCGGATCATCGGCGTATTGGCTTAGCGTCAGAATGGCGGCAGGCGCCCAATCACCTTCTGGCAAGCGACCGAGATAAACGAGATAGCGGCGCACCTCGGCGTCGATATTCAGGTTCACGTCGGTAGCGCGCAGAACTGTATCGTAGGCTTTCGATAGCGGTGCCAGCACGTCATTCAAGAACGTTTCGGCGCCACCCACATCCCGGATCGTGCGACGTACGCCGGCGATGATCTTCGCGTCCTCGCGGCCGTAGATCGTGAAGATATGACTGAACAGCGTCTCGAAGTGCGGACCGAGCAACGCTGCGGCCGTTTCCCATTTTTCATTGGCCGCTTCCATGCCTTGCTGCGGCACACCCTTCAGTATTTCAACCTTCAGGATGTCGTTGCGCTGCAGCGCACGGCCGCGCTCGTTCAACACCGTGAACAAACGGTGCGCCCGATCGATATCGCGGGTGAGCACAACTACGAAATGGCACTGCCCGCACAGATAGTCCGCCAGACTGCGGCGGTCGGCTTCATTGAGGGATGACACCTCGCGCATGAAATAATCGCGGACCGCGAGCAGACGCTCCTCCGCTTCGGCGAGGGTGTCTTCCGGCGGGACGACCGTGCACGCACCGCGCACCTGAATATAATTCTCCAGGAACTCCTGTTCCCGCGCGCTTAGCTCAATGCGGAACTTCCCGCTATGCAACGGCGAAGCGAGCCCATCGGCCAATACCATGTGGTCGAGCCGATTACGCGCACCCCAACGCCAGCGCTCTGTTCCCAGGTCGCGCAGCTACGGCCACAAGAATTGCAAGCGTCACAAGCCGCTGCTGACCATCGATGATCTCGAACAGCCGCGCTCTGCGCTCGCGCTCCTTCGGCAAGCCGCGATCGGCATTGTCGAGCAGAAGGATTGTGCCCAGAAAGTAGTCGGGCTCTTCCCAACCCGCGCGACCAGCCAGACCGGCAGCGGTAAGAATGTCCTCCAGCAGTTGCCCCGCCTCACCGGTCGTCCAGGAATACGGGCGCTGGAAAGCAGGCACCGAAAAATGAAACGGCGAAGAGAACAAATCCGTTAGGGTCAGGGACGCTGTTGGAAGACCGGGGAACATAGAGCCGCTTTTTTGTTTTTGATGTTCTACTGGCCTGACGCTAAAGGCGACAGGAGCTGATAAACTGTCGTGTCGTTTTGCTTACTCGCGCAGATGCCGGGGGAGCCTAAGCGCAAGACCTTCGAGGTCTATCACGCCTGCGGGCCGTACAACAGATGAGATGCAATAAATGTGTCGCTGCGTGTTGGCTTCACTACGCAGTGTTGACGACCGGAGACTGCGACGCCGGTATCGCCTGTGTTAGACGTGCAGCCTCCACTCTGATCAAACACGTTCACAGGCAACGATAAAGCAGCGCAAGCAGATGCACACAGACACCAAATACATCTTCAAGGTTGTTCCGCGCGATGCATGGCAAGCGGCCTGCAACGATGGTGTCTATACTGGATCGGCCGACGACCTGCGCGACGGCTTCATACATTTTTCGTTGCGTGATCAGTTGCCCGGAACATTGGCCAAACACTATCGCGGGCAAAGCGATCTGCTGCTTGTTCGGTTTGATGTCGATGACCTGGGCGATGCACTAAAGTGGGAGCCATCGCGCGGCGGCGCGCTGTTTCCCCATCTTTACGCACCGCTTCCCACCCGCCATGCCATATCTGCGGACGAGCTGAAGCTGGAGGGAGAAATTCCCTCGCTTCCAGAAGGCTTTTTGTAATGCTGAAAAAACTGTTCGAGCTGACGCCCAGAGCGCTGCGCCTGCTTGCTCCGGAAGAAGCGCATGAAGTGACGCTGAAAGCGCTTGAATTTGGTGCGTTTCCCACCTCGCATACACCGGATGACCCTGTGCTGGCGACTAACTTCGCAGGGCTTAGCGTACCCAATCCGATCGGCATCGCGGCGGGGTTCGACAAGGATGCGCGCGTGCCGGATGCGCTGCTGCGTCTTGGATGCGGCTTCTCGGAAATCGGCACTGTCACGCCGCTGCCGCAGCCGGGCAATCCAAAGCCGCGCGTGTTTCGTCTGCTTGAGGATCGCGGCGTCATCAATCGCTTAGGGTTCAACAACGGTGGCCATGCGGCAGCGCTGGAGCGCCTCAAGCGTCAGCCAAATCGCGGCGTTGTCGGCGTCAACATCGGCGCCAACAAGGATTCCAGCGATCGCATTGCCGACTATGTGCGCGGCATCAGCACATTCTATGATGTCGCGAGCTATTTTACGATCAACATTTCATCGCCCAACACGCCGGGCCTGCGCGATCTGCAAGATCCGGCCGCGCTGAGCGATCTTGTGCAACGCGTTATGGATGCACGCGCCGAACAAATGCGCGCGGGCAAAGCTAAGCGTCCGCTGATCGTAAAGTTGGCGCCTGATATTCCTGAAGGCGATCTTGAAGCGGTCATAGCGCCGCTCGTCACGCTGGGTGTCGATGGCATCGCGGTTTCGAACACAACGCTAGCTCGCGCCGGGCTGCGCGATGCCAATGCACGCGAAGCCGGTGGACTATCGGGACGTCCGGTGTTTCACCGCGCAACGGTGATGCTGGCGCGCGTGCATCAGATCACCGGCGGCGCCATTCCGCTGATCGGCATCGGCGGCATCGACAGCGGTGAAGCTGCGCTCGCAAAGATCGAAGCGGGCGCTACGCTGCTGCAGCTTTATACCGGCATGATCTATGAAGGACCGGCGCTGATCGGCGACATCAAGCGTACGCTCGCGGCTGCCGCCAAACGTGCTGGCGCGGCGTCGGTCTCGCAACTCACCGGACGTCGTTCCGCCGAATGGGCCGCAAAGCCGCTGGAGGGCTAGCGGCATTCCTACTCTATCGTGCAAAGGATCGGGACGCGGCCTGTGCGAAGGCCGTTCAACCCAACCTGCGCAACTGGCGCTGCGGCCTCAAGCCTGCCCGCCATCCCGGGGCGTTCCGTCTGACTTGCCTGCGGTTTTAAGCAGGCGTGAAATGAACCAGATCGGCACCACCACGATGGCGCCAAGGATAAAGTAGCCAAGCAGCGAATCTATCGCGCCGAAGCCGAGATCGTAGATGCGTTGCAGCAGAACGTTGATACGCTCAAAGATGTTGTCGGGCGTTATTCCCAGCGCCGAGAGGATGACGCCGACCACGACGGACAGCAGCACCAGACGGATGATGACGCCCGCTACGCTGCCCCCAAGGAATGTCTCGCGATCCATGCTGGTCAATCTCCCGTTGCGCGGCCTGGCAAATATTCCGGCGCGTTAATTGTGTCTTCCCTTGCGGGATCGTGGTTTGCCTTGCGGGATGGCGGTTGGCGCACCGAACCACCATCTAAGCCCCAAGGCCTGAATACCTCAGGCGAAGCGAAACGGATCTAACATAGTTGCCGGTCCATTTCGACAGCGCCATTTAACCAACGTACCTGAGTTTGGATGCCGTCCGCCGCAAAGCCCGCCTCTGCCCCTCGATCCCGCGCCAAGCCTTTGACGCGCGGGCGCGTGGCGGCGTCCGCACCTCAGCGCGCCAAGCTTCGGACCAAGAACGAGGCTGAAGCGGCCGGCACTGCAAAGCCTGCATCCCCAGCCGCAGCCCCACCCGTAGAGCTGCCGGAACCGTTTGCCGGCTGGTTTGCGAACCGTGGTTGGACACCGCGCGCCCACCAGCTGGCATTGTTGGAAGCCGCGCGGGACCGCCGTTCCAGCCTGTTGATCGCCCCCACCGGAGCCGGCAAAACGCTGGCCGGGTTTCTGCCCAGCCTCATCGATCTGGCTGCTAAGGGCGGACGACGCGGCAACAGGGCTCCGGGCCTGCACACGCTTTACATCTCGCCGCTGAAGGCACTGGCGGAGGACGTTGCGCGCAACCTCACCCAACCGATTGCGGAAATGAGCCTGCCGATCCGCACCGAAACACGCACCGGCGATACCTCCATTGCACGCAAGGCCCGCCAACGCCGCGCGCCGCCACACATTCTTATGACGACGCCGGAGCAGCTTGCGCTGCTGCTGAGCCATCCCGACAGCGACGCGCTGTTCGCCGGTCTCGACACCGTTATTCTGGATGAGATCCATGCGCTGGCCGCAACCAAGCGCGGCGATCTGCTGTCGCTGGACCTCGCGCGCCTGCGTGCCATCAATCCGGATCTGCGCACCGTCGGGCTATCGGCCACGGTTGCCCGCCCCACGGAATTGCGCGCCTTTCTGGTGGGGCAGAAGTCGCCGCAATCGCACATCGAGCTGGCGGACCTCATTCACGTTGGTGGCGGCGCCGAACCGCACATTGAAATTCTGGAACTGGACGAAACCGTTCCGACCGTCGGCCACACCAGCCTTTACGCCATCGAAGAAATCTACAAGGCGATTGAAGCGCACCGCCTCAGCCTGCTGTTCGTGAATACGCGGCGGCAGGCGGAGCTGCTGTTTCAAGACCTGTGGCGCAACAATGAAAAGTCTCTGCCGATTGGGCTGCACCATGGATCGCTGGATGCCGAACAGCGGCGCCGCGTGGAAGCAGCGATGGCATCCGGCGCACTGCGTGCCGTCGTCGCCACCTCAACGCTGGATCTGGGCATCGACTGGGGCGATGTCGATCTGGTCATTCACGTCGGAGCGCCGAAGGGGGCAAGCCGCTTCGCCCAGCGCATCGGCCGCGCCAACCATCGGTTCGATGAAGCTTCGAAGGCTGTACTCGTGCCATCCAACCGCTTCGAGGTGCTGGAGTGCCGCGCGGCGGTTGAGGCGGCGAAGGCTGGTGCGCAGGATGTAACCTTCACACGTCCCGGGGCGCTCGATGTTCTGGCGCAGCACATTTTGGGCGTTGCCTGCACCGGACCATTCAACGCCAACGACCTTTACGCCGAAGTTATCTCAGCGTCGCCCTATGCCGGGCTGAGCCGCGCCACCTTCGACCGCGTTCTCGGCTTTGTTGCCGACGGCGGCTATGCCCTCAAAAATTATGAGCGCTTCGCCAAGCTGAAACCGACACCCGATGGATTGTGGCGGCTGACGCATCCGCGGTTCGCGCAGGCCTATCGCATGAACGCGGGCACCATCGTCGCCGAGCCGCTGATCAAGGTTCGGCTGATCGGCAAGCGCAGCGCGTCGCGCTCAACGCTTATGGGCGGCCGCGTGATGGGCGAGGTGGACGAATATTTCATCGAGCAGCTGCGCCCGGGAGAGGCGTTCGTTCTGGCGGGAGAGGTGCTGCGCTTTGAAGGCATGGGCGAAAACGAAGCCTACGTCACGCGGGCCACGGCGCGCTCGCCCATCATTCCCGCTTACAACAGCGGCAAGTTTCCGCTCTCAACGCATCTGGCGGAGCGGGTGCGCGTAATGCTGGCGGACGAAAACGCATGGTCGCGTCTGCCCACATCGGTGGAAGACTGGCTGCGCCTGCAGCAGCAGCGTTCGGCCATCCCCGGCCGCGACGAACTGCTGATCGAGACATTCCAGCGGCGCAACCTGCACTATCTCGTCACCTATCCATTCGAGGGACGGCTGGCGCATCAGACGCTTGGCATGCTGCTGACCCGGCGGCTGGACCGCATCGGCGCATCGCCGCTCGGCTTCGTCGCCAACGATTACGGCATGGCGCTGTGGACTCTCGGCGATCTTTCGGCCCTCGTCGCCGACGGCAAGCTCAGCCTCGAAGAACTGTTCGATCAGGACATGCTGGGCGATGATCTCGATGCATGGCTGGCTGAATCCAATCTGATGAAGCGCACCTTCCGCCATGTCGCGCTTATCTCCGGGCTGGTGGAGCGGCGGCATCCAGGCCGGGAAAAAAGCGGGCGCCAGATCGCGGTTTCCACCAACCTGATCTATGATGTGCTGCGGCGGCACGACCCGCACCATGTGCTCCTGGAGGCTACATGGTCAGATGCCGCAACCGGCCTTCTGGATATTGCGCGACTGGGGGATTTTCTGCGACAGATCGAGGGTAGGATACAGCACCAGCCGCTCGACAGGGTGTCGCCGCTTTCGGTGCCCATCCTGCTGGAAATCGGCCGCGAGGCTGTGGCTGGTTTTGCCCGTGAGGAACTGTTGCGTGAAGCGGCAGGCCTTTACGCCAGCGAACAGGAATGATCGCCGGGCCAATCAATTGCTGCGCGCGACGACGAGGAAGCAGAGGGAACTGAATGCTGGAGCTGAAGCCCGAGCGGCTGGCCTTCGACGATTACCAGGATCAGGAAATCTCCATCTGCGGCAAGCTGTTTCGCGCCGACATGTCGGGCGCACTTTACTGGCCTGCCGAGAACGCCCTCATCGTAGCCGATCTGCATCTGGAAAAGGGCTCGTCCTATGCCCGCCGCGGCCAGTTGCTGCCGCCCTATGACACGCGCGAGACGCTGAACAAACTGGCCGCCGCCATTGATCGCTATGACGCCGCGACAGTCATCGCTCTGGGCGACAGCCTGCACGATATTGACGCTGCGACGCGCATCGGCATTGAGGATCTGGAAATTCTGCAGATCATGCAGGAAGACCGCGAGTGGATCTGGGTGACGGGCAATCACGATCCGCACATCACCGAGCGTCTCGGCGGACACGTTGTCGGCGACATTGTCGTTGAGGGCATCACGTTGCGGCACGAACCCCACGCCGGACACATGACTCACGAGATCGCCGGCCATCTGCATCCCGCCGCGAAAATATCGATGCACGGTTACACGCTGCGGCGGCCATGCTTTGTCGGCAATGGCCGCAGGCTGGTGTTGCCTGCGTTCGGCAGCTACGCCGGTGGTCTCAATATTCTGGCCGAGCCATTTGCGCCGCTGTTCGGGCTGGAAGGCATGCAGGCGTGGATGTTGGGTCAGGAAGGATTGTATCCGGTTGCTTCGCGACTGCTGCGCGAGGACTGAGCCGCCGCCGCTGCGACAACAAAATCGCGCGGCGCAGCAACCAACGCCTCACGCCGTTTTGCGTCGGAACAGCATCGAAGCCAGCAGACCCGACAATACGGCGATGATCACGGCGATCAGGCCATAGCTCGCCGGATAAACGAACGCGAAGTTGTGCACCAGCCGCTCGATACCGGCGCGGTGCAGCGTTACGCGCGCGATATGCGCACTCACCACTTCACCGTCGCGGAACAGATACGTGCGCGCCACCAGCGGCCCCACCGGAATGTTGGCGGGCAGCGCAATCGTGCTGCGGAACAGGCTGCGCCCCACGAAGTCGACGCCTTCCGGCTCCAGCACGTAAAGATCCTGGCGATGCTTGAGCCGGATCACCGCTGAACGGAACGCCGCCAGTTGGGAATCCTTCAGTCCGACGCCGCTATTGCCCGCAGGCATCATCTTGATGTGCCGGAAGCCGATGGCATGGCGCTCCAGAACGGCCGGCCCCGCGATCTCCTCAATCGGCTTCGATGACGCGATCGCATAATAGCTCGGCACCGAATTGAAGGTGATCGACCACGTGTTCATCCACACACCGGCCACTTCGCTTTTACGGCGTGCGACGATCGGGAACGGCGTGCCCTCAACCACCACAACAACGTCATAGTAGCTCCCGGCATCGTCCTTGGGAGCCTGACTGTTGTCGATGGCGCCAAACACGACGATCTCGTGCCCGGTGAAGCCGGTGGTCACTTCAAGACTGCGGGTTGAGATGTCGGCCTCGACCGTTTCCATCGGCGGCAACGGAGGCGTCACGACTGTCGGCGGCGGCAGGTTGGGCGGCGGTGTGGCCTCTGCCTCCTGCGCCGATGACCGCGCCGCGTTAAGTGCCATGCAAAGACACATCACCGCGATGATCGCTGACCGCATCATAGCGTGCCCCCGATCAGAGGGCCGATGGAAAATATTTCCGCCGGCGTCACCATCAGATCCCAGGCGATGCGCAGACACACCAGGAGCACCAGCGCCGCCAGCATGAAGCGTAGCTGCTCGCCCTTGAGCTTGCCGCCCGCTGCCGCGCCGAACTGCGCGCCGACAACGCCGCCCACGATGAGGATCAACGCCAGCACCACATCGACGGATTTATTCTCTATCGCCTGCAGCAGCGTTGTCACCGCCATGACGAACACGATCTGGAACAGCGACGTGCCAATCACCACGCTGGTGGGAACGCGCAGCAGATAGATCATCGCGGGCACCATCACGAAGCCGCCGCCGACGCCCATGATCGCCGCCATGAAGCCGACGAACGCGCCAATCATCGCTGGCGGCACCGCGCTGATGTAAAGCTTTGAGCGGTGGAAGCGCATCTTGAACGGCAGGCCGTGCACCCAGCTGTGCTGGCCGGTCTGACGCGTCGGCACGGGTTGGCCGGAGCGCTGCCGTTGAATGCTGCCCACGCTTTCAATCAGCATGAGCGCGCCCACCGCGCCGAGGAACGTGACGTAGCACAGCGACACGAACAGCTCGAACTGGCCCATCTGGCGCAGGATTCTCATCAGCGATACGCCGATGAACGACCCGACGACGCCGCCCGCCACCAGCACCATGCCCATCTTCACATCGACGTTGTTACGCCGGTACTGGGCCATCGCACCTGAAACGGAAGACGCAAGGATCTGCATCGAGCCGGTGCCGACCGCAACCGACGTCGGCACACCGAGGAAAATCAGCAGCGGGGTTAGCAGAAATCCGCCGCCAACGCCGAACAGCCCCGAAAGAAAACCGACTGCTCCGCCCAGGCCCAGAAGGAGCGCTGCATTGACGGACATCTCGGCAATGGGCAGGTAGATGTTCATCCGCTTCGCTTGCGCATTTTCCTTTGCGGCGCCCGGATCGGTCGCCCTGGGATTGCCGCTGCCTGATGCTTCTGCCCCGCTGGCATGTCAAGGCAGCGACGGTGTTCGTTACAGCATACGCGAGGGAAGTAAAAATAGGCGCTTCGCCAACAAAAAATGCGCCACGTTGTCCGCAGCGCATCTGTTGTGATTGAAGCCCCCGCACTTTGCCTCGAAACGCGAGGGTGGCTCATGCCTTCCGATGTGGGGCATGCATCGGCGGGAAGCGGAGCCTCTGAGCGCTAGAAAAAATCAGCCGCGCTTGGCGCCGCCCTGCCAGGCCTGCCCGGCGAGCCGTGCATCGTTGACCATGTTCTGCATCGGCTTGGCCCGCCATGCAGCAGCACCCTGCTCCACAGCGCTGGCAGCCTTGGCGTCCAGCTTTTTCTTAATGGTGTCGCGGCGGCCTGCAGCATCGGTGTCACCGGCCTTGGCAGCCAGGATCAGCCACTTGTAGGACTCTTCCAGATCCTGCTTCACGCCCATGCCGTTCTCGTACAGCACCGCCAGATTGTACTGGCTGTCGGCCAGGCCGTGCTCGCTTGCGGCCTTGAACCAGCGCGCTGCGGTTTCATAGTCGCCGTTGGGGCTGCGGGAAGCGGCAAGCACAGCCAGGTTGTGCATGGCCTTCACATTGCCCTGCGTCGCCGCGCGCTCATACCAGATTTGAGCCCGCTGGCGATCAGCCTTCACGCCCAGGCCGCGCTCATAAAGCGTTGCCAGACGGAACTGGGCCAGTGCAAAGCCATTGGCAGCGGAGCGCTGATACCATTGCGCAGCTTCCCGCAGATCCTGATCGGTGCCCTTGCCCTCGGCGAGGCGCGAAGCAACCTCGAACTGAGCCGAGGCATCGCCCTGAGCCGCAGCCAGGCGCATCGAGAACGGTCCAACAGTCGCCGGCGGAAGCTTGGAAGCCCCCGGCGCGGCAACAATTTCTTCTTCCTCGGTCATGGCCGAGGGTGCAGCGCCACCATGCTGCTCAAGGATGTTCTGTTCCATCAGCGCTGCGGGTGTGGTCTGTGCAGCGGCAATGCCGAGTTGACCGGAGAGGTAAGCCATCCGCGCCTGCTCGCTCATCTGCGCAAGCTGCTCGGGCGAAACCCCGCCCTCCTGCATGGTGATGCCGTTCGGAATCGCCGCCGTCTCAAACGGGCCGTCCTTCGACATCGGCACGCTTTCAAACTCGTTCGCACCCTGCTCGATTGGCGGCACAATCTGATTTTCGCGCTGCGCGGGGGCAGGCGCTACGCCACCGAGCGGCGCGGGCTCTATCTCAGCGGGGATGGTTGCGGTGCTGCCATCGTCAAAATCGGCAGGCGCCGGCGCAATCGTCGCCGTCGGATGTTCTACGGCCGTGGAGGTCGTTGTGCGCGGCATGAAGAAGATTGCCGCCGGAATTGCTGCCAGCAGGATCAGCAGGCCCATCGCAGCCCGCTGCGAACGGAAGCTGAAGATCGAACGGCGTGCGCGTGGCTTCGACGGCCCCTCATCGCCAGCGACGGAAAGCTTGCCGGCACGCAGGTCAGCGTCCGCACCTTCAGGACGGGCAGCGGCCTTCAGCTTCGCGCGGTGCGCATCGGCGATGAAGTCGTGGCGCAGCACTTCCATCGACCGCTTCGCCTCGCCGAGGTTCTCGGCCTCGGCATCAGCCGTGCGCGAGAAGGCAGCGTCGAGATCAAAGCCAGACGTGGTGTAAACCGGAACGCGCGGCGCCTTCTCAGCGGCAGCGTCTTCGCGGTAGGCGCGGACGTTGGCTTCAACCACATCCTCAAGCGGCAGGAAGTCCGTATCGTCCTGTTCCTCGGCAACTTCTGCCCGGAACTCATCGCCAACCGATTGTGAAGCAATGACGACCGGCGCTGCCATCGGGGCCGCAGGGACAACAGCAGCCGCGCGCGATGACGAAGGCATCTGCGCAAACACACGCGCGGTGGCCGGGATCAGATCGTCCTCATCCATTGCCTGAACCGGAGTGGCAATCGGCTGCGGCGCTGGCGGAGCGGCCTGGGCCAGCGGATCGTAATCCTCCTCGACCGGCTCGGCAGCGGCAACAACCTCCTGCAACGAACGGCCGTAACCGGCCGCGCGCGGCGAGCGGACAGGCTGCGCTTCGACATCAGCATAATGGTCGACAGCATAGGCCGACGAGGACTTCGCAGGCGCCGTGATGGCTGCAACCGACGACGATACGGTGGCTGCGGCTTCGGCGGCCTGTTGTGCTGCCTGCCGGTGCGTCTCTTCAAGCTCGTCGATACGGTCCAGCACACGGATGATCGCCTGCTGCATCGTATCCAGCATGCTGGCGTTGTTTTCGTCGCTGTTGCGACGCTCGGCGATCAGGCCCTCGATCATGCCGCGCATCTCGCCGATGTCGCGCGCATTACCGGCGTCGCTGCCGCTGGTCATCTCGGTGAAGTTCGTCATGACGCGACGCGCCGTCGCGTCGGCCAGATCGTCGTAGTCGAGTTCGCGATTGGCGTTGCGGCTCACAAGCCCGCAAAGGCGTTCGTCGGAAAGCTGCACGGCGATGATGCGAAGCTGGGCATCGATTGCGTCGAGGCGGCCAACGTCGGTTACCTGCACGCCCTCGTTGATCAGGCGCGTCAGGCGTTCATCGGAAAGCTGCGACGTCAGGGTTCCGAGGTGCGCGTCGATCATGTCGAGGCGCGCCAGCTGGCGGCGGAACTGGTCGAGATGACCTGCGATCTCTTCGATCTGGCCTTCGAGTGCGCGAATTTCTTCGATGTCGGCACGTGTAGCCATCTGGCCAGCCATGCCGGTGATCTGCGCTTCCAGATCATCGAAGCGACGGCCAAGCGATGCCAGCGCCTTATCAGGGTGGATCTGTGCCAGCGTTTCTTCGATGCGGACTGCAATTTCCGCAAAGCGCTGATCCAGCAGTCCGGAATCGATGGCGCAGCCGCGCGGCGCCGGCCTGGCGCTGTCGCTGACCTGCATGCCCATCGCGCCGCCATGCGGTTGCGGCATAGCCTGCGGCGGCCTGGAGCCCGACGATGACTGCGCACGTGCGCGGACAGGCGCCGCCATTTCGTGGCGGGCTTCGTGGTTGAAGGCCTCACCGGATTCGTAGAGCCGCATCAGCGCGCTGGCCGCAGCTTCATCGAGGTGCTGACCATAATCGCGGATGTAGGCAGATGCGTCGGCCGGGCTGGCGCGGTGGCGCGGCATCGGCTGCGCCGGAACCCTGTGCGCCATGCCATAGCGATCACCCAGCGCGATGACCTCGTCAGGCGTCACGCGGGCAACCCGGACGTCGTCTTCGGTGACATAGCGGATCGCCTTGAAGCGGGCCGAGGCCGTGCGCTTCTCAGGATCGGCAAGATTGTAAGGCACCAGCGCGCCACGTCCCAGATCGGACAAACGCTCGCCCAAGCGGTGCATCTGCTGCTGAATGCGCTCGACATCGGGGCCGAATTCATTCGGCATCTGAGCCCGGATGGAGCGTGCTTCTTCGGTCAGCGCAGCGAGCCGGTCGCGCATCTGATCGAGCATGGCCGCCTGAGAAGTCTCGTGAGCAGCAATGGCAGCAGCGTCCGCGCGCACGCCATAAATTCCATTGTAGGCTTGGTTCGACATCTCAATCCCTTGGCGCTTGTGGCTAGTGCCCTACCGAGGCGGTACGGCGGGCTGCGTTGGCCGAATCGGGACGCGGATACAAAATTCCGATCGTCCTCAGGCTTTGCGAGTCGCGGTAAACGCGAGGTTAAGCGCCGGACAAAAATCGTACTGAGGGGCAAAATTTGCGCGAAAAAACAGTCTTTAAGACCAAAGTTCAAAAGTGAACCGCTATCAAAAGATTAACAGGGAGCGCTCAATGGGTGGCCACAGGTTGCATCAGCCGATGTCTCAGACCTTCGAAACTCTGCGCGTCGCCACCCATGGACCGGCGCTGCTGGAGCAAACCGGCGCCGTGCGGCAATGGCTTGATCAGATCGCGGCGCGCGACGGTCTGCTGACGCTTTTCATCCGGCACACGTCGGCATCTCTGCTGATCCAGGAGAACGCCGACCCCGATGTCCATGTCGATTTGCTGGCGGCCTTTGAGCGGCTTGCGCCCCGCCACCATGCCTATGTACACAGCGTCGAAGGCCCGGACGATATGCCGGCGCACATCAAAGCCGCCGTGCTGCAGACGTCCCTCTCGATCCCCGTGCAGTCAGGGCAAATGGCTCTAGGCACCTGGCAGGGCATATATGTTGTAGAGCACCGCGATCGCCCGCATCGGCGCGAGGTGCTGATGCACTATCTCGGTACGTTCGCCGATTGAACTGGCGCCGCCACCAGCCGCTGCGCCCGTGAGATGCAGCGCGCACGCAAGGGACAGCGCACGCTGCCAAAGGCAGCAGACTAGGCCCGTTCGCGGTTTTTCAGGCGCAGTAGACGCATCTCACGGTCATAGATGCCTTCGCCGCCGGGAATCCGAATCTCCCGCACCAGTTCCAGTTCACTGCGGCTCGGAGCGGGCGTCGCCAGACTTGCAGCCACCACCGCCAGCGCTCCGGCAGGCAGACCAAGCATTGCCGCAAGCGCGCCATCCAATCCGATAACGCCGGAAGTGCTGGCAACAATCATGAGGAACGCAACGCCGAAGCCGCAAGCCATACCGGCCATGGCGCCGAAGGCGTTGGCGCGCTTCCACCAGATGGACAGCACCAGCACCGGAAAGAACGTCGACGCGCTCAACGCCAATGACCACAACAACAGACGCAGCGGATCGGTAGGCGCAGCCAGCGCCACCACCACGCCCAGACCGGCGACACCGGCAATTGTCAGGCGCCCAAGATGAACCCGTGCAGCGCGCGGTAGCGGCTCCCACGAAAGACCGTTCACCGCGTCCTCGGCCACCACGTTGCCCAGCGCGCTCGCAGCGGCTCCGATACCAACCAGAGCCGCCGCAACGACACCCGCAGCGACCGCAAACAGCGCAATCGAGGGCAGCTCGGCAACAACGGGAAGCGACAGCAGCACACTGTCACGCATGAAACCGAAGCCGGTATAGGCCGGCGGCATGCTCGCACCGGGATCGGCAAACCCCAGCCGGGTCAGCTCCTGCATCCACTCCGGCAGCGTAGCCGGCGCCTGCCGGACCAGATCCATCAGATAATCGCGCATGTAAACCGCGACAGCAGCGGCCGTCATTGCGATCAAACCGAAATAGACGGTGGCCCAGCCGAGCGACTTGCGCGTTTCATAAACGCCGGGTGTCATCGTCACGCGCGGCAGCAGCCAGGGCGATGAGGCAATGCCAGCCATGACCGTCAGCATCGCCATTACGAATGCGCCTGAACCCACCGCCCCGAACGGTACCGCGTAGCGTTTCGCAAGGTGCGTCATGCCTTCGCCCGGCACCGCAAATGCAAAGGGCGTGGTCTCAACCGTTGGCAGGCCCTGCGCGATTTCCGGATAATTCAGCGACCGAAGCAGCGGACCGTTGGTCAACTGCGGCAGCGGGAAGTTGCTTACCATCACCGCCACGATGGCCACCGGCACCAGCAGCGCCAGCACCGCCGCGATGGCTGCAGCGCTGCCCGACCAACTCAGCGAGCGCATGCCGCCAATGGCACCGGTAACGACAAACACGAACGCCAGCAGAATGATCATCAGGGTTTGCGGCTGTCCGGAAAGCCAGCCAGCGGCCATCGCACCCATGCGCAGTTCAGCAGCGATCATCAGCAGCGCTGGCACCGCCATGAGCGCGGCAGCAAGCAGTCGCACAATCTTGCTTTCAAAGCGGCGGCCCAGATAGCTCGGCACGGTGAAGGTTCCGAACTTGCGGAAGCAATGGCGCGATCATCACCGCCATGATCACAAAGCCCGCGATCCCGCCGATGGAGAAAAACAGGCCGTCGAAACCGATCAGAAAGAACACGCCCGTCAAGGCAACGATGCCCGTGGCGCCCAACGCCGCTACGCCGATGGCAAGCCCGGTATATCCGGCGGGAACGCGACGCCCGGCAGCGAAAAATTCCAGCGAGTCCTGCGTGGGCGCACACAGTGCAATCGCCATATAGAGGACGAGCGGACCAAGCAGCATGCCCCAGCGCAGCAGCGCATCCGATGTGCCCAGCTCTTCAAAGATGAGCAGCAGCAGCGTCAGCCCGACCAGCAGGCTGACGAAGATGCCGAAATAGGTGCCAAGCCGCGGATTGACGACGCGGGCGCGCGATGTTGTGGGCATGGGCTGTTATCCCGCCAGCTCAACCGTCCTCGTGCGCGCCGTGCCAATGGTCGATCGCATCCTGGCGATTGACGAAGCTGGCAACGGTGAACACCGCAAGCACGAAGACCCCGTGCAAGCTGAGGAAATAGCCAAGCGGAAAGCCGAGAAACCGGCTGGAGTTGAGGCTGTCGGCGTAAAGCGGCAGCACAATAATAAGAACAAGGAACGGAACCACGCTGGCGATCATCTGCCATTTCGTGTGCCGCCAGTACGGCTTACGCTCTTTGCGTTCCATCATGGCCTGCCAGATCCCCCATCCTTGCGTGCTGCAACCGGTCCAGCACAGTGCCTTAGGTCACGTCAATACTGCGACGCAGATAAGGCGGGATACGCGACCGACTGTGCTTG
This sequence comes from Hyphomicrobium sp. D-2, assembly GCF_029872155.1. GTDB lineage: Bacteria > Pseudomonadota > Alphaproteobacteria > Rhizobiales > Hyphomicrobiaceae > Hyphomicrobium_A. Next base: position 96,252 of record NZ_JARXLA010000001.1, on the reverse strand, counting down.
CCCCGAAGCACCGCATATGCCGTTCTTCGCATAAGGTTCCACCGGGGCCAAAAGTTAGTGTCCGCATCCAGTGAGGGAGAAGCAAATGAAGCAGATGTGGGAAGAATTCAAGACTTTCGCAGTCAAGGGCAATGCTCTCGATCTCGCCATCGGCGTCATCATCGGCGCCGCCTTTTCTCCAGTTGTCTCGACACTGGTCGAGAACGTCATGATGCCCATCATCGGTTATGTCACGGCCGGCGTTGACTTTTCTTCGCTCGCGGTCACACCGATCGAAAGCGTCGAAATCAAATACGGCCTGTTCCTCAACGCCATCGTGCAGTTCATGATCACCGCAGTGGCGCTGTTCTTCCTGATCAAGGGCATCAATATGATGCGCAAACCGGCCGCTGAGGCTGATGCCGCACCGCCGCCACCGCCGCCCTCCGAGGTGTACCTCAAGGAAATCCGCGACGCGCTCGTGAAGCAGACGTCCTGATTCTGCGCTCGATCCATTCGCCGCTGACCTGGGCCCAACGCCTTGGGTCAGCGGCTTTCCGGTCCATAGCTCGCCTGTGGCGCTGATGTGGGATGGCCTGTTCGTGCGGCCGTTTGGCAGATCAAGACCATTTGCCGGAACAACCGAATAGGCTACAAACGAGCCCACGCTGGTGACGGCCCGCTAAATCCTTTTTGGCGCGGGCGTTACGGTGTTGCGGGCGTAGTTCAGTGGTAGAACGTCAGCTTCCCAAGCTGAATGTCGTCGGTTCGATCCCGATCGCCCGCTCCATTTTATTGTGATTTTTCAAGCCCCCACGCGCTCCAAAAATTAAACAGACGCGAAACAAATGGACAGCGCGGACACCAGTGTCCCGGAATTGTCCCGGACACTTCTCGCTTGGCAACCTTCGCACGACGCGTGCAACAGCTTTACTGTTCGCGCGCGTAGCTGATGACCGACAGGAACCGGATCGGCAGCCTGGTCAGTTCCTCCGGACCATGCGGCGCATCGGCGTCGAAGAACAGGCTGTCGCCCTTCTTCATCGGATAAAGCCGATCGCCATGCCGATAAACAACCTCACCCTCCAGCATATAAATCAGCTCGTGGCCGCTATGCTGGAACAGCGGAAACACATCTGACTTCTCGGTGAGCTGAATAAGATATGGCTCAACAATGACGCTGCCGGAGAAGCCACCGGTATGCCCGAGCAATTGATACTGATGCCCGGCCCGCGTGCCCCGGCGCTCAATCTGCAGCCCCTTCCCGGCCGAAACAAAAACCGCATCGCGCCGCTCCTCGAAGCGCCGGAACAGCGACGTCACCGGCACACCCAGTGCCTTCGAAAGCCGCTGCAGCGTTGTGAGTGATGCCGATGTTACGCCGTTCTCGATCTTCGACAGCATGCCGAGCGAAAGATCCGCCGCGCGCGCCAGATCCGAAGCGGTGATGCCCAGCTTGTTACGGAACGTACGCACCTCACGGCCAATGGCCACTTCAAGCAGGTTGTCGCGCGCACCAGTAAGCGCATGCGGATCCTGCTCGCCCACAACAGCCACGTTCTGCGCAAGGACATCACGCAAAACGGCTTCTATTTCGCCGTTGCCCGCCTCACCTGGAAGCGGCTTGCCGACAGCCTTTGCAGCGGTCTTTGCCTGAGGCGGCTTACCGGGAGATTTTTTCAACGTCGTAGGTCTTTTCATCCGCCAGCCAGCTTCTGAAATGCGCCAAGTCCAACGAGGCGGCCGTCGAACTCGTCAGCCGCATCAACAATGCAATCGCAGAAGTATTGGGACGCCGCACTGTCTACAAGCAAGTGAAAAACAGGCGTCGCACCCAGGTCAACTCGCGCCAGAATAGCGTTCATTCTGGCGACAGATGTCTGCGCAATCGACAGGTCAGGAAACTTATGCAGCCGCAGATCGATGGCGCACAATTTCGCAAACATCTCCGGAGCCGCGTCGCCCGCAACAGCAAGCCATGCGTGACTATCCCGGCGCGGGAGCGGGTAAGTACGTTCACCGTCGTCAATGTTCCAGCTGGCGTTGAGTTGCTCCAGCCGTTCTCCCGATCCATCCAATGGCGACAACAGCAGCACTTCACTCGGCGCCAGAACGAGACAGACGCTGCCATCCGGCTGACGGAAGGAGCGATTTGGCGTGGCGTCCAAAACAACACCGCGCGTCTGCATGGCTGCAATCGTGCCTCGGCCCTTAAAGCCAAGCCGAGGCAATGGCGATAAATCCGCGACGGCGATTGCGGGCAGCGTATCGTCCCGGCCGAACCGTTCAGCGTACGCCACCTCATCGGCCAGTGCGGCCCAGTTTGCGCCCTGACTGCCGAGACGACGCTGCAACGGCGAACGGCGATAGTAGGCAAATGGATCGATCATAGTCACAGCTCCTGCCGCGCGTTTTCAGGATCGTAGAACAGGGTGGCAACGGTCTCCGCCATAACCATTTGCCCGCCATCCACACGGATTTCAAAGCGACTGCCCGGCTGCGCAAGTTCAGGCGGCACATATGCAAGCCCGATCACCTTGCCGAGCGTCGGCGACCGCGTGACGGACGTAACGCGCCCTGCAATGTCGCCATCGCGGATAATGAGATGACACTCCTTCGGTGTCGGCGCCGTGCTATCGACCAGCGCGAAGCCAGCGAGCTTGCGCGCGACGCCCTTAGCCATCTGCATGTCGACCGCGCGCTTACCGATGTAAAACGGCTTCTTCTTACCGAGCGCCCATTCCATGTTGGCTTCAGCGGGATGCGTAAGCCCGTCCGTATCCTGACCGACGATGATGTGGCCTTTTTCAAGCCGCAGAATGCGCTGCGCCTCGACGCCAAACGGACGAATGCCGAACGGCTTGCCAGCCTGCATAAGATTGTCCCACAGAGCTTCGCCCTGTCCCGACGGACAATGGATCTCGTAGCCAAGCTCGCCCACGAAACCGACACGCAGGATGCGGACGGAAATACCCGCCAGCGTCCCTGTACGCACCGCCATGTATGGAAATGCGGCCGCCGAGAAATCGATGTCGCTTGCCAGCGTCTCAATCACGGCGCGCGCCTGCGGTCCGGCGAGATTGATACCCGCGTAGGCCGCCGTGACATTGGCCACATCGACATCCATCCGCCATTGCGCGTTGAACCACGACATCTGGCGGTAAACCTGATCGACCGCTCCCGTCGTCGCCGTCACGTAATAGTGGCGCTCACCAAGACGCGCGGCAACGCCATCATCGATGATGACGCCGGTCTGGTCGGTCATCAGCGCATAGCGTGCGCGTCCGAGAGGCTGCTTTTCATACGCCCAGGTATACACGCGATCCATGAATGCACCCGCATCCGGTCCGCGCACCTCAAGGCTGCCGAGTGTTGACACGTCGATCATGCCGACGCCGCGCCGAACCGCTTCCACCTCCCGCGCGATTGAGCGCTCGGCGTCGGATTTGGCGCCGTAATAGCGGGGACGCATCCAAAGCCCCGCGCTCATCATCTGAGCGCCGAGTTCAATATGCCGATGATGCATCGCAGTCAGACGTCGGGGTTCAAAAGCGCGCCCCGCCAACATACCGAATTTCTCCGGCACCAGCGGTGGCCGATAAGTTGTCGTGCCTATTGCAGCAGCCGGCTTGCCGATCTGGCGCGCAACAATACGAATGGTGTTGACGTTGGCGTGCCGGCCCTGGCTCGGCCCGAGCCCCGCGGTTGAATATCGTTTTACGAGCTGGATGTCGTCGTAACCGTCTTTAACCGTGTTGACGATATCCTTGACAGTAAGATCCTCGTCGAAGTCGACGAAGTTACTGCCGGTTGCCGCGCTGAAAATTGGATAGGGATGCGAGATATTGCTGGCGCTTGCCCCCGATGACAGCAACGGCTCATCGCCAGAGGCGCTTTCATTTTTTGCGCGGGCTGCTGCACGTTTGCCCGCGACAGCTCCACCAGCGCGGACATCGGTAGCGTCCCAGTGTCCGGCAGCGCTACCGGCAAGCGTAATGCCGTCAGGCACACCTTCGGCCCGCTGCATGTTGGTCTCAGCGTCATACACCGCACGCGCTCCGGCATGGCACGCCAGATTAAGCTGCGGCGCGAAACCCACCGCCATCAGCAGCGCGTCGCAATCGATCCACTGAGCCTGACCCGCCGTTTTTCCGTCATCCGCAATACGCGCAATGGCAACGCTTGTGATGCCGCGACGCCCTTTTGAGTTAACCGGCATGGCTCCGGTCAAAACGCGTACCCCACGGGCACGCACGGCGTCTTCAGCCATGCCGCCTTCGGGTTTCGCGCGCAGATCTACAACCGCCGCCACGGCAACACCGGCATCGAGCAGGTCCAGCGCCGCCTCATAGCCGAAGCGATTGCTGGTTGCGATGACCGCGCGATTGGCCGGGCAAACGCCGTAAAGACGCATCAGGCGCTGCGCCGCGCTTGCGAACATGATGCCCGGCCGGTCATTGTTCGGAAACACGAGCGGCTGCTCAAACGCGCCCGTTGAAAGCACGATTTGCTTGGCCCGGATCTTGTAAAGTCGGTTGGCGTCGAGTGCCGAAACCCAGTTGTCAGCAAACACCCCGCTGACCGTCGTGCCCGTCATCACCTGCAGATTTTCAGCTTGCTGCACGCGCGCCAGCAGATCGCGCCGCACCTCATCGGTGAGACCACGCGAAAACTCGCCGCGGCCATAGAGCAGCGATCCGCCCAACTCCGGCCACTCATCAATCAGCAATGTTTCCGCGCCGCTCTCGGCGGCCGCCAGCGCTGCTTCCATGCCGGCTGCACCACCACCGACAACAAGCACATCGGTGAACTTGTATGCCTTGTCATAAGATCGTGGCTTCGCTGCAGGCTCCAGATAGCCAAGCCCAGCCATGTGCCGGATCGGCTTTTCAAACCAGGGCCAAATGCCTTTTGGACGGAAGAACGTCTTGTAATAAAAGCCGACGGGCAGGAAGCGCTTGAATGCGCCCATAACCGCAAGCATGTCGAAGTTGAGCGAGGCAAGCCTGTTGACCGACGCAACAGAAATTCCGTCGCGAAGGTTGTATCGATCCGCACGGACATTCGGTTCGTCCGCTACCTGAACAATTGTGTTCGCGTCATGCCCGCTCATGGTCAGCGCACCGCGAGGGCGATGATACTTGAACGAACGCGACAGCAGGCGCTGCCCGCCGGCATATAGCGCCGACGCAATCACATCGCCCGCATATCCCATGTGCAGCTTGCCATCGAAGGTGAAGGCGAGAGGCGCGTTCTTGTCGATGAACAGCCCCCACTCCGAACCGTCAAGCCGCACACTCACTTTATTGGAAGAGCCTGTCATGCGGAGATTGCCCCTTCGCGCATGTAATATGCGTCAAGCGTCATGGTTTCGATGATTTCGTCGGTCAGCGTGTTGCGACGAGCGATGAACCAGGTGTTCGTCGGTGTGTGCAGCCACCATTCGGTGACCATGCCCGCGATGTTTGCTTCGAGGAACAGATGGTCTGTCCATGCCTGATCGGTGCACGTTGCCGGATCGACGTCAGGCTTCACTTCACCGCCCCAGGCAAACTCGGCAATGTTGCGCGGCCCGTTCACCGGGCAAATCATGATTTTCATGCGTAGCGTTCCTCTCAATGCCCGACCGAGGCCGCGCCCTTTTCGCCGACGAGATCGAATGATCCGAAGCGGTCGAGCGCGAATGGCTTGAGCAGATCCGGTTGGCGGCCGGTGGCTACGCATTCGGCCATGCGCAGCCCCGAGACCGGCGTCGCCTTGAAGCCCCACGTGCCCCAACCGGCATCGATGAAGAAGTTTTCAATTGGCGTTACGCCCATGACTGGCGAGAAATCCGGCGTCATGTCCGCCATGCCAGCCCACTGCCGCAGCACCTTGAGTTCGCCCATGAAGGGGAACAGCTCCAGCATGTGCGCCATCAGACTTTCCTTGAAGTCGAGCGTCGAGCGGGTTGAATAAAGGCCGTAGGCGTCCGTTGCGCCGCCCATCACCATCTCGCCGCGCGCCGATTGCGAAATGTAAACGTGCAACGACCCCGACACGACGATCTGATCGAGGATCGGCTTTACGGGCTCCGACACGCAGGCTTGCAGCGGAATGGTGCGGATGGGCAGCTTCAGCCCCGCCATGTTCGCGACAACGCTAGATGAGCCAGCAACTGCCTGCAAAACGCGACCGGCATGTATCGTGCCGCGATTTGTTTCCACGCCCACCGCGCGACCGTTCTCGATCAGAATGCGATTGACGCCGGTCTGCGTGTGAATCTCGACGCCATGCCGCGCCGCTTCCTTCGCATATCCCCAGGCCATGGCATCATGCCGCGCAATGGCGCCGGGCGGATGATACAGCGCACCCATGATGGGATAATGCACGTCATCCGACACGTTGAGCGTAGGGCATATGCGCTTGACATCGTCCGGTCCGATAACCTCCGACGACACGCCCATGTGCTTGTTCACTTCCGCACGCCAACGCGCCGTGTTCATCGCGGCGTCGGTGTGCGCAAGCGTGAAATGCCCGCGCTCGGTATACATCACGTTGATGTCGAGTTCGTTCGAAAGCGACCGAAACAGATCGACCGATTCCTTGTAGAACGCGACACCTTCCGGCGTCAGATAATTAGCGCGCACAATGGTTGTGTTGCGCGCAGTGTTGCCGCCCGCAAGCCAGCCTTTGTCGAGCACGGCGATGTTGGTGATGCCATGTCGTGTCGCGAGATAGTAGGCCGCCGCCAGGCCATGCCCACCGGCACCGATAATCACGACGTCATACGTTGGTTTCAGATCTGGACTTAGGCGGAAGTGGCGCTCTGCCGCGTGATCACCTTTGAAGGCGGAGCGCGTGGCGTATTTCAGAAGGGCAAACGGCATGGACGATGGATGCCTTTGGCTGAGATGTCTTGCCCGCGTGCAGCGAGCATTGGGATGCGATCTTTCCATTCCTAAAATGCAAAAATGTTTCCGGCCATTCAAGTCCAAGATGTAGGCTTCTCGCTGCAATAATTTTGGGCAGTTGCCTACTATACTGTCAGGAAAATATTATTCATCACAGTTGAATTGATGTATTCGCGCTGTTACCGTCCATCGCATCAAGATCAAACTCATCAGGTGCACCGGATGTGCGGAATTGTTGGACTGTTCCTGAAGAATGAAGCTCTCGAGCCTCAGCTCGGCGCTTTAACTTCAGCGATGCTCGCCACTATGTGCGAGCGCGGACCGGACTCGGCCGGATTTGCCGTTTACGGACAATCACTGGACGGCGAAGCAAAAATTACGCTGCAGTCTTCCTCTCCCGAGGTCGACTTCCCAGCCCTCGCCAAAGCTCTCGAAAATGAAATCGCTGGCGCTGTGAATCTTACTCAGCGCGCCACTCATGCGGTGCTGACCTGTCAGCGTGACGAACTTGACACCATCCGCGCCGCCGTGCGGCGGCTGGCGCCGTCGGTGCGCGTCATGGGCGTCGGGGAAGCGATCGAGATTTACAAGGAAGTGGGCTACCCGACGGCAGTTGCGGAGCGCTTCGAACTCAAGAGCATGAAGGGTACGCACGCCATTGGCCACACGCGCATGGCAACCGAGTCAGCCGTCACCACGCTCGGCGCGCATCCGTTTTCTACCGGCCCCGATCAATGCCTCGTGCACAACGGCTCGCTGTCGAACCACAATAACCTGCGCCGTTCGCTCGCCCATGATGGCATTCAGCTGGAAACGCAGAACGACAGCGAAGTTGCTGCTGCTTATCTGACTTGGCGCATGAAGCAGGGACTGGATCTCGGCCAGGCGCTTGAGAAAAGCCTCGACGATCTCGACGGATTTTTCACCTTCGTCGTCGGCACCAAGAACGGTTTCGGCGTTCTGCGCGATCCCATCGCATGCAAGCCCGCCGTACTGGCGGAAACCGACGACTATGTCGCGTTTGGTTCCGAATACCGGGCCCTCGTCGGCTTGCCGGGCATTGACACCGCGAAGGTCTGGGAACCTGAGCCTGCAACCGTCTACTTCTGGGAGCGCTGAAATGCCAGCGATAGATCTTTCTACGACGCCGCTGCGCGCACTCAACCAATCTCTGCACGCGCTCGCCGAAGGCTCCAGCGAAACCGAATGGGAAGTGCTGAACCCGGACGGTCGCCACGCCGTAGCGGTCGGCATTGATGCGCCAGTCAGCGTCGATATCCGCGGACCCGTTGGCTACTACTGCGGCGGCATGAACAAGCAGGCGACCGTAACTGTGCACGGCTCTGCCGGCCCCGGCGTCGCCGAAAATATGATGTCCGGCAAGGTCGTCATTAAAGGCGACGTCAGCCAATACGCCGGCGCAACCGGACGCGGCGGCATGCTGGTGGTGGAAGGCAATGCCGCTTCCCGCTGCGGCATATCGATGAAAGGCATCGATATCGTCGTCAAGGGCAGCATCGGCCACATGTCGGCGTTCATGGCGCAGACAGGCAACCTTGTCGTGCTGGGCGATGCGGGCGATGCGCTCGGCGATTCCATCTATGAAGCGCGCCTGTTCGTGCGCGGCAACGTGCAGAGCCTGGGCGCCGACTGCGTCCAGAAAGAGATGCGCGATGAGCATCTCGAACTGCTCGAAGACCTGCTGCAGCGCTCCGGCATCACCGGCGTGAAGCCCAGTGAATTCCGGCGCTACGGATCTGCCCGCAAACTTTACAACTTCAACATCGACAACGCGGACGCCTACTGATGAGCTATCACAACCCGCCAACCACGCCGCGCAAGTCGGCCACGTTCGACGACTACACCCTGTCTGAAATCCGCCGCGCCGCCACCACCGGAATTTATGACATTCGCGGTGCCGGCGCGAAGCGCAAGCTTCCGCACTTCGACGACCTACTGTTTCTCGGCGCATCGATGTCGCGATACCCGCTCGAAGGCTATCGCGAGAAATGCTCCACAGAGGTCGTCCTGGGCACACGCTTCGCCAAGAAGCCGATCCATCTCAAGATCCCGATCACCATCGCGGGCATGAGCTTCGGCGCGCTTTCCGGTAACGCAAAAGAAGCGCTCGGACGCGGCGCAAACATCGCCGGCACATCCACGACCACCGGCGATGGCGGCATGACGCCGGAAGAACGCGGCCACTCCAAAACGCTGGTGTATCAGTATCTGCCGTCACGCTACGGCATGAACCCAGACGATCTGCGCAAAGCGGATGCCATTGAGATTGTCGTCGGTCAGGGCGCGAAGCCGGGCGGCGGCGGCATGCTGCTCGGACAGAAGATTTCCGATCGCGTCGCTGAAATGCGAACGCTGCCCAAGGGCATCGATCAGCGTTCGGCATGCCGGCATCCGGACTGGACCGGCCCGGACGATCTCGAAATCAAGATCCTTGAGCTGCGCGAGATCACCGACTGGGAAAAGCCGATCTACATCAAGGTTGGCGGTGCGCGTCCTTATTATGATGTTGCGCTGGCGGTGAAGGCCGGTGCCGACGTCGTCGTCGTCGACGGCATGCAGGGCGGCACGGCAGCAACGCAGGAAGTGTTCATCGAGCATGTCGGCCAGCCGACGCTCGCATGCATCCGTCCGGCGGTGCAGGCGCTGCAGGATCTCGGCATGCATCGCAAGGTGCAGCTCATCGTCTCCGGCGGCATCCGCAACGGTGCCGACGTAGCAAAGGCTCTCGCACTCGGGGCCGATGCCGTTGCAATCGGCTCTGCGGCGCTCGTTGCTCTTGGCGACAACGATCCGGCGCTGGAAAGCGAATATCAGGCCCTCGGCACAACGGCCGGTGCATACGACGATTGGCACGAGGGTCGCGATCCCGCGGGCATCACAACCCAGGACCCGAAACTCGCCACGCGCCTAGACGCCGAACTCGCCGGGCGACGCCTCGCAAACTACCTCAAGGTCATGACGCTGGAAGCGCAAACGATCGCGCGCGCCTGCGGGCACAACCACGTACACAATCTTGAGCCTGAAGATCTGTGTGCGCTCACTATTGAAGCCGCCGCCATGGCACGCGTGCCTCTGGCAGGAACGAATTGGATACCGGGACAGGGATTCTGAGCATGTCTTTCGATTTCTGGAAAAGACAATCTCTGGAACTGCCGCAGCTAGCTGAGGAATTGAGAGAAGACATGTCACAGGACCTGGCACAAGTCGCGAAAGAGCGCGGCATCCGCTACTTCATGATTTCCTACACCGATCTGTTCGGCGGGCAGCGCGCCAAGCTGGTTCCGGCATCCGCCATTGCCGACATGCAGAAAGACGGTGCGGGCTTCGCTGGCTTCGCGACGTGGCTCGACATGACGCCTGCGCATCCGGATATGTTTGGCGTGCCCGATCCGTCAACGCTCATCCAGCTGCCGTGGAAAAAGGATGTCGCGTGGCTGGCAGCCGACTGCGTGATGGATGACAAGCGCGTCGCGCAAGCCCCGCGTGTGGTTCTCAAGAAAGTGCTGGCTGATGCGGAAAGTCAGGGTCTGCGCATCAAGACCGGCGTTGAGTGCGAATACTTTCTGATCAACGTCGATGGAACCGCCATCTCCGACAGCAAGGACGTTGCCGCAAAGCCCTGTTACGATCAGCAGGCGTTGATGCGCCGCTACGACGTCATCGCCGAAATTTGCGACTACATGCAGGAACTCGGCTGGGGCCCGTATCAGAACGATCACGAAGATGCCAACGGCCAGTTCGAAATGAACTGGAACTTTGATGATGCGCTCATCACCGCCGACCGACATTCGTTCTTCAAGTTCATGGTCAAATCGATCGCAGAAAAGCACGGACTGCGCGCCACGTTCATGCCGAAGCCGTTTTCCGGCCTTACCGGAAACGGTTGCCACGTGCACATTTCAGTGTGGGACAAAACCGGCACGCAGAACATGTTCCTCGACAACACCGATGAAGTTGGCATGTCGCAGCAGGGCTACAATTTCCTCGGCGGCATCATGCGTCACGCCGAGGGGCTGGCAGCGATCACCAACCCGACCGTCAACTCCTACAAGCGCATCAATGCGCCGCGCACCATCTCCGGCGCCACGTGGTCACCGAATTCGGTTACGTGGACCGGTAACAACCGCACGCACATGGTGCGCGTTCCGGGCAAGGGTCGCTTCGAGTTTCGTCTGCCAGACGGCGCGGCAAACCCGTATCTGCTGCAGGCTTCGGTGATTGCTGCGGGCCTCTCTGGCATCGCGCTCAAGGCGCATCCGGGTAAACGCTACGACATCGATATGTATCAGCTCGGCCATACGGTGACGGACGCGCCGAAGCTGCCACTGAACCTGCTCGATGCCCTGCGCAGCTTCGATAAGGACAGTGAACTGAAAAGCGCGCTCGGCAACGAATTTGCGAACGCCTATGTGAAGCTGAAGAATACCGAGTGGAACGCCTATGCGTCTCACTTCACCCAGTGGGAGCGGGAAAACACGCTCGACGTTTGATCTTGTCAAAACACCATAATCGGGGAGCCGTCTCCTGGGCCGGCTCCCTTTTTCGTACACGCACCATCACAGACGGCGTGGCGCACCCTTGCTCATCCACGGTGGATAGACGAAGCGCTCCGTGTTGTATGGCTCCGGCGCAATCATCGACAGCCGCTCTTTCAGATCCTGGATCTGATAGAATATATGCGGCATGCCAAGCGATGGATCGCGCGTAACCACGGGATAAGGCACGACCGCCTGCCAATCGGGATGATAGCGGATCGTGCCGTGCACGGTGCGATAGATCATGCCGCGCAACGCGAACGCCACTTTCCTGTTCTGTTCGAAATTCCCCGGCGCACCGGAGCCCCCCGCCATCGCCGCTGCAACCGCATAGTGATGCATGTTGCTGTAGGATTGGCATCCGATGGAAGCCGTCGAGCCGGAACCAAAGCGCGCCGTGTAACGCTCCTCGAAACGCTTACCCATTTCATCGCGCAGCAGCCCCACGATCGACGAGACGATCACGCCCACACTTGCTTCCTGCGCGATGTCTGTGAAGGTGCGGTGAACAGCCCCGTACTGCAAATAAACAAGGCAATCGATCGGGTTTTCTACGAACTGCCGCTGAAAATATGCCAGATCGCCAGCATAGAAATGCGTGTTGGCGAGCACGGCAGGATCTGTCGCCCGCACTTCCTCAATGACATCGCGCCACTGGCTTGTCGGCGTCTGCACGATCTTCGGGCCGAAGCACACCTTCCAGCCAAAACTTGTGGCCGAGTTCGCCATCGCGTTGGCGATGACGATACTGTACGGCGTCGATCCCGATATGATCGCAATACGATCCGATTTTGGAATCCATTGGCCGGTGTCGCGCAACCACGATAGAAACTTGATGAAGCCCGGGCCATACCAATACTCGGCCGGATCGGCCATGAAGCAGCCGAAATATCGCTGCGGATCACTCATCACCGTGTCGTGGTGTTGCAGCAGCGTGTTGGCATGCACGTAAATGATACCGGCATCCGCTATCGGCTCGTATTCCGAATTCTGCGCGCCGATATTGTATCCGTTGATGATCGCGTGAACCTGATGCTTCTCGATCAGCCAGCGAGCGGCCGTCACAACTTCTTTGGCGGTCTGCCGGCACGTATCGGCGAAGATGGGTTGAAACGGGCGCCCGAAAAGACCGCCGCGTGCATTCAATTCTTCGCAGGCCAAGATCATGCCGTTGCGGAATTCGGCACCATCCGCTGCTGACGGGCCTGTAAGCGGAACCATGCTCCCGATCGGAACGGGCTTGGAGCGATCATCCACGTAAGAGCTGTCCTTCGCTGGCGGTTTCAGATGTCGGCCGATTTCAAAAGATCAGGTTCGAAAAGCAGATTGTGCATCATCACGCGCAGTCGTGGCGGACTAACCGGCTTGATCAAGACGGGAATACCCGCGTCGCGGATGCCGGCAATCACCCGCGGCTCAGCATCTGCCGTAACGATTATGGCGGGCGTATCTTCGCCGGTCCTGGCGCGAATTGCAGCGATTACGTCCGGCCCTGTGCGTACTTCAAGATTGTAGTCCGCGATGATCATGCGGGGCGCGACCGCGCCATCCTCAACCAGCTCCAGCGCTTCGTCCTCGTTCGCGGCAGCATGCACGTCGATCCCCCAGCGCCGCAGCAACTGTGTCATTGACTCGCGCAGAAAATCATCGTCCTCGATGAGCAGCATCGGTATGCCTGCGAACTCACCCGCGACCGTCTCGCTGATATCCACCTCAGCGCTGATATCACTGTGCCAGATGTTACCCAGCGGAACCCAGACCGAAAACGTCGATCCGCGGCCGACCTCAGAGCGCAACCCGATCGGCAGCTCCAGAAGATCCGCCAGACGTTTTGCAATATTGAGACCGAGCCCCAGCCCCTTTTTCTGGATCTGATTATTGTCGGTGACGCGATAAAACTCCTCGAATATGCGCCCGAAATCTTCCTGACGGATCCCGCGCCCGGTATCGAGAACGTCGATGCGCAACCCATGCCCTTCCTTGCGACACCCTACGAGCACGCCACCAAGCTCAGTGAAACGGATCGCATTGCCGACGAAGTTGCTGAGGATGCGCTCCAGCAGCGCGCGATCGGTTGCAACGGTCTTGCTTGGCGCCACGAACCTGAGGCGCAGCCCTTTCTCCGACGCCTGATGATTAAACTGGATATGCAGGCGCTCGAACAGCTCCGAAAGTTGAAACGAGGTGATGCGCGGCTGCACGCGTCCGGCATCGAGCTGACCGATCTGAAGCAGCGCGCCGAGCAGGTCTTCCATGATCGATGTCGCCACGCCCATCGCGTGCAGCATCTCGGCGCGTTTCTCGTCGTCCTGCTCCCGCACGCAGCTGTAGATCAGGATCTTCAGAGAGGCGAGCGGCTGGCGGAGATCATGGTTGGCGGCGCGCAGAAAACGCGACTTCGCCTCATCCATCGCTTCCGCAGCTTCCTTCGCCTCGCGCAACTCCCGCTCGTTGCGCTTGATCGCGGTCACATCGGTGAATGTAACGACCATACCGCCCGGCGCTGATGGCCGCTGCCGGACATGTACAATATGCCCTGAAGCGCACTCATAATCGGCGTCAGTGGCGACGCCGAAATCGTTGAGTGTGTTCTGAAACCGCTCATCCGGTTCGCCGGGGATCATCCACTCCTGCGAATGGGCAATGAGCGAAGCGTACTCTTCGTAATCCATCCCGATGCGGACCGGCAAATCCCAGTTGCGGCGAAAGCCTTCGTTGATGAAAACGAGCGCACGCTCAGCCGACCAAACGAAGATGCCGTCATCAGTGGCATCAAGCCCCGCCCAGATGGCATCGAGCTTCTCGTCGTCGACAGATCGTCGATCGGAAGTATCACGCATCGATTAAACAGGCGCGCGGCCGAAGTGCGTCACCGCATAATGCACGGCGCTCGTCCGGTCCGGGAGATTGAGCTTCTTCATTGCATTGCCGATATGGATACGCACGGTCTGACTGCTGAGCCCCAGCTTCTCGGCGATATTTTTCACAGATGAACCGCTGCCCAGCAGCGAAAGAACATCACGCTCGCGCTCCGTCAACGTATCGACATCGCGAGTGGTTGACGTCTGCGGCTTTGGCGGTGGCGGCGAAGATGAGCGCGAACGTTCCAAGATGCGCCGCGGAAACGAGACTTCTCCGGCCAGAACACGCTCCAGCGCACGCTCTATCTCGGGCCCATCGGACGATTTCGGAATGTAGCCGATCGCGCCTTGCTCTACCGAGCGGATGACATACTCAACGTCTTCATGCACTGAGACGATAACAACCGGAACGTCTCGAAACTTGGTTCGCAGTGCCCGCAGACCACCCAGCTCCTCGAACCCCGGCATCACCAGGTCGAGCAGCACCAGACTCGTGTCCGGATGCTGGCCCAAAAGAGCAGTCAATTCGCCGAAGGTTTCCGCCTCGTACGTTTCAAGCGTCTGGTTAAGTCTACGCATCACCTGCTTGAGGGATTGCCTGACCACCCAGTGGTCGTCCGCGATAATGACCTTCATCGTTTAATCGCTCGCTAGCTCGTTGCATCAGCCAGAGCCTCTAGATGCGAGGCGCCCAACGCTGACCTTCGATTAACCACTGCCCAGATTCCACAATGGTCACACTTTGCCGCTGATTCCAAGCGAACGCCCGTAATTTCTGACGGCCTGCGAGCGGCGCTCCACCCATTGAACCCTCCCGGCAACATCCATCTCGGCTCCATCCGCATCTGCACACTTATACGGCGAATGCATCGGAAAAAACGTAAAATCGCATACCCCTTGGGCAACAACTCATGCGTTTTGTCTAGTCGATAGCTCTAGTTGGTTATAAAAATAATTCTAGCGAACGTGTCGTGGGGACGCGCTCACTCACTCCGCCAGATCCCAGGGGGTACCTGTAATGAAGATTACCCGGCGCAAACTGCTAACCACCACCTTGGCCGCCTCGGCGGCAGTTGGAATGCCGCATGTATGGATCCCGGGCTCACGCGATGCCTGGGGCGCGACGCTGAAGAAGGGCGCGCCGCTTAAGGTGGGCGTCCTCTTTTCGCTCACCGGCGCACTTGCGGTTCCTGAAGAAGACTCCACCCTCGTCCTTCAATATGCCTTTGACGAGATCAACAAGGCGGGCGGCATCGGCGGCGTTCCAGTCGAACCGGTGATTGTCGACGCGAAGTCCGACTTCAGCGTCTACTCAGAGAAAACCAAAGAGCTGATCCTGCGCGAAAAGGTTATCGCCCTGTTCGCCTGCTACACGTCTGCAAGCCGCAAGGCCATTTTGCCGACGATCATGCAGCGGGACCATCTGCTCTATTACCCGACCTGCTACGAAGGCGCCGAATGCACGCAGAACGCCATTTGCACCGGCCCGATCGCCAACCAGCATTCGAAGGACTTGATCCCGTACATGGTCGAGAACTTCGGCAAGAAGGTTTTCTTTGTCGGCTCGAATTATGTGTGGCCGAAGGAATCCAACAAGAACGCCAAGATCTGGCTTGAACAGGTCGGCGGAGAACTGGTCGGCGAAGAATACATTCCGCTCGGCAGCTCCGAATTTGGTCCGGTCCTGAACAAGATCCGCGACGCCAAGCCGAACTTCATCTTCTCCACCGTTGTGGGTGCTTCCGACGTCGCCTTCCACAAGCAGTTCAAGCAGGAAGGCTTCAAGGTCGATCAGATGCCCATCGCATCGCTGACCACCGGCGAGATCGAAACGCGCGCAATGGGTGCCGAGTTCGGTGCTGGCCATTTCCTGTCGGCGCCCTATGTGCAGACGCTCGACAATCCGACCAACCACAAGTTCGTCGAAGGCTTCCTGAAGAGCAAGTACGGCAAGAACGGCGTCACCCATTACAACATGGAGGAGACGTATCTCTCAGCCTACGTGTTCAAGGCCGGCTTCGAGAAAGCCGCTGCTGCGGTCGGCTTTGAGAACGTCACCCCGCGCGCAATTCGCGATCATTCGGGCGGTATTCGCATCAGCGATGACATCTCGCCCGAGGGTGAAGTCTGGATCGACGAAAACAACTTCAACACCTGGCTGAAGCCGAAAATTGCCCAGTGTCAGGGCGACGGCACCTTCAAGGTTTTGAAGTCCGCCGACACCCACGTCGCGCCCGATCCGTTCTCCATCTACCCGGAGTCCGGTGTGTGCACCAAAGACGGCCTCAAAGCGCCGGACGGCAAGATCCGTAAGGGCGTGATCTGAGGTGAGAGCGGGCCGCCCTGCCTCGCCGATCTGGCGGGGCGGCCTGATCCGGACGCTGGATACGCGACCGGCCGCGGTCGCAGGGGGTTGATGTGGATTTTGGCTCAGTTCTGAACGCGCTCATCCTAGGCGTCAGCATCGCAAGCATATGGCTGATAGCCGCCTTGGGCCTGACGATCATCTACGGCGCAGCCGGCGTCATCAACATGGCACACGGCGCGCTGATCATGCTCGGCGCCTACAGCTCCTACATGCTGCAGCACTATGTTGGTGTGCCCTATCTGCTGTGCATTCCAGCTTCGTTCGTGATCGTCGCGATCATCGGCCTGATACTTGAGCGCGGCCTCATTCAATATTTATACGATCGCCCGCTCGACACGCTGCTGGCAACCTACGGCGTATCGCTCGTTCTGGTGCAGGGTGTGCGCCTGATCTTCGGATCGGACCCGAAATATCTCGCAGTGCCCGAGATCTTCTCGTCAAACATCTCGCTCGGCTTCGCAAACATTTCGACATTCCGCGTTGTCGTGATTGCCGTCACCGCGCTACTGGTGCTCGCGTTGTGGATACTGTTCTACAAAACGCGCTTCGGCATCCAGGTGCGCGCGGTGATGCAGAACAAGGAGATGGCCGCATCGTTCGGCATCAACTCCAGCCGCATCTACATGATGACGTTCGCTCTTGGCGCGGGTCTTGCGGGCGTCGCCGGCTCACTGTTCGGCGTTCTGAACATCGTGCTCCCGACCATGGGCGACAGCTACGTCGTGCAAGCCTTCCTCATGGTTGTCGCGGGCGGTGGAACGTTGGCCGGCACCGTCATCGCCAGTGGCTTTACCGGTGAGCTCCAATCCGTCTTCGCCTTCATCACCAACGACACCTTCGCGCGCTTCGTCATCTTCCTGCTGATCGTGGTTTTCCTGCGGTTCCGCCCTCAGGGCCTGTTCGCAAAAGGCGGGGTACGCCGATGAACACGAAAACATCAGCAAAAGGCGTTGGAACAGACAGCGAGACGACGATGGGCAATCCGTATCACAACAAAACCGCGCAATGGATCGCATACGCGCTCTTCTTCCTCGCGCTCGCAGCCATACCGTTCAGCGTTGACGACGACTTTCTGCTCAACCAGCTCGCGACGTACGGCGTATATGGAATGCTGGCGCTATCCATCAGCCTGTGCTGGGGCTTCGGCGGCATTCTCAATCTCGGCCAGGGCATCGCATTCGGTCTCGGCGCCTATGGCATGGCGATGACCATGCAGATGCAGACGCAGACGGCCGAAAATCCAATCCCGCCGATCATGCTGAACAACGGCCTCGACTATCTGCCGTTCCTTTGGTGGCCGTTCCAGAACACGGTCAGCGGCTTGATCTTCGCCGTAGGCATTCCGACGCTGTTCTGCGCCGTGTTTGGACGGATAATGTTCAAGGCCCGCGTGTCGGGAGCATTCTTCGCCATCATGACGCTGGCGATGCTGTCAGCCTTCTACACGATCATACTGGATCAGCAGGCCTACACCGGTGGCGTCAACGGCATCACGCCGCCATCGCCGCTGCAGCTCGGCTCGTTCCAGATCGATCCATACAGCCCCGCTGCGTACTGGACAGTTTTCTTCGCACTGCTGATTGCGACCGTCATCGCCAAACTGATCACGCAGAGTTCTTTCGGCCTGGTGACGCAAGCCATCCGCGATGATGCGGAGCGCGTACGCTTTCTCGGCTACAGCGTCTCCAGCTACGAAACCACCATCTACACAATCTCCGGCCTCATCGCTGCAGTTGCCGGCTGCCTTTGGGTCATGGTGGTGCAGTACGTGTCGCCTGCACAGCTCGATGTTGGCTTGAGCATCTCGATGGTGATCTGGGCGGCGATCGGCGGGCGCATGTCACTACTCTGGGCCATCATTGGCGCGTTTCTCATCCAGGGCGGCCAGAGCTATCTGGGCGACGCGTTCCTCTCCACCTGGCTGCTCATCCTCGGTGGCTTCTTCATCGTCGTCGTACGCTTTCTGCCGAACGGCCTCGCAAGTCTGGTCGAAGCCGGACTGGGCATGCTGGCCAGCAAGCCGAAAGAAACGTCCTTCCGCGAACCCAGCGGCGTCAAACCTGTTCCCTCGGAGTGAGCCATGGCCGGATTGCTTGAAATCTCTCACCTCTGCAAAAGCTTCGACACCATCAAGGTCATCGACGACTTCAGCCTTGAGGTTACGGAAGGCACGCTGTGCTGTCTCGTCGGCCCGAACGGCGCTGGCAAGACGACAACGATGGATCTCATCACCGGGCGCATCAAGCCGACTTCCGGCAAGATCATTTTCGCGGGCGAAGACATCACCGGCGCCGACGAACACGCTATCGCCCGCGCTGGCATCGGTCGCAAATTCCAGGTGCCTGCGGTGCTGCGCGACCTGACGGTGCGTGAAAATCTTTCCGTCGCTTACAGCCGCCAGACCAATCCGTTCTGGAACCTGTGCCGCTTCAAGGTGCCGGGCCTCGAACAGAAGATCGACGAGATCGCAACACTCGCTGATCTCACGCATCGGCTCGGCGAAAAGGCCGGCATCCTCTCCCACGGCGAAACGCAGTGGCTGGAAATCAGCATGGTGCTGATGCAGGAGCCGCGCCTCATGCTGATGGATGAACCCATCGCGGGCATGACCGAAGGCGAGATCGAAAAGACCGCGCGCATTTTCAAAGATCTGCGCAAGAGCACGACGCTCATCGTGGTGGAACACGACATGGGCTTCGTGCGCGAGATCGCCGATGTCGTCACCGTCATGCACATGGGAACGCTTCTCGCGCAGGGCTCGCTGCATGAGATCGAAGCCGATCCACGCGTGCGCTCAGTTTATCTCGGCGAGCAGGAGGCTGCCTGATGCTGCTCAGCTTCGACAAAGTTTCATCCTATTACGGCGCCACCCAGATCCTGCGCAACGTCTCGTTCGATCTGGAACAGGGGCAATGCCTGTGCGTGCTAGGCCGCAACGGCGTCGGCAAGACAACCATCATGCGCACCATCATGGGGCTGACCGATCGCACGACCGGATCGATCACCATGGGCGACGAAGCCATCGCCAATAGACCGCCGTATCAGCGCGCTGGCTACGGCATCGGCTATGTCCCGCAGGGACGCGGCATCCTCGCGGATTT
This sequence comes from Hyphomicrobium sp. D-2, assembly GCF_029872155.1. Taxonomy (GTDB): domain Bacteria; phylum Pseudomonadota; class Alphaproteobacteria; order Rhizobiales; family Hyphomicrobiaceae; genus Hyphomicrobium_A. Next base: position 76,494 of record NZ_JARXLA010000001.1, on the reverse strand, counting down.
CACCGTGCGAGAAAACATCCTGCTGGGCACGTTCGCGCGCAAGGACAGCGCACCGGAAATCCCTGAACTCTGCCTGCGCATTTTCCCTTACCTCCGAGAAAACCTCGACCGACGCGCCGGGCTGTTATCCGGTGGACAGAAGCAGCAGCTCGCTATCGCGCGCGCGCTTGCTGTCGGTCCGCAGGTGTTGCTGCTCGACGAGCCGACCGAAGGCATTCAGCCCAACATCGTGCACGAGATAGGTGAAATTCTGCGGATGCTGAACAAAGAACTCGGCATCAGCCTCATCCTCACCGAGCAGCACATCAAGGTCGCCCGCAAACTGGGTGATGCTTTCCTCATGGTCGACAACGGCCGCGTCGTTGCACGGGGGCCGATTGGCGAAATGACCGATGAACTGGTGGAGCGGCACATGACGATCTAGGCCGCACCACACGCTCAATCCGCTCGTCTCTGCGGAGACAAATATCAAAACCAAACCTACGGAGCGAAGAATGATCTCAATCCCGAAGAAAGGTACGCCCGAGCGCGAAGAACTTATCCGGCTGCACAGGGAGTGCGTCGACTCTATGAAGGGCGTCGCAGGTTTCTCGGTGCTGAAGTGCGGTGAACCGGGCGACACCACGGTTGTATCGGGCGGTGTGCATGAGCATCCGGTTCTGCGGCGTGTGCTGCTGCGTATGCGCGGCGAGTCACCGAAGGGCAAGCTGATCGTCATCTGCACGAAGATCGACAAGGAATGGCGCATCGGCCGCCTGTCCGGCATCCGCGGTGTGCCACCCGTGTTCGTCAACGACAAGATCTACACCGATGAGCAGGAAATCCAGCACGACATATTCGTGATGCGCCTCGACGAATTGCCGGAAACGGCGGGCATGCCGGAAAACTTCACCGAAGGCTGGAAGCACCGCGACGACAACTGGCCCGTGACCTGACCCCATTCGTGAGCTGAGGCAAGCCTCAGCCCCAACCTGACAAAACAAGTTCCTGCCGCGCACTCCACCGAGTGCGTGAACGGCAAAGCCATGCAGGAAATCCTGACAGACTGGAGAAGAGCATGTGTGCGATGAGGCTAACCGGATACGCTGACAAATTCGGTGTTCATCCGGGCGAAACCATCAAGTTCTACGTCAACTGCGACGGGCCTTCGGAATTCAAGGCCGAAGTCGTGCAGATGATCCATGGCGACACCAACCCGCGCGGCCCCGGCTTCATCGAACGCCCGATCGAAACCAAGGCAACCGGCACATACAAAGGCCGCAAGCAGATCATCCACGGCGGCTCTTACGGCTACGTCGAAGACAAGCCGCAGCTCCACGTCGACAGCTTCACGCTGCAGTGCTGGATCTGGCCGACAACACCGAAGACGCATCCGCGCTACTGGAAGCACGGCGCGCAGGGCCTCGTCACCAAGTGGATGAGCGGTCAGGGTTACGGCAAAGGCTACGGCCTGTTCATCAACGATCAGGGCTGCCTTGAGCTGCGCATTAACGAGCACAAAGTTACCACCAACGTTCCGATCCGCGATCACGCGTGGCACTTCGTGGCCGCAAGCTACGACGCAGCAACCGGCGAAGTGGTGCTCTATCACGAGCCGCAGGTTGTCTATGCGCTCGATCCGGTCATTGAGCCGGTGAAGGCGAACATCAAGACCAAGATCATTCACACCCCGGCGCCGGTTGCACTTGGCGCTTACGTTGATCGCATCGACGATGATCCGCTGGCGAAGTCAGCGCTGCCGTCAGGCGTTTGGTTTTCCGGCAAGTACAACGGCAAGATCGACAGCCCCCGGATCTGCAACCGCGCGCTAAACCGGTTCGAGATCGAACAGATGAAGGCCGGCGCGCAGCCTGGACTGACGGAGCGACGCAACTCCGGTCCGACCGGCGCACTCTCGGAAGTGATCGTTGCAGCCTGGGATTTCTGGGACGGCATCGACACCATCGTCGCCAAGGACAACGGCCCGTATCGCTTTGATGCCAAGCTGGTCAACTGCCCGACGCGCGCGTTGACCGGTTACAACTGGTCCGGCCAGAACTTCGACTGGAAGTACGCCAAGAAGGAATATGGCGCGATCCACTTCCACGACGATGACGTCGACAACGCCCGCTGGCAGGTCGATGTTGAATGGGACGTTCCAGCCGAAGGCATCAAGAGCCGCTTCTATGCGCTGAAGGTCACCACAGCCGAAGGCGACGAAGATTACATCCCGTTCTGGGTCGTGCCAAAGATCGGCAAGGAGCAGTCCAAGATCGCCGTGATGGTGCCAACCATCAGCTACATGGCCTATGCCAACGAGCACGTCGCGTGCAACGCAGGCGGCGCGGAGCTGTTTGTATATCGTGTTCCGATCATGCAGCACCAGAACATGTTCCTGGCCGAGCACCGCGAGTACGGCGGATCGATCTACGACACGCACACCGATGGCTCGGGCATCTGCCTGTCTTCGCGTCTGCGGCCTATCCTCAGCATCCGGCCAAAATACGATCACTTCCTTGCGCAGGCGCCGTGGCAGTATCCCGCCGATCTCCACCTCATCTACTGGCTGGAGACGATGGGCTATGAATACGACGTCATCACCGACGAAGATGTAACCTACGATGGCGTCGCGCGTCTGGAGAACTACAACGTCGTCATCACCGGTTCGCATCCAGAACACAACTCAGGCACACAGCTCGACGCACTGCATAACTATACGCAGCGCGGTGGCCGCCTGATGTATATGGGCGCCGACGCGTGGTACTGGGTGCACTCGTTCCATCCGGCATACGAAGGCATCGGCCGCGGCGTCGTCACGGAGATGCGGCGCTGCAGATCCGGCATCCGCACCTGGCGCGCCGAACCCGGCGAATACTACCACCAGGGCACCGGCGAACTGGGCGGCATGTGGCGCTTCCGTGGTCGCTCGCTGTACTCGGTCGCCGGCGTCGGCATGACGAACGAAGGCTTCGACGTTTCGACCTACTACAGCCGCACACCGGACAGCATGGACCCGCGCGTTGCGTGGGCGTTCGAAGGCATTAGCTATGACGAACCGATCGGCAACTTCGGCCTCGTCGGCGGCGGTTGCGCCGGCCTCGAACTCGACATCGTCGACGTTACGCTGGGTTCACCGCCGCACACGCTCGCGGTTGCCACGTCCGCTGGCCGGCACACCGAAGCCTACCTCCTCGTCATGGAAGACTTCGGCTTCAACCAGCAGGGTCTCGACGGCACCACGCATCCACGCGTGCGCGGCGACATCGCCTTCCACGAAACACCGAACGGCGGCGCGTGCTTCGCGTTCTCGTCGATCGCGTTCTGCGGCTCGCTGCCCTGGAACAACGGCAAGAACAATGTCTCGACGCTGGTCGGCAACGTGCTCAACCGCTTCATGATGGATGGCCCGTTGCCACCACCACCCGCTGACGCGGTGAAGCATCGCGGCCGCGCAGACTACGAGAGCCCTGCCCTCACTCCGGCAACGTAAGGGCACATCGGCCCGGTGCCCGCGCCCCCGTCCGCGGGCACCGGTTCTCTGCCATCGAATGGCATAAACGTGGAGGGTTGTTTCGCATGTTGCTTCGCCCCGACCTCGGCTTCCACGACGAAGGACACGATCTGTCCAGCGCAGCATTCTATGCCGACGCCTGCGCTCCGTTCGGCACCGCGCGCGTGCTATCGCCGATCTCCGTTCGCTCGCTGCGCTTCAGCATGCTTGAGGACGAAACAATCTGGACCAGAGATTGGGTCGTCATCGGTTACGAAAAACAAATTCAAAACGACGGCGATCTACTGCCGTTCACGGTCGGCAATCACGGCATCCATGTGCAGCGCCAGGATGGCGGACTGACCGGACGCTTCAACAAAGCCCAGCATGGCGGCTGTCGCGCTATTCCGCTGCAATGCCGCACGGGCAAGAAAACCAAATGCTCGTTCACGTCGTGTGGCTACAGCCGCGATCGCGACGTTATCCCTGCTAGCGATCTGGGTGACGCGACGCCGGAGATGGAGCAATACCTCGGACTACGACCTGAACGGCTGCTCAATGTGCGGACGTTTACGTTCGGGCCGATGATACTTGTCAACCTCGACGTCTATCCGGCACCGATTGGCGACACGTTGCAGGCGCTTAATCAAGCCGGGGGCTTCTTCGCCACTCCCCAGCCAGCGCTGACGGATTCGTGGCTGTGCGAATTTGATGCCAACTGGAAACTGCTTGGCAAGCATCTGTCAGAGGGCGATGGCAGTGCCAGCCAGGCTGACAGCGATGCAGGCATCTGGCGGCTGGTGCACGGCGCAATCCAAGGACAACCGGCAACGTTCGCATGGCTTTTCCCCAACCTCGTCCTGATCCGAGCGGGCGATGAAACATGCGCGATCGTTCTGCAGCCGACAGCGCTTGGTCGAACGATGTGTCGCTGCTTCGTCTTCAACAGCAACCGCGATGATGCCGCCTCGTTCTGGCGCAGCGAGATAGAGCGCCGCGCCGCTGCGGCGGTGGAAGAACATGTGCAGCTGTCGCGGTGGGGCACGAGCTTCAAGCCGGAAACGATCGGCGCAGCAATGCCTCTGCAAACAAGCCAGCAAGGTCACTGGATGCAACGGATGCTTGCGGAACGCGCCGTACGTGCGCCGCGAAAACCGTTTGCGCAACCGATATTTCAGCAAGTGAGAGGATAACGGCCATGCTTTCGCTCAAACTCACCGTCGATAAGAACAACAAGCTGGCCGAAGGCGTGACAGCCTACGGGCGTGGCGCATTCACAGAAGCGTTCGAGCTGTTCACCGAACTTGCAGACCACGGCGATGGTGACGCCAAAGCCTGGCTCGCCGCGATGTATGCCAATGGTGAAGGTGTGTCAGCCTCCATGCCTACAGCGGTTTGCTTCTATCGCGAGAGCGCGGCAGCAGGAAACGTTCAGGCGCAGACCAACCTCGGCGCGATGCTGGCCATGGGACAAGGTGTTGAACGCGACGTCAACGAAGGCATCGCGTGGCTGACAAAAGCGGCCGAACAGAACGACATGTTCGCGCAATTCAATCTGGCGACATTGTATTCCAAGGGCGAAGATATTCCGCTCGACAATGAGCGTGCGGCCAAATGGTATCGCGCAGCAGCCGAGGCTGGCCATTATCCCTCGCAGGCGCGGCTCGGATATTTTTATGTCAATGGCATTGGCGTCAAAAAGGATCGCGTCGAGGGCTACCTGTGGCTGACGCTGGCTGCACAGCACGGGGTCGGCACCGCACTGAACGCTCTCGAAGCGCTCGTGCCGCAAATGTCGCTGGATGAAAAGCGCCAGGGGTCTGCCCGCGTCAGATCCTGGCGTTCGCGCACCGCCGATGTTTCCCGCCACGCGCGCCTGCGTCTTTTTTGAAAGGCGCACGCGATGGTCTTCAGTGCACAGCAGATCAAGTTCGAGTTTCTTAGCTACATAAAGGAATTCGGCGGACAGCCTGCGGAGTGGCACGTCGGATGCGCTCCCGATGCCCCCAAGGCGATGTTCGAGCAGGCTGACGTCGATTCCGAACATGACATCTGGCTTTGGAAGCCTGCCCTGTCACCGGCGGCAGCGCGTATCGTGTACCGCTACCTGACCGAACAACTGGGCGTAAACCACGCAGCATCCGCCTGCGACGGAGCTAATATATTCCTCTACAAGCGCACGCCCCAGCGTGACGCATAAATGGGCTGTTCTCCTTAAAAAACTGCACATATTCAGCTCATTGCGATTTGCGCGCCACTACCCTAGCGACATCCTCAAAACGCCAGCATTTCTCCTAGATATTCTTTCTAGACTCCATCTAGACTTTCCAGTGTCAGTTCTTGATCCAGGGGAATGCCAACTATGTCGTCGTACAAGCCTTCGCTTTTGGTTGCGGGTCTCATGTGTGCCGCTGTCTCGCCCGCCGTCGCCGGAGATTCTTCGTCTTCGCAACTTCCGTTCAACGTGCTTTTCGGAACTAAGATTGCGAACGAATACAATCTGCGCAGCGTGTCGCAAACACAGGGCCGTCCGGCCGCGCAGGGATACATCGAGCTGAATTTCGCCAACGGTCTTTACGCTGGCTTCTGGGCATCGAATGTCGACTTCGACGCGACAGATCCGTACGCTGAATTCGACTACTACGGCGGCATCCGCCACAGCTTCGATGCCCTCTCGCTCGATGTTGGCTACGTCTATATCGACTACATCGGCGAGAACCCCGGCAATCAGCTCGATTTCTGGAAGATCTACGGCATCGCCAAGTATGCGCTCACCGACGATCTCACCATCGGCGCCAACCTTTACTGGTCGAACTCATTCATCGGTTTCAACGGCGTCGATGGCACTCACTCGTCATTCTTCGCCCGTCGCGCGCTGCCGGAGTTGAACCTGCCCTACGACATCTCATCGTACGTTTCGGGTGAGATCGGCCATCAGTGGGTGGGCAGCAATTTCGCACCCGGCTACACGTTCTGGAATGCCGGCATGGGCTTCACGCACAAGGCCATGACGCTCGACCTGCGCTACACTGGCTCAGACCTTTCGAAAAGCGAATGCGTTGCCTTCATCGGCCAGGCCGACTCGTGCGGCAACCGGTTCCTGCTCAGCCTGTCGTTCGATACGTCGCTGAACCAGATCAAATAGGCGCGAAAACGCCATTGCGAACGCGCACGCTGCAATGTCGATCACACGAGCGCCATTAGCCAAGCCGCGAAGCTGGCCAGTGGCGCTTGCGTTTCGAATACTGTTCCGAGGACCGCCGACACGCGTCATTACTGTTTGCGCTCGATGACAAACTTTCCGTCCGCCAGACGCCCGGTGATGGTGCACGATGCCGCGCCAGCCTTGCCGCATGCGCTGCCGTGCACGGATATGGCGATGCGCCGTTTCTTGCCGCTACCACGCAACTTCAGGCCATAGGATAGAAACTCGCCGGCTTCGGCGAACGCGCCATTCCGGCTGCCGCTATACAGTCGCAACGTACATCCGCCCGATCCGCAGAAGGTCTCCGTCGCTCCGTCGCAATGGACGTATTGATAGTCGATGATCGCATCCTCACGGCCATCGCCGTTCAGGTCCATCATCTCGATGAAGCCGGGATAGAATTCGATCTCGCTGCACTGGCCAGCCAGCAACTGCCGCTCATGCTGAAGGATGTCCTTGACTTCGGCCGCCTGCACGCTCCCACACAACAACAGAGCGGCAGCAGTAAGCATCGCGCGGGCAATCATGGTGTGCTTCCCCCAAATCGGCTGGCGTAAATCCTCCAGCAGGATATTCCACCGCCAAACTAATGTCTGCGTACGCGTTGCACCGGCAGCCCGCTATCAGCAGCAGTCGGCTCCTGGGGCCCTCCGACGCCCCCACCGACCATGCGCCTCGGTGCCACAAATGCCGCACCCGTCCCTGGGTTGGGCGCCGATTGCAAGAAAACATGAACGCCGTTGCGTCGGGCGGGTTGACGGCAAGCCCCGCGCCTGAGAAGTCAAGCGTGCATCCGGCTGCGGTTGCGGGGCATTTCCCGCATTATTCATACCCTCAGGTCCCACCGTGCAAGATTACGTCAGAAAAGTCCTCGGCGCTCGCGTCTATGACGTCGCCATCGACAGCCCGCTCGACGACATGCCGCGCCTTTCCAAGCGGCTGCATAACCGCGTGCTTCTGAAGCGCGAGGACCTGCAGCCGGTGTTCTCGTTCAAGCTGCGTGGCGCCTATAACAAAATGGCCGGCCTTTCGCCCGAAGCACTCGAGCGAGGCGTTATCTGCGCATCCGCCGGCAACCACGCACAGGGTGTCGCCCTTTCCGCCCGCATGTTGGGCACCAAGGCCACCATCGTGATGCCGTGCGCCACACCCGGCATCAAGGTGCAGGCGGTGCGCAGCCGTGGTGGCAATGTCGTACTCCATGGCGACAACTTCGACGAAGCCGCCGCCCACGCCCGCAAGCTGGAAGCTGAGCAAGGACTCGTCTTCATTCATCCCTACGACGATCCAGATGTGATCGCCGGGCAGGGCACGATCGGCATGGAAATCCTGCGCCATCATCCCGATCCGATCGAAGCCATCTTCGTGCCGATCGGCGGCGGCGGACTGGCCGCGGGCATTGCCATCTACACCAAGTTCCTGCGCCCCGAGATCAAGATCATCGGCGTTGAGCCGGATGATGCGGCGTGCATGCAGGCCGCTGTGCGTGCTGGCGAGCGCGTGCTGCTGAACCATGTCGGCTTCTTCGCGGACGGTGCAGCCGTGCGCCTTGCGGGCGAAGAAACGTTCCGCATCTGCCGCGAATATCTCGATGACATCATCACCGTCACCACCGATGAGGTCTGCTCGGCCATCAAGGACATCTTTGAGGATACGCGTGCAGTTCCCGAACCCGCTGGCGCACTGTCGCTCGCTGGCCTGAAGCAATACGCCGAAGCACATGACATTGCAGATCGCACGCTGGTTGCCATCAACAGCGGCGCCAACATGGACTTCGACCGCCTGCGCCACATCTCGGAGCGGGCCGAGCTCGGCGAACACCGCGAAGCGTTGCTGGCTGTGACCATTCCGGAAACGCCAGGCAGCTATCGCCGGTTTATCCAGCTTCTCGGCCGCCGTGCCATCACCGAGTTCAACTATCGCTTTGCCGATCCGAAGTCGGCGCACATCTTCGTCGGCGTGCGGCTGTCCAACGGCGAAACAGAAAAGCAGCAGATCATCGAAACACTGGCCGAGAACGGCTATGGCGTCGTTGACATGAGCAACAATGAGATGGCCAAGCTGCATGTGCGCTACATGGTCGGCGGCCGCGTCGAAGGGCTCGACAACGAGATGGTGTTCCGCTTCCAGTTTCCGGAGCGGCCCGGCGCGTTGCTGCAGTTCCTCGACAGCCTGTCCGACCGCTGGAACATCACGCTGTTCCATTATCGCAATCACGGCGCCGATTATGGCCGCGTGCTGGCGGGCATCGACGTGCCACCGCATGAGCGCGCTGATCTGAAACGCAGCCTGGATGAGCTTTCGTATCCCTATTGGGACGAAAGCGACAACCCGGCCTACGCGTCGTTTCTGTCGGACCGCAACGGCAACGGCCGACTGCCCAAGACGAAGTCGGCCTAGAACGCCAACTCTTCCATCAACCACGGCGCTGCTCTGACCATACACTGGCCACGTCCGCGCCTGAAGGGGTGTGTGCGAAATGCGACACGCCGCACCTAAAGTACGTTTCGCTGGACAGCTTGAGATGCCGGAGGCGGGCACCACCCCACTCGTTCCCAACCGGCAATGCATTGACCGCAATCGATAAAAATGACTTTTTTTGTATAGTTATATTCTAGCCCACCAGCACGGACGGCAAGCGATGGTTCATCGCGCTGTTGCCAGCATAAAAGTGCTGGTTTATCGGGAGGATAGTGGCGCTCTGCGTGGCCTTCCAACTGTCTTACCGCAGGCCATGCCGCGTCCAACTCAATGGGTTCTGGGGGCTGTTTCGTATCGCGTAGTCAGCGGGGCATCTGTGGCCATCTCGGAAAATCGCTTCGACCAATATCTTCTGCACCGCGGCGAGCTGGTCGACTACGCAACGGCCATCGTGGGCGATCGCGCGGGCGGTGAAGACATCGTCCAGGACGCGTTTATTCGCCTGCGCTCCATGGCGGCCGATCGCACGATTGACGAGCCGCTCGGATACCTGCGCCGGATTGTGCGCAACCTGGCTCTGGATTGGGTGCGCAGGCTTTCGTTCGAACGACGTTTGTTCGACGGCGAGCAGGCATCGGCGACGGTAGCGGCGGACAACCCGACCCAGGAACAGGCGCTGTCTTCGCGGGATGATCTTCGCTTGCTGATGCAGGCAGTTGCGGAGCTACCGGAGCGCACGCGCATCGCGCTGGAATTGCACCGTTTCCACGGCTGGAAACTGAAGGACATTGCCGATCATCTCGGCATCTCGCCGGCGCTGGCGCACAATCTCGTCTATGAGGGGCTGGACCACTGCCGCCAGCGGCTGGCGCAGCCCAAAGCGCGCTGACCGGTCGGAAATTTTCTTGAGAACTTTTTGAAGAACTGCCGTGCCCATTCGTTTTATGAATGAGATGCGCTGTGATTCCCCAACGCGACGACTGTTGGCGCAGGAGATATGACAATTTCGCCGACCGAGAAAAACGATGATCTGTCTCGCGAGGCGCTGCACTGGCTTATCGCGCTGCGCGACGATCCCGATGATCGTCAACTGCGGTCCCGCTTTGAGGCCTGGCTGGCCATCAGCGATGCGCATCAGCGCGCGTGGCAAGAAGCCGAGCATACCTGGAGCCTGCTCGGGAATTTGCCCGAGGCGACGCAGCATCGCGCGACGGGCAAGGCCACGGCGTCGAGCGATCATCGTCGCGATGTGACAGGTGGACGGAGCCTGCACACTGCCGCAACATCCGCAAACAACAGAGGCGTGGCGCGACAGCGACTAGCATTGCGTAGATCCGCTGGCGGCACCGGTCGACATTTCGGCAAGGCATCCGTTGCAGCGGCGTTGGCGGCGGCTTGCATCGCCATCGCTTACCTGCCGACGTTTTCGACCTGGCTTGAGGCGGACTACGCAACCGGCACGGGCGAAGTACGGCGTATAGAACTGGCCGACGGCAGCGAAGTATATCTCGGTGCATCGAGCGCTATCACGGTGGACCTGAGCGCCGAAGCACGGCGTGTCAGTCTTTTATCGGGCCAGGCATTTTTTGAGGTTGCGCCCAACCAGCATCGGCCGTTCGCTGTGATAGGCAATGGCGTCGAGACGAGAGTTCTCGGCACTGCATTCGATGTGCGCGTGTTATCGGACGGCGCGACAATTGCGGTCGATCATGGCAGTGTCGCCGTTGGACAAGTCGGTGCTTCAGCGTCCGACGGCCCTCTGGGGCCGGGCGATTGGGCCCGCGTGGACATTGCCAATGGCGCCATCGAGCGCGGTACCGGCGCAGATGCCGGCGCATGGCGCGATGGCAAGCTGGTTGCTATCGATGAAGAGGTCGACAGCGTCGTTGATGAACTGCGCCGCTACTATTCCGGCCGCATTGTAATCCTGAGCGCGTCGCTTGGACAGCAGCGCGTCAGCGGTGTTTACAGGCTCAACGACCCAATCGCCGCATTGCGGGCCGTAGCGGAAGCGAATGGGGCTTCGGTCCAGCAGATCAGCCCGTGGCTGGTTGTTGTTTACGGCGGCTGATTGATCACGCCATCACCCGCGCTACTCTAAAATTCTTCAAGCCATTTTAGCCGCCATCCATGCGTACGCTGCGCATGGCAGCGGGCAGGTTTGCTGTCGCGCCCATCGCCCGCGCTTGCGAAAAAAGTTCCCTACGGTTGCCATAAATTTTTGAAAACGCCCCGAGCCCGTTCGTTCTTTGCATAGGGGACAGGACATCAGCTGCGCCTGCCCGATGAAAAGTATGTTTGAGGGTGTTTGTGTATGCGTACGCGTATTGAGGGGGCGATCAGCCATAGGCTGGTTGCAGCTTTGCTTGCCGGAGCGGCGCCGGCAGCGCTATCGGTCATCGCACCGGCTATGGCCCAGGAAACGGCGGCGGTTCGCACGTATCAAATTTCCGCCCAGCCTCTCGCCAGCGCGCTGACGAAATTTGGCCAACAGTCGGGCTTGCAGGTTTCAGTCAGTTCGGCGACCGCCAAAGGCCGTACATCGCCAGGCGTTTCCGGCACGTTGTCCGCTGATCAGGCGCTGTCGCAGCTGCTTTCCGGAACGGGTGCAAGCTTCAGGTTTAGCGGCAACGACACGGTTATCATTTCATCCAGCGAGGGCGCGGGCAATGAAACCGGCGCGACCGTCGATGGCGCAATATCTCTTGATACGATTGATGTGAGCGGAGGAGCTGGAGCCCAGCTGCAGGGTTCAGGCTGGCAGCCTGCGCCAGATCAGATCTACGAGACACCAGCCAGCGTTGCACAGATCAATGCCAGCACAATCGCAACCTATGGACACGATCTCAATGACGCGATGCGTTCCGTCGCGGGTGTATATAGCTGGGAGAATGCAGCCCAGCCCGGTATGGCGGTCAACATCCGCGGTCTTGAAGGCATGGGTCGCGTCACCAGCACGATTGACGGTGTGCGGCAGAACTATCGCTTCACCGGTCACGGCCCGGCTGGATACACGTACATCGAACCATCACTGCTGGCAGGCGTCGACATTACCAAGGGCGCTATAACGACAACGGGCGGTGCGGGAACACTGGCCGGATCGGTGAACTATCGCACGCTCGGCATCGATGACGTTCTCAATCCACACGAGAAGGTTGGTGGCATCGTAACGACGACATTCGGCGGCAATGCCAGCGACGACATGTCGATTACCAAAGCCGGCGGTGCGCGATTTGGTGTTGGAGATAATCCCACCGGCGGCAGCGTGTTTGGGGCTGTAAATCTAACAAGCGCCGACGCATACAAGGACGGCGACGACAAGCTCGTCACCAACAGTTGGCGCGATGTGAAATCGGGTCTGTTCAAGTTCTCAGTCTCACCAAACAGCGAGCATCGGCTTGATGTCGGTGGCATTTATTATTCGACGGATTTCAGGGCCAACTTCTACGATCAAACCGTCACCAACAGGACGCTGACAGCGAAGTATGCCTACACACCTGGCAACGATCTCGTCGACCTGCGCATCAACGGCGCCTTCAACGAGACAAGCTCGCAGTGGACGGGTAGCCTGAGCTATGGCGGCCGCATCATCACCAACGAGGGGCTGTCATTTGATATCAGCAACACATCGAAATTCCAGTTCGATCAAGCGGCACTGAAGCTACACTACGGCCTGGAATATTATCGCGACGATTTCTCCGGCAACACGACGGCGGATGCCAACCCGGATGGCGTTTCCAGCGTCGGCGGTGCGTTCGTGCAGGCAACGTTGACGTCTGGAATTTTCGAGTTCATCCCCGGTGTGCGTGTCGACCGGTTCACGATGAAGAGCGCGGGATCGACAGGAAATGTGTCGGATGTCTACTGGACGATTTATGACAGCGTCGCGAATTCCACTAGGGATACTCTGACGCGTCCATCGAACTCCTACTGGAACAATCCAGCGCGCTACACAATTACAGAGTCTCCGTTCAATGCACCATGGCGAGGTGACTTCTCAGTCGACGACACCACGTATGCGGTGAGCCCGAAGGCGACGTTGGCCGTCAAGCCAGTCGATTGGCTGCAGCTCTATGGAACCTACGAGGGGAGCTTCAGGCCACCATCCGTAAATGAAATGTTTTTCGGCGGCTCACACGGCGCCGGAGCAACCGCCAGCTTTCTGCCCAACCCGGCCCTGCAGCCTGAAACGGCCGCAGGCTGGGAGTTCGGCGCCAACATCCTGCGCAATGGCATCCTTACGGATGACGACGCGTTCCGCCTCAAGGCAGCGTGGTATCGCAAGGATGTAGAGGATTTCATTATCGCAAAATGTTTTGCGAGTGCATCCGTATGCTGGTTTCAAAACGCGCCTGGCACCAGCTTGCTGACAGGTTATGAGCTGGAGGCCAGCTACGATATCGGGTGGGGGTTTGCAGCCATCACCTACGCGAAGAATGAGTCAAATCTCACTTTTGGCGATGGCATCGGCGGCATGGGTGAACCAAGCCGGTTGCCTGACGACTACACAACACTGACAGGTGGCATTCGGCTGTTCGACCGCAAGCTGACGCTCGGGGCACGCATGAACGATGTGTCGCAAGGCACACTTGTTGAGGGCGGCACTTGGCAAACGGATGCCTATCGGACGTACGATCTGTTCGCCAACTTCCAGCCATCGGAGCGCTTGAACCTGTTTGCTAACGTGACCAACCTAACCGACGTCGCGTACATGCCGGCAATGTCGCAGGACATGGGCCCGGGTCGGCGGATATTCGGCGGCGCGTCGGTGAAATTCGGCGAAGGCGACTTGTTCGGAAACGGCTCTAACAGCGTGCTGGCCGGCTTGCTGCCGTTTGGTGGTCAAGGTTCAACGGATAGCACAGCGTACGACTGGAGCGGTGTGCGCATCGGACTTGATGGCGGCTATCAGTTCCTTGAAGCTGCGACTGACAAAATCATGGCTCCGGTAGCACGTTTGCCTACAACCGGCTTCCTTGTCGCCAAGGACACCCGTGGCTATTCGGGTCGTCTGCGCGCCGGCGCCGACCGGCAGTTCGCTTCCGGCTTGGTTGTCGGCATCGACGCAGGGCTATCGCTGAGCAACGCTGAGATCAAGGAGAGCGTTGTCTGGAGTGGTACAGTTACCAGTAGCGGCATAGATCGACGTCATTTCGCCGGTATCAATTCCGAGCTCGATTGGAGTGGTGCGGTGAAGGGGCGACTTGGTTACGCAATCGGAAGATACCTGCCGTTCATCACCGGCGGTTTTTCCGCGGCAAAATACAGTCACGAATTTAATTTCTGGACCGGCAGCGGACTAGCCATCACGCCAGCTCCGGCAGTGAACTACAAAGGTGAGACCTATACCGGATGGACAATCGGTGCTGGTCTTGAACATGCGTTGAGCGATAACTGGACAGTGCGTGCGGAATACAGCTTTTCTGATCTCGGCTCCAAAAGCTTTACTTGGTATCAGGCTCCTTTAACACCCGCTGGTCCTTACAACGTGCAAGGGCAGTATCACATGGACCTGAAGCTACATGACTTCAACGTCGGCATCGCCTATCGCTTCTGATCGTTGGTTTCTATCGGTGTGCCGTCGCTGCGCGTCGGCGGCGGCACACCGATCAGGATCAGGAGCCGGTTTCGACCGGCTTCACCAGACCCTGCCGCATGCAGAAATAAACGAGTTCGATATCGGAGCGCACGCCCAGCTTCGATTTGATCTCGTAGTGATAATTCGCAATCGTTTTCGGACTGAGATTGAACGCCGACGCAATTTCATCCGTCGGCTTGGCGTCTAAAATCATACGCAGCACTTCGAACTCGCGCGGGGACAGCTCATCCAGCGCCGTACCTTCGCCGCACAATCTGCTGGTTGCGAACACCTCATTTATTTCCGCGCACAGAGCTGGCCGACCAGCGTACACACTGCGAATTGCACCAACCAGAACTTCGGGCGGACTGCTCTTAGTGACATACCCACGCGCTCCGGCATTGAACGCCTGCTGCGCATAGGTTGCACTGGCATGCATCGTGAAAATCAGAACGCGCGCTTCTGAATTCAGTTGCCGGATCTGACGCACGAGATCGATCCCACCTCGCCCCGGCATGGAAATATCCACCACGACAACATCTGGCCTGGCATCCTTGAACGCCTTGTATCCGCTCGCAGCATCTTCCGCTTCGGCAACGACTTCAATATCGCGGTGCATTTCGATCAGACGCCGATAGCCTTGGCGCACCACGGCGTGGTCATCGACAAGGAGCACGCGAATGTTCGATGTCATCATGCCCCCTGTTGCGTGCATGGGAATTCAATTTCAAGCGCGAAGCCGCCGCCGGACACTGGCGCTGCGGAAAAGGTGCCGCTCAACGCGGCCACCCGCTCCCGCATGCCGACCAGCCCGGCACCAGTACCGGCAGAAGAAACCTCGCGACACCCGACCGCGTGCAGCTTGGGGCTGCCGCCCTCACCCGTGCCGATCCCGTCGTCAGCAATCCGCAGCTGGATCAGCTCATGTCCGTTCGCGCCATTCTTCTGCGACTGGCGCAACACAATCTGCACATTGCGCGCATTAGCGTGTTTGGCAGCGTTTGTGAGCGCCTCCTGCACGATGCGATAGACGTGTGCATTCGTTTCAGCATTCAATCCGTCAAGCGCGCCTTCCAGTTGCAGCGTAAAAAGTGTCGTACCGGCTGCCGTTTTATTATAGTGCGCCACCAGCGCCTCAAGGCTCGCGACAAGACCGAGATCATCAAGCTCCTGTGGCCGCAGATTGGTCAGCGTCCGCCGCACGGTTTGCATCAGGTTTGAGATCACACTTTGCAACGCTGCCGCTTCCGCAGCGAGGCTGCCCTCCTCACGTTCCGCCTTCGTGCGCAATATCGCAGCTTGCGCGTTTAGCGCACTTAGTGTCTGCGCGATTTCATCGTGCAGTTCGCGCGCAATGTGGCGGCGCTCGCGTTCCTGAGCATCAACCAGTCTGCGTGCCAAGCCGGCGCGCTCCACGTTGGCCTTTGTCAACTCCGCGGCGACATAATTGAACACCGCGCTGATGCGATCGAACTGAAGCAGGCGGAACGCGGGCAAGCGAAAAGCCATATCACCGCGGGCCATCCGATTGAGTCCATCCACGATCTGCTTCGTTGGCCGCAGCGCGCGATCTATTACCAGGAATGTCATGAGACACAGCACTGCCACCAGCGCGGCCGCGAATCCCAGCAGAGGCGCGATCCTGTTCCACGCCAGGCTGGCGCTTGCGATCGGCTCATAACGGGCGACGACGCTGCCGTGCACTGTGCCCCTATGGAAAAGCTCGCGCATGGCCGATGCCGACGACCCTTCGCCTGCCACGTTGCGGTAAAGCCAGACAAACCATGCCGGTGCTGACACCGCAGCCCGATCCAGCCCCGCGCAGTTCAGATGCCGGACCTCGCCTGTATTGGTGCGCAATTCAGCACACTGGCCGGACTGCAGCAGCGGTGTCGTCACCAGATCCCAATCCGGAAAACGCTCTGGTATATCCTCGACGCGGCCGTACATCGAAAAGCGATGATCCATCTGCCGCCCGACACCGTCCACAAGCTCAAGGTTTTGACGCTTGGTGGCCAGTGCACTTTGATAGATCAGCAGTAGCGCGCCGACGATCAGACATGCCATGGCGACTAACGCGATCCTTCTGATCAGCAGCCACTTCAAGTCCATGCAAAGCGATCCCAGGCATCAGCATTCAGGCGAGGCTATGCTCTGCTTCCCTGCATGTGAAGCGTTCCGCGCTATCGTCGGGAAATTTGCCCAACGGTCCGCATGGGCATCGCCGTTGCCATCGCCCCGGCGGGATAACACCCTGCCCGCAGCGGATCTTGAGCACTTTGCGGTTCAGCCCGTCGGCAAAGCAGAATGCGCATTGGGGCAAGGTGCAGCGTGGAACAGGCTGAAGCATACCGTGCCGAGGATGACAGCTTGCGGCAACGCAAGCCTCAAGTCAGCAGTGCCTTTCCGCTGGCGTTGCTGCTCCTGACCGCCGTGTTGCTGGCGTTGCTGGGTTTTGGACTGAAGCAGGCGAGTTCTTCTGACAACAATCTCAAAGCGCTTCTTGCCAGCCTCGAAACAGCTCTCTGCATCGAAAAAACCCAGCAACCGGTTTCGACACAGTCGCCGCATCACCCGACCAGAGATCAGCTCGCCAACCATTAGCAAAAAACGCACTCAGGAGGATCTGATGAAACCCATGCTCGCCGCGCTCGCCTTCATGGCGATCACTTGCCCCGTGTTCGCCCACGGCACAGCCGACGGCGCCAAGGAATTGAACCCTAGCGATATCGTCTTCCGCGATGATCCTGCATTCCCGAATGGCGGCCAGACTGCCCTCATCCATGGCGATCCGGACAAACCAGGACTGTTCATCCTGCGCATCAAGTTTCCGCCCAACTACATCGTGCCGCCGCACACGCATCCGGGCTTCGAAACCGTCACCGTGCTTTCCGGTGCGATGGGGAGTGGAATGGGCGAAAAGACCGATTTGACCAAGGGCAAAATGCTTGAAGCCGGGGGCATTCTTGCGCTGCCGGCTAACCACGCGCACTACGTTTGGACCACGGATCGGGAGACCATCATTCAGGTCGCGGCCATCGGGCCGTTTGACCTGATTTACATCAATCCTGAGGACGATCCGCGCAAGAAGGCAGCCAAGAAATAGCCAGGTAGCATCCCGCCGGGTCAGGGGGCGCTTCCCCGATCCCGGCGGGAGGTGCGCACACCTCCGGTGGGCGGCGCGCCTGTTCGAAAGCAACCTGTGGCTGGCCGCGCGCCATGCAGCGACGCGCGGTCAGCCAACCTTTTCTGACGCTGGCTCGGGCGACAGCTCCGCAAGTTTTCCCGGTCGCCCGTTTTCTTCGTCAGCTCCCGGCATCGGCGGTATCTTGCCGGTTATGTTCGGCCATAGTTCAGAGTATTTGCGATTGATCTCCAGCCACTGCTCCGTGGCCTGCGGTTCGCTATCCGAGAAAATCGCCTCGGCCGGACACTCCGGCACGCACACCCCGCAGTCGATGCACTCGTCCGGATGAATGACGAGCATGTTCTCGCCTTCATAAAAGCAGTCGACCGGGCACACTTCCACGCAGTCCGTATATTTGCATTTGATGCAATTTTCGGTGACGACATAGGTCATTGTCGCTTCCCAATTACTTCGGGCCGTTTTACGGCGTCACACTCACTGGCTGCCCTCTGCTTCCGCCAGCCGCATACTCTCAACAGCTTCCCGATGCAGCGCAATTCCCATCTGTAGCGACTGCGCAATCCGCTCCGCCCTGTCGATGAAAACAGCTGCAGCCGGTGGTTCGCAAACTTCCGCCGCCGTTGCGCGGAACAGCGCCAGCCAATGTTCGAAGTGCGCGCCGTTCAGCTCCGTTATGCGGGCGTGGACCGGCATCGGGCGTCCTTTATAACGACCCGACATCAACACCACTGACGACCAGAAGGCGCACATTTTCTCCAGATGCTCAGGCCAGTCATCGATACGGGCAGCAAAGATCGGCCCTAGCGTTGGGTCCTGCTGCACACGGCCGTAAAAGCTGTGCACTAGGGTATGGATAGTCGCGTCCGTGATACCAACGGCAAAACCCGGCGATCTAGGATCTGCTGTCCAATGTATTTCAGCGGATGGTGCACGTTCCATCACCAAGTCCTTAATTTGGAGTCACCGACGCTGTCCGGAGCACCGATGACCTAACTTCTGGAGCTGCTTGTGCGGTCCGCAGCATATCATGCATATCTAATGCATCATATAGCGCTAGCCGTCCATTTGCATGAGTGTCCCAGGTATCAACTCCATGTGAGCCGTGCCACCGATTGGATCAATCCATTGCCGCTGCGCGTTATCAGCGAAGGCCTGCAATATTTGGCCCCTCTGACGCTTCATTTCGGGCAAAACCCCATGGCAACCAAATCAGTCCGCCGGCAGCAATCAATCGCTCTCAAACGTGTCTACGATAGTCCCTCCGCGAATGACGGCTTGCGCGTTCTTGTTGACAGGCTCTGGCCGAGAGGCCTCAGCAAAGACGCGGCGAAGGTTGATGTCTGGATAAAGGAAGTCGCCCTGAGCGCGGAACTCCGCAAATGGTTCAATCATGAGCCGGAGCGCTGGACCGAGTTCAAACACCGCTACCGACAGGAGCTCGCAGCCAACGTCGACGCGATCGAGCATCTAAGAGAACTGTCGAAAACAAAACCGCTGACACTGCTGTTCGCTGCGCACGACACCGAACACAACAATGCCGTCGTGCTGCTCGATTTCCTGCAGCACAGCCCTGCGCCCCATTCACGCGCAGCTCAGGCTTAACCGCGCTGAACTACCAAAGACGCACGACGCCGAAGTGGATCAGCGTGATGCCAAGAATCAGAATTGCAAGGAAAACTGCCCGTCTGCCCGGATCGGCGTATTTATGATCGCGATCCTCTCTATTACTGTTAAGCATTGCTCCGGCTCCGCTTAGAAAAAGCTCATCGCTGCTTAAAAATAATGCGGCCTGCCCAACTTTGTTCAGGCGCCATCGTCTTACGATAGTCACGATCACGAAATTTCTATAAAAAATCAGTCGCGCTAATATCCCACTGGGCTATACGATGCAGCAGGCAGCCTCTGATGACATTCGGCTGCCGCACTCTCATATTATATCGCGTAACGATACGCACAAGAGATCCAATATGGCGAAAGCACCTGCGCGCAAAACGTTTCCAAAGAAAAGCTACGAAGCCCTCGCCGATTTCCGGCATGCACTCCGACAGTTCTTCGCGTTCAGTGAGCAGGAAGCCAATTCCGCAGGATTAAGCCCCCAGCAATATCAGGCACTGCTGGCGATCAAGGGCTCAGCGAAGGGCAACGACATCGGCATCCAGGAAATCGCCGACCGGCTGCTCATTCGCCATCACACTGCCGTTGAGCTGGTGGATCGCCTGGTGCGTAACGGCTTCGTCACCCGCATCAAAGATAAGTCGGATCTGCGGCGCGTTCAGGTGCGTTTGACCGCGAAGACCGAGCGGGTGATGGACAAGCTTGCCGCAGCGCACCTGCGCGAACTCAAGGGCATTCGGCCCGCTCTCGACCAACTGCTCGATCAGTTCGACTGAGGCTTCAGAAGTCGGTGGAAAAATCGCTGCAAAGCCAGCCGTAAGCGCCCTGTTCGGCGCGCAAACAAGCACGGCTCCCATATCAAATGGGCGCCGACAGCAACGAAGTATCGTGCGGAAAATGGGAAGCGATGATGTCTGCGTTTGCAGAATGCGGTCCAGCCGCTTTCCTGGCGCGCCGCTGAGCCCCTATGGCGGGTCCGGCGTGGATGGCTCGCCGGGCCCGCAAAGGGGCGCTCTTTGGCGTGAGGGCGCCACAAGCGGGATAATTTCCCCAGGTCGTCTTCCCGCACCCCTTAGTTAGCACAATTTAGAATGCTTTGAATTGAAAAACGCCGAGGGCCATCAATCCGGCATCGGGATGTGGCGATCCTGGCACGGCCGTCGATCAGGTCCCGCCCGATCCACATCCGGAGCTCCTGCCTGCGCCACCGGTCATTGAAACATGGCATTGACAAAACGGCAGAACCGGACAGACTCTCAGCATGGCAAGACTGCAAACGAGCACAACCCGGGTCGTTTTGATCGCGGAATTTTAGCCCTGGGGCTCGGTCGCGTGCGCCCCGAGTTCCAGGGGCTTTTCGGGCTTTGCGTTTTCGCCAACTAGCCCACAGGCGCCTTCAAAAAATCATCGGCCGACTGGCGTATCGTACCGCCAGAATATTTGCGCATTCACCTGGAGCAGACGGACTATGGCTGACGTTTCGAATCCGCAGAACAAGCCTGCCATCATGGTCAGCGACGTTGACTATAAGCGATTGAGCGACCTCGCCGTGGCCGCCCTCGAACGCATGCCTGCAGTGGCTGAAGTGCTGCTGGCCGAAATGGACCGCGCCGAAGTTGTGGCTTCCACGACAATTCCCGCCAATGTTGTGCAGATGCAGTCGACGGTGAACTATCGCTCTGATGCGGGTGAAGAACGCCGCGTGACCCTCGTATATCCGGCTGAGGCTGACATCGCCCAGGGCCGCATTTCCATCATGACGCCGATCGGATCGGCGCTTATCGGCCTGTCTACCGGCCAGTCGATCGCGTGGACGACCCGCGACGGCCAGCGCCATGAACTCACGGTCGTGAGTGTCGAGCAGCCGAGCACCCTGCTGGCCGGCTAGCATCCACCGATGCACAAAAAATAAGGCCGCCCCGCAGTCGAGCGGAGCGGCCTTTTTTATTAGTGCGTCCTGTACATTGGGCTCGACTATGGGCCCTGCTCGATCTGGCTTGGGGGGACGATCCCTGCGCTGATTGCCAGCCAGACGAGATGCGCGTCGTTCGCCGCACCGATCTTTGCCTTGATGGCATAATGGTGATTGCGAACGGTTTTGTGACTGAGATTGAGAAGTTCGGCGATTGTCTCGCTGCTGAGGCCGGTTGCCAGCATCCGCAGAATTTCGGTCTCGCGCGCGGACAGATCGCCGATACCGGAACTGCCGCCGCCGAGCCGATCAGCAGCGAGCGCCTGCGCAATATCTTCACTCATCGCGCGACCACCGCGTGCCACAATCTCAACCGCACGGATGAGCTCGTCCGGCGGGCTGCTTTTGGTTATGTAGCCGCTGGCACCGGCATCAAACGCCTTCAGTGCATACGCAGCACCCTGATGCATGCTGAACACCAGCACGCGCGCATTCTTGTCCCATTCCCGGATGCGGCGCAGCGCTTCCAGGCCACTTGCCCCACCCAGCAAGGTCAAGTCCATGATGACGACATCAGGCGTGTGCTTCTTGTAAGCCAGATACGCCTGCGCAACATCCTCCGCTTCAGCCGAGACGCTGAAACGCCCACGCTGCTCAAGCAACCGACGATAGCCTTCCCGCACCACCGGATGATCGTCGACAAGAAGAATTGAAATGCCGCTCATGCGCAAAGCCCCGACGCACCCAGCGGCACGGTCGCAGTGATGCGGATGCCTTGCCGGCCGCTGACTATCGACATTGCGCCACCCAATGCAGCAAGGCGTTCACGGATGCCAATGATGCCATGGCCGAAAGAGGTTTGAATTCGGCTTGCATCACCACCGCCATCGTCCTCAATCGTCAGCGCCAGTTCCGAAGCAATACTGCCGGCGATCTCAAGGCGCACCGTGACCTCTGATGGCTTGCCATGCTTCGACGCATTGGTCAGACATTCCTGCACGATACGATAGACATCGATAGCAGCCCGTTTAGGCAGCTCTGCAAGGTCGCTGACAATCTGAAGACGATATACCGTGCCGGCTTTCGTCTGCCGGTTAAAGTCGCTCACGAGCTGCCGAAGACTTGCTTCCAGGCCCACTTCCTCGATGCTTTGCGAACGCAACCGCACCAGTGTGGTGCGCAGTGTATCCATGATCTGCTGCTGGGTACGCAGGATTGAGCGCGCGTCTTCGGCTATGTCGGGTCGGTTTTCCGGAGCGTTGGTCTCGATCAACGCTGCCAGCGCCGAAGTTGCTGCGAAGGCTTGCCCGAATTCATCGTGCAGGTCGCGGGCCAGCGCCCGGCGCTCGTCTTCCTGCACCTGAAACAGCTGCGCCGTCAGTGCTAGACGCTCGGCATTCGTCTGCTGCAAACGGTCCGCGAGCCGATTGACAGCATCGGCGATGTGGTTGAACTCGGCGCTTTTGAAACGTCCGATCGGTCGGCGTAACCATCCATCTTCCAGTTTGTGCAGCGCTTCGACGATGGTATTAGCAGGCAACAAAGCATGCCCGATCATAAACGCCGCGAGCAGTGCAATGCCAGCCGCCATCAGCACTGACACACGCACTACGGTCGAAATCTCATGCCATGCGCGCCGCAGCGATGCGCTCTGATCCGCATAGGTGATCACGAGCCCGGCGTCCTTTTCACGTATCGACAAATATTGCTGCACAGGCTGATGCGCGCCGAACAACGTCATGTAAGCACTGCTGAACCAATCCGGTGGAAGCGGTCCCAGCGCTTCAAGCTGACTGCACACCGTGCGCACATCGCGCTGCGGCGGACCATAGGTTACGCAAACGCCGGGCGAAATCAGGCTTTGAGTTGAGAGCGTCTCCCACTCCATCCGGGACATGATGTGCTGCCAGTGCAGCATCTGCAGATGCTGCCCCATACGCTCCGAAGTGGCGGCGACGTCAGCTTCAATTTCGCGGTACGTATCGCGGATGAGCCACCCCACCGTGACGGCGAGGCACAGCAGCACGATGGCCGCGAGACGTATCAACAGAAGCGTTAAAAGGCGCATGTTTCTTCCCCAGTTGGGGGCGATGCTGCCACAGAATGCCGGTGGATTAGAAGCTGCGGACCGCTTCAGCGGGCAATTTGCCCTGAGCGCAACACATGTTTTACGGCCATATGTCAGCCTGAACCGGCAATCCCTCAGGTCCGGCGGCCCACCATCAGGACGGGGCGGTATAGGGTAAACGGCGTATGGCAACTGTACGTTTACAGCCCGGCAACAGCCCCAAGGGGGCAGCAACGGCTTATGCAGCTGCGAAGGCCAGTGAGCGACCCAGCCGGAGCACCGCCGCCCCCAAAAATCACGCTGCACCGCCGCAATCCATATCCCCGCAACTGGCGACGCTGGTGACCGCGCCGCCCGAGGGCGAGGAGTGGGTGCACGAAATCAAATACGACGGCTATCGCGCAATCGCTGCCATCGGCGACGGAACGTGCCACATTTACACGCGCTCGGGCCAGGACTGGACCCACAAGTTCCAGCCGATCGCTACGGCGCTGCTGAGCCTGCGTGTAAGCAGCGCGCTGCTGGATGGTGAAATCGTTGCGCTGGATGCCGAGGGCCGCTCGCGCTTCCAACTGCTGCAGAACGGCCTGCGCCAGAGCAACGCTCCTCTGACGTACTATGTTTTCGATCTGCTCGAACTCGACGGCAAGGATCTGCGCGCCGAACCGTTGCGCGAGCGCAAGGAAATTCTGCGCAAACTGCTCAAGGGTGCGCCGGACGCGATCCGTTACAGCGCCGACATTGCCGGACACGGCCGCGACGTACTGAGCGAATGCTGCCGCCTTGGTCTTGAGGGCATCATCTCAAAGCGTGCCGACAAACCTTATGTCTCGGCGCGCTCAATGGGATGGCTGAAATCGAAATGCCTCGGCAACGATGAATTCGTGATCGGCGGCTATCGCGTCTCGGACAAGAAGGGCCGCCCATTCGCTTCGCTGCTGCTGGGCGAGTTTGTCGATGGCGAGTTGCATTATCGCGGCCGTGTCGGCACCGGCTTCGACACCGCGATGCTGGATCAGCTCGGCGCGAAGTTGCACAGGCTCGAACGCAAGACCAGCCCGTTCGTAGACGCTCCGCGGGAAGTGCTGCGCGATGCCCGCTGGGTGAAGCCGGAACTTGTGGCGCAGATCGCGTTTACTGAAAGAACCGCCGACGGCATTCTTCGCCATCCGGCCTTTCTTGGACTGCGCGGCGACAAGCCCGCCAGAGAGGTGCAAACGCCAATGGCCCGATCTTCGACACAGGCTGCGGTTAAAAAGGCACCAGCCCCAAAGAAGCCCGCGAAAAAAGCTCCGGCAACGAAGCGTCCACCGCAGAAGGCGCCGGGCCGGAACACCACGCCGGTAAAAGCGCCGCGCAAATCCAGCGTGAAAGACGCGCCAGAATCCGCCGAGGGCAGCATAGCCGGTGTGAAGCTTACGCATCCCCAGCGCGTGCTGTTTCCCGATGAAGGCATCACCAAGCTTGATCTCGCCGCGTATTTTTTTGCGGCTAGCGGGCGCATGCTGCCCTATGTGCAGGAGCGCCCGCTCAGCATCGTGCGCTGCCCTGAAGGCATCGCTGATCAGTGCTTCTTCCAGAAGCACACCAAGAAGGGGCTGCCCGGCGCGCTCAAATCTGTTCCGGTCACTGAGAGCGACGGCGCTATTGCGCAGTATCTGATGCTCGACGATGCAGCGGGATTGGTCGCTGTGGCGCAGATCGGCGGGATCGAAATCCATCCATGGGGTGCTACGGCCGACAACCTTGAACACCCCGAGCGGCTGATATTCGATCTCGATCCGGACCCAAGTGTTGCATTCAGCGATGTGGCTGAAGCCGCCAGCGACATTCGCAAGCTGTTGCAGACCGCAGGGCTGACAAGCTTTCCGTTGCTGACCGGCGGCAAAGGCGTTCACGTCATCGCGCCGCTGGACCAAAGCCAAGACTGGGAAACGGTGAAAGGCTTTGCGCGCGGGTTTGCGACCAAACTGGCCGACAGCGAACCGCAGCGCTTCACAGCGACGATGTCCAAGGCGAAACGGCGCGGGCGCATTTTCATCGATTGGCTGCGCAACGAGCGCGGTGCCACCGCCATCGCGCCTTACTCGCCGCGGGCGCGTGCCACCGCCAGCGTGGCGGCGCCGGTGACGTGGAGCGAACTGATCAAGATTGAGACGGCGAACGCATTCACCATCCCGACAATGTTGCAGCGGTTGCGCAAAAACAGTGACCCGTGGGCGAAATACACCACCACGCGGCAGCACATTTCAGAGCAGGCGCTGAGTTTCTTTGCCTGATGCCGACGCCTGATTGCTTGCAATCGGCACGGCAATTTCGGCTTCAGCCGCGTCGTCATCGCCCAACTCAGGCCGTCCACTGCCGGTAACACTCGCCGCAGTTTTTGCCGCCACCACGCCTGACTGCACGCGCTGGCTTTGTTCCGCAGCAACACGGCCGACGTGCTCGGTTTTTTCCCAGTAGTGCGGTGCCCATAGCAACTCCAGCAACGCGCGATGCGCCGCGAACGAGATCAGCAGCCAATAGGCCGGCATCATCAACGCATGGGCTGCAAGATCGAGACGGGAGCGCCGGGCCGCCGCCACGGTGCCAAGCGCAATGGCGCTGACATAGCCGACGGACAGATTCAGCAAACCGACGCCGAGCAGTGCCTGCCCAACTGCGCCTTGCGGCAAGGTGAGCATGCGGCCAGACCAGAGCTCGAACGCGAGCAGCAGATAGAACCACGGGTGCACCAGCGCCGACAGGATCATGCCGCCCATCAGCACCTGAAAGCCCGCGAAGCGACGGGCGCCCAGCTCGCGCCACAGCGCGCCCGGTTCACGCATGTGCACGCCGTAGGTCTGCATCCAGCCTTTGAGCCAGCGCGTGCGCTGACCTTTCCAGACGCGGAACGTGGTCGGTGCTTCCTCCCAGGTGGTCGAAGGTATTACGCCGACATCCCAGCCACGGCGGGCAAGACGCATTCCGAGATCGGCATCTTCGGTTACGTTGTATGGGTCCCAGCCGCCGACATCATCAAGCACGTGGCGCGGAAAATGGTTGGACGTGCCGCCCAATGGAACCGGCAGACGCAGGCGGTCCAGCGTCGGCAGGATGGCGTCGAACAGCGCGGTGTATTCGATGGTGAACTGGCGCGAGAACCAGCTCAGGTTTGAATTGTGAATGTTGAGACGCGCCTGCACACATCCGAGACGCTCGCCACCGTTCTGGAGCGCTGACAACGCGCGGCGCAGCTGATCAGGCTCGGGCTCGTCCTCGGCATCGTAGACGACGACATAAGCGCCCTTGGCAAACTGCAGCGCATATTGCGTTGCGCGCGGCTTGGTGCGCGGTTCACCGCCCGGCACGACAACGATCTGCATATGCGGATCAAGCTGAGCACGCCGCAACGCCACCTGCGTGTCTATGTCGACCTCTTCGGCGATCAGCATGATTTCGAGGCGATCGGCTGGATAGTCGAGCGCGCGCAGGGCGGCGACGAGGCCGGGAATGACCGCAGTCTCGCGGAACAGCGGCACCAGGATGGTATAGACCGGCAGCTCACCATCCGCCGGAGGCAGCGGCTGCGCCTGGACGGGCCGATGCAGGCAAACGTGCGCCAGCGCGGCGACACGGACGGCGACCACGCACACAAACGGCACCAGCATGATTGCCAGCAGCGCATAAAGCGTCGCTTCCGGCGCGAAAATCGCGCCTGTCGAGGCGGCCACCAGCATGACCAGCAGCGCAAAGCTTTGCCACGGCCAGAGGCCATAACAGGCCGAGTATGCGGGATTTTTCTGCTTCAGTGCATCGACGGCCGTGCGCAGATGCCGATGACGGGTCGCCTGCAAGGCTTCAGCATCCGCCTCAGCCCGGGCCCCCACATGCACGCTATCGCCGGTGGTTGATCCACCGCTTTTTCTGGTCGAATTACTCAGCACAACGGCCCTCCCCCCGGTGAGCCAGACGCCATCTTGCCATAGTATGGCGTTTCACCATAGTGAGCGCGACTCAAAGTGGAGCCCCCGGCCTATGCTCATGGTTAACCCCCCGGCACTTCATCTGGCAGCGATGCTGCGTGCGGTGGCGGCTGGTCTCATCGCCTTGATGGCGGTGGCGCTATGGCTGCCTGCCAGCGCACAGGCGCAGCAGGAGCCGGCTGCACCTGAGGAAGTGCCGGTGGCGGGCGAGACCGATGGCACATCGCGCCGTGTTGTTGTGCGCTTCCTTACCGAAGGCGATTTCCCGCCATTCAATTTCTACGATGAGGATGGCTCGCTGGCCGGCTTCAATGTCGATCTGGCGCGCGCGATCTGCTCGGAACTGAACACGGCCTGCGATATCAAGGTGCGCCCGTGGGGCGAGCTGCTGCTGGCGCTGCGGCGCGGCGATGCCGACGCGGTGATCGCCTCGCATGCGGTGACGCCACAGGCGCTGACCGAGGTGGATTTCACCGACCGCTATTTCCAGATGCCAGGGCGCTTTGCCGGACCGAAGTCGCAGGAGCAAACGGAGATCAGCCCGGAAACGCTGGAGAGCAAGCGCATCGGCGTGGCGCGCAATTCTCCGCATGAAGCGTTTGTGCGCGCGTTCTTCCGTTCCAGCGCCGTGCGGCCGTTTGAAAATCCCGATCTGGCGCGCGATGCGCTGCTGCAAGGTCAGGTCGACTACATCTTCGATGACTCTGTGAGCCTGGTGTTCTGGCTGCACGGCACCGCATCCAAGCGCTGTTGCGAGCTGAAAGGCGGGCCATACCTGGAGCCGAAGTTCTTCGGCGATGGCATGGCGATTGCGGTTCCCAAGACCGACTCCCAGATCAAGGCGATGCTGAACGGTGCGCTGGCCAGACTGCGGTCGGACGGACGCCTGGAAGAGATCACCGAACGCTATTTCCCGGTGAAGATTTTCTAGGGGCAGGAGAGCGTCGCAAGGATGCGTCGGCGTAGTGCGGATGGAAGCCTGCGGGCGCCGCGATCGGCCCTCAACGAAGCAACGGGGAGCCTCAGCGGTTAATTTCAACCCTGATTAACCGCGTTGGCTGCGGCATCGGCGCGACTGTCACAATACTGCAAACTGAATCCGGTCATTGGAGCCATCCAAGCGCAAGCAACCTTGCTGCTGAAAAGGATGGACAATGGTCCAATACCGCACACTGTTCATTTCCGACGTCCACCTCGGGACGCGCGCGTCACAGGCGGATTTGCTCCTAGACTTTTTACGCGAGACGGAAGCCGACACGATTTATCTGGTCGGCGATATCGTCGATTTCTGGCGTATCCGGCGCGGTCCGATCTGGCCGCAGGCGCACAACGACGTGCTGCAGAAGCTGCTGCGCAAGGTGCGCAAAGGCACGCGGGTCATCTTCATTCCCGGCAACCACGACGAAGGTTTGCGCCCCTATTGCGGCCAACACTTCGGCGGCATCGAGATCGAGCATCAGACGGTGCACGTGACGGCCGATGGCAAGCGCTATCTGGTGCTGCACGGCGATGAGTTCGACGTCGTGGTGCGTTACGCGCGCTGGCTGGCGTTTCTGGGCGACCGCGGTTACGAGTTCGCGCTGTGGCTCAACCATCCGCTGAACTTCATCCGTCGCCGGTTCGGGCTGGGATATTGGTCGCTCTCGGCGCATTTGAAGCTGCGCGTTAAGACGGCGGTGAACTTCATCGGCGAGTTTGAGAAATCGCTTTCGGATGAAGCGCGGCGGCACGGTGTTGACGGCGTGATCTGCGGTCACATCCACCACGCTGCCTCGCGTCAGATGGACGGCGTGCACTATCTCAACACGGGCGATTGGGTTGAGAGCTGCACGGCGATCGGCGAAACCGAAGACGGCCGCATGGAGCTGATCCGCTGGCACGACGTTGTGAAAGCCCGCGATCAATCCATCACCAAGCAGTTGACCAAAGCCCTGCAGGTGGCGTGATGCGCATTCTCACTGCGTCGGACGCTTGGCACCCCCAGGTGAACGGCGTAGTGCGCACCTACGAGCGTTTGTCGATCGAGCTTGCCGCGCTCGGCGTTGAGATGAGCGTGGTGGGGCCGGAGGAATTCCGCACGCTGCCGTGCCCTACCTATCCCGAAATACGCTTGGCAATGCCGGGTATGAAACGGTTTGCCCAGCGCTTCGAAGCGTTGAAGCCCGACGCGGTGCACATCGCCACGGAAGGCCCGATCGGCTGGATGGCGCGGCGCTACTGCCTGAAGCGCGGCATACGCTTCACGACCAGCTTCCACACGCGTTTTCCGCAGTACCTCAGTCAGCGCTTTGCCGTTCCGGAAAACTGGACGCTGTCGCTGCTACGCCGGTTTCACAATGCCGGAGCGGGATTGATGGTGGCGACGCCGTCTTTAGCGCGCGAGCTTGAGGCCAGCGGCTTTGAGCGCGTGATGCCATGGACGCGCGGTGTCGATACCGATCTGTTTCATCCGCGCGACATTCGGCTGTTCGGCGATGGACCGGTGTTTCTCTATGTCGGACGCGTCTCGACGGAGAAGAACATCGGCGCGTTTCTCAATCTCGACCTGCCCGGCCGCAAGGTGGTTGTAGGCGGTGGCCCGCAGCTCGATGAATTGCGCGCGCGTTATCCCGACGTGACATTCACCGGCAAACGAACGGGCGAAGAGCTGGCGCAGTGCTATGCGTCAGCCGATGTGTTTGTGTTCCCCAGCCGCACCGACACGTTCGGCATCGTGCTGCTGGAAGCGATGGCTTCGGGTCTGCCGGTGGCGGCGCTGCCGGTTTGCGGACCGCGCGACATCGTCATCGATGGCGTGAGCGGTATTCTGTCGGAAGACCTGCGTGCTGCGGCTTTGTCGGCGCAGCGGCTGGACCGCGATATCGTGCGTGCCAGCGTGGCGCATTACAGTTGGGCCAGCGCGGCGCGGCTGTTTCTGGCCAACATCACCGACGCATGCCTGACGGGCGAAGCGCGGGTATGCGCCCGGCGTGATCTGCGGTTGCCAATCGCATCGCGTGTTCCCGTCCGGCAACCACGCGCGACGCATTGAGTATTTCTTTCGCGCCAGCGACACCGCTTCGCGGAGCCGGCCGCTGGCGCATGATTGTCTTCTTGGCACCGGCGACTGCCTTCGGGGAGCCGGCCGCCGGTGCATGATTGGGGGGCAGCCAACGGTGCGCTATTGGGCTTCGCGTTTCTCGGCCGCGAACTCTGCCTCAAGATTTTTTTCCATCTCGACCAGATCCTGCGGCAACGGCATACCGAAAGCCTTCAGCTCGTTCAGCTTTTCCGTCAGCTGCAGATAAAGCTCGTGCCGATCGGTCGGCTCGTTCTGCATTTGCGTGAACAACAAACCGACTTCCGCCTTCAACGCTTCAAATGCCATTTACGGTTCCTCGCCGTTCAAGCCTCAACAGGTATCCATGAACATAGATGGCAACGGTTACTGACTATTCCACCGGGAAGTCGAAATAAGTGTTCGGATAGGGCTCGTTGCGCAGGGTGTAATGCCACCACTCGCTATAAAGGTTGCGGAAGCCACACGCCGACATGGCGTCGCGCAGAATGGTGCGGTTCTGGCGTTGTACGTCGCTGACCTTCTGCGATCGCGTATGCGACAGCGTTGAAAAACAATCGAAACCCGTTCCCATATCGACGCTGCCGTCATCGGTGCGTCTGCCACTGCTGGAATCGCAGGCGCGCACAACGTTGTCACCAGCCTCAAACGGCACAGCGGGCTTTGCCGCCGGCACGATGGAGAGATCGATCGTGCTGCCGCGGCTGTGGCCGGAGCGCGATGAAATGAAACTGTCACGGAACAGGTTGCGCTTATCGACTTCTGGATAATACGCCTGCTTCATCTTCTGGTCGCGCAGATTGCGCCCCCAGTTGACAAAGGCATTCACCGCCCGCTGCGGACGATAACAATCATAGACCTTGATGGCATAGCCGCGCGGGCGCAGCGCATCCGCCGCGCACTGCAACGCCTTGGCGGCGCGATGCGTCAGCAGACAGCGCGCGCCGTTGTAACCGGGAATCGGTTTGCCGACGAAATTCTGCGCCGTCACATAACGCATTTCGACGACGAGATCGGGAATGAGCGATCGAGCGTCGACGAATGATTTGTGCGGAGATTTATATTCAGCAGCGGCGGAATTGGTGCCGAACGCCAGACCAGCAAAACACATTGCTAACAGCAATGCGCATCGCGCGTCATCCAGCACATTCTGCCGACGCACCATCGTCAGCCGGCTTTCTGATAGGTGCCGACGATCTGCGCTTCCGCCAGCACATGCCCCTGCATCGCCGCCAGAAGTTCAGCCTTGGTCGGCCGATCGAGATGCGAAAGCGTTGTATCCAGTGCGTAGAGCTTGAAGAAGTAACGGTGGCGGCCGATCGGCGGGCACGGGCCGCCATAACCGGTGCGCTTCCAGTCGTTGAGGCCATCTTTCGCGCCAGCCGGCAACGACGTGACGCCTTCAGGCAACCCCGGCGTATCGGGCGGCAGATCGAACAGCACCCAATGCACGTATGTCATTTTCGGCGCAGCGGGATCGGGCGCATCGGGATCATCGACGATCAACGCCAGGCTCTTCGCCTCGGCGGGTACGCCGGAGAATGTCAGCGCAGGTGACAGATCACGGCCCTCGCAGGTGAAGGCGGCTGGAATTTCGCCGCCATCCTGAAACGCCGGAGCTGAGATGCCGAGTGCCATGGCCGTCTCCCTTTAGCTGTGCGCGTGACCTCAATCGCTGCGGAGCGGCACGGTTTAAAACAGGTTCAAACCGGGGGGCAGCGCAATGCCACCCGTTACTTCCTGCATCTTCTCCTGCATCGCGGCGTCGAGCTTGCTCTTGGCATCAGCCGACGCAGCGACGATGAGATCTTCAAGGATTTCGACCTCGTCGGGCTTGGCCAGACTTGGATCGATCTGCACGCGACGCACATCACCCTTGCCTGTCAGCGTGATTTTGACGAGGCCACCACCGGACTGGCCTTCGATTTCCATCAACGCCAGCTCTTCCTGCATTTTCTGCACGCGTGCCTGCATCTGGCCCACCTGCTTCATCATGCCCATCAGGTCTTTCATCTCGCTAGCTCCGCTGAGAAAAGTTGTTATCCGGTGCGCGACTTGTTTTGTTCGCTGCGCGGCAACGGACGGATGCTTGATATCTTCGCGTCCGGAAAATGCCCAAACACTGCCTTCACGGCCGGGTGGGCCTTGAGTGCCTCGATCTCGACTGCCTCACGCTCGCGATTGACCTCGCCAACGGGACGCGCACCCTTTTCGCGCGACAGTACGACAACCCATTTGCGGCCCGTCCAGGCGTTCAGCTTTTCGCGCAGTTCGTTGGCGATCTGAGGCGGCGCGCCGGGCAGCAAGAACAAATCGATCGCGCCGGAATTGGCATCGAATTTTACCAGACTGACGCGGTCTTCAAGGTTCATCTTCAGCATCATGTCGCGGCGTTCGCCGATGAGAGCGATGACTTCCTCGAACGAGCGCGGATCGGCGGCAGGCACGGCTGCGGAAACCGCGTTCTGATCTTCGATCAGCGCGTTGAGTGATGCGTCATACTCGGCGTCAAAACCGTCATCGTCGCCGAAGCCGCCATCATCCTCGAATGGAATCAGCCGGTCGGCGGGCGAGAGCGGCGCGCGGGCTGGCGGCGTCGCGTGATCGACGTGCGCTCCGGAACCCGAAGACGGCTCCAGTATTTCGCGCGCCGTTGGCGTGAACGGTTCTGCCCGGGGCGGCATTGCAGCGCTGTTGAGCGGCGCATCGCGCGATGGCGCGCCACCCGCAGGGGCTGGGGATTGCGATGAACGCGCCAGCGCGCCCTCGCCGCCCAGCATGCGGATGAGTTCATCCGGCGAGGGCAGATCAGCGGTGTAGGCGAGGCGGATCAGCAGCATTTCAGCGGCAGCGCGCGGATTGGCGGCGCGACCAACCTCATCGCCGCCCTGCAGCAACATCTGCCAGGCGCGCGACAGCAGCGGCGTGGACAGGCGCTCGGCCAGCGCAGCGGCGCGGCGGCGCTCCTCGGCGCTCAGGCCGTCGCTGCCGGCATCCGAGCCAACCGCCTTGATGCGCGTTGCGGTGTGCACCGCCTCGGCCAGATCGGCGACAAGCTGCACCGGATCGGCGCCGTCGCGGTGCATGTCATCCAGCGCCAGCAGCGCGGCTTTGGCGTCGCCTCGGAACACATGTTCCAGCAGGTCGAAGATGCGGCCGCGATCTGCAAGGCCCAGCATGGCGCGTACGGCTTCAACGCCGACGTTGCCCTGCCCCATCGCAATCGCCTGATCGAGCAGCGACAGGCCATCGCGCACCGAACCTTCAGCCGCGCGGGAAATCAGCCCCAGCGCGTCGGGTTCGGCGGTGGCGCCTTCCTTGGTGACGATGCCGGTGAAGTGCGCGGCCAGCTCCGGCACGTCGACGCGGCGCAGATCGAAGCGCTGCGTGCGCGACAGCACCGTGACCGGAACCTTGCGGATCTCGGTCGTGGCGAAGATGAACTTCACATGCTCGGGCGGTTCTTCCAGCGTCTTCAGAAGGGCGTTGAAAGCGCCCTTCGACAGCATGTGAACCTCGTCGATGATGAAAACCTTGGTGCGGGCGATGATCGGCTTGTAGCGCGCGCTTTCGATGAGCTCGCGGATGTTGTCGACGCCCGTGTTCGAGGCGGCGTCCATCTCGATCACGTCCGGATGGCGGCTCTCGATGATCTCGGCGCAGTGCTTGCCCAGCACCGGCATGTCAAAGGTGGGCGCGGTGACGGTGTCGGTTTCATAGTTGAGGGCGCGGGCGACGATGCGCGCGGTGGTTGTCTTGCCGACGCCGCGCACGCCGGTGAGCATGTAGGCCTGGGCGATGCGACCCGATGCGAAGGCGTTGCGCAACGTGCGCACCATCGCCTCCTGGCCGATCAGATCCTCGAAGCTTTGCGGACGATATTTGCGGGCGAGCACCACATAGGGCTTCGCCGCCGCCTGCGCCTGATCCGAACCTTGAGAATTATTGCCGGCCATGTCTCTACCTTTGGTCCGCATGGGCCATTGCAGCGAATGAGCCATGGGAGCAAGGCGACCGTCCCGGCGCAGCCGAGCTAGCTCGGATGACAGGTCGCGCCCTCGCGGAGGGCAGCTCGTCGCACAGCGGCAAGCGATCGGCCCGTGAGCAGAAATAATAGAGGAGGCTGACGAACGACCCGCGTCCTAATCGTTAGGGCTGCTTCCTTCCGGACCTGACCCGGTTGGCGAGGGATGCGCCCGCCGCCAACCTCCCGCGCTGATTATGGCTGCTGCCGCCTCCGCTTACAAGCCTTCAGGCCCCTCTCCCCAACTTCTTCCACGCCGCACCCCATGGGCCGCCATGGGCCGTCATTTTTCGGGCTTAGGCTTGCGGCAGAAAGACCGGTGGTGATCGCCAACGGCCACCGGGCTGACCTGGCAACCGGAATTGACTCCGCCCGCAGGCGAATTAGGCTCGCGGACGCGATTATGTTGGGGGACCAATTGCATATGAAGTACTTTGCGTCGCTCTGTGCCAGCGTTGTGGCCGCCATTGCGGTTGCCGCACTTCCGTCCATGGCCATGGCTGCCTGCCCCGCGGGCGACGACCTGGACCTCCAGCTCCGCGACAAGGAGCTTCAGCGCCATCTTATTCTGTCCGGCTTCCTGGCCGCCGAGATCGGCCGCGCCAACGAAAAGATGCTGCGCGAGGCCATCACTGATTTCCGCACCGCCAACGCGCTGCCCGGCGGCGAGGACGCGGTGCTGACCGAGGCCGAGTGCGCCATCCTGAAGCACAACAACAATGCGGTCTATAAGTTCATCGGCTTCAAGCAGGTCATCAATCCGGTCAACAACCTGAAGATGACATTCCCGGCCGGGCTGCTGCCGCCGGAACCCAAGCCCTCCAACACGACCTGGCAAGAATACGATCACCCCGGCAAAAGCCGCGTCGCCATCGATGTGTTCCGCGTCTCAAGCCGCGAATCCTCCACCAGCTCGTTCACGCGCGGCTTCCAGGCCTACAACGCACTGACGCTTACCTATCTGCATAACTCCGGCTCTGAGGTGATTGCGGAGGGCGCCGGCAACCGCTGGGGCAACCGCTACTACTTCCACAACATGAACTTCGAATATCAGGGCGGCCAGCGCGGCATCTACATCCGCTTTGATATGCGCCCACCGGCGGATTTTGTGCCGCCGCCGGAAATCTTGGCCGCAGCGAAGCTTGAGAAGGTCCAGAAACAGATCGCCAAACTGTTCACCGCCGGACTGGCAGGCGCGCGCCCACCGACGGAAACCGAAGTTGCATGGTCGCTGATCGCGCGGGCCGTGTTCAACATCGTTGCATCTGACTTCTACGACCAGAACGGCTGGCAGGAGCTGACGACGCGAGAGTGCGTATTTGGCCCGCAGCGTCGCGCCCGACGTGGTGGTGTGCGCGTGGTGTTTGCAACAACGCGCGCCATCGCCGACCCCAAGGGCGACATGACGACGATGTTCGCCAACGCCCCCAGCGACAAGCTCACCATCGGCTGCATACAGGTGAACCCGCGCATGTCGCTCTCAAGCGGCAACAACACCTACCGTGGCGCATGGCAGGGCGGTGCGCGGGCGGCCAACGCACGCATCAAATTGCTGACCGATCCGATTGACCGCAGCACCGAAAATTATGTGCGCATCGTCGATACCGCAGCGGCGGAAGATGCGACGCACGCGCTGCTGGTTATCCATGGTTACAATAACTCGTTCTACGAGGCATTGCAGGCCACAGCACAGATTGCGGGCGGCGCCGACTACAAGGGCCGCGTCTATATGTTTTCCTGGCCCAGCGTGCGCAGCTCGCTGCGCTATCTGCAGGATGCCGACAACGCCGAGGAAGCCGAGGGCTCACTGCAGGCGTTCATTGCCGCCATCCTGCGCGACAACAACATCCGCACGCTTGATATTGTTGCCCACTCAATGGGTTCGCAGAAGCTGATGCGCGTGATGGGCTCGATCCGCTCCATCCTCGACGGCCGCCGTCAGGATGAAGGCACGCTGCGCCTCGGGCAGGTTGTATTTGCGGCGCCGGACGTTTCAGCGGCGGTGTTCAACACCAAGATCAACACCTGGGCCAAGCTTGCCGAGCGGGTGACGATCTACACTTCCGGTGGCGACTGGGTGCTGTGGCTTTCCTCGCTGCTGCGCGGCCTGAACGATCGCGCCGGCGGCCACGTGCCGTGGGGCGAACCGCTGTATGTGAACGCCAGCAACGTCTATGTCATCGACAAGACACCGCCGAAGTATGACTTCTGGAAGTTCTTCACCTACACCCACTCCGACTACGTGGACGACAAAGTGATCCTGAACGACATCCAGGCCGTCATCACCGGCAAGCCGTCGGGCGATCCGAGCAAGCGCGATCCGGAAGGCAAGCTGTTTACTGCCAAGCCCTACGTCGGTGTTTCGAACAAGAAGTACTGGGAGGCCAACCCGGAAGGCCTGCTGGCCGACGCGAAGGAAAAGGTGAAGGAAGGTTTCGACCGCAAGCTGCCGCCGCCGCGCTGGCGGCGAGAAGCACCCGCAACGGATAGCCCGGCCGCGGACCCAGCGTCGGAAACGCCAACGGCGCAACAGCCAGCGGCGGCACCAACCGCAACCGGCACGGCGCCATAAGCCGATGGCACCGCTGCCCGATGCTGCCAGCAGCACGACGACCTAACGCAACAACGCCGGACCGATTGATATCGGTCCGGCGTTTTCATTTACAGGCGCTGCGGCTTGGGGCAGCCCTTGCATTGCTGCCTCGCCTTTGAAGAGAAACAGCGTGCCCCCCGATGTCGAGGGCATGGGCGCGGTAGGCGTTTGCTTCACCCTTGTGCCAGATCGCCGGTCAGTCAGGCGCGCGCCCAAACAACGCCTAGTTTCGGTTGCATTTCCACACCATCGAAGGTCAAATCGCTTTCTCTGACCGATTATCGATGCCATTTTTCCTGAATTATTTTTAGCGCCCGAGATACATGCTCTATTTTATTGGTCCACCCGGCTTTAACCCAGCCGTCGACACACCCGTATTGCTGACAGGATCACCGCAGCAGGCCTGCATCGACTGTTGCGCATCGCGCAGTCCTCGGCGGCTTGCAGAGGCGTTCGCCAGCGGCTGCGCCAGCTCATCCATACCGACCGCGATTTACCGCGGCGACAGAACGGCAGCCAAATAGTGCGGTCTTCATCTCCGCCCCGAAATCTCCTGTTCTGGGGATGCAGTTTCGTCTTGCTGGCCGCGCTTCTCATCGGCGGCGCGTCACGGCCGCGGCTGGCCTCCGACCTGATACTGCAGCTCATGTCCATTCCGCTGCTCGCGTTGGCGCTGTGGCAATGGTCGCCTGCGCCCGCAGCCAATGCGCAGCGCTGGATCAACCTCGTTCCGGTGCTGCTGCTGGCGCTGCTGGCCGCTGTTACGGCTGCACAGCTGATCCCACTGCCGCCGGAAATCTGGCAGGCA
Organism: Hyphomicrobium sp. D-2; assembly: GCF_029872155.1. GTDB lineage: Bacteria > Pseudomonadota > Alphaproteobacteria > Rhizobiales > Hyphomicrobiaceae > Hyphomicrobium_A. The sequence goes on along the minus strand of NZ_JARXLA010000001.1, from coordinate 38,631 downwards.
TTGCCAGGCAGAGAAACGATCGTCGAGACGTATCGGACTTTAGGTGTCGAACTTCCCTGGCGACCGCTCAGCGTTGCGCCATCCGAAACCTATGCCAGCCTGCTCTCGCTTGTGGTTCCGGCGTCGATATTTCTAGCCGTTTGCCAACTCGACGCGCTGCAGCGCAGGACGTTGACCCTCATCGTGCTTGCCGTGGCGGCAGCATCGGTCGTGCTGGGGCTGACACAGGTCGCATTTGGCAGCGCGGGCGCAATCCGCTTTTACGACTTCAGCAACCAGAGCGAGGCGACAGGATTTTTCGCCAACCGCAACCACTACGCCGCGCTGCTTTTCTGCGCCTTTCTGCTGAGTGCCGTGTGGGCAGGAGAAGCGCACCAGCGCTTCATCGCCTTCGGCCGCCGACGCCCGTTTTATGTCGCCTTGCTGGCGGCCGCACTGCTTCTCATGATCGCTTTGCTTGCCGCCCAATCGATGGCCCGTTCACGCGCGGGCCTGCTGCTGGCCATTGTCGCCATGGTCGGCGCGCTGGCGTTGGCGTTCATGACGCCGCGTCAGACGCAGGGCCGCATTTCAACCACCAAAATTCTGGCCACCGTTTTCGCGATCGCCAGCGTGCTGGGAGCGCAGTTCGCTCTGTACCGCATCATGCAGCGTTTCGATGCCGATCCGCTGCAGGACGCGCGGGTGCACTTTGCTCAGACCACAGCCGAAACAGCTTACAAGCTGATGCCGTTCGGCGCGGGATTGGGATCGTTTGAATCGCTCTACGGCGTTTACGAGAAGATTGAAAATCTGCTGCCCAATACGTTCGCTAACCGGGCCCATAACGATTTGCTCGAGTTCTGGCTGGAACTGGGGCTGTTTGCTGCGCTCATCCTCGCGGCATTCATCATCTGGCTTGGCATACGCGCGGTGGCGGTGTGGCGGCGTTCGGATGAATACTCTCTCGATACATCGCTGATGCGCGCGGCGGTTCTCATTGTTGGCCTGCTGTTGCTGCATTCGCTGGTCGATTACCCGCTTCGCACCGGGGCAATGGCGGCCGTTTTCGCGTTGGCATGCGGGCTGCTGATGCCGCCTCCAAGATCGGCAAATGACCGCGCAGATGCGCCCAGCGCAGCCGAGCCACGCTCCGCACCGAAGCCACAGAGGTCCGGAGGGACGGCTGGAAAACGGCCGTTCCGGTTAGCGCCTGAGCATCACGCCAAGGTGTCCGCTGAGACGCTGCCTCCCCGCGCTGCGACGTCGAAGGATGCCAGATCCAACGGCGCTGGTACGCGCACGTGGACATCTCCGGAAGGCTGGCCGGAGGAATGGAAAAAGGGCGATCGCGAAAGCTGACGGCTGACGGCTGACGGCTGACGGCTGACGGCTGACGGCTGACGGCTGACGGCTGACGGCTGACGGCTGACGGCTGACGGCTGACGGCTGACGGCTGACGCTATTAGCTAGTGGTCACCTGGCGCGCGCAATAGCGTTCTGGATAAATGGCGCAGCACGGCTGAAATGATTGCGCGACAGGTAGCGAAGCCGTCACCGACGACGACCTATTTCGCCGGAAGCACTGCATCGGGGCGCCACCAATTCCGATGCGGCCGCAGTGAACCGGACGTCCGCAGGCAGTCAGCTAACCGTCAACAAAGCAGCCCTCTGACAAAGGCCCTTCTTACAACAGAAGCAGGAAACTCGCCGTGCTCGGCAGGATACGCAGCAAATTCTGGTACACGGTTTTCGTGCTCGACGTGTTCACCACGATCAGGTCGCCGTCACGAATATCCGGATCGGCCGTCTTGCCGCCGCGGATGTCGTCGATATCGAAGCGCGCTACCGACTTCTGACCGCCGCTCTGCCGGAACACAACGATCTCGCTGTCCGCCAACTCCGTGACACCTTCTGCAATCGAGATGAACTGCAGCAACGATGTGCGATCGCGGATCGGATAGACGCCCGGCTTCTTGACCGCGCCTTCGATTGTGACGCGACGGCTGTTGTATTCCTTCACGAACACCGTCACCTGCGGCGACTGCAGATATTTGTCGCCCAGTTTTTGGGTCAATTCCTGCTCAAGATCGCGCGCCGTCTTGCCAGCGGCATCCACCTCGCCGACCAACGGCAGATTGATGCTGCCAGCATCGGCCACCTGTACGCTGCGCGACAGCTCGGGAACCTTGAACACTGAAATTTCGAGCACGTCCTGCGGACCAACCTTGTAGCCGTGGCTGCCGGGTGTTGCAGAGGCCATCAACCGATCGACCCCGTCGACACGCACAGGCGCGCCGCTCAGTGTGGGTGAGCCCATCGTTGAGCCACCGGAGGGGTCTGCGAATGAGGCCGATACCGATTGCGGGGAAACATCGCCGCCAAGGCTTGCCGTTGCCCCATCGCCCATGGATGCGCCACATCCTGCGGCGAGCACCCCGGCCAGCAGAAAAACCGTCATCAAGAACAAATGGTTAGGCAATACGCGGAGCCAAGAAAATGGCATAATCTAATACTCCTGAGCCGGAACAAAATGAGTTCCAGCAATAATTATCTGGCAGGAAACAACACTAGCCGACTACCCGTCAACGGCGAAAAGTACCGTGGTGCTCGCTTAAGCGGTATTGCCGACAAGCGATTGCCCGGCGGCCACAGGGACGGGCAATTCCCGCCACAACGAGCGCAGGGTGAAACGTTAAAAAGCCAGCCGTCAGACCGCGCGCTCCGGTCAACGCCGTTATGGCCCGCCGCAGCCTGAGCTATTGCTCCTCATCGTCCTGGCGACGGATCTTCAATGCGTCATACCAAACGTACCCGGAGATCAGCTCCTCCGACGCCGAACGGGCATCCAGCACTAGCCGGACCTCCTGCGCGGAACAGTCTTCCGCCGGCACTTCGATATCGGCTTCAAACGGGGTCCAGTTAGGCTCGCGCGCCAGGAACATCGGGCTTTCCGCGATAACCTTGTTCGTCGGCAGGCACCGCATCCGCCAGACCATTCCCCTGCGCCCTGAAAGCTCACCTTGCAGGCGGCCTGAAAGCTTATATCGCCCGGCCGACAGAACGGTGATCTGACTTACACCGCGGAACTTTGCGCGCCCGGCGCCAAACTCCAGATAGAGCGCCCGATCACCATCCGCATCGATGCGCTCAACCGTGTCGATGCTGACCCCGCTCCCGCCCGCAATCGCCCAGTCAAACGGTGCTCCGCTCGGCTGGACATCAAAACTGCCGTTGGTCAAAAATCCGACCTCGGCGAGATGTTCCTTGTCGATGAACTGCAGCCATACGTAGTAGGCGAAGCTGTAGAGCCGCTTTTGTATGAGGAAGTTCAGATAGCCGTTAATCTCCTGCGCCGTTGCCGGCGCTTCAGTTTCCCGAAGCGCGGTCATCAGCACGAGCGGCGTGCGCGCATCGTGGATATGCCGGACAACCCCACCGAAGAAATTTGCGCGCCAGCGAGGCTCGCCCGCCAGCAGTTCGATGAGCTTTTTCTGCGCTTCAGTCGCCGGAAACGGTCCACCCGACGAGCGCTCAGCGACATAGGCCAGCACCGGAAACAACTGGTCGCCGGTTTGCGGCCGCTTGCGCAACAGAATGTCCGTATACCGCAACGCCGTGTCGGCATCTTCGCGGATCGTGGCGTCACGTATCAGCCAGACAAGCGCGTCTGTCGATCCGGCTGAACGATTGACAGCGGCGCGCATGTAAATGTCGGCACGCACCCGGTCGCCATCAAGCTCAGCCAAACGCCCGAGAATTTCGAAACCGCGCGCGCTTAACGGCCTCGACTGCAGCACACGCGTCAGGTCAGCCGTTATCTGCTGGCGTTCACCCGCAGCCAGTGGAAGCTCCGATTTCGGTTTCAGCGCCAGACGCCCGATATCAGACCATTTCAAAAGCTCTGGTTTCTCGACCTGCCCCGGCGTGGCGCTATCGGTGCGACGCAGCTTTTCGTCTGCCAGTTCGACCAGCGCCGTCGCATCGGAAGCGTTGAGCATCAATGCCGTCTCGGGCGCTACCGTCGCGAGATACGCGGGCAGTTGGTGCGCAAACCACACGTAGAGCGCAAGCCCCGCGATCAGAACGGCGCCAACGCTGCGACCGGTCAGAAATTTCACTGGCTTGGGAACGGTCTCAGAAACGCGGGCCATGCGTCAACCGCCCAGGCGCGGAACGGAACGGTCGCTTGAGCTCAGCTTCGGATCCACACCGTAACTGTAGTCATAGCCGTAGCCATAACCGTAGCCTTCCGCCACGGCGTCAAATTTGGTCAACACGGCGCCGATCAAATTCGGATGACCCAGCCGCAAGCGCTTCAGCACAGCGCCGATCTGGCCCGATGTCGATTGGCCAGCGCCAACAACGAACACCGTTGCTTCAACGGTGTTGGCGAGAATGCTCGCATCCGCCATGCCCATGACGGGCGGCGCGTCGATAATGATGAGATCGAAGACCTCCAGACCTACGCGCAACAGCGAATGCAAACGCGGCCCCGCAAGCAGATCCGCTGCGCTCGGCGGCAACGGACCCGATGACATGAATGCAAGCGTCGCAATGTCGGTGGCCTGGAACGTCTCCGGTGGCGCACACGCACCTGCCAGATAACTGCTAAGGCCCGCGCCATTGGGAATAGCCATCTTCTTGTGCAGCGAAGGATTGCGCATATCGCCATCCACAAGCAACACCTTGAGGCCCATGTTGGCGAAATGGCGGGCGATGGCCAATGCGGTGATGCTCTTGCCTTCACCCGGTCCGGCACTTGTCACAGCCAGTGACTTTGGCAAACCCGTCGCCGTGGTCAACTGCAACGAGGTGCAAAGCGACCGGTAGGATTCCATCAACGGCGAGCGTGCATCGGCGAACTCAGCCTCCGGCGGATCACTGCTGACCTTGGGAATGACGCCCAGCGATGCAAGCCCGGTCACCCGTTCCAGATCATCGATATTGCGAACGGAATCGTCCATCATCTCCTGCAGGACCGCCACGCCGACCCCGACACCAAGACCGAGCAGCAGCGACAGCAGGATCGACCGCACAAGCTTGGGCGATGAAGGCGCAATCGGCACTTCGGCCCGATCGACGACGAAGATATTGTTCGCTCCGACGCCCCCCGCAACGTCAACTTCCTTGTGGCGCTGCAGCAGCCCCTCATACAGGCCACGGTTGGTGTCAACTTCACGCTTTAGAATGTTGTAGCGGATGCTGCGCTTTTGCAGATCGAGCGCCTCGACACGCAACTGCTCGATCTGCTTTTTCATCTCCTCTTCCTGCGCGGCTGCGTTCGCAAACCCGGCCTTCAGAGAATCCTTGATCGTGCGCACTTCAACGGCCAGCTGACGGTCGATCTCATCGATCTTATTCTGGATCTGCACCATCGCCGGATAGCCAGGTTTGAACGTCTCCAGCTTCTCCTGATACTCGGTCGCCAGAAGATTACGCTGGTCGCGCAGCCCCTCGATCACCTTGTTGCTGAGAAGCTGGGGCATGTTGATTGCGTTGGCGTTCTCAACCTGACGCCAGAGCTGTTCGGTTTTGATCCGCTCCGAAACCAGCACGCCCAGCGCGGCGTTGGCGCTGGCGAGATTATTCTCCGCGATCGATGCCTTTTCGGAAACGGCAACGATCTGTTCCCTCTGCGCGAATTCCAGCAGCTGCTTTTCCGATTCCTCAAGCCGCAGCTTCAGTTGCTTGACCTGATCCTCAAGGAAAGTCTTGGCGTAGACGTTGGCCTGAAAGCGCTTATCCAGATTGGAATCGCTGTAAGCGCTGGCCAGCGCTGTCGCGATCCGTTGCGCCATGACCGGATTAGGATCCGTGAAGCTGATATCAACCAGGCGCGAGCCAGCGATGGGACGCACCGAGCGGTTGTCGAGCACAATCTCGGTTGCCTTGCGTTCACGCTCCGCGCGCTGATTGCCCTTGGTCGCCGTCTCGCCCGATGACGTCAGCAGACCGATGAGACTGCCCAGCAGCGAAGGTCCGTGCGCTTCCTGAAAGCCTTCATTGTCGCCCAGTTTCAAAGCGACGACGACACGCTCCGCAAGGCCGCGGCTTTGCAACAGCTCGTACTGCGTCTTTAGAAACTCGATGTCTGTGCCTTCCAGCGGCGTGACGTTGCCGCCATCCACCACCTTGGCAACGTTGCGATCGATCTGCAGCCTGACGCTGGCGGTATAGAGCGGTGTCGTCATCAGCGACACGATAACGCCCAGCACAAGAAACGTGCCGACGACGCCCAGGATCATCCACTTGCGCTTGTTCGCGATCCGCCAGTATTCGCGCAGGTTGGTTGCCGGTTCTTCGCGCAGCATCGCCGCGTCGGCATAACCCGGATACCCTCCGTCATACCCAGCCAGCACATGACGCTGCGCCTGCGGGATCGGGGCAATACTGGAAGAACGACGCTCGTCGCCGGAGGGAATATTCTCGTTACTGGTCATGTCAACGGCTGAGATTGTATCATTGGTAAATATGCTGGCCGGTCATCAATATCCGCAACCTATCCCGAACCGGGATGGCTTAAATAAGCCCACGTGACTTTAATATGCCCACGTGGCAACGACGTACTCTCTCACTCAATATCCGCCAACCCAAGCCCTGACCGGAGCGCGCGTCTCAACGCAGAGAGAACGCCACACATTCCGGCTAAGCGCTACATTCTGTAAGCGAACGAAGCCCCGAAAAGTCACCGGCGGACATCCGTGACGCCACCGCCGACCGCCACAAATTGTGCCCCACAGCGGCCTATCTCAACATCGCTCGTAGAGATAGCACAGGAGCATGGCCGCGCATCCATAAATCCGAACTCCGACACTGTAGCGTGTCAGCCGCACCGGTTGCTACAGAACTCAGTTCTAAGGTTAGGCATCGCACCCCGTGCGCACTCCGCCAGCCCGCGTGCCAGCCGACAAGAATAGGTCGAGTCCGTCAACGTCTGTCAGCCAAGGCGCAGCAGCCAGGCAAGCTTGAGGGACAACTATTGCCGGCGTGGGTATCGGCCGCTGTGCTGCGGACTGCACCACGGCGAACCTTGCCCATGACACACCGACAAGAGCCTGCTGACCGAACCACGGGCCGTACGCCTTGGGCACTAGGCCGTCTTTCACAACACTCCTTGCCTGGCGCGCGCGGAAAGCAACCGTGACAACAAAAAAGGCTGGCGTCGCGGCCAACCTGCCATGTAGAACCGCAACTGCCCGTTAGGGCTCACTTTGTGCGTCGACGCTTATATAATTTAGTCTTTCTAGGGGTACAGGACGTGTTTATGGGTATGCATTTTTCCGACAGCGCACTGCTCTCTGCGCCCGCCCTACGGGCCCAAACCACCCCTGACATGTTATAGCGTGACGGCCAAAACGACCGCATCACGTGTCGATCATGCGACCTACTTTAACTGTCAATCCCAGCACACCACGATGTCGGCAATTGCTACCGACCTTTGGCGACAAGCTGCACGCATGCCTGATCTCAACCTACGTAGCCATCGCAGGAATTTACTGGCTGCCGGGAATAAATGCTAATCTCATCGCGCAAGCTAAAATCGCTTTGTTTGGCACGCTTGTCATAATTGGGCTGGCACGTTTCCGAATATCACACCGACAGCAAAGTAACTTGTATTTCTTGATGGGACTTTGCGCAGCCGCCGCCCTAACAACAAACATCATAAATGAAAACGCCGAAGTAGCTATCGGTCGAGCCAGAGATTTCATTGAACCATTGTTATGGCTAATCGCCTTATTCGCCCTACCCCACCGGGCTTTTCCATTTTTATTACGGGCACTAACATGGGCCATGGCAATTTTCTTGTGCCTAGCAATGTATCCTGTTTTTGCTTATGCGGGCCTTCTTCCTGACTTTCCCGTCCCACCTCAATTTTTCGAAGGCGGCCCATACTGGCTTATTGAAAGCTCTATGGTGTCAAACTCTGGTTTCTCGGCATCTCGTACGGGTTGGGGAGCCGTACTCGCGCCCGCTGCCTTACTCGCTGCGGTGCTCTTTTTGAAATCTCCAAAACCCAGCAAGCTACTCATCGCTACAACTGGCGTGTTACTTATCGGTGCGCTCGCCAGCATGATCGTAACCGGTGGCCGGGGCGGACCATTAGCTTTGGTCGCAGCTGTTGCATACGGGTTGGCCACAACCGGAGGATTGCGCGCTTCCAATATCGTCTTGCTAGCCGCAATAACTGGCGTGTTCTTATTCTCTGGCGCCATGGCATTTATCCCAGATCTTTTTTTCCGAAACACCGACGCGGGGGGCAGCCTATTTGACAAATTGAATGCTTTGTCTACCGGGCGCCTTGCATCTTTTGTTGCAGCATTCGATCGCTGGCAGGAAGCGCCTATCGAGGGGGTTGGTGTAGAAAATGCCCGTGTTTGGCTTGACAATTATGGCATTGTAGCAGTTCACAATGTCTGGTTAAGATTCTTAGCTGAATCAGGCCTTCTTCTTTTTGTTCCTTTAAGCTTGGTTACGCTGGAACTCGTCCGCCTTTCCTTAAACAAAGTCGATGCCAACATTCCCAGAGCATCGCTTGTCATAATTTGCGGTTTAGTTTTGGGGTTGCTCGAACCTAGCGTCGTTTTTGGATCGTTTAACGCAAATGCGCCAATATGGACGTCCGTTTGGATTATGCTTTTCACCGCCAAAAAACGGGTCAGGCGATTTGGCGGTTATTCTGGGGCATTTGGACATGCTTCTGCTACCCGCCTAGGCAGGTTCGAAACTCATGCGGGGCCACACTAAAATGGCACTCCGCAGCGGCATGTTAGCTCAAGGCGCATGGGTATTTGCTGGACAGGTCCTGTCCGCACTGGCCATCCTTGCCTCCTTGAAATTATGGGCCGTTTATCTGTCGCCATCCGAAGTCGGCACAATGGGCCTGGTCATCGGGCTCGCGTCTATCCTTTCTGGAATAGCGTCCGGCCCGCTGACACAATCCATTCTCGTCAGCTATGCAGGATACGCTCGCGAGGGGCAGGGCAGCACATTCCGCGCCGTGGGCTGGAAACTCATGGCGCGCGTCACATCCATCGTCGTGACGACGGTGCTGATCATCGGCGTCCCCTTGGCGCTGATGCTGCAATTGCCAGTATTTGTACCTGTCCTCGTCGCCGGCTTGTTCGCAGCTGACGCATGGCGCGGCTTCGAGATTTCGTTATTGGCAGCGGCGCGGCGGCAAAAGCTTGTTGGCATCATTCAATGTGCCGATGCTTGGTTGCGATTTGCCTTCCTATGGCTTGCGCTGCTGATGATACCCGCAACCGCCTACACAGCCATCGGCGGCAATCTGGCCGGGGCGGCCGTGTTGGTTTTGATTGTGCGGCTGACTGTGAAGCTTGAAGCCCAATCCGACACCAATGCAACGACGACTGCCAGCGAAGCGGCATCAATTTCAAATCGCCTCGTCTCACTTTCCAAGCCATTATTCCCGGCTGCCCTGCTGGCAAATGTCACCGAGATGCTGAACCGATACCTGATCGCTGCAACGATCGGACTGGCTCCCGCCGGCTTGTTTGTCATCAGCTACGGACTGGTCAAAAGACCATATGGGCTGCTCAATGCGGTGACCGACTGGACGATGCGGCCGATGATGGCAAAGGCGATCGCGGAGAATAACAGTGCCGAAGTCCGACAGGCGCGCCGGATCTGGCTCGCGGCCGGTGGCGGCTTTGCGTTGCTTGGCGTCGCGCTGTTCTTTTTGCTGCGCGAGCCGATCGTGCACGTAATTCTGTCGCCTGAGTATGCTTCCACCGCCCATCTGCTGCCGTGGCTTGCGCTCGCGATCGCCCTGTTCAACATCGCCAACATCTTCGGTGGCTTTTCGTTGACGATGGGCGACACGCGAGCGGTTTTGATCAACAATGCCGTCGGCGCCGTCACCGGCGCAGTGCTAACTGTCGTGCTGAGCTTGCAGTTTGGATTGCTCGGCGCCGCCTGGGGTTTGTTGGGCGGCTACGTCTGCCAACTCGCCACATCGATCGCAACCGCGCAGCTTCGCACACGGCGTCAATCGCGGGCCGAGCGGTAGGGCTTCCGCTTCGATCATACCTCAAGCGCCGGAGCAATCGCCTGTGCGGCTATCGCGCTATAGCTGAATGTCCCGGGGCCTTTGTCCGCGGCCACGCTTTTTAACGCGCGGATTTTCGCACAGTCGTCGCTGACCAAATCCCGCAGCACGCCGTCCAGTGTGTCGGGATGCGCATCATCAAGAAAGAGCGCGTTGCCGCCAAGATCCAGATGCTCCATGCCACGCCAGCGGTGAAACACTGCCCCCAGCCCATGACCAATCGCCTCCTCCCACAACACGGAGTGCGTACCGGGAAAAAGAGCAAGATCGGCAGCCCAGAACGCGCGGAATATCTCCGCCGTCGGCACCCACCCCATCATATGCACGCTGGCATCGCATTCGACATTCAGCAGCGCGGCGCGCACCTCATCATCCGGCTTGCCAAACACCAGCAGATGGCAGTTCGGGAGTTCACCGGCGCGCTTCAAGCGCGAAAAACGATCGACCAGCACATGAATGTTTTTGCGCATATCTAGCTTGCCGCCAGTCACAAACACGCAAGCATCTTCAGGAATTGACAGCGCTGCGCGCATCTCGTTGCGGACTGCCGCGCGATCCAAACCATGCAGCGCGGTGTCATCAACACCGAACGGCAGCAATCGCATTTTGGCGCGATCCAGACCGTATACATTGGCCATGAAATCACCGCGCGCCGGCAATGTCGGATAAAAACGCTCGATAACGTCACGGCAGCGCCTGACGATATTCCGATAGTAAATTCCATGCAGCAGGCGCCGGGAAACGAAACCGCGCGCACTGTTGACAAAGTCGGTATGGCTGTCGGCAAGCACGCGCACCGGTGTACGCTTCGCAAAGCTCCGAATTTTCAACAGATCCCAGAACTGCACGTCATGAATGAAAATGACTTCTGGTTGGAATGATTCCAGCCTTTCAAGCAGTCCTTCGTATGCACGAATTTTGGCCTGCGCCAGTTGCGGCACATAACGAGAATACGGCAAGCGATGCACCCAGATGCCATGCTCGTTAATGTAACTGCCCGGATCTACGTACGAAAGCTGAGTTTTATTGACGTAGCTCTCGGTCGACGCGATAATGACGACGTCGTGCCCCATGAGCTTATGGATCTTGGGTAGAATATTTTCCTGATAACCAAAGCCGTCAATATAGAAATTAGACAAACAAACGTGTGCTATGCGCATACCCTGCCCCGAAATAAATTTATCATAATGAATTGATTATAGAGAGCTTCAAACAATGGACCATCGCGAATTCATAGCACAACATTTTTGCCGACGTAAATTCATCTAGAAAATTGGTCTATAGAATCCGATGCTATGCCGCTCAATGTGCGGCATGCTCTTTTCGATTTTCAGTTAGCTAACAATCCAAGTCAAGCTGGCTAGTCCGCAGTCGAAACTTACCGCCAGGCTTCCAGGCTTGGCACCACGCCATAATAGAATTCAGGACCGATTGGTATAGCGCCCGGAACGAGAAGAGGCGCCGCAAGATAGAAGCGAGTTTCCGGCGTAGCGAAGATATTATGCATGATATTGTCGTAGCCCTCGAATTGTCGGGGATCCCGATTGTAAAGCCGTGTCAACTGACGCCAGCCGTCAGCAGGGGTTATCTGCTGCGATGCCGTTCGGCGCACACCGTCAATGTACATGTCGCCGACACTGGCGAGCGTCGACGTGCACCCGACGCTGCCCGATTTCACGCGGATATGGCAGTTGAACGCCCACTGCGGTGGCAGCGGCGCAGTCAACAGCGCGAACGGCAGATAGTGGTTGAGTCCGTTGATCGTTCGCGCAGTTCCGGTGCCCGTCCCTGCGGTGATGTCGAGGAGGTAGAACTCGACGCCGTAACGCCGTTTGCCAGCGTCTTTCAGCTTGTCGATCAACGCTCTCACGTCGACATCAAGCGCACCGGCCGTGCCACCATAATCGTTGTTGTTGGTGATGAACTTCGGGCCGCCAGCGATCGTCGCCCCGTTGGCCGCCAACACATAACTGGGCGCCGTGAAACTTCCTACGCTGCCCGACTGCGGCTCCGGGCTGCCGGCAAAGCGTCCGGCGTCCTTCAGGAGATTGTAGGGCGCCGACAGCGGCACACTTGCTGGCATGCGTACCGCGCCGCTGGTGCGGTCAATAATCAGCGCCTCATGCCATGTCGCGCCGTCCGGACTCACCTTGATGTGGAAGTCGTCGTCGCCGACAGTGCCGAACTCCGCCCGCCCAGACCAATCCGACTGGTAGAGCACCGACGCAGTACCGCCCGCAGCAGCCTTGTTCAGTTTGAGGCGCATGTCGCCCGAGCCGGGGGTTGTATCGTCATGACTCAGAAGCACGGCATCGGATTTCACCGCGAGCCGGTTGCCCATGTCAGCCGTCGCGTTGACGCCGACCAGCGCTGCCGGATTGAGACTGGCCGCTTCCGTCAGGGAAACCCACTGCGCGCCGTCGAATACAAGCGCCATGCTCTCCGCAGCCACCCAGGCGATCCATCCGCTGTTCGGGCTGAAATAGGCCCACGCGCCATCCTGAAAGGCCGCGATCTCTCCACCTCGGTCTGCCCAAATGCCAGTTGCGCTGCCGCTAACGATATGGCGCTGACCTTCGAGCGGTTCTTCGGGGGCTGTGGCAAGATCACGATCGACCACGGACAGGTGGACGATGGCATCAAGCGCCCGCAGCGCCGCATTATGCGTCACATGTTTTTGAGCTTGGGCGGCCATGATGTAGGGGAGCGCGAGATTTTTAGTCGTATCCATACTGGCCATCCTCCGTGGGGAAACGGACGGCATTGTGCTGTTCGTCGGCCGCGCGTGGATAACTGTTGTTGTTAAAAATCATTGGCGGGCCGACCATTGCCGATCCTTACGGCAACGACATGCCCGCAATCAGATAATGCATTGAAGGCGGAACAACTTATTTATGAACGCTCGCCCATATCAGATCTGCACGTCCTGCGTCATGGATACTTCGGATTCAGCCATCGTTTTCGATAGCGCCGGTGTCTGCGATCACTGCAACACCTTCCACACGAAGATCGAGTCGAACTGGCATCCCGATGAGCGAGGCGCGCGCGAGCTTGCAGACATTGTCGAACAGATAAAAGCCGCCGGTCGGGGCAAGGACTTTGACTGCATCATCGGCATGAGCGGCGGCATCGACAGCTCCTATCTGACCTATCTGGCGAAGGAAAAACTCGGGCTCCGGCCGCTGATTTTTCACGTCGATGCCGGGTGGAATTCGCAGATCGCCGTCAACAACATCGAGCGGCTGGTTGATGGACTGGGCCTTGATCTCTTCACTGAGGTCATCGACTGGCCAACGATGCAGGATCTTCAGCTGGCCTTTTTCCGTTCGGGCGTTTCTCACATCGACACGCCCCAGGACCACGCGTTTTTCGCCACGATGTATAAATTCGCCGAGCGTCACAACGTGAGATACATCCTGACCGGCGCAAACCTTTCGACGGAATGCATCCGTAACCCGATTGAATGGATGTATTACCAGTCGGACTCGCGACAGATCCGCGACATCCATCGCCGCTTCGGCAAGCGCTCGCTGGCGGCGTTCCCGCTGACATCAATCGTCTGGCACAAGGTTGTGCTGCCGTACGTGAAGGGCATCAAGGCAATACGGCCGCTCAACTACATGCCGTACGTCAAGGAAGATGCCATCAAGCTGCTGACCGAGCGCTTCGGCTGGCAGCCCTATCCGCAGAAGCATTTTGAATCCCGCTTCACGCGCTTCTACGAAAGCTACTGGCTGCCAAAACGTTTTGGCTACGATGTCCGCCGCGTTCAATACGCGAGCCTCATTCTGACCGGCCAGATGACTCGCGACGAAGCGATCGAGAAGCTCAAGGAGCCGCCCTACGACGAAGCCACCATCGGGCATGAGCTTGAGTTCGTTGCCAACAAGCTCGGCATCACCGTGGATGAGCTCAACAGCTACATGGATCTGCCGAAGCGCACCTATAGCGACTACAAATCCCAACGCCAGATCTATGACGTCGGCGCACGCATGATGCGCTACCTGGGCCTGGAACTCGGGGGCAAGCGATGATTGCGCTGGTCGATTATGGCCTCGGCAACATCCAGGCCTTTGCCAACATCTACCGCCGCCTTGGCTTTCCTACCGTGCAGGCGCGCACACCCGAAGAGCTTGAGGGCGCGCGCAAGCTGGTGCTGCCCGGCGTCGGCGCGTTCGATTGGGCAATGGAGCGGCTCGATGCTTCCGGTCTGCGCGCAACGCTTGACCGGCTTGTGCTGGAACAGAAGGTTGATGTGCTCGGCATCTGCGTCGGCATGCAGATGATGGCGCGCAGTAGCGAGGAAGGCAAAAGACCCGGCCTCGGCTGGATCGATGCCGATGTGGTACGCTTCGACACCAGCCACTTCAACCACAAGACCCAACTGCCGCATATGGGCTGGAACGACATCGTCCCTACCGCCGACGACACACTGTTTCGAAGCATCGCATCACCCCGATACTACTTTCTGCATTCCTATCACGTGGTGCCTGAGAACAAGTCGGATGTGCTGGCAATAGCCACCTACGCCGAAACCTTCGCTGCCGCCATCCGCGTCGGTAACATCTACGGAACGCAGTTCCATCCCGAAAAGAGCCACGACTGGGGTGTAAACCTGCTCCGCAACTTCGCGGAGATATGACGTGCTCCGACCTCGGCTGATACCCTGCCTGCTTGTCCATAACGGCGGACTTGTAAAAACACGCAAGTTTGCCGACGCGAAATACGTGGGCGATCCCATCAACGCTGTACGCATCTTCAATGAAAAGGAAGTCGACGAACTCATCGTCGTCGATATCGACGCCACCCGTCTGCAGCGTGAACCCGACTACAAGCTTATCAGCAATCTGGCCGTCGAATGCCGGATGCCGCTTTGCTACGGCGGCGGCGTCACCTCAACCGAGCAGCTTGAACGCATTATCGGCCTTGGCGTGGAAAAGGTGGCCATCAGCAATGCCGCCGTCACAACACCTCATCTCATTACCCAGGCGGCGCAACGTGTCGGCAGCCAAAGCATCGCCGTCGTCATCGACGTAAAAAAAACCGGTCTCATGCGTCGCTATGAGGTGGTGACGCACAATGGCACGCAGCGCACCGGGCTAAATCCGGTCGAGTTCGCACGCCGCACCGAGGAGCTCGGCGCCGGCGAAATCGTCATCAATTCCGTCGATCACGATGGCGAGATGTCAGGCTACGATCTCGACCTTATAGCCGCTATTCGCCAGTCCGTTTCCCTGCCTATGACTGTACTGGGCGGCGCAGGAACACTCGCCGACATTGAAAAACTTTTTGCAACCCACGGCATTATTGGCGCCGCGGCCGGTAGCCTGTTCGTGTTCAAGGGCAAATACCGCGCCGTACTGATTAATTATCCGAACAGAATTGAGAAAGAAGACATGTTGATGCGTGCAGGAGTTGACTCGTGAAGCAGATTCTCCAGTCGCTGCGATCCGGCACCACCGAAATTGCCGAAGTGCCATGCCCTGCCGCAGGGCGAGGGCAGGTTTTGATACGCACGCACCGCACGCTCGTGTCGGCCGGCACGGAACGGATGCTGGTCGATTTTGGCAAGGCCGGTCTCATCGGCAAGGCACGTCAGCAGCCTGACAAAGTGCGTCAGGTGTTGGAAAAGATCAAAACCGATGGTCTCGTGCCGACGCTTGAAACGGTTTTCAACAAGCTCGATCAGCCGCTGCCGCTGGGCTACTGCAACGTCGGCACGGTGCTCGACGTTGGCTCCAGCGTGACCGGCATAGATCCCGGCGCGCGCGTGGTATCAAACGGCAAGCATGCTGAGGCTGTCGCCGTTCCTGCCAATCTATGCGCGCCTGTTCCCGAAACTGTTTCCGATGATGAAGCGGCCTTCACGGTTCTGGGCGCAATCGCGCTGCAAGGCATCCGTCTCGTAAAACCGACGCTTGGCGAAACAGTCGTCGTAACCGGTCTCGGCTTGATCGGCCTGATGACGGTGCAGCTGTTGCGCGCCCACGGTTGCCGCGTGCTGGGCCTCGATTTCGATCGCGACAAGCTGCGGCTGGCACAGCAGTTCGGTGCTGAAACGGTCGATCTTTCCACCGGCACCGATCCCGTCGCGACGGCGCAGACATTCTCGCGCGGACGCGGCGTCGATGCCGTCATCATCACCGCGTCGACCACCAGCAACGAACCCGTGCATCAAGCCGCGCTCATGTGCCGCAAGCGCGGCCGCATCGTTCTGGTCGGCGTAACTGGCCTTTCGCTTTCCCGTGCCGACTTCTACGAAAAGGAGCTGATCTTCCAGGTTTCCTGCTCCTACGGACCGGGCCGCTACGATCCCAACTACGAGGAAAAGGGCCAGGATTATCCGGTTGGCTTTGTCCGCTGGACCGAGCAGCGCAATTTCGAAGCGGTACTCGATATGCTGGCCGATGGCCGGCTTGACGTGAAGCCGCTGATCTCGCACCGCTTCCCGCTGGCGGACGCTGCGAAAGCCTACGAACTCGTCACCGGCGACGAGCCATCGCTCGGCATCTTGCTCGAGTATCCGACGCGCGCTCAAACGCCGGACGCGATTCTGACCGATCGCACAGTCACACTTGCGCCAGTCATGGCTGCGTCCAACAGCAAGGTCGTGGCTGGAGTGATAGGCTCCGGCAACTACGCTACAGCGGTTCTCGTTCCTGCTTTCAAGGCGGCAGGAGCGCAGCTGGAGAACGTCGTTTCCAGCGCCGGTGTCAGTGGTGTGCATGCCGGTCGCAAATTCGGCTTCCGCAAAGCAACGACCGATGCGAACTCTGTATTCAACGACGGATCGATAAACGCGATCGTCATTTCAACGCGCCATGACAGCCACGCCGATCTCGTGTGCAGGGCATTGCAGGCCCGCAAACATGTCTTCGCCGAAAAACCGCTGGCGTTGTCTCTGGCAGAATTAGATACCATCGTTGCCGAGCGGCGCGCTGCGATAGCAGCGGGTTTCAACCCAGTCGTCATGGTGGGCTTCAACCGGCGCTTTGCTCCGCATATACAAAAAATCAAAACGCTGATTTCCGAGTCGACCGGGCCAAAGTCATTCGTCATGACGGTCAACGCTGGCGCAATTCCCGCCGATCACTGGACGCAGGACCGCGCAGCGGGTGGCGGACGTATTATCGGCGAGGCCTGCCACTTTATCGATCTTTTACGCTTCCTCGCCGACGCATCCATTACGGCGCAGCACGCCACCATCATGGCAACGCCAACCGGCGACACCGCTACACTGACGCTTGCATTTGACGATGGCTCGATCGGAGCGATCCACTATTTCGCGAATGGCAGCAAGGCGTTCCCGAAGGAGCGCCTCGAGATATTCGCTGGTGGTCGCATTCTCCAGCTCGACAACTTCCGCAAGCTCCGCGGATATGGCTGGCCGGGCTTCAAGACAATGAAGCTATGGCGACAGGACAAAGGCCAGGCCACCTGCGCCGCCGCATTCGTCGACGCAATTCAACACGGCGGTACAGCTCCGATCCCGTTTGCCGAATTGGTCGAAGTCTCGCGCGTTACGATCGCATTGGCTGGGGAGGTTCGATCATGAGCCGCACCGTTCAATGGATGGATAACAGATTTTTCCCCGAGCACGGCAAGAACTGGGACGACACACTATTTCGCGAACGCATCATCGCGCACTTGCGCCCGGAAAGCACTGTTCTCGATCTTGGTGCCGGTGCTGGCATCGTCAAACAGATGGATTTCCGCAATGGTCCGCAGGGCCGGCTGGCGGCGCGGATCTGTGGCGTAGATCTCGATCCGCGGGTCGAGCAAAATCCATGTCTCGACGAAGGCCGGCGCGCAGATGGCGGATCGATTCCCTACGCTGACACCTCGTTCGACCTTGTATTCGCCGACAACGTACTCGAACATCTTAGCACGCCGGCAGAAGTGTTTTCGGAAGTCGCGCGGGTCTTGAAACCTGACGGCCTGTTCCTCTTCAAGACGCCTAACAAGTGGCACTATATGCCGCTGATCTCCCGTTCCACACCGCACGCATTTCATCGCTGGATAAATCGTCGTCGCGGACGGAATGAGATCGACACCTTCCCAACGGTGTATCGGGCTAACAGCCGCCGAGACATTCATCGGTTGGCCGCACAGACCGGCTTCGCGGTAGAAAACATCGAACTGATTGAAGGCCGCCCCGAATACCTCCGCATGCACCCGATTACCTATGCGGCCGGCTTGGCTTACGAGCGCACGGTCAATATTTCACGGCTTCTTTCCAACTATCGCATTCTATTAATTGGCACACTGAGAAAAATTTCATGACCACCATTGATATTGTTGCAGGTGCGCGACCGAATTTCATGAAGATCGCGCCGATCATCAAGGCACTGGGACAACACAAGGCAAACGGCGGCAAACTGCGCTACCGGCTTGTGCATACCGGCCAGCACTATGACGCACGCATGTCGGGCGACTTCTTCACCCAGCTCGGCATTCCAGAGC
The DNA here is from genome assembly GCF_029872155.1 of Hyphomicrobium sp. D-2. GTDB lineage: Bacteria > Pseudomonadota > Alphaproteobacteria > Rhizobiales > Hyphomicrobiaceae > Hyphomicrobium_A. Next base: position 20,117 of record NZ_JARXLA010000001.1, on the reverse strand, counting down.
CCGACATCAATTTGGAATCCGGCTCCGGTACACAGGCCGAGCAGACCGCAGCCATCATGGTGCGCTACGAGAAACTGCTGCTCGACGCGCCGAGCAAACTTTGCCTCGTCGTCGGCGACGTAACCTCGACGATGGCGTGCGCAATCGCGGCTCAGAAGCTGAAAATTCCAGTTGCCCATGTCGAAGCGGGTATCCGCTCTGGCGACTGGGGCATGCCGGAAGAGATCAACCGTATGGTGACTGACGCCATAACCAACTGGTTCTTCACCACCAGCTCATGGGCAGGCGACAACCTGAAGCGCACCGGCGTGAGCGACGATCGCATCTTCTTTGTCGGCAACACCATGATCGACACGCTGCTCGCCAACCTTGAGCGTCTGCGTCCGCCGCCGTTCTGGGACGAACTGAAGCTGGAGCCCAGCGGATACTTCGTCGTCACGCTGCACCGGCCCGCGAACGTCGATGGCGTAGCTGCCTTCGAAAATCTTCTGCGTGCCATCGGCGAAGGGACGCGCGGTCTGCCGGTCATTTTTCCGGTGCACCCGCGCACGGCTAAAACGTTGCAAGCTATTCCGGGGCTGCCGCCGTCTATCCACTTCGTTGAACCGCAGCCCTACTTCGAATTCAACTACCTGACGCGACACGCCAAAGCCGTTATCACCGACTCCGGTGGTATCACCGAAGAGACAACGGTCATGGGCGTGCCGTGCATGACGATGCGCGACAACACCGAGCGGCCGGAAACAGTGGAGCTCGGCACCAACGAACTCCTTGGTACCAATCCAGCGGCGCTGCAGCCGGCGCTCAATCGCCTTTTTGCCGGTCAATGGAAAAGCGGGCGGATCCCCGACCTATGGGATGGAAAAACAGGCGAACGTATCGTCAGCACGGTTGATCGGCTGCTGGCGCCGTGACATCGCATTTCAAAAAGTCGCGTCTGTACTGGAATACCGTGCGCCATCTGCGTCCAACGCAGATCTTGGGGCAACTGCGCTTGCGCACGCAGCCTCCGCCGCGTCCCGATGCGCGGCCTGCACCTCCTGTACGGCGGCAGCGCGGAATGTCTTGGACGTTGCCCGCGCGGCGCCGACAAAGTCAGACCGGCGCAAACACGTTCCTATTCCTCAACACGCCTGGAACGCTTGCCGGTTGCGGATGGGACGACGCCGCAGTTCCGATGTTGTGGCGCTATAACCTGCACTATTTCGACGATCTAAATGCGGAAGGCGCCGCTGCACGCGCGCACTGGCACGGTTATCTCATCCAGCGCTGGATGGCAGAAAATCCGCCCGCGCAGGGTGTCGGCTGGGATCCCTATCCAACGTCACTGCGCATCGTGAACTGGATCAAGTGGGCGCGCGCAGGCAACACCCTGCCCAGCGCAGCACTCGATAGCCTCGCAATCCAGACGCGATGGGTGCAGCGTCGGCTTGAACGCCATTTGCTCGGCAATCACCTGTTCGCCAACGCCAAAGCGCTCGTATTTGCCGGATGTTTCTTTGCCGGTGAGGAGGCGAGCCGCTGGCTGCAACAGGGCCTCGACATCCTTACTCGCGAGATACCGGAGCAGATCCTGTCCGACGGCGGACACTTTGAGCTCAGTCCGATGTACCATGCACTGGCGCTGGAGGACATGCTCGATCTGGTGAACATTCTGCGCGGTTCCGGCGTCGATATCCCCGCATCGTGGCACGATATAATTGACGCCATGCGCGCCTGGCTGCGCACCATGAGCCACCCGGATGGCGAGATTTCGTTTTTCAATGACGCCGCCATTGGCATCGCACCGGCGCCAGCGGAGTTAGAGCGCTATGCCTCTGATCTCGGCTTTGGCCAGCTCTCGTCTCCCTCCGGCTCGCTGACCTGGTTGCAGGATAGCGGCTACATCCGGCTTGAAGACGAGCATGCGGTCGTCCTTATCGATGTGGCGCGGATCGGACCGGATTACATTCCGGGCCATGCCCATGCCGACACCCTGACGTTTGAAATGTCCGTCCACGGCCAGCGCGCAATCGTCAATTCCGGCACGTCCGAGTACGGCAGCGACCCGGAACGCCTGCGCCAGCGAGGCACCACCGCGCACAACACCGTCGTCATCGACGGCGAAAACTCGTCGGAGGTCTGGTCCGGATTTCGCGTTGCCCGCCGCGCCTACCCGCAGGATGTTTCCGTTACGCAAGATGGTGAGACCTGGGTGATTACGGGCGCTCACAACGGCTACACCCGCCTTGCCGGGCGTCCGATCCATCACCGAACATGGCGTTTCTCGGCCGGTCATCTCACCGTTCAGGATCTCATTTCCGGACACTATCGCCACGCCGCCGCGGCATTCCATTTCCATCCGCAAACCACCGCCAACCTGATGGCTTGCAATAGCGCCGGTTCGCTCCGTTACGACCAAGCCAAGACAGACGCCTCGCTAAGACAACCGCTCTACTTTCAATTGTCAGGGACGCGAGGCCGCATAGAGCCAAGCACGTGGCACCCTGAATTCGGCAAGACATTCCCTTGTCAAAAGCTCATTTCCGACGTCGCCAATCATCAGAGCCAAATTCATTTTTCCTGGATCGAGTAGATGCATATTCTGTTTCTCACCGACAATTTTCCGCCCGAGGTCAACGCTCCTGCAAGCCGCACATTCGAACATTGCCGCGAATGGGTGAATGCCGGTCATCGCGTCACCGTCATCACCTGCGCGCCCAACTTTCCCCGTGGGCAGGTATTCGATGGCTACCGCAATCGGCTGTTCGCGCGCGAAGAGATGGACGGCATCGAGGTTGTGCGCGTGTGGAGCTACATCACCGCCAACGAAGGATTTCTGCGACGCACGCTCGACTACATGAGCTTCATGGCTTCGGCGACTCCAGCCAGCCTGCGCGTCGATCGGCCAGACATAATCATCGCTACTTCCCCGCAGTTCTTCACCGCCTGCGCCGGTTACATCGTCAGCCGCCTGCGCCGCGTGCCGTACATTTTTGAGCTGCGTGACATCTGGCCGGAATCGATCCGCGCCGTTGGTGCGATGAAAGAGTCGCGCGTGCTGGACTGGCTCGAAAAGCTGGAGCTGTTTCTCTATCGAAAGTCTGCCGCGGTCATCTCTGTCACTCACGCGTTTAAACGCATTCTGAGCGAGCGCGGTATTGACCCCGGGAAAATCCAGGTTGTCACAAACGGCGCGGACCTATCGCTGTTCAAGCCGCGCCAGCGCGACGCAGAACTGACTGAAGCGCACGGGCTCACCGGAAAGTTTGTCGCTGGATATATCGGTACCCACGGCATGGCCCACGCGCTGCAAACGTTGCTTGATGCGGCAGAGATATTGCAGGAGCAGGGCCGCGATGACATCCACCTGCTATTCCTCGGCAACGGCGCGACCAAGGCGCACCTCGTTGCACGAGCAGCTGAGATGAATCTGCGCAACGCAACCTTCGTCGATTCAGTGCCAAAATCGGAGGTGGTGAAATACTGGTCGCTGCTGGACGCAAGCATAATTCACCTGCGCAAGACCGAGCTTTTCGCAACGGTCATTCCGTCCAAGCTGTTTGAATGCATGGCAATGGGCATACCGGTTTTACACGGCGTCGTGGGCAGATCCGCCGACATCGTGCGCAACGAGAATGTCGGCCTGCCGGTGGAGCCTGAAAACGCCCAACAGCTCGCCGCCAGCATTGTCAGGCTCAAGGACGAGCCCGAATTAATCAGTCAGTTCCAGCGCAACGGTCCGATCGCCGCCGCCCGCTATGATCGCAAGTCGCTGGCGATGAGCATGCTTCAGCATATTGAGCATGTAGCGGCACGATCAACGGCCCGCGCCGACACTACGAACCGGCCGGATACGCCAGCATCATCTGATGCGGCCGGCGCATGAAGCGGTGGTCATTCTCGCGATTGGCCCCAGCCAAATGCACCGCCTACGGCAGCGGGCCGGTGCGATAGAGCACGATGCGCAGGCCACCATGCAGCACCGGTTCCGCCGTCAGCGAAAACGGCAGGCCGGTTGCCTGCGCGAGTTGCTCCTCATTGGTCACCAGCCCGACGCGCCAGCCGCTGAAGCGCTTCAGCAGCGCATCGCCCATGGTGCGATAAAGCAGCTTCAGATTGGCTCGGTTGCCGATGCGATCACCGTAGGGCGGATTAATGATCACGATGCCCGGCTCCGCGCCTTCCGGCGGCGTGATGTCGGCGATGTCCATCTCCTGAAATGATGTGATGTCCGCCACGCCAGCACGCTCGGCATTCTCCCGGCTCATGCGGACGGCGCCTGCATCGATATCGCTGCCGTAGAACCGCACCGCCGGCTTCGAAGCAACATGTGCTTCGCGCATCGCCCGCCATGCCACATCATCAAAGCCCTTGAGCTTTTCGAACGCAAACCGGCGCGCACGTCCCGGCATCAGAGCCGACGCCGTCTCCGCCGCTTCGATCACGAAAGTGCCCGATCCGCACATTGGGTCCAGCACGGTCTGCGTGCCATCGAAACCGCATTGACGCAGAAACAGCGACGCCATCGTTTCACGCATCGGCGCCTTGGCAACGGCCTGCTTGTGTCCGCGCTTGTGCAGCAACTCGCCCGACGTATCGACCGCTACCGTGCAGATGTTGTTCTCGATGCGCACCTTGATGCAAACGTCGGCGTTCTCGTCAGGAACAGCGTCGACCTGCTCCGTGATCGCCTGCGCGATGCGCTCCTCGGCGGCGCCCGAGTGATACACCTTCGAGCTCTTGCATGTGGCCTCAACGCGGAACGGCATCGCCTTGCGCAGCACTTGCCGCCACGGCACCGTTTTCGCGCGGCGCTCAAGCTGCCCCAGGTTCTTCACGTGGAAGCTGTCGATCCGCGCATAGACCTTGCCCGCGCCGCGCAGCTCAAGATTGGCGCGCCACACATCCGGCCAGCCGCCCTTCATCTCAACGCCACCCGGCACGGTCTTGGCCTTGAAACCGCAGGCGCGCGCCTCCGCGCACAACGGTCCCTCAAGGCCCGGCGTCGCAACCAGAAATATCTCGAACTGCTGATCCTGCTTCATGCCGTGGGGGTGAAACCTTTTGTAGGAATGTGCGAGGGGCGTCCCGAATGTTGCAGCGCCGCCACGCCTGACCAAAATCGTGCGCCGCTAAATGCTACTCACTGTCGGTGACGCCTGCCCTTAAGCCATGGAATAGAAACATAAAACTATACCACGCAAGTAAACTATCCAACGGCGGCCGCAGACCTGTCTGGACCCGATCTAAATCATTGGGATTGAAGTGAAACGCCAGCCAGCGTTTTTACTCCTCTGGCAATGGCAGGCGCCCCGGTGAGGGGCAACCCACAGGTTCGCGTAATCGGGGATCGCATGATTGGCACGCTAGTCTATGAACTCCACCGACGCGAGGAAGGCCGCCTGCGCTCGTTTTTCATGCGGAGACTGCGCAACGCCGCTGACGCGGCCGACGCCACCCAGGAAACGTTCCTGCGCCTGCTGGCGGCATCGCCGGCAACGCCGATCGAACAGCCCAACCATTACCTCTATCGGACCGCACAGAGCGTCGCCGTCGACCAGAGCCGCCGCGCCATCAGCCGTTCGCGCGTTGAATGCCCGATCACCGACGAACGCGCGATCTGGAACATCGCGTCCGACGCACCAACCCCGGAAAAGGAAGTCATCGACCGCGAGCGTCTGGCAAAGTTCGAAGCCGCCCTGATGACGCTGCCGCCAAGAGCGCGCGCCGTTCTGCTGCTGAGCCGCAAGGAAGGCTGGACCTTTGCCGCCATCGCCGATCATCTCGGCGTGTCCACCAGCACGGTTTATAATGAACTGCGGATGGCGATGGCCCACTGCATGGACGCCATGGCGCGGCTGGACAGGGACTGAGCGATACGCCCGTCAACGCGCCAGCCCGGTTTGCACCCAATGCGAATGCTGCTACCTCCTGCCGTGACGAAGGCGATACACGCATGGCCGCGGCGATGGTCGCGGCGCATCCGGGGGCAGCGGTGACGCAGGACGACCAGAGCAACGCGCACGCGCAGGCTTCCAGCCCCGGCAATGAAACGCAGTATCGGGACGAGGCGCTGGACTGGTTTGTGCGTCTGCAGGCGGCCACCAACGACCCTGCGGTCCGCCGCAATTTCCGCGCCTGGAGCGAAAGCGACCCGCGCCGCGCAGCAGCCTTCGCTGAAGTGGCCGCATTGTGGGGCGAGCCGGAATTCCTGAAAGCGGCTGAAAACGTCGCCGAAGCTACCCGGCCCGCCAACGCAACGCGCAAGCGACGCCGCAACGTCACGACGGCCGCAACTGCAATCCTGCTGTTGTGGGGCGCGACCCATGCGTCCGATATCATGCTGTGGGCACGCGCCGACTACATGACCGCGACTGGGGAACAGCGCGCGATCAGCCTGCCCGACGGCTCGCGCATGATCCTCAACACCGCTTCTGCCGTTGCCGTCAACTTCACCGACAGCAGCCGCGCCGTTCACGTGCTTGAAGGCCAGGTATTCTTCGACGTCGCGCGCGACACAGCACGCCCATTTGTTGTCGATGGCAACTACAGCCGCGTCAGCGTCACCGGCACCGCGTTCGATGTTCACCTTGAAAACAACGTTGATGACGTCGCCCTCGCCCGCGGCCAGGTTGCGGTCAGCAGGCTCGCACAACCGTCCGATCACACCGATCTGGCGCCCGGAGAAGCCGTAAACGTTGGCCCAGCGACAATGGCTTCCGTGCGCGCCATCGACACCGCATCGGCATTCGCCTGGGTTGAAGGCCGCATCACATTCGATCAGCAGCCCTTCGGTCACGTGCTGAAGCAGCTTCAGCGCTACTACGGCGGCCGCGTCGTCGTGTGGAACAGCGCGCTGCAAGGCACCGCCGTCAGCGGCAGCTACAAACTCGACGATCCCGCGCTCGCCATCCGCTCGCTGGCGGAGGCGGCAGGCGCGAAAGTTACGACACTGCCGGGCGTCATCATCCTGCGCTGACTTCGCTGACGCGACGGCTCGGGCAGATTCCGAAAACTTTTTTTAAGAGATCGTCGGTGGTCCTGCGTCCTTAGCGTTGAGGCCGGTGCAAACCAGCCCCAGCGTATGAGGGAATTGAGTAAATGGCGTTGAGTAAGTTGGCGCGTATCGCCACCAGCCGTGACGCGCGCGTCACGCGATCCGTTTTCACCTTCGTGCTGCTCAGCACGACGATGCTGACACCCGTAGCCGCACCATTTCAGCCCGCTTTCGCCCAGGGCGCGGGGCAGACCCAGGCGCGCAGCTTTTCCATTCCGGCGCAGCCGCTATCATCGGCACTCAGCGCCTTCATTACGGCCAGCGGCTGGCAGGTGGGCTATTCCTCCAGCATCGCCAGCGGCGTCACCGCGCAAGGCGTATCGGGCACGATGTCGCCAGAGCAGGCATTGCGCACGCTACTGTCGGGCACCGGCATTTCAGTGCGCATGACCGGCGCCAACACCGCAACGCTGGTGCAGGAAAGCGCTGGCGCAGAAGGCGCAACGGTCGATGGCGCAATCGCACTCGACACGATCGATGTCAGCGGTGGCGCGGGCACTAGTACATCAGTTTATACGCCATATGAGACGCCCGGCGCAGCAGCGCACATTTCCAGCCAGACCATTGAACGTTTTCGCGGCACCAGCCCAGCGGATATCTTTCGTGGCACACCGGGCGTGATGTCGGGTGAATCGCGCAACAGCGGCGGTCTCGATGTGAACATCCGCGGCATGCAGGGCATGGGGCGCGTCGCCACCACCATCGACGGCGCCGAGAATGCTGTATCAATCTATCAGGGGTATCAGGGCGCTTCCAATCGCACGTTTGTCGATCCTGATTTCATCTCGTCCATCGACATCAACAAGGGCTCGGACGTCGCATCCCGCGGCATCGCCGGAACGGTGACGATGCGCACCGTGGATGCCGACGACATCGTAAAGCCCGGTGAAACATGGGGCATGCGTGTCAAAGGCAGCTTCGGCACAAATACATCATCGCCGGAAGCCGGGGCGCTATCGGGATATGCCTATCCCAGTCGACCGGGCCGGCCGCTCGTTGAATCTCCCGATGGCATGGATCGCCCGAGCATATTGCAGCCAACCAACGGCGCAGCAAGTATCCTTGCTGCCACGAAAGGCGATAACGTCGATCTCGTCGTTGGCTATGCGCATCGCAAGCAGGGCAACTACCATGCGGGCAAAAACGGACCCGCAGCCGAAGCCATCAACGCCGGCCCAAGCGACATCTGCAACACCAACGGCATCTGCGAGCACTGGCCGCAGTACTTCTACAACCCCGGCATCAGCAGCTATCGCGCAGGCGAAGAGGTGCTCAACACCGAGCTTGAAACGCGATCATGGCTCGGCAAAGCAACCATCCGCCTGAACGACGAGCACACGCTGCAACTGGGCTACACTGCATATCGCGGCGAAGCTGGCGACCGGATGGCCTCGCAGTTGACCTCAAAGCTCACACAGTCAACACAGCAAAGCCAAACCGCAGGAACAAGCCTCGACACCGGAACGCTGCGCTACCGTTGGAAACCAGTCGACTCCAAACTGTTCGAGCTGAAAGCCAACGTTTGGCTGTCTGATCTCGAACAGCGCAATCCGCCGCGTAACGCTTACGGCACACAGCCGCCGACACTCGGATTGCCTGTCGGCTATCGCACCGGCGCCGACACGATCATGTACGGCGGCGACGTCAGCAACACATCCACATTCGATAGCGACCAACTCGGCGCCCTCAGTCTCAGCTATGGCCTGTCATGGCTCACTGAGGACACGCGACCGCGTGCGTACGCCGACATCATCGAAGGCTGGCTCAATGTGCGTGACGCCAAGCGCGACGAGGCCAGTGCATTCGCCAAGGCGGCATACACACCGTGGGATTGGATGACGGTGAATGCCGGCCTGCGATACTCCGAATATAGCATGCTCGACCGCAAGACGTGGGCCAACGCGGTGGAGTATCTGAATAAAGATCCGCGCCGGGAAGATAGCGGCTTCAGCCCCTCAATCGGTGTCACGTTGCAGCCAATTGATGGCGTTCAGCTCTATGCCAATTACTCCAGCTCGCTGCGCTATCCCAGCCTGATGGAGGTTTCCTCCGCCTTCACCCTGATCATCAATCCTGATCTCGGTCCCGAGCGCGCCAATAATTGGGAAATCGGAGCCAATCTGCATAAGGACGGCGTGTTTACAGCGCGCGACCGCGGCATGATCAAGCTTGGCTACTTCAACTGGAACATCGAAAACTACATCTCGCGCCAGTGGAGCGAATACGAGCCCAATCGCCTCGGCATGCGCATCCTCAATCTCGATAACGCGAAATTCTCCGGTCTGGAGTTTTCGGGTCATTACGAAGTCGCCGGTTTCAGCGCAGACCTCGCCGCCAACTATTATCTGGGCATAGAATACTGCTCAAAAGGCCAACCCTGCGACAGCAAATCGCTATATTCAGATTACGCTACCAACCACGTACCGCCGAAGTACTCCATCGACCTCACGGTTGCACAGAAGTTGCTGAAAGATCGCCTGACAGTCGGCGGCCGCGTTTCATACGTCGGTCCGCGCGCTATTGGCCATGGTCAGATCACGCAGACCGGCATGAGCAGCTTCATCTCGCAGATTAAATGGAAGCCCTACACGCTCGTTGACGCCTTCGCCGAGTACAAGATCACCGATCAGCTTAAAGCCAGTGTGTCCGTTGAGAACATCACCGATAAATACTACGTGGATCCGCTTGGCCTTGTGAACCAGCCGGGGCCGGGCCGTACCGTGCGCATGGGATTGACCGCTGAGCTGGGCGGCGGCAGCGACGTCACCCTGCCCGCAATAAACAATCTGCCGTCGCTCGCTGAAGCAGGAGAGTGGCGTGGTCTTTACATGGGTATCCACGGCGGCATGTCCCTGGGCCGCACCAAGGGCACGACAACAGCTCTCGACGGCACAAGCGATCCCGTATCGATAACAGAATCTGTAAATCTCGCACTACGAGATAATTTCTTCGGCGGCGTACAGGCAGGCTTCAACTGGCAGCTTCGCAATCGCTTCGTTGTGGGCCTCGAAGTTGATTACTCAACTTCCAACCTCGCGACGCTGCATGAAGCGCGCGCAACTGAGACATCCCTGAATGGACTCAACGTGCTGCAAGCGGCAACACTTTATGAGATTGACTGGACATCCAGCTTGCGCGGCCGTCTCGGCTATGCGTTCCAGAATGGCCTGCTGCTCTACGGCACCGGCGGCTATGCACTGGCCAGCGAAACCGCCCGCCGAAGCCAGTTCCGCTCAACCAGCGGCAACAACCGGAGCCCGAACGGAACGGCCACTACATTCGCATTCCAGGAAGAAACCAAAGAGCTGCGCTCAGGGTGGATACTCGGCGCAGGCACTGAATACGCAATCGACAACCACTGGTCGATCAAGAGCGAATACACATACAGCCACTTTGGCAACCACGACTTCGCATTCCCGCTCGCTAAGTCCGGCACGGGTATTCCCTACACCTATCAGGGCGTAACCAATCCCGGCAGCTTCAGCATCGTGAATGGACGCAACGCATCCAATTCGATCGACCTGCATACACTCAAGGCCGGTTTGAATTATCGCTTCTGATGGCCACCAATACTGCACCCGGCAAAGAACATTTTTACCGGGTGCAGTATTTGTTAATCGTCCGATGCGTCCGAGAACTGGTTTTTCGCCTGCACCATTTCCTGCGGTGAGATGAAACCGTTGCGATCAGTATCGATCGACGCAAACTCCGGCAGACGCTTGCCGGACGACGACTTGTAAGCCGCCCATTCCTCAATCGTGATCGCTGAATCCCGGTTGGTATCGGCAGCCGAGTGCATGCCGAAGTGCCGGCCATCGCCAGCCCGCCGGTCGGCCGCCGGATCTTTTCCCAACGTCCCACCGCCAGCAAATGCTGACGATCCAAACGACAAAGCTAGCAGGCTGAAAGCGATTTTCCCGAAGGCCGATTTCATGGCGGTTGCTCCTGTGAGGTGTATCTGACACCCCACAACCGTCATGGCCGCGGATGGTTCCGACATCAAATCTGATTAAATTGATATATTACAGCCTGTTGCGCAGCCATGCTGATGTACCATGAAAGCTTGAGCACTAAAAGGCCGGCAATCCACGCATTGGGCGCATCCGACGGGCGCTCGCGGGCGCCGCGATTCACAAAATTCGACGCTTGCCGCCAAAAGCATTGCAAACATCAACAAATTCAGGAATTTCGCGCAGGCAATACGTTGCGGATAATGCGAACAACCAAATCTGGCAAGGGCTTTTCAGCATGGGCGCAGCTATCATGACCGCAGCGAATGCAATGCAATCGAAGGAGCGGGCACAATCGCCTGACCAGCAGCCAAACGCCGACACTCTGGTAAAGCGTCTCGCCGACACGCTGCATCGCCTGAACGAGCAGATTGAGGCGGCGGTGAAAGCAGGTGCCACGGTCGAACTGATCCGCGCATCGCGTTATCACAACGGTGCCGGTCAATGGGGGGATCAGATGATGCCCATCGTGCGGCTGCCGGACATTCCCGACCGTAGCGAATAAACCAGCGCTGTCATTTGGTCTAAGGCTCGCGTGTTCCTTTTTGCCTTGCGCGCCGACGGCAAATGCCTGCAGGTCGCCAGTGAATATTCTGGTGGCCGACGACTTCAGGACCACCATTACAAGGATAATGCACCCATGAATGTGCACGAAAGAGCGCCGAACTGCGAGCCCGCCGCCGAGCTTACGCTGGAACGCAAGCTCAGCCGTATGCCCGTTCGCAGCGGCACGCTCGGTCCTGAGGTTATCGAAGTTGGCAAGCTCTATCGCGACACCGGTTGCTTCACCTACGATCCCGGCTTCACGTCCACGGCCAATTGCACGTCGCGCATCACCTACATTGATGGCGATGAAGGCGTGCTGCTCTATCGCGGCTATCCGATCGACCAGCTTGCCGAGCGCTCAACCTTTCTTGAGGTGTGCTACCTGCTGCTGAACGGCGAACTGCCGACCACGGGCCAGCTCGATGAATTCCGCGGCACAATCAACCGCCACAACATGCTGCATGAGCAGGTGACGCGGTTCTTCACCGGTTTCCGGCGCGATGCGCACCCGATGGCCGTGATGGTTGGCACCGTTGGCGCGCTGTCAGCATTCTATCACGACTCGACCGACATCAATGATCCGGCGCAGCGCGCAATGGCGTCCAATCGCATGATCGCCAAGATGCCGACGATCGCCGCCATGGCCTACAAGTATTCGATCGGCCATCCGTTCATCTATCCGCGCAACGATCTCGATTTCGCGGCAAACTTCATGCAGATGTGCTTCGCCATTCCATGCGAGCCCTACAAGATCGACCCGATCCTTACCCGCGCGCTGGATCGCATCTTCATTCTGCACGCAGACCACGAACAGAACGCCTCGACTTCAACCGTGCGTCTTGCCGGTTCTTCCGGCGCAAATCCGTTCGCCTGCATTGCCTCCGGCATCGCCTGCCTGTGGGGCCCGGCGCACGGTGGCGCCAATGAAGCAGCGCTCAACATGCTGATGGAAATCGGCTCGGTTGATCGCATCCCGGAGTACATCAAGAAGGCCAAGGACAAATCGTCCGGCTTCCGCCTGATGGGCTTCGGTCATCGCGTTTATAAAAACTACGACCCGCGCGCCAAGGTGATGCAGAAGACCTGCCACGAGGTGCTCAACGCGCTTGGCATCAAGCACGACCCGGTGCTGGAAGTTGCGATGGAGCTGGAGCGCATTGCGCTGCAGGACGAGTATTTCATCGACAAGAAGCTCTATCCAAATATCGACTTCTATTCCGGTATCACGCTGCGCGCGCTCGGCTTCCCGATGTCGATGTTCACGGTTCTGTTCGCTATAGCGCGCACCGTCGGCTGGGTCGCGCAGTGGAATGAGATGATCGAAGATCCCGAGCAGCGCATCGGCCGTCCGCGTCAGCTTTACCTCGGCCCGGCAGAGCGCAATTTCGTGCCGATGGATCAGCGCAGCTGACCGATCCGCGCCGGCTCGCAATGAAAAACGGAGCTCAAGCCATCAAGGCGGGCGCTCCGTTTTTGTTTCTGAACCGCACGCACGTGATTTGTGCGCCAGGAATGAATCAGAAAAGATCGTCCGGCAGCGCCATGGTGGAATTGCTGCCTGACGCAATCGCAGCTGCAAGGCCTTGGGTTTGCGGTAACAAACGCTCGCAATAGAACCTCGCGACCACAAGCTTGCGTCGCTCCAACAGCCTATCGCCCGCGCTCGCCGCAGCAGCCATCCGCACCCACATCCAGCCGATCGCCGTCAGAGCGAACAACTTCAGGTAGTCGGTAGCCGCAGCACCCACCGCTGCCGCATCGCTTTGCGATGCAGCCTGCAGCACCGCCGTTGTGCTTTCGAGCCGAGCCAGCGCCGCAAGAACTTCTGTAGCAACGTCCTTTACGCCCGGCGCCGCATGGGTTTCTGCTGCCGCCTCGACATCCCGGCGCACCAGCGCAAAGAACCGCTTCGGCAACGCGCCACCTTCCAGGCTCAGCTTGCGGCCCGCAAGGTCCATCGCCTGCACGCCGTTGGTGCCTTCGTAGATCTGCGTGATCCGTGCATCGCGCACAAACTGCTCCATGCCCCACTCGCGGATATAGCCGTGGCCGCCGAACACCTGTTGCGACAACACCGCCACGTCGAAGCCGAAGTCGGTGAATGCCGCCTTGATAACCGGCGTCAGCAGCGCAACCATGCCATCGGCTTCAGCGCGCGTTGCAGCATCCGGATGGCCTGCAGCGATGTCCATCTGCAATGCCGTCCAGATCGCCAGCGCGCGACATCCATCGGCCAACGCGCGGCCGGTCATCAGCATGCGGCGCACATCGGCGTGCTCGATGATCGGCACCGGCCCGCGCGCGCCATCCAGCGAGCGGCCCTGCAAACGCTCACGCGCGTAAGCCACAGCCTTCTGCGTTGCAGCTTCAGCAATGCCGAGCCCCTGAATGCCAACGAACAGCCGCTCGGCATTCATCATCGTGAACATGGCGTTGAGACCACGGCCCGGCTCACCCACCAGCCAGCCGATGGCCCCGTCGTAATTCATCACGCATGTTGGCTGGGCGTGGATGCCCATCTTGTGCTCCAGCGAACCCACCGACATCGCGTTGCGTTCACCCAAGCTGCCATCGTCGTTCAGCAGAAACTTCGGCGCCAGAAACAGGCTGATGCCTTTGACACCCTTCGGCGCATCGGGCAGCCGCGCCAACACCAGATGCACGATGTTGCCGCCGAAATCATGATCGCCTGACGATATGAAAATCTTTGTGCCAGTGATGCGATAACTACCGTCGCCGACGGGTTCAGCGCGCGTTGACAGCAGACCGAGATCCGTTCCCGCCGATGCTTCAGTCAACGCCATGGCGCCGGTCCACTCCCCCGCAACCATCTTCGGCAACCAGATCGCCTTCAGCTCATCGCTGGCATGATGCGCGACGGCTTCCACGGCGCCGCGCGTCAATCCCGGAAACAGACCGAACGACATGTTGGTCGCCGACAGCATTTCATCGAGCAGGATCTGTACCACGCGGGGCAGCCCCTGACCGCCGAAGGCAACGTCGCCGGAAAGCCCCGGCCATCCCGCGTCAACGAACGCGCGATAAGCCTCCTTCACGCCCTTCGGCGTCACAACGGCACCGTCGACGATACGCGCGCCTTCCTCATCGCCCGGACGATTGAGCGGCTCCAGCACTTCGCGACAGAAGCGGCCAGCCTCCTCCAGCACCGCGACCGCAAAGTCCGCCGTCAGTTCCTCGTGGCCGGGGAGCGCTGCAATCTGCGCGTCAAACCCAAACACGTTTTTCAACAGGAAGCCGACATCATCCGTCGGCGGCATATATGAAGACATTGCGCGTAGTTCTCCGGCACCCGGCTGTTATTCCTGCGGCCGTTTATAGCTCAGTGCCGCAGACGATCGCGCCCGCGCACGTGGTCGCGCATGAACTGTCTCAGCTGGCCCGCAGCAAGCGCAACCATCGACGATCAATGCCTTCCGATTGCGCTTAAACCGCCAGCGCGGCCAGCAATTGCCGTGGCTGGCGCACCAGACTGGCCAGCGTCACGCCATCGAGCACCGCGAGATAAGCGTCCATCGCATCAGCCAGCGAACGCTTGAGCAGACACGGGCCCATAATCGGACAGGAATTGGTCGCGCGAAAGCATTCGACCTGATCGAAATCTTCCTCGGTGGTGCGGATCACGGCGCCCACGGTGATCTGACTTGCATCGCGCGCCAGCTTCAACCCGCCGCCACGTCCGCGCTGCGCCTCGACCCAGCCATGGCGCGCCAGATTGTTGACCACCTTCATCAGATGGTTCTGCGAAATGCCATAGACGCGCGCGATCTCCTCAATCGTCGCCCGCTCGTCGGGACGGGCGCCGAGATACATCAGCACGCGCAGTGCGTAATCGGTGTGAGTGGTCAACCTCATCTGATTTTGTTCGCCGCTTGTTCGCCAGTGTGCAAGCCCAAATGCGCTTCCAACATGCCGCCACACCGACGCATCCACAAGCGAGCGCCGGCTGCCCATCAAGGATCGCCGTTAATTCATGCGCGAACAATACATATTTGTCGCATGTATAAGATGCATAAAAAATGCATGTTATAGGCCAAGACAAAAAAAGCTGCTGGGGAGCATCTGTCATGGACCAATCAATCCGCCCCTACCGATCAACGCCGATTTTCGACCAGACGACACTGCCCCGTGCTCTGCGACAGGAGCATTCGACCAAGGCAGGCGTCTGGGGCGTGATCAGAATCCATTCCGGGCGGCTGCAGATTGCATATCCCGACGATGGCATAGAGGCGGTGCTTGATCCCGAGCATCCCGGCCTGGTTCAGCCAGAACAGAAGCATTTCGTGACCCCGCTTGGGCCGATGCAAATGCAGATCGACTTCTACGACCGCGTGCCTGTTAGCGACGCCCACTAATCCATTTCAAAAAACATCGTCAGGAGCATGTTGATGTCTAAGACAGTCAGCACGAGCACGATTGCGCTTGTTAAAGCCACCGTCCCCGCACTTGAGGCCCACGGACTGGACATTGTCCGCGAAATGTATTCGCGCATGTTTCGCAATCCGGAAATCCGCGATCTTTTCAATCAATCGCATCACGATGGAGTCGGCGCCCAGCCCCGCGCGCTGACCGGCGCCATACTTGCCTATGCCAGCAACATCGACAATCTCGCGGTGCTCGGCCCTGCGGTTGAGCGCATCGCCCAGAAGCACGTTGGCCTGCAGATCCTACCGGAGCACTATCCGCACGTCGCCGATGCACTGTTGGGCGCCATCAAGGCCGTGCTCGGCGATGCCGCAACGGACGAGATACTCGCCGCATGGGGTGAAGCCTACTGGTTTCTCGCCAACATCCTGATCGAACGCGAACGCAACATCTACACCGAGCAGAAATCCGCCGATGGCGGCTGGAACGGCTGGCGCGACTTCCGCGTCGAAGAAATAATCGAAGAAAGCCAGCTCATCCGCTCGTTCGTGCTGCGCCCAGCCGACGGCGGCAGCATCATCAGGCACAAACCGGGCCAATACCTGACATTCTGGCTCGACGTGCCCGGTCATCCGCCGCTGAAGCGCAACTATTCTATCTCCAACGCCCCCAACAGCGCCGTCTATCGCATCTCCGTGAAGCGTGAACCACAGGGCCTCGCGTCGGGATGGCTGCACGATAACGCCAAGCCGGGCACCATCCTCAAGGTGTCGGCACCAGCTGGCGAATTCTTCCTGCCAGAGAACGTTGAGCGCCCGGTTGTTCTGCTGTCCGGCGGCGTCGGCCTCACGCCGATGGTGTCGATGCTGGAAACTCTCGTCGAGCGCGGCAGCGCCGTGCCGGTGCACTATATCCACGGCACGCAGAACCGCGCCACGCATGCCATGCGCGATCACGTACGCAAACTCGCCAGCAACGGGACGGCTGTATCAATCACCGCTTTCCACGAAGAACCGCTGACCGACGAAGTGCAGGGACATCACTACGAGCAGGTCGGCCGAGTCACTGACGAATGGCTGCTGACGAATACGCCCGTCGATGTCGCTGACTACTTCATCTGTGGCCCGCGCCCGTTCCTGCACGCAACGGTCTCTACGCTTGCCGCAGCGGGCGTACCGGCCAGCCGCATTCACTATGAGTTTTTCGGCCCCGCCGATGAAGTTCTAGCGGCCTGACTTGAGCAGACAGAACTTGCGAACGCCGCACCTTGCAGCGTTCGCAACTAGCTTAGCTGACCGGAAGAAGCAGCGTCCACACAAGGGCGCTGCTTTCCGTTTTTCTCTTCACCCATCCACCTCTCCGCATACCTCGGACCCCGATGCTGCGAAAATTCCGCTCCACCGTGTCGCGACTGCAAAAGCGCATCCGTAGCTCACTGTTCGTGCCCATCCTTGCCGGCGCCACCTTGCGTGAACGATTGCTCGCGTGTGTCGGCGCACTGGTCGGCATCCTGCTCACCGGATTTATCTGCCAGGCGCTTTACGGCGACAGCATTTACTTGCCGCTCATCGTTGCGCCGATTGGCGCTTCGGCCGTACTGCTGTTCGCTGTGCCATCCAGTCCGCTTGCGCAGCCCTGGCCGATCATCGGCGGCAACGTCATCTCCGCCATAATCGGCATCGCATGCGCCAATCTCATCGACCACGCGATTATTGCCCCGGCGGTTGCGGTTTCCGCGGCAATCCTGCTGATGTCATTCACGCGCTGTCTGCATCCGCCCGGTGGCGCCACTGCCCTCACCGCCGCAATTGCGCATTCAGACTACCTGTTTCCCTTTCTGCCCGTCGGCCTCAACTCATTTCTTCTCGTTGCCATCGGCATCGGGTTTCATGCGATGACGCGCCGTAAATATCCGCACGTCGCAACGCCCGCCGCGCAGGCAAGCCACGGCACGAAGGATCTGCCCGCACCCGCCCGCGTCGGCATCCAGAGCGCCGACATCGACGCCGCGCTGGCGTTGCTCGATGAAACATTCGACATCGATCCTGCCGATCTTGAGCGGCTGCTGCGGCAGGTGGAGCACGAAGCGCTTGTCCGCACCAATGCCGAAACGCGGTGTGGCGATATCATGTCCCGCGATGTCATATCGGTAGACGCCGATTGCGCCCCGGCGATAGCGCGCGCACTGCTGCTCAAGCATAACCTGCGCACGCTTCCGGTCACAGATCGCGACGGTCAGCTGCTGGGCACCGTTGGCCTGCGCGAACTGACACCCGGCGACGACAAGGTCAGCGCTGTTCTTTCCGAGGCTGTCACCGCATCCGAGCACGATCCCGCGCTCGCGCTGCTCGCACCGCTCACCAACGGCCGCACGCATGCCGTCGTCATCGTTGGTAATGATCGCCGCGTGCGTGGCCTTATTACTCAAACGGACCTGTTAGCGCTTCTCGCGCAGAAACTCTCAGACCGACGCGCCGCCGCCTAGGTTTCACGGCGCGCCACCCATCCAACGTTGCGGCGATGTAACGGCTCAGCGTTACCACTCGCATCACCACACCGCACACAGCAAAACGCAGCCACTCCGAAAAGCGACTGCGCTTTCACTTTATCTTCGGTACATGCGGTCCGATCGCAACCGGCCTACTCTCCGAACGTATGCGTGAACCCGATGCGCGCCGTCCGGCCGGGCGATGGCATGGCGGTGGTCGACAGCGGGCCGTAATAATACTGGTCGGTGGCGTTCTCGACGCTGAAATTCAGCATCGTCTTCTCGCTGAGCTGATAGCTTCCGAACAGATCGAACACCACAAAGTCCGGCCAGGTGTTCTGGAAGCCGATCAAGCCGGGTCTCGTCGTCGGCCAGTCGGTGCCGATGCGGGTCGATGAGAAGATCACGCGTGTGCCCAACGTCAGCGACTGGTCGAACAATCGCACACCCGCCGTGACGCTGCCGCTCCACTCCGGCGGCACATAAGTTGGCGGTGTTACGTTGGAAATGACTTCACCGAAGTTGGGCATCCGGCACCCGGTTGCTCCGGTGCAATACTCTGCCTTCAGATATTTCGTGAAAGCACCCTCAGCGAAAAACACACCGGCGTCATACGAACCCGACAGCTCCAGGCCGTGATAGTTGGCGCGATCAATGTTGGTAAACTCATACGGGCCGGAGAATACACCGCCGCCCGGCACCAGCGCATAGAGAATGAAATCATCGTACTGGTTGCGGAAATAGCTCGCCTTAAAACGCGCCTTATCGCCATCCATCAGAACATTATCGCGCAGCACATTGGCGCCGAACTCCGTGTTCTTTGACACCTCGCCCCTGATGTTCGGATTTACACGCAGCAACGCCGTCCGAAAATCCCAATAGAGTTCGCGCAAACTTGGGGCACGGAAGCCTTCGGTGTATTGCGCATAGAGCTGCAAGCCGTCGAATGGCTTCACGATCAGACCCGCGTTCGGGCTGAACCGCTCCTGTTCTTTATCCGGGTGATTAGCGGCAATGCGCTTGCCTTCGGCCGAGTAATGGTCAAACCGCGCCCCGGCCGAAAGCTCCAGCCAGTTTGTCGGCTCAAGCGTTGTCTTGCCATAGGCGCTTGCTAGATTGCGGACGCCGTTCGGACCACGGCTTTCGCGCCAGCGTTCATTGGTTTCGGTTGCGAACGCCACCTCTTGCCGGTATTCGCCGCCGGCATCCACAGTCAACTCGCCGACAGCGGTTGTGATAACGGAGCGGTTGGAAATGTCTGCGCCGGTTGTTTCCATGCTGTGGTTGCGGCCCACGTAGGTCCAGCCGATATCCCGCGTGTGCTCAAGGTCCGCATACCACAGGTTGGCTTTCACGTTCAGCAGCCGGTTGTCCGACGGCGCGTAACGGTAGCGTGCGGTGTAGGTATCGACCTTTGTGCGGCTGAGATTGCGCTGCCCGTAGTTGAGGCCCAGCTGCGGTTCATCAACAACTTCGCCGGCAAGGCTGTCGAATCAAGCAGCAACCAGCTCCAGCGACTGGCCGTCGCCCCACTTACACGTGCCCTTCGCCAGCAGCGAGGTCCGTCTCCGCGGACGTATTGTAAACTTCATCGCCCGGCGCGACACGCGCGTTGCGTGCACCTCCAGAAAGGCAAAGCCGTCTGGAACGT